>NZ_FWWR01000010.1 GCF_900176115.1 Peptoniphilus asaccharolyticus DSM 20463 | reverse complement strand
CTATGTTAATTTAACGTTAATCTGCTAATAGCTTTTAACTTAAAAAAATGGTAGACATTTTGTCTACCATTTTTTTTGGCTCTATAATATCTGTTGGGGAGTAAATCCCTAACAGATATTTTTATGCAGATAATTTATCATAACAAGTGCAACATAAATAAACTCATAGCTAATCAGCTGTGTTAATATGTAAGTGACCAAACAAAACATATTAAAAGGAGTGATTAACTATGAGCTATAACCATCTTACCATAGAAGAAAGATCTTGTATTTACCAATTTTTAAATTTAGGAATGAGTATAAGGAAAATTGCACAAGCACTTAAAAGGTCACCTAGTACAATATCTAGAGAAATTAAAAGAAATTCATCTAAGATAAAAGTTAGTAGGGGAAGTTACACTAAGTACTTTCCGATAAAGGCAAATGATAAATATATTGATAGAAGAAAAGACTGCCATAGAAAAAGTAAATTTTCTAAAGATGTTATTGATTATTTAACTGTAAAGATTAACGAACATTGGTCCCCTGAACAAATATCAAATAGAAACACAAATGAGATTCATGAATTACCATCTACATCAACGATATATAGAATGATACACGCCAAAAAGCTGCCAAAAACTAGTATGAAAAATTTGAGAAGAAAAGCTAAATTTAAAAGGCCAGCAGAAAAAAGAGGAAAATTCAATGATAAAGGTAGAACAATTAAGAAAAGACCTAAAGAGATATACAGAAGGCAAGAATTAGGCCACTGGGAAGCAGATACAGTGGAATCAGGCAGATTAGATCATAAAAGGAAAAGTAGATGTTGTTTCGTAACTTTAGCAGAAAGAAAATCTAGATATTATATAGCAATCCTAGTTGAAAATAGAAAGTCGGAAAGCGTAACACCAGCAATAATAAATGCATTAAAAGATTATCCAAAAGAATTAGTAAAAACAATAACCTTTGATAGAGGTAAAGAATTTTCAGAATTTGAGAAAATAGAAAAAGAATTAGGATGCAAAACTTATTTTTGTGATCCCTATTGTGCATGGCAAAAAGGTACAAATGAAAATAGTAACGGACTTTTGAGGGAGTTTTATCCTAAGGGTATGGATTTATCAGAAGTGAATATTGATGAATTAAATTATAACTTAAGTTTAATGAATAATAGACCTAGAAAATGTATAAAATATAAAACACCTAAAGAAGAACTTTTTGGTCTCTTACCATAGGTGTTGCATTTGATTTGACAATTCGTCTGGAGGAAAAATATTATGATTGAAGAAAAAAGCATACACTTAGATAACAGAAGAAATTTAAAACGTAAAAAGAGACGTCAAAAGATGCGTCGTAGAAGAATGATTTTCTATACAATTCTTTTGGTTTTAGTCTTTATAGTAATACACATATTTTCCGCTGTTATACATAGTTTTAAGAAAAATGACAACAAAGAAGTATATTTCAACTGGTTTTTAGATAAAGCTTACAGAGATTCAATCGGAGTGGTTAGAACTAAAATGCCAACTTATAATAATTTTTCTGATGGCTTAAACGCTATATATGATGAATTTGAATTTATGAAAAAAGAACTTATGCCTGGCGAAAACCACTTAGTTCAAGCCAATAGTTATGCCTATGATACAGCTGAGATCAGAGCCTACATTAGAGGAGAAAAGAAATATACAGGAAAGGATAAACTTGTATTCCTAACCTTTGACGATGGCCCTAACACATCAATAACACCACAAGTTTTAGCTACACTTAAGAAAAATAATGTTCATGGAACATTCTTTGTCGTAGGAAGCAGAATCACAGACAAAACATATTCTATCCTTAGAAAGACAGTTTATAATGGAAATGCTATTGCAACTCACTCTTTCTACCATAACTACGATATACTTTATCCAGGAAGAGTTGCTGATCCAGATAAAATTAAAGAAGAAACTCAACTTACTTTAGCAAGACTAAATAAAGTCTTTGGAGATAATTTCCACAGCGTTCCTTGGAGATACCCAGGTGGTCACATGTCTTGGCAAAATACAGCTGCTGCTGACCAAACTGTTTCAGCTATGAACGTTGAATGGATAGATTGGAACTGTATGACAGGAGACGCAGAACCTAAAAAAACAAGACCTACTACATCTGCAGGTATAATAGAAACCTTAGATAAAAGTCTTAATCAAAATCTACACACTGACGTAGCAGTGGTCTTAATGCATGACGCAACCAATAAACAATTAAGTGCCGACTCGCTACAAGATGTAATAGATTACTTTAAAGAACACAACTACAAATTTGGAATACTAAAATAAGGAGGATATACCTCCTTTTTTTAAAAGGAGATAACTATGTTAGAAATTAATAATGAAATAAAAATAGATGGAGTTTCTATCGAAGAACTAAAAGAAACCTATGGAACACCACTTTACATATACTCTGTAAATGGTATGAAAGATAGAATAGCAGAAATAAAAAATGACTTTTTAAATAAATATGAAAATACCACAGTGGCCTATGCTGCAAAAGCTTTTCTAGCCAGCGCAATGGCAAAGTTTATAGAAAGTGAAGGCTTAAATTTAGACGTTGTAAGCGGTGGAGAAATTGCAATAGCACTAAACGCAAACTTTCCAGCTGAAAGAATAGAATTCAACGGCAACAACAAACTTGAAGAAGAGATTGAATTCGCAGTTGAAAATAACGTAGGCAAATTTATCATAGACGGTGCAGATGAACTTGAAATCATCTCAAAATATGCAAAAAAATTAGATAAGACAGTTAACGTACTCTTTAGAATCACACCTGGAGTTGACGCTCACACTCACGAATACATCCAAACAGCAAATGTCGATTCAAAATTCGGTTTCAATCTAACAGATGTACTAAAATACGTACAAGTTGCTCACTCAGACCAAAATATTAATTTCCTAGGCTACCACTTTCACATAGGCTCTCAACTATTTGAAAATGAAGTCTATCTAAAAGCCATAGACGCAGTTAGCGAACTAATTAAACAAACAGAAGCCCTAATAGAAGCTCCACTACATGACATAAACATTGGAGGAGGCTTTGGAATAACATATACCGATGAGATAAGAAAACCTTACTCTTACTTTTTAGACCCTGTTATGGAAAAAATAGAAAAACTGTATTCCAACTCCACTCGCCCACATATCACTATTGAGCCAGGAAGAAGCATAGTTGGTGATTCAGGATATACTCTATACACTGTCGGCAATATAAAAAATATTCCAAACACGAGAAAATATGTTACCATCGACGGCGGAATGACAGATAATATAAGACCGGCGCTTTACAGTGCAGAATACACCGCCTTAACAAATTCCAACTCTTCTACAAAAGAAAATATAAGATTAGTTGGAAAATGCTGTGAGTCAGGAGATATATTGATTAAAGATATAGAACTTCCAACCCTAAACAGAGGTGACTTGGTTCTTGTCCTTTCAACGGGTGCTTACGGTCATAGTATGTCCAGCAACTACAACTCACTCCCTCGCCCGGCCGTTGTTTTCACACAAGATGGAGAACACAAACTCGTAGTTAGAAGGGAAACATATAGAGACTTGGTGCTAAGAGACCAAATATAACATCTATACGGTGGCTGAAATGAAACTCAATAATAAAGCATACTTTATTCTAATTTCAACTTGTCTATTGGTGCTTTGCTTTTCAATATTCGTTTTCTTGTACGATATGCTTGGCTTAGATAAAAATATATTCAATTATTTTTTCTATCTGTCCATAATTAACTTTATTACAAGTTCAACAATATTGCTTATGAAAAAAGAAATCTTTGAGCAATTTCCTTTAATAATTTTAAACTTGCCGTTTCCAATTATTATAGCCATTGTTTCAAAACTTATTTGCAAATGAAAAAGACTCTGTGGTGCATACCAAAAGCTGGTTACATCACAGAGTCTTTAATTTAAATTTTATTTTCCGGCTCTATGTCAAATATTGGGGAGACTCGTTAACTCGAGTCTCTTTCTTTATGTAAAAATGGGCACATAGACGCTAATAAAGATATCAAAACTAAAATAGCAAAAAACAACTAAAAATAAGCATAGCAAATAAAACCCCTAGGGGTTTTGCAAATTTTCCCGTTTTCCTAATCTCTACTTACATGAAAACATAATTCTTTTTCTAAACAAGTCAAAATTTCTCATACCAAAACAATTTCTTTTTAATGTTTTTATCTTTGTATGAGTTCCTTCAAGAGGTCCATTTGACCAAGAGTAATCAAATGAATTACATATTTCTTCAAACCAGTTATTAAAAGAAGTGATACAAGATTTAAATTCTTTTAATTTTGATTCATCTGCTCTTTTTATCCATTCTCTTAAAGCTTTTTTAGCTCTAGTTTTGTTTGGCTGACTAAGTACATACTGGTACCCACAGGGCACACAGGTAGAACAATTCTTTTAACTTGTATGCTTCTTTTAATTCCTTGTTCAGTTCAATCATAAGTGATACTTCATTAGCTTGTTCTGAAGTTAGCTTAGAGGCAGGTTTTGTAATTAAACTCTTACTTCTTTTAAAATATTTCCTAAGCTTTGATGATACATCCTTTTGTATTCTCTTTCTAACATTTTCTAATGCCCAGGATACTTGTCTTATGAAGTGGTACCTATCTATGATATGTATTGCGTTTTTAAAGAATGATTTCTTAACTGATTTAAATGTTTTAGACATATCACTTACAAAAATTTTACTTCGTTTCTTTCTTTGTTTGGTATCTTTTCAAAGTACCCATACAATGTATTCTTATCTCTTGATGGTAAGATATCTATGATAGAGTGTTTAGATCCATCAAGAAGAGAAGTCTGATACCTGTTATTACCACTATCACCTTTAAATTCGTCTATACATAATACTTCTGATAGCCTATCTCTAGAAGCACTTAAACAATTTAAAATTCTTAATACTGTGTTTGATGAAACATTATACCTATTAGCAATAGAAGATATAGAATAAATCTCATCAAACTCAGAAACAATAGCAAAAACAAGTCTATTGGTCATAGTATGACCTTTGGCAATAAAATCAAGATTCCTCTCAAAACGAGAACCACAAGACTTACAATCATATCTAGTTTTCTTTAAGAAAATCAAAGATTTCTTACCTCGGATGTGAGTATCCCTAATCTTTTGAATTCTATGATCATGAACCCAAATCTTTTTAGTAACCACAATGAGGACAAATAGACATCTTAGAAACAGAAGCGTGAACATTAAC
>NZ_FWWR01000001.1 GCF_900176115.1 Peptoniphilus asaccharolyticus DSM 20463 | reverse complement strand
ATTGGAAGGAATGCTTACTATGACAGAGAACTAATCTATGGAAGGCTTAATAGAGGAGAACTTTTAATTATAAACGATGAATGTAATAAGAAGTTTGAAGAGGCAAATCTAGTTTCAGCTTTTTTAAGATGTAGCTTGGACTCCATGATTATAGGCTTGATTTAATTTTTTACACTCATATAGATTGTATGTCCTAAAATTTTAATCTCCAGTCCATCTATATATCCTATTTTAGAATTTAAATCCAGAGTATGAAGCCTCGTCACCTCATAGATAGCTGCTCTATATCTAACGCTGCCTCCGTCTTTAAGATTAATTGGAATTGGAATTAACATTGCGAGCAATCGTTAAAAGCANAAACAACATTTTCTTTATATAATTTATCATAACAAGTGCAACATAAATAAACTCATAGCTAATCAGCTGCCTTAATATGCAAGTGACCAAACAAAACATATTAAAAGGAGTGATAAACTATGAGCTATAACAATCTTACCATAGAAGAAAGATCTTGTATTTACCAAATTAAAAATTTAGGAATAAGTATAAGGAAAATTGCACAAGCACTTAATACGTCACCTAGTACAATATCTAGAGAAATTAAAAGAAATTCATCTAAGATAAAAGTTAGTAGGGGAAGTTACACTAAGTACTTTCCGATAAAGGCAAATGATAAATATATTGATAGAAGAAAAGACTGCCATAGAAAAAGTAAAGTCTCAAACTATGTATTTGATTATTGAGCAGTAAAAGATAAGGTACATAGGTCTCCTGATCAAATATCGAATAGTCACACAAATGAGATGCATCGACTACCCATCTACCCAACGAAATCATAGATAATACACGCCAAAAAGCTAGCCAAAAACTAGTATGAAAAATTTGAGAAGAACAAAGCTAAATTTAAAAGGCCAGAAGAAAAAAGAGGAAAATTCAATGATAAAGGTAGAACAATTAATATCATTCTCAATGCATATATCAGACTCAAGAGTTCGGCACACTGTAACGCGATACATGTGCATCGCGCAGATTAGATCATAAAAGGAAAAGTAGATGTTGTTTCGTAACTTTAGCAGAAAGAAAATCTAGATATTATATAGCAATCCTAGTTGAAAATAGAAAGTCGGAAAGCGTAACACCAGCAATAATAAATGCATTAAAAGATTATCCAAAAGAATTAGTAAAAACAATAACCTTTGATAGAGGTAAAGAATTTTCAGAATTTGAGAAAATAGAAAAAGAATTAGGATGCAAAACTTATTTTTGTGATCCCTATTGTGCATGGCAAAAAGGTACAAATGAAAATAGTAACGGACTTTTGAGGGAGTTTTATCCTAAGGGTATGGATTTATCAGAAGTGAATATTGATGAATTAAATTATAACTTAAGTTTAATGAATAATAGACCTAGAAAATGTATAAAATATAAAACACCTAAAGAAGAACTTTTTGGTCTCTTACCATAGGTGTTGCATTTGATTTGACAATTCGTCAATTAAAAAAGACGGTCAAAGTAAAAGACTTGGAAATAAAAAAAGAAATACCATTGCCGGTTAAAATGACAAGTCTTTTAGAAGGAATTCAAACTGGAAAGTTAGAAGAAGAATTTGACCTTTTAAGAGTTACAGAAGGTATAGTATTTTTACTTGGAATAGAACCTGATTTTAAATATGCTAAAGAGTACAGGGGTATAGTAGAAGTTATTCATTCAAATGTAAAAGATTATATACTATATCTATCTAAATATTATTTAGACAATAAAAATTTGATAGAGAGTTATATATATTTAAATGCACAAGATGCATTATTAGATTATGATGCAGATCTTTTCTTTACGAGATTAGGTGTGCTTGAACAAATTTATAATGAAAATATAGAACTTTTAGAAGATGAAGAAAAACAAGAAATCGTATCTAAATTGCTTAAAGGATATGAAGATATAACAAAGAAAGAAGAATATCCTTTAGCACTATATAAGTTGGGACATATAAATACAGGAATAGGAAATCACTTAAAAGCCATGTTGTACTTTAAAAAGTTTTTAAACTTTGACGGCAATGACGAATTGAAAAACGAAGTTAGAGTGAATATGGAAGAGCTTGAAGACTATGCAAGAATGGAAGAGGGAGAAGCATACCTTAGATATGGCAAGTTTAGAGAAGCGGAAAATGCATTTAATAAGATAAGTGAATCATACTATGAAGTGGATAAAGTGTCCTACTATAAAAGTATAATAAATTACCATTTAGGTAACTATGAAGAAGCATATGAATTAATAGAAGAAGCAATTGAAAAAGTTAATAGAGAGGAATACTATAATCATGCAGCTTTAGTAAGTGTTGCATTAGATAATATAGATCAATCTATAGCGTGGTATGAAAAAGGATTAGAGGAATTTAATAGGAGCTACACTCTGAACTATAATCTTGGTTTGTTATACTATAATTTAAAAGATAAAAAGTATAAGGACTATTTCCAAAAAGCCTGTGAAATAGGGCCTTCAGAGCAGTTGCTATCACTACTAAAATAGAATTTTAGAAAAAGTGAAAAAATAACGAAAAATATATTGACAGAGTAATGTTGAGATGTTAGACTAATAAAAGTCAACTGAACAAGTTGCAACAGCAAAACTTCAAAAAAAGAATTTAAAAAAAGTTCTTGACAGAAGAAAATGAGCTGTAGTATAATAAATAAGCTGTAGTATAATAAATAAGCTGTTCTGAGGAATGGCACTCCTTAAGAAAAAACTTAAAAAGAATGAAAAAAGTTCTTGACAAAGAAATCTTAAAGAGGTATAATAAATAAGCTGTTTCGCAAGAGATAGCCAAGAACAATGATAATTAAATAGTGTAGAAAAGAATAAAACTATAAGCAAAGCAAAAAGCTTAGCGGAAAAGTCAGTGAATAAAAACTGAGTGCTAAGGAACCAAACAATTTTAATCGAGAGTTTGATCCTGGCTCAGGACGAACGCTGGCGGCGCGCCTAACACATGCA
>NZ_FWWR01000009.1 GCF_900176115.1 Peptoniphilus asaccharolyticus DSM 20463 | reverse complement strand
GTATTCTTATCTCTCGATGGTAAGATATCTATGATAGAGTGTTTAGATCCATCAAGAAGAGAAGTCTGATACCTGTTATTACCACTATCACCTTTAAATTCGTCTATACATAATACTTCTGATAGCCTATCTCTAGAAGCACTTAAACAATTTAAAATTCTTAATACTGTGTTTGAAGAAACATTATACCTATTAGCAATAGAAGATATAGAATACACCTCATCAAACTCAGAAACAATAGCAAAAACAAGTCTATTGGTCATAGTATGACCTTTGGCAATAAAATCAAGATTCCTCTCAAAACGAGAACCACAAGACTTACAATCATATCTAGTTTTCTTTAAGAAAATCAAAGATTTCTTACCTCGGATGTGAGTATCCCTAATCTTTTGAATTCTATGATCATGAACCCAAATCTTTTTAGAACCACAATGAGGACAAATAGACATCTTAGAAACAGAAGCGTGAACATTAACAAAATTATTACTCTCATCAACACTATCAAAAACTACATCTTTAAAACCAAACAAATTCATGATATTATTATTTTGCACTTATATGCACCTCCAAGCTTTGTTGTTGGTTACTTAAAGTTTAGGACTAAAAGCGTATAAGTGCAATTTTTTTGCATAAAAATATCTGTTAGGGATTTACTCCCCAACAGATATTATAGAGCCTTTATTTTAAATTAAAATTTAATTTAATTAAGCAAGTTCTACAGTTGCTCCTGCTTCTTCTAATTTAGCTTTTAATTCTTCAGCTTCTTCTTTGCTTGCGCCTTCTTTAACTGCTTTTGGAGCTCCGTCAACGATAGCTTTAGCGTCTTTTAGTCCAAGTCCTGTAGCATCTTTAACTACTTTGATAACTTTAACTTTTTCTGCACCTGCATCTTTGATAACTACATCAAATTCAGTTTTTTCTTCAGCTGCTGGAGCTGCTGCTCCTGCTACTGGAGCTGCTGCAACTGCCATAGGAGCTGCTGCTGATACTCCGAATTCTTCTTCTAATGCTTTAACTACTTCTGAAAGTTCTAATACTGTTAAACCTTTGATTTCTTCAATAAGTGATTGTACTTTATCTGACATTATAATATCCTCCTGTTTGTGCTATGCACTAAAATTTTATGCTGTTTCTTGTTCTTTCTTTTCTGCTATGGCTTTTAGTACCACTGCAAGTCCTCTAATATTTCCGTTAAGTACATTAACAAGACCTTGAATTGGGCTGTTCATGCTGCCAAGTAATTTAGCAACAAGTACTTCTTTAGATGGTAATTTAGCAAGACCTTCTACTTCTTCTTTAGAAATTAATTTTCCGTCTACAACACCGGATTTAATTTCTAATGCGTCATGTTCTTTAGCGAATTCAGCTGTTACTTTTGCTGCTGAAACCGGATCTTCTAGTGAAAATGCTATCGCGCTTGGTCCTACTAAGTATTCTGAAATTTCAGTTTGTCCAAGTTCTTCGAAAGCACGTCTCATCATAGTATTTTTGTAAACTTTGTATTCTACGTTTGCTTCTCTGTATTTACTTCTAAGTTCAGTAACTTCTTCTACAGTAAGACCTCTATAGTTAACAAGTACAATACTTTGTGCACTTTCAATCTTTGCTTTGATTTCATCTACTAATTGGACTTTTCCATTTAGCTTTTCTTCTTTCACTATTTCACCTCCAAATATAAAAAATCCCATCGCAGACTGATGAGATTAAGAAATTCGTATTTAAAACGATCTTACCTCGGTAGGCTTTTTAAGATTGCTCCCCTACTGTCTGCGGTTAATTAACATATGTATTTTATACTCTCTTATATCTTTTGTCAACACTATTCCATAATTATTTAAAAATAAATTCTGTAAATATATCTATTATCACTAACACTTTTTTGTTAACTAACCTTTGCCTTTTCTTAGTAAAACTAAAATTTACTATCAGTTAGCAAGTTTGTTATACTATATCTCATAAGGAGGTAAATATGGATTCTTTTATAGAAACTAAAAATCTCACAAAGATATATAAGATGGGAGACTCCTCTGTATATGCACTAAATGATGTCAATTTGAAAATTAACAAAGGTCAAATCGTATGTCTGCTAGGCACATCCGGTAGTGGAAAGTCTACTCTACTAAACATACTTGCAGGGTTGGATAAACCAACTTCAGGAGAAGTCCTCATTGGTGGAATTAATATTGTCAATTTAAACGAAGATCAAATCACAAAATTTAGGCAGTTGAATGTTGGATTCGTTTTTCAATCATACAATCTAATACCCACTTTGGATGCATCAGAAAATGTGAGTTTAGGTCTTACCTTTAAAGGCGTTTCAAAATCAAAAAGAAATGAATTTGCAAAGGATATACTAACTAAAGTTGGTTTGGGAGATCGTTTAAGGCATAAGCCAAATGAAATGAGCGGTGGTCAACAACAAAGAGTATCCATTGCCAGGGCATTTGTGGATAGTCCCCCTATTGTTTTTGCAGATGAGCCGACCGGTAACTTAGATAGTAAGACATCTGATGATATAATGCAGCTCATGTGCTCTATATCCAGAAAACATAATCAAACTTTGATTATTGTAACTCATGATGTTGAAACATCAGTTTATGCAGACGTGATAATACACATGAAAGATGGAAAAATTATAAACGTCGAAGACAATGAATCAATAATCTCTTAACTCGGAGGAAATAATGGAAAGATTTACTATTTATTTATTAGCACTTTTAATATTATTTAACTCAAATTTTGTAAGTGCAAGTACACCAGTAACACATGGCTTAAAACTAAATGTATCAGCTCCACAAACTATAAATTTAAACGATGGAGAAGCTGCAGCTGTAACTATAACAGTAAACAACAATTCTAGCGAAGAAAATATACGTGGAATTTCTGTTCAAGCCTTTATTGAAAATCCTGAAAAGGTATACATAGACGGCGATGGCTATGCAATAAACAACGGCGAAATAAACACAAATAGTTTTATAAATGGGACATTCTATTTGAGAACTGAAAGAGATTTCAAAACTAAATCTGTTCCTATAAAACTAAAACTAAGATACTACGTAAATGATACATTCACAGAGCAAGAAGAAACTATCTACGTTAGAGTAGTTGCTCCAGAAAAACCTGTCAATCCATCTCTTGAGGTATCTAAGAGTGCTCTTTGGACCGGTTCAGTACAACCCGGCAAGCCATTTGAAGTACCTTTTACAATTAAAAATACTGGAGATGCCACAGCTAAGAACATAAAAATTTCTCTTGAAGGCTTAGAGAGCGGAAAGCTAACTCTTGCAAAAGGACTTTCTACTATAGATATAACTTCACTTGAACCGGGTAATTCAACACCTATATACTTCGATTTAAAATCTGATAGTTCTACTCCAGCGGGAAGTTATATGCTGACTCTAAAATATTCTTTTGTTGGAGATGACTCTACAAAAGCTCCAAAAGAAGGTTCTTATAGTTTTTCAGTTGATGTTTTAAAAGCTCCTAAGAGTTCTACAAACTTGGAGTTTCAAAACTTAATTTTCCCTACAAAAGTGCTTAGCAGAAATCAAACTACTACAATAGGTTTTGACATAGCAAATACAGGAAAGAACATCGCTAAAAACATTACTGTAACTGCAGTATCACAAGATCAAAATGGTTTAGCTTCAAAATCTGTTTCTAAGGTCTTAACTAAATCCATTGCTCCAGGTAAATCAAATCACTACTCATTTGATTTCATTACCACACCGTCTGCAGAAACTAAAAACTATCCAGTAGATTTAAAGGTGACTTATAGCGATGGAGCTGATGGAACGCTTGAGACAACTCAAGTTGTGGGTGTGTTTATAAAAGCGCCTAAGCCAGTCGATCCAAATGCAAAAGATACTTCTCCTGTACCAAAATTGATATTAGAAGAATACTCATTTGACCCTGAAATAATAGAAGCCGGTACACCTTTTAAAATGCATTTAAAATTATTCAATACAAATGCAAAAAAATCAGTTAGAAATATAAAAATACTTTTGACATCTGATGCTCAAGAGTCCGTTTCTAACAACTCCGGCAATTCTCAATCAGGAAATAGCGGTTCATCTTCCACTCCAAGTACAGCATCTGTCTTTACACCTGTCGGAAGTTCCAATACATTCTACGTACCAGAAATAAAACCTGGTAAGAGAGTTGAGAAAGAAATAGTGTTTACAACAGTTCCAGATACAGCGGCTAAGACTTACACTGTGGTTGCAACTTTTGAGTATGAAGATTCTAAAGCTGAAAAATATCAAGCCACTGAACAAATCGGTATACCAGTTGTTCAAAAAGCCAAACTTGATATAGGTGATATAGTTCCTCAAGGCGAATTCATTGTAGGACAAGAAAACCCAGTGTCTGTGGACTACTTCAACACTGGAAAGGCTTCTCTTTATAATGTGTTGGTTAAAATAAACGGAAAGAATTTAAAATTTGATATTCCATCTAGTTACAAGGGCAATTTTTCTCCTGGTAGTTCAGAACAATTTACAGTTTCTGTAACTCCGGAAAAAGCCGGAAAAGGCAAATTTGAAATAGAATTTTCATACGAAGACTCTACCGGTAAAAAGGAAACTCTAAAACGTGACTACACCTTCGACGCACAAGATTTCTCAATGCCGGAGACAACAGATGATATCCCACAAGGCAGTTCATTCAACCCTCTTATGCTAATTATTCCACTTGTCATATTGGGCGCAGGAGCTGGTGGATTTGTCTTCTATAAAAAACATAAACAAAAGAAAAATGATGAGGATTTGAAATTGTAATGAGTATAAATGATTTAATTTCAATGGCTCTTAAAAATCTAAAGTCCAGAAAGCTGAGAACTTTTTTAACAGTGCTTGGAGTTATAATAGGTACGACTTCCATTATAGTCATGTTATCAATTGGTTTTGGATTTCAAAAAATAAATACGGCAATGTACTCTTCAATGGGTAACTTGACTATTTTAGATTTGCAAAAAGACTTCAGCGCAATGGACGGTGAGTCCACAATAAAAACCAAAGAAAAGAAATTAAATGATGCAGCCGTTACAGAAGCTTCACGTGTCGACCACGTAACTTCTGTAATGCCAATCTACAAGGCATCAGCCACTTTTAAAAGCGGTAGATATGTGAACGAATGGGCAAGCATTATAGCTATACCACCTAAAGTTATGGAAGACTTCGATTTCAAAATACAAGATGGAAGACTACTTGGCACCGGAGATACAAAACACATAGTATTTAGCGGTGGTATTTCCAAAAATTTTAATGACCCTAAGAGAATGAATATAGATGCCTCAACTAAAGTAGATCCTATGAAAAGTAAAATTGAAATTTCTAAAGTCAATATTGAGGGCGCAGAAATGTCCGGAAACTTTTCAGAAGGTGATGAAAATAAGCCTGTATATTCAGAAAAAGTTTCTGTAGTTGGTGTGCTCGTAGAAAACGAAAATGATTGGCAAAACTACAACACAGTATATATGCCAATAGACTACTTGAAAAAATTAGTAAAAGATTCTGCTCAATTTTCAAATACAGCACCACCTAAGCTAAATGAATACTCACTTATTAAAGTTAAAGTAGATGACATTAAAAATGTTAAATATGTACAAGAAACTTTGAAATCCATGGGCTACAATGCTTCAAATATATTTGCAGAAATTTTGGAAAACCAAAATAAAAATATTTTGATTATACAGGCAGTGTTTGGCGCAATATCCGCAATTTCATTTTTAGTAGCTGCAATTGGAATCACCAATACGATGATTATGTCAATTTATGAGAGAACTCGAGAAATAGGTGTAATGAAAGTTATCGGAGCTTCAATATCGGATATAAAAAAATTGTTTCTTATAGAGGCCGGATTCATAGGGCTTCTCGGAGGAATAATCGGAGTTATCCTCTCACTTATTTTATCAACCGTGTTCAATATTATAGCAAAAGGATTTCTACTATCTAAATTCTCTTCAATTGGAGACTTCGATCCTAAGATATCCTATATACCATTTTGGTTGATCTTGGTGGCTTTGTTCTTCTCTTGCTTAATCGGAATTTTAGCCGGATACTTCCCTGCAAAACGTGCTATGAAGTTATCCGCATTAGATGCAATAAGAAGTGAATAGTAAAAAAATCAATCCATTGTCTACTCAACGGATTGATTTTTTTATTTTTATAGAATATAAAATTTCTCGACCATTTCATTGTCAGTTAACATTTCAGATAATTTCGATATTTCTTCTTCATCATCCGATAAAAATCTTACATTTATTGTCAGCGTATTTTCACCATTGGTCTGTTTTACATTACTATACTTTATTTTTTTATATCCTATATTCTGTCTTATTTTTTCTATTATCATCAAGTCAGTAGCTTTTATTACAAGTGTGTGAGTTGAAGCTGCTGAAAAGAATACACCACCAACATACAACATACTCTGTACTATAGCCATAATTACGCAAACTACTATACCTACAAAATAAAGTCCTGCCCCGAAGCTCATACCTATAATGGCCATAGTCCATATTCCAGCAGAAGTTGTAAGACCACTTATTGTATCGTCTTTTACAAAAATTACACCCGTCCCTAAAAACCCTACTCCAGATATAATTTGAGCCGCCACTCTTGCAGCGTCATAGTTCGGAGTGTCTGCAAAGCCATATTTTGAAATTATCATTCCCAAACATGCTCCTAACGAAACTATTATATGAGTTCTTATTCCGGCAAATTTGTTTCTATTTTCACGCTCATGTCCTATTATAAAACCACATACTACAGATAGTGCCACTCTTAGTAATAATTCTAATTCAAAAGTAAAATCCATAATCTCAGCTAAACTTTTGCAACATCAGAAGTCGCCACAATGTCAACTCCTGTTCCAAAAATATCTTCTATTATCACATCACCTATATTAATAGGAGCCTCTATACTAACTTTTTTTATTTCATCTAATATTTCAAAAATCATATTTTTATCTACAGGCTCAGTTGTCTTTACAGATGCACATCTGTATTTCCCCTTTTCAACATTTATTATTGATGTAATCATTCTTTTTGGAGCTGTTACTTCAGCTTTAGCATACACCTCCCCTCTCTTACAATTATTTCCACTTACAAATATCTCGTCACCATCAACTTCTACTTCCAATTCACAACCAATTGGGCAAGTTATACAAATCATATTCTTTTTCATTGTTCCTCCACAGAAAAACTTAGTTCTTTCCCATTCACAATATCATCTCGTTTTAAATTTAATTTTTCCATTTCAGCCGGCAACATTAAATTTTTCTTTCTTCTAAATATTTCTCTTCCATCTAATCTGGCAACTAAGTATTTATTTTTAAATATCTCTTTTACTCTGAATCTAACTGTATAATCTTCTATATCTGTCACATCTATTTCCAGAGGAACTGTATAACTAATTCCATTTAGTGCACTTAGCTTGACTTTAGCTGCTATATTATCTCTTTCTCGCTTCACATACCTCGCCGCACTGCTGCCAGCTTGTTTTGCTTCTTCTGAAACATAGTCCACTAAATCATGTACATGTAAAACATTCCCGCATGCAAAAACGCCTTCTACATTAGTCATAAAATTACTCTTTACTTCCGGACCTTTAGTTCGCAAATCTAGAGAAACTCCTATCCCCTTAGACAATTCATTTTCAGGTATCAAGCCACATGATAAAAGAACTGTATCACACTCTATATATTCTTCTGTGCCCTTTATCGGTGTTAAATTCTCATCCACTTTGGCTATATCCACTCCCGTAACTCTGTCTTTGCCATGTATCTTTATAATGGTTTTAGACAGTTCAATTGGTATTGAATAGTCATTTAAACACTGAACTATATTTCTCTTCAAGCCATTTGAATGGGGCATTATCTCCAAAACTTTTTTTACATTTGCCCCTTCATACTTCATTCTCCTTGCCATTATCAAACCTATATCTCCGGAGCCAAGTATTACAACTTCTTTTCCCGGCATGATTCCATCGATATTTATAAGTTTTTGAGCTGTTCCGGCAGTGTATACTCCCGCCGGTCTTTCTCCCGCTATGTTAAGGGCGCCTCTCGGTCTTTCTCTACAGCCCATTGCCAATATAATAGATTTCGCTTTAATATATTCAATTTTTTTAGAGTTTATTACTTTTAAAATCTTTTCAGGAGTTATATCTATAACGGTGGTATTCAAATCGTACTGTATGTTAGTTTCTTTTATTTTTTCATAAAATCTATAAGCGTACTCCGGACCTGTCAACTCTTCTTTAAATGTATGTAATCCAAAGCCATTGTGTATACATTGATTTAAAATGCCACCAAGTCTATCATCTCTCTCTATTACAAGAATGTCTTCTATCCCCTCTTCATAAGCACCTAAAGCCGCTGCCATTCCCGCAGGGCCGCCACCTACTACAACTACACTATACTCTTTCATATATCTCCTCTTTTTCCAACTATCAAATTGGAGTTCTTACCACTTTTTAAAACTTCTGTTTCATCAATTTTTAATTCTCTTGCCAAAATCTCTATAATCTTAGGAGTACAAAATCCCCCTTGGCATCTTCCCGCAGTTGCTCTCAATCTGCGTTTTATACCATCTATTGTCTTCGCTCCAAGAATTCTATTAATACTGTCTACAATTTCTCCCTCTGTTACCTTTTCACATCTACAAACCATATTCCCATAACGTTCGTCCTGTTCTATAAGTTTTTGATGTTCTTCAAAGGATAAGTCTCTTGTGTATACAATAGGTTTTCTCTTCGCTATAAAATCTTCATTCTTTTCAAAATTATATTTTTCAGCTATCATCCGAGATACTTTCTCCCCTACAGCAGGAGCTGATGTAAGCCCCGGTGATTCCATGCCTGCAACATCATAAAATCCCTCTTTGCCATCGACTTCTCCAATTATAAATTCATGATTGTCTGTGGCAGCTCTCAAACCTGTAAAAGAAGTTATAACTGAGCCAAATGGAATATTCTCTATAAACTTTTGAGTATCTTTTCTAATATAATTTAATTCATCTGAGGTAGTTTGATTATTCTCTTTATCGTCTATAAAAGTCGAAGTCGGACCCAATAATACATTGCCATCTATAGTTGGAGTTGCCAAAATGCCCTTCCCCTTTTCAGTTGGCAATTGAAACATCACATGATTAACAATTCCGTTTGCTTCTTTGTCTAATAAAAAGTATTCTCCCTTTCTTGGACGAATTTCAATTTTATTATCACTTACCATATTGTGTATATCATCTGCAAATACCCCAGCTGCATTTACTACAGCCACGGATTGTATGGTTTCAACGTCAGTTACTATCTCGTAGCCACCATCTATACTTTTTATATTCTCCACTCTTTGGTTAAATCTAAATTCCACTCCATTTTGTGCAGCATTTTCAGCCATCGCGATATTTAATAAAAACGGATCAACTATTCCCGCCTCACTACAATACAAAGCAGCAAATGCTTCTTTAGAAATATTTGGTTCAAGTTCTCTCAACTTATCACGATTTATTATTTCTAATCCACAAACTCCATTCTTTAATCCACGCTCTTTTAATTTTACAAGCTTATCCATGTCTTCTTCTCTAAATGCTACAACCAATGAGCCTATCTTTTTAAAAGGAAATCCTAATTCTTTTGATAACTTCTCCATCATTTTATTTCCTTTAACATTTAGCTCTGCCATTAATGAATTTTCATTAGCATCATAGCCTCCATGGACAATTCCTGAATTGGCTTTTGATGTACCTACACATACATCACCGCCTTTTTCTAACACTAAAAAATTTCCTTTATACGCTGATAGTTCTCTAGCTATCGCCGTTCCAGAAACTCCCGCTCCTATAATTACTACATCATACATAAACTTTCTCCCTATTAAAAAAGAGCACGACAAATACATGTCATGCTCTTCTCAAAACTCATCGCACTACTTTTCAAAATCAATTGAATTTTATTTTCTATTTTCATTATCTAACTTGTTAAAATAATCTAATGTTTGTTCTCTAACCTTAGGCCATAAGATTAATAATGCAATCATATTCGGAATAATTACAAGTCCCATTGCAATATCTTGAACTGTCCAAACTAAGTTTATTTTACCAAGTGAACCCACCATACACAATAGTGGGAATATATATTTTACTACATCTGTAACTCCAGGGCCATATGCATAAGTAAATGATTTAGCTGCGTTAAACCATTGTCCCATAAGAGTTGTAAAACAGAAGATTAAAAGAGCTAATATAGCAACTAAAGATAGAGGTCCGTATACTGTTCCTATAGCAATAATAGCCATACTTGAAGCTTCAATTGACCCATCAATTGCAATACCTGATACTCCAACAGTTAAAGCTGTCATTGTACAAATTATTATTGTATCTAAGAAAACTTCTGTTACACCAGTTATTCCTTCTTCTACTGGATGATCTACAATTGCAGTACCGTGAGCGAAAGGTGCTGTACCTTCACCGGCTTCATTAGAGTACATACCTCTGGCAATACCATATTGCATTGCTCTTGCTATTACAAATCCACCTGTTCCTCCTGCTACAGCTTTGAATGAAAAAGCTTGTTCAAATATTTGTGCAAACACAGCTGGAACAGCTTTAATATTTAAAATAATTACTATAGTACAAAGAATACAATAAAGTATACTCATAATTGGCACTAATTTAGTAGCTACATTTGCAACTCTTTTTAATCCACCTAATGTGATAGCAAGTAATAATAAAACTAAAATTGCTCCTGTTATCTTTGTATCAACATTAAAGTTAGTCTTTAATATAGTTGCAATAGTATTTGATTGTACTAAATTTGCTCCCATCATTTTTATTGTCATTAGAATAGCAATTACTACTCCTAACCAAGGTGCTTTCAAACCATCTCTAATATAGTACATAGGTCCTGATAAAATTCTACCATCTTTATCTCTACCTCTGTATAATTGTGAAAGTACAATTTCTCCATATTTAAGCGCCATACCGAAGAATGCAGCAAGCCACATCCAGAAAATCGCTCCAAATCCACCTGAAACTATAGCTGTTGCAACCCCTACTACGTTACCTCCACCTATATTTCCTGCTAACGTTACCATCATGGCCTTGAATGTTGAAAGTGAACCTTCCTCTTTTTCTACATTTCTTTCTTTAAATGAGTTGATTAAAGTTTTATTCATTATGTATTTAAATCTTTTAATTTGAATAAAACCATTTGTGAAAGTATATAGTACACCTAATCCCAAAAGTACAAATACTAACCATCTTCCCCACAAGACTTTGTTAAAAGCCTCTAAAAATTGTTCTAAGTTTTCCATTTACTCCTCCTAACACAACAAAAAAAGAGTAGACGAAATCAATTAAAATAATTGAAAACTTCTACTCATCTCTCACTGTTTCACTATTTTCTACAATGGTAACATATTTTTTTGCTATTAGCAAATGTTATCCTAAATTTTATTTAATTAACTTTTTCTTTATTTCATCTATCTCATCCGGATAGTCTGTTATAATTGCATCTACTCCCATTTTAATTACATCTTCAAAATCCCATCTTTCAGAACCAAACCATACATTTACACAAAGTCCATTTTCGTGAATTCCTCTAATTAAATCCTCACTCATACCATATCCTGATGGATGGTAGTGCTTAACTTCAAGTGAATTCAAATAGTTCCACGGTTCGTGCATCCAACTATCTGTAAGCAATCCATATTGTAAATTTGGATTTATTTTCTTCATTCTCAATATTGAAAAATGGTTAAAAGAAGATATTATAACTTTGTCTTCTAATTCATATTTTTTTAATAAGTCATTTACTTTATCTTCTATCCCTAGATAGCTATATACGCCTGTTTTCAACTCGATATTTGTAACTATGTCTATATCTTTTACGTATTCTAGGTATTCTTCTAATAAAGGTATTTCTTCCTTATCTAACTCAAATCCTTTTGCCGCATTGAATTGTCTAAGTTCTTGATATGTATAATCCTGTACTCTTCCCTTACCATCTGTAGTCCTATCTATTCTCTCATCGTGAATTATTACTACTTCTCCATCTTTTGTCAAATGGACATCAAATTCAACTCCATCAGCTCCGGCTTCAAAAGCTTTTTTGAAAGCTATCATTGTATTTTCCGGATACTTTGACCTAAATCCTCTGTGCGCTATATTTAACATAACTTCCCCCTTAAAAAAATAAAAAGAGCCCTCAGTCTTATACCGAAAGCTCTTCTCTACACTCCATAATTTCAGCTAATATAAATATACACACTGATTGGTGTGTTGTCAAATTATAAGTTCCATACATCTGGGTTTGTTGAAGATATACACATTGCCCCTGCATTCAGTGCATCTATAATTTCGTGTTTATCTGATATAAGTCCACCCGCTATTATAGGTGTTTTTATTTTTTCATTAATCTTCTGTATAACTGGAGTTATAAGCCCTGGTAATATTTCAACCATATCAGGAGTACATTTCATAATGTTGGTCTCCAAGTTTTCAAGAGACATTGAATCAATAATAAAAATTCTAAATATAGTAAATAAGTTCAGTTCCTTCGCTCTTTTTATATTATTTATTCTAGTTGAAATTATTCCATCTGCACCTGTATACTTTTTAATAAACTCAACCGAAATCTCTCTAGCAGCTAGACCATCTATTAAATCCACGTGCACTATTGCATATTTATTATTCTGCTTAATCTTTTTTACGTAGTCTCCAATATTTACAATATTTCCAAATAGCAAAAATATTATTTTAGAATCGCCTTCTATTGCCATATCTAATTCTTCTTCATTTTTTACAGCCATTATTATTGGACTTTCTGATATATAGTCGAAAATCAATTCTTTATTCACTTGGGTTTGCCCCCTTATTATAAATATATTTAAAAAAAGAAGCGGAACCCCGCTTCTTAAGATGTTTTTATTCAGCTAATTTTTGTCCGTTTACTTTGATTCCAGGACCCATTGTAGTTGCAAGAGTTACAGATTTTAAATATCTTCCCTTTGCAGCAGCTGGTTTAGCTTTGATTATAGCTTGCATAATAGAGTTGAAGTTGTCAGTAAGTTTTTCTGTTCCGAAAGAAACTTTACCAATAGCAACGTTGATTATAGCAGCTTTGTCAACTCTATATTCTACCTTACCAGCTTTAGTTTCTTCTACAGCTTTTTGAACGTCAAATGTAACTGTTCCAGATTTAGGGTTTGGCATAAGACCCTTAGGTCCTAAAACTCTACCAATCTTACCAACTACACCCATCATGTCAGGTGTTGCTATCATTACATCGAATTCAAACCAGTTTTCTTGTTGAATTTTTTCAACAAGTTCTTCTCCACCTGCATAATCTGCTCCAGCAGCTTCTGCTTCTTTGATTTTGTCTCCCTTTGCAAGTACAAGAACTCTAACGCTCTTACCTGTTCCGTGAGGAAGTACTGTAGTACCTCTAACTTGTTGATCTGCGTGTCTAGGGTCTACACCAAGTCTTACTGCAAGTTCAACAGTTGAGTCAAATTTTGTAGTAGCAGTCTTTGTTACAAGTTCCATAGCATCAGCTACATCATAAAGTTTAGTTCTATCTACAAGTTTAGCACTTTCTAAATATTTTTTACCTCTTTTTGGCATTAATTCCCTCCTTGTGGTATTAACGGAATACTCCTCCCACTAATCTATTACTTCTACACCCATACTTCTTGCTGTACCAGCGATCATGCTCATAGCTGATTCAACATTTGCAGCGTTCAAGTCA
Organism: Peptoniphilus asaccharolyticus DSM 20463; assembly: GCF_900176115.1. Lineage (GTDB taxonomy): Bacteria > Bacillota > Clostridia > Tissierellales > Peptoniphilaceae > Peptoniphilus > Peptoniphilus asaccharolyticus. Next base: position 1,344,427 of record NZ_FWWR01000009.1, on the reverse strand, counting down.
GGTAATTTAGTTTCAGCTATTTCTCTGATTTGAGCTTTAGTGATCTTACCAACTTTTTTCTTATTTGGTTCTCCACTTCCTGAGTTTAAATTAATTGTTTTCTTAATTAAAACTGCAGCTGGTGGAGTCTTAGTTACGAATGTAAAAGATCTGTCTTGATATACTGTTAAAACTACCGGAATTATAAGTCCAGCTTGATCTGCAGTCTTTGCGTTAAATTCTTTTGTAAACTGCATAATGTTTACACCGTGAGGTCCTAATGCAGTACCTACTGGTGGTGCCGGTGTTGCCTTTCCGGCAGGAATTTGTAATTTTACAAGTGCGATTACTTTCTTTGCCATTTTATTTCCTCCTTGTGGTTAATGGGGATTACCCTCCCACTGCGTAGAATAACAATTCTACTTCTTAATAATTTGATTGAAATCTAGTTCTACTAAAGTATCTCGTCCAAACATTGATATAGAAACTTTAACTTTACCTTTTTCATAATTTAAAGAGTCTATCTTGCCCATGAAATCATTGAAAGGTCCGCTAATTACTTTAACTTCCTCTCCAACTTCATAATTTCCGAATAACTCTTTATCTTCAGCTACTCCAAGAACTCGTACTTCTTCATCAAGAAGAGGTACTGGTTTAGATCCCGGACCTACAAATCCAGTTACTCCTCTTGTGTTTCTTACAAGGTACCAAGATTCATCATTCATAATCATCTTAACTAAGACGTATGAAGGAAACATCTTTCTCTCTTTAACTTTTCTTTGTCCATCTTTACTTTCTACATATTCTTCAAGAGGAACTTGAATGTCTAAGATATAGTCCTGCATATTTCTATTTTGGACCATTGCTTCCATGTTATCTTTTACCTTGTTTTCGTGTCCTGAGTAAGTGTGGATTACATACCACTTTGCCTTATCTTCTTTTTGATATGATTGCTCTTCCTCGTTTATTTTGGGCTCGCGTATTTCTTGATCCAAAATATCACCTATCCTATGATTAGGTTTAATAAGAACATAACAATCTTATCGTATATTGTAAGAAGAATAGAAAAAGCTATAACTGCTGTTATTACAATCATAGATAAGTTAACTATTTCTTTTTTTGTAGGCCAAACAACTTTTTTGAATTCTGATTTCACGCCTCTGAAATATTTTCCTAGGCTCTTATCTTCTACTTTTTGAACAGACTCCTTGCTAGTTGCCATTTCGTCCTCCTATTAAAGTTACTTAGTTTCCTTATGAGTTGTATGCTCTTTACAGAACTTACAGTACTTCTTTAGTTCCAACCTTTCAGTGGTATTCTTCTTGTTCTTATAAGTGACATAATTTCTTTGTTTGCATTGTGTACACTCTAAAACCACTCTATCAGCCATAAAAACACCTCCTATAAAAAAGGGCCTCTGCGAGAGCCCTTGCTGGTCAATGACCTTCGTGTTAAATTTACCAATGTATATTATCACAAAGTTGTTACTTTGTAAAGATTATTACACGATTTTTTGCTATTTTCAGATGAATATATCTCTCTTTCACCTTTAAATTTATAGTTTAATTTTTAGCATTATTTTTCAAATCTATATACTTTTCATTAGCTATAAGTAAATTTTTATAATATTCATTATAACTTGGACTAATCTTTCTGAGTAGGTCAACAGGCACTGTATAATAGTTGTTGTCTTGCATATATCTTTTTAATTTATCATCAATTGATTTTAAATAGCTATTTTTATATTCTTCATTTGCTTTATACGCTTCATACTCATCGATTTTATTTTGATTATCCGCCAACCAATTTTCCACATTATTTATAGCTTCTACTTTATTTCGATTGACTTCGTCTAACATATCTACTGTTATTTCACTTGATACTTTCTCGATATACTCAATCTCTTCTTTAGATAAATCAAGTGTTGGCAAGCTATCCATAAATGAGATATATTCTTCAAAATATTTTGTATTTTCTTCATTTAAAGGCTCTTCTAAAAACGGTTTGTATGCACTAAAAAACACCTGACCTAAATAACCTGGAAATGCTCTCTCAAGTCTGTCGTAAACTGAATCATTGAGTTCTAATACAGATATCGCTTCTTCTATTTCTTCAATTCCAACTCCACTCGCCAATTTATTTAAGAGTTCGTTTTTCTTATTTTGATTTGTCAGTTTTATTTCTTTTTCTCTAACTAATGAACCAATTGAATGACCACTATCCAGACTTTTTATTTCAGAAATGCTAAGTCCCAATTTTCTATAGACAGATATCTTTTGCAGCTTCTCTACATCACTCTCTGAATACTCTCTATATCCATTTTCAGTCTTACTTGGGTTTATCAAACCCTTTTTCTCGTAATATTCTATAGCCTTTCTGGTAAGTCCTGTTATCTTTTCAACTTCATTTCTAAGCATACTACCACCCCTTAACAAGAGAATAGCATTGTCCCCAGAGGACAGGTCAACCTCGACTTAAAATTTTAGTTTTCTTCTACAAAATTAAATCCATACCTCGCAAATATGTCTGCTGATTTTAAGGCAAAGTTTGAGTTAGCTCCCCAACTAATATTAAAAACTCCTTCTCCGCCAGCAGATCCTATTATATCCACCTCTTGTATATCTTTTCGTTCAGTAAACAATATGGTTAAATTCGCATAGCTACTGGTTCTAAAGTAAAATTTTTCAAAAGTCGCCATTGTGACAGTTGAGTCATCAAAATTTTTTACAATTTTATATAGCTTTTCCGCTCCTAGCTCTTCTTCTAACACTGCACAAATTTCTTCGAAGTCAGCTCTGCTGCTCTTGTTAGTCATAGATACCAATTTTGAACTCATATTTCCTCCTGATAAACATCAATCTCTTGGCACGTGACAAAGTTTAAATAAGTCAATCAACACTTTTGTTATCACTTTATTATCCTTATATGCCAAGTACACATTTGACCAATTAGGTCTGAATTTTTCTTTGTATGAACGAAGTCCTTTAAAACTATATATTTTATTTCCAAATTTATACGCCAAATTTAGTAGCTTTTCATATCCATCAGAATATGGTTTCTCTCCCAAATTAGAAAGTGGTGAAATGCCTATGTCAAAATACTCATACCCTTCTTCTTTGGCCCAAATCATTATGCTTACAAACAAAATATCCATAATTCCATTTATGCTGTCTCTTTTGTGTCGCATTAAATCTATGGAAATTCCACCAGTGTTTAAAACTTCAATAAGGTTTGAAAAGGCGACTATCTCTCCATTTTTGTCTCTTATTACAAAAACCTTGCCTCTATTCAAATACTCTTCGTCATAAACTCCAATTGAAAATCCCATTTCTTTTCGCCCGTTTAGCCACTCATCTGACACTTGCTTTAAACTTTGCAAGGTCTCATTTGAAAACGGCGGTTCTAAAACCTCAAATGTACATTCTTCCGTTGCCATCTTATTTAATGTACTTCTATTATTTCTTCCCTTCTTACCCTCTGTTGTAAGTTCGCCGAGATCAATCTTTGCCTCTTCGCCCAACTTTAAAAGTCTAAATCCGTTGGCAATATATGACTCTAGATATTTATTGCTCACTTCATAAAAGCTCACTAGCATATCAATTGACGTTCCCCAAGCCACAAACTCATCTATGGCATGAACAAAATATTCCGAATCTCCAAGTGGGTCACCAAGTGCAAATAAATTATTACCATAAGGGGTGTAAATTATTGCCACATTCTTTTCTTGATTAAAGAATAGATATTTATCTCCTGAATATAAAATTTGTGAATACAATGTATTTGGATATTTCTTTTTTAAATCTTCATACAATTCTATCTGTTCTTCGGTCAACTCAAACATATTGCTATTGTCTCTGCTGATATAGATTACAATTAGAGAACTAATTGTAGTAATAAATAGAAAACATAGTAGCCAATACCAATTTCCCACAATAAAGCTTGCAGAGTACTTACCTGTTGAAGTGAAGAAGTTGATTTTGTGGAATATATTGTAGATCACTCCGTACACTACCATTCCAAAAATTGTTATAAATAGAGCATTCTTTAAATTTTCCACTTTGAATTTTATAAATTTATTTTCAAATGCTTTCTTGTTTAGCGCGAGAGACAGCGCTATCAACAATAGTACTGTGGACATCAACACACTATATCCCTCGATAAAATAATATATTCCCGTTGTTGTCATAATAGTGATGACTATATAGTATCCCTTTTTTATTCCGGTGAATATAGTCTTTGAAATAACAACTAATACCAAACCTATATAAAGTGAAATTATTGGCACATTTCTCTCTATCAAAACACCCGCAAAACTATATCTTAGAAACTCTAACCAAACTGGCAGATGTGCACTTAGCATCATTAAAATCCCTGAAATTAAAGTCAACGTTCCAAGTAAATTACGAGTCATCTTTAGATATAGCGCATAGTTTTTATTTTCTGTTTTGAATTTATATTCCGTCAATCCAAATAATACTATTCCTATCAACCAAGGCACTATATAATATCCCAACCTGAAAATTATTAACACAGGAAAGAACACATCCGTACTGACGCCATACAATCTTCCAAGCATTAAAACAGTTCCTTCAAAAGAACCAAATCCACCAGGTATCATTGAGATTATCCCCGCCATTGTTGAAACGGAATATATAAGCGCCAAGTCAACTATAGACAAATCACGTCCTAAAAGTTTAAACAGTATTGCAAAATAAAGTGCAGCAAAAATCCATTCTACAGCTGATATTAGAATAAGCGGTGATTTAGTTTTAAAATCTAAAAATTCAAAGCTTACAAGTTCTCGTTTAAAAAAGCGCTGCAACTTATCTATAAAGAGATATATCATTAAAAACAAAATATCTACCAAAATAAAAAGTGCTTTGTAATTGGTTCCTATCCCTTTAAAGTTTATTATAGAAAGCAAACTCAACACAAACAGTCCCGAAGCCGAATATATTATTACCGCTATAGAAACTTTGTCAGCTTTCTTAGAATCTTGCCCCTCTTGTGCATACAGTGATTTTCTGATAGAGAATCCAGCCATCCCTGCCATGCCAACTGTATAATTAAAAGACTGACATATCCAGCCTATATTTATGATATTTTTCAAACTCAATTTCATATCCAACTTTCGAGCCATAAAAATATCATATCCAATACTAAAACTAAACGAGAACACGCCCAATAAAATCATTATCACTAAATTGTCTACACCAATATTGTCTATTATATTTTTAATATCTGACCTTTGAATGTGACCAACTTCATTTTTCAATGTGATTATAGAAAAAATAAATATGGTGAGTATTAGTAAATTTTTTAAATTCTTTTTTATCTTATCATTAACAAACATCTTTCACCCTCCACTATATATTATATTATCTTTTTCTATAAATATTCTTAGTTTTAGGTTTAGTTTTTATAACAATTTGTCTAAGAAATGGCATTTATAATTCATCTTACCTTAAAAATCTTCTTTCCTAACAAATATACAAAGCCCATAGAAAACTATCGCCAATATTTGAACTGCTATCGAAACCACTACCAAGTAAGTTATATTTACATCGTAGAGGTACCCCAGTATCCAACTTTCCAAAAACCAAGCCACTCCAAATCCCGTTTCAAAAATCCCAAAACCCATACTCCTTGAAGATTTTGGAATTATCTTGCTGACCTCTGCTTTCATAATGCTTTCTTGAGCACCCATTCCAATCCCCCACAGAACAACACCTGTGATTATCATAGGCTTACTTGCTGTCAAAAATATAAATGCAGAGAAAAACGCACTCAAAAAAGTAGACGCTATAAGAGCCTTGAGACCAACCTTGTCAAATAGCCACCCAAAAAACAGAGCCACTATTGCATCCACTGCCATTGCCAGCGCATATAACAAACTCAAATTTGAAATATCAAACACGTTTACCCTTGCAACATGAAACGTTATAATTGTGAAGTCTGCAAATCCAAATGCAAATAGGCAAATTGCAACCATATATAATACAAATGACTTTTGAAAACTAAACTCCTTATGCTCCTCAACTTCCTTTTCAAATATTTCTGGATTATGGTATTTTAATTTTGCCAAGAGAACCAAACTTATAGTTATAACAGCCGGAGTTCCCAAAACTATAAAACACAATCTATAAGTTGACATCAAATCATCTGTTCCCTTTATAATATTTATTAAAAATAAAATCACAGGCCCTATAAAAGCGCCCAATTGATCTAAAAATTCTTGATATGCAAATCCCTTTCCAACTCCAATTTCACTTGCTGCAAAACTTACCAAAGTATTCTTAGCCGGTTTTTTAATTGCCTTTCCTATTCGTTCAAGCGCTATTAATACACAAGCTATTATCCATCCTTGCTCGGGAACAAATGCAAGAGCTGGTATAGCTAAAACTTGCAACGAATACCCAACTATGATTATCGTCCAATACTTTTTCGTCTTATCAGCAATAAAGCCCGAAACTATCCTAAGAGAATAACCTAATAGCTCTCCTATCCCAGATACAAAACCTATAGTGGTTGCAGACGCACCTGTTAAATTTAAAAATTCTCCCAATATACTTCTTGCACCTTCGTGTGTCATGTCCGAAAACAAACTGACTATTCCCATTAAGAAGATAAATGCCATTGCACTTGAAACAACTTTTTTATTACCTTTCATATACAACCCTCTTTTTGATATAAGTTTAAGTCCATCTTACCACTTATTTGTAAAAAGTCTGTAAATCCAACTACTTTATTATAAATATCGTAAAACAATTGAATTTCATTATTCCTGTTGAACAAAATTTCCCTTCTAATTATTTTTGTTTCACTCATTACTATTTTCATATTTCAATTTATAAAAATCTATGGTAGTATGGTGACATGCAGGGGGACTCTTTGAGTTGAGAAGGTTAAAACCTGACCCTTAGAACCTGTCGGTTAACACCGTGGAAGGAAGCATCTATCTATTTTTGTGCTTACTCCCACTGGGAGTATTTTTTATTTTAGGAGAATTTATGGAAAATATATTTAAAACAGAACTTAAAACCATAAGAGAAAATAGACCTCTAATTGAATGTCTGACTAATAATGTAACTATAAATGACGTGGCAAATGCCATACTTGCCATTGGCGCATCACCTATAATGGCACAATCAGTTTTAGAACTTGAAGATATTATTAAAAACTCAGGTGCTCTCTATGTCAATATAGGCGGAATATCAGAAGATTCTTTAAATGAAATAAGATTTGCTGCAAAAATGGCTGATAAATACAAAAAACCTATAGTGTTTGATGCCGTTGGAGCGGGAAGTTCAAAAATAAGAAATGAATTCACAGATGAATTTATTAAAAATAACTTGGCTATAATCCATGGCAACTATTCAGAAATATCTTACATAGTAAATAAATCGCTTAACTCAAAAGGCGTTGATGCCTCTATTGACGAATCTGTTTCCATGTCAGAGATTGCATTAAAAGCTAGTCAAATTACAAATTCTGTTATAGTAGCAACCGGAAAAGTAGACTATGTTACAGATGGCAAAGTCTGTTACTCAATTGAAAATGGTGTTGAAGAAATGCAATTAGTGACAGGATGCGGTTGTATGTTGACGGGTCTACTTGCTTCAGGCGCGGCAGTTACTGAAAATTATTTGGACTCCGCTCTCACAATCACAACTCTTATGTCAATTGCCGGAGAACTTGCAAAGAAAGGTATGAGAGGTTTAGGCGATTTTCACATAAACTTAATCAATCATCTTTCAACAATCAACTATATCGACTTAAAGGACGGTGCTAAAATTGAAAAATGTTGACTACTCAATCTATCTTGTCACAGATAGAAATTTAATTAATGGACACAGCTTATTAGATGCCGTTGAAGAATCTCTACTCGGTGGTGTAAGACTTGTTCAACTTCGTGAGAAAGATACCTCAACAAGAGATTTTTTAAATTTGGCTATTGATTTAAAAGCTCTTTGTCACAAATACAATGCCAAACTGTTAATCAACGACAGAGTTGATATAGCCCTTGCTATCGATGCAGATGGAGTACATCTCGGTCAAACAGATATGCCAGCTGATATAGCAAGAAAGCTACTTGGAGAAGATAAAATCATAGGAGTTAGCACTCAGACAATAGCTATGGCTAAAGAAGCAGAATTAATGGGCGCCGACTACATAGGAGTTGGAGCAGTGTTCTCTACCAACACTAAAAAGGTTACTCACGATATGAATACTCAAATTTTAAAATCAATTTCTGAGTCTGTAAATATACCCGTAGTAGCAATTGGCGGAATAAATAGAAGTACTATTGAATTTTTAAATGAAATTAATGTGGATGGCTATGCAATTGTAACTGGGATTCTAATGGCAGAGGATAAAAAATCAGAAACCGAATTTTTATTACAAAAATATAGAGAAAATACGAGGTCTTTTAATGAAATCTAAATCAGTAAAGAAAATGATATTAGCCGCGTTGTTTGCTTCAATCAACATAGCAATTTCAAGTGTTGCTTTTATAACCAACTTTGTTCCTTTTCAACACACTACAAATGTTATTGGTGCTGTATTTTTAGGACCAACCTACAATTTAGCACAGGCATTTATAAGTGCAACTATAAGAGTTTTTATCCTTGGCAGACCTTTCACTGCTTACACCGGAGCTGTGTTTGGAGCTGTTCTCTCTGCAGTAGTTTATAAAAAAACAAAGTCTCTTTTAGGAGCTGCTCTTGGAGAAGTTTTTGGCACTGGTGTTATAGGCGCTCTAATATCTTACTATCCAATGAAATACTTATTCATCTATCCAAGTATAAACTTGGAGCATGAACCATTTTGGTTCTTTATGCCAATGTGGATTCCGGCAACTATAACTGGAAGTATAGTCGTGTTAATAATATTAAAGATACTTTTGAGTTCAAAAGTTTTTAAAAATCTTCTCTCTTAAATGAAAATATAATATCTTCAATCAAAAAAGATAGTGCCGATTAAAGCACTATCTTCTTTTTTTATTTTAGAAATCTATTTTTTCTCCGTAGTATGCAGCTGTATAAATTTTCTTTATATCTTCTGGGCTTGTCTTTCTTGGATTTGTCAAAGTACAAGCATCTGCAAATGCATTAGCTGACATCTCATCTAATACTTCAAGGAATTTAGCTTCTTCAATAACAGTATTCTTTCCGTCTTTAATATTTAAAGTAAGTCCTACTGCTTCGTTAAGTTTTCTAACTTCTTCAGCTATATCATCTATTCTCAAAACATCTTCAAGCATAGAATATCTGTCGCTTTCTTTTCTGTTGTAATCGATTATATAAGGTAACATAATTGCATTGGCTTCTCCATGTGTTAAGTGGAAGATTCCGCCAATTTTATGTGCCATACTGTGTACTATTCCCAAAGAGCAATTTGAGAATGCCATACCTGCAAGAGTTGATGCGTCATGCATCTTAGTTCTTGCTTCCATGTCATCACCATTTTTAACTGCTCTTTCAAGATATCCTAAAACTAACTCAACCGCTCTTATTGCCAAAGGAGTTGTGTAATCATCAGCTGCAGTTGATGCTATAGCTTCTATAGCATGTGTCATAACGTCCATACCTGTTTGAGCTGTGATAAGTGGTGGCATTTTTTGTGGAAGTCTTGGATCTATAATTGCCATGTCTGGTACAAAGTCAGGATGTACTAATGGATATTTAATTTGTTTTACTGGGTCAGTTATTACTGAAAAAGCTGTAATTTCAGAAGCTGTTCCAGAAGTTGATGGAATACATACCATTCTTGCTTTTTGTTTTAGTGGTGGGTTGTCAAAAGAAACTAATTTTTCGAAATCATAGTTAGGGTGTTCATAGAATACCCACATAGCTTTTGCAGCATCCATTGCTGAACCACCGCCAATGGCAACTATCCAATCAGGTCCGAATTCTTCCATTTTCTTTCCGCCAGCTAAACATTCTTCTACTGTAGGATCAGGATTAACTCCATCTATAAGTTGAGTTTCAAAGCCAGCATCTTCTAATATCTTAGTAACTTCATCTAAAAATCCAAATCGTTTCATTGAACTTCCGCCAGTTACTAAAGTAGCTTTCTTACCTTTCAAAGTAGCTAATACTTCTAATGCATTTTCTCCGTGTACAATTTTATTAGGTACGCTAAACATTGCCATAATATTCCTCCTCATATATAAAACGTTTTCTAATATGTTAAAAGTTTAACATATTCCCCAACTATTTTAAAGTACTTTTTAATATATTTTTTTAGCTATGTCCATTGAGTAAACTATATATTATAAATTAAATTTACATTTATATAAAAAGGCCACTACATTTGCGTAGTGACCTTTTATTTTTATCTGGCTCTATAATATCTGTTGGGGAGTAAATCCCTAACAGATATTTTTATGCAGACGAATTGTCAAATCAAATGCAACACCTATGGTAAGAGACCAAAAAGTTCTTCTTTAGGTGTTTTATATTTTATACATTTTCTAGGTCTATTATTCATTAAACTTAAGTTATAATTTAATTCATCAATATTCACTTCTGATAAATCCATACCCTTAGGATAAAACTCCCTCAAAAGTCCGTTACTATTTTCATTTGTACCTTTTTGCCATGCACAATAGGGATCACAAAAATAAGTTTTGCATCCTAATTCTTTTTCTATTTTCTCAAATTCTGAAAATTCTTTACCTCTATCAAAGGTTATTGTTTTTACTAATTCTTTTGGATAATCTTTTAATGCATTTATTATTGCTGGTGTTACGCTTTCCGACTTTCTATTTTCAACTAGGATTGCTATATAATATCTAGATTTTCTTTCTGCTAAAGTTACGAAACAACATCTACTTTTCCTTTTATGATCTAATCTGCCTGATTCCACTGTATCTGCTTCCCAGTGGCCTAATTCTTGCCTTCTGTATATCTCTTTAGGTCTTTTCTTAATTGTTCTACCTTTATCATTGAATTTTCCTCTTTTTTCTGCTGGCCTTTTAAATTTAGCTTTTCTTCTCAAATTTTTCATACTAGTTTTTGGTCAGCTTTTTGGTCGTGTATCATTCTATATATCGTTGATGTAGATGGTAATTCATGAATCTCATTTGTGTTTCTATTTGATATTTGTTCAGGGGACCAATGTTCGTTAATCTTTACAGTTAAATAATCAATAACATCTTTAGAAAATTTACTTTTTCTATGGCAGTCTTTTCTTCTATCAATATATTTATCATTTGCCTTTATCGGAAAGTACTTAGTGTAACTTCCCCTACTAACTTTTATCTTAGATGAATTTCTTTTAATTTCTCTAGATATTGTACTAGGTGACCTTTTAAGTGCGTGTGCAATTTTCCTTATACTCATTCCTAAATTTAAAAATTGGTAAATACAAGATCTTTCTTCTATGGTAAGATGGTTATAGCTCATAGTTAATCACTCCTTTTAATATGTTTTGTTTGGTCACTTACATATTAACACAGCTGATTAGCTATGAGTTTATTTATGTTGCACTTGTTATGATAAATTATCTATTAAAATCTCATCCTCTGCATTACAGAAAAGATGAGATTTGAGGTTGGTTTTATTTGACAATTCGTCTTAATTAAAATTTATTCTATTTCTCTTCGTTTGGATATGGTTCCAAGAATGCGTGGAAATGACGCATTGGAAGAGTGTGACCTTTAGTTATTCTCATGTTTGGAATAGATTCACGGTCTTCATAAAGAGCCTTCACAGCAGCTATTACATAATCTAAGTGTTCTTTTGAGTAAACACTTCTATTGATTGCAAATCTTACTACGTTTGCAACTTCAGCTTGTTGTTCAGGAGTCTTTAGGTCATATTCCATAGAATAGTCTCCAAGTTCAGCAACTCTGATTCCGTAACGACGGATAAGTTCCAAACTGAAACCTTCTCCGGCAAATGTATCATGTCCTCTCTTGCCATCGAAGAATTCGTCCATGTTGATGTATACACCATGTCCACCTGCAGGAATTACAACACCTTTTACTCCAGCGTTGAAGAAACCTTCTGCAAGATAGTTACATTGGTCGATACGTTCTTCAAGATAGTTAACGTTTAGACATTCATATAAACCTGCTGCAAGAGCCATGATGTCACGTCCTGACATTCCACCGTAAGAGTCATTACCATAAGAAGAAATTTGTTTAACTTTTAGCAATATACCTACGTCTGTCTTAACTGTTCCGTCTTCGTTGAAATCTGAGAATTTCTTCCAGAAGTATCCTTTATCACGGAAAGCTAAGATACCACCCATGTTAGAGTGTCCGTCCTTCTTAAGTGAAGCTGTGAAACCATCACAATAAGAGAACATTTCTTTAGCTATTTCAGCAATTGATTTGTCTTCATAGCCATCTTCATTCATCTTGATGAAGTAGCAGTTTTCTGCCCATCTTGCAGCATCAAGCATAAATGGAATTTCATATTTATGAGCAAGTTCAGAAGTTTCTCTGATACTCTTCATAGAAACAGCTTGTCCACAGATAGTATTGTTTGTAATTGTAGTGTAAATCATTGGAATGTTTTCAATACCAACTGCATCTATAAGTTGTTGAAGTTTTTCAATGTCCATATCACCTTTGAAAGGATTCTTTTCATAACGTCCGTTTTCTGGAACTTCATATAATAATTCTTTGTTGTATAGGTTACGAGGAACTGAACCCATTTGTTTGATGTTTCCTTCAGTTGTATCGAAGTGTCCATTTGAAGGAATTGTGAATACTTTTCCTGGTTCACGTTGAGCTAATATCTTACGAACTATTTCAAATAAGATAGATTCTGCTGCACGGCCTTGTGGCATAAGGAATGCATTTGGACGTTCAAGTTGAGCTGCCCCACCGTTGAAAAGTCCACCTTCATATTCACATAAGTACATTTCGTCCATCATTTTTTCTATGTCTTGGCAGTCTGTTCTAACCAAGTCTATAATTTTCTTTTGATCGTCGCCACGTTCAAAACAGTCACGCATTGCATCTAAAAGTACATAGTAACCTTTGTTTCTTCCGTAAGATTCATCGCCTAAGAACAATGATGACCATTGTTGATCTGTCATGGCTGTTGTACCAGAGTCAGATAACATATCTACAGTTAGCATACCTGCTGGGAATGCAAATTCATTGTAGTGAGTTTCTTTCAAAGCTCTTTCACGTTGTTCAATAGTAACATTTGGGATATTACGCTTTACGTAAGAAAAAGAGCGTGGTGTTGGTACATTTAGTGGATATTCTTTCATTTTTATACTGACCTCCTAAAATTTTGACTTTCGTCTTTCTCAGAGGATACCCCGGTTGTCGAAATAATCGATTAGCGGACAGTATACTACTCTAACTAACTTTTGAATATCTAAAGCAAAACTACATTTTGCAAACGATACCTATTCGTTTGCATGTCCAATATATCGCTTAATTTAAACGATTTATCTATTTGGTTATTCTACTTTATAAACCGATTTTATCATCTAGTTTACTAACTTGTCAATAAATTAAAAATTTATCAAAGTTTGCCTTGTTGTGAAAATTTATGTATACAAATTGCCATTTTATTGACTTCTAGGCTTTCGGCTTTACAATAATTTAATTAATTCTCAATTTATTTTTTACTGTTTATTCATATAGATTAATTTTCATATTATACCACTATAGACAACAGACAAAATATTTTTGAGACTATACTTGCTTTTAATTTAACTTTGATTTTTAAATTTATTATATCTAAAGATATCTTATTTTTAATAATATTTCAATTCTCTAAACTCTTTGCCAACACACTCTTTTAATGGGTATAATATAGAAATTAGGAGGAATATATGTACAAACTTTTAAAAGAAGAAATGATCGATGAAGTGTCTTCTAAGGCACTATATTTTATACACGAAAAAACTAAAGCCCAAGTGCTTGTACTATCTAATGATGATGAAAATAAAGCTTTTGGAATTGGTTTTAAAACAATCCCCGAAGACTCAACTGGTGTAGCTCACATTGCAGAACACTCTGTGCTATCCGGTTCAAGAAAATATAGAACAAAAGAACCTTTTATGGATCTTATCAAGTCAAGTCAGCAAACTTTCTTAAATGCCATGACTTATCCAGATAAGACCATATACCCTGTCAGCTCAAGAAATGAAAAAGACTTCTACAACTTGATGGATGTGTACTTAGATGCGGTTTTCTATCCAAGAATGTATGAAGTTAAAGAAATTTTTGAACAAGAGGGTTGGCACTATGAAATGGAAAAAGACTCTCCGCTTTCAATCAACGGAGTTGTTTACAATGAAATGAAAGGTGTCTACTCAGATCCTCAATCCATTGTGTCCGACACGCTAACTTTCAACCTACATCCAAATTCAACTTATGGTGTTGACTCAGGTGGAGCTCCAAAAGAAATTCCAAACTTAACTTATGAAAACTTTTTAAATTTCCACAAGAAATTCTACCACCCATCAAATTCATATATATATCTCTACGGAAATATGGACTATGAAGAAGTTTTGAAGTTTATAGAGGATAACTATTTGAATTCTTTTGAGTTCTCAAATGTAGACTCAGAAATAAAATTAAACCAACCACTCGAAAAAACAGTTTTTGTAAAAGAAACTTATGCAGCCACTCAAGCGGAAGTTGAAAAGAAAAATGACTATGTTGGATTCGGCTGGTGCGTTGGAAAGAGTTTGAACCCTCAAGATTTATTTATGAGAAACTTCTTATCTGAATTGTTGGTAAATTCAGATTCAGCACCTATAAAACAAGATGTGTTGAGCTCTGGTTTCGCTGAAGATGTTTGGGCTGAAAATTCAACCTCACTCACTCTTGACCTATCAATCGTGGCTAAGAACACAGGCGGAAAAAGTGCAGAAGAATTTAGAGACTTCCTATACAACTCACTTGAAAATATAGTTTCAAATGGTATAGACAAAGACTTGCTACTTGCCACATTTAACAAATTTGAATTTGCATATCGTGAAGGTGGCGGAATTCAAAAGGCAATTATCTACTATATAAGATCTCTAAACACTTGGCTTTATGGAGAAAACCCTATTGATGGATTAAAAGCTCTTTCTGTAATAGAGAACTTGAGAAATAAAATAGATACAGATTTCTTTGAAGAATATATCAAAAAACATTTATTGGAAAATAAATACTCTGTCGGTGTTCAAGTTGTGGCAGATGCAGACAAAAATGAGATAGAAACAAATGAGTTAAAAGATAAACTTGAAACTATCAAGTCTTCTATGTCCGATGAAGAAGTGGATGAAATTATATCTAATCACAAAAATTTAGTTGAATACCAACTAAGAGAAGATACGGAAGAAGATAAAAACACAATACCATCTCTTGAAATTTCAGATATAAAAGAAGGCATTGAGCATCTTGAAAGCGAAAAATTTGAAGAAGAATATGGAACTCTTCTGTTCAATCCTCAACCTACAAACGGAATCTCATATTTGACAATTTCCTTCCCTGCTGAACACATAAGCATAGAAGATTTGCCAACTATGAACCTTCTTAGCGAGCTATTTGGAAAAGTTTCAACAGATAAGTACCACTATTCTAATCTAGATACTGAAATCTATAAAATCATGGGTGGTTTTGGAACAGGTCTTGCAACTTATAAAGACTATACTAAAGAAAATGAATTCAAATCCAGATTTGAAGCTTCAATAAAGACACTTGATTTAAACTTCGAAAAATCAATTGACCTTGCAAAAGAAATTCTGCTAAATTCAAAATTTGATGATAAGAAGAGAATTAAAGAATTAGTCCTACTTCAAAAATCATATATAGAAGCGGCAATTCTTCAAAGCGGCCATTCAATAGCAGCCGAAGTAGTTAAGAGTTATTTTTCAAAACTCTCTGCCTACAACCAAATTTCAGGCGGATTCAACTACTACTTCTACCTTGCTGATTTAGTAGACAACTTCGATTCTGAATGGGATAACTTAAGTGCCAAACTTAAAGAACTATCCATTAAACTTATTAACGCTTCAGACGTTGTGGTAAATCTAACTTCCGATGACAGCGCTAAAAAATCAAAAGTTGCTGAATTCTTAAACGTGCTACCTAAAGAAGAATATAGCCCCGTGGAATTTGAGTTCACTCCTTGTGCAAAGAACCAAGGCTTTACAACTTCCGCAAATGTAAATTATGTTTCTAAAGGATACAATCTAAAAGAGTTTGGCGTAAACTACTCCGGAATAATGCCAGTGCTTGGAAATATACTTTCAGCAGATTTCCTACACAACCAAATTCGTGCAAAAGGTGGAGCTTACGGAGCTGGAGTTAGATTCTCTATGTCAGATGATATAGTTACCTATTCATATAGAGACCCTAACTTAGAAAAAACTGTGGAAGTTTACGACAAGATGTCTGAATATATAGACTCACTTAACTTATCAGAAGAAGACCTTAAAAACTATATCATAGGAACTATGAATGCATTCGACCCACTACTTGGTGCAGCTGAAAAAGGAAGCGCAAACTTCAGTAGATTTATGACTAATCTAACAGAAGAAATGGTGGCTGAGTTCAAAGAGCAAGCTCTAAACACTAAACTATCCGATATAAAAGCTCTTAGCAGTGCAATCAAACAAGCAATGGATAAAAATTACGTTGCAGCCATAGGTTCAAAAGAGATGATAGAGGCAAGCGACCTATTCAAAGAAAAAATTGAACTTAAAAGATAAAATCTGACTAAGAACAAATTAGATAAAAGACAAGTCCAAATGGATTTGTCTTTTTTATTTAAATTATTGAGTTAAACTATATGCTATAATTGACTTGGTGATATTATGAAAAAAATTATTATAACTATTTTTGCAATAGTGTTTTTAAGTCTTGGAGTTCTCTTTCTGTATAACTACAAGCCGGAAAATTTGAACCTCAATACACAGACTACTAAAACCACTTCAGCTAAAAATGAAAGTCCCATTTACCGAACAAAAATATTTGCCACCGGCGACATAATGTACCACATGCCACTCTATAAAAATAACTATGATTCATCAACTAATACATATTCGTTTAATACGTACTACCAAAAGGTTGAAGAATATCTAAAAGGTGCTGACTTAGTATTAGGTAATTTTGAAAGCACAGTCAACCCAAACAGACCTGTTTCAGGACACCCAATGTTTAATACTCCGCCGGAGGCTCTAAGTTATCTAAAATCCGTTGGCTTTGACGCACTTGCCACTTCAAATAACCATTGTGTAGACACCGGCTATGATGGAGTTAAAACCACTCTCGACGAGATGGATAGAGTTGGTCTAAAGCACTTTGGAACACGCCGAGAAGGTGATAAACCACTCATAATTACATCTAACGGAATAGCAGTAGGGTTGCTTTCCTATTCTGAAATGTTTAATGGCTTAGAAGGTCTTGTGCCCTCTGACAAAAGATATGAACTCTCGCCACTGCAAGAAGATTTAATTTTGGGAGATATTCAAAATTTAAAGAGCCTTGGCGCAGATTATATAGTGGCCTATCCTCACTGGGGCGTTGAATATGCCAAAGAGCCATCCGAAACACAAAAGCACTTTGAAAAATTCTTGCTCGACAACGGAGTCGATACAGTGCTCGGCTCTCACCCACACGTTTTACAAAGGGCTGAATTTAAAGATGGTAAATTTACAATCTTCTCCATGGGAAACTCCATCTCAAACCAAAGACAACAATGGATTGGACACCAGGGAGTTGAGTCCGGTGTGTTCGTGGAATTGAATTTAGTAAAACAAAATAACGTAACTAAACTCGAAAGCTTTGTACTCCACCCAACTTATGTCAATAGATATCACGACGATAAAGGTAAAATCCAATCCGAAGTTATTCTGTATTCAGATATCTTAGAAGGTGGTAAGTATAGAGAATTGCTAAATAAGTCGACACAGAATTTTGTAGACTCAAGCTATGATTGGGTTTCAGAAAGACTTGGCATATTGCGAAGTGAATAAAGTCTAAAAATTAAATTTAAACGCTAAAAAACAGTTGAGATATTTCCCAACTGTTTCCTTTTTATATTAATCTTCTTTTTTATTTCTATCGTCTAAGATTCTCTTAGCCATTTCTTTTCCAAGGTCTTTTAACTCTTGGATTTGTTCGTCAGTTGCAGCACCTTTTATTTCAGGTTTGATTTCTAAAACATCACATTTCATTTCTTCTGCAAATTGGTCGAATCTCTTCATTGCTCCACCGCTCCATGAGAATGAACCAAAGAATCCCCAAACATTGTTCTTCATCTTTTGATGTTTCAATTCTTCTAATAAGAATGACATTGGAGGGAAGATGTTGTTGTTATAAGAGCAAGAACCTAAGATTACTCCCTTGTACTTCCATGTATCAGCTAAAAGATAAGATAAACTTGTCTTTGAAATATCTCTAATTCTAACGTCGCTTATTCCACCTTCAACCACACCTTTAGCAACAGCTTCTGCCATTCTTTCAGTGTTTCCATACATACTTCCGTATATAATCACAACACCATCAGTAACTTCTTGTTTAGAAAGTCTTGTGTATAAATCCAAAATCTTTGAAGGATCTTTTCTCCAAACAACTCCGTGCACAGGACAGATTGTCTTTATATCAAGAGTTTCCAATTTGTTAAGAGCTCTTAGAGCTTGTCCGGAGTATTTACCAACAATATTTATAAAGTATCTTGTTGTTTCAGATAAGTAATAATCGTCAAATTTTACTTCATCATCAAAAATAGCTCCGTTTAATGTACCAAATCCACCAAATATGTCTTGTGAAAATAAAGTCTTTGTAGCTTCTTCATAGCAAACCATAGACTCTGGCCAGTGAACCATTGGAGTCATATAGAAAGTAAGCTCTCTATCTCCAAGTTTTAAAACTTCTCCATCTTTTACTTCAATTATGTTTTCTGTAATTCCATAATAGCTTTCAAGTAGAGGAACAGTCTTTTTATTGCAGATTATCTTTACGTGTGGATATATTGAAAGAAGTTCTACAATGCCGCTTGAATGGTCAGGTTCAACGTGGTTGATTACAAGATAGTCAAGATCCTTGTCGCCAAGAATTTCATATAATTTTTCTAAAAATCCTTGAACCGTAGTATCCTTTACAACATCCATACAAATGCTAACTTCTCCTGTAAGTAAGTATGCATTATATGCTACTCCATCAGGTAGAGGCCACATTCCTTCAAAAAGCTGTGTTATTCTGTCATTAACACCAATGTAATATAAATTCTCTTGTATTTTTTCAGTTAATAAATTATTCATTCTTACCTCACTTTAAAATAAGTTCTACAGGACAATGGTCAGAACCCATCATACCTTGATGTATCTTGGCATCTTCAAGTCTATCTACAAATCTTTCAGAAACTACAAAATAGTCTATTCTCCAACCTATGTTCCTCTCACGAGCATTGTTGAAGTTACTCCACCAACTATATTCTTCCGCCTTATCCGGATAGAAATGTCTGAAAGTATCCACATAACCATTCTCTAAAAGTTCAGTGAACTTAGCTCTCTCTTCATCACTGAATCCTGCTGACTTATGGTTTGTATCTGGATTAGCTAAGTCGATTTCATTGTGCGCAACATTTAAGTCCCCACATAGAATAACCGGCTTAGACTTGTCTAACTCATTTAGATATTCTCTAAATGCATCTTCCCAAACTACTCTATAGTCTAAACGCTCTAACTTTCTCTTTGAGTTTGGAGTATAACAAGTTATAAAATAATAATCTTCAAATTCAAGAGTTATAACACGTCCTTCTGTGTCATGCTCTTCAATTCCTATGCCATAATTTACAGATAGTGGTTTTAACTTTGTAAAAACTGCCGTTCCCGAATACCCTTTTCTCTGTGCATAATTATAATATAATTCATATCCATCAAGTTCAAGTTCCAATTGTCCTTCTGAAAGCTTTATCTCTTGAAGTCCAATTATATCTGGATTCATCTGCGCAAGTTTCTCAACAAACCCCTTTTTTATCGCTGCTCTTAAGCCATTTACATTCCACGATATAAATTTCAATCTTCACCTCTAATATTCTTCCATAAAAGATATTTTCTTTCCGTCTTTATCTTTATATCCAATAATAGCTCCTAATTCAACATTTTCAGCCGATCTCAATATACTGATAGCCGCATTAGGATTTTTCTCTTCCACCTTTTGAATCAAGCTCTTAATATAACCTCTCATAGAGCCTTCTTCCTTTTTCTCCGCTACTTCACAAGCACAATCCAAAGCTCTTAGTCCAGTCGAATTCATAAACCTTTGAACAGACTCTTCTCTTACATAGTACATAGGCCTAATCAATTCTAAACCCTCAAAATTTTGAGAATGAAGCTTTGGCATCATAGTCTTATAATTCCCCGCAAAGAGTATATTTAACATTATAGTCTCTATGACATCATCAAAATGATGCCCCAAGGCCAACTTATTGCACCCAAGCTCTTGTGCCTTCGCATATAGATTTCCCCTACGCATCCTCGCACACATATAACAAGGATATCCATCAGACAGTCTTTGAGAAACCTCAAACACGTCCGAATCGTGCACCTTTACAGGAATACCCAACTTCTCACAATTATATTCAAGCATTTCCCTATTCACTTGATTATATCCTGGGTCCATTGCTATAAATTCTAAATCGAAATGCATCTTCCCATGTCTTTTTAGCTCTTGAAAGCATTTAGCCAAAGTTAGAGAGTCTTTTCCGCCTGAAATTGCAACGGCTATCTTATCTCCCTCTTGAATCATATCAAACTCATTAATTCCTTTGACAAAAGGCACCCATATATATTTCCTATAACTCTTTATTAAACTTCTTTCAATTTCTTTTATAGTCTTTATATTATTCAAATATCTCTCCCCTTAATACCTTATTATTATAACATGCTTTAAGTACATATTGGGTATATGTATATAGCTGATTATATGAAAAATAATACAAATGGGCCAGATTTTTCAGAAGCTTTGGCTCAATATTTCTAATATTTTTAGGAGTTATATGGAGCTACTTTTCAATTTCAAATAGACATAGTTTAATTCAAAGTGGAGTTGATCCATTTATTGTGATGGCAATACATATCTGCGGTTTCATATTAGTAGCCATCGGGATTTTTCTTTTAGTTTACAAATTAAAAATCAACATGAAAAAAGAGTTAATGTAACTTAACTCTTTTTTGAATTTTCTATTTAAGATTATATTATCAATCTTATATGCAAAAGACTGTCTTAAAATCCTTATAATTTCAATATTAATTATCAAAGGTATTTCTTGAATAATTTACTTTGATAATATTTATCTAACTTAACTCTTTTTAAAAGTTCTTAACTATCTATAAAAATTATATTCCGTTTCAGTAGAAGTCTCTGGATTAAAAATATATCCATTTCTATCAAAATTTTTTATCTCTTCTACAGTTTGAACTTTATTTTCTGCTAAATATCTGACCATTTCCCCTCTTGCCATTTTAGAATAGGTTGCTTTTTGCACTGGTTTGCCTGATACAATTTCATAGAAACTGCAAGTCACCATTTCTCCATTTTGAATATAGGGCTCAACGACCTTTGTATATTCTTTTGATGCTAAGTTTACAATTGGAGCCTTTAGCTCTTTATATATTGTATCTGCCCAGTATTCATACAAGTTTTTCTTATCTGCTATTGATATTTCTGCTTGCATTTCAAGTCTGTATGGAACTACTCCATCTAAAGGTTTTAATACTCCATAGAATCCTGACAATATTCTCAAATGGTCTGTTAGATAGTCTATCTCTTCTTTTTCCAGCGTCTCTGGAGCAATATTTTTAAATACTATTCCATCATACGCAAACAGCGCAGGAGTAGGTCTTTGTTCAAACATATTTTTTATTCTCTGATAGTTTTGTTCCGCCAACTTATCATTACATTTCCAAATATCTTTTAATTCTGTATATGATTTGTTTTGAAGCTCTTTTAAAATCTCTGTTGTCTTATCTATCAGTTTAGACTTACTCATTTCTTGGCCATCTACATATTTCATCTTCTTTGTTGGAGAGAGAATTATGTGCATTATATTTCCTCTAACATATTTTTAGGGTCGGCTTTAGCTTTTACTTTGCCATTTGCAAATATTATTGTTCCTTCTTCGTCTATCACATAAGTTGTTCTAACTATTCCTAAGGCTGTTTTTCCGAATATTGTCTTTTCTTTCCAAACATCATAGTCTTTAATTGTCTTTAGTTCTGGATCTGAAAGGATTGTTATTTTTAAATCTTTTTTGGTTTCAAAATTCTTATGTGATTTTACACTGTCTTTGCTAACTCCAAGAACAACTGCATTTTTATCTTCATATTCTGCTTTTAATTCTGAAAATCCAACTGCTTGCATTGAACAGCCCGGTGTATTATCTTTTGGATAAAAATATAGTATAACTTTTTTCCCTCTATAATCTTCTAATCTGTGTACTTTCCCATTTTGGTCTTCTAATTCAAATTCTGGTGCTTTTGCTCCGATTTCTAACATATTTATTCCTCCGATATTAACTTTATATTTTTATATTACCCATTTTTTAATTTATTACATAAAGAAGAGCAAATCACTTAGGATTTACTCTCTATATTTTATTCAGCTTCTTTAAAATCTTCCATGTTCCATATTTCTGTGGCAATGGATTCATAGAAATCTCTCTCATGGCTTATTAAAAATACTGCGCCATCAAATTCTTTAATTGCTCTTTTTAATTCGTCTTTTGCTTCTGGGTCTAAATGGTTTGTAGGCTCGTCAAGCATAAGCACATTTGCCGGTCTGTTAAGTATCTTACAAAGTCTTACTTTAGCTTGCTCCCCACCGCTCAAAACTTTAACTAATGATTCTATTTGTTCTGTCATAAGTCCACATTTAGCAAGTGCTGCTCTAACTTCAGCTTGATTCCAACTTGGATATTCCTCCCAAACTTCATCAATGGCTGTCTTTTTATCTTCATAAAACTCCTCTTGTTTGAAGTAGCCAACTTGGATGCTCTGTCCTTGATGAATATTTCCTGAAAGAGCCTTTACTTCTCCAAGAACTGTCTTAATCAATGTACTCTTTCCTGTACCGTTTGGCCCTACAAGAGCAATTCTGTCTCCTCTCTCCATTCTCAAGTTGAGTGGTTTCGTAAGAGGTTTATCATAGCCTATGACTAAATCCTTGGTTTCAAAAATCAACTTGGACATTTGTGATGTGGATAAGAATCTAAATTCCGGCTTTGGTTTTTCCTTCGCAAGTTCTATGATATCCATTTTATCCAATTTCTTTTGTCTTGACATAGCCATGTTTCTAGTGGCAATTCTCGCCTTATTTCTGGCAACAAAGTCTTCAAGCTCTTGAATTTCTTGTTGTTGTTTTTTATATGCTGCTTCTATTTGCTTTTTCTTTAGCTCTCTTAATCTCTCAAATTCTGAATAGTCTCCAACGTATCTGTTCAATTCCTTGTTTTCAACATGGTAAATTATATTTATTACAGAATTTAAAAAGTCTATGTCGTGTGATATCAATATGAATGCATTGTCGTAGTTTACAAGATAGTTTCTAAGCCAGTCGATGTGATTTTCATCAAGATAGTTTGTAGGCTCGTCAAGCATAAGTATATCTGGCTTTTCAAGTAACAACTTTGCAAGTAGTATCTTAGATCTCTGACCACCTGATAGGTCTTTAAAATTCTTTTCAAGTCCTATGTCGTGTAATTCAAATGCATTTGCAATTTCTTCTACTTTGGAATCTATCATGTAGAAATCGTGTTGCTCGAGTAGAGTTTGTAGAGTTCCCACTTCTTCCATCAACTCGTTTAACTCTTCTTCTCCAACTTCGCCCATCTTCATATATGCGTCATTTATCTCTTGTTCCCAATCGTATAGATGGGCAAATGCGCTCTTTAAAACATCTCTAACTGTGTAGCCTCCAACGAAAGTTGCGTGTTGGTCTAAATATCCAACTCTAACTCTCTTGGCCCAAGTTATTTCTCCCTCTTCTGGAATCAATTTTCCAGTTATGATATTCATAAATGAGCTCTTTCCCTCTCCGTTAGGCCCTACAAGACCAACGTGCTCACCTTGCAACAATCTGAAATTTACATCATTTAATATTTCTCTTCCGCCATACTGATGACTTAAATTTTTTACCGTTAAAATACTCATCTCTCACCTAACTTTTTAGCATATTACATTAATTTTGAAATGCCAATACTTTGGCCTTCAAATGGATAACTCATCCTATAACTTTCAAATTCTTTTTTTATTTTCTCCACTTTTTCATAGTCTCGTTCATACAGTGCAAAGGCATATTCTATATGAAATCTATTTATAAGCGCCTTTAAAACTCTTTTCCTAAATTTCTTAAATTCCTTGGTGTTATATTTTTCTATAGCTTCTTCATTTCTGTTTAGAAGTTTAAAAAAACAGAACTTCTCCTATTAAGACTTGTCTTTGCAATTCAGAAGATAACACAGGTTTTGAAACAGATTCTTCTGCTATCTCTTCCGCCTTTTTAAAATCCCCACGCTCTGAATAATAATCTACCATAAAAGCGCTAAATTCTAAATACTTCATGCTATCAGAATCGAATAAAACTTTTAATTCTTTCTCTGACCATATATTTCCGCTCACACCTTTTAAATACCTTTCACTCGCAACCAAACTCGCATGTATTAACACTCTATGAGATTTATTTTCATAGCTATCTAAAGCATTTCGTCCGTCATTATTTATAGAAGTGCTCACCGGCACACCATTTGTCACTGCCGCCACAATCCCTATTATCATCATGTGGTATGCAAATACTTTTATTACTCCTGTCGCCATAAATAGTACAATCAACCAAAAAAGTGTTATCCACTATAGTATTCTTTTCTGTATCTGTTAAAGCTTCCCAAAAATAAAATTTTGATTTTAATATATTCTCTATATCCATAAGCCCTCGCCATTTTAAAGTTTTTATTCAGCTATAAAGTATCCATGGTCTAAAGGTCCGCTCCCACTTCCCAAGTCCAACTTTCTCATCAATAGGTTATTTAAATATAATTTCGCCAAATATATAGAGTCTGCAAGCGAATGTCCCTTTGCCAAGTTAGAGGCTATGGCTGATGAAAGAGTACATCCAGTTCCGTGTGTGTTTTGGTTAGCTATCTTTTTGCCTCTAAACCAAGTTTCTTCCCCATCGTACAGCAAATCGTCGCAACTGTCGTCTAAATGCCCACCTTTTAAAAGCACAGCCACATTTGATTCTTCATAGATTAATTTTGCAGCTTCAACCATGTCTTCTATGCTATTTATTTCTTTTCCGGACAGAACTTCTGCTTCTTGAAAGTTCGGTGTTATCAAATCTGCAAGTGGAAATAATTTTTCTTTTAAAGCTTTGACTGCCTCAGTCTGAATTAAACTCGAGCCACTTGTCGCCACCATCACAGGATCAACTACAATATTTTTGGCAGAATATTTTTTCAAATTCTTAGCTATCACTTCTATCAACTCCGAACTTGAAACCATACCTATCTTGACTGCATCTGGAAATATATCTTCAAACACACTCTCTAATTGGCTGTCCAAAAATTCCGGACTTACTTCCATAATATTGCTAACTCCCGTTGTGTTTTGAGCTGTCAGCGCCGTTATACAACTCATTGCATAGACTCCATTTGTAAGCATTGTCTTTATATCTGCTTGAATGCCAGCTCCTCCGCTTGAATCACTTCCAGCTATTGTAAGTACTTTTTTTCTAATTAACATCTCTTCTCCTTAAATCTAAATTTTTATTCATTCGTATAAATCTTAATATGTTTTAGTTTTTAGAATTAAATTTAAATTATAAAATACCTCTATTTATAAATTATATACTACATACCCCTGTAAGTAACTTATTCTCCTAAAAAGTTATTTTAAATTCTTCAAGGGTATCTTTTATTAGAGGTGAATTATGTATTTAGAAGATTATTATGTGGGACAAAAGTTTGATGTAGCTCCTGTTAAGATTACTGAAGAACACATTATTAGACATGCCAAAGAATATGATCCACGTCCTTTTCATATAGATAAAGAAGCCGCAAGCAAAACTCGTTTTAGAAAATTATTTGCTTCCGGACTTATGACCTTAAATGTATGTTGGGGAGAATGGGTTAAAACCAAGACTGACGAACCCGGAGTGATAGCAGGAATAGGCATGGACAAAATCAGATGGTTAAGTCCGGTGTTTGTGGATGATGAACTCCACTCAACTATCACAGTTTCAGAAATCACGCCTTCACAAAAGCCACATGGTGTAGTCAAGTTTGACATGGTATCTATGAATCAAAATGATGATGTCGTGCTAACTCTCACCGCAATTGTGCTTATTGCTAAAAATCCGCTTTTATAGAATCTATTGTAAAAATAGTATCTCCTCCATATAATTATATTAGAACAATATGGAGGTTTTTTTATGAACATTAAGTTATTAACTCGTACAGCTCTTTTCATGGCAATCGTAACCGTGACAACCATGGTTATAAACATTCCCATTCCAGCTACAAAGGGATATGTAAATGCGTCTGAAATAGCTGTATTCTTAGCGGCTGCACTTTTACCTTTCGCATACAATACGGCTGCTGCGGGAATTGGATGTGCTCTTGCTGATATCTTACTTGGATACAGTCTTTATGCACCTGCAACTTTAATCATCAAAGCTATAGAAGCTCTTATAGCATTTAAACTTTTAAAGGGCTTTAAGCTAAATCCCTTCTTGGCTTTTGGAATAGCTTGTCTATTTATGCCAGTTGGATATTTTGTATACGAGTTCGGAATTTTGAGATATACTTCTGAAGCTGCTATAGCCGCCCTAATTCCAAATTTATTACAAGGACTTTTCGGCGCCATTGGAGCTGGAATTGTATATCCTTTCTTAAAAAAATTAGCTGACTAATTTTCGCAATTTTAAATTACTTATTAAATTTATTTTAGGAGGCCTATTTAGGTCTCTTTTATCTTTTGATTTTAAATTTGCATATAAAAAATCCGACGATTTTTCGCCGGACTCTCTTCTATTTTAATCTTGCTATTATCTGTTCTACTGTCAAACTTTCTTGTTCTTGCTTAACCATATCTTTTATAGCATATTCGCCAGTCTTAACTTCATTCTCTCCAACTACTATAGTGTATGGAATGTTTAAAGAGTCTGCATATTTAAATTTCTTACCTAACTTAGCTTTTTCTGTGTAAACAGTAGTAGCTATTCCTGCTTCTTGTAATTTTGCTGCAAGTTTTATACTATCCATTTCATAGTCGTCCATAGGTATAACCATTACATCAGTTAGACTTTCCTTCTTAGCTCCGATTATTTTAGCTTGGTTAAGTTGGTAGAAAAGTCTTGATAGACCTATTGATAGTCCAACTCCTGGAAGTTTTCTATCTGTGTAGTAGCTTGCAAGGTTTTCATATCTTCCGCCTGAGCAAACTGAACCTATTTCAGGATAGTCTACAAGTTCTGTTTCATACACTGTGCCAGTGTAGTAATCAAGTCCCCTCGCTATTTTTAAGTCAACTTTATAGTTGCTCTCTGGAACTCCATATCCACCAATGCATTCTATAACTGTCTTTAGCTCTGCAACTCCCTCTTTGAAAGTTTCATTTTCAATTTCAAAGCTTTCCAATTTAGCTATGACTTCAGCATTTGTTCCATCAATAGTTATAAAATCTAAAATCTTATCCGCATTTTCAGAAGAAACTCCTATCTCTAAAAGTTCTTCTTTAACTTTTGCAACTCCTATTTTATCCAATTTATCTACAGTTCTAAGCACAGAAACTGTATCTTCTATCTCCAATGCTCTGTAAAAACCATTTAATATTTTTCTGTTATTTATCTTTATAACAAATTTATCAAATCCAAGGTCTTTGAATGTGTGATAAATTACAACAGGGAACTCTGCATCGTTTAAAATGCTAAGTTTTTCATTTCCTATTGTGTCAATATCGCATTGGTAAAATTCTCTAAATCTTCCCTTTTGAGCTTTTTCTCCACGATACACCTTTCCTATTTGGTATCTTTTAAATGGAAAAGATAGATCGCTAAAGTGCTCTACTGTATATCTTGCCAAAGGCACTGTAAGATCAAATCTAAGAGACATATCTGTATCTCCCTTTTGGAATCTATAGATTTGTTTCTCTGTCTCTCCGCCACCCTTTGCAAGAAGTACTTCACTCTTTTCAATTACCGGAGTATCCAATGGCAAGAATCCATACTTCTCATAGTTTCTCTTTATAGTGTCCAACATCTCATTAAAAAGTATTTGTTCTCTCGGCAACAATTCCATAAACCCTGGAAGTGTTGAAGGCTTTACTATATCTGTCATTTCTTCCCCCTAGTTAAAATTTATTTCAACCATCTCGCTCACTACGCTGTATATCAACACTGCTGCAAGACTGGCTGTAGCATTGTCTTTGTCATATCTTGGTGATACTTCAGCTATATCAAAGCTCACCACTTTACCTGTTTGTAAAATATGCTTAAGTATTATAATTACCACTTCCGGATCCAATCCCAAAGGTTGTGGAGCACTTACACCTGGTGCGTAGGAACTTGAAAATACATCAGAACAAATTGTCACATATATAGAATCCATCTTCCTTGTGAATTTATCTATGCTGTCAAACAATTTATAAATTTGTCCGTTCACTATATCTTTAGCTAAAATGTATTCTACACCTGCATCCTTTGCAAAATTAAACAAACTCACTGTGTTGGAATGCTTTTGTATTCCTATTGGCAAATAATTAAAATCCAAACCTTTCTCTTTGTTCATGTCGTGAATTTGTCTAAACATAGTCCCAGATGATGGGCCGTTTTCTTCATAAGGTCTGCAATCAAAATGTGCGTCAAAGTTTATTATCCCCAACTTATTTGACTTTGCATACTTATCAAAAAGTCCTTGGTAGTGTCCAAATGCTGTTTCATGACCTCCACCTAAAAGAATAGGTTTTAAATTCAAATCCAACATTCTGTCCACTGCTTTAGCCAAACATTTTTGACCTTCGTCTAAACTAATACCTTGAACATATACATTTCCACAATCGAAAATTTTCACTTCTTTCGGAAAATCACATGGCAATTTAGAAAGTTCTTTTCTAATGCTCTTAGGTCCGTTGGCAGCTCCAACTCTTCCCTTGTTATATTCTATTCCCCAATCACATTCGAAACCTAAGATGCCAATTCCAAATTCACCCTCAAAAGGCTCTAAACTCTCATCGTTTAAATCTATTATCTCAACCCATTGATGCCATCTAAATGAGTCATAATCGTCTACTGAATCTATCCTTCCAGTCCAGTTGTATGGAAGTTCTTTGCTGTAATTCTCTATCATATAACCACTCCCTTAGTATTTTGATTTTATCACTAAATTAAAATATTGTCAGCTTTTTGCAACGATTTAATACTCTAATCATTTAAAAATTAAATCCATGCACTTTCACATGGATTTAGAAATCATTTTTCTGCTAAATATCTAAATGCTTTTTGTACTTTTCTGGAATAGCACTTAGGTATTCTTCTCTTGTAGTTCTCTTTCTGTCTGGATCTCTGAAGAAATGCTGAATTGTAAAATGAAGTGCAACAAAAAGACATAACTATCTGATATACTTAAGTCGACGAAAATAAAGCATAAGAGCGATAGTTATGTCTAAAGAAAATAGTACCACAAAATCATCTTATAATCATCTTTCAACTATTGAAAGGGGAAAAATCGAGGTACTTCATAAACAAGGAAAATCTAAATCAGAAATTGAACGAGAACTTGGTAGAAATCGTTCTACGATTAGTCGTGAATTAAAACGTGGAACTGTTACACAAATGAAAATCAAAAACGAAAAGGTTATTTATTATAAGGAATATTTCGCTGAAACAAGTCAAGAACATTATAAAAATAAACGAAAGAAATCGTATTTTCTAAAGCTAAAAAAGACTTCTAAACGATTTTTAACAAATTTTACAAAAGAAATGAAGGAAGAAGTTCGTATTCATAGTGTTGAATCATTTGTAAAAAGATATGAGAAAGAATGCGAAGATGAAGTGATTCTAAGCACTAAAACTCTTTATAACTATATTCATCAAGATTTTTTAGAAGTGAAACCAATAGATTTACCACGTGCTACTAGAATGAAACCAAGAACGAAAAAACGCCCATCAACTCATAAACGTCTAGCTGGTAAATCCATTGATGAACGTCCTAAAATTATTTAAAATCGAACAGAATTTGGTCATTGGGAAGTTGATTTGATGATTGGAAAGAAGTTTATTAACGAAACAGTTTTGCTTACGCTTGTTGAAAGAGTAAGTAGATTTGCGATTGCTAGAAAGTTACCGTTTAAGTCTGCAAGTCTTGTGAATCATGAAATTAATAAAGTCGTTAAAGAATTTCCAAATTTGGACTTTAAAACCATTACAGCTGATAATGGTGCAGAATTTTCTAAATTAGGAGAATTAAACTGCATAGAAGATGTGTTTTATGCACATCCTTATTCTTCTCACGAGAGAGGGACAAATGAGCATTTTAACGGGCTTATGCGAGAGTTTTTACCAAAAGGGCAATCGTTCAATTCGTTGACTGACGAAGAACTCCAACGATATGTAACTGCTATTAATAACCGTCCAAGAAAACTATTAGGCTTCTTAAGTGCAAATGAGCTGTTGGAACAATTACTGGCTGGGTAATGGGATTTTATGGAAAGTCAATTAAAAGAAAAAACGCGCCAAAAATTTGGTGCGAACCCCCTAGGGGGTTATTAGTATATTTGTTTGTTTTGAATCATAATACATTGTAAGTATAAAGTTAAATGAGGTGTATAGGATAAGTTAGCGTTTGTTGCACTTGACTTGACAATTCACGATTTTCTAATTATTATAATAATGTCATCAAGAGGTGATTATAAATTTAATCATAAATAGGAGAAAATATGAAGAATAATTTCAAGAAAAAAGCAGCAGTTTTAGCCTTATCAGGTGTACTATTTTTAGGTGGATCCTCATTTGGAAATGTATATGCCTATAATAATCTTAGACCAGAACACATCAAAAATGCTCAAACTCAAGAAAAAGCAGATGAAGAAAGAGTAAAAAATTTAAATAGAAAACAAGAAAATAACAAACCTGCACCAGAGAGATTAAAACCAGAATTAACAGCAGGGTACAATACAAAAATCTCTGCAATATTTGCAGCTTTAAATCATATCAGCGACTTTAACAAAGGATACGAAATAGTTAAGGGTAATGATGGACTATTCTACATTAGACTTTTAACAGAAGAAGTTGCTAAAATCAGATAATCATTAAAATAAAAAAATTCGATACCTTTTCTCTGAGATATTTGATAAGGGTATCGAATTTTTTATTATTTTATTGTAAATATTAGCCTTATAAATCAGCTAAGTCTATTATTATTTCTTATTTACTGATCAAACTTATTTTAAAAGTGGCTCTATGATATCTGTTAGAGATTTACTCCCCAACAGATATTATAGAGCCTTTAATTTTATACTTTAGTATTCTTTCATAACTAAAATCCGCCGAATTTCTCCGACGGACTTTAATTATTAAATATTAAACTTTACTTCTCTTATCAACCCAGTATCTTCATCCTTAAATGTCAATACTCCATCTAAAACACTAACTGTTTTAACATCTATATTCCCCTTTATACTTGCAACTATGCTTTGATTTTTATCAAAGACTATTAAATTGTCACCTTTATCAAAAGTTGCAAATACATAATTATTTACTTTTCTCAAACCTGTTAGAGAACCTTCTCTATTTAATTTCTTTCTATTTTGATTGAATAAGGCTCCATTTTCTATGGAAGTTTTATAGTAAATATTTCCATTAAGTGCTGTCATTAATATAGGGTCCCATTTATTAACATCAAACCTTAATATTTCTTTCTCTTCCATATCTATTAAATTTAAGCAATTAACAGTTTTTTGAGTCTCATAATCCACTGTAAAATATAAATTATTATTGTCTAAAACTAAATTGCTTCCATTTTTATTTACATCTTTTACTTCAATATCTTTACCGTTATCAACCTTAGAAATTATTATATTTGAATTCTTTCTATTTCTTCCTACTAAGTAGTTTATTCCTCCTATTTCTTTTGAAAAATAGTATTCTCTAAAATTAGTGTTGTATTCACTTATATTTAAAGTATCTCTTTTATAATTATTTTTTTAGAACTTATTCTCAAGCCTAAATCTTTATCAAAACTATACTCCCAATTAAATTCATCATTACAAAATCTCCATGTCAACGGAAAATATGTCACATCTCTATATACTAACAAAGGAAATTTTTCATTTTTATTATCTATATCCTTTCCATTGACAACTACATTGAAATCTGCTTGCTTAGCTACATCATAATTTTTATTTCTTCTTCCAATATATCTATAATAATCTCCTTTAGGCGCATCACTTTCTATTTTTAAAGTTCTTGTATCTTTATCCCAAAAAGTATTCACTCCTAAAAATCTTGAATTTTTATATGTCATTGGAAAGTAAGTTATATTTTTATAGATAATTTATCATAACAAGTGCAACATAAATAAACTCATAGCTAATCAGCTGTGTTAATATGTAAGTGACCAAACAAAACATATTAAAAGGAGTGATTAACTATGAGCTATAACCATCTTACCATAGAAGAAAGATCTTGTATTTACCAATTTTTAAATTTAGGAATGAGTATAAGGAAAATTGCACAAGCACTTAAAAGGTCACCTAGTACAATATCTAGAGAAATTAAAAGAAATTCATCTAAGATAAAAGTTAGTAGGGGAAGTTACACTAAGTACTTTCCGATAAAGGCAAATGATAAATATATTGATAGAAGAAAAGACTGCCATAAGAAAAAGTAAATTTTCTAAAGATGTTATTGATTATTTAACTGTAAAGATTAACGAACATTGGTCCCCTGAACAAATATCAAATAGAAACACAAATGAGATTCATGAATTACCATCTACATCAACGATATATAGAATGATACACGCCAAAAAAGCTGCCAAAAACTAGTATGAAAAATTTGAGAAGAAAAAGCTAAATTTAAAAGGCCAGCAGAAAAAAGAGGAAAATTCAATGATAAAGGTAGAACAATTAAGAAAAGACCTAAAGAGATATACAGAAGGCAAGAATTAGGCCACTGGGAAGCAGATACAGTGGAATCAGGCAGATTAGATCATAAAAGGAAAGTAGATGTTGTTTCGTAACTTTAGCAGAAAGAAAATCTAGATATTATATAGCAATCCTAGTTGAAAATAGAAAGTCGGAAAGCGTAACACCAGCAATAATAAATGCAATTAAAAGATTATCCAAAAAGAATTAAGTAAAAACAATAACCTTTGATAGAGGTAAAGAATTTTCAGAATTTGAAGAAAATAAGAAAAAGAATTAGGATGCAAAACTTATTTTTTGTGATCCCTATTGTGCATGGCAAAAAGGTACAAATGAAAATAGTAACGGACTTTTGAGGGAGTTTTATCCTAAGGGTATGGATTTATCAGAAGTGAATATTGATGAATTAAATTATAACTTAAGTTTAATGAATAATAGACCTAGAAAATGTATAAAATATAAAACACCTAAAGAAGAACTTTTTTGGTCTCTTACCATAGGTGTTGCATTTGATTTGACAATTCGTCATTCTTAAAACAACATTAGAAATATATTATAAAGCCTTAATTTCACTCAATTTAATTAGATGCTGAAAAAAATTAATAAAATATTGATGGTATATATTTTATTTACTATACTAAAATGAATAAGAGAAAACGATAGTATAGAGTATAAAATTTAAAAAATTTTAATGTTATTTAGTTAAAATAAGTGTGAATTAATTATTAAATAAAATTATAAGAAAAATTTGGATTTTATATAAAGCGAGAAATGAAGAAAATATAACTATAAGATTTAACTAATCAAAATAAGATATGATTTGATAAAGGAGAGAGAAAGTGAATAACAAAACTAAGTTTATAATATTGTGTTGCATATTGATGGTGACTAAACGGGTTCAGGCTATGGAAACACAAAAAGTAAATATTCAAATTCCAAATTTCAAGGTAAGTATTAATGATATTGAGATGGAAAAGAGAGAAAATAAATATCCTATTATTTTATATAGACGAATTGTCAAATCAAATGCAACACCTATGGTAAGAGACCAAAAAGTTCTTCTTTAGGTGTTTTATATTTTATACATTTTCTAGGTCTATTATTCATTAAACTTAAGTTATAATTTAATTCATCAATATTCACTTCTGATAAATCCATACCCTTAGGATAAAACTCCCTCAAAAGTCCGTTACTATTTTCATTTGTACCTTTTTGCCATGCACAATAGGGATCACAAAAATAAGTTTTGCATCCTAATTCTTTTTCTATTTTCTCAAATTCTGAAAATTCTTTACCTCTATCAAAGGTTATTGTTTTTACTAATTCTTTTGGATAATCTTTTTAATGCATTTATTATTGCTGGTGTTACGCTTTCCGACTTTCTATTTTCAACTAGGATTGCTATATAATATCTAGATTTTCTTTCTGCTAAAGTTACGAAACAACATCTACTTTTCCTTTTATGATCTAATCTGCCTGATTCCACTGTATCTGCTTCCCAGTGGCCTAATTCTTGCCTTCTGTATATCTCTTTAGGTCTTTTCTTAATTGTTCTACCTTTATCATTGAATTTTCCTCTTTTTCTGCTGGCCTTTTAAATTTAGCTTTTCTTCTCAAATTTTTCATACTAGTTTTTGGCAGCTTTTTGGCGTGTATCATTCTATATATCGTTGATGTAGATGGTAATTCATGAATCTCATTTGTGTTTCTATTTGATATTTGTTCAGGGGACCAATGTTCGTTAATCTTTACAGTTAAATAATCAATAACATCTTTAGAAAATTTACTTTTTCTATGGCAGTCTTTTTCTTCTATCAATATATTTATCATTTGCCTTTATCGGGAAGTACTTAGTGTAACTTCCCCTACTAACTTTTATCTTAGATGAATTTCTTTTAATTTCTCTAGATATTGTACTAGGTGACCTTTTAAGTGCTTGTGCAATTTTCCTTATACTCATTCCTAAATTTAAAAATTGGTAAATACAAGATCTTTCTTCTATGGTAAGATGGTTATAGCTCATAGTTAATCACTCCTTTTAATATGTTTTGTTTGGTCACTTACATATTAACACAGCTGATTAGCTATGAGTTTATTTATGTTGCACTTGTTATGATAAATTATCGAATAAAAAAGAGAATGTAATTTTTCTAACTTAAACTACTTATCATTGAAGCAAAAATATCTGTTGAGTATTTCTA
Source organism: Peptoniphilus asaccharolyticus DSM 20463 (assembly GCF_900176115.1). Taxonomy (GTDB): domain Bacteria; phylum Bacillota; class Clostridia; order Tissierellales; family Peptoniphilaceae; genus Peptoniphilus; species Peptoniphilus asaccharolyticus. The sequence continues at coordinate 1,309,139 of NZ_FWWR01000009.1, read as the reverse complement.
CTAACAGATATTTTAAAATTTATTTAATTTGCCAAATCAAAGCTATGGAAATCAGATTCTTTCTTTGGTTGCTTACTCTCTTCTTTTGAAATTATATCTTTTACTTTCATCAGGCGAGTGATGCTCGCTCTTTCATTTTCATCCAATTTACTTCTTATATAAGAAACTGTTTCGGATAAATCTGGGATGGTCTTGTACTCAAGTGCATTTACTCTACGTCTTGTCTTTTCTATTTCATCTGCCATCAATTGAGCTGACTTTTCCATTTGTGCAAGTTCAAGTAATCTTTCAAGCACTCTGTTTAAGCCGTCTATTGCTTCATCCAAATCCGATGTGGTTTGAGCATATCCGTATGGATAGATTGAACCCGCCTCTGTGAGTTTTTTGGTTTCAAATTTCATATTAGGAATAAACACACTCATTACATTTTCAATTTCTATATCTAATTCTATAGCTTGCGTCGGAAAAGAAACTGCCGCCTCTAACATCTTTGGATCAGTTGAAGATGATGCCAATAAAAAGTTAGCAAAGGCTCTGTGCAATTCTTCTTCGACTTCTTCTCTTAATTTTTTATTTTCTCTTATTAAGTCAATGAATCTTCTCATAAGTTCGTCTTGCTTATCTTTTAAGAGTTTGTGACCTCTCTTAGATGTGGTAAGCCTACCCTTTAGATTAGTCATATTCATTCTGGTAGGACTTACATTTAATCTTGCCATGCTATCCCTACTTTCTGTCTTGACTTACTGGATCATGTCCCTTTATATCATTTAAAGTAGCTTGTGCAGCTGCTTTTGATTGGTCAGCTCTAATCTTATCTATCTCTTCAATAGATTTGTTTACCACTCTCTTGTGTTCTTCTTTATTTTCAGAAGTTGCATTAGAATCTGTCTTTCCAAGATATTTATCAATGTATTTATCATCAATTCTCTTAAGTTCCGTTCTTGGAATTATCTTTAGTAAATCCCAACCGGTATTTAGAGTGTCTTCAATACTTCTATTTGAATAGTATCCTTGGCTGACATATTCTTTTTCAAACGCATCTGCAAATTTAGCAAAAGCTTTATCAGCTTCTGAAAGAGCAGATTCACCCAAAATTACAGAAAGTTCTTTTGCTTCTTTTCCAGATGTGTAAGCTGCGTAGATTTGGTTCATTGTACCTGAATGGTCTTCACGAGTTTTACCTGCTCCAATACCCTTGTCTTTCAAACGTGAAAGTGAAGGTATTACATTTATTGGAGGTTCAATTCCCTTTTTATACAATTCTTTTGAAAGAATTATCTGTCCTTCAGTAATATACCCTGTAAGGTCTGGGATTGGATGTGTTATATCGTCTTCCGGCATTGTCAAAATAGGAATTTGTGTGATTGAACCATTTCTTCCCTTTATCTTTCCAGCTCTTTCATATATTCCCGCAAGGTCTGTATATAGATATCCCGGATAACCTCTACGTCCTGGAACTTCCTTACGAGCCGCTGAAACCTCACGAAGAGCCTCTGCATAGTTAGTCATGTCTGTCATGATTACCAAGACATGCATTCCAAGTTCAAATGCCAAATACTCTGCACAAGTAAGTGCCATCTTTGGAGTTGCAAGTCTTTCTATTGCAGGGTCATCTGCCAAGTTCATAAACAATACAGCTCTATCTATCGCTCCGGTTTCTTTGAAGTCATCTATAAAGAATTGAGCTTCTTCAAAAGTGATTCCCATCGCAGTAAATACTACCGCAAATTTATCGTCTTTACCAAGTACCTTAGCTTGTCTAGCTATTTGAGCGGCAACATTGTTGTGAGGCAACCCGGCACCTGAGAATATAGGTAACTTTTGACCACGAACCAAAGTGTTAAGACCATCTATAGCTGATATCCCGGTTTGAATAAACTCTGATGGATAGTCACGAGATACTGGATTTATAGCAGTACCGTTTATATCTATCTTTGCTTCTGGTATTATCTTCGGACCATCATCTATAGGATTTCCAAGTCCATCAAATACACGACCAATCATGTCCGGACTAACTCCAAGTTCAAGAGGGTGTCCCAAAAATCTAACTTTAGTATCTTGTAAGTTTATACCTGTTGAACCTTCGAAGATTTGAACCATGGCCTTGTCTCTTTCGATTTCTATTACACGACCACGACGTCTCTCTCCAGTTTGTAGTTCAATATCTACAAGCTCTTCGTATTGAACTCCACTAACTCCCTCAACAACCATTAGAGGGCCTACTACCTCTGTAACAGACTTATATTCTTTAAGCATTTACAGTACCCCCTTTTTCTGCATTAGGAGAAAGTGATCTAATTTCACTTTCAATATCTTCTATGATTGTATCTAAAGAAGATATTTCTTCTTCTGGAACGTACTTCATTCTTGTTATACGTTCTCTTACTGCCATCTTTTCTATTTCTGACAAGTATACTCCATCTTCTATTCCTTCAAGTCCCTTGTCATAGAATGCCAAGATTACTCTCATCATCTTGTTTTGCTTTTCAAGTGAGCAGAATGTATCTACTTCATGGAAAGCATTTTGTTGTAAATAATCTTCACGAAGAGATTTTGCAACTTCAAGCTTTAATTGGTCTTGTTCTGATAGTGAATCACGACCTACTAAACGCACAATTTCTTGAAGTGATGACTCTTCTTGTAGTAAAGCCATTGCTCTTTTTCTATTTCTTGAAAATTCTGAATCTATTTCAGAATCAAAATACTTGTCCATCTTTGTTTGGTATAGAGAATAAGACTCTATCCAGTTGATTGCTGGGAAGTGACGTCTATATGATAGGTCATAGTCTAACTTCCAGAATATTTTTACTATTCTAAGTGTGGATTGAGTTACTGGCTCTGAAATATCTCCCCCTGGAGGAGAAACTGCTCCTATTACTGAAAGTGCTCCTTCTCTGTCGTCTGAACCCAAACAAGTTACACGACCAGCTCTTTCATAGAACTCAGCTACACGAGAAGCTAAGTATGCTGGATAACCTTCATCACCAGGCATTTCTTCCAAACGACCACTCATTTCACGAAGAGCTTCCGCCCAACGAGATGTTGAGTCCGCCATCATTGCAACAGAATAACCCATGTCTCTATAGTATTCTGAGATAGTTATACCTGTATAGATTGAGGCTTCACGCGCCGCTACCGGCATGTTTGAAGTGTTTGCTATAAGCACTGTACGTTTCATTATTGATTGCCCAGTCTTTTCATCGATTAGCTCTGGGAACTCCATAAGAACGTCTGTCATCTCGTTACCACGTTCTCCACAACCTACATAAACAACCACTTGAGCATCTGCCCATTTAGCAAGTTGATGTTGTACAACTGTCTTTCCTGAACCGAACGGCCCCGGTATAGCTGCTGTACCACCCTTAGTTATTGGGAAAAATGTATCTATTACTCTTTGTCCTGTTATAAGAGGAGTGTTAGGGTCTATTTTACCTTTTGTCTTTCTTCCCCTTCTAACTGGCCACTTTTGAATCATATTAAATTCTTTTTCGCCGTTTTCAGTTTCAAGTACATATACTGTATCGTCTACGTGAAAACTGCCACTTTTTATGTCTTTTATTTTTCCGGATACACCTATAGGCACCATTATCTTATGGTTTATTACTTCTGTTTCTTGAACAGTACCTACTATATCACCTTCAACTACTTCATCTCCAACTTTAGCAACCGGAACAAACTCCCATAGCTTTTCTCTATTTAAGTTTTTAACTTCTGCACCCTTTGTCAAGAAGTCTCCCGCTACATCTTGAAGTGATTGTAGTGGTCTTTGAATACCATCAAACATTTGCTCGATAAGTCCCGGTCCAAGTTCAACAGATAGTGGAGCTCCTGTTGTTACTACATCGTCTCCAGGCCCAATACCTGTAGTTTCTTCGTAAACCTGTATTGAGGCTTCGTCGCCTCTCATTTCGATGATTTCACCTATTAATCTATCTTTAGAAACTTCCACCACATCATAAACAGCGGCTTCTTCCATGCCACTCGCAACAACTAGCGGACCGGAAACTTTTATTACTTTTCCTGTTTTCAAAATTTCCTCCTTACAATATGTTACTTCCAACAGCTTTTTCTACGTTTTTATCAATATTCTTCATTCCTATTCCCAAAGAACCTTTGTTAGAAGGAATTAAAACTATTGCCGGAACCGTAACACTATTATATCTATCAATGGTCTCTTCAATTTGCTCCGCAAGTTGCTCTGTGATAAATATGAGTCCATAATTATCTTTTGCAAGACCATCTACTATTCTTCTCGTCTGTTCTGCATCGTAGCTGATTTTTACATCAACTCCCAACGCTTTGAATGCTAATACAGAATCTTTATCTCCTACAACTGCTATCTTATACATATATTTCACGCAGCCTTTCACGTATAGAACTTGGAGCTGTTGAATTCAATTTTGAAATTAAAACCATTCTTATATTTTTAATCTCTGTCTCTCTGGCATATAAGTAAGCGAATAAAACTTCTGGCCCATAAGTAACTTTCTTTACATCCTTTACCAATTCCATAAAGTAGTTATCTCTCTGTCTTTCAAACTCAGACATAGTTCCAGTTTTCTTATATTCTTCAATACCTAATTTCAAATATTTATAGAACTCTGTTCTTCTAAATACCGAAGCATTTTCATCAACTTCTAATCCGAATATACTTTCCAATTCGGAAATTTCTATACTTCCACCTTCAATTAAAACTTTTTTCAAAAAATCAATAGTTCTCTCTTGTCTCTTACATCTTAGAACAGTTGATATATTTGAGAAATCTATTAGATTTCTAACATATTTTTCAAAAAGTTCCACTTTAGATTTTTTCGCTATCTCTCTTAGCTTTTCGAAATATTTTTTATCGATAAGTATATCTGCATCTTGTGGATTCTTTTCTTTTTCATATTCTTCTTTAGCTTCTCTAACTAAATCCGAATATTTTACATCTGCTCCTGTGTCCAAGCTCTTTTTAAGTTCATCTTTTGGAAAATTTCCAAGTTCATAGTATAGATAACTTAAATCTTCACCCAAAATATATTCTTTCAACGTAACTTTTACATTGTGGTAATAATATTTAAGAGCCAATAAATCTACAACAGAATCCTCTCTTGTCATAATGTACATATCTTTATAGAATTCCACTAACATCTTGTCGAGAGCTTCTTCATAGTTTTGAGCTTTTACAAGCTTTGAGACTTCTTCTTTATATTTCGTTTCTTGTAGTGCTCTTATAGCATCTTCTATATCAGCACTTTCTATCAATCTTTCAAAATCAGACTTATTTAAAAGTGATTTTTCAAAAATTCTGGTAGTGACGGACGGCTGAACAAATTCGTTTCTATCCATACCTACCTCCTATTTGTTTAAATTTTCATCTGAAAATAATTGTTTGTAAATTAAATTTTCTATATCACTTCTGTTATTTTCTATAACTCCTGCAAAATCATTGTTATACAAAATGTTGCCATCTTGAACTGCAAATCCCGAATTTACACTTTCTTCACTTACTTTAATCCCTTTGAAATTTTCAAAAATATATTCTCTATATTTAGACATTACTTTTAACTCGGCATTTTCACTTAGTTTAACTTCGCCTACTTCTTTTTCTATATAATCTAAATAATCTTTATCAGACATATTATTTAATTTATCTACGGCTAATTCTATAACTTCTTCAAGTACGCCTTGTTTTCTCTTCAAAATTTCATCTCTTGCTTCTAATTCAGCTCTTCCTGTTGCTTTTTCAATTAAATTTTCAACTTCTAAATCTGTTTTTTTTAGAAGCAACTCAGCTTTCTCTTGAGATTCTATTTCAGCTTTTTTTACTATTTCTTCGGCTTTTTGTTTTGCAGCGTCAATGATACTTTGCTGTTCTCTCTTAGAATCAGCTTCTATTTTTTCAAGTAAAGTTTCTATATTTGACACTACATCCTCCTTAAATTGAGTTCATGTGAAGGAATGAGATTGCCAATGCTAAAATTGCATACATCTCAACCATTACTGCAAGTACTATCGCCTTAGTCATGTGTTCTTCTTTTTTAGCTAATATATTTATTCCACTTACAACAACCTTACCTTGGCTGATTGCTGAGAAAAGTCCAACAAGACCTATAGGTATAGCTGCTAAGAAAAGTGAAAATCCTGTTTGTAAATCCATCTCTGGTTTTAATCTAAATAACATAAGCATACCAATTACGAAACCATATAGACCTTGTGTACCTGGTAGTAGTTGTAGTACAAGAGCTTTACCAAACTTTTCAGGTTCTTCTATAATTACTCCCGCTGCAGCTTCACCGGCTATTCCTACACCCTTAGCTGAACCTATACCTGCTAATGCAACAGAAATCGCTACACCTAAACCTCCAAGTATCATTCCACCATAGTTTACAAAAAATTCTGCCATTTTTAATCCTCCTCAATTATAAAATAATCTGACTGCGCTACCATTTCCTTGAATGGAATTCCGCCGCCTTCATAAAATTTATTAAACATTTCTACAAAAGTAAGTCTTGCAGAATGAACATACGATGATAAGAACGATAGGAACATATTAAATATTTGGAATGCAACAAATATCAAGATTCCAAACACCATCCCTATAATTCCTTGAGCCATAAGCATTCTGACTATTATATTTACAGCTATTGCTATAAATGAGCCCGCCAATGCGAGTGCCATAAGTCTAAAATAACTTACGAAGTCTCCAAGATAAGAAGTTATACCATAAAGAGCATATACTCCCCATCCTATCTTTCCTCCTATAGACTCTTGATCACGACCTCCAGTTAGCAATATGCCAACCATGCCTATGCCCATAACTATCGGAGCAACTGTTGCTACAATACTTCCTAAATCAATTACTTTTGAACCTATGAACAGCATTGCACCTATTAATGCCATATACCAAAATCCAACATCAAATAATGCATCAGCTGCTTTATGGTCTCTTAAATTCATATAGGCTCTAATTCCCATTGCAAAGAATATATGGAATATACCAAACATCATGCACATAGATATCATTTTCATATAGTCTTCTGATGGGTTAAGATATGCTTTTATCTGTATCAAATCTCCAAAGAAAGAGCCGAATATAAATCCCCAGAATGCAGATGAGATACCCATATACATTACGAATTTTACTAATCTGGCCTTTACTTTGTCCGGCTTTAATATCTTTAAAATCAACAAACTAATCAATGTAACTAAAATTCCATATCCCATATCTCCTACCATTATTCCTGAGAAAACAAAATAAAATGGTGCGAATAAAGGAGTAGGGTCTATCTCCTGATACTTTGGAATAGAATACATTTCCGTTATCGACTCAAAAGGTTCTACCAATTTATTATTCTTTAGTTTTATTGGTACATTAATATCTTCTTGCTCTGCTGGAGATATTTCTAAATAATATTCTGTCCCCAGTACATCTTCCAAAAGACTTTCAAAATCTTTTACCTTATCAGTAGGAACATAACCTGTTATCAAGTCCACTTTTTTAGACTTCGCAAAGTTTTGTACTGATATTTGTCTAAGATTTTCATTTCTCAGATATTCATAGTAGTATTTGAGCTCATCTAAAACATCTTTTTCTGAGCTTATATCTAAGTCTATTTGGTTAATTCTATCTTTAAGTTCTTTTAACTTATTATTTTGATCTGTAATTTCATCACTTACTACTTTGTCAGTCTTAATTCTAATATTAGTAAATCCATTTGCTCTTAAAATATTTGATAGTTCAATTTCTTCGTTTAAGTCCACTGTCACTATTAAATATTTCATTCCATTCATAGTCTTATATTCTTCTACAGAATACAGTTTCAAATCTGATTCTTCCAAAGCTGTATTGAACTGAACTTCATTTCTTAAAGGTATGCTTCCCGGTATAACTTTAACGCGGTTTAGTTTTCTAAGTTCACTTAAACACACTTTCAATTCTGAAAATGGTTCTAACTCTTTTATAGTTTCATTTACTGTTGTTATTTTTTGGTTTAATTCGTTTTTTTCTAAATAAAGATGGTTTGTTTTTTCATAAAGAGTATTAAAGTTGAACTTTTCAGCTTTTTCTTTTAAATCATTTAACGAGACTTTTACTTTTTGTCCCTTAAACCCATCCACAGCTGACGCAGATGGCATATATGTTTCTAATAAATCAATTGTCCATTTAACTTTACTAATTTCACTTTCAATTTTTGAAACGGACTCTGGAACTTCGACTTTCTTTAAGTAATCTTGATCTTCTGTCAGCTTTAAATCACTCAAATGTACATCTTTGAATTTTTGTAAAGACTTCAACAACTCACTTTGATGAGTGGCAAATGTATACAGATCAAACTTATGCATCTTAACTATTGCCATGTTTCACGACCTTATCTACAATCATATCCGCCAATTGATTTAGCTTTTGTTTGTCAATTTGCGAAATTTTATTAGCTTTTTCCTTACCCTTTTCAAGAATCTGCGTCCTTAACGACTCAGCTTTTTGCGAAGCTTCTTGAATTTTTTGACTCCTCAAATTTTCACTTTTTTCTGATATTTCTTGTTTCAAATTTTCGGCTTTAGCTTTAGCTTCTTTCAATATCTTTTCAGATTCTTTTTTTGCATCAATCAATTGCTCGTCAGCCAATTTTTCTTTCTCAACAATGCGTTCAATTGCACTAGCCATTCTTCCACCTCCTATATCAGTTTTATAATTATCTATCTTAAAAATTATATCACTTTAATTATGATAAGTATATATTTTTACAAATAGTTTTTCTTGATAAATTTATCTTACTTTAATATCGTAGCGCATTACTTAATATATTTACCCTTTTAACATTTGACATTAACAAGTCATAGGTTATCAAATTTATATATTATTATTGTTATAATATAAGGCTCTATAATATCTGTTGGGGAGTAAATCTCTAACAGATATTTTTATGCAAAAAAATTGCACTTATACGCTTTTAGTCCTAAACTTTAAGTAACCAACAACAAAGCTTGGAGGTGCATATAAGTGCAAAATAATAATATCATGAATTTGTTTGGTTTTAAAGATGTAGTTTTTGATAGTGTTGATGAGAGTAATAATTTTGTTAATGTTCACGCTTCTGTTTCTAAGATGTCTATTTGTCCTCATTGTGGTTCTAAAAAGATTTGGGTTCATGATCATAGAATTCAAAAGATTAGGGATACTCACATCCGAGGTAAGAAATCTTTGATTTTCTTAAAGAAAACTAGATATGATTGTAAGTCTTGTGGTTCTCGTTTTGAGAGGAATCTTGATTTTATTGCCAAAGGTCATACTATGACCAATAGACTTGTTTTTGCTATTGTTTCTGAGTTTGATGAGATTTATTCTATATCTTCTATTGCTAATAGGTATAATGTTTCTTCAAACACAGTATTAAGAATTTTAAATTGTTTAAGTGCTTCTAGAGATAGGCTATCAGAAGTATTATGTATAGACGAATTTAAAGGTGATAGTGGTAATAACAGGTATCAGACTTCTCTTCTTGATGGATCTAAACACTCTATCATAGATATCTTACCATCAAGAGATAAGAATACATTGTATGGGTACTTTGAAAAGATACCAAACAAAGAAAGAAACGAAGTAAAATTTTTTGTAAGTGATATGTCTAAAACATTTAAATCAGTTAAGAAATCATTCTTTAAAAACGCAATACATATCATAGATAGGTACCACTTCATAAGACAAGTATCCTGGGCATTAGAAAATGTTAGAAAGAGAATACAAAAGGATGTATCATCAAAGCTTAGGAAATATTTTAAAAGAAGTAAGAGTTTAATTACAAAACCTGCCTCTAAGCTAACTTCAGAACAAGCTAATGAAGTATCACTTATGATTGAACTGAACAAGGAATTAAAAGAAGCATACAAGTTAAAAGAATTGTTCTACTGTGTGCCCTGTGGGTACCAGTATGTACTTAGTCAGCCAAACAAAACTAGAGCTAAAAAAGCTTTAAGAGAATGGATAAAAAGAGCAGATGAATCAAAATTAAAAGAATTTAAATCTTGTATCACTTCTTTTAATAACTGGTTTGAAGAAATATGTAATTCATTTGATTACTCTTGGTCAAATGGACCTCTTGAAGGAACTCATACAAAGATAAAAACATTAAAAAGAAATTGTTTTGGTATGAGAAATTTTGACTTGTTTAGAAAAAGAATTATGTTTTCATGTAAGTAGAGATTAGGAAAACGGGAAAATTTGCAAAACCCCTAGGGGTTTTATTTGCTATGCTTATTTTTAGTTGTTTTTTGCTATTTTAGTTTTGATATCTTTATTAGCGTCTATGTGCCCATTTTTACATAAAGAAAGAAACTCGAGTTAACGAGCCTCCCCAATATTTGACATAGAGCCTAATATAAGGATAAAGTTAATTTTTATGTAAAGACGAATTGTCAAATCAAATGCAACACCTATGGTAAGAGACCAAAAAGTTCTTCTTTAGGTGTTTTATATTTTATACATTTTCTAGGTCTATTATTCATTAAACTTAAGTTATAATTTAATTCATCAATATTCACTTCTGATAAATCCATACCCTTAGGATAAAACTCCCTCAAAAGTCCGTTACTATTTTCATTTGTACCTTTTTGCCATGCACAATAGGGATCACAAAAATAAGTTTTGCATCCTAATTCTTTTTCTTATTTTCTCAAATTCTGAAAATTCTTTACCTCTATCAAAGGTTATTGTTTTTACTAATTCTTTTGGATAATCTTTTAATGCATTTATTATTGCTGGTGTTACGCTTTCCGACTTTCTATTTTCAACTAGGATTGCTATATAATATCTAGATTTTCTTTCTGCTAAAGTTACGAAACAACATCTACTTTTCCTTTTATGATCTAATCTGCCTGATTCCACTGTATCTGCTTCCCAGTGGCCTAATTCTTGCCTTCTGTATATCTCTTTAGGTCTTTTCTTAATTGTTCTACCTTTATCATTGAATTTTCCTCTTTTTTCTGCTGGCCTTTTAAATTTAGCTTTTCTTCTCAAATTTTTCATACTAGTTTTTGGCAGCTTTTTGGCGTGTATCATTCTATATATCGTTGATGTAGATGGTAATTCATGAATCTCATTTGTGTTTCTATTTGATATTTGTTCAGGGGACCAATGTTCGTTAATCTTTACAGTTAAATAATCAATAACATCTTTAGAAAATTTACTTTTTCTATGGCAGTCTTTTCTTCTATCAATATATTTATCATTTGCCTTTATCGGAAAGTACTTAGTGTAACTTCCCCTACTAACTTTTATCTTAGATGAATTTCTTTTAATTTCTCTAGATATTGTACTAGGTGACCTTTTAAGTGCTTGTGCAATTTTCCTTATACTCATTCCTAAATTTAAAAATTGGTAAATACAAGATCTTTCTTCTATGGTAAGATGGTTATAGCTCATAGTTAATCACTCCTTTTAATATGTTTTGTTTGGTCACTTACATATTAACACAGCTGATTAGCTATGAGTTTATTTATGTTGCACTTGTTATGATAAATTATCTAAATAAAAAACCCAGGACTGCTCCCGGGCTTTATATATGTTCTAGAATTTATATATTTTTGCCATATAAATTTAGAATGTTAGCTTTGTTTAATCCACGTTCCTGTCTTTCCTTCTAATCCTTCAAGTGCTTTTTCAAGAGAAGTGATTATAGCTGTTCTATTCTCTTTAGATTTTACAAAGCCCAACGCAGCTTCAACTTTAGGTTTCATTGAACCTTCGGCAAATTCTTTTTGTTCTATATATTTTTCTGCTTGCTCAACAGTCATTTCGCCAAGCCATTCTTCTTCTGGTGTACCAAATTTAATCGCAACTTTTTCTACAGCTGTCAAGATTATCAAAGTGTCTGCATCAACAAGTTCAGCCAATTTGGCAGTTGTAAAATCTTTGTCTATAACCGCTGGAACGCCAACGTATACTCCAGCTTCATCTACTACTGGGATTCCGCCGCCGCCTGCAGCTACTACTATTGTTGAGTTGTTATAAAGAAGTTCCACTGAATTTTTTTCAACTATATCTATTGGCTTTGGTGATGGAACAACTCTACGGTATCCACGTCCTGCATCTTCTTTAAATACAAGTCCTGTTTCCATTAGTTTTTCAGCTTCTTCTTTTGAATAGAATGAACCTATTGGTTTAGTAGGATTTTCAAATGCAGGGTCATCTTTGTCTACTAAAACTTGAGTTACAAGAGAAACTACATCAACTTTCATATTTCTCTTATTTAATTCATTTTCAATTGAGTTTTGAAGATGATATCCTATATATCCTTGGCTCATAGCTCCACATTCTGGGAAAGGCATGCTTGGAGTGTTAGCTTCTGATTTTGAAGCTGTTTCCATAGCTAAGTTTATCATCCCAACTTGTGGTCCATTTCCGTGTGAAATTATTACTTTATTTCCTTGTTCAACTAAGTCTACTATTGACTTAGCAGTACCTTTTACGGCATCCTTTTGTTCTTGTGGTGAATTTCCTAAAGCATTACCACCTAATGCTAAAACTATCTTTTTTATAGTAATCCCTCCTAACTTTAACCGTTAAGTGCTCTATCTACATTTCGTATAAAGTCTTGTACGTTAGTTACCATTGAAACAGCCGTTACTGTTCCTCTGTCTGATAACTTGTTAACTGCGAATTCTTGTATATCTATTGTGTACATATAAACAGGTCTTACTTCTCCATCGAATACATTGTATGATGGTGTCATGTTTCCTGTTGCTATAGTAAACAATATTGCTGACATCATTATGATTGTTGAAGTCTTTCTTGCGTGTGATCTCATAGTGTTTTGTGCTTCGTATACGTTATTAATAGTTTCAGGTAATCCTAATCTATCACGAATAGTTCCCGCTATAACAAATGGCACATCCATTTCCACACATGCTTTTATGAAACCGTCTTTTACAAGTCCTGACTCTACAAGAGCTTTTGTAGAACCATATTTTCTTGCTAAGTTTAATGTTTCAAATAAGTTTCTAGTTGTGTTTTGTTCTTTTTCAAAGTGTTCTTGACCCCAAGAAGTGTTGAACAATCCTTTTTCAAGGTCAAATGCTGCTGTTTCTGTTCCGCAGAAAATTGCTTGAACGAATCCATTTCTTATAAGTCTTGCTAATGCATTTCTTGAATCTGTATCAAGAGAAAGTGCTGAACCTACTATTAGAGTTACGTATCCATTGTGTTCTTTTTCATATTTTAAAACTTCATATAGAGTATCGTAATCTATAGAGAATGCTGTTTCTCTTGAACGTCCTGAACGGAAGGCAAAAGTGTCTGTGTTTTCATCTGCTGCCAAGAAACCTTGTGTCCAAACGTAAATACCTTCAGATGCATCTTCAGTACGTCCTATTACTACTTTATCGCCTTTTTTCAAGTTACGGAATTCTACTATGTTTACACTTTCTTCACCTGGTGTGTCGATTGCAACGCATACAGTATCCATTCTTGATTGAGCTGCTAATACCCATTTTCCATTTATCTTGAAGTATTCAGGATAAACTGAAAGAGCATGGTAATTTCTTGGACTTATCCCATCAACTTGCACTTCTTCCAAGGTTACATTTGGAGCTTGCTTTAAAAATTCTTGTTCAAAATCTGGATGATGATATTTTGGCATTTCAAATTTCATTTCAAATCTCCTCCTTGCTTTCGCTCTTGTCTTGTCCAACTTCTACATATTCAGTTTCTGGAATTTTCATTTCATCCGCAAAAACTTTGTTAGCTGGAGTTATAAGAGCTTTTTCACAATTGACTACAAAGTCTTGTACATTAGTAACCATAGGAACGAATGCCATAAGTTCTCTAGCTGCTCCCACTTTATTTACAACATTTTCTGTAACGTCAATTGAATACATAAATACCGGTGTTATCTTTCCATTCTTTCTAATTGTATATCCTGATGCCATGTTTGCAACTGAAAGGCTGTGTAACATAGTTGCTATACAGATGATTAAAGTTGATTTATCAAGCGCTTTTTTAGTTTCAGTAAGAGCTGCTTCTGTATCTCCAATAACTTCTGGAAGTGGTCCGTCATCTCTTATTGATCCGCTTAATACGAATGGAATGTCCATATCTGATAGAGTTTTGATGATCCCATCTTTTACATTTCCACCAGCGATAAATTTCTTAATTGAACCTGTTGTTCTAACTTCGTTTAATAAGTCTAAATGGTTATAGTGTCCCATTGGAACATTTTCTTGAGTGTATATGTTTTGTCCTAGGGCTGTTTGTAAGAAACCACCTTCTAAGTCATGTGTACACATTGCGTTTCCACCAAGTAGACAATTGATGTATCCATTTTCCGCTAATTGGTTAAGTGCTTTTCTTGTATCGTAGTCAAATACAACACTTGGTCCTAAAACCCATGTTATATATCCATCTTCACTGTCTCTTTCATGTTGCATAAGTTCAAATAACTTTTCATAGTCTCTTGAGAATGAAGTTTCTACAGCTTTTCCTGGAGTTGAATAGATTGATTTAGGGAAACCATCTCTATAAACTAAAACTCCTGTGTCAAGCTCTCCTGTCAATGAAAGTACTACTTGTTCTCCTTCTTTAAGAGATCTAATTTCTCTTACAAAGATTTTTCCATCTTCAAACACTGCTACACAATTTAGTGAATTGTGATCTGGGAATAACCATTTTCCATCATACTTATAAAAAGTAGGGATGTGTGTTGTAAGGTAAAAATCATCTGGTGCCACTCCATCTCTTTCAACAGTACCAAGTTTTATGTTAGGTGCATTTTGATACTTTTCTTCTGAAAAATCTGGTGAAATAAATTCAGGTATTTGAAATCCCATATTTGCCTCCTATTTTTCTTCACTAGCTACAGACAAACGCATTTCATTATTTTCTATTGTCAGAATAATTCTCATGACTTCATCTGTTTCATATTCTAATTTCTTCTTGCATATTAAGAAATATATTTCATGTTCAATATATTTTTTAATTTCTCTTGCGCCCATATTCTCGCTGAGCACGTAGTTGTTTAAATTCTCTAAAAACTTTTCTGTAAAAATCAGTTCTATCTGATTATCTCTTAAATTCTTTTTAAGATTGTCTAAGTTATATTCTATAAGTTTACTAATTGTTTCCTTATCAAGTGGCTTTAGATAAAATACATAGTCTACATAATTTTCAATTGGAGTTTCAAGTTTTACCTTAAACTCTGATGTGGAATCATCTATAGTACTTGTCAAAACTATTATTGTGTTTTCAAAACTGATTAATCTACCCTTGTTGTCCTTTACTTTTCCGTCTTGAATAATCTGCATAATCAAGCTTTGAACTTCTCTATGAGCATTCTCTATATTCTTAAACACAATTACACTGTATGGCTTAGTTCTAAGAGCCTCGGTGAGTGCTCCTCCAAGTTCATATCCAACATATCCCGGAGGTGCTCCTATAAGTTTTGTTATAGATGCTTTTTCACTAAACTCACTCATATCAAATCTTATTAAACTATTTTCGCCATCAAATAAATTTTTAGATATTACTTCTGCTATATAACTCTTTCCAGAACCTGGTAGACCACATATCAAGAAACTACCAACAGGTTTATTTCTCGGTGCCAATCCACTTTCTGAAATCATATAGGTGTTTACTATCTTGTCTATAATTTCATTTCCGCCCACAAATTCTTCTTTCATGGTAGCTCTTATTTCATCAAGTTTACCAAGTTTATTTAGTTGTAGTTTGACTTTTGGCATTCCTGAAATCTTTGAAATTATCTCTTTGACTTCATTCACCGTTACTTTTGTGTGTATTGGATAATACTGCTCTGTTTCTGTAAGAGTTCTTAGCCTATCTTCAATTTTCTTTTTAACAACTATAAGTTCATCTAATTTTTCAAACTTATGTTGTTCTTTAGATGCTTCTATCTGTAAATTTATTTCTTCAATTTCTTTTTCATTTAATAAGATGTCTTCTTGTCTTTTCTTTTCTAAATTATATAGCTCTGTCTTTTGACTTAGTAAGCTCTCAAGCTCTTTAATTTCTCTTTCTTTTTCGCTTAACCTGTCTTTTGAAAGACTGTCCTTTTCATCTTTTAGAGCAATTTTTTCCATTTCCAACTTGACTATATTTCTGTGTAAATTGTCAAGTTCTTCAGGCTTTTGGTCTCTTGCCATTCTAACTAAAGCACAAGCTTCGTCGATTACATCAAGTGCCACGTCCGGCAATTTCTTTTCAGGTAAAAATCTCTTTGAAAGTTTTACCGCATCAATTAAAGCCCTGTCTGTTATCTTTACCATATGGTGATTTTCATATTTTTTCTTTAAACCACGCAGTATTGCAATAGAATTTTCAACAGATGGTTCTTCGACTAAAATCTTCTGAAATCTTCTATCTAATGCTCCATCCACTTCAATATATTTTCTATATTCTTCAATAGTAGTAGCTCCTATGGTGAGGATTTCTCCCCTTGCAAGCATCGGCTTTAGGATATTTGCAGTGTCCATCGTACCCGAAGTGCTTCCGCTACCTATGATATTGTGAATTTCGTCTATAAATAGAATTATCTTTCCTTCTGAGTCCTTAATTATCTCTAAAAGTTTTTTAAGTCGCTCTTCAAAGTCTCCTCTATATTTGGCTCCGGCTATTAACGCTGTCATGTCCAGAGAAAATATAATTCTCTCTTTTAAATTGTCAGGGACATCTCCCCTTACAATTCTTTGGACTATACCTTCGACAATTGCAGTTTTTCCGACTCCAGCTTCACCAATTAAAACAGGATTGTTTTTTATTCTTCTCGTTAGAACTCTAATTGCGCTTCGAGTCTCTTCTTCTCGACCTATTACAGGGTCTAATTTCCCCTCTAATACTTCTTTGGTTAGGTTTCGTCCATATTTTTCAAGATTTAAAATAGTCTCTTGCGATACGCCACTTAAAAAAGCTTCATTAAATTTTTTTGAAACGTATTTCATGAAACTTTCATAATCTACTTTAAATAACATTGCAAGCTTTGCACTTGCAATGTCATTTTCTCTTAACAGAGCTAAAAGTAGATGTTCTGTGGTTATCATCTCTTCGTATAAATTTCTGGAGATTTCTTCAGATATTAACAAAACTCTTTGATAAGATCTACTCACATATAAGTTAGAAACTCCTTTTAAGCTCTTTAGTTTACCAATTGCACTTTCTACATCTTCTTTTAAGTTTTGTAAAATTACTCCATTTTCTTTAAAGTAATCTTTTACTATTTTGCTAGGACTCAAAAGAATAGAGTAGAAAATATGTAAATCGGTAACTTCATAATTATTACTTCTTATGGCAACTTGATTTGCCGTATTAATTATATTAACAGCCGCTTGTGAGTATTTTGAAATATCCATTAGAATAATAGCCCCCAAATTAGATGTGATGCTACTCCGGCACATATTCCGCCCACTGTGTGAGATAGAATTGCATTTCCTGTCATCTCTTTTGTTCCAAGAGCATCCATCATAGCAATATGTGTTGAAAGATATCCACTCCAGCACATACAAATTGAAGTAAATACTGCTATATCGTTTCCGCCAATGATTTTTTTGCTTGCCATATCTGCAACCATTCCAATTGCAGCTCCACTACTTCCAAGTGCTGTAATAGGTATGGCAATTGCTTTAGGTGTACTAAATCCAAATAGTGGAGTTAATATAAAACTAAGTTTTTCGCCTATTATAGGTAAGATTCCGATACCTTGGTTTGCACTTCCGTCATATATTCCATTTGCTCCTGCTCCGTTAGTGAGCAAAATTACTATTGTACAAATCAAACATACGCCTGGGATAATTGCTATTCCCATATCAACACCTATCTTACCACCGTCTAAAAGTGATTGTATAAATCTTGAACCTACAGAGCCCTCTCTTATGCTTCTCTTTCCGCTAGGTAGATTTCCAACATTTTTACACTCAACCATTTCTTCTGTTCCGTAGTACTTCTTTGTCTTACGAATCATGAGTCTTACTGAAACAATACTTCCTACAATTGCCCCTAAAAGACCTACCAAAGCTCCCTTTATAGCTCCATCAATAGGTAGTGCCATCATTGATGTAACAGTTATAAGACCCATACCAAATGAAGTACCTAAGTTTGTTAGGGCCGGCATTTGATATTTTTTGAAATATTTTCTAAAGTTATCATCATGTGCAAGGGTTAAGATTGCTGGATTATCTGACATAAAACAATTTAGCATACCAATTGAACTCGCCCCTGGTAAGTCGTAAATTGGTTTCATGATAACTGATACTGCCTTGTTTATTAAGGCAATAACTCCAAATTCAGAGAATATTGATGAAATCCCCCCTGCTAAAACTGCAACTGCCATAAGATAAAAACATACGTTGATCAACAAGTCAAATGCTGTGTTCATCATTGTCTTTATCATATTGGTACCGCCCATAATTTGTCCCATATATACGAACAGTCCAAAAAATATTATTAAAAATATAGGAGCTTCTAATCCAATTTCTTTTTTAAATAGACGAATTGTCAAATCAAATGCAACACCTATGGTAAGAGACCAAAAAGTTCTTCTTTAGGTGTTTTATATTTTATACATTTTCTAGGTCTATTATTCATTAAACTTAAGTTATAATTTAATTCATCAATATTCACTTCTGATAAATCCATACCCTTAGGATAAAACTCCCTCAAAAGTCCGTTACTATTTTCATTTGTACCTTTTTGCCATGCACAATAGGGATCACAAAAATAAGTTTTGCATCCTAATTCTTTTTCTATTTTCTCAAATTCTGAAAATTCTTTACCTCTATCAAAGGTTATTGTTTTTACTAATTCTTTTGGATAATCTTTTAATGCATTTATTATTGCTGGTGTTACGCTTTCCGACTTTCTATTTTCAACTAGGATTGCTATATAATATCTAGATTTTCTTTCTGCTAAAGTTACGAAACAACATCTACTTTTCCTTTTATGATCTAATCTGCCTGATTCCACTGTATCTGCTTCCCAGTGGCCTAATTCTTGCCTTCTGTATATCTCTTTAGGTCTTTTCTTAATTGTTCTACCTTTATCATTGAATTTTCCTCTTTTTTCTGCTGGCCTTTTAAATTTAGCTTTTCTTCTCAAATTTTTCATACTAGTTTTTGGCAGCTTTTTGGCGTGTATCATTCTATATATCGTTGATGTAGATGGTAATTCATGAATCTCATTTGTGTTTCTATTTGATATTTGTTCAGGGGACCAATGTTCGTTAATCTTTACAGTTAAATAATCAATAACATCTTTAGAAAATTTACTTTTTCTATGGCAGTCTTTTCTTCTATCAATATATTTATCATTTGCCTTTATCGGAAAGTACTTAGTGTAACTTCCCCTACTAACTTTTATCTTAGATGAATTTCTTTTAATTTCTCTAGATATTGTACTAGGTGACCTTTTAAGTGCTTGTGCAATTTTCCTTATACTCATTCCTAAATTTAAAAATTGGTAAATACAAGATCTTTCTTCTATGGTAAGATGGTTATAGCTCATAGTTAATCACTCCTTTTAATATGTTTTGTTTGGTCACTTACATATTAACACAGCTGATTAGCTATGAGTTTATTTATGTTGCACTTGTTATGATAAATTATCAATAACTTATCATTCTTTAATTCTTCCATATATCGTCCTCTGTTATAAAAGATTTTTGATTATTTTTTAGCTCCTGGATAGTATTTAGGATCTTTGAAGAATTCATCTACAAGCTCTTTAAGTTCTCCACTCAACATTATCATACCAACCATGTTAGTAAATACTACAAGACCTAGAGTTGCATCTAAGAATACTCCGGCGTTATCAAATGATACGAAACCACCAAGTATAACCATACCACAAGCTATAAAACGTACTACTTTACCAATTGTTGTTCCAAATAAGTATTCACCTTGTTTTTCAGCATAGAATACTATAACAATGATTGTAGAAAGTACAAATAAGAATAAACTGATTGCAACAACTGCTGTTCCAACTTGTCCGAAAGCTGCGTTAAATGCTCTTTCAACTCCTATGTCTTTCATGTCAGGGTTTTGATAAAGTCCTGTTACAAGAACTACAAGTGCAGAAATTGTACATACTATCATTGTATCCGCTATTACTTCGAATATACCCCACATACCTTGTCTACAAGGGTGGTCAGTAACTGCTGTTGCGTGTGCATAAGGTGCTGAACCCATACCAGCTTCGTTTGAATAACATCCTCTCGCTGCACCAGCTCTGATAAGTTGAGCGATACCTGCTCCTGCTGCTCCACCTACAACTGCTTTAGGGTTGAATGCTCCGTAAATGATCATTCCAAAAGCTCCAGGAAGTTTGTCTATATGCATAATTATAACGATAAGACCTGCTATTATATATGTTGCTGCCATTATAGGAACCATTTTTTCAGTTACTTGAGCAATTCTCTTTATTCCGCCGTAAGCAACTAATATTACTAACACAGCGATAACTACAGCTGAAACTACACGAGATAGTCCAAGTTGTTCAAGTGGAGCTGCTGCTGAAATCGTTTGTAGTGTTATAGATGGTAATATCTCTATCATAAAGAAGAAAGATACTAAGAATCCCATTATCTTACCAAGAGTTCCGCCTATACCTTTTTTAAATGTATATGCTGGTCCACCAACGTATTCTCCGTCAACATTCTTTTCTCTGTATTTAATACCTAAGATGATTTCTCCGAATTTAGTTGCTTGTCCAATCAAACCTGCAATCCACATCCAGAATATCACTCCTGGTCCTGCAGTAAATATAATAGATGGAGCAACTACTATGTTTGCAGCACCTATTGATGATGCAAGAGCAGCTGTTGCCGCTTGGAAAGGACTGACTGAACCCTCTCCTCCAACGTTAGAAGAGAACATTTTTCCGAAAGTTTGTTTTAATATAAATGGTAAGTATCTAATTTGAACAAAACCAGTTCTTACACAAACTATAAGACCGCCACCTAATAGTACTATTAATATTGGCCATCCCCAAAAAGCATTAGTTACATCAGATATTAGTTTTATTAAGTTTTCCATAATAAACTCCTTTAATTTATCTTGACTTTAAGGGAAACCTCATCAGTTCCCCTTAAAATTTTATCAATAGCTTTTCTTTAACTAACTTTAAATCTTTTAACTAGCAAAGAGTTGCGTATATTACAGCTTTAATAGTATGCATTCTGTTTTCAGCTTGGTCGAATACTAGAGATTGTTTTGATTCGAATACTTCATCAGTAACTTCCATTTCTTCTAAGCCGAATTTTTCAAAGATTTCTTTACCAACTTTTGTCTTTGTATCGTGGAAAGATGGTAGGCAGTGTAAGAAAATGGCTTCTTCGTTAGCATTTTCCATAGCTGCTTTGTTGATTTGATAATCTTTTAGAAGAGATATTCTCTTTTCCCAGATTTCTGCTGGTTCGCCCATAGATACCCAGATGTCAGTGTAAAGAACGTCTGCATTAGCTGTTCCTTGTTTAACATCAGAAGTTAAAGTTACTGTACAGTGGTTTTCTTTAGCGATTTCTTTTGCCATTTCTACAAGGTTAGCTTCTGGGAATAATTCTTCAGGAGCACAAGCTACGAAATTAACACCTAGTTTTGCACAAACTATCATAAGAGAGTTAGCAACGTTGTTTCTAGCATCTCCCATGTATACGAATTTTAATCCTTTTAGGTATCCAAAATGTTCTTCAATTGTAAGCATGTCAGCTAACATTTGAGTTGGATGCCATTCATCAGTTAAACCATTCCATACAGGAACTCCTGCATATCTTCCTAATTCTTCAACAGTTTCTTGTGAGAATCCACGGTATTCAATACCATCGTACATTCTTCCAAGAACTCTTGCTGTATCAGCGATAGATTCTTTGTGTCCCATTTGAGAACCAGCTGGATCAAGGTAAGTAACGCCCATTCCTAAATCATTACCAGCAACTTCGAATGAACATCTTGTTCTAGTTGAAGTTTTTTCAAATAATAAAACTATGTTCTTTCCTTCAAGATATTTGTGAGGTTGTCCCGCTCTCTTCATTGATTTGAAGTTTTTAGCAAGTTCGATTAAATAACGAACCTCTTCTGAACTGAAATCAATTAACTTTAAAAAATTTTTACCTCTAAGATTTTGTGCCATATTATCACTCCTTTATGTATTTTGGCTTCTTCTACCTAAGACTAATTTATCACATTTGAAAACATTTCCACAGACAAAATAAGATAAATTTTCTGTAAATAATTTCAATTATTACGTATCAATGTGAAATCAGTCATTACAATAGTATTTAATTCGCTACAAATTTTATATTTGCACTGTATCGGAATAAACACTATAATAATTTTATCACATTTTATTAGGTTTAACATTACATAGTAAATACTCATTTAACGCTTATATTTTTACGGAGAGAAGTTATGAAAAAAATCAAGATACAAGATAACTATCAGGGAAGTATAGACGATAACTATATTTTTAGTTTTGATATACAAAGCGACTCGGTTCCTACGGAGCCTTTGCTACACAAGCACAGTCGGTTTATTTACATCCTCGAGGGAAGAGGTAAAATTAAAATTCAAAACAAAATCATAGATTTACTCCCTGGAGTTATTATCTCAATAGCCCCTTGGCAAATTTCGGAAATAGTAGAAGTTTCGCAAGAACTCATATACTACTTATTAGTTTACAATTTCAATCTTATAAATATTTATGTAAAAAAAGAATTTAATATCGATAGCGAAAACATTAACATAATAAACTCACTTTATATGTCAAATGCTGTTAGTCCATCCGCCAAAGACTCATTAAAAATCAAAGCAGTTTTTGAAGACATTAAAGATGAGTTCGGAATATGCTCTATAAATCTTCTATCAGAATCCAAGCAATATTCTACCCTGTATGGAATTTCTAAATTTGCAGAACTTTTAGTTTTGTATCTTAGAAACATCGATGAAGATTTCCAAAAAAATAATAATGATTTAAACCCAGACATGATTTTTATGTATATGTTTTTAAATTGTTGTAACAATTTGAATTTAGAGCTTATATCAAAAGCCTTCTTTATGAGCGAAAGTTCAATCTCCAAATATATAAAAGATTTAACCGGCGTAGGCTTTTATGACTTGCTAAACGAGATGAGACTTTTCAAAGCAAAATTTTTACTCGCTCATACCAACTTAACTGTAAAAGATATAGCCTATATTTTAAATTACTCTGATCCGGGTCAGCTTTCAAAAATTTTCCAAGAGAGATACCACCTCGGAACTAAGGACTTTAAAAAACTACAATGCCCTGAATCACTTGTAAATATAAGACTTGACTACAGAGGCTTAAAAATAATTGAATATATGTATGAAAATTATGACGAAGAACTCGATATAGTTTCTGTCTCAAATCAATTTAAGATACCACCTAAAAATATAAACCATATCTTAATATACTATATTGAAAAGAATTTCTATAATTTCTTAAATCAAATTAGAATTCACAAAGCTTGTGATTTGCTCACAGAAACTGATTTGTCCATAACTGATATTTCTGCAATGGTTGGATACAATTCAACTAAGACTTTCTCGAGAAATTTCACAAAAATTCTAAATCTCACTCCGTCTGAATTCAGATCTTCATATACAAAATAAAGGTAAGTCCACTTAGACTTACCTTTTATTTATCTCTCTTAAATCAATTATTCTATCTGAAATTTTTTCAATTAGGGCCTCATTGTGTGTTATGAAAAGCATGCCCATTTTTCTTTTTCTAATGTAGCTAATCAGCTCACTCAAAAGCTTAACTTGTGTTATTGTATCAAGCATTGTAGTTATTTCATCTGCTATCAAATACTTGGTATTCTCATGCATAATTCTCGCAATGCAAATCCTTTGAAGCTCTCCACCGGATAATTCCGCTGGGAAATTTTTAAGCCAAAAATCTTCTATTCCAAAACTCTTTATAACTTCGTCGCTGACCTGCCAACCTTCGTTCAAAATTTTTCCAACTTTCCAATTTGGATTCACACTCTTTTCAGGGTGTTGATGGATCATTTGAACTTTGCAAAAGCCTTTTAACTTTTCTATTTCCACGCCATCAACTAAGACAATTCCCGAATCAGCTTTTAAATAGCCACTCATAATTTGACCTAAAGTGCTCTTTCCATATCCTGACGGAGCAACCAATCCCAAAATTTCATTCTCATTTAAATTTAAATTCAAGTCTTTTATAATGGGAGTTTCTTTTTCATAAGAAAAGCATACATCTCTTAACTCTATCAAAACTTACCTCCCATATCTTCAACCTTAAACTCATTTTCCGGCAAAGCCTTTAATAACATCTTTATATAGTCATTTTTTAAATTAGCACCATTATTTTCAAATGCAGCTCTATCTTCGACACTTATAATAGTTCCATCTAAAAACACTGCTATCTTGTCGGCGAACTCCAAAGCCATTTTCAAATCGTGAGTTATTACAACAGCAGACTTTCCCTTTTCTTTTAATGAATTAAAAAAGTTTACAGTTTCTTCCACTCCCAAATCATCCATGCCGGGAGTTGGCTCATCAGCAATTATCAAATCCGCCTTACTCATCATGCATTCGCTTACCAAGATACGCCTTGCCATTCCACCTGACAGCTCAAAAGGATATTTTTCAAGCACACTCTCTTCAAGTCCAAATTGTTTTAAAATTTCTTTATACTTTGACTTTTCAGCATCTACAAACCTAAGTTGTTGTTTTATTTTTAAAAGAGGATTGAGTGAATTTATGGTCTGTGGAATCAGCCACATCTTTTCACCTCTCAAATCCTCAATAGATTTTTTATCCAACAACTTCTCTCTGTAATAAACCTCTCCATCTACCACAGAATTATATGGCAATAAATCTAAAATTGCATGCGCGAGTAAACTCTTCCCCGAGCCACTTGCTCCAACAATCGCAACCACTTCATTTTCTCCAACGCTTAGGTTTAAATCATGTACTATATTTAATTTTTTTACCTTCAAACCTTTTTCATACTGTAAAAATGAAATGCTTAAATTCTTTATCTCTAACATAAAATCACCTGTGATATGCGTATGGGCAAATTAAATTCTTCAAACTTTCTCCAAAGAAATTTATACACACTACAATTGCCACCAAAGCTATTCCTGGGAATATTGCCAAATGCCAATGGCCGTATATCAAATACTTCATCGACTCAGCCAAAATTATCCCTATAGCAGGAGTGGATGGATTGAATCCAAATCCCAAGAAAGTTATCCCCGCTTCGTGTAAAATTGCATGTGGAAAAAGTAAAATAGTCCCTACTAATATTTGTGGCATTACCTTTGGTATTACATGGTTAAAAGCTATATAAAAATTACTCTTTCCCATGGCTTTTGAAATCTTTATATAGTTTTCTTGCTTAATCTCTAAAATCTCAGCTCTTATAACCCTTGTAAGAGAAGTCCAATGGGTGAGGGCAATGCCGACAATAATTCCCTTGAACCCTCTGCCAAATGCCACAGACACCACAATTAAAAACACCATGTGTGGTATGGAGAGCGATACATCTATCAACCAGTTCACAAATGTATCCATCTTGCCACCAAATACTGTCAACAACACTGAGAAGATAAGAGAAATAAAAACACTGGCAACACTCGCCACCACTCCAACAAGAATGGAAGTGCAAAGTCCCTTTACAGTTCTAATATACATATCTCGCCCCACTGCATCTGTTCCAAAAATATGCTCTGCACTCGGCCCTAAAAACTTTTCTGCAAAATTTACCTTTAAATCCGTTTCAGTTATCATGTATCCACGCACAAAAATATACGTTATAAATAATATTGCCACACAAATTATAATCAGTGCTTTTTCTCTTTCAGAAGGCTTGCAGTGAAATTTTTTGTTTTTTACATTATAAATATTATTTTCCACTTTTCCTCCTAAGTCTTGGGTCTATAAATAAATACAATACATCACATATTCTATTTCCCGCATAAACAAAAACACTCGAAAACACTACCAATCCAAGTAGTAGTGGCATGTCTCCTCTAAGTCCTGCTTCAACTGTCAGATTTCCAAGTCCCGGATAGTTAAATACATTTTCTACTAACACTGTCCCTGAAAAAAGTTCGCTGAAATATGCAAATTGTAGCGTCAAACCTGGCAACAACATATTTTTCAATGCATATTTAGAGACTATTTCCTTTTTCTTTAACCCCTTAGCTCTTGCATAGAGTACGTAATCGGAGTTTAAAATATCTTCTACCTTGGTTCTCGTCTGCAAAATCAAATTGGACACTCCAACTACCACAAGGCTCATACAAGGTAAAATCATGTGTTTTAATTTTTGCAAAAAGCTTACATCTTCAGCTCTCACTCCTATTGGCGCACCCATAGAAGCCGGAAACCAATTTAGTTTTAAAGAGAAGATTACTATCAACATCAACCCTATCCAAAAAGCTGGTGTCGCCGCAAAGATTAGAGCATATAGTTTAATTAACTTATCTTTCAAACTTCCAATATTAGCTCCTGCTATTATTCCAAGTGTTATTCCAACTACCCCTTGTAAAACCCAAGCACAACTCATTAATAATAAAGATGCTGAAAAACCTCTTTTTATTATTTCCAAAACAGGACGATTGTATATGTTAGAAACTCCTAAATTACCTTTTAAAAGAAGTTTTAACCATATAAAATATCTTCCAAGTAAAGATTTATCAAGCCCCCATTTTAATATAAGGGCTTGTTTTTCTGCTGGAGTTAAGCCTATCGCCCTGCTTCTTGCAAATGAAGCAATAGGGTCAATAGGTGAAAAGTCAATTAATACAAAAGAAATAAAGGAAATGAATAGAATTAATGTAAAAAATAATAAAATTCTTCTTATAATCTTTTGCATTTTAGTTCTACTTCCAAGTCCAATTTGCTATTGTGTCAAGCATTGGCCATCCGCCACCGTGAGGTTGAATTTTTTGTCTTCCTATTTCAAGATTGTCACGAACTAAATAAAGATGATTTTCGTTTACAAGCCAAATCCAAGGGCAATCACCTTTCCAAGAAAGTCCTGTCTCTCCATCCCATTGTGCAAGCTTAAAGTTTTCGTATAGACCTTCTATACTGTCGCTTGAAAGTCCCTTTTCAAAATACTCATCAACTTTTTCATTGCCGTAGTAGTTTGCATTGTAGTATTCAAATCCTTTGAACTTACTTGAATAGTTATAATACATTTCTAAAGGATCGTATCCACCCCATCCAAATAAAACTGCATTGCTAAACATCTTTGGAGTTACAAAATCCCAATCTCCATATACAAGATTTACTTCAATACCTATTTGTTTTGCTTTATCAGCAAAATATAGTGCAATATTTTCTCTGTCTTTGTATGAATATAACAAGTCGAATTTTGCTTTCAATCCATCTTTTTCACGGATTCCATCAGCTCCAACTACCCAACCTGCATCATCTAATAATTTATTTGCTCCTTCTATATCCCCATCTGCTAGATCCTTAGTTTCAGCATTATACCAAGGCATTTCATCTGCTACAGAGTTTGCTTTTGTTCCCTCTCCATTTAAAACACTATTGATTAATTCTTCTCTATCCATAGCAATGTTAAGAGCTTTTCTGATTTCAATATTTGCTGTTACATCATTACCTATAGGGCTTCCCGGAGCCATTGTAGTATCATCTGTTACCTTTCCTTCGTTTTTAACTACTGGTAGAGAGATGCCTCTGTTGTCTATAGTCTTAATACTTTCTACATGGAAACCATCAACCTTTATATCCTTTGCTGTGTAAGGAATTCTCACAATATCACATTCTCCGGCTTTAGCAGTAGCTAAAACAGAATCATCATCTTTAAAGAATAAGAAAGTAATCTTTTTGAAAGGAACTTTATCTCCATAGTAGTATTCATTTGGTTCAACTATAAGTTGTTGTCCAACTTTCCATTCAACCAATTTAAAAGGTCCTGTACCAATTGGATTCTTACCATAGTCTTCACTATATGCGTGTTGTGGAACCATTGAAAGAGAACACATAGATGACATAAATGAAATGTCAGGTTCGTTTAATACTATTTGAACAGTATAGTCATCTACTTTTTTAGCCTCTACAAGTCTTGTCAAGTTTACACCAGGAGTAGATTCTTCTTTAGCTAAATTATATGTAAACACAACATCATCAGCAGTGAAAGCTTCTCCATCTGACCACTTAACATCATCTCTTAAAGTTATTTCATAAACTTTTTTATCGTCAGATAATTTATATTCTTTAGCAAGATCTGGCACTATATTTAAATCAATATCTCTTTTAAATAATGCAGTTTGGAAAATTGCTGTTCCATAGTGTCCTGATCCGTGTATTGGATCCCAACCTTGCTCCGGTTCACTGCCAAATCCAAGTACCAATTCATCTTTATTTTGAACTGGTTGCTCAGCAACATCATTTTTCTTTTCAGAACAGCCAACCACTACAAACATCATTAACGTGATTAACAAAATATTTCTAAATAATTTTTTCATAAGACCTCCTAATAATTTCTACTTCTTTTTAGCTATAACTACAAACATTTCATCAGTGTCTACTCTTTCTATCACCTCATATCCACTATCTATAAAATAACCCTCCAATATTTCTAATGTCGGTAAAACATCATTCTCTACCACATCAGAAGCATTCTTATGTAGATTATTTATTGCCTCTCTACTCTGTGAATGGCAAATAATTATCTTACCACCCACCTTTAAATACTCTTTCAACTTATCTATTGCATATCTCTTGTCTTGAAAATGCGGAAACATCGAGTAGCACACAGCATGGTCGTAATAATCTTTTTTTAAATCAAAACTAAGTGCATCTCCATTTACAAACTCTAAATTGCTTGCTTGAAGTTTTCTCTTTGCAACTTCTATCATCTTTTCAGAAATATCTATCGCAAGTATCTCTCCGCTCTCTTTTACCTTTTCAAGTAAGAACGGAACCAAAACTCCAGTGCCCGTTCCCACATCAAGAACTTTGTCGCCTGTTTCTATCTTTAAGAAACTCAAAATCTTTCTAATTTTTTCAGTGTCATGTTTGCAAAACACATCCCACTCTTGAGCAAGTGAGTTGAAATATTCTACCTGATTCATCTTGCAACAATTTTTTGTTTTTTAAGCATATAGACAATTGCCGGAATGAAAATCAATTGAATGATAATTCCAGGAATACCCTTTGCTATAGCCCCTGTGATAAACACTGTTGGCGCAGGTAATTTAGCCATAAAGAATGTCGCTAGTACCCAAACTACAATTCCAGCAGCAATTCTGCCCGCCACCATAGCACTTATTAAAGCCACAAATATATTTACTTTCATCTTTCTATACATGTAGCTTACAACTACTCCGTAAGTTAAAAGTTCAAATACCATAAAAGGTAGTACTGGGAACATAGGTGGCATGCCTGTAATCACAGAGCTAAGAATTGGAGTTAAAATACCTACCAAAGCTGCATAAGGCACACTTAAGAAAAATCCCGCTAATAAAACAGGAATATGCATAGGTAAAAATACCGGCCCTGCACCAATTGCATGGAATACCATGGGTAAAACAACTCCCAATGCAATAAATAAAGCTGATAAAACTAATTCTTTAGTAGCACTATTCTTCATACAATCTCCTCCTTAAATTATTTTTCTTTAATTTGCTCTTTCACTCCGAAAATACTCAAGTTATTTTCTTTTGCTACTCTTGATAAATCGTCGTATTCAAATTTCTCTCTGCTAACTCCATAGCCAAAAGATTTTTTACATCTTATTTTTCCAAGAGGAGTTTCAATTTCTTCGATTTCCCGATTTAAAATATATCTCTTTGTGGCACTCTCTCTGATGCCAATTGTAGTTGTATGCTTAAATATAAGCTCTATTAAGCTCTCTTTCTCCTTCTCTTTACACATCACTCGAATTAAAGTGCCAGGTCTAGACTTTTTCATTCCAACCGGAATAGTATAGACTTCATTTGCTCCACCATCGAAAAATCTATCCATTGCAAAACTTATTTCTTCAGCGCTCATATCGTCTACATTGCAAGACAGTTCATAAACTGTTTCTTCAACATCTTTAGTCTCACCCAAAAAAGATCTCACGCAGTTTATCCTTTCAAAATCTTTCTTCCCCATTCCATAACCTATCTTATTAATCTTTAATTGAGGCATATCTTCAAAGGCAGATGAAAAGTGTTTTAATAGAGCAGCTCCTGTTGGTGTGCAAAGCTCTCCCTTTATTTCTGAACCATACATTGGAATATCTTTTAAAATATAAGCTGTAGCTGGTGCTGGCACGGGTAAAACCCCATGCGCACAATGCACATGTCCACTACCCACATTTATAGGAGAGGCAACTATCTTTTCAACTCCCAATTCATCAATCAAAAAGCAAACAGCTGTTATATCTGCAATTGCATCCATGGTTCCAACTTCATGGAAGTGAATTTCAGAAACGTCCACATTGTGTGCCACACTTTCAGCCTCTGCTATATATCCATAGACTTCCATTACATCTCTCTTAACTTTTTCAGAAATCTTTATGTTGTTTACTATTTCTTCAATATCTCTCATGCTTCTATGCACGTGTGAATGTCCATGAGAATGTTCATGATGGTGCTCATGCTCATGGTGGTCATGTTCATGGTGCTCATGCTCATGGTGCTCATGGTGGTCATACTCATGACTATGGAAATGTTCGCCCTCTTCTTCACCATTTATCTTCACACTCATGTGAGTTCCCTTTATTCCGCACTTAATTGAGTCTTGTCTTTCAAAAACCACACCTTCAATTCCAAGACCATTTAATTTTTCTACCTGTTCTTCAGCATTAGGAAACAACTCCAACAACGCAGCCGTCAACATATCTCCAGCCGCACCCATTGAACAGTCTAAATATAAAGTTTTCATTTTTTAACCTCCATATGATTTATCATGCTCGCTGTATACCCAGCTCCAAATCCATTGTCTATATTCACAACACTAACTCCGCTCGCACAAGAATTAAGCATGGACAAAAGAGCCGCCACTCCGTTAAATGCCGCTCCATAACCTATGCTTGTAGGCACGGCAACCACAGGACAATCTGTAAGTCCACCTATCACACTTGCAAGTGCTCCCTCCATTCCCGCAATGGTTATAATTACACTTGCGCTCATTATTTCATCAAGATGTCCCAAAATTCTGTGTAGCCCCGCAACTCCAACGTCATATAGTCTAACTACATCATTGCCCAAGAATTCACAAGTTAGAGCCGCTTCTTCTGCCACAGGAATATCGCTTGTGCCTCCTGTCGCCACCACAATTTTTCCTATTCCATCAGGAGTTTTTAAATCTCCATAAATCCCTATCTTTGCATCTTCATAATATTTTATATTATGAACTTCTTTTATCTTCTCTGCCGATTCCTTAGAAAGCCTTGTGATTAAAATAGAATCTTGTCCATTTTCAAGCATGACTGATATGATTCCTATCATTTGCTCTGCTGTCTTACTCGCTCCGTAGATAACCTCTCCAACACCTTGCCTTACTTTTCTGTGGAAATCTATCTTTGCATAGTCTATATCTTTAAACGGCTCTGATTTTAGCTCAAGCATTGCATTCTCTACCGAAAGCTCTCCATTTTTTACAGCTTCTAAAATATTTTTTATCTCGCTATTCATCTCTCACCTCTAAGTCTAAAGTTACACTTTCATAATATTTCTTTAATTCAGTCATTATTTCATTTCTATTTACTATTACTTTTTCAAAATCCTCTGCTCGAACTTGAAGTTTTGCTGTATTTTCAATTTTTCTAACTCTAAAATCTTTAAATCCCAAACTCATTAAGAAATCTTCCGCTCTTTCAGTGGCTATCAAATCTTCTTTTTTTATCTCGGTATTAGTCTTTATTCGAGTTGCCAAACATGAATAAGATGGTTTATCCCAAGTTGGAAGTCCTTCTTCTCTTGAAAGTTTTCTTATATCTGACTTAGTAAGTCCACATTCACTAAGTGGAGAAATTACCTTTAATTCCTCCTTCGCTTTCATCCCAGGTCTATCTTCGTACTCGTCGGAGGCATTTGTGCCGTCTAAAAGAACTTCAAATCCGTCATTCTTTGCCGCTTTTAGAATAGTGCCGAAAATTTTTTGTTTACAAAAATAGCATCTATCTTTTAAATTATTTTTTACATTTGTGTCCTCCAATACATCAACTTCAATTACTTTTAAATCTGCGCCTAAGTCTTTTGCAAATCTAATTGCATCTTCAAATTCAAAAGTTGGTTGGAAATCTGACTTAACATAGTACGCTCTCGCCTGTACTTTGTACTTTAAAGCCTGCTGTAATAAAAATACCGAGTCAACTCCACCCGAAAATGCAATCGCCACTTTCCTATGCTCTTCAAAAAATTCCTTTAAATTCATCAACTTACTCCCATATATAAAAAAGTATGCACTTCTCTACAGAGATTGCATACTTTCATAGTATTATTAAAAAAACATTTGAATCTTTATCCGATTAGTTCTCTAATCATTTTTTACTTCCTGTAAAAAATCCGATTCAAAACTTATAAAATTTTTTCCACTTCACTTACTGCAAGTTCTATTAACTTTTTAATAGAATAGTCATTGATTCCCACAATAACGTTATCATCATGTAGAAATGGAATTAAAACTCTCTTCGCTCTACTCAAGCTCACTGCTTCTGCCATTCTCGCTGTTATCTCTCCGTAAAGGGAGTTTGTTAGCAGAATTCCTATTGGTCCAACTATAATGTCAGCTTTTGCACAGTTCACAACCACTGCATTTTCACCTGTCGCCCCAAAATCAGCTCCGGCTTTTAACATACTTGTAGTGGCAATGCTATTTGTTCCAACGGCTATTATTTCTAAATCTTCATGATTTTTTTTAAGAGCCTGTACCACTTGTTTGCCAAGGCCTCCGCCTTGAGCGTCAATTACTAATACCTTCACAACTACCTCTTTATAAAAATTTATTTACTCTAATTATATCATGCATTTTCAGTAAATTTTTGCTGATTGTCAAATTAGTATTAGATACTTTAAATTTTTCAATAATTGTCCTTTATAACCTCTCCTACATTGGCAATAAAATAAGCCCAGAAATCTCTGAGCTTATACTTAATTATTTTTTAGTTTTTATTTCTCTTTTATCTTTGTCGTTTTTATTTTCTTTAGAATTTTTGTCTGTCTTTTCTAAATTTCTTTCTTTATTAGAGTTTCTTGAGTTATTTTCATTCTCGATGTCTTCTTCATCTTCTTCAGGCTCTACTACTCCACCTCTCAAAACAACTTCTTTAGCATAGTTTTCATCTACTTTATAAACTGAAACTTTATCTCTTCCTATTTTTACTCCATTTACATTTGTACCTTCAAGGGTTGCTGTGCTTATATCCTCTCTGTCTACACCAAGTCCAAACCTTGCAAGAGTGACCATTTGTCCATAAGTTAAATCAGTTTCCACAAATTCATCTACTATATCAAGTAGCTCAGGTATCTTTAGTATCATACTTGGAGACTTTAGCTTATCGAAAAGCATCATCAAAAATCCTTGTTGAGCCCCTATTCTGTCTATATCTTGACCTTCATACGCCTTTCTTATTCTCAGATAATCAACGGCTTTTTTACCATCTAAGTGGTTTATACCTCTCTTCATACTTATTTCAAGAGGCGGAACTACCCAATCATCCTTATATGTATAGTCCGGTCTATCCCACTCTACATCCATACCGCCTACAGCATCCACTATTTGCGTAACAGCCTTATAGTCTATCAACGCATAATGATCTATCTTCACGTCCAACAAATCTTCAACTGTTGCTGCAACCAAATTCAATCCACCCTTTGGATATACAATATCACTAAATGCTGCATTTATTTTATTTTTATCATAGCCATGAATTCTAATGTATGAATCTCTTGGAACCGATAATAGTTGAACTCTATTATTTGCCGGATCTATAGAAAACAACATTATGGTATCACTTCTCATACCATTCTTTTCTTCTGAAAGCTGTTTTGTGGCAGTCTTATCAACGCCCAATACCAATACTCTCAAAACTTCATTGTCATTAAAAACTTCTGTGCCCTTAGTATCTAAGATAGAATCTTCTTTCTTACCAATTAAGCTATCTTTGCCCTTATTCTCATAGTCAGGTTTTATTCTGTATAGAAACATTACCATTCCAGCCAATGAACACAGCATCAAAACCGCTACTATTCTATAAAAATATTTCACTCTTCACCTCAAACAAACAATTTTAATATTATTAACGCTATCACAAAAGGAACTCCCAATAGTCCAGTCAAAAATGCAGTTATAGGTTTTATTATTATGTAAATTCCAAAAGGTCCTAAAAAAATGTTTGCAAAATATAGAATCAACGCTCCTATAATTGTATTTATTATAACCTTTACAACTGCTTTGATTGATTTGAACAACATAGTTGCTATTAAAAGTGCAACTATCGCTCCAATAATATACATCATACTTTCACTTCCTAATTTTTTATTATATCATGTAATCACACTATTTAAAACAAGAGGTGACTTATGAAAATTTATCTTGATGCTGATGGTTCACCCATAACCTCACAACTAATAAATATTGCCAAAGAATACCAAATTGAACTTATAATTGTCAAAAACTATCTGACAAATATTCAGAGCGACTACGCTACAATTGTGAGCGTAGATATCTCTTCAGACTCCGCAGACCTCTACATAGCAAACCATGTTTCTCATGGAGACTTAGCTATCACGGCAGATAGAGCTCTATCTGCTCTCATATTAGCAAAAGGCTGCAACGTTATAAACTTCTACGGAACTCATATAACTGACGACAATATTTTATTTCACTTAGACACTCGCCACACAAATAGAAACCTGCGTAAAAAGGGTATCTATTCAAAAAATACTTCTCGCAAGTCTTCAGATAATCAAATTTTTATTGACTCAGTCAAAAATTTCTTAGAAGCTTGCCTGAATAACTAAAGGAGATTTTATGATAACTTTATTTGTATCCAGTTTATGTCCTGATTGCCCACCTGCAATAGAGGCTTTTAACCACGCTAAAATCGATTTTCAAATAATAGATATAACTGAATCTATGGCAAATTTAAAAATCTTTTTAAAATACAGAGATTCCATTCCGTTCTTTGACTCTATAAAGGAAAAAGGACAAGTTGGAGTTCCTACAATTATGATTGGCAACGGCGAAAGATTTTATTCTTTTTCAGACGATTTAGATTTAAAAAATCTTTAACTTAAACTAAAAGGAGATTGTTCACTTAGCAATCTCCTTTATTATTAATATTTCTTCAATTCTGAAGCCCTTAAAATTATGTTCGCTATATCACTATTTGAAAATTTTGATACATCTATAGTTATATCGTATTCCGAAGCATAGCTCCATTGCCCTGGAGTATATTTTTGATAGTGATTTCTTCTTCGAGCATCTATCTTTTTAAGTTCATTCTTAGCCTTTTCTTCGTCATAGCTATATCTATCTTTTATTTTTTCCAACCTATAATCCTCAGGTGCTGTCAAAAATACATTGAACACTTTTTCAAAGCTCAGTACATAATTTGCACACTTACCCATCATCACACATGCGCCCTTCTTAGCCAAGTCTCTTATTGTCTTTGAATTTGCCAAGAATTGAGCGTCGTTGCTTGTTATGTCCTCTTGCGAATATGAATAGTTTTCTCTATACAAATCATAAACCGTCCCTTGTAAAAAGGTATCATCTTTCTTCACGTTGGACAGATCCACTCTACTCTCCAAAGTCTTTAGCTCAATTATATCTTCGTCATACACTTCTATATTTAGTTTTTTTGCAAGTATGGATGCTATTTCAAAAGCACCTGTTCC
This sequence comes from Peptoniphilus asaccharolyticus DSM 20463, assembly GCF_900176115.1. Lineage (GTDB taxonomy): Bacteria > Bacillota > Clostridia > Tissierellales > Peptoniphilaceae > Peptoniphilus > Peptoniphilus asaccharolyticus. The sequence continues at coordinate 1,273,302 of NZ_FWWR01000009.1, read as the reverse complement.
ATGTTCTCTGTCTATTGTATAAATTACATCTGTTGATGCATTAGAATTACTAAATAATTTATTTAAAAAGTTCATTTATTCACTTCCTTATTAAATATATTATCTCATACAAAAAAGAAATTTTCGTTAAAAATACGATTATGATTTCTAAGATTAGGTTAAGTAATTTCTATAGATAGCCCCTTCTCTTTAACATCTTCACAATATACCAAGATATTACCGTACTCAGTAGTATTAAAATCCAAAATGCCGATGGATGATTTTCTATTGGTAACTTAACATTCATTCCCCAAAGCCCACCTATTATAGTTGGCACTGTCATAACTATGGTTATAGAAGTCAAAGTCTGCATGACTATATTCAATCTGTGTGAAATCAAATTTGAATAAAGATCAGATAGGTTCTCCATTATAGTTGTAGATTCCTCTATCATAACTCTGGCTTGTTTATTTTCGACTTGTAGGTCATGTAATAATTCATTAGCCATATCATTTTTTAATTTTGAATAAGATTCAAACATCTTTTCAATTACAGGTCCATTCTCTCTAGTTGCCATACTAAATTTTATTAACGACTTCTGTATGTCAATCATATCCGAAAACGCCTTGCCATCACTGTTGGATAAAACAGTATTTTCAATTTTATCTATACTATCGTTTAATTTTCTAACACTTCTCACAAATGAAGAACATATTGTCCACGCTATCTCTGCGGATAGTGTTTCACTATCCTGTCCTAAGTTCTTCTTCTCATAAGCCTCTTTGACTTCATGTACCAAAATTGAATCCCCTGATGAGACTGTAATCAAAATACCATCCACCATTATCATAGAAAGAGGTTTTGTGCTGTATTTACAATTGTTCACTTGCACCGGATAACTAAGCAAATATAGATTTGCCTTTTCATCTTCTCCCACTTCCACTCTCGGAACTTCTTCATCATCAAGTACAGAATATACATAGTCCTTAGGAAGACCATATCTATTTATTACTTCGTCTATCTCTTCTTTTGAGGGATTTACAAGCTCTATCCAAAAGAAATCCCCGTTATCTGTATGTTTGAATTTAGAATCTTCAATACAATATTTATTCTTCATTTTTTTCCGTTCCTAACTGAGCTGCCACAATCGCTATAAACATCAACAAACAACCTATCAACTCTCTTTTGCTCAATACTTCGCCTAAAATTAAATATCCGCCTAGAGCTGCAAAAATTGACTCCACTGAACTTATCAGAGATGACAGAGCAGCATCTATATGACGTAGCGCTATTATTTGTAGAGTAAACGCCACCGCACTGGACATAATTGATGCATATAAAATTGACCAAATTGCCATCCTTATAGCTTCAAATGTAACTTGTTCAAATGCAACTGCAAACACCATACTCAAAATCCCGCACACTATAAACTGATATGCATTTAATCTTAACCCATCAGTAATTGGAGAATAGTGAGCTATTACCAATATATGAATTGAGAAAAATATAGTTGATATAAATACTATCAAGTCTCCTCTATCTATAGTCAAATTTTCTTTAACTGATAATAAATAGACACCGTAAATAGCAAGTATAATACATGCCATCAATTTCTTAGTTAACTTATAACCCTTAAACATCATGAATATAGGCACTACTATTATATAAAGTGTAGTTATGAAACCAGCTTTTCCAACTGTGGTTTGACTAATGCCTATCTGTTGTATATTCATTGCAAAAAATAAAACTATACCTGTAACAAGACCCCCTCTTCGAGTTGCCGCCTCATCAACAATGAGCCCCTCTTCTTCAAGAACTCTCTTTTTTAAGAATGAATTCATACTCATAGCTAATGTAACCGCTCCACCAATTAAACATCTAATTGTAGAGAAAGTCATTGTACCTATATGCTCCATTCCCTTGCTCTGAGCCACAAATGTAAGTCCCCAAATCGCAGCTGCAAGAAGCAAATATATGGATGCTTTTAATTTATTCTTTGCCATATCATTTTCTCCTAACTAATAACTTATAAGAACAGTGTAACAGACAAATTTTAAACTTTAAAGGCTCTTTGAAAATTTACAATTCAATTTAATAATATTTTAATACTAATTTTTAAATATCTATTTCCAAAATTAATTTTAGGCATGATAATTTATCATAACAAGTGCAACATAAATAAACTCATAGCTAATCAGCTGTGTTAATATGTAAGTGACCAAACAAAACATATTAAAAGGAGTGATTAACTATGAGCTATAACCATCTTACCATAGAAGAAAGATCTTGTATTTACCAATTTTTAAATTTAGGAATGAGTATAAGGAAAATTGCACAAGCACTTAAAAGGTCACCTAGTACAATATCTAGAGAAATTAAAAGAAATTCATCTAAGATAAAAGTTAGTAGGGGAAGTTACACTAAGTACTTTCCGATAAAGGCAAATGATAAATATATTGATAGAAGAAAAGACTGCCATAGAAAAAGTAAATTTTCTAAAGATGTTATTGATTATTTAACTGTAAAGATTAACGAACATTGGTCCCCTGAACAAATATCAAATAGAAACACAAATGAGATTCATGAATTACCATCTACATCAACGATATATAGAATGATACACGCCAAAAAGCTGCCAAAAACTAGTATGAAAAATTTGAGAAGAAAAGCTAAATTTAAAAGGCCAGCAGAAAAAAGAGGAAAATTCAATGATAAAGGTAGAACAATTAAGAAAAGACCTAAAGAGATATACAGAAGGCAAGAATTAGGCCACTGGGAAGCAGATACAGTGGAATCAGGCAGATTAGATCATAAAAGGAAAAGTAGATGTTGTTTCGTAACTTTAGCAGAAAGAAAATCTAGATATTATATAGCAATCCTAGTTGAAAATAGAAAGTCGGAAAGCGTAACACCAGCAATAATAAATGCATTAAAAGATTATCCAAAAGAATTAGTAAAAACAATAACCTTTGATAGAGGTAAAGAATTTTCAGAATTTGAGAAAATAGAAAAAGAATTAGGATGCAAAACTTATTTTTGTGATCCCTATTGTGCATGGCAAAAAGGTACAAATGAAAATAGTAACGGACTTTTGAGGGAGTTTTATCCTAAGGGTATGGATTTATCAGAAGTGAATATTGATGAATTAAATTATAACTTAAGTTTAATGAATAATAGACCTAGAAAATGTATAAAATATAAAACACCTAAAGAAGAACTTTTTGGTCTCTTACCATAGGTGTTGCATTTGATTTGACAATTCGTCGCATAAAAAAACGCAAGTGAATTTTTCACCTGCGTTTAAATATCTTAGAATAATTTTCCACCAAATGCTACGAATAGTGGTGCAAATACTAATGATACTACTGTTATAAGTTTTACAAGAATGTTTAGTGATGGTCCTGAAGTATCTTTGAATGGGTCACCTACAGTATCTCCAGTTACAGCTGCTTTGTGAGCTTCTGAACCTTTTCCACCGTGTGCTCCACCTTCAATGTATTTCTTAGCGTTATCCCAAGCTCCACCTGAGTTAGACATAAAGATTGCCATTAATACACCAGTGATAAGAGCTCCGGCTTGTAGACCACCTAGAGCTTCTGCTCCTAGTAATAAACCAACTACTACTGGTACTACTACTGCGATTACTCCTGGAACAACCATTTCTTTAAGAGCTGCTCCTGTAGAAATATCTACACACTTAGCGTATTCAGGAGTTGCTTTACATTCCATGATTCCTGGAATTTCTCTAAATTGACGTCTTACTTCGTCAATCATTGAAGAAGCTGCGTTACCTACTGCTGACATTGTTAAAGCAGAGAATGCAAATGGAAGCATACCACCTATGAATGTACCAGCGATTACTTCTGGTTTAGATACGTCAATTCCTTCAAGTCCTGTTGCGTTTATATATGAAACAAATAATGCTAGGGCTGTAAGAGCTGCTGAACCGATAGCAAATCCCTTACCTATAGCTGCTGTTGTGTTACCTACTGCATCTAGTGAGTCAGTAATTTGTCTAACTTCTTCTGGAAGTTCACACATTTCTGCGATACCACCAGCGTTGTCAGCTATTGGACCGTAAGCATCAACTGCAATTGTCATACCTGTAGTTGAAAGCATACCTACCGCTGCAAGAGCGATACCAAATAGACCGTGTACTGATGATTCATTTCCACCAGCTCCGATGAATGCAACCATTATTCCTATAGCAATTACTATGATCGGTCCAACTGTTGACATCATACCAACTGAAAGTCCAGAAATAATGTTTGTTGATGAACCTGTTTCAGATTCAGCTGCAATTCTTTGTACTGGTGCATATTCGTCTGCTGTATAGTATTCAGTGATTTTAGATATTATAAGTCCAACACAGATACCTGCTATTACAGGAACGAATGGTTTAAAGTTTCCAAATATCATATTTGATAATACAGCTGCTGCAACTATACTTGCTGCTGCTGCAATGTACTCTCCAACATTAAGTGCCTTTTGAGGATCCTTGTCACCTTTTACAAAGAACACTGCTATGATTGAAGCTATGATACCTACTGCTGCGATTAATAATGCATATGTTATACCATTTTCTTGGTATGCTACAACACCAAGAGTGATAGCTGATAAAAGAGCTCCTACGTATGATTCGAATAAGTCAGCTCCCATACCTGCAACGTCCCCTACGTTATCTCCTACGTTATCAGCGATAACAGCTGGGTTTCTTGGGTCATCTTCAGGAATTCCTGCTTCAACTTTACCTACAAGGTCAGCTCCAACATCGGCAGCTTTAGTGTAGATACCACCACCAACTCTTGCAAAAAGAGCGATTGAAGAAGCTCCTAGTGAGAATCCTGTTACTATTGTTGTATCTTTAGTTAGCATGTAAGCTACTGTGATTCCTATGATTCCTAGACCTACAACGCACATTCCCATAACGGCTCCGCCTGAAAATGCAATGTCAAGTGCTTTTGAAAGACCTGATACATTAGCTGCGTTTGCAGTTCTAACGTTAGCACGTGTTGCAACTCTCATACCTACATAACCAGCTATTACTGAACAAATAGCTCCGGCTATGAAACATAAAGCTGTTGCCACACTGTGAAGTCCTACAGCTAAAATAGCTGCTAAAACTACTACAAATACTACAAGTGCTTTGTATTCTCTTGTCAAGAATGCCATTGCACCGTCTTGGATGTATGAAGAAATTTCCTTCATTCTTTCATTTCCCGGATCTTGCTTTGATACAAATGATGCTTTGTAGAAAGCAAAAAGTAAAGCTAATACTCCGGCTACGATAGCTAAAATATAAACGTTCATTCTTAAGTTTACCCCCTATATAGCTGCAAGCGCTATTACAGAAATTAAAAATACCACAGATGATACTGTTATTATACGATTTTCAATTTCTTTCTTACTTGTTCCTCTATGTTCTCCCCATAGATTAGATTGTTCTCCCTGTAATGTGCCAAGTCCAGCTTGTGCACTCTCAGTAACTACGACAGTGCCAATTAAAACGAGCGATGAAATGGCAATAATTACTGTTAAAAATACTTCCACTATAAAACCTCCTATTTTTTTGTACATAATGCATTAATTCTACCATAATAAATTTTCAAAATCAATTGAAACCGTTAATTTCAAGCCTTTTTATACTAAAATACTTTCAAAATTAAAATGACTAATAATCCAAGCACTATTCTATAAATTCCAAATACTTTAAAATCATGCTTTTGAATATAACTCATAAATTTTGTAATTACAGCATAAGCTACTATAAAAGAAATAACGAATCCAACTAATATATAAACCCATTCGATAATGCTAAAAGATGTACCCATCTTTAAAATCTTTAGAGCTGTTGCCCCAAGCATTGTTGGTATAGCTAAAAAGAATGAAAACTCTGCTGCTGTGGTTCTGTTGCAACCAAGTGTCATCCCGCCTATTATAGTAGCCGCACTTCTAGATGTCCCTGGAATCATTGCTAAGCATTGGAACACACCTATTTTAAATGCATCTTTAACGCTTAATTCATCAATGTCTTCATATTTAAAGTTAGATTTTTTCTTATCTTCCATAAATATGATTATTATTCCGTAAACTATAAGTGTAATTGCAACCACTATTGGATTAAATAAGTACTTATCTATTATATCGTCAAATAAAAATCCTAAAACCGCTGCCGGTAAAAATCCTATTATAACCTTGGCTATTAATCTCATAGTCTTTTTATCTCTAAGCTGCCATCTATCAGATATTGACAATTTTGTTTCATTCTCTATAAGTTGTGGAGATAGTTTTTTATTTGATAGGGGATTTAATTTATCCCAATACAATAAAACTACCGCAAGTATTGCACCTAACTGAATTATTACAGAAAATGCATTTTCAAAACTTTGAGAATGTAACTTTAAAACTTCACTCACTAATATCAAGTGACCTGTTGATGAAATTGGAAGGAACTCTGTAATACCTTCGACAATCCCAAGTATTATTATCTTAATTAATTCCATCTTTCCTCCTATGCCCCATATTCTTTATTTAAGAATTTAGTAAATTCTTTTCTGAATATCAATTCAACTGTACCCGTTGGACCGTTTCTATGTTTTGCTATTATTACCTCACCGATGTTAGGTTTTTCTGATTCTTCCTTAGTGTAGTATTCGTCTCTAAATAAGAACATTACTACATCGGCGTCTTGCTCTATGGCACCGGACTCTCTAAGGTCCGAAAGAATCGGTCGGTGGTCAGCTCTCATTTCAGGAGAACGAGACAATTGTGACAAAGCAAGGACTGGAACTTCAAGTTCTTTTGCTATCGCTTTTAAATTTCTTGAGATGGCTGAGATTTCTTGTGTTCTGGATTCTACTTTTTCACTCATCTGCATAAGTTGTAAGTAGTCGATTACCACTAAGTCCAATCCCTTTTCCATCTTCTGTCTTCTACATTTAGCCTTCAATTCAAGAGGAGAGATACCTGCTGTGTCATCTATTTCAATATCTAACTCCGATATTATAGGCATAGCGTTTACAACTCTCTCCCAGTCATCTGCTGTCAGATTGCCGGATATTATTTTTTGTAAATCCACATGTGCTATTGAGGCTATGATTCTATCTACCAGCTGAGTTTTACTCATTTCCAAAGAAAACATAGCTACTTTTGCCTTTGCCCTTAGAGCTGCATTTGTCGCTATGTTAACCATTAAAGCTGTCTTACCCATTGACGGTCTAGCAGCTAAGAGCACTAAATCCGATTTTTGTAATCCACTAAGTTGTCTATCTAAATCCTCAAAACCTGTAGTAACACCTGTCAACGCATTAGGATTTTGAGCTCTCTTTTCCATGGCTGCGAAAGATTCGAGCAATGTTTCTTTTATAGGCGAAAGCCCTATTCTATGAGATGCCTGAGTTATGTTAAATATACTCGACTCAGCTTTTTCTATAATCATATCCAAGTCTGCATCTTGTGCATAGGCACTGGACATAGTCTGGTCAGATGCAGCTATCAATTTTCTAAGAGTTGATTTTTCTTTAATGATTTCACAGTGGTACTTAGTGTTTGAAACAAGTCCCGCAGCCGAACTCAAGCTAACAATATAGCTCAAGCCCCCTACTTCTTCAAGACTATCTCTCTTTTTCAGTTCATCCACTATGGTCATTACATCCGCAGGAACATTTCTATTATATATAGAAGTTATTGCACTGTATATTTCTCCATGAATCTCCGAATAGAAATCTTCCGCTTTTAAAATTTCAACCGCTGATGTTATGGCATCTTTTGAAAGCATCATAGCTCCTAAAACCGACTGCTCGGTCTCAGTCACATGAGGAGGAACTTTGAGATTTAGTTCTTCCATTATTCTGCCTCAACTATTACCTTCAAGTTTGCAACTATTCCAGGATATAATCTAACAGGAACAGTCTTTGTTGCCTCCATCTTAATATTTTCGCTTAATTCAATTTTCTTCTTATCTAACTTTATCTTCATTTGAGATTCAAGAGCTTCTTTTATATTTTGAGAAGTAATGGCGCCAAATAATCTTCCGCCTTCTCCTGCTTTAGCTTTTATTACTACTTTTCCAGCTTCAATTTTCTTTTTAAGTTCAGTGAACTCTGCTCTGTTCTTCTTTTCTTCTTCAGCTTTTCTCTCGTTGTCTTCTTCCCATTTCTTTAGGTTTTCTTCATTAGCTTCGATAGCTACTTTTCTTGGTAACAAAAAGTTTCTTGCATAGCCGTCCTTTGCCTCAACAAGAGAACCGGCCTTTCCTAAATTTTTATCGTCTTTTAATAAAATTACTTTCATATATTTTCTCCCTTTTTCTGTTCGTCAATATATTCTTCAACAGCTTGCACTAAGATATTTTCTGCTTCGTCTAAAGACTCCACTTGTAATCTTGCACCAGCCATATTTAAATGACCTCCGCCACCTAACTTTTCAAGTATCAACTGTACTGAGAAGTCTCCAACAGATCTACCCGAGATGTGAACTTCATCATCTACAAGAGTTATTACAAAACTTGCCTTTACTCCATTTATATCCAACATTTCATCTGCTGCCTGCGCAGCTATTAAAATTGAATTGGCAGCCTTCTTATCCAATCTCGAAATTGCCACTTCATCACATATTACTTTAGTTGCATGTACAACTTGAGCTCTATTTTGAAGTGTATCTAAATCATCTTGGAAAAGATTTTTAACCTTAATCATATCCGCTCCAGCACGTTTTAAAATGGAAGCAGCTTCAAAAGTTCTAACTCCAGTTTGGAAGCTAAAGTTCTTTGTATCTACTACTATACCACTCATAAGTGCATCCGCTTCAAAGTGAGTTAAGTTTAATTCATCATTCATGTACGTCAACATTTCTGTTACAAGCTCACTTGTTGAAGAAGCATAAGGTTCAACATAAGTTAGAACAGGATTTTTTACAAATTCCTTTCCTCTTCTGTGGTGATCTATTACAACTATTTGAGTTGTTAAATCAAGCAACTCCGGACTTTCAGTAAAGTTCGGTTTATGATTATCTACCAATATTACTAAAGATCTCGGTGATATGCTGTTTTTAGCACTCTCTGCAGAAATTATCTTTTCATAGATCTCAGGTTCTTCTTCTTTCATTCTATCTAATAGATTTGAAATTGAAGGATTGCTCTTATTTAAAACAATATTCCCCTTTACATTTCTATTTATTACAGCTCTTAGTATCCCTATTGCAGAGCCTATAGCGTCCATGTCTGCGTTTTTATGTCCCATTATATAGACATCTTCCGCACCATCTATAAGTTGTTTTAATGCAACTCCTAACACTCTTGCCTTTACCTTGTTTCTTTTTTCAACAGCCTTAGATTTTCCTCCAAAGAACTCATAGTTGTCTTCAACTTTTATTACAGCTTGGTCTCCGCCACGTCCAAGAGCCAAATCTAAACAAGTATCCGCTTCATCAACCGACTCCTTGAAAGTAAGACCGAAAGATGAAACTCCTATTGAAAGAGTCATTGGAATTGAATTTCCCATATTGAGCTCTCTCAAATCATCTAATAAGTCAAATCTCTTTTCCTTAATACTCTTAAGCGCTCCGAAAGTCATTACCACAAGGTACATATCGTCGTCGTATTTTCTAACTAAGGCATCATAACTTTGAAAATATCCTCTAATTAAATAGTCTATCTCTGCTATGAGTTGAGGACGGTTAATTGCTGGCGCTGTATCCATTGCCTCATCATAGTTATCAACCTCTATCTTGGCAACTATCGGATACTCTTCAACATATTTATCTTTTAAAACATCATAATTTGTTCTATCTACAAAATATATCAAGATTAATTTATTTCTATCAGAGCCTGTCTTCTTTATATCTACAACATTTGTATAGACTCTATATGATTTAGGCCCTAACTTTGCAAGTATATCTTCATGCTTAGTATCTTCCAACAAACTATCTACATCTATTTCTGGAATCAATTCAGAGACATTCATCTCCATGATTTCCACATCTTCGAATATATTTAAAAAGATAGTGTTATACCATATTACATTTGCTTTTTCATCTGTTATTACCATTGGAAACGGCATTGAAAAAATTGCATGTTTTGTTATTGAGTCAAAATCTTTGCTTATAGTTTCAACCATTTCAATAGATTTTTGATTGTAATCTTCTATGGTTCTGCTTCCTGAATATATTAAATATACCAGTATCAAAAGTCCTAAAATCCCAAGCCAAGGCTTAAAATATAAGAGGCCTATACTCAATACGGCAACAGCCACTATAAATTCTTTAAAATCTTTTAAATCAAATTTATAATCCATTATTTTTCACCTCACGCCAATTTTCTAAAATTAAATATATTATCTAATACACCCATTGCTATAAATACAAATTGCGCTCCGGGAACTAAAAACCCCAGAAAAGCAATTAAAAACTTTATAAATCCTGATGCTTTAATCTTATTTAGCATGAACATTATAACACTTAATCCCAAGAAAAAGAGTATTGATGAGAATAATAGCATTAAGTTTTCTATTACTAAATTAGGTGATTCAAAGATTTGATCCCCAAAACTATAAACTGCAGCAATTGAAAATACTCCTGCGAATAAAACTCCCTTAGGTAGACTAAAATAGATAAATGGTTGATAGTTTACTTTTAACCCCTGAGTTGATATTAGTTTTTTAACTGACATGTGATATGTCATATAGCTCAACAAAAGCGATATTATGACCAACATCGCTGGCATTAATTGTAAAAATCTGTTATATATAATAGTCCATTCAGCTACAGATAACTTTTCAATATTTACATTGTTTTGTACCTGTATAAATTTTTCTATAACCTCTTTTGATTTCAACATATCCGAACTTATTCCATAAGAATATGCTGTTACGAATATGGAAATAAAAAACATAGCCGCTGCCATAAACACAGTGGAGTGTTGGTCATAGTTTTTACTTAACATCCAATGAAACACAAGTATCATAGGACCGAATAGAGTAAAAACTACTATTCCATAATCTAAAGAGACTATAGATAATAGCACACTTGCTGCGAAGAACATCAAGAAAGACTTTAAAACCCCTTCTGAAATAGCTTCAAAAACAAATATTGCCGGCAAGAATAAAAATGCTGGTGGAAAAATAGTCCCCACTATGGCAATAAATACTGCTCGTGTAACTAATATCATTTTATTTAATGTTGTTGTTATTTCAATCATCTCCTTATCTTTACTATTTTATCATAGTCAATAAAGATAAAATAGAATTTTTGTTAATATGCTATTTATACCTATATTATGGTATAATTTCACTAACGTTAGGAAAGGAGTTAATATGATTCAAAGTTTAATTAAAGCAGCAAATATACTTGAATATATGAAACAAGATAGCCGTGAATTTACTATTGCAGAAATTTCAGAAGCCATATCAATTCCGCCAAGTACTACTCACAGAATCTTATCCACGCTAATAGCTTGTGAGTTTGTTACAAAAGACAACAATACCTACTTATATAAACTTGGTCCTGGACTTATATCCATAGGCTTAGCCGCTTCTGGAAACATAAGTCTTCAAAGTGAGGCCGATGTTATTTTAAGACAACTTTCAGATAAGACCAATGAAGATTCTTTCATGGTTGTACGTTCTGAAAATACCGGAGTTGTCATAGGAAAGGCTGAGGGTTCTGAAACTTTAAAAATTGTCGAAAATTTTGGAAGGCAAATACCTCTACATAAAGGTGCTATAAGAAAAGTTGTGCTCGCATATCAATCAGAAGATTTTATTGATGCATACTTAAAGCTGAATTTAGAACCTTACTCTACAGGTCCTGTTGATAAAGAGGAATTAAAAGCAGAGCTTGAACAAATCAGAAATAATTCTCTTGCAATATCAGAAGGAGAATACATAAGAGATACTATAGGGCTTGGAGCACCTGTCTTTAACCATACTGGCGACTTCGTAGCTTCTATAGGTATAGTTACACCTGAATACAGATCCAAAGATAAAGTGGATGATATGATTAAATATGTAAAAGGAGCTGCCTTTGAACTATCTAAGTGCTTAGGCTATAAAGAAAAAAATGACTGATTATAGCGAATTATTATTTAAAATAAAATCTTTATGTTTCCAAACTGAAAATAAAATTTCTATACTTGCCAATGTTTCAGCGGTTCTATTTGAAATGGAAGATGTTTCTTGGGCTGGATTTTATATGTTAGAAGGCGACAAACTTTTGCTTGGGCCGTTCCAAGGTAGAGTTGCTTGTATTGAAATTGAAATTGGCAGTGGAGTTTGTGGTTCTTCGTTTAAAGAACAAAAGACTTTAATAGTGCCCGATGTTCATGCTTTCGATGGTCACATAGCTTGTGACTCAAGAAGCAATTCTGAAATAGTAGTGCCTATAATGAAAGACGGTTCACCCATTGGTGTAATAGATATAGACTCTACTTCATTTGATAGATTTTCAGAAGTTGAAAAAGATTTTTTGGAGAATGTCTCCATTTTAATTGCAGACAAATTTTAAAAGCAAGTCTAATTACAGACTTGCTTTTTCATGTTATTATACTAAATTTCTAATTTCTTCTATTTTTTCACGATATTTTCTATATATCTCTTGTGCTTCCTCAATAGAAACTTGTTGGAAGAGTATCTTACCATCCGGTGCCATTTGTGATAATTTGCAAATATCAGGAGTTACCACCGTTGCAATCTTTGTGTAGCCTCCAGTTGTTTGACGGTCTGCCATAAGTACAATTGGCTTTCCATCTGCTGGCACTTGCACTGAACCCTTCACAGTTCCATCAGATATGATGTCTGCACCCTTTTTAAATTCAAGTGGACTTCCATCAAGTCTAATTCCCATTCTGTCTGCGTTTTTAGTGATTGTATATCCGCCAGATTTAAAGAATTTTTTAATTCCCTTTTCAGTAAAGTAATCATCTTGTGGCCCTAAGACAGCTCTTAAAACTGCAAATTGACTCATAACCGGTCTATATTTCTCCGGAATAACTTTTTTGACAAATTCTCTCTTATTCAAAATTTCGAATTCATCTTTTGGTTTAAGTGCCCTACCTTGATAGCCACCAATTTTGCTCTTTATTAAAGTTGACTTACTTCCGTTCAGTTCATCTACTCCAATTTCTCCGGCAAAAGCTAAATAAGCTCTCATACCTGACTTCAATTTTCCAAAACTAAGTGTGCTACCAGCTTTCAACTCGTGAGTTTCATACATTGCCACTTCCACACCATCTATCTTTGGAGTCACATCAGCTCCTGTCACTGCGAAAGTTATATCCTCATCAGTTTTTAAAGTTGGCCCCAAGTAAGTTATTTCAAGTACTGCTTCTGTGCTCTTGTTTCCAACCAAGATGTTTGAGAGTTCATAGCTGTACTCGTCCATTACTCCGGCTTGTCCTATTCCAAACTTTTGATAACCTATTCTTCCAAAGTCTTGTACTGTAGTGAGTATTCCGCCCATTACTACTTCAATTTTAGCCATTCAACTCACCTACCTCTACACGTCTTATATTTACTTTGTAAACTCCATCTTCAACTTCTTTTTTTATTCTTTGGTATTCAGATTCATCTATGCTTATATATCTTATATAGTCTCCCGCTTGAATAAATACTGGTGGCTCTTCTTCAGGATTATATAGCTTAAGTGGAGTTCTTCCTATCAACTGCCATCCACCAGGCGATTCTGAAGGATACATCCCTGTTTGACTTCCTGCTATCCCAACAGAGCCGGCTTCAATTTTAAGCCTTGGCGATTTAAGTCTTGGAGTTGCAATTCGCTCATCCATTCCGCCCAAGTAAGTAAATCCTGGGGCAAACCCCAACATATATACTAAGTAGTCTGTTCCAGTGTGAATTTTTACAACTTCTTCTGCAGATAGTCCTGCATTTGATTTTACAAAATCCATATCCGGTCCATACTCTCCGCCGTATAGAGTTGGAATTTCTATAAGGTTCACTTTAGTCTCTTCCTCTGAAGAATTTGTATTTTCATATTGTCTTAATTTTTCTACCAAGTCTTTATAAGTCAATTTCATTGGATCATACACTATGGTTATTGACCTATAAGTTGGTGTCATCTCAACTATTCCATCTATGTTGCCGTCTATGGCATTCATTGTGCTTCTAATTCTTGCATTTATATCTTTTGCTATCTCATCGCCAAATTCCATTATTATGGCTCTATCTCCTGAGATAAGATATTTCACTTCACTATACATAGCCCCTCCTTAACTTCTTCCAATTATTAGAAGAAAGTTGATAATTTGCTAACCATTGTTGTAACTCCCAAATAGAATGAAAGCACTGTTACTACCCATCCTAAATAGAAAAGTACTGTAGGGTGTTGGTAATTTCCAACTATAGATTTCTTCTTACTTGCAATAAGCATAACTGCAAGAGTTATCGGTAAGATTAGACCGTTTAAAGCTCCAACTAATACAAGTAGAGTTTGTGGTTGTCCTATTCCTACATAAGCCAAAGTTGAAACAACTATGAATCCAATTGTAAATAAGTTTGCTTTTTCTTCAACAACTTTAAATAGTGTCTTTAAGAAAGATACTGAAGTAAATGCACAACCTACTATAGAAGTGATTGCTGCTGCAGTGAATACTAAACCAAAGATTTTGTATCCCACTTCCCCACTTGCTATTCTAAAAGCTGACGCTGCAATATTATCAGGGTCAAGTTGTCCACCTGATGTGATTACACCAAGAACTGCTAAGAATAGTAAAATTCTAACTATAAGTGCAACTCCTATTCCCATAGTAGCTGACTTTGTTACTTGTGGTAAATTTTCTTCACCAGTTATGCCCGCATCTATAAGTCTGTGTCCACCAGAAAAAACTATATATCCTCCAACAGTTCCACCTAAAAGTGTCAATACGGCTGGGACAGTTTTTTCTAAGTCAGTTGGTGCAACTGCTCTTACGGCTGCTTCTCCAACAGGAGGAGCTGTAGTCACGCATACATAACCGATTAAAAGAATCATACCTGCACCCAAAACTTGAGTTAACTTGTCCATTGCATTTCCAGCTGATTTAGATGTAAATATTACTATTCCAAGTAAAGCAGCTAATATAGCGCCTATTTTGGTATCAAATCCAAATATAACGTTTAATCCAAGTCCAGCTCCCCCAACATTACCAATGTTGAATGCAAATCCACCAAGAGCAACTAAGAATGCTATAAAGTATCCTAGTCCAGGCAACACTTTATTTGCTATATCTTGTCCTCTTAGTTTTGAAACAGCTATTACTCTCCACACATTCAATTGTGCTACATAACTCATTATTATTGATGCTAATATTACGAATGCAAAGTCAGCACGTAAGTCATTTGTAAACTTTGCAGTTTGTGTCATAAATCCAGGTCCTATTGCAGAAGTCGCCATCAAAAACGCTGCTCCTAAAAGGACTGACCAATTCGTTTTTTTCTTTTCCATAATTTACCTCACTTGATAAAATCTTCTATAGGTTTAATTTCTATTCCAGCTTCTATTAAACCGGCTCTTATTTTTTGTACAAATTCCATTGCCTTAGGATTATCTCCATGCACACAGATTGAATCAGCTTTAATATCTATATCTTGTCCGTCTACAGCAGTTACTTTGCCCTCTTTAATCATTCTTATTACTCTTGGAAGTGCTTCGTCTATGTCCTTTACAAATGCACCTGGTTTAGAACGGTTTACCAATGTTCCATCTGGATTATATCCTCTGTCGGCAAAAACCTCTTCGCTTACTCTAAGTCCTCTCTTCTTCGCCTCTTTTGCTATGTAACTTCCGCTTAGTACCATTAATATTATGTCTTTATCAAGAGCTTCTATTCCATCGATTACTCCGGCTGCAAGTTCAGGATCCACACAAGCTTTGTTATAAAATCCTCCGTGCAACTTCATATGTTGTAGGTTTATTCCATTTGCCTTTGTGAATGCCATAAGGGCTCCTGTTTGATACAACATGTAGTTTTTAGCTTCTTCTCTTGTTATAGTCATAGCTCTTCTTCCAAATCCTAAAAGGTCTGGATAGCCTGGATGAGCTCCAACATTCACCCCATGTTCAATTGCAAGCTTAACAGTCTTGTCCATAATCATAGGATCTCCAGCATGCCATCCGCAAGCTAAGTTGATACTGCTAACACACTTGATAATTTCTTCATCCATTCCAAGCTTGTAGCTTCCGTAACCTTCTCCTATATCGCTGTTTAAATCAACATAAAATTTCATACTTCTACACCCCTCGCCAAATATTAAGAATAAAATCACATCTTCAGAATACGTTTTCATATTTTATTCTTTACATTATTTTAATATCTTTACATCTGCATTGCAATACTATGTGTAAAAAATATTTCCAAACTTTACTTTGATAAACTTCCTATTTAACAATACTAATTTCTAAATTACTTTTATTATTTTTTCAATCCTATTTGAATTTAAAAGGCATGTTATAATATATTCCATAAGAAAATTTTAACTTTTAGTTTTGTGATAGGAGCTTGTATGAGAAAATTGTACTTTGCCTCTCCACTGTTCAGTGAAATGGAGAGAAATTTTAATAAAATGTTAGTAGATAAGATAAGAGAAAGTTTTACAGACTTAGAAGTCTATCTTCCACAAGAAGCTGCAAATATAAATGATAAAGAAGCTTATGCTGATTCAAAAATGATTGCAACTTTTGATTCAAACGAAGTTTTGAGTAGTGACATAGTATTTGCTGTATTAGATGGAGCTATAATAGATCCCGGAGTTGCGTCAGAAATCGGTATAGCATATCATGCCGGCATCCCAGTAGTTGGTCTCTATTCAGATTCAAGACAAAAAGGCGCTACAAACACTAAAAAAATTGAAGCTTTGCAAGAAATTGCCGAATCTCAATTCAGTTATATAAATCTATTTACAGTTGGACTTGTCAAACTAAACGGCGAAGTAATAGATAATTCAGAAAATGTGATTCCAACTCTAAAAAAATATTTATAAAACAAACGTGGTGGGTCTGATGTGACTGGTTCTGTCATCGCCTCTGCCCTTGATGCTGAGATGTATGAAAACTTTACTGATGTGTCTGGCTTCTTAGTTGCAGACCCAAAAATCGTCAAGGACTCCTGCCCTATTGGGACAATTACTTATAAAGAGTTGAGGGAGCTTTCCTACATGGGCGCCAAGGTCCTTCACGAAGAGGCAATCTTCCCCCTTAGGGACAAGAACATTCCAATCAATATAAAAAATACTAACGCACCACATGAAGAAGGGACTTTGATTCTTTCTCAATGTGACATAAAAAATAAAAATATTTTAACTGGTATCTCGGGCAAAAAAGATTTCACTGTTATAAATCTTGAAAAGGTAAATATGAATAGTGAGAAGGACTTTTTCGGAAAACTCACTACAGTTTTCGAGTCCAATGACATTTCCATTGAACATATGCCTTCAAGCATCGACTCAGTTTCTGTTCTTATGGCAGATTCTTATATAACACCTAAGCTCAACAAGGTTCTTGAAGAGCTTAAAACGTGGATAATATTTCTTGGGAAAGGGACATCTCCCTCATCGCCGTTGTTGGACGTGGCATGATTAATGAAAAGGGTGTGTCTTCTAGGACTTTCACTGCCCTTGCCAAATAAGGAATTAATATTAAGATGATTAGCCAGTGTTCCAGCAAAATCAATATTATTATTGGTGTTGAAACTCAGGATTTTGAAAAAGCAATTCGCGCAATTTATAGAGAATCTTATAAGGAGGACTAAAGATGAAGGTTAATGTAGCAGTTGTTGGTGCAACTGGACTTGTTGGAAGCATGATGCTAAAGGTTTTAAGTGAAGAAAATTTCCCAATAGACAATTTATACTTGTTTAGCTCCAAGAAATCAGCTGGCAAAAAAAATTGAATATTGTGGCAAGGAATACACTGTTGAGGAGTTAAAGGAAGATTCCTTTGAAGGAAGAAACATTAAGATTGCCCTCTTCTCTGCTGGCGGTGCTGTTAGTGAAAAGTTTGCTCCTATAGCTGCTAAGGCTGGAGTAACTGTTATTGACAACTCTTCTGCCTTTAGGATGGACCCAGAGGTTCCCCTAGTTGTTCCAGAAATCAATCCTGAAGATATTAAAATGAATAAGGGAATTATTGCAAACCCAATTGTTCAACTATCCAATCTGTACTTCCACTTAAACCAATTCATGACAAGTACAAGATTAAGAGGGTAATTTATTCTACTTACCAATCTGTTTCTGGATCAGGTCTTAATGGTATTTCTGACTTGGAAAAGGGCACTCAACTTACCTACAAGTATCCAATCAAGAACAACTGCATTCCACAAATTGATGTCTTCTTAGACAATGGCTATTCCAAGGAAGAAATGAAGATGATTAATGAAACTAAAAAAATTCTTCACGACGACTATATCCTTGTTACTGCCACAACAGTTCGTGTACCAGTTAAGTTCTCCCACTCAATTTCCATTAATGTTGAAGTGGAAAAGCCTTTTGAAATGGAAGATGTGAAGAAAATCATCAGCGACTACCCTGCCATGGTCCTTCAAGATGATCTTACCAATGAAGTTTACCCAATACCCCTAATGGCAGCCGACAAGAATGAAGTTTTTGTTGGCAGAATTAGACGTGACTTCACTGTAGAAAACGGTCTAAACCTATGGTCTTGTGCCGACAACATTAGGAAGGGAGCTGCAACTAACGCAGTACAAATTGCGGAAAAAGTCTTGGAGGTTTAAGTTGAAAATTGCCATAATGGTCTTTGGCACTGTGGGAACAGGTGTCGAAAAAATCTTATACAAGAAGAGAGAATCCCTCTTAAAAAATAATTTTGATATAAAAATTGAAAAAGTACTAATAAGAAATAAAAATAAAAAAAGATCTCCCCTGGATGGCGACCTTGCTTTCACAGATGATTTTGATGAAATTTTAAAGGCTCTATAATATCTGTTGGGGAGTAAATCCCTAACAGATATTTTTATGCAGACGAATTGTCAAATCAAATGCAACACCTATGGTAAGAGACCAAAAAGTTCTTCTTTAGGTGTTTTATATTTTATACATTTTCTAGGTCTATTATTCATTAAACTTAAGTTATAATTTAATTCATCAATATTCACTTCTGATAAATCCATACCCTTAGGATAAAACTCCCTCAAAAGTCCGTTACTATTTTCATTTGTACCTTTTTGCCATGCACAATAGGGATCACAAAAATAAGTTTTGCATCCTAATTCTTTTTCTATTTTCTCAAATTCTGAAAATTCTTTACCTCTATCAAAGGTTATTGTTTTTACTAATTCTTTTGGATAATCTTTTAATGCATTTATTATTGCTGGTGTTACGCTTTCCGACTTTCTATTTCAACTAGGATTGCTATATAATATCTAGATTTTCTTTCTGCTAAAGTTACGAAACAACATCTACTTTTCCTTTTATGATCTAATCTGCCTGATTCCACCGTATCTGCTTCCCAGTGGCCTAATTCTTGCCTTCTGTATATCTCTTTAGGTCTTTTCTTAATTGTTCTACCTTTATCATTGAATTTTCCTCTTTTTTCTGCTGGCCTTTTAAATTTAGCTTTTCTTCTCAAATTTTTCATACTAGTTTTTGGCAGCTTTTTGGCGTGTATCATTCTATATATCGTTGATGTAGATGGTAATTCATGAATCTCATTTGTGTTTCTATTTGATATTTGTTCAGGGGACCAATGTTCGTTAATCTTTACAGTTAAATAATCAATAACATCTTTAGAAAATTTACTTTTTCTATGGCAGTCTTTTCTTCTATCAATATATTTATCATTTGCCTTTATCGGAAAGTACTTAGTGTAACTTCCCCTACTAACTTTTATCTTAGATGAATTTCTTTTAATTTCTCTAGATATTGTACTAGGTGACCTTTTAAGTGCTTGTGCAATTTTCCTTATACTCATTCCTAAATTTAAAAATTGGTAAATACAAGATCTTTCTTCTATGGTAAGATGGTTATAGCTCATAGTTAATCACTCCTTTTAATATGTTTTGTTTGGTCACTTACATATTAACACAGCTGATTAGCTATGAGTTTATTTATGTTGCACTTGTTATGATAAATTATCTGCAAAAAAATTGCACTTATACGCTTTTAGTCCTAAACTTTAAGTAACCAAAAACAAAGCTTGGAGGTGCATATAAGTGCAAAATAATAATATCATGAATTTGTTTGGTTTTAAAGATGTAGTTTTTGATAGTGTTGATGAGAGTAATAATTTTGTTAATGTTCACGCTTCTGTTTCTAAGATGTCTATTTGTCCTCATTGTGGTTCTAAAAAGATTTGGGTTCATGATCATAGAATTCAAAAGATTAGGGATACTCACATCCGAGGTAAGAAATCTTTGATTTTCTTAAAGAAAACTAGATATGATTGTAAGTCTTGTGGTTCTCGTTTTGAGAGGAATCTTGATTTTATTGCCAAAGGTCATACTATGACCAATAGACTTGTTTTTGCTATTGTTTCTGAGTTTGATGAGATTTATTCTATATCTTCTATTGCTAATAGGTATAATGTTTCTTCAAACACAGTATTAAGAATTTTAAATTGTTTAAGTGCTTCTAGAGATAGGCTATCAGAAGTATTATGTATAGACGAATTTAAAGGTGATAGTGGTAATAACAGGTATCAGACTTCTCTTCTTGATGGATCTAAACACTCTATCATAGATATCTTACCATCAAGAGATAAGAATACATTGTATGGGTACTTTGAAAAGATACCAAACAAAGAAAGAAACGAAGTAAAATTTTTTGTAAGTGATATGTCTAAAACATTTAAATCAGTTAAGAAATCATTCTTTAAAAACGCAATACATATCATAGATAGGTACCACTTCATAAGACAAGTATCCTGGGCATTAGAAAATGTTAGAAAGAGAATATAAAAGGATGTATCATCAAAGCTTAGGAAATATTTTAAAAGAAGTAAGAGTTTAATTACAAAACCTGCCTCTAAGCTAACTTCAGAACAAGCTAATGAAGTATCACTTATGATTGAACTGAACAAGGAATTAAAAGAAGCATACAAGTTAAAAGAATTGTTCTACTGTGTGCCCTGTGGGTACCAGTATGTACTTAGTCAGCCAAACAAAACTAGAGCTAAAAAAAGCTTTAAGAGAATGGATAAAAAGAGCAGATGAATCAAAATTAAAAAGAATTTAAATCTTGTATCACTTCTTTTAATAACTGGTTTGAAGAAATATGTAATTCATTTGATTACTCTTGGTCAAATGGACCTCTTGAAGGAACTCATACAAAGATAAAAACATTAAAAAGAAATTGTTTTGGTATGAGAAATTTTGACTTGTTTAGAAAAAGAATTATGTTTTCATGTAAGTAGAGATTAGGAAAACGGGAAAATTCGCAAAACCCCTAGGGGTTTTATTTGCTATGCTTATTTTTAGTTGTTTTTTGCTATTTTAGTTTTGATATCTTTATTAGCGTCTATGTGCCCATTTTTACATAAAGAAAGAGACTCGAGTTAACGAGTCTCCCCAATATTTGACATAGAGCCATTTTAAATTCTGATGTAGACACAGTTATTGATGCGACATCAAGTCTTGAAGAAACTTATGAGAGAATTGTAGAGCTAATGAAGGCTGGCAAAAATATTGTCAAACAAGGCTGTAGTTTCAAAATATTTTGAAGAATTAAATGAACTTGCAAGAGAAAAAGATATTTATTTCTCCTACGAGGCTGCAGTTGCTGGTGCCATTCCAGTGATTCACCCCATCATGGAAGAGACCTTCTTCAGCGACATGCATAAGGTCCAAGGGATTTTAAATGGAACTTCCAACTACATCCTTTCAAAGATGGAAGTTGAAGGCTCATCCTATGACGAGGTCCTAAGAGAAGCCCAAGTGCTTGGCTATGCAGAGGCAAATCCTACTGCCGATGTTGGTGGCTTTGATGCCATGAGAAAGATAAGAATTTTATCTTCTCTTATCTACAATGCAAAAATAAATGAAGAAGAAATTTTTACTTTTGGAATTCAAAATGTGAAAAAGGCAGATTTTGATTTTGCAAGAGAAAGAGGCTATTCTATTAGACTTCTTGCCAAGTCAGAACTCGCTAATGAAAAAATAAATATTTCTGTAATTCCTACATTTATAAAAGATAATTTCTTAGCTAAAACTTTTGGTGGAACTAATGGAGTAAAGGTCTGGGGAGAAAATTTTTCAGCCTACGAGCTAAAGGGACCTGGTGCAGACAAGCTTGAAACTGCCGATGCAGTTATGCGTGACCTTTTAAGGACTCTTGCAAGAAGAGAAATTAAAACTTTTTATGATGCAGGAAAGACTTATGAAGTTGAAAATAATCTGAAAAATAAATTTTATGTTAGGACAAGTGGCCTTTCTTCTGAATTAAAAGAATTAATTGAAGAAGAAAAAGTTATAGATTATGACCACTTAATTATTACAAAGAAAGTTTCACTTGATGACTTGAGAGATGCCCTAGGCGACCTCTCAAAAGTTTTCTTGGCAGAAATTGAGGAGGACCTATGAAATTTTTATCAACAAGAAATTCAAATTTAAAAATTTCTGGCAGAGAAGCCATTGTAAAAGGAATATCTGAAGATGGGGCCTCTTTGTCCCAGAATCCTTCCCTAGCTTTGACATAATGGATAACTTGGACCTATCTTACACAGACTTGGCCCACAAGATTCTTTCATTATATTTGACAGACTTTGACAAGGATGACTTGTTAAAAATTATAGAAAAATCCTACGCATCCTTTGAAGATGAAATTGTAAACATTTCTTACCAAAAGGATTTTTACCTAGAACTTTATCATTGAAGGACTTCTGCCTTTAAGGACTTTGCCCTTTGCCTTCTTCCAAACCTCTTGGCTTATGCCAAAAAATCTCTTGGCATCAAGGACAAGACATTAATCTTAACTGCAACATCTGACGACACAGGTAAGGCTGCCCTAGAAGGTTTTTACAACACAGCGGACATTGACATCTTGGTTTTATATCCAACAGAAGGTGTAAGCTCCATCCAAAAGGCTCAAATGGATACAACAGGTTCTTTAAATTCAAAGGTTATTTCCATCGACGGCAACTTTGACGATGCTCAATCTGCTGTGAAGAAAATATTTAACGATGTAGCAATAAAGGACGAGCTAAAAAAAGAAAATATTTATCTTTCTTCTGCCAACTCCATTAACATTGGCAGGTTCCTTCCCCAAATTGTTTACTATTTTTATTCCTATGCAGATTTAGTTAAAAATAAAAAAATATCTGGCGGCGAAAAAATCTCCTACTGCGTTCCAACATGAAACTTTGGAGACATCTTAGCTGGCTACTATGCCAAGGAAATGGGTCTGCCTGTTGACAAGCTTGTCATTGCATCAAATGACAACAATGTTTTGACAGACTTCTTCACTACTGGGACTTACGATGCAAACAGGGACCTTGTAAAGACAATTTCCCCTTCCATGGACCTCTTAGTTTCATCAAATCTTGAGTGACTGATCTTCCACAAGTCCTCTGATGATATTGTTAAAGAAAAAATGGATTACCTAAGAGACAAGTGTCTCTTTGACTTTGAGGTAGACTTCAATGAATTCTTGTGTGGCTTTGCAAGTGAAGATGAGACAAGGGAGACTATTAGAAAGGTCTTTGAAGAGGAAAATTATTTAATTGACCCTCACACAGGTGTGGCAAAAAATATTGTAGACAAGCTTGGACTTGAAAAGACTGTGATTTTATCAACTGCAAGTCCCTACAAGTTTTCTTCAACAGTCCTTGAAGCCCTAGGCGAAAATCTTTCAGATGACGAGTTTGAAAACATGAATATTCTTCATGAAAAACTGGGGTTAAGATTCCATCTGAAATTAAAAAATTGAAAAATAAAAAAATTCTTCACAAGACAAAAATTCAAAAAAATGAAATTGAAGAAGAAGTTTTAAAATTTACAAAACGTGGCAAGAGAATTTCTGTCCCAGCAACTTCTGCAAACCTTGGACCCGGCTTTGACGTCCTTGGACTTGCTCTTGACCTTGCCAACACTTGTGAATTTAAAATCACTGGTAATAAAGATAAATTTGAAAATAATTTAAAAACTAATTTAATCTACAAGGCCTACAAGTATGCCCTTGACGTGGACACAAACATTCCCCTTTCACGTGGCCTTGGATCATCAGCTGCCTGCATTGTCATGGGTATAATGGCAGCCTTCGACATCACGAAGAGAGACTTTGATAAGAAGGAAATTTTAAAAATTACAACAAAGATGGAGGGTCATCCAGACAATGTGGCTCCAGCAATTTTTGGAAATGCTGTGGCATCAATCTTAAAAGAGGACCAAGTATATGTAGAAAAATTTGAAATTTCAAATAATTTTAAATTCTTAGCAATCATTCCTGACTTCAAACTTCCTACAAAGGAAGCAAGGGATGTCTTACCAAAAACTTACTCAAAGGAAGATGCTGTCTTTAACCTATCAAGGCTTTCCATGGTCATCTTGTCCCTAATCTCTGGCGACGAAGAAAACTTAAAAGTTGCCCTTGATGAAAAGATTCACGAACCTTACAGGTTAAAACTAATTCCAGAAATTCATGAGATTGAAAAAATTATTGATGGCAGCGAGGCCCTTGGTCACTACCTAAGTGGTGCTGGCTCAACTATAATACTGGTCTTAAAGGCTATGGACAAGACTTCAGAAGAAGAAATAAAAAACAACTTAGACAAACTTCCAAATTCCTATGAAGTCCTAAGACTTGACCTAGATAAAAAGAGAGCCTTCATAATTTAACATTTTGACTTAATTTAATTCAGGTTAATACAAGAATACACTAGAATTTAATAATTTAGACACTTCTTTGTTCTAATCTCAATTATTTTATATTCTATAAATGGGGAGTGTCTATAAAATAATTCGTTATTAAGAATCCTTCTATATTCAATTTTTTACTTAATATAGATAATTATTAAAAGCAAAACTTTATCAAATTTATTTCATATTTATATAGCAAACCCCTAAATCTCAAAAATTTAGGGGTTTGCTATATAAATATGAATTTTTTGTTTTTATTTTTTATCTAATGTTAAATGAATCTTTAATTACACATCTTCTTATTCTACAAAAACTCTTTGCACTTGTTATTCCTTCACCAGTAGGACCTGCAATTGTAAAAGTAGTAGAGCCTTCTCCACCAACACCAATCCCAGAATATGAAGGTGCGTTCTTTACAAAAATTGTACATTCTAAAAGTTTTGCCATTTTTGATAATTTGTCAACATTTTTTGAGTGCATTATTGCAGTATGTCTATTTCCATGTTCCGCCTTATGTGCGCACTCTATTGCCTCATCAACATTAGGAACAGGAACTATAGGTAATATTGGCATCATCATTTCTTCAGTTACTAAGTGATCCTCTTTGTTTGCTTTAAAAATAATAAGCCTTATATCATCTGAAACTTCAATTCCAATTTTACTTAAAATATATTTTGCATCTTTTCCTACGAATTCAGTCTTTGGTTTTCCATTTTCTTGACTAACAGTGTTATCAAGATTTCTTATATCATTTTCAGATGTCAATAAATATGCACCATTATTTTTCATATAATATATTAAATTATCAATTTGAGATTCAACTACAAAAACTTCCTTTTCTGCTATACAAGGTACATTGTTATCAAAACTTGCTCCGTTAACGATGTCTTTTGCAGCTTTTTCAATATCTGCAGTTTCATCGACAACAACAGGTGGATTACCAGCCCCTGCTCCTATTGCTTTTTTGCCAGATGAAAGAACTGTCTTAACAATTCCAGGACCACCTGTTGCTACAAGAAGTCTGACTTTAGGATGGTTCATCATAATATTAGTAGCCTCAATAGATGGTTCTCTCACCATTGTTATTAAATTAGCAGGTGCTCCTCCTGCAACTAGAGCTTGATTAAGCATTTGAATAAGAGTTATTGAAGTTTCTTTTGCACGAGGATGTGGTGAAAATACAACAGAATTGCCACCAACTATCATTGAAATTGAATTTGATATTATAGTCTCTGTTGGATTAGTAGTTGGAGTAATTGATCCTATAACTCCAAAAGGACAATATTCTTCAATCATAAGACCATTTGACCCAGTTAATGCATTTGTCCTCAAATCTTCTTTCCCTGGAGTTTTTATTGCAGCTACTTTATTCTTTATTACCTTGTCACTAACTCTTCCAATTTTAGTTTCTTCAACAGCCATATTTGAAAGAAGTTGTAAATTTTCTTCTTTTAATACTGTCTCTCTTATAATATCTGCAAATCTATCTCTTTCGTCAATCGAAAGATCATAAAGTTGTTTTTGGGCCTTATCTGCTGCTTCAATTGCTTCATCCATATTGTCAAAAACTCCATAATTTGTTTGACAACTTTCAGATGAATTATTTATACTTCCTTCTTTTTTTAATTCTTCAATTACTTGTTTTATGACTTCATCAATCATGTTGTTTTCCATATTTTCCTCCAATACAACTTTTTGAAATTCCTAAGGGTGTTACCAATAAAGCTTCTTCACTTCTATAAGTTTTTATGCCGGTTATTTTCTCAAATAAATCTTCTATTCCGTCAAAATTTGAAGCTCCTCCAACTAAATATAAGGCCTTTACATCTTTATTATCTAACACATTTTTTACTATGATCGCCATTTTTTCTAAAACTGGCTTTACTATAGTTAATATTTCTCTATTATTAGATCTTATCTTTAATTCTTCTGCCTCATCTATGCCTATATTATAGTATCCAGCTATTGTTAAGTTCATGTGATGACCACCTGTTGGTTCATCCCATGTTCCTATAACATTTCCATCTCTCATCAAACTTATCCCAGTTGTTCCTCCACCTAAATCAACTATTGCGCCATTTTTTATTCTCAATGTTTTCGCAGCTGCTGTTGGTTCATCAATTATATTTGTAACTATAAACCCCGCTGACTCAACAACGTTAGATATAGATTTTACACTCCTAGGATCAATTCCTGGTGGTATAGCACATGCCGCATATACAAGTTCTTTATTGATTAATCTTTCTAATTTTTCTTTAAGATCTCGAACAATCTTTATTGCACCCATATAATCAACAACTATTCCATCTCTTACAACCTTAGCATGTCTACTTAAACCAGCAACTGGGTTGTCATTCATATCTGTAACTACTAATACAATATTTGCAGTTCCAAGATCCACTCCAACTTTTAATTCACTTCCTTTAAAGTCAGCAAATTTGTTTTCTTTTATTAAGTTTGAAAGTTTTAACAAGTCCTTATTTTTTATCAATTTTTCACCTAGTAAATTTTTTCAAAACAACATAGTCATTGTTTTTTATACCTACAGCATTTGCTTCATCAGTATCTAAGTGCATTTCCAATTTGTACTTATCACTTACCCTAATGAGTACATTGCCCATTACTGCTTTTCTCTCACCAAAAAATTGTACATCAACAAAATCACCATCTTTTACATCCATAAACTTTGCATCTTCAGGAGTCATGTGAATATGTCTAAGAGCAATTATAGTCCCTTCAGGCATATTTATTCGTCCACATGGCCCAATTACTTGAATCCCCGGCGTTCCTTGTAATTTTCCAGATTCTTTTATAGGTGCCTTCACTCCAAGCTTGAATGAATCAGTAAGAGATATTTCCACTTGTGACTTCTTTCTTATAGGCCCTAAAATTCTTACATTGTTAAATTCACCTTTTGGACCTCGTATAGTTACACATTCTTCAGCTGCAAACTGACCAGGCTGTTTTAATGTTGATTTAACAGTAAGCTCATAATCTTTTCCAAATAAGCTTTCTAAATCTTCTTTTGATAGATGTATGTGCCTATTTGAAACACCTACAACAATCTTATGATTATTTATATCATTTAATCTTTGTAAAACTTCTTTTGAAATTTTTGCTATAAGTTCATTATTATTCAACATATTACTTCCTTTTTTTAGAAAATTAAATTTATTATAAACATACTAACTGCAATAGTAATTGCAGGTGGGTCAATATATGTATCGCAATGAGCATTAAATATTCTGCCTGCAATTACCCATAGTATTGCATTGATGAATCCTGTGATAGCAGCTAAAAATATATTTTGCGTCAAAATAAATACAGTTGCTGCAGGATATGTTACGTGATGAGTAATTGGAATAGAATAACCCATTTGTAGAAAAATAAGTGATAGGGCTGAGATTCCAAAAGCAAAAACAGGATAAATAGCCATTGCATCTTGGCTAACTCCAGCCTCAATAAGTTTTTGTCCAATAACTGCTACTCCTAATGCAAATAGAAGACCATTTACAGAATTTAATAATATTTCATCTCTTGGAAATATATCTCTTTTTTCTCCTTCTTTTAATGTGCCAATAATAGAAGTTTTGCCCATAATTATTCTATTTAAAAACAAAACTACACATACACAAAAAGCAGGATAATCAGTTACAAATACAGATTGTTTTGTTATAAGAGTAAAAGTAACTATACCTAAAACTCCATAAAGTCCGCCTACTAATAATGTTTTTATGTCATTAATGCCAAAAAGTGCTGCCAAAACATTTTGTGCACTATCTAACTTCTTGGCTTTATTAGCTGCATAAGCTGCTGCGGCGGCTCCAGCTGCAAAGGATACATGTGGGCCAAAGAATGGACCAAATGCCACATTACCAACAATATAGTCTGTAACTCCTGAAAGGGTCAAAATAGATCCTATTAAAGCAAACACTCCTGTCAAGATAAAAGCGGGTATCGAACCAAAAGCTGCTCCGAAAGCTCCTCCTGCAAAACCTGCAAGTATTGTTAAAATATCCATAGTACACCTACCTAATTAAGTTTTTTAGTTCATCTTTTTTGTCTGTTTTTTCCCATGTAAATTCATCTCTTCCAAAATGACCATAAGACGCTGTTTTTTTATAAACAGGTCTTTGTAACTTCAAGTTCTTTATTATGCCATCAATACTCAAATCAAAAACCTTCTCTGTTACCTTATAAATTTTTTCTAAATCATATTTTTCTGTTCCAAATGTATCTATATATACACTTTCTGGATTTTCTTTGCCAATGACATAGGCCAATTGTATTTCACACTTATCACATAATCCAGCTGCTACTAAATTCTTCGCAACATATCTTGCCATATAAGATGCTGATCTATCAGCTTTAGATGGATCTTTTCCAGAATATGCTCCACCACCGTGTCTTCCAATACCTCCATATGTATCAACAATAATTTTTCGTCCTGTTAATCCTACATCAGCCTTTGGTCCACCAATTGTAAATTTCCCAGTGGCATTTATGTGAATTGATGTATCCTTCCTTATTAATGAACTATCTATAACTTTCATTATTACTTCTTTAATAAGCTTATATCTCAAAGTCGCAATGTCTTTACTTTCTTTGTGATGTGCTGCAAGAACTACTGACTTGACATAACTCGGTATTCCATTTTCATATACCAAGCTAACTTGAGATTTCCCATCAGGATACAAACCTTGAACTATTCCCTTTTTCCTAACTTCAGAAAGTCTTCTTGTAAGAGCATGAGAAAGTTCAACTGCTAAAGGTAAATAGGATTTACTTTCGTTTGTTGCGTAACCAAAAACAAGTCCTTGATCTCCTGCACAAATTTTTTCTTGGTTTACCCCCATTGCTATATCCTTTGACTGCTCATCTATATTTGTAAGAATAATAGCTTTATCTACATCAAAACCTGATTCATTAGTTGAATATCCAATCTCTTTGATTGTATCTAAAGCAACCTTCTCCACATCTATCTTTACTTTCGATGTTACCTCTCCAGCTATAACAAGAAGATTGTTTGAAATCATATTTTCAATAGCAACTCTTGAATTGCTATCTTTTTTTAAATATTCATCTAAAATTGAATCTGATATTATGTCACAAACCTTATCAGGATGACCTTCTGTAACTGATTCTGATGTAATAATAAATTTATTCATTATATCACCTAGCTTTTTTAAACTGCTCAACTGTCATATTCTCGTATTTTTTAAATACTTTACTAAAATAACCATATTCGTTATATCCTAAATTAAATGCTATATCCAAAACACTGCTATCCTCTAATAATATGCATTCTTTTGCTAAATTTATTTTCTTTAAATGAATATAATTTACAACAGTAAGATTGTATTCATTTTTAAAAAGCCTACTTAAATAACCTTGGGATATATTACATTCCTTCACAACATCATTAAGAGAAATATTTTTGTTTAAATTATTTTCAATATATTTAAAGACGCCTTTTAATATTGGATAATTTGAAACACTTTTTTTCTTAAAATAATAATTAATAATTCTAAACATCCATATATTACAAAGTCTTTTATCTTTTACCGTTAAATCACTAATTGGGAAATCCTTGTATAGTAGATCTTTATCTTCTGCAAAACTGTTAAAATTAATTATTTTATTTCCTAAGTTTTTTAATTTGTCTTTTATCTCATCTTTGACTTTTACATCAGTACTATTAAAATCAAATTCATTTATTATCCCAATTAAATACTCATTAACTTCAATAAAGTCGTTCATATTAACTGTCTGCTCCATGTTAAAAAGAAAATCTTTTTCATAACTCTTTTGATTTGTAGCATCAAATTCTTCTAGCTTCTCATTAACTTTTTCATATGTTAAAGGCTTTAATATTATTTGGTTTAAATTTATATTTTCATTTCCTTCAAAAACTAGATCATGAGGAAATGCTACCAACAATACTTTTGTTTTATTATTTGCTTTTTCGATTTTATTTATAAAATCTACCCTTGTAATGTTAGGCATTATGAAATCAGAAAAAACTAAATTAATATTATTGTTTCTAACATAATCTATTGCGTTATTATAAGAATTTGTTTCTCCAAATATACTGAATTTCTCATTTTTTTCTATTATTTTTTTTAATGCATCTCTCATTAAGTTTTGATTACTTACTAATAGAACACTATACATATAATCACCCTAATTTTTCATAGGATATTTTATAGAAATAACTACCTTTTCCTTATCTTCAAAAATATTTATTTCTTGTTTTCCATTTGATATTTTCTTGAAATCATCTTCCAAATTCTTTATATATTCAAACATGTCTTTTACTTCTCCGCTTATGTTATATGTATCTTTTAACTTTTCAAATGCTTCTTTTGAAATTCCAACTCCATTATCATTAATTAAAATAATTATATTGTCTTCCTCTCTTTTTACATTTATTTCAATGTGGTACTCATCCTCTTTGAAATTAAGTCCTAGATAACACATAACTAGAGTATAAGGAATTAATATTTTTAAAGGCATCCTGCATTCTTTAACATCATCTTCGATATTAATGTCATATTTGAATCTATCTTTATATTGGATTTTTTTCATTTCGAAATAATTAATCAAAGTTTTATAAACATAATTTATGGAATCGGAATCAATTTCAATTAATTTAGTGAAATAGTTCCTCAAATACTCGCTATATTGACTGGTGTTTTTTGCTTCTTCTATTAAGGCAAGATTTGAAAGTGATTCCATCATATCATTTAAAAAAAGTTTGTTTAAATTATTATTAATTTTTAAGATCTTGTTCTTAAGCTCTAAGTTTTTACCTTCAAGCTTTTCTATCTTTTCTTCTAAATCCTTTATTCTCTTTTTGTTTTTATTTTCATGATAACTAGAAATTAATTCTTTCTTCACTATCTCTGAAATTATAAGTTCAACCAACTTTACTATTGACTCAAACTCTCTAAAAGTATATTTTTTTGAATTTATGTCTATTTCATTTAAATGTAGATTCTCAAAATCTATTTCATCAAGCAAAAGTTGATCTTGCATTCTAAGTACCCTATCAGGAGCATCTTCGCATATTACTTGTCCTCCTATAAAAGCACCTAGATATTTGTCATTAATTATTATTGGAATTGCAACCTCTAATAGATTAAAGGGACAAAAATATATGGAAGTCTTTTTTGCGACTGCTGCTCTTATGGCACCAGAGGCATCCGATAATTCACATATCTTTTTACACATATAGTTCTCTCTTATGTGACTACACCTCTTGGAAAAATTAGTCATCTCTGTTAAAGGTTCTCCCTTGTAATCTATTGTTACAAAAGCAAGCCCTGTTACGTCAGAAATAACTCTTTGTATCTCTTCTAAATACTCTTTCCCAAAGATTGAATATATATCAACATCAATTCTTCCATCAGTATATTTTTTATTGATTTTTATATTAGATACATGTTTATATTTTTTATTAATGTTCATAAATCCCTCCAAGACGATTTAATCTCATAATAATCTTATAAAAGCTAATATATATTTTCAATAATTTCTTTTATATCATCAATGCTTATACTATTTACAGAAGTTTGCATACAATTATCTTTTAAAGCATTCTCCGCAATTTGATTCTTCGTTTCTAATAGTTTTTCTTTTGACACATTACATTCTCTTAAGCTTTTTGGCATATCCATAATCGCTTGCAAGACTTCAATAAATTTATTTAAATTATTTACTGCTTCTGTATCATCTTTAGCTGTAGTCACCCCAATCTTTCTTGCATAATTAGCATATCTTTTTTTCATTGATTCAACTTTCGAATTAAATCCTATAACACTTGTTAAAAGAATACCATTGCAAAGACCATGAGGGATTTGCAATTTAGCTCCTATTTGATGTGCTATTGCATGATTTATTCCAAGCCCTGCCATTTCAAATGCCATCCCTGCCATCATGGATGCTAAATGCATCTCTTCTTTGGATTCAATATCGTTCATATTTCTATAACTTCTATAAAGATATTTAACAACCAATTCTCCAGCTTTTTCTGCTAAAGCATCGGAATATGAGCTTCTGTTTTTACCAACATAAGCCTCAATAGCATGAGTTAAAACATCTACGCCTGTATTTGCAATTATTTTTTTAGGAAGTTCTTTAACAAGACAAGTGTCCAAGATAGCCAAGTCTGGTAACATATCATAAGACTGTAGCAAGTGTTTTACTTGCGTATCATTATCCTTTATTACTGATACACTTGTAACTTCAGATCCAGTTCCACTTGTTGTTGGTATCGCTATAAAATAAACATCTTTATTTGTAACTTCCTTAGCAAAATATATTACACCTTTTGCAGAATCGATGGAGGAACCTCCGCCAAATCCTATTATTACATCTATATCTTCTTTTATATATAGAGATAAAGCTTGACCTATTATTTCAAGACTTGGATCAGGCAAAACTTTGTCATATATAACAACTTTATTTGATTCGTTTATGTTTCTTAAAACTTTATTCATAAGAACACTTTTTGCAATAAAAGAATCTGTTATTATTAAAATTCTTTTTTCTTCTATCTCTTTTAGTTTACTGAGAGCTTTTGCTTGAAATACTATTTCTGTTTTATTTATTAAATCTTTCATATCTTCATCACCTAATAGAAAAGGCATCAACTAAAGCACATCTTCTCATTCTTGCAAAATTTCTTGCACTTGTTGAACCCTCGCCTGTTTTATTTGCTATAGTAAAACTTACAGGATTGTTATCTGAAAACCCTATACCCTCTAAGGAGCATCCATTTTTTACAAATATTGATGTTTGCATTTGCTTAGCGGCAATATTAAGTCTTTCTATAATATTAGAATAAATCCCTGCTGTATGATGCAGCCCTTGTTCAAGATTTAATGATGTTTCTAATGCATCGTCAAAATTCTTTGCTTTAACTATTGCAACAACCGGCATCAATAACTCTTCCGTTGCAAAAGGATGAATTTTTGGAACATCTACAGCTATTATTTTGTAGATGCCATTAGATTCTATTCCCGCAAATTTTAATATTTCTTTTACATCTTTTCCGCCAAAAAATTTATTTGGCTTCAAGTCTTCTGTTAAAAGAACCTTAGAAAGTTTCAACATATCTTCAACTGTATCTACGTAAAAAACCCCCTCTTTTTCAAGAGCTGTTTTGAATTTATCGTAAACTGATTCCACAATTACTATATTCTTTTCTGTAACACATAAAATATTATTGTCAAAACTAGCACCCTTTACAATGCAACTGGCTGCTTTATCTAAGTCTGCTGTTTCATCTACAATAAAGGTAGGATTAGCTGACCCTGCCGATATTACTTTTTTGTCACATTTATTTGCAGCCCTCGCTATATCGCTTCCCCCAGTTACAACCAATAAATTTACATCAGGATGATGCATTATTTCTGATATATTTTTTATACTAACTTCAGATAAAGTAGTAACCAAATTATCAATCCCTGATGTTCTAAGTATTGTAGTCGATATTATATCGGTAAGGTATTTTGTTACTTCTATTGCCCTTGGGTGGGGACATAGAATAACGGCATTACCAGAAGCCAATAAACCTATTACATTATTTATTACCGTAGCTACAGGATTTGTGCTTGGCATAATAGCACATGCAATTCCAAAAGCAGAATATTCGTAAAGAGTCATAACTTTATCTTTCGTTAAAACTTCTGACACTAAATCTTCAGTTCCCGGTGTTCTCTCGATACTCAACTTTATTTTCTCAATTTTGGATACAACATTACCCATACAAGTTTCTTCATAACTTTTTTGTGCAAGTTCCTCTACATGATTTAAAAGATCTTTCCTAAGTTCTTGTATTATTTCCTCTCTATCTGAGATCCCAAGTTTTCTATATAATTGAAAAGATGATTTTACAGCATCTATTGCATCGCATACTGTATCAAATACTGCTCTTTTATTCATAATCTACCTCACACAATTAAATCATCAATAATTCCTATTATTGCCAAATCTATCACTGATGATTTCCTATCATCTTCTACACGAACTGATGAACCAGAACCTACTAGTACAAGCTCACCAATACCAGCTCCTACATAATCAGCCGCAACTGATTCGTTCCTAGCTTTTTCGCCATTGGCATTAATAGGCTGTATTATCATAAGCTTATATCCTACTAGGGTGTCATTTTTTCTTGTTGCAACAACATTCCCAACTACTCTTGCGATAAACATAATATCACTACTCACTTGTCTTAAGGTTCTTTGAATCTTTTTGAGCTTTCTTGCTTTGAGTTTTTTTGATTTCATTGCTTTCAACTTTTACAGTTTCAGCTATTTTAACTTCTTTTTCACGCAAATTGTTTTTAATTTCAGATTCCTTTTCAACCTTTTCTTCTTTTTTTTCATTTTCTACTTTATTTTTATCTTCAACTTCTTTTACTTTTTCTTTACTTAAAGTCTTTAACTCATCTTTTGCGTTAACTTCAAGCTTATCCTCTTTGTCTAAATGAAAAAAACCGTCAAGACTTTTAGCTGGTCTTGGTATAACTTTTGATGAAACAAATTTGTTAAATGAAACTGCCAAACTTTTTCCAGAATCGATGGCAGCTTTAACTGCTCCTACATCTCCAGATACTTTCACAGTAACAAAGCCCATCCCTTTAGTAATTTCGACATCTTCCATTTTTATATTTGAAGCTTTAAGCATTGTATCCGCTACTATAATAGCGTTTGTTAGACCTACTACCTCTATAAGTCCCAGTGCCCTATTCATAATTTCTCACTTCCTCTATATCAACTATATTTATTCCATAACTTAAAATTTCCTCATAATAACTTAATAGTTTCTTTATATATTTTTCAGGTTCTTTCCCTGTTACAGTTTTTACCGTTTCATTCCATAAATATATATTTTTGCCATTTTCAAAAAGTTTCATTGCAAGTGCAGATTCAATCTCATCTTCATTGAACATTGTTATATTAATAATATTTTTCATTTTTATATCAAGGAAGAAAGTATCGTTTTTTGAAATTAAATCGAGTTTATTTTCATCAAAATCTATAACTTTTTTCCAACAACATGAGTTTTTTATTGTAAGCTTATGACTTTCGTCCAATTCTCGGCTTATAACTGCATTTGCATTTAAATTTAGTTTTTTCAAACTATCAAGGGCAATATAATATTTGTTGTTCCATGGCTTTGAGAATATAAAATTAATGTTTCTATTTTCAGAAATTTGTTTCGCTATAAGCTTTATAATTTCTTCAAGCTCTTTTTTACTAATATTCATTTAATCACCCTACTTATATAAGTAATAGAAAAGTTAAAATACAAAAAGATATTTTAACTTTTCTCAATTCTATTATGCTTAAATATTATTTATCAAAGTGAG
Source organism: Peptoniphilus asaccharolyticus DSM 20463 (assembly GCF_900176115.1). Lineage (GTDB taxonomy): Bacteria > Bacillota > Clostridia > Tissierellales > Peptoniphilaceae > Peptoniphilus > Peptoniphilus asaccharolyticus. Next base: position 1,237,154 of record NZ_FWWR01000009.1, on the reverse strand, counting down.
GAATAATTTTTTCAGTATCTGAATGTGGTCTTGGGATTACGTGAACTGATACTACTTCGCCAATAGCTCTTGCTGATGCAGCACCTGCATCTGTAGCAGCTTTAACTGCTCCTACATCTCCTCTTACCATTACAGTTACTAAACCAGAACCGATTTTTTCATATCCTACTAAATTTACATTTGCAGCCTTTACCATAGCATCTGCTGCTTCAATTGCACCTACTAAACCTTTTGTTTCAACCATTCCTAAAGCGTCTGAATTCATAATTTACCTCCCGATTATTTTCTATTAAATATATGGACTTGTTGTTGATTTAGGATCTTCTCCTAAAGCCCCTAGCAATTTTTTACCAACTTCAATAGCTGCTTTTACAGCTTGACGAACTGCACCTGAATCTCCAGTGAAGCTTAATATAACTTCGTTAGAGAAACTTGTGCCTTGCGCTGGAGAAGCATAGCCTACTACTTCGATGTTTGCGGCTTTAACAGCAACATCGGCAAGAACTGTACCAATTCCAGCTGGAGCTCCAATTACCATACCAAAGCTCTTTCCATTAGGTGTTCCAAATGCCTTTTCTAAACAATAACTAGCCCTAGCAGTGTATTGGAATTCCAAGTGTCCTGCGTCATTAGAATATACATCCCCGAAATATTTTGGAAGTACATCCAAAGCTATTTCTACAGCACGTCTTGCATCAGATACATCATCTGCTCCTATATATATTAAGCATCCGTGTCCTGCTCCACCCTTTGTATCTCTTGGGAGTTCAACGGTAATTACTTCTGTGTTAGTTGCTTTTACTGCATCATCAACAGCCATAATTTGTGGGCCTGCCCCAGTCCTTGAACCAATAATACCTATTGATTTGTATTTCCCAAGATTTAGCTTGTCTACTAACATTGGATCAACACTAGCTATAACTAAACCGATTGTATCTCCTATTGCTGTTCCAACAAATTCAGTAACGTCTACTTTTTTGCATCCATTTGAAGGGCAGCATTCAGTATCTTTTTGGTCTATTCCCAATTCATTAGATACTTGTCCCATTATTTTTTCTAATAAATCTTTATCCATCGTTTCCTCCTTAGCCTCCTACTTTACAAATTAATCCACTAGATTCCACTATTTCTTTTAATTTGTTTATATGATCTTCATCTAGTTTTTTTACATTAGATAGTTCATAATCTCTACCTAATAAATTATATTTTCCTTCACCAAAATTATGATAAGGCAATATGTGTAATTCTTTTACATTTGGCAATGTCTTTACAAAAGCAACTATATCACCAAATTCTTTTTCATCTGCATTAATACCAGGAATTGTTGGTACCCTTATTATCGTATTTGCAATTTCCTGTAAAATTCTTGCATTCTTTTTTATGAGCTCATTACTTACACCAGTTACTTTTTTGTGCAGTTCATCATTGTTTGCTTTTATATCAAGTAAAACTAAATCTATATGTGGTACAACATCTCTTATTACTTCTTCAGAAGCATACCCTTCTGTTTCTATTGCAGTATGCCATCCTCTTGATCGACATGCTTTAAAAATTTCTTTAGCAAATTCAGGTTGCATTAAAGTCTCTCCGCCAGAAAGTGTTATTCCTCCATTTGATCTGTAGTAAAAAGAATCATCTTTTTTTAGTTCAGTAATAACTTCTTCTACATTCATTACTTTACCCTTAACCTCTAATGCACTAGAAGGACATACATTCGCACATTCTTCACACATCACACATTTATCTCTATCGATAAAATTTGGGTTTTTAGGGTCTAATGCCTTTTGTTTGCATGCCTTAATGCACATGCCACAATGTATGCAAAGAATCTCTCTAAACATTAGCTCTTTTCCTTTTCTTTGTGATTCAGGATTTGAGCACCAAATACATCTCAAAGGGCATCCTTTTAAGAATACTATGGTTCTAATACCAGGACCATCGTTTATTGAATATCTTTGAATATCAAATACGACACCCTCTTCGTTATAATTTATAGAATCCATAGTCACCTCCAACTTACATAGTATGTTCTGTTCTATTTATAATATCGTCTTGTACCTCTTTGGCTAATGTTACAAAGTGAGCTGAATATCCTGCTACACGAACTAATAAATCTTTATGATCTTGAGGATTCTTTTGTGCTTCAATTAAGGTATTTCTATCTACTACATTGAATTGAACATGGGCTCCTTTGTGATCGAAATAACTTCTAACAATAGATACAAAGTTCTTTAATCCTTTTTCTCCTGAAACAGCTTGTGGTGAAAATTTTTGGTTATAAAGAGTACCGTTAGATGCTTGTCCATGTGGAAGCTTAGCTACAGAGTTTGCAGCAGCAGTAGGGCCAGTTGTATCCTTACCTTGTCTTGGTGATACACCGTCAGCAAGTGGTGCATGTGCAAGTCTACCATCAGGAAGTGCTCCTACATCTTTACCAAATAATACATTGGCAGATACTGGATAAATTCCTGCTTGGAATGCTCCTCCTCTTGGATTTGTATATTTATCAACTTCATCACAATAAATTTTTGCAGCTCTGATTGCAAATTCGTCACAAAGTTCATTATCATTACCAAAGCTATCAGTGTTATCAAGTATTTTTTGAATTGTTCTGAACTTTCCTGTTGTTTCTTGTGAACCACATCCACAATCACCAGATACTACATATTCTTCGTTTAATTTATTTTCAAGATCGTCAACATTGATTGATCCTGTTGAAGCTAAGATTTTCTTAACAGCTTCATAAATTTCACTTTCATTCATTTCTCCAACCTTAGCAGAAACAGTTTGAGTATTACATCCGCATCCAGGCATTAATGAGTCTGTGAATCCAAAGTTCTTTTCTAATGCTTCTTTTAAATCAGCAAGAGAAATTTTCTTATCTTCAAATACATTCTTGTAAATAGCGTATAGTGAGTCTCCAGAATCTGCTACACCGAACGCTTGAGGTCCTGTAAAGTTATAAATAGCTCCACCTGATTGAGCAGATTTACCTCTCTTAATACAATCATCAACCATAGCTGACATAAATGGAAGATTTCCTCTTTCCATATGTGCATAATCAACGCAGTTATCAGCTTCAGCTAAGTATTTTACGAAATGTTCCATTTGCTTTTGATATGCAACAAATATGTCATCAATAGACTTCATATCAGTAAGTTCGCCAGTCTTAGGTCCAAGTTGTTTTCCATTACATCTACCATTGTTTAATGTTATTTCAAGAACTTTTGCTATGTTAAAGAAAGCGGCATCGTGCCATCCTTCAGTTCTGTGACCTGCTTGAGGTTCAACACAACCTATAATTGAGTAGTCTCTTGCATCTTCTATCTTGACTCCTCTTGATACTAAGTTAAGTACAATAACTTCATCATTATAGAAAGCAGGAACACCGTATCCTAGTCTTGAAACTTCACAAGCTCTTAATAAGAATTCATAAGGAGAGTTTTGATGAACTCTTACTGAGAATGATGGTGCTGGTAAAGCAACATGGGCAACAGCTTCCATGCACATATAAGATACGTCATTTGTAGCATCAAATCCTTCAGAATCTTGTCCACCTACACATAGGTTTTGGAATACTGCATAACCAGCAAAGGCTTGAGCTGAAACTTCGTCACGAGTTTTATTTAAATCGTTTAACTTAACCCAGATACAATCTACTAGTTCTTGAGCAAATTCTTTTGTAATAGTTGTATCTGCCTTATAAGAAGGATACATATATTGGTCAAATCTTCCTGGTGAAATTGAGTGACCATTTGATTCAATTTGAACCATTATTTGAACAAACCAAAAAGCTTGACAAGCTTCCCAGAAATCTCTTGCACCATATTCAGGAACTCTCTTACAGTTTTCTGCAATTCTTAAAAGTTCTTGTTTTCTTTGAGGATTAGTTTCAACATTTGCTAATTCCTCAGCCTTCTTAGCATATCTGTGCGCAAAATTTATTGCAGCGTTATAAGAAATAATAACCGCTTTATAAAATTGCATCTTTTTAATTGCTTCAGGTTCTGATTCGTCCATTTCATTCATTGCTTTGACTGTTTCTTCAAGAACTCCTCTGAAACCTTTTTTAATTATTTTTTTATAATCTACATTAACGTGTCCTACACCGCCATAGAAATAATTTCCTACAGTAAAGATACCATTTGCAATACAGTCCTTTGCTTCTGTACTCATTAAAGAATCTGCAAATTCAGATGTAGTTTTTCCCTTCCAATATTTAAATACTTCATGTAGTTCTTTTTTTGTCTCTTCTGGAATCACAAAAGGATCTGCAAGTCTTGTTGCCATAGTATCGAACTCAGCTTCTACCCATTCGTAAGAAAATTCAGGGCATAGTCCTGTTGATCTTGGTGCCTTTGTAATGGAACCAACAATTAATTCATCATCTCTAATTGTTACTGGAAGCTCATTAAAAAGTTTTTCAACTGCTTTTGCTCTTCTTAATATGTTTGTAAGACCTTCTGTTTCTTTGTAAGACTCTGTAATTAATCTTGCTCTGTCAGACTCAACTTGTGGCACTGCATCGATAATAACTTGTCTTAGTCTTTTTACTCTCTCTGTAGGTTGTGAAAACCCTTTTTCTAACATGAAATACCTCCTAAATTTTATTTGTGCTTATGTATAATCAACAAGCTTATGGAGATTGTACACTTTATCTGAGTTAGATTTAAAATATTATGCAAACCTTTGTGATGTAAAATTAAAACTTTTAATATACACTCTTTTAATGTTTGTTTACTAACGTTTTACCAATTTCTCCTGAAAAAGCAACAATACAAACTTCCTATTGTACAATCAAAACATTTTCCTAGTCATGTCTTGAATTTGGTGTTCTCTTTAAATAAAATTATGTTTATATAAGATAAGGAAGTGATTTTATGGATTCTTCTTATTTACTTGTTGAATTCCAAAGTATAGCCTTTGGTTATAAAGAAGTAAATTGTATAATTTTAAATTATCCTGTGGAACTTTTTTTAGTAAAAAATATTTGCCCTGGAAGTATTCTTTTTATATTTAAGGGAAATGACCACGATATCCTAGGAATAAAAAGATATTTAAAAGAAAAAAACATATCTGCCCTACCTATTTTAAATATACATGAAGATGTTATAGGCAGAATTAATTCTCCTGACAAATCAATAAAAATATCTTCTTTAATGATTTGTGAGTTTAAAAATAGTATTTCCGCCATTAAGGCTTCTGACTTATGTTTAAAGACATCTGGTGTTTCTCTTATTAAAATTCATTTCCAAGTCGGACTTTTTGGGAAAGGTATTCTCATTTTAAGCGGTTTGTTATCAAGTCTTGAGAATTCAAAAGAAACTATTTTAAATAATTATTCAGATAAAGAAATTATAGCTTTAGAAATCATCGAAAATCCTGTAGAGGAGTTAATAAAATGTATTTAGATAAAATAGAAAATATTCAAAAAAAATACCACTCTCTTTTAAGAGATGGTAAAGAAGTTGAAATGCTACCTCTAATTGAAGAAGCTATTGAAATTGCTTTTTCCAATAAAGATTTTGCAAAGTTAGTTGAATTGCTTAATGATTATGGTGGCGCACTTAGAAATACCGGAGAGTATTCTAAGAGTATTCAAAGCCTACTCACTGCAAAAAAACTTATTGAAACTCATTTCAACAAAAACTCTGAAGCCTACGCAAATACCCTTATGAATTTGGCGAATGCTTATAGAATGAATTCTAATAGAAAAGAGGCCTTGAATTTATTTAATAAAGCTGATGAAATTTTTAAAAATTTAAATCTTTATAATTATTCATACGCATCAAACGCAAACAACTTGGCCCTTCTTTTCTTAGAAGATGGAAATCCTCAAAGGGCCTATGACCTTTTAAAATCTGCTGAAAAGATTTTGTCTGAGATTCCACACCATAGCATACAACTTGCTACTACATATAATAATTTATTTGATGTTTGCACTCTTATGAAAAAAGATAGCGAAGCCAAAGATTATATTTTTAAAGCAAAAGAATTTCTTGAAAGTAAGATTTCTCCTGCTAATCCACTTTATGCTAGTGTACTTAATAATCTTGCAAAATATTATTTTAATATAGGCGACATTGAAAAAAGTACATCGCTTTATAATATTTCGAAAAAAATTATTGAAAATACTTACGGCAAAGAAAGCGAGGCTTATAAAAATATAGTTAGCAACTTAAATTTCATTAAAAAAAATTTAGAACCAAAGTCAAAACATGATACTACCGAAAATAATTTAAAAAAAGGTCTAGAATTATCGGAAGATTTTTATTTCAACCAAGTAAAACCCTTCATATTAAAAAATTATCCAGATCTTGTTAGATACTCTGCCTTTGGACTAGTTGGTGAAGGTTCTGAATGTTACGGTTTTGATGATGAGATTTCTAAAGATCACGATTTTATAAAGAGATGTTCTTGGTTTTTACTTAAAGATATAATTTCCCAACTCCCTATCACCGAAATAAACTTAGGTGATGGGCTTGTAAAGATTATTGCAGTAGAAGATTTTTACAAGTATTATACTCTTTTTGAAAAAGGTCCTTTAACTTTGAAAGAATTTAGAAAAGTCCCTCAGGATTTTTTATCAGTCGCTACAAATGGAAAGATATTCGAAGATAATTACGGCAAATTTTCATATATAAGGCAAAGACTTCTAGCATATTATCCAAAAGATTTAGTTTTAAAAAAACTAGCTTACCTTTGTAATAAAATTGCCCAATCAGGTCAGTATAACTATCCAAGATGCTTAAAAAGAAATAATATTATGGGAGCTCAGATTGCACTTAGCGAATTTCTTCAATATTATTGTGAATTTATTCACCTAATAAATAAAAAGTATATGCCTTTCTATAAGTGGCAATATAGATCTCTAAAATCATTACATTTACTTGGAGAATATGCTTGTTCAAAGATGGATGCTCTATTGTCTTATAATGACGTTAGTGAATCACTACAAAAAATTGATATTATTGAAGAAATGTGCAAAAAGTTAGTGGAATACATGAATAAAGCTAACCTTTCGAATTTAAATACCAATTTTTTAAAATATCATTCTTCTGAAATCGTTAAAAAAATAAATAATGAAGAATTAAAAAATGAAGATACATGGATAAAGTAGGTTAAATATGAAATTCGATTCAACATCAAAAAAAAGAGATGAAACTCTAAAAAAAATTGTAATAGGTGAATGGAAGTTTTTTACTAATGTAAATAATTTAGGCAAAAGAGCTTATTGTCAAGATGATTCTTTTACCTTTATCTACTCTCGTCTTTGTTACTGGAGTATCTATAACGACATAATACTAACTTCTTATTTAAATGACTTAATCATCGCTAAAAAAGACAATAGAAACTTGATTACAGAAAAATATGCTTATATGATGCAATATACTGATCCTCAATATTTTACCAAAATAAAAAATAATCTGCCATATATCTCAAAGGATAAAGATATCCTCGTCAATACAATAATGGCTATTTATCTCGCTTGGGAAGAGGATATTAGAAAAAGCAATCCAGAAATCTTGGATAATAAAAGAGATTTATATAATTCAACAAATAGTACAGCTAATACTAGCATAGAATACTATTTCAAAGGTGAACTTTATAGTTATTCCGAAACAACTTTAAAACTTATATCCAAATATTATATAAGCGCATATCAAAAGGGGATAAATTTAGTTGAAAAAAACCTAAAATTTCTTAAAGATAAATAGTCTAATAACTTTTACAATCTTTTACAATAAGATTCCTTACTTTTAAAACTATTTTAATACTAAGTGAATTATCAAATCTTTACTCCAAAAATCACTTACAAGAGTATTCCTATAAATTCACAGTCGTAGTAATTTTTTAAAAATATTTCCTTTAATGATTCTCAATAAATTTTAAGAAAAAGGTCGAATTATCGACCTTTTTCTTTATTTATTTAACAATCCCCGGTAAAATAGTTTTAAATTATAAATTATTTTTTAAAACGTAAAAGGAGTCCACATGAAAAACTTTAAGGTCAAAGACCTTGTCATCACTTCACTATTTATTGCACTTGTATATGTATTCACTTGGATTGTAAAAATCCAACTTCCATTCTCACCCAACGGCGGCTTAATTCACTTGGGCAATGTACCCTTCTTCTTGGCAGCCATATTTTTTGATAAGAGAGTTGGCATGACGGCAGGAGCTCTCGGCATGGGACTCTTCGACCTCACAAGTGGATAGATTCTTTGGTCACCAATGACTGTGATCTCAGCACTTATTATGGGCTACATCTTAAACAAGATGAACTACAAGAAGTACACTCTTAAAAGTTTAATCTTGTCCTTTGTCCTTGTTGCCCTTGTAAAAGTTGTAGTTTATTACCTCAGAGAAATTTTTATCTTGTCTTCCTTTGTTGCACCCCTTGCATCAATACCAGGCAACCTAATTCAAATTGGAGTATCATCTGTCATAGTCCTTGTGATTTTAAAACCTATGGAAAAAGTTTTTAATAGCATTAGATAAAAAAAGATGGTGATGTTGCAGAATAGACAATTCTACTCTGTAACATCATTTTTTTCTTAAGCAGCTTTGTATTTTATGATCTTTAAATTCTTATTTTCTATTTTTGATGCTAATTTATTTAAATTTAGCTCTATTGATAAGAGACATATTTCCATCTAGGAGATATCTTATCCTTAAGTCATACTTGCATGATTTTTCTATTTCTCTTGATGTAAATATTGCTTCTAAATAGCAGTATATTATTATTTCTAGCATGGTTACCGGATTTACTGTGGGGTTTCTTCCAAATGATGAGTAGACTTTTTTTAGTTCTGTTAAGTTTAACCTTTCTATTATATTTTTTACAAGCCTTAGTTTTGCATCATGATGTATTTTTAAAGGTTTTCATAAATACATTTTATCAAAAAAAGACGAGGGTGTTTATGTTTGCTCGTCTTTTTTTCTATTATGGGACTTTTGCAACAGCCCCTTTATTCTTATTTATAAAATTCTAAAAATGCATTTATGAAATGCTCTACATCTGTTACACCTGTCAACTCTCTGGCTGAGTGCATACCCAATGTGCTCATTCCTATATCTACAGACTTAATAGCTATTTGAGATTGAGATATAGGTCCTATTGTAGAACCACCCTTTACATCACTTCTGTTGTGGTATGTTTGGAATGGAACTTTTGCTCTACTGCACATTTCTATAAATCTACCTGCACTATAAGAGTCTGATGTGTATGCTCTGCTTGCAGCATACTTGATTACAGGCCCACCACCTAAAACAGGTTGGTTTGTAGGGTCAGCTTTTTCAGAGAAATTAGGATGCACTGCATGTGCCGCATCTGCTGATATCAAGAAAGATCTTTCTAAAGCTCTTAAATATTCCTCTCTGCTTACTCCAAGAGCTATTGCAACTCTCTCAAGAATTCTATCAAGCACCGGTGAATCTGCTCCGGCATAAGAAGTTGAACCAACCTCTTCATTGTCAGTTGCCAAAAATACATTCACTCCACTTGCCTCTGATTCCAAAAGTGCAACTAAACTTGTATATGCCATAAATAGATTATCTTGTCTACCTTGAGAAATAAATTCCTCTTTAAGTCCAACTAACTCGCCCTTTGAAGTATCGTAGATGTATAAGTCATAGTCCAAAATATCTTTTGAATCTACCTCTTTAATCTTTACAAGTTCATTCAATAAGACATCTTCTTTCATCTCTTCGCTATCCAATGCCATAAGTGGTAATGTGTGTTTTTGTGCATTGAATTCAAATCCCTTGTTCACTTCTCTATTCATGTGAATTGCAAGAGATGGAATTGTGAAAATTGGCTTTTTAAAATCCACAAGTTCAGTAATAACCTTACCATCTCTTAAAAAGCTTATTCTTCCAGCTGCTGAAAGTGGTCTGTCCATCCAAGTATATAAAATTGGTCCGCCGTATATTTCTGTATTCAATATAACATTTCCGGCACTCTTCATTATAGGATTTCTCTTTATTCTAAAAGTTGGTGAATCAGTGTGAGAACCGATTATTTTAAAACCATCTTCTAACTTCTTATCACCTATATTTAGTGCAAGAAGTGCTGTATCATCTATCTTAACGTAGAATTTAGAGCCATCTAATTTAAACTCTTCTTTTATTTTCCATTCTTTATAACCATTTTTATCCAGTAGTTCCACCATGTTTTTCACTGCAAAGTGAGCAGTCATAGACTTGTCTATAAAACCTATAAGGTCTTTTACTCTATCCATTAAGAGCCTCCTTTAATCTATTGTATCTTGGCATTATATCCTCCATCTCAACTCCATTAATCTCTCTGATGGAAAGAGCATAATCAACTGCCTCTATCAACTCAACATCTTTCACTGTATCCAATTTCTTTTGAGCTATCTTTGTTAATTTACCCAATTCATTAAACATTTGAACCACTTTGTGTTCTTCTTGTATATGTTCTACTAAATAAGAAAATTTCCAATCTTTAGATGTCTCTGTAATAACCGCTTTATGAGGAACTATAACATCTTTTTCCTTTAATTCCATTAAATACGATTGTAATATCGTCCTATCAAACTCTCCAAACAATAGCATTTCTGTCTCGGGAACTTCAACATAGTCTACATCTTCTCTTTCATAACCTTCAAGGTTAAATAGTACGGCTACTTTTTGTTCTAAGTCTTCTCTCTTAACTTCTTTTGTCTTAATCCCAAATTTTTCAGCTACGTTAACTACTTTTTCACGACGTTCTTCGTTAAATCCATAATATAGAAGTTTTTTTTGCATGTTTTCCCCTTCCTTAGTCTATGTATAGTATAATACACTAAGGTGAATTAAAATGGAAATACAAGCAAAGAATAATTTAAAACTCGGATACTTTTTAACTATTTTAGGAGCGATAGCTTGGGGGTTCTCAGGAATATGTGGCGAATATCTAATACAGACCAGCCACATGGATACAGGTCTTATAGTCTACTTGCGTTTGACTATTGCCGGACTACTTCTATCTCTAATATCAATCTACAAATATAAAAAAGAATCCTTGTCAATTTTTAAAAATAAAAAAGATCTGTTGAACTTAGTAATATTTGGTGTTTTTGGCGTGCTGTTCTGTCAGTATTCCTACTTGTCCGCCATAAAATATACCAATGCTCCAACTGGAACTGTGCTTCAATTTTTGAGCAGTGGTATTATAGTTGTCTATGTATGTCTAGTGGAGAAGAGACTTCCAAAAATTATTGAAGTGTTGGCAATTGTTCTGTCGCTTCTTGGAGTGTTTGGACTCGCTACTCACTTCCATCTCAACGCTCTTGTAATAAGTCCTCTTGGACTCTTCTGGGGAGTCATGGCAGCCACAAGTGTAGTAATATATACATTAATACCAATTAACCTAATGCTAAAATATCCTAAGTTTGCAATCATAGGTTTTGGTATGCTGATTTCAGGTATTATGTTCACAGTATACTTACAACCTTGGAACTATTCTATACCTACTGACTTCATTTCGATTTTGGCGTTGCTTGGAATGATATTCATAGGTACAGTTTTTTCATTCTCCTCATTTCTAATCGGAGTCAGCATAGTAGGCCCTGTAATGGGCGGGCTTATAGCTGGTCTTGAAGCTGTGGCTTCACTACTATTCTCCATAGTTTTATTGGGACAGACTTTTACAATTCAAGACTTAGTGAGCATAGCGCTTGTAATGTCTTCCATAGTAATTTTAAGTTTTAAAAAAGATTGATGCCTAAAAACATCAATCTTCTTGCTTATTTTTTCAAAATATTTTCTAATTCAACATTTATTTCACTTTTATCCAGTGCTATCCCTAAACTTATATAGAAATCGTTTGCATCGATTTGCATTTAGAGTATCATTTTCTTACGGAGGTGTAAATATGAAAAAAACATTTTTTTATATTTTTTTATTATTAATTTTACTTAATTTAAGTGCTTGTACGAATAATAACCCAGAAGAAGATAATCAAATATCATTAGATTCTTTCTACGACGTAAAATATATTCCGACGTCTTTTGATAATGTTAAAGGTTTTAAGGAAATTCGCAATAATACTTATATATCTGACGAATATTCCGACTTACAAATGTTAGAAAATGACCTCAATCAAAAGTTCCTACACTCAAATTTAACAGACAACAATGATGTCGTATACGTATTAATGAGAGAAGAAACTATGAGCCAATTATTTATTCTGCCCAAAACATATGATAAAGATGCCGATGGTATGCCTGTAATAATTTCTCCTGCTAGTTCTCCTAATATCACAGTAAAATGGATTAGTGATAGTCAGCAAAATCCTGTTCCTAATGAACTTTTAGGTCTGTTTGAAAAAGCTGAGGAGTATTCACTAAAAGGTACCGATATACTTATCGTAAAAACCATTTCTAATAACCCTCGTTATTCAGCATTTTTTAAATATGAGAATAAAACTTATAGACTAGAATACTTTTCAGATTTAGACACAATTAAATCTTATATAAATAGTTTCTTTGAACAAATATAAATTAAAAAGCTAATGGACTCATTTACTAAATCCATTAGCTTTTGTTAGTTATTGTAAATATTTTAGAGCATATCTTACAAAGTATTCTATTCCAAGTTTCATTGCTCCCTCGTCTATTTCAAAACACTCATTGTGTTGAGGAAAATATCCCTTATCTCCCGCTCCGCATAACAATAGGAAACAACCTGATATATTCAAAAGATACTTTGCAAAATCTTCTCCGCCCATTAGTTTTGGATAGTTTTCAATATAATTTTCTCCAAACACTTCTCTTATAAATTTTTTGTCTTTAAAAATAATTTGAAATCAAAATATAAAACTCCGATTTCACCATTTATTTCATTATAACTATAAAGAGTTTTTATTTCTATACAACTTTAGTTTTATCCGTTAAGAACTCTATATTAAAATAGAGCCGACCTCAAAAGTCGGCTCTGTTTCTAAGATTTTTTATTTATTTTTATATGCACCAAAATTTATATTTTCCATCTCATCTGCCATTCTCACACTATCAGAAATGCAAGATGCCATCAAGTGAGGTTTTATAGTGTGCACTCTCAACACTTCAACACCTTTAAATGCAGCTATGGCTGTTAAAACAGCTGAACTTTGGTCTCTGTTTATACTTCCTTCTTCTGTTTCAAAGTCTGTCTCAAAACCATTTTCATCTAAGATGTTCATTATAAATCTTTTTCTTGATACTCCAAGGAATGTGAAATATCCCATTTCTCTTATTACATCAATTTTATTTATCAATTCTAAATTTTCTTTTTTAGTCAAGCCAAATCCTATACCTGGATCAAGCATAATTCTCTCATCTTCAATTCCATATTGTCTTGCAAGTTCTAAACTTTTTTCAAAGTACTTTCTCATCACATCCACAATATTCATATCTTCATAGGACTTTAATTCTGCTTCTGAGAAAACTCCATCTCCACCAAATTTAGGAAATACCTTTGAGCTTAGGTGTTCCGGCCTTGCTATTACGGGATTGAACATCACTATAGCGCCCGCATTAGATTCTCCAATGACCTTTGCCATATTCAAATCTCCCAAGAAACCTGTTATGTCGTTTATTATATCTGCTCCAGCTTCTATTGCGGCTTTTGCAACTTCACTCTTCCAAGTGTCTATTGAAATTGGAACATCTACCACTTCTTTAATCGCCTTGATAGCCGGTACAACTCTGTTTATCTCTTCTTCTATCTCAACATAAGTGCTGCCAGGTCTTGTGGATTCTCCACCAATATCCAACATAGTGGCTCCCTCTGCAACTAATTCCTTCGCTCTTTTAACTGCATTTTCAACTGCATAGTATTTTCCACCATCGGAGAAAGAATCCGGAGTAACATTTATTATCCCGCAAAGAATTGTACTTCCTCCACTTTGAATTTCCTTGTCTCTATACTTGAACATTTTATTAAAACTTCCTTTCACAATTGTAATAAAATCTAAACTCTTGGCTCTAATTTAATCTGTTTAAATATTTTATACCAGCTAAGTCTATAGAATATCAACAAATTTACTTTTTTAAAGCCTTATTAAGCTTTATAACAGTCCTCAACAAATCAAAAGATATTGTTAGAATTAAAAGATAATACACAACACTAAACTGCGTGTTGTAAAAATACATCTTTAATATTGTGCTGAGTAGCAACAGTGCTCCAACATCAGTGGTCACACTCAACATGGTTATAAACTTTCCGTAGTACATTTCAGATATTCGGCTCACATCTCTTAAAATTATCATAAAAAATATTATTTGCAGAGATTTTGTAAGTGGCTCTATCGAATTTATATCCGAATAGATTATGCTCAAAAATATAAACAAACTGAACACAAACATAAATACATATTCACTATTGTCTTGAACGTACTTATCTCTTGTGAAGTATAATTCATCTATAGAAAAATCTTTCACGAGTGAGCTCATTATCCTCACGTCTTTTATCTTCTCCGTTATAAAACTGGTGAGCACTCCCGTAACAAACACTGTGAGGAATAAAATTTTAACCACATTTACAATTTCAACTTTATTTCCAAATTTCCCCATAAATCCGTACAAGACAGTTGCTATGGCTATTTCTATGAGCATAATCTTTAAATATTTAAAAAATATCTCGTAGTTTTTGCCCGATATCAATATATTTTGCTTAACTTCATACTGCATAGAAAAGTTGTACGGGCTTCCTATGTTAAGTAAAAAATCTTCAAGCTCTTCATATGTATATTCTTTTCCAAGTTCACTTTCAACCATAGATTCTAAATCATCTGTGGCTCTTATTGAGTTTTCATAACTCATGTACTTTACCATCTGATTTATGTATCTATTTAGTAAGTCCGATTTATCTTTCATAACTCCCCCTTAAATCGGATTATAACACAAAAGGAGCCTTTCGGCTCCCATCTAATCTAATACATATACCTTAACATTTCTTCTGCCAAACTTATTTGCTTGGGCATTGGTATTGTAAAATAAATCTATTCTATTTCCTTTAATAGCTCCACCTGTATCTTCTGCAACAGCATATCCATAAGTTGGGAAGCCATCCATTGACTCTATATATAGTTTTGAACCTAGAGGTATAACTCTTGGGTCAACTGCCACTGCTCCAACTCTTGCTCTTGTTCCCATAGCAGTTTTTGATCCTGCTGTTGGGTCATAAGCTGTAGCCTGCATAACTATAACCTTTTTAACATTTCTTCCGTTTAGTGAAGCTGCTTTTTCTACTTGAGGTCTTTCTTTAGTTCCTCTTTCAACAATTGCATTCACTGGTGCTTGTGCCACAACAGAATTTAAAACATCTATTGAAACCATTTGGTTATTTACAAAAGTATGTTGTATTGTGTCTATCTTCTTACCAACTATACCTTGTTGAATAACTTTTTCTTCACCCTTGAACATTTCAGCATTTTCTCTGACTTCTGTTTCAAAAGGAATATCAGTCGAAACATCAAAAGACTCTCTGTAAACTCTCTCAATTACTATTAGAGTATCCGGATTTACAGGTGTCTTTAGTGCCGGTGTAACTACATCATCAGCATCTACTTCTATCTTTAAATCTTTAAGTATATCTCCAACATTATCTCCTATGGCTTTTACTTCTTTAACTTCTACGCCATCTTGAATTTTGTAATTTTTTGGTGCTTTTATTATTATGTCCATATCATCAACAAGCTTTGTGTCTAAACTTGGTTCTACTACTTCTTTTTCTTTTAACTTGATTCCTTCGTTTTCTAAGAAATCTCCAACTGTTGATGTATATGTTACTATTTTACTTTCTTTTCCATCTATAATAAGACTTACTTCCTTACTCATTATAGTATTAAAACCTAACGTGAAGGTTGAAGAAAGAATAATTGCTCCTATTGCAAAAGTTAGGACTTTCTTCTTCCAATCTCCATGACTCAAATTCATAAATCCTCCTACTCTAAAACGGTTACTGATTTGTAATCTTTGTAATCGTTTTGTAACTACTTTCCGACTTTGTTAGTATATAAGAGTTTTACAAATTTGTCAACTTTTTGTAACCTTTTAAAATTTTGTGATTAATCTTCCCACAAAACTCACTATATGTTACGATTTTTTATTCATTTTTAAGAGTTATTCCCACATTTTAAACTTTGTATGAAATTATATGTCAGTTTGGCGGTGAATCCCCATATAATTTTTCCTTTGTATTTATAAAAATGAACTCTATCCATTCCTCTTTTGAATTTATAATTCTTACCATTTGGAATCAACTCATAGGGAAAATCTTCCGAGCTGTTAACTTTCAAATCCAATTCATATATGTCCGGTTCATTTTCTAAAAAGTATTTTAAAGGAACGTAGAACACACTATCCACTTCATCTCTGCTCGCTTTTATCTCAGCTTCATCCACATTTAGTTTTCCAACTACAGAATAGATTATTGCATGGTATGGGTTTATTAAAAAGTCACCCTCTGCCACCACTTCAACCTTATCTTCAGGAATGCAAAGTTCTTCTGAAGTCTCTCTTATCGCCGCTTGAATGTAATCTTCTCCATCTTCTATTCGTCCGCCTGGAAAACTTATCTCCCCCGGTTGATTTCTAAGAGATTTACTTCTGATTTCATACAATAAATTTAATTCCCCATCAATTTCTATCAGAGGAATTAAAACGCTATATTTATTTTTTACACCTATTGGCCCAGGTGCGTGGTCTTTTAAAATCGACGATATGTCTTCTATTTTCATCGCAATACCTTATTCATCAAAACCTTTATATTAAAAGCATTCAACAACTCTTCAGGCAACTTTTCAAAATCGCCCTTGTCTTTTAATATTTCTATAAGTTCTTTCACATCATATATCTTTAAATATTCTAAGTTGTGCTTGTTTGCAAAATATTCAAATATACCCACCAAGACATCAGCATATTTATAGTTGTTCTCCAATTTTAAATTGGCAGCTATTGCCGGCAAAAATTCTTCATAAAATTTTCTGTATTCAGATTCAAATTGTAGTTTTGAATATTCCTTAACTTTATTAAAATATAGTTCTCTTAAGATTTTGTCCGCCTCATACTCTTCAAATGGTTTTACATAGTATTTTTTACCTAACAAACCCTTAAACTTTTTATATGTGTCAAAATATCCTATTCTCATCAGCTCATCAGATTTGTCCGGATTGAAGCTCATGGTGTCTACATATTTTTCACTCGGAGCTATTATTATTGAATCACTCGGCATCATCATATTTCTAAAATCATTTGGATTTGCTCTTAATATTACAGGTCTCATTCCAAGTCTCTCTACCATATTATACGGTATTTGATTTGCAAATCCCCCGTCTAAATATGACTTACCATTTATCAATTCTCTTTTAAAGATTGGAAGATAGCATGAGGCTATTATGTAGTCACATAGTTGCCCTTCTGGTATATCCTCAACAAACTTTTCTTCTACTATTCTGTCAGTTAAATTCACGGTGACTAATCCGAATTTCACCTTAGAATTTCTTACTTTTTCTTCGTCTATGTATGTATAGACAAGATTCTTTAATGGATCCAATGGAATTCTCTTGCTATTTAGATTGTCCACTAATTTTTTTAATCCATGAAACATATTGTTATCTTGTTTTTCTTCTGCTATTTGAGCTATCTGTCTGTTGTCATAGTAATCTGAAAGCCCTGTGTTTCTCCAAACTTCCATTGCAATTTTGGCATCTCCCATGGCTATCATGGCTCCATTTATTGCTCCTATGGATGTACCTACAACAGCATCAAACTCATAACCTATTTCCTTTAAAGCAAAATAGGAACCTATTTGATAGGCTCCTTTTGCTCCTCCACCTTCTAATACTAACCCAAGCATAATATCCCTCTCTTAAGTACCATAAATTAATTTAGTTCACTTGTACAGTGAGGACATCTTGTTGCATCAATAGCAATTTCAGTCTTGCAATGAGGACAAACTTTTGTTGTTGGTGCAGCTTCTTCCTCTTCTTTTTCAAATTTCTTTTTAATATTATTTATTTGCTTAACCATAGTAAAAATTACAAGTGCTATAATTAAAAAGTTTATTACATTTCCCACGAACGCTCCTATTCCCATAACTGGAGCTCCTGCTTCTTTAGCTGCTACAAGTGTTGCGTACTTTGAACCGTCAAGTGTTATAAACATATTATCAAAGTTTATTCCACCTGTTATATATGCGATTACCGGCATAATCACATCGTCTACTACAGAGGTAACAATTTTACCAAATGCTCCCCCAATTATAACTGCTACAGCAAGATCCATTACATTGCCACGAGCTATAAATTCCTTAAATTCCTTAACAAAATTACTCATTAGTTTCTCCTTTGTATTTGCTTTAATTCAACTTCGTTGTCTTTTATGAGCTTTAGTGCATAATCATCCACTCTATATGCGTCTCTGTAGTATATGGCTTTTATACCTGCTTGAATTAAGGCTTTTGTACAGTTTAAACATGGAAAGTGCGTTACATATGCAGTGCACCCTTTTACACTTATACCCTCTTTTGCACAATATAAAAGAGCATTCATTTCTGCATGTATTGTGGCAATGCAGTGTCCATCTCTCATAGTGTGACCTATTTCATCACACTGTGGGTTTCCAGATAGCGATCCATTATAGCCTGTAGAAACTATTCTGTGTTCACTATTTACTATTACACATCCTACAAATGCTCTATCACAAGTAGATCTTGTGGCAACCATCTCTGTTATCTCTAAAAAATATTCGTCCCAACTCTTTCTCATTTCGCACCCTTTGCAAGCTTATCTGCAAGTTCATTGAATTCAACTCCAGTGTGTGCTTGCACCTTTATAAATTCAACCTCTATTTTATCTTTAACTTTCGCATAAAAATCTCTATAGTTTTGAGTAGAGACTTTATTTGCCTTCCAACTTCCAACTGCCCAGCACTCTATTCCCATGTAGTCATAGTGGAGATATATTTTTTTATACCCAAGCTCCAAAGCTCTTTCTATTGCAACTTTAGAACCCATTATCTCTCCGGCAACATTTCTCATAGATGCATCTTCTGCGCCGAAAAACCTCTTGCTGTCAGTTTCTATTACATTCACTCCATCAGTCAGCACCATGCCGTATGAGTAGCTCTTTTCGTTTTTATCATAAGACCCATCTACGTAGGCTATTATCTCTCCGTCTTTTATAGAGCTTACTATTTTTTTATCTTCTGTTTTGTTTTCTTGAACTTTACCACCGATAAATGCCTCTGCTTCTTCTCTTGATGGAAATTTTTTGTACATTGCTCCGCCAAATCCCATCACTTGCTTTTTGCACTCGTCCCATGTGGTGAAGATACCAATTTCTCTTCCTTTTTTTACTGCGTAATAATTCATAATACTCCTAAATTTTATTTGTCTTATTGTATTATATCAACCTTTATTATACAACACTTAAGGTTTATGATATACTTAAAACAAATAAAAGGGGGATAAAATGAATCAAAATCAACTCGAACAAATGAAATCTAAAGATGGATTTATTGCAGCTCTTGACCAAAGCGGTGGATCCACTCCAAAAGCACTTAGACTATACGGTATTGAAGAAAGTAGCTATAACAGTGAAGAAGAAATGTTTGAA
Organism: Peptoniphilus asaccharolyticus DSM 20463; assembly: GCF_900176115.1. Lineage (GTDB taxonomy): Bacteria > Bacillota > Clostridia > Tissierellales > Peptoniphilaceae > Peptoniphilus > Peptoniphilus asaccharolyticus. Next base: position 1,217,548 of record NZ_FWWR01000009.1, on the reverse strand, counting down.
CTTGTTCATGAAATGAGAACAAGGATTATAAAAAGTCCTGCTTTTAACGGCGAAAAAATCCTTGCTACAATACTTTTTAAAAGAACAATGAATTCAAAAATTGACGATATGTACACTGCTGACTATCTATGGAATGAACTTGGAATAGTTCCTATTCTAAAGATTGACGAAGGTCTTGCTGAAGAAAAAGACGGCGTTCAACTTATGAAAGAAATGAAGAGCCTTGATGAACTTCTTGAAAATGCAAAAGAACGTGCTATCTTTGGAACTAAGATGAGATCAGTTATAAAAGAATTTAACGTTGAAGGAATTAAAGCTGTTGTTGCTCAACAATTCGAATACGCTAAGAAAATAATGGCAGCAGGTTTTGTTCCAATTATCGAACCTGAAGTAGACATCCACTCTGAAAAGAAAGAAGAAATTGAACAAGTTCTTCACGATGAACTAAAAGCTCAACTTGAAGTATTAGATGCTGATGCAAGACTTATGTTCAAACTTACTCTTCCAGAAAAGAACGACCTTTACGAAGACCTTTACAACTTCGAACAAGTTGTTAGAATCGTTGTGCTTTCAGGCGGATATTCAAGAGAAGAATCAAACGCAAGATTAAAAGCTAACCACAGATTAATTGCTTCTTTCTCAAGAGCACTTTCTGAAGGTTTAAGAGCAGACCAAACTGAAGAAGAATTCGACACTATGCTACAAGCATCTATCGACTCAATCTTCGATGCATCTGTAAATAAAAACTAAAAATAATCTAAAAAAGAGAGGTTGTCCTCTCTTTTTAATTTGCACTTAATTCTTTAGCTTTCATAACATTATCATAAGCATTTCTAACGTCCACAAACTCTTTAAATTCCAAATAGGTTCTAAATAGAGTAGACCTCATTTCAAATTCATCTCTTGTCTCCGGCAACGGAAGATTCTTATAAAAGATATAGAGTTCTTCAAGTCTGTTGACTATATTGTCTGTAAGTTCAACCTCACTGTTTATTCCGTCTTCTAAAACCATAAGTTCTGCAAGCCCCTTGCCTTGTGTAAACTCCGGAGGCATATACTTTAAGTTTTCAAACATTCTTCTCAATATTCTTATCTGTTCAGTTCGCATTGTCAAATATATAGTTAAATCCGAACTCTCTTCATAGAACATATTTTCCCTTTCACTTTTTAAAAGTTTCTCTGCCAACTTCAAATCTCTATCTAAAATGCTAAATACAACCTCACCCTTCATAAGCGGCATATCTTTTGTAATGTAGTTTGAATAGTGCACTAATATGGCTCTTATTCTCTTATCTATTTTGTTTAGCACACTTTGAAGCTCTTTAGAAGCTGATGGGAAATACCAGTTAGATATCAGTGCAAATCCAGAGCCTATAACCACCAATATTATTTCATTTATCAAAAGCCCACTATCTATCGCATTCGACAACAACAAGTGCGTCACAAGTACACTCGAAGGCCCAAGCCCTATGTCTATTTTGAGCCTTATTGAAATCGGCACAAATAGTACCAAGTATACAACATAAGCTAAAAAATTGTATCCAAATATAATAAAACAAATGCTACCAATTAAAAGAGCCAACACTGCCGATGACATTCTCTTGCCAATCCCTTTTAATGTTGCTTTTTTAGTGTCCATAACACTTAGTATTGCTATTATTGCAGCAGCAGTAGGATATTTTAGCCCCAAAAATTCTGCGACCAATAGAGATAAACCAGCTGCAAAAGCTATCTTTATAGTTTTTAGTCCTGTTATCCGCATAACTCACCCCGCTTTTATTTACCCTAAGACTTAAAGTTTCAAAATCTATAACCCAAACAGTATTGTTCTAAAATAGTTTTGTTATAAGTTCTCTTTTACCTTATAATAACTATGAGGTGTTTATGAAAAATCTTAAATTAAAATATTTTTTAACTCAATCGATATTTTGGATGTTAATGGCTTGTTTAACATCTTATATAAATGTAACTTTGACAGGCCGTGGCATAAGTGTATCTAAGATCGGAATAATTGCTGCTATAGGAAGCATTATTGCCGCTTTTTTCGGCCCGTTTATTTCTCAAATGTGTGAAGTGTCTAAAACTAAAAAAGAACGTGAATACATGATATTTGTAATATTAATTTCTATATTATCTCTAATATCATCACTTATATTTCGCAGTCCAATAATTGCCGTTCTCATTTTAATTTTAATACCAAATATATTAATAATCTCACTCCAACCTCTACTAAATAGCCTTGGAATGACCTATATGCAACTCGACCATACAATAGACTTCTCCAAAGCTCGTGGCATAGGTGCTTTTTCTTATGCAGTGTGCTCATTAGTGCTCGGGAAAATGAGTGTTGGAAATTCAGATATGCCTATAATATTTTCAATAGTCCTATTCACAATACTCTTTGCGATAATGCTATCTCAACCACATATTGAAAAAGTTGAGATAGCAGAAATGCAAAATAATTTTGTTGAACAAGACACTCCTTTCACTAAGAGAGAAGCTTTTGCAGCAATAGTAGGTGTGATTTTACTATTTGTTTTCTATCAAATAAACCACTCCTTTATGCTTCAAATAATGGAGAGTTTGGGAGGTAATTCATCACACATGGGACTTGCATTTTCAATAGCTGCCTTTTCAGAGACCATAGCTATGTTCGCACTCCCTCTGTTCTTAAAGAAGTATAATCTAATCTCCCTATTTAAATTCTCAGCTTTGATGTTTATATTAAAAGGTATATTGACTTACTTCTCTCCATCTGTTGGCATACTCTTGGCAGTACAATTCTCTCAAGTAGTAGGATTTGGAATCTTCACTCCGGTTTCAGTTTATCTATTCAGTAGAAAATTCCCACCGTCTATGAGAATAAGAGCTCAAGGATACCTAACCAGTTCAATCACTCTTGGAGGAGTGTTCGGACTGTTAAGCGGTGGAATACTTGTTGAGAATTTGGGAATAGGAAACACAATTTTAGTTTCTATGGCATTTGCTGTAATAGGTACAATCTCAATATTTACAATTAAAAAATAAAATTAAAAGTAGCGGAACTCAACTAAACCGCTACTTTTTGTATGTCTAAAACTTTTTAATTATTCAAATAAAACAGAATTCTCTAAAAATATATGTCTGTGTAAATCTTTTTCAAATTCTCTCATAAGCTCAAATGTCGCTCTGTATGTGTTGCATCCATCTTCCGGGGCAGTATATGAATTAGTGGCAAAGTCTAATCTCTCCAACAACGCTCCAGCTTTTTCATGCTCTGCTATCAAACTTGTAAAGTCCGCCACTCCTGTATCTAAAAAATCTACAAAATCTTCTTTTTCTTCCTTTGCAAAATGCGGTATTAGTGCTGACTTCAAAGTTAAAAATATTTGATACACTTCCTCTAACTCTGCTCCGTGGTTTACATAGTGCACATTTATCAACTTTCTCAAATTAGAATCTATTCTATCTATCATCTCAAGCTCCGGCACATGATGATTTCTTACAATATAGTCTATTAACTCTGCTTTAGACAACTTTATTACATCTTCCAAAGACTCTTCTATTCTCTCTTCTTGTCTATTCAAAAGCTCAATGTATGAATCAATATCAAAGTTTATCTCCTCTATTGCCTCAGCTAAATTTTGATTGCCTCCACAGCAATAGTCCAGTCCTGTATCTTCAAAAACTCTTGCAACATTTGGATTTTCTTTTAAAGCTTCCGCTATGGTCATATTTTTATTTATCATAATTCTCCTCATCAAAGTTTATTCTCTTAACTTGACTTAAGTATATAAAGATTAAGAAACCAAAACGTTGATTCAAATCAACTTATGATATTTTTTAATCCATTTCTATCTAAAACTTTAATCTTGCTCTGTCCCTCTCGCTCGATTAAAGAAAGTTCAATTAAATCTTTTAATTTTCTCGACACAGTTTCCCTACGAAGATTTATGCTTGCAGCTATATTATCGATTGTAAGTTCAATATCTCCATGAGTTCTCTCGTCTATCTCCAACATAAAATTCACAAGTCTTATTAGAGCATCATTCTCTTGCAAAATTAAATTTTTTTCATTAGCTCTTTTTAATTTACCTAACAACGAACTAATCAAACTGATGCCAACTTCATAATTTTCACTCACAAGCTTTACAAAATTCTCTCTTGTCACCTCGCACAGTTTTACATCCGTCACACAAACTATATTGTATGGAAAAATTTCATCATTCATGAACAACTCTTCACCAATTGCATCTCCTCCAACTAATATGTCTTGGATATATTCTTTACCGTCAATTCCTATCTTTGAAATTTTAATTCTTCCCTCTCTAATTAGAAAAATTGAACTTATTTTATCCCCTTCATTTAAAATTACATCACCCTTTTTTCTGCTGGTATGTACCGCATCTTTTGCTATCTTTCTCTGCAGTTCATCATCCAACATAGAAAATAATTCAACTTCTCTTGCACACACATTGCATCCGCTACACGATTCTCTCTTTATCAAATCTACACCTCCATTGCGAACTATACCTTTATTAAATACTTACCTTTATTTTAAAATCATTACTCTCTATCTACAAAATTTTTTAATTTTTTATTGACACAGAAAAATTAAGGTGATACTATTCACTTAGTTAGTTAAGTAACTAACCAATCTGCTTGGAGGGTTAATATGGAATTTACACAAGATAAACCCATCTTTCAACAAGTTGCAGAATTTATAGAGAATCAAATTTTAGATGGACTTCTACTTCCAGAGGAGCAGACACCATCCACTAATGAGTTTCAAAAAATATATGAAATAAATCCGGCAACTGCTCGTAAAGGCTTAAACCTTTTAGTTGATGAAGGGATAATTTATAAAAAGAGAGGCATGGGTATGTACGTAAGCCAAAATGCTAGAGAGATAATACTTACTAAACGTCAAGAGGAATTCTTCAACACACATATTCCCCAAATAATAAAAGAACTTCAACGTTTAAATATAACACCAGCTCAATTAGTTAGTGAAATTGAGAAAAGACAAACAGGAGGTAAATAATGTTAAGTGTATATAATTTAAATAAAAAATATGGTTCTAATATCGTGCTTGATAATATAAATTTTGAAATAGAATCTGGGAAAATATACGGGCTCTTAGGTCGAAACGGTGTTGGTAAAACCACACTTCTAAAAATTATGTCGAATCAGATCATTTCTTACACAGGTGAAGTTAAATTAGATAGTGAAATTATAAAGGAGAATCAAGCAGCAACCGAACAAATTCTATTTGTTAGCGAATTTATGATTCCGGACTCAATGAAGTCTGAAAAAATAAAAAATGTACTATCTGCAGTTTCAGCTTTACTTCCAAACTGGAATGAAAAATATAAAGATGAACTGTTGGCTGATTTTAAATTAAATCCTAAAACCACTTTAAAGAAACTTTCAAAGGGAAATAGAAACCTTTTAAGTCTTATAATAGGTCTCGCATCAGGTGCTAAATATACTCTATACGATGAGCCATCAGTTGGTCTTGATGCAAACAATAGATATAAATTTTACCAACATCTTATGAAGAGCATGGAAGATAGTAAAAGAACTGCCATAATCTCAACTCACATAATTGATGAAGCTGAAAACATCTTTGAAGATGTAATTATCTTAGAGGATAGCAAGGTAATGCTAAACGATGACATCTCAAATATTCAAGAAAAAGCATTGTCTATAACTGGACCTAAGGGAGAAGTTTTAAGAATTTTAGATGGTAAAAATATAATTTCCGAAGAAAATATTGGAGCTTTGTGCATAATATCTGTATTTGACAACATATCTACTGACGAAAGACAGAGATTAAAAAATGCAGGTGCTGAAATCACAAATCTTCCTCTACAAAAATTATTTATACATTTAACAAATAAGGAGGCTTAATAAATGAATGCTTTAAAAAATACATTAAAATTTCAAACTTCAAGTTTCTTGAAAACTCTAATCACTTCAAATTTAACTGGTATAGCTGTGGTGACAGGTTTAATGATTTTGGGAATTGTAACCAATTCAGATACAACTATAGTATCATCAGACCCTGACTACCTACTTCCTAAATATTACGCAATTTTAGTTGTATACTTAACGGCTATAGCAATGGTTTCAGGTGTAGTTCTAATTTCTAAATGTTTTACAATCTTCTATAAAGATCTAAAACTCAGCTTACGCCTTGGTATAACACGTAAAAACTTTGTACTTTCAAATATAATATTCTTCACACTCACTATCTTGGTGTTCGCCGTTCTTGGAATGATAGCTTCAAGAATATTTGCCTTTTCATTGGCTCAAGCTCCAAGTGGTGCTGATATACAAATGTTGGAAGAAACTGTAAACTACTCTAAAATAGCTAATATTATATTTACAATTCTATTCTTTGTGGTTGGAACGTCTAATATAACTGCCGTTTTAGTTTTCTTGTTACGTTGGAAATCAGTTGCTGTATTTGTCCTACACAACATTCTTTACGCCACTGTGGTTAAATACCAAGAATTAATAGACTATACCTTCTACAATTTAAATTTAACTCGTGGAATAATATTCTATGTAGTATCTTTAATAATAATCTCAATAACTATTCTAATGCATAATGATGACAACTAAATCTTGGCATATAACTTTGACACACTTTCAATAAAAAAGATCGGTAGTTCCCTTTCATAAGAGAAACTACCGACCTTTTATTTTTTACTATCTTTAAAAGTTTCAACAATATAATTAAGCGATGCCACCAACATAGTTGCTAATATAAGTCTAAAAAATATATTCTTCTCATCGCTTAGTAAATTTGAAAAAATTACAAAAGCTATAAAATAGTAGCTTATTTTTAAGTGCTTTTTTATCTGCATGGATTATCTAAAAGTCTTTTCACCAGGTATTGCAGCACTCACAATTCCAAGCACAGCTGCGCCAATTAAAGAGCCAATTATTCCTGCTGAAAATCCAGAAACCAATTTGCCTGTTATATAGATTACCAAAGCTCCAACTAAGAAGCCTGAACCGCCTCTACCGGCTGGAGATTTTTTTAAATCAGTATAGTTTCCTATCAACCAATCTAATCCACCCATTACAATTGCTGCCATTATCGCTGCGGAAAAGTTTGAAACTCTCATCGGGCTTAACGCCGCTGCTATAGCTATTGCAAGAGCACTTACCAATATTTTAATTATTAATTTCATTTCTACCTCCGTTTGTTCTATCTTATACCACTTTTTATTTAATGTAAACTCAAATAAACCATAAAACGGGGCTGTTGCAAAAGTCCCATCATAGAAAAAAGACTAGCAAACATAAACATCCTCGTCTTTTTTTTGATAAAATGGATTTATGAAAACCTTTATAAATACATCATTATTAATTAACCATACACTAGTTAAAGATACAATTCAACTAAGATTAAACTTTAATACAGAAATATATATTCAAAATGATGTAAAACTAAGGCTTGTAAAAAATATAATAGAAAGGTTAAACTTAACAGAACTAAAAAAAGTCTACTCATCATTTAGAAGAAAACCCACAGTAAATCCATTAACCATGCTAGAAATAATAATATACTGCTATTCAGAAGGAATATTTACATCAAGAGAAATAGAAAAATCATGCAAGTATGATTTAAGAATAAGATACCTCCTAGATGGAAATATGTCTCTTATCAATAGAGCTAAATTTAAATAAATTAGCCTCAAAAATAGAAAATAAGAATTTAGAGATCATAAAATACAAAGCTGCTTAAGAAAAAAATATTAATTATAGCTAGCTTTATTAAGTGCACCCATTTTTATAGGAAACACTGTAAATTTATCTAAAAAATATTTTAAAAGCAAAAAACACGATGGCTAAACTTAAATACTTTATAAAAAATGATGTTACAGAGTAGAATTGTCTATTCTGCAACATCACCAATAATTTTATTTAATTAGTAAGTTTCTTTGAAAACTTCAAAGTGTGCACGTGGGTGAGCGCAAGCTGGACATACTTCAGGAGCTTCCATTCCTTCGTGAAGGTATCCACAGTTGTTACATTTCCAAATAACAACTTCGTCTTTTTTGAATACTCTATCATTCTTGATATTTTCAAGAAGTTTTCTATATCTTCTTTCGTGAGCTTCTTCTACCTCAGCCACTTCTCTGAACACTTTTGCTATTTCAGGGAATCCTTCTTTTTCTGCAATTTCTGCAAATTCAGGATACATTTCGCTAGCTTCTTCATGTTCACCATCTATTGCGCCTTGAAGATTGTCTTCAGTTTTTGAAAATACTACAGGGAAACTTCCTGTAATTTCAATAGTTTCACCTGGTTCAAAACTATTTTTTAAAAATTTATAAAATCTCTTTGCGTGTTCTTTTTCGTTTTTTGCTGTTTCTTCAAATATGTTTTGGATTTGTACATATCCATCTTTTTTAGCTTGTGATGCTGCATAAGTGTAACGCATATTTGCTTGAGACTCTCCTGCGAAAGATGCCATCAAATTTTTTGCTGTTTCTGTTCCTTTTAAACTTTTCATATTTTCCTCCTACTAAAAATAACTTTTCCTATTTATATTTATGCCCCATATCCATCATATTAAACGCTCAATTATCATTATTAAATAATTTTAATCTGCTCCAAATTTAAATCATTTTTAAAAGTAGTTGTAATTCTTTCTCAAAGCCACTATAAAAAATATTCCAGTAAGAATAGAACCTATCTCTGCAAAATTTGTCGCCCACCAAATTCCATCTAAACCATATAAACTTGGTAACAAGAGCACAAATACCACCTGTAGTATAAATGTCCTCATAAATGAATTTATTGCAGATACAACACCATTGTTAAGTGCCGTGAAAAAAGAGGATATAAAAGTATTAAATCCAACTATCATAAAAGATAGAGCAAATATCCTAAAGCCGCTCACCATCATATCTAACAAATCCAAATCATATCCCACAAAAATTTTACTTATACTAACGGCGCCTAACTGTGCGGAAACCATCAGCAAAACTCCGGAAATAGAAATTAATATAAAACTCTTTCTCAGCAAACTCTTTAGCTCATTGTGATTCTTCGCCCCGTAATTGTAGCCGATTAGAGGTGCTGTACCTATATCATAGCCAATATATGCCGAGATAAATATAAACTGCACATACATTATCGCTCCACCAGCCGCCACGCCATTCTCTCCGGCAAATTTTAAAAGTTGTATATTGTATAACATTCCCACAACTGAAGTTGAAACACTAGTTAGCATTTCCGACATACCATTTGAGCAAGATTTAGCTATCACATGCCATTCTATGCGTGTCCTTTTAAGATTTAAAATACCATCCTTGTTATACATAAAATATATTAGCGGAATAATTGTGCCCACAGATTGGCTTATTCCAGTGGCAATGGCAGCTCCTGCCACTCCCCGTTTAAAGATGGTAATAAATATAAAATCTAAAACCATATTTGTAACTCCCGCAAATACAGTAACCTTTAACCCAAGCCCTGGCTTTTCAGCTGTTACTAAAAAAGTTTGGAATATATTTTGTAGCATATAAGATATGTTAAATAGTAAGATAATTCTTCCATATACTATACAATCTTGTAACATACTCTCCGTAGCTCCAAGCATTAGAGATATATCTTTTAAAAATACAATTCCAACAATGCTAAGAACTATTCCAAGTGCTATAGAAAACCAAATTAACATAGAAAAATAATCATTAGCCAAGCTATTTTTCTTTTCGCCCAAAGTTTTAGATACGAGAGCACTTCCTCCTGTTCCTATCATAAATCCAAATCCGCCTACCATTAATAAAAAAGGAATTATAATATTTATTGCAGCAAATGAGGTCTTTCCCACAAAATTAGACACAAAAAGTCCATCTACCACCACATAAAATGAAGTGAATAGCATCATTACAATTGATGGCATACAAAATTTTATTAATTTTTTATATGTAAAATGCTCCGATAACTTCATGGCTCTCTCCAAAGATTAATAATTTATTATTGTATTATACCTTATAGGTTTTATTTGTACGTATTTTTAGAAAAAAGGCTCGGAACTCCAAACCTATTTTAATCGTTATATAGTTATAGAAATTGATTCATTCACTATTCAAGTTTTACTACTTCTTGTAATTCATCCCTATTATCATTCCTAGTAGCATGCCTATAGACATTCCAATTGCTAAATTTTCTTTTCCTAAAGCTATTCCAATTGCAGTTCCCAAACTCATGCCAATTGCCATACCTTCAGACATATGATTTTCTTCTTTTTGTTCATCTTCTTTTCTATTATTATTTTCTTTTTTCTTTACAAGATTTATTGTATAAATTACAAGAAGTCCTACTAATGCAACTGGTAACACAATTCTTATAATATCCAAACTATCAACTCCAAACATCCCAACTATAATTTCAAATAAAATTATCGAGACTTATAAAATCTTAACTAATTATGGTTGTTCTTATCTCTCTAAATTCTATTATTACATATAGAATTTAAACTTTCTCATAATCTTGAATCTACAACGTAACTATAATTAATCCTGCAATGCAAACAATCATTCCAAAAATTTGTTTTACTGTAATCACTTCTCCAAATGCAAAAAAACCTATAAATACGATAAGTTGTAAAATTAAATGCGCCACTAAATAAAAAGCAAAAACTCATACTAACTTCGTGTAAAATGTTAATAACCACAAAAACAGACACGGAGGTTAATATGAGCTATAAACATCTTACACTAAATGATAGAGATAAGATAGAGATATTAAAACAAAATGGATATTCTTCTTAGATATAACCTATTTTACTTCTCTATATAGCCTATATAGGTGCACTAAAATATATATCAAAATCAGAATAATTATTATGCCACTTACAAAACTTAAAGAGATTGTCAATTTTTCTATTAAATTAGAATATCTTGTTGCACCACTAACTGCATCGTGTTTATTAAATAAAATCTTATTCGCAATAGTCATAACAAAAGTAATGATTATTGGACTAGATACCTTTACTATTAAAGCTAAAACTCCACCTACAAATATTTTCACGACTTCTCTTATAATATTGTCTTTATTTAATGGTTTGTTTTCCATGTTGTCCTCCTAAATCTAATTAGACTCCAGCTTTAAGACTTCTTGTATACAAGGCTGGTCTATCAACGCACCTCTTGTATCAGGATTGCAAACTATGTGAGGTGTGGTCTGTTCTAATTCATTTATACTGCCACTTTCTGTTACACCTAAATCATAAGAATATCTCATTACATATCCAGTGTTAGGTAGGAGTACTTGCATAGGGTCAAAGCCTATACCGTCCCCGCCAGTTCTCTCTCCAATCAAAGTTGCAAATCCACTTTCTTTTGAAAAAGATGCCATCGCTTCGGCTAAACTGTATACTCCTCTATCTACTAACAAATAAATTTTCCCTTTAAATCTTATTGAATCCTTGTTTGGTTTTACTTCCTGTCCATACCATGTATAAAAATTAAAATCTCTTATAATCTCATTGCTTATTTCCGGAAATCCAAAAGATTTAATATCTTCTTCACTTAACTCTTTCATGTGTGTTTACTTTATTAATTTTTTATCTCTATCCGATTTAATAAAATCATACGCTTTTACACTATAAGGCTTGCTTGCTATGTAAGGATATAAGAAATTTATATAATAATTTGTATTTCCCCCTCCATTACCTCTAATATCAATTACCAACGCTTTATAGTCTTTGATTTTTTCCAAATATGGTAAAACTATCTTCTTATCTGCCTCCACTTCATGGTCTTGTCCCATTACACTTACCTTTATGTAAGCAATATCTTCTTTTATATCTCCAACTATTAATACATCTTTTAAGCCGAGCTTTTCAGGAGCATAGACACTTATGTTTTTTATTATCTTTAACATTTCTCACCCTATTGGAAATTCATCGCCACTGCTATAGACACTATTACAAAGCCCATAACCATGAAGAAAGCTTGCATTTTAATTTGGAATTTTGCCCACTTACTCCAATCAATTCCCGCTACTCCAAGCACACCTATCAAACTTGCTGAAACCGGTGTGAAAGCATCTACAAATCCCGCTCCAAGTTGGTAGCATAGAACTGCTATTTGTCTTGAAACTCCAACTATATCAGATAGCGGAGCCATTATAGGCATTGTCAAAGCTGCTTGTCCTGAGTTTGAAGTAACTACTAAGTTAAATAAACTTTGGAATATATACATTCCTATTGCAGCAACTGTCTTTGGCACTCCATTTAAAGCATTTCCAGCACTGTATAAGATTGTGTTTAAAGCTGATGGAGTGTTCGCATCTGAACCACCAAGCACCAAAAGTATACCCTTTGCCATACCAACTACTATTGCAGTTCCGGCAAGATCTGCTGCACCACTTTGGAAACTTGATGCCATTGAGTTTATAGTCATGTTGTTTAATTTAAAAATTATCGCTGTAATACCTGAAACAAATCCCATCACAAAGAATTGTGAAGCTATCTCAGGAATATAGTAAGCCTTTGAAGTAACTCCCCATATTATCCAGATCAAACCTAATAACATTTCAAGTAAAATCAATTTGTGTCCAAGTTTAAATTCTCTCTCTTCTTCGCTCACTTCAGTAACAGAATTTCTAAAATGAGCATCTGCTTCGTGCATAACTGATAACTTAGGATTTTTTCTAATCTTTTCTGCATATCTCATAAGATAAGCTGCTGATAGAGCAGTTACCACAAACCACATTATAAGTCTAAATTTAGCACCTGATAAAACTGGGATTCCCGCTATCCCTTGAGCCACTGCAACGCTGAACGGACTCATCCAAGAAACCGCATTTCCAACTTGAGATGCAACATAAGTTACAGTTACTGCAACAATTGAGTCATATCCCAAAGCTATTACAAAAGGCACCATTATCATTGAAAATGGAATAACCTCTTCTGCCATTCCAAAAGTCGCTCCACCAAGTGAGAATAAAAAGAAGAATAGCGGAATAGCCAATCTCTCCATACCCTTTGCTTTTGAAATAAAGGCATAAATTCCGGCGTCAATTGCTCCGGTGTTCATAATTATTCCGAAAGCTCCACCTACAACCAATATAAGGGCAACTATACCAACTGCTGAACCATATTTATCTCCACTAACCAAACCTTCAAATAAGTAGTTTAAAAATCCAAATCCACCAAAATCCTCAGTTCCCCAAAGCCTAGCTGTCTTGTGAAGTTTTGTGCTTGTGTCGTACATTGAGTCTCCATACATTGCATATAGCTCATCATCACTAAGCCCAACTTCGTCAAGCGCCGCTTGGTCTACACTCGACATATCGCCCGCCAAAAGAGCATTAAAAGCCTCTTTATCAACTTCTAACTCTTCAAGTTTTGCATCATCCGTTGACAATTTTGGCAACTCTTGTGATAAAAAATTATTATTTAGATTATAGCTATATCTAAAAGTTTCTGCCATTAAAACTGTCTTTGTCTTTGTCTCTCCACTTGAATCTAAATACTCCACGTCATGAGTTGTAAACTTTCCAGCTGGTACCAAAAAAGTTATCAGCCATGAGAAAAGCACTACACAAAATATGATCGCATAAGTATGCGGAGTTTTAAATTTTGTTAAATCTTTCTTATTCATAATAACCATCCTCCAATAGCTTGATTATACCACACTAAATTGATGTATATCACATCTTTAAAATATAAAATTTATACATTTAAAGGCGACTGTTTTTAATTTATATTTTAATATTCAGATAAACAACTGTTGTATTTTGGAGTTTTGTTTTTAAATAGTCCACAATTTTTAATAAGTTCGGTTAATTTGTGGATTATTTTTCTAAAATCGGCTCAAATTTTGTTAGTTTCATTCATATTTTTGTATTATCCACACACAAAAACTGTTTTTATGCTTAATTTTATCCACATTGGATAACTTTTTTAAACTTTTACCCTGTTGGTTAATTTAGTTAAGAATTTTCTAAGTTTTTAATTATTTCACCAAAAATTCAAATTCTTTTGATAAAATTTATGCTACTAAAAGGAGTGAAATTATGAACATAAAATTTTTAAAATCTAAAATAAATTACACTGGAGCCGTTGCTCTTATAGGACTTAGTTTACTACCCACTTTGGTATTTGCAGATGCTGCGGTTGGAGATAGTTTCGTAAGTCTTGGTGCTAATTTGGATAAAAATCAAAGAAATGCCATTTTAGACGAATTAGACGCCCCTGAAACTGCCGAAATCATCGAAGTTACAAATGCAGAAGAACACAAATACCTTGGCGAGAGTATTCCAAAATCTAAAATTGGCAAAAAAGCTCTTTCCAGCTCAATGATAACCTACCCCAAACCAGGCAGCGGTATAAAAGTTGACGTCTCTGACAATATAAACTACATCACAGAGTCAACTTATAGAAATGCACTAACAACAGCCGGAGTGACCGATGCAGAAGTCAAGATCACCGCTCCAACATCTGTAAGTGGAACGGCAGCTCTAACGGGCATCCTAAAAGCCTATGAAGTATCAAACGATATAAAGATAGATGAAAATTTAAAAAAAGTTGCCAATCAAGAAATGGTTGTGGCTCAAGATATCCAACAATCCGTCGGAGAAAATAAAACAGACGACTTAATCAATGCTATAAAAGTCCAAATGAGCCAAAATATGCCCGAAAATGAGGATCAAGTCCGCAATATTATCAACAATGTTTCGCAAGAATACAATATCAACATAAGCGACAATCAAGTTGATTCACTTGTAAATTTATTTGTTAAGATGAAAAATTCTAATGTGGATTGGGACAAAGTGGCTAAAGAAGCGAGTAAGTACTCAAAAGTTGCCAAAGATTTAGGTACTAAAGCAAGTGACTATCTAAGTTCAGAACAAGGCCAACAAACCCTTGAAAAATCTAAGGGTATATTCGCTAAAATTATAGATTTTATAAAAAGTTTCTTTGCAAACTAAATTAGATTTCTACACGAAAAAGCAGACATCTCTATAATGTCTGCTCTTTTTATCTATAAAACTAACCCCAAATATTGGAATAATACTACAATAAACACTAAAATAAGTAGTGTTTTGTAACTCTTCTTTCTATAAGCTATTATTCCAACGACTAAACACAATAAATCTACTGCCATGACCGTCTTTAGAAAACTTGTACTAGCTCCAGAACCAACTATTACAGGATATATTCTACTTGGAACTTCTAATCTGAATAGATTTAAAAGTGTCATAGCATATTTTACCAAAACAGCTGCTAAGAGTGTTACAATTAATGTACTATATTTTCTAGAGCTATATGCTCTTAATGAAATTACGATCAACGCTAAACTTACTAAAATTTCTACATCTATATTGTTATTTAAAAATCCTTGCATTATCTATATCCATCCCAATGAGTTGTCCCTATATATTCACCATTAGAATATATCTCAGCTGTATATTCACCTCTTACGTGACTACCTTCAAAGCGATATCTACCTGAATAATCTATATCAGCTGAAAAATAATACTTATTAGCTAGCTTTCCAGCTATATCGATAAATGTACCTACAGTACCTCCAACAACTATAGATAAAGCTGAAGCTATATTTGCAACTGAAGCTCCTTTTTGCCACTCAGCTCGTTTCCAATATCTAAAATATTGCCAATCATCACTTGTTACTCTGTATGACATCGGCTTAATACTTGTATAATCTTCTATTTTTGATTTAAATATACCCTCTTCTGCCCCACTCATCTCTATTATTCTATAACCATTTTCTTCCCTATGCACAAATGTATAGTTTTTACCTTCAATCGTTAAATTTTCCACATAGTGTGTCAAATTCCCCTCTTCATTTAATTTTATTGGTAAAATTTTACTCGAAAAATAATCCGTACTATTCGTTTCCACTTCTTCAGCAAAAACATCATTCGCATATACAAAACTCATGCATTGGATTAAAAAAGTCATTGCTAACAAAAAACTAAGTTTCTTTTTAATTTTTATCCTCCTTCATAAATATACATTTAATGCCTAATAATACCAATCTTCCATCATTTCGCGAAAATGACAATCAATTTATGAATTATATGTTAACGCTTTCTATAATTGCTATACCCCTTATTTTTTATCTTAAACACATTTTTGATAAATTGTAAAATATATCTGTTGAGATTTGTTTTTATTTATACACCAACAGATATTATAGAACATATTAAATATTAGATTTCTACACGAAAAAGCAGACATCTCTATAATGTCTGCTCTTTTTGTCTAGACGAATTGTCAAATCAAATGCAACACCTATGGTAAGAGACCAAAAAGTTCTTCTTTAGGTGTTTTATATTTTATACATTTTCTAGGTCTATTATTCATTAAACTTAAGTTATAATTTAATTCATCAATATTCACTTCTGATAAATCCATACCCTTAGGATAAAACTCCCTCAAAAGTCCGTTACTATTTTCATTTGTACCTTTTTGCCATGCACAATAGGGATCACAAAAATAAGTTTTGCATCCTAATTCTTTTTCTATTTTCTCAAATTCTGAAAATTCTTTACCTCTATCAAAGGTTATTGTTTTTACTAATTCTTTTGGATAATCTTTTAATGCATTTATTATTGCTGGTGTTACGCTTTCCGACTTTCTATTTTCAACTAGGATTGCTATATAATATCTAGATTTTCTTTCTGCTAAAGTTACGAAACAACATCTACTTTTCCTTTTATGATCTAATCTGCCTGATTCCACTGTATCTGCTTCCCAGTGGCCTAATTCTTGCCTTCTGTATATCTCTTTAGGTCTTTTCTTAATTGTTCTACCTTTATCATTGAATTTTCCTCTTTTTTCTGCTGGCCTTTTAAATTTAGCTTTTCTTCTCAAATTTTTCATACTAGTTTTTGGCAGCTTTTTGGCGTGTATCATTCTATATATCGTTGATGTAGATGGTAATTCATGAATCTCATTTGTGTTTCTATTTGATATTTGTTCAGGGGACCAATGTTCGTTAATCTTTACAGTTAAATAATCAATAACATCTTTAGAAAATTTACTTTTTCTATGGCAGTCTTTTCTTCTATCAATATATTTATCATTTGCCTTTATCGGAAAGTACTTAGTGTAACTTCCCCTACTAACTTTTATCTTAGATGAATTTCTTTTAATTTCTCTAGATATTGTACTAGGTGACCTTTTAAGTGCTTGTGCAATTTTCCTTATACTCATTCCTAAATTTAAAAATTGGTAAATACAAGATCTTTCTTCTATGGTAAGATGGTTATAGCTCATAGTTAATCACTCCTTTTAATATGTTTTGTTTGGTCACTTACATATTAACACAGCTGATTAGCTATGAGTTTATTTATGTTGCACTTGTTATGATAAATTATCTCTATAAAACTAACCCCAAATATTGAAATAATACTGCAATAAACACTAAAATAAGTAGTGTTTTGTAACTCTTCTTTCTATAAGCTATTATTCCACCTATAAAACATATCAAATCCACAAACGTAATAGCTTTTAAAAAACTTGTTTGTCCCAAATTATAAGTGAATGTAATAGGTTTAAAATCTATATGTAGCGACATGCTCATTAATGCTAAAATTACCAGTATATATTTAATACCAACTGCTAAAAATAAATTGAAAAAAACGTATTTATTTTTATTTTCTCTATATGACTTTACAGCTGAACTCAAAGTAATCAAACTATATACTAAAAGAAAACTATTAAGTGGTGTTTGAATTAATAGATTTTTCATTATGTATATCCCTCCCTTAATTTACGTTTACACATACATTTTAACGGGTGGCTTCGCTTTGCTCTTGCCGCCCCTACAAGCAATTCAATCTAATGAGTCTATTCATTGTATCATTATTTATATGCACTATACCCTTTTTTTTACTTTCAAACATCATAAAAAAATCCCTTTTTCAAGGGACTTTTAATTATATTTATCAAAAATTTTATCAAAACTATTTGCGCTTCTCTCGTCTAAAAGGTACCATTTGTTTTCTACCTTCATGTACTTTCCAGACTTTATAAGCATTGTCTTCTTATAATTTTTATCGTATACATTGATAAATTTTTCGCTAACCGGACTTGTGGTCATATCAATTTCTTTAGCGCCTAAATCATTTATCCTTAGCAGTATATCCCTAAGTATAATCCTGTCATTTATGGTCTTCATGCTTGAATCTTCATACTTAAGCAGCTCAATATACGATGTCTTTCCCAATTCTATATGGATAACTTTGTTTCTCTCAGCCAAAACATTGTACGAAATCAAGAGCAATCCTAGGAAAAATGCCACTATAAGCATCTGGCTAACTTTTTTGTTACTATTTTTCTTATTTCTTCTAGACATCCTATCCCTTTCTATATATGAAGGACTCCCTCCATAAATACAAATGCCTTTCCTCCAACTCTTACTCTGTCTTCATCTACCATCTCTGCACTCAATTTAGATTCTCTATTCAGACAAGCTCCTTGAGTTGATTTTATATCCTTTATGTTTAAATCTGTCTTTTTACTTAGATATAGAAGATTTGCCGCTGTTGAAGTGGCTGAACCTGCTTCTTCAGCTATTCCTATGCTTGGAGAAAAAGTTCTTTGAACTATTTTGTTGCCATCTACCACTGTGAAAATCTCTAAACTTACAGCTTCGTCAACTTCAGATATCTTCAAAATTTCTTCATAACTCGGATTTATCGAATAAAAAGTTTCTATATCCTTTATAGGCACCACTATATCTTGTAGTCCTGTTTTAACTTTTTCAGGTGGATAATACTTATCCCCAATGCCAAACTCATTTTCAGTTATCCCCAGTGCATAAGCTATTTGTTTTTCAGAAGTTATCCTATTGTTGATAACTCCGTCCAACAACATATACACATTTTGGATTTTCCCATCTTTATATTCTAAATCTACATATACTTTGCCTGATTTTGTATGTTGTACAACCTCTTGTATGCCTTCTTCTATAGGCTATATGTAATTGTGCTTACATAGCGCATAGAATGTGGCTATAGTTGCGTGTCCGCACAAAGATATTTCTTCGTGAGGTGTAAAAAATCTTGTCTTGTATACTCCTACATCAAGCTTATCTATAAAGACAGTTTCTGACATTCTCAAATCTCTTGCTATCTTCTGCATTTCATCATCATTTAGACTATTTGAGCCAACTACAACCGCTGTAGGATTTCCATCAAATGTTCTGTCTGTAAATGCATTGACAAGATACATGTTTAAATATCTCATTCTTCCTCACTTCCGAGTATTCTCTCACAGATTCTTTCAAGATCTTCTTCTGAATAATACTCTATAACTATCTTCTTATTTTTTCCCTTGCCTTTAAATTCAACTTTTGTCCCCAATGCATCTTCTAAATCTCTTCTGGCATTGTCTAAAAATATATTTTTAGTTTTTTCTACCGGTTTAGAAAATAACAATGTGGTTTCTTTTACAGTATTTCCAAGCTTAACTATTCTCTTGGCCTCTCTATACTGTTGTTTTGGGTCCTTTATTCCAAGTAAAAGCTTGCCATGAGATGTGGTAAGTAGGCCTTTTTGCAAAAACTCTATTACCCTTGGCTCAAGCTTTAATAGTCTGACAGTGTTTCCTATATACTGTCTACTCTTGCCTATAGCATCAGAAAGTTCTTCTTGAGTTATTCCATATTCTTTCATTACTGATTTATAACCCAAAGCTTCTTCAATAGGATTTAAATCCACTCTTTGAACATTTTCAATTAAAGATATCTTATCAGCTTCTTCTTCTGATATATTCTTTATAATCGCCGGAACTTCCTCTAAAGCTGCCATTTTAGCCGCTCTATATCTACGTTCCCCCGCAATAATTTGATATTCTTCTCCAATTTGTTTTAAAATTAAAGGCTGAATTACACCAAATTCTGCTATTGATTCTGAAAGTTCTTTAAGTTTTTCTTCATTAAATAATTTTCTTGCTTGCTTTTCATTTGGTTTAATCTTACTAATTTCTATCTTAGTAATTCCACTTGGTTCTTCATTCAAAATCTTAGCTACTTCATCAGTATCTTTTAAGAAATTATTTAACCCTCTACCTAATCCACCTTTTTTCATCTATACTACTCCTGATTATTTAAAAACTCTTTAGCTAATTTTCTATATGACCACGCACCCTTAGATAAGTTGTCATAGTCAAATATATGTGTTCCAAAACTTGGAGCCTCTGCTAACCTTATATTTCTTGGTATTGTAGTGTTATACACTTTTCCCTTGAAATATTTTTTAACTTCATCTTTTACCTGTGTAGAAAGTTTGGTTCTGCTGTCATACATGCACATTACTACGCCCTCTATAGTCAAATCAGGATTAAAATTATCCTTTACCATAGATATTGTATTCATAAGTTGACCAACGCCCTCTAAAGCATAGTATTCACTTTGAACAGGGATAAATATAGAGTCTGATGCTACCAACGAAATCATGGAAAGAACGCCCAGTGAAGGTGGAGAATCTATAAAGATATAGTCGTAATCTTCTTTTATTTTCTCAAGAGTTACCTTTAAAATATATTGCCAATTATCTCTTTTTGATATTTCCAGCTCCACACCTGCTAAATCAGGGCTTGAAGCTATTAAATCCAACCCTTTTGTTTGAGAATGAAGAATTTCAACCTCTCCTGAATCAAGAAGATCATATATGTTTTTCCCTTCATGTCCTCCAAGTCCTAAACCTGAAGTGGCATTAGCTTGAGGATCAACATCTATAACTAATACCTTATTCTTTTTTCTTGCTATTGCAGCGGAAAGATTTATTACTGTAGTTGTCTTTCCAACTCCACCTTTTTGATTAAAAACACTTATGACCTTAGCCATATTACCTCCATAATTTCAAAATCTTACAATTCATTTTGGAAATTCATTAAAAATTTATTTCCTATAATTAATTATATAGTCCTTTAAAAACTTTTCAAGTGATTAACTTTTATAAATCTCTTGTTGAATTTATTTTTATTTTTATAAACACAGTATTTGCAATGGTTTGGAGTAGAAATGCTCCACGTGGAGCATTTTAAAATTATTTTTAGTTTTATATTTTTTGCTCCACTAATTTATAACTCTTTTAATGTTTTTCAAATTGTAATTTGAAATCAAAATATTTTTTTAGTTTTTAAATTTCAAACCCAGTGTTTCCA
Source organism: Peptoniphilus asaccharolyticus DSM 20463 (assembly GCF_900176115.1). Taxonomy (GTDB): domain Bacteria; phylum Bacillota; class Clostridia; order Tissierellales; family Peptoniphilaceae; genus Peptoniphilus; species Peptoniphilus asaccharolyticus. The sequence goes on along the minus strand of NZ_FWWR01000009.1, from coordinate 1,196,394 downwards.
ATACTTTGAAGCGTAAATGCTCCACGTGGAGCATTTTTGTTTTCAATTTTATACCTTACACGTTTTAAAATTTTCTGCACACAAAAAGCACTGATCTCTCAGTGCTTAAACTTTTAAATTGGTTGTGACTTTGGTTTCCCACCAGCTCTTGGATATTTATTGCTTGTTGATTTTATCTTTTCTATAATCACTAAATAGTGAGTTATATCTCCAGGCAACTCAACCTCGATAATCTCTTTTAACTTTCCACCTAAGATTGAAATGGCCTTTTTAGCTTCTTTCAATTCTTCTTTGTGTTCAGGGCCCTTCATACATATTAAATACCCTCCCACTTTCACAAATGGTAAATCATATTCAAGTAGCGTTCTCATATTTGCAACTGCTCTTGAAGTTACAATGTCAAATGATTCTCTTAAATCTCCTCTTGCAGCTTCTTCAGCTCTTGCATGAATGGCATCTATCTCTTCTAACCCAAGTTCTTCTATAACTTCTCTTAAAAAGACTATTCTCTTGTTTAGTGAATCAAGAAGTGTAACCTTAACTTCAGGATTGTATATCTTTAATGCCAGTCCTGGGAACCCAGCTCCTGTTCCAACGTCTAACAAGGTCTTGTTGCCTTTTAAATAGTCTGTCTTTGCAATAGACAGTGAATCCAAAAAGTGTTTTACATCCACCTCGTCAGATTCTGTAATGGCAGTTAAATTCATAACCTTGTTTTTTTCCAAGAGCATCTCTTTATATTTTTCAAGCTGCTCAACTCTTGATGAATCGAGATTAAACTCAATTAGTCTTTCTTTCAGCATCTCTTCTCCTAAGTTCTAAATGAATCAACAACACATTTATATCCGCTGGAGAAACTCCAGTGATTCTTGAAGCTTGTCCGATTGATTCAGGCTTTATTCTGCCAAGTTTTTCCACTGCTTCAAGTCTCAAACCGCTAATTTGTGAATAGTCGAAGTCTTTTTCAAGTTTTTTGCTCTCCAATTTCTTAAATTGGTTGATTTGTTGTTGTTGCTTAGTTATATATCCCTCATACTTAGTTTCTATTTCAACTTGTTCTGTTATATCTTCTGTCAATTCAGGTCTTTCAGGATCAAATATTGCCAGTTTTTTATAGTCTAATTCAGGTCTTCTCAACAATTCCTTTAAAGATACTGTGTTTATAAGAGGAGTTGAACCCAATTCTTGAACTTTTCTATTGTTTTCTTCATTTGGATTTAACTTTATATTTTCTATTCTGACAAGTTCCTTTTCTATGGCTTCTTTACGAACCAAGAATCTTTGGTATCTGTCTTCCTTGATAAGTCCAACTTCATATCCTCTTGGAGTAAGTCTTAAATCAGCATTGTCCTGTCTTAGCGTCAGTCTGTATTCAGCTCTTGCAGTCATCATTCTGTAAGGCTCTCTAGTACCTTTTGTAACTATATCGTCTATTAGAACCCCTATATATGCCTCTGACCTATCCAAAATCATAGGTTCTCTTCCAGAGACTTTTAACGCTGCATTTATTCCCGCAACTATACCTTGTGCTGCCGCCTCTTCATATCCAGAAGAGCCGTTTATCTGACCTGCAAAGAATAGCCCCTCTATCTCCATGTGCTCAAGAGATCTCTTTAGCGCCATTGCATTTATGGCATCATATTCTATCGCATAAGCCGGTCTCATTATTTCGCAGTTTTCTAAGCCCAAAATCTCTTTGTAAAATTCGATTTGCACATCTTCAGGTAGTGATGATGACACCCCTTGAACATACATTTCATCAGTGGTTAAGCCTTCCGGCTCTATAAACACTTGGTGAGATGGCTTGTCTGAAAATCTTGTTACCTTGTCTTCTATTGAAGGACAATATCTTGGCCCAACACCTTCTATATTCCCAAGAGATAGCGCAGAACGTCCTATATTCTCTCTGATTATCTCGTGACATCTCTCTGTAGTATAAGTCAAATAGCAATCCTCTTGCTTTTTGCTAAAATCTTTTCCAAAATTTTCAAAAGAGAAAGGTACAACTTTTGCATCTCCTCTTTGCACTTGCATATTTGAAAAATCTATACTTCTTTTGTTAACTCTTGCAGGAGTTCCGGTTTTCAATCTTATGATTTCAAGACCATTTTGCTCTAGAGACGCTGTAAGTTCGTTTGCCGGCTTAAACCCTTGAGGGCCCGATGCGTAGTTTAGCTCTCCAATGTGGATTCTTCCGTGAAGATAAGTTCCCGTTGCAACAACAATTGCCTTTGTTCTGTAAATTGCACCTGTATGAGTGACAACCCCTGTCACTTTTCCATCTTCAATTAAAAGTTCTACAGCTTCATTCTCTTTTACTCTTAAATTTTCTTGATTTTCGATGACTCTCTTCATCTCATCGTGGTAAGCTCTCTTGTCCGCTTGTGCCCTTAGAGAGTGAACAGCCGGCCCCTTTGATGTGTTTAGCATTCTTGACTGTATATAAGTTGCGTCAATCACCTTAGCCATTTGTCCGCCAAGTGCATCGACTTCCCTTACTAAGTGCCCTTTACCTGTTCCACCGACGTTTGGATTACAACTCATAGCCGCAATTGAATCTAAGTTTAATACCAACATCAATGTGTTCTTACCAATTCTTGCGGAAGCAAGCGCAGCCTCACAGCCAGCGTGTCCTCCACCTATGACTACAACATCATAGCTTCCAGCTTCATATCTTTTAACTTTTTCCATAATACCTACTTTCCAATACAGAATTCACTAAATACTACATCAAGTACATCTTCTGTAGTAGTCTCTCCTGTAATATTAGATAGATTTGAAATGGCATCTTCTAAATCAACCTCAATCAAATCCATAAATACCTCGCCTCTAACGGCATTTAAAGCATCTTCCATAGATTTTTTAGCTGCTTTTAAAGACTCTATATGACGTACATTATTTACATATATATCCGATGTTTCCTTTATCTCTCCGTCAAAGAACATCTCTACTACTTTGTCTTCAAGCGCCTTGGCTCCGTCTCTTTCAACAGAAACCTCAATCGCCTCTCTATCCCCAAGGAAATCTTTTAATTCCCCTTCTGAAACCTTTCTGTCCAAGTCTATTTTATTTAGCAGAATTACGTGCTTTCTCTTGTCCACTAATTTTAAAATCTCATAGTCGTCGTTTTCAAGCTCTCTCGATAAATCAAAAATAGCTATTATCAAGTCGCTCTCTTCTATGCTCTTCTTAGCACGATCCACTCCAATTTTTTCAACCGCATCATCCGTTTCACGAATACCTGCAGTGTCAGTTATCTTTAAAAGCACTCCATCTAAATTTACATAGTCTGTGATTGTATCCCTTGTGGTTCCCGGAATGTCAGTAACTATCGCCCTTTCATCTTTTAACATGGCATTTAATAAAGATGACTTTCCAACATTTGGCTTTCCTAAAATTACGGTGTTGATTCCATCTCTTATAAGACGTCCTCTGTTTGAATTTGCAAGCAATCCATCAATATCACCTATAACATCTATTGCCTCTGCTTCAAGTCTTCTATAATTTGCCATATCTATTTCATCTTCAGGAAAATCAATGTTTGCAACTATAAGAGCTGTCATTCTCATTATCTTTTCCTTCATAGATTTTATGGCGCCACTCAAGTTCCCCTCAAGTTGCTTTATACTCATATCATAAGAGATTTCACTCTTAGAATTTATTACATCTATTACAGCCTCTGCTTGAGATAAATCAAGTCTTCCGTTTAAGAAAGCTCTCTTTGTGAACTCCCCTCTATCGGCAAGTCTCGCTCCCGCAGATAACAATAAATTTAAAATTTTTCTCACAGAAACTATACCACCGTGGCAATATATTTCTACTATATCTTCACGAGTGTAGCTATGAGGGCCTTGCATCTTACATACTAAGACTTCATCTACTAACTTCTCATCATCATAGATGTGTCCGTACATCATAGTTCTGTTCTTACTGTCTTCAATTGTCTTTTTAGAAATAGGTCTAAAAAATTTATCCGCTATTTGAATTGCTTCATCACCGCTCATTCTGACAATACCTATTCCGGCTTGCCCCGTAGCAGTTGAAATAGCAGCTATAGTATCTGTTAACATCATACACCCCACTAACTTTATATCATATAACAGAAATAAATACTTGACAACAAAAAAGAAACCTGTCAGTGGGGGAGATTTCCCACTAACAGGTTAATAGATTTAATAATTTATTATTTTAATCTGTCCACATTCTTCCATTTCCCACATATAAAGTTACTGAATATCCTTAATATGTACCTGTTGCATAGCCAGGTCCATAATAATCTTCTCTATATTTAGCATCAGATATTCTACCATTCCTAGTCATTCCATTTAAACTAACATCATAAGCATTATTAATTCTGCTTGACTTAGGTGTACAATTAGGATCTACCAAACTTACATCTGCAATAAAACTTATTCTTTTTCCCCCAAAATCCTTATATACTTTTACCCCTGTAACATTGCTATAACATGTTCCAGAATCCCAGTGTCCTCCACCATAACTAAACGTAGAAATTATAGGTTTAGTTTTTATAACTATTACTCCTGACTCTACCACTTCCCCACTACTTAAAGTATCCTGTCTGATATAAGCCTTGGAATCATCTTGTAAAACTTTTGAACTGACAACTACACTTTCTTTCTCGTATGCATAAACACTAGTGTTTAAAACTACTATTAACATTAACGCTACCATTGAAAAAATAAAATTTTTACCAGTTTTCATATTATCCCTCATATAATTAATATCCATACTTTGAACATCCGAACAATACTTTTGCAGCCATAGCATATGCTTTTTTTCTAGAACCATCTTGAGCAAACTTTATAACCCAGTCTAATTCTTTACAAAATTGAGTATTACATGCTGTATTATCGCCTCCCCAAACAAAGCATTTATCATGCCCTTTGCAAGCAGCATCTAAATCATCTATAGGATACTTATCCCATCCATTATTCCCTTTTCCACAAAAATTTCCGTAAGAACCTATAGGAAATAAACTTCTGAATTTAACCTCTCTATCTTGTCTAAATCCCCACTCGCTAGCCAAATCATTTACTAAGTTACCTAAATCTATTACTTCATCTCTAACATTATCTTTTTTAGCCTTTTCTAAGTCAAAGTACCTTTCTCCGTTTTCTTCTACCATGTACTTTGAAACATCCATCATAATTTTTTCATCACTGTTATAGTACTTAGCATAAGCTTTATTAAATCCTAAAGCAACCATCATTATAAATAATGCAATATAGACAATGGCTTTCTTCGATATACTTTTCTTCATATTACCTCCTAAATACCTTTAATAAACTTAACAACGTCGTTTCCACCTATGATTTTTTCTTTTATCACACCCTTTTCAATTTTAAATAATGTTGGCACATACTCTCCTTTAAAAGATTTAAATAAAGTTTCTTCCGAATCATTTAAACTTAAAAAGTATTTATTGAAAAACTCTTCTTTTCCTAAATTTACTAAAACTATTTTTTGATTTTTTAAATTTTGATTTTCCAAAGCTTTTGTTACACTTCCACATTTAGAACACCAGTCAGCCCAGAAAATAATTATATAATCTCCATCTACCTCTTTAAACTTTCCATCTTTTATATAGGCGAAATTTGGAACTAACCTTTCTTTATTCACAAAAATTATTTTGTTTTTTACTTTTTCATTCATATCTAAATCTAGGGCATCTAGAATTTCTATACTTGTGTAAGCTACATTATCCACTATTTTATATTGAGTATTAAATTTATTTTCATAAAATTTATATTTCAACTCTTCTTTAAAATATAATTCTATTTCTCTACTATCGTTTCTCCAAATAACTTTATATCCTAAATTTTCAAATATTTCTCTTATTGGATATTTCTTTATATCTATCGAGTTTATTCTTTTTGAGTCTTTATTATACCAATCTTTAGCCATTGAATTTATTAGATTTCCCATCTCTAATATATCATCTGATGCTTTTTCACTTTTAGCTTTATCTATATCAAAATATCTCTTCCCATCATTTGATTCAACCATATATTTTTCTAATTCTATTTCCATTTGCTTATTCTTATTTGCCTTGGCATATATACAAGAACTTCCAATAATAAACACAGCCATAGATACAACAAAAATATACTTTAATCTACTAAAAACTTTCATAAAACACCTCCATATTAACTACATACCAAATTAGGAATTCATTTTCCTTTGTTTTTAATCATATTCTATCATTCACTCACAAAAAATCAACTTTTATTTATATTGTTGTTGTTCCTAATAAAAATAACAATATAGTTACTTATATATTGGATACATATGCCAATTATTACCTTCTCCTCTTCCTTATAAATACACAATAAAACTAATTATGTTAACTATTATAAAATATTATTTATAATAAATTTTATTTATAAATATACGTTTAAATCGTTACCTTGTTTTAATCATTAAATTTTTTCTTTTATCTTTTTACTCTAAAAAATACCTACCAGATTTCTCCAGTAGATATTCTTAGATAATTAATTTCATTCCATCCATAAATATATTTTTAATGTTATTTTCTACTTTTCCTAGATTCTCTTCTTGCCTTCTGATTGGATGATTTTTACGTTATTTAGAGCTTCGATTAATTTTTCATTTGTATAATCGATCTCTTATAAATTTTTAATTTCTTCCGGAATTTCTATGCTTTCCAGTTGATTTACCTTTTCATAAGTTCCCTGTTTTCTTGTTTCTGTAACTTCATTTTCCTTATTTAATAAACTAATTTCCCAATCAAACGAAACAGGATTATATGTGTCTTTCTCAAAATAAAATTCAGCTTTTAATGATTTAAGATCTCCTAAAAATGAATTTCCTTCTGCTTTTCCAAAAAGAATATTCTTTATTTCAATGATATTATTTGAATTGGACTCAAGCTTTAATATATAAGTTCCCTTTGACTCTGTTATTTCATAAAAATCTTCAAGTTTATCTAAAATATCACTTGAATCAATTTTTGTTTTAGGAACAAAAGTAGTTTCCCCTTCACTTTTTGTATCCTCTATTAACTGCTTGCTCCATTCATTTTTATTGTCCCTATAAAATCTCTCTTTGCCTATTATGTACTCTTCACTTTCATTTTTTGCATTTTCATTCGTCTCTTCCCATTTCGCATGATAAAGGTTAGGTTCTTTTATCACTTCAACAATTCCATTTGAAACAGTTATTTCTTTTTCCTCATCAGATTGAGCATTGAATGTTACTTCGCTATGAGTCTTGACAACATAGCTCATTAAATCTTTTTCTCTTAACAGTTTGGAAAATATTTCTTTTTTATTCGTAGCTTCTAAAGTTGTATCAGAATTATTCTTTGTGTTTTGCGAACAACCTATCAATAACATAACAACAATTAACGGAACTATTAAATATCTTTTCATAACAACCTCCTTATTTTCATAATATCTGTGTGGCGAATGGAATGAGAACAACCGCTTAAATAACCAAAAACGAACAAATACTATTGTTGTAAAATCAATATAAAATCGTAGGGGCGGCACGATAGGCCCGCCCGTGTAGCCCAAGCCAAACGATATCCAAAATAATGATTAAAACATTAATCTGTTTAACAACCACTACATAAATATTTCAAAAACAAATTCTTTTTCATGCCTAAACTCCAAAACGGTACGGCTTCGCTCCGCTCTTGCGTACCCTACAAAATTTCAAATATCTTAGCCAATTGGAAACTGATTTTTAATTTATTTGAAATTTGAATACTCAATACAACCATTCTCAAAGTCCAGTCTAATTAAATCATATTCACCGCTCTTATCTAAAATAAAACCACTTTCTGAGACTATTCCATTGTCTTTTTCTGTAAATTTCTTTTCAATATACTCTACACTTCCATTTTTTCTAATACAATATATAGCTCTTTGAGACGTTATAAGTAATCTATCTTCTTTTTCATTGATTTCATAGAAGTAATTTGCACTATCTCCTAAAGTTATTGGTTTAATTTTATCTCCTATTTTTATATATGAACCCTGTTCAGACGGCTTATCTTTTAAATACTCATTATAAATTAACATATCTTTGAATACTAAAAATGAATTTACCCTTTTTGACAAATCAATTTTTTCTTCCTTTTTACTTTTTGTATCATATACAAAAGAACCTACAACATCTGCATCATTATCAACTAGGCTTTCGTTTTTTAGCTTTAAAATTTGAAAATATACTCTACCATTTACCGCAGTTACTCCAGAAAATACATTTCCAGATAAATTGTAAATACTACCATCACCAGAAATACTCTTTTCTTCTTTTATCTTAAAGTATTCTAAATCAGCTTTACTTATTAAACCAATTACATCAATCATTTCATTATTTTTTAAATAATTATAGTTTACAACTATGTAGTCATCCATGTCATATGTTGCTACAGAATTTATCGAATCAATTACTTTGGTCTGTTCATTCCCGAAATCATCAACAGTATATATATTTAATACGTCTCCTTCTGTATAAACCATAATATTATTATCCTTATACTTCCCATAATAATCTATGTATTGAGGCTCTCTTCTCTTTGACACAACTTCTAAATTATTATCTACAAGTTTTAAAAAATATAATTCTCTATCATCTTTTAATTTTTTTCCAATAAAAGAATTGTTTTGATAATTTACAAATGCATAATCACTTAAATTTTCAATTTTATTATTTGTCTTATAAAGATTTTCTTGTTTTATTTCAGTATCTTTTTGTTTTGAACACGACATTAAAAGCATAACTATAATAGTGAGCAACATGATTTTTAAAAATTTCTTATTTCTCATTTTTTCCTCCTAGTTATAAATAAAAGATAGTGTTGCAAAATGATTAAAAATCATTCTGTTATACTACCTTTTATTTTATATTATCAATGCAATGTGTGTTGGTGATATTGTTTGTGTTTACAAAATAATATTACTATCATCCGTAGGGGCGGCACGAATGGAATGAGGCCCGCCCGTGTAAACCTAACCAAACGATAGCCAAAATAATGATTAAAACATTAATCTGTTTAACAACCATTACATAAATATTTCAAAAACAAATTCTTTTCAATACTTAAACTCCAAAACGGTACGGCTTCGCTCCGCTCTTGCGTACCCTACAAAATTTCAAAAACTAGGTTGCTTAAACGATTAAATTTTAATTTATATAATCAATCGTCTCTACATCTTATAAATTTTTAATTTCTTCCGGAATTTCTATACTTTCCAGTTGATTTATCTTTTTATAAGTTCCCTGTCTTCTTGTTTTTACAACTTTATTTTCATTTTTTATTATCAATGCAATGTGTGTTGGTGATATTATCTGTATTTACAAAATAATATTCCTAATCATCCGTAGGGGCGGCACGAATAGAATGAGGCCCGCCCGTGTAAACCTAACCAAACGATAGCCAAAATAATGATTAAAACATTAATCTGTTTAACAACCATTACATAAATATTTCAAAAACAAATTCTTTTCAATACTTAAACTCCAAAACGGTACGGCTTCGCTCCGCTCTTGCGTACCCTACAAAATTTCAAATATCTTAGCCAATTTGAAACTAATTTTTAATTTATTTGAAATTTGAATGCTCAATACAACCATTCTCAAAGTCAAGTCTAATTAAATCATATTCACCGCTCTTATCTAAACTAAAACCACTTTCTGAGACTATTCCATTGTCTTTTTCTGTAAATTTCTTTTCACAATCTGTAGTGATTCATCTTAGATGCTTATATTTCTGATGACGAATTGTCAAATCAAATGCAACACCTATGGTAAGAGACCAAAAAGTTCTTCTTTAGGTGTTTTATATTTTATACATTTTCTAGGTCTATTATTCATTAAACTTAAGTTATAATTTAATTCATCAATATTCACTTCTGATAAATCCATACCCTTAGGATAAAACTCCCTCAAAAGTCCGTTACTATTTTCATTTGTACCTTTTTGCCATGCACAATAGAGATCACAAAAATAAGTTTTGCATCCTAATTCTTTTTCTATTTTCTCAAATTCTGAAAATTCTTTACCTCTATCAAAGGTTATTGTTTTTACTAATTCTTTTGGATAATCTTTTAATGCATTTATTATTGCTGGTGTTACGCTTTCCGACTTTCTATTTTCAACTAGGATTGCTATATAATATCTAGATTTTCTTTCTGCTAAAGTTACGAAACAACATCTACTTTTCCTTTTATGATCTAATCTGCCTGATTCCACTGTATCTGCTTCCCAGTGGCCTAATTCTTGCCTTCTGTATATCTCTTTAGGTCTTTTCTTAATTGTTCTACCTTTATCATTGAATTTTCCTCTTTTTTCTGCTGGCCTTTTAAATTTAGCTTTTCTTCTCAAATTTTTCATACTAGTTTTTGGCAGCTTTTTGGCGTGTATCATTCTATATATCGTTGATGTAGATGGTAATTCATGAATCTCATTTGTGTTTCTATTTGATATTTGTTCAGGGGACCAATGTTCGTTAATCTTTACAGTTAAATAATCAATAACATCTTTAGAAAATTTACTTTTTCTATGGCAGTCTTTTCTTCTATCAATATATTTATCATTTGCCTTTATCGGAAAGTACTTAGTGTAACTTCCCCTACTAACTTTTATCTTAGATGAATTTCTTTTAATTTCTCTAGATATTGTACTAGGTGACCTTTTAAGTGCTTGTGCAATTTTCCTTATACTCATTCCTAAATTTAAAAATTGGTAAATACAAGATCTTTCTTCTATGGTAAGATGGTTATAGCTCATAGTTAATCACTCCTTTTAATATGTTTTGTTTGGTCACTTACATATTAACACAGCTGATTAGCTATGAGTTTATTTATGTTGCACTTGTTATGATAAATTATCTGATAAAAACGATTCAAAAATTTTAATTGCCTCTTCTTTAGATGATATTCGATCCACTATATAAACGACGTTGTTATATTGAAAATCTAATGTATATCCAGCTTGAACTTCTGCTGTTGGTCCTAAAATATGTGCTGAAACTCCCTTTATGCTTACAGTTCCCTCATCAGTATAGTATCCACCATAAGTGTGCTCAAAATTTGCACTTCCTTCTCTTAAAAATTGCATAGTATAATATGTCACTGGTCTTCTACCTATCTGCTCTAGAATGTTATCATCTGTAAGTTCTTTTGAAGGATGAAAAACATCAATTCGTGTCATGTCTCTATTTGAATATGCAACTTTAGCACCTTCTGTTATATAAGAATGTAAAAATTTATAGTCTAATTTCTCTTCTACCTCTTCTAAAGAATTAAATACATTTAATAATTGATTTTCTGAAAAATAAATTTCTCCTTCATTTCTGCTGATTTCATTTGCCCCTATAGCTTTTAAATTTCTCTCAATATCAATAGTGTTAGTCCTGTATTTATCACCCATTAATGTAAATCCCACTAATACAAGTCCCAGTGTAGAAAGTAATAAAATCACAATCAAAGCCTTCGTCTTTTTATCTATCATAATCTTCCTCCTTAAATAAGATATATGCATTTTTTAATCATGTTATTCTTCTAAGGTTATTTTCTGCTTTTCCTAGAGTCTCTTCTTCCTTCTGATTGGATGGTTTTTATGTCGTTTAGAGCTTAGATTAATTTCTCATTTGTATACTTTATTGTTTATATCAACAATTCTATATCTTATAAATTTTTAATTTCTTCCGGAATTTCTATACTTTCCAGTTGATTTATCTTTTTATAAGTTCCCTGTTTTCTTGTTTTTACAACTTTATTTTCATTTTTTAATTATCAATGCAATGTGTATTAGTGATATTATCTGTATTTACAAAATAATATTCCTAATCATCCGTAGGGGCGGCACGAATGGAATGAGGCCCGCCCGTTGTAGACCTAACCAAACGATAGCCGAAATAGTTGTTCAAAATTAATCTGTTTAATAACCACTACATAAATATTTCAAAAAAACAAATTCTTTTTTATGCCTAAACTCCAAAACGGTACGGCTTCGCTCCGCTCTTGCGTACCCTACGTTTGCAATCAAATAACTTATTTTAATTTATTTTATTTCCATCCATAAGTGTCTTTTTAAGGTTGATTTCTATTTCTCCAAGGGCTTTTTCTGCCTCTGCTCTCTTCTTCTTACCTTCTGCTTGAATTGTTTTTACGTCGTTTAGTGCTTCGATTAATTTTTCATTTGTGTACTTGATTGTCTCTATATCCACAATTCCTCTTTCGGTTGCTCTTTGTGTCTCAACTGTTGCCATCTTAATATTTTCTGCATTTTTTCTAAGTAGCTCATTTGTATAGTCTGTCACTTCTTTTTGAGCTCTTGCCGCATCAAGTGAATGTCCGGCTGAAAGTGCAAGTACCATTTGGTTTTTCCAAAGTGGTATCGTATTTACAATAGTGGATTGTAATTTTTCAAGCATCACTGTGTTTGAAGACTGTATCATTCTAATTTGTGGTGCCATTTGAAGACTTACCATCTTTGTGAGTTCAAGGTCGTGAAGTTTCTTTTCAAACCTGTTTATCATGTTTATATGGTCTCTTACAAGTTGGGCGTCTACTGGAGAATTTGAGGCGTTTGCCTTGTCTTCTAATGCTCTTAGTTCTATATTTTGTGCATCTGCAAGCTTCTTCTTTCCTGCCACTATATACATCGAAAGTTCCTTGTAGTAGTCTGCGTTTAATTTATACATCTCGTCCAAATTTGCTATGTCTTTCATCAAAGTGATTTGATGTCCTTCAAGGGCTTTTTTAACATCATTTACATTGTGTTCTACATCTGTAAATTTAGTTTTAAAGGCTGTTACCTTATTTGCACTCTTCTTAAAAAATTTAAACAGACCTTTTTCTTCCTCTTCAATTTCAAAGCTCTTTAGTTGATTCACTACATTTGACAAAAGATTTCCAACTTCTTCTAAATCCTTTGTGTAAACTGATTCCAAAGTCTTTTCTGAAAAGCTGGCTATCTTATTTTGAGCGCCACTTCCATAGCTCAACACTTGGTTTGAGTTGGTTATATCAATCTTTTTAGCAAATTCTTCAACTTTCTTTTGTTCTTCTTCTGTGAGAACTATATCTGATTCTTGGCTCTTTAATATTTCGCTATTCTCTTCTTTTTTTGGTTCATTTGGCTCTAATGTAAGTTCAAAGTTATCCATAAACCCTCCTAAATTCTATCTAATAACCCTTCTTGGTGTAACATCGTCTTTAGTACTGATATATCGGTCTTTATGTCTATTACACTGCCCTCATACATATCTTCTAACAAGTTTTTAAATGCTTCGTTTATTATTTTTATTGAGCTCTCTATATCCTTTTTAAGTTCCAATATCTTTGGTGAATGAATATCCAAACTCTGTATTTTTTCATACTCTCCGAGTAATTTTACAACTGATGGAAGATAGTATTCTTTAAACTTTTCAAACTTCTCCATTTCTTGTGGATTCGCTTTAGCATTTGAATATATTTTTTCAACTATTAACAATAGTTCTTTAACATCAGACTTCACTGGCTCATCTATTGAATTATGATAATTTAAAAGCTTATTTAAGTAGTTATTATCTACCAATTTCTCTATCTTCTCTTCCGGCTTAGGTATTCTTCTGTATTCTTCGTATGTCTGGTTATTTAAAATGACTGCCCCGTCCACTATTCTCGTCTCTTTTAAATAGTCTTTTTGTATATAGTATGACAAATCTTCCAAGACAGTATCTTCATCTACATTTGCAAATATTGCGAGCTCCTTTAAATTGCAAATCGTCCCGTTGCCAAATGCTCTTAGATATTTATTGTACCTTTCCATTATGGTTGAAATGACTTTTTGTTTCTTGTGTTCTTTCATTAAAAAGAATGCTCCGGCAAAAAATGCAGCCCCCACAACCACTGTCTCAAGATCCACATCCATTATTCCTTCAAATGCAACTATTGCACCTATTACAAACGCTCCAAAAGACATAACTTTTGTGCTGGCAGCTTTGCTCTTTGAATCCTTTATCTCCCTTGGATTTTGAACTACTATTCTCTTATCCTTAGTCGGTATTATCTTTCTATCGTGGACGTTTTCATTATTTATCATTCCAACAACTTCTCTTACTGAATTTCCGAAACTATTCTTCAGCGTGTTTACAAGTTTTCCAAGCTCTTCTGGATTTAAAAAGAAATTGTTTATATTTTTGTCTTCTCTATCTCCCATATTCCCTCCTCAATCAAATCATGCTAAGTTGGAATTTATCTATTAAATTACATTATATCAAATTAAATACGTATTGTTTGATTATCAGTTTTAAAATTTTTTACTTTATTTATACTATGGTTTATAATCATTTTGTGGAGGTATGCATTGGAAATTAAAAAAGTTAATCTAAAGGAACAAACCTACAATTTAATAAAAGATAGAATCTTATCAAGACACTACAAACTTGGCGAAAGTTTAAAAATATCTAGGCTGAGCGAAGAGCTTAACATAAGCAATACTCCCATTAGAGAGTCTCTAAGCTATTTAGAGTCTGAGGGGCTTGTTGAATTTTTAGGTGGTAAATACTCTGTTATAAACCTCGGCGCAAAAGAAATTTTACAACTAAACCATGCTGTGTTGGTGAATATATTAGCTGCTCTTGACATTGTGGTAGCTGAAGATAAAATTGAGGATCTAATTGAGCTTGAAAAAATCTCTCTTGAAAATCAAAAAGAGTTAAAATCTAAAGATGCTACTATCAACTTTGAATTTATCAAAACTTATGTTGAATTCAACAGAAATATAGTCTTGGCTGCTGACAATAAATTTTTGTTAAAGACTTTTGACAACTTGTTTTCTATCTTGATACTTGCCACATCTTATAACAAAAAAGTCTATATGGATATTCACTACAATCTCCATCTTGAAATATACAATGCTCTACTTGAAAAAGACTACGAAAAAATAAGAACAACTCTAAAAGAATTGTTTAATAAAGACGAAACCTCATTTGAATTATAAAATAACTTTATTTTATAATTCTTATTTTTTTAATTACTCTTTTATCACATTAAAACATATTGACAAAATATGTATTATCTTGATATTATCTTGGTACAAAGTGTGCACAGTGCATATTGGGAATAGTGCGACGGGATGAAAGGTGAATTATGAAAATTAATTGTATTATTAACAAAAATGAAATCTCTGCTGAAGTCAATGAAAGAACTAGACTCATTGATTTTCTAAGAGATGACTTACATTTAACTGGAACTAAGGAAGGTTGTTCTGAAGGGGAATGTGGAGCTTGTACTGTTATAGTGAACGGGAAAGCGATTACTTCTTGTACAATGCTCGCATCTCAAGTTGATGGTTGCGAAGTAATTACAATAGAGGGTTTAAAACAAAATGGTGAGTTTGATATCTTACAAAAGAATTTTGTTGAGCATGATGCTGTTCAATGTGGTTTCTGCTCTCCGGGCTTTATAATGAGTGCCAAAGCTCTTATGATGAACAATCCAAATCCAACTCTTGAAGATATAAAGAGATCTATCGAAGGTAACTTATGCCGATGTACAGGATATATTAAGATAATCGAAGCTATTGAAGATGCTGTAAAGGAGGTAAATAAATGATATTTTCTCCAAAGAATATTGAAGAATTAAAAGAGTTATTAAGTTCCAAAGACTCAAATACATATTTTATTGCAGGTGGAACAGACCTCATAATTAAAATTAAAAATAAAAAGATTACAGATTATAACATCATTGACTTAACAAAGGTTGTTGAATTTAAAAATATAGTGGAAGACGAGTCCACTGTGTCTATCGGCTCTTTAGTTACAATGACCGAGTTAACTCAAAACAAAATTATAAGAGAACAGTTTAATTCTATATACAAGGCAGCTTACCATCTTGGTTCAGAGCAAATTAGAAACTTAGCTACCATCGGTGGAAACTTAGCTAATGCTTCTCAATCTGCTGACGTATTGCTTTCTCTATACAGTTTGGAAGCAGACATCAAGGTCTTAAGCGCTTCTGGAGAGATGAGAATTATACCTATTAGAGAACTTATAGTTGGCAAGGAAAAGACCTCTCTACAACACGACGAAGTTATTGCCGAAATTATACTAAAAAAAGATGCTCAAAGAATTACAGGCTTTTGCAAAATCGGTTCAAGAAAAGCCGTTACAATATCTAAGGTTAGCTGTGCAGCTAATTTGATTTTAGAGGACAATAAGATTTCAAGTGCTATTGTGTGCTTAGGAGCAGTTGGAACCACTCCTACTAAGGCAAAACTTATTGAAGACTACTTGACTGGGAAAGCTCTAAACGAGATTGAAAGTAGTGTCCTAAAAGATTTGGGAAGTGAAGAGATAGATTTAGCTATTCCTACAAGATCCTCAAGAAACTACAAACGTATGGCTGCTAAGGGACTTATGGAAGATTTATTACAGGATTTAAACTATGAATTATAAATTTATTGGAAAAAACATTAAAAAGTTTGATACGAAGGAAGCTGTAACAGGGGAACTTAAATACACCGGAGATTTCTATAACTCAGATATGTTATATGGAAAATTGCTATTGAGTGAAAAGCCTCATGCAACTGTTGAATTTGACTTTGAAGAAGCTTTAAAAGTCGAAGGAGTTTTTAAAATACTTACAGCAGAAGACCTACCTGATATTGGATACAACTCTATGGAGTGGTTCTCCGGAATAAACGGTACAAAAAATGAACACCTTCTAAATTCAGAACCAAAATGCGTAGGGGATAGAATTGCACTTGTGCTTGGAGAAAACAAAGACTGTGTTGAAGAAGCTCTTAAGAGAATCGTTGTAAAATACAATGAACTTCCTACAGTGCTTGGTCTTGAACAAGCTAAGTTGAACGAAATTTCTGTCCATGGAGATTCAAATGTAGCTTATGAAAAGGAAATTGCAAGAGGTGATTACAACTCTGTTGTAGACCAAGCTTATATGATAGTTGAGGACACTGGTACAACTCCTCGTACTCACCATTTAGCTATTGAACCTCACATTGCAGAGGCATATATGGACGGAAATGTGCTTACAGTATCAAGCCCTAGCCAAGTTGTATATGCGATACAAATGCAACTTTCAAGAGTTCTTTCTCTTCCTGTTTCCAATATAAGAGTTAAGAAAGCTACAATGGGTGGTTCATTCGGTGGAAAGCAAATGCCACTTTTAGAGTTAATTGCCGGAGCTGTGGCTCATAAGTTTAATAGACATGTCCAAATTTACATGGATAGAGAGCAAGCTATAATCGGTACATTCACTCGTAACGCCACTAAAATTAACGTTAAAACAGCAGTAGATAAAGATGGAAAAATACTTGGAAGATTTGTCGATCTATCAGTTGACGGGGGAGCTTATGATACTAACAACACAAGTATCACAAATGCCTTTGCCAAAAAGATATTTAGACTTTATGACATTCCAAACCAAAATTTCCACGGCACTGCTTACTATACAAACTCGGTTCCAGGAGGAGCTTGTAGAGCCTATGGTGGACCTCAAGCACATGCCATCACTGAAATCAACATTACAAACACAGCTGAAAAACTTGGCATGGACCCATGTGAATTCAGAATGAAAAACTTACTCGCTCCTCATTCAGAAGACGGAGTAGGCGGACCTAACATAGGAAATGCCGGCATAAAACAATGTATCGAAGTTGGTATGGAAAAATTCAACTGGTATGAAAAATATAAAAATATCCACTCAAAAGATACTGAGAGATATGCCTACGGAGTTGGAATGGCTTGTGCAACTCACGGAAATGGATATGTTGGAGCATTTCCAGACTTCACCAATGTAGAGTTGGTGCTTAACTTTGACGGAAGTGTACTAGCTAAAATAGCAATCCATGAACAAGGTTGCGGAACTATAACTACACTTACTCAAATGCTTGCAGAAGCTCTTGATATAGAAGTTGAAAAAATACACATGCCAGAAGCCGACACTTTCTTTACTCCTTACGATTCAGCTGGCACCCAAGCAAGTAGGGTAACTTTTGTAAACGGTGGAGCACTGAAGAAAGCTGGAGAAGCTTTAAAACTTAAGCTGATGGAAACAGTTAGCAAAATTGAAAATGTTGAAATGGATAGAATTTACTCTGACCTTGGAAAAATTAAGGTCAAAGATTCAGATATAGAGTACACATACGCTGAACTCGCTATTCTAAGAGAAAAAATGTATGCTGACCAAACGTCTGTATATGTGCATCATGCACCTGATAAAAACCCTGCCGCTTTTGCCGCTGCCTTTGTGGAAGTGAAAGTAGACAAATACACAGGGATTGTCGAAGTAGAAGACCTACTTGCAGTACACGACATTGGAAAAGCTGTAAATCCTGAATTAGTAGCAGGACAAATCCACGGAGGTTGTCAGTTCATTCTTGGTATGGCTCTTAATGAAGAGGTGGTTATAGATAAAAATGGATACGTTCCAAGCAAAACACTATCTAAATACCACATACTAAACTCTCAAGACATGCCTCATGTAAGAATTGAACTAATTGAAACAAATGACGAATTCTCACCTTACGGAGTTAAGAGTGTTGGGGAAGTGTCAGCTGTTGCTCCAGGCCCTGCAACTATAAATGCGATTAACAACGCTCTTGGAACTAACATTACCAACTATCCGGCAAATCCGGAAAGAATTATAAAAGCTTTAGAACTTAAAGCGAAAGGAGTGTAATAAATGGAAAAATTTGTGTTAACGGGAGAGCCTCTAAGTTTAAAAGAGCTTTATGATATTTCCTTCAACCATGTTGAGTTGGAAATATCACCCAAAGCGCAAGAAAGAGTTAAAGAAGCTAGAAGTATTTTATTTGAAATGTCTGCTGATGGTAAACCTGTTTATGGTTTAAACCGTGGTGTTGGTTGGAATAAAGATAAAGAATTTGACGAAGATTTCTTTGAAACATACAATAGAAATCTTCTAAACAGCCATTGTCTTGGTGTTCCACCTTACCACCCAGATGAACAAGTCAGACTTATCTTGCTAATAAGACTACATAAAGCCCTTCAAGGACACACAGGTATGTCACTTGAAATCGTCAATATGTATAAGGATTACTTAAACTACGGAATATATCCTCAAATTCCTATGCGTTCATCAATTGGTGAAGGAGATATCACTACTTTATCCCACATTGGATTGGCTTTTATAGGTGAAAATAATGTCTCTTACAAGGGAGAAATTATGAACTCAAAAGAAGCTATGGATAAAGTTGGAATGAAGCCAGCTAAACTTGGTCCTAAAGACGGACTTAGTATAGTTTCTTCAAACGCTCAAGGTGAGGCCATGGCTGCCATCATTATAAAAGAGGTTGAAGAAATAGTTAAGATGTCAAACATAATCTACTGTTTGAGTTTAGAAGGTTTGAACGGTGTAGTCGAATCTTTAAGAGAAGATGTAAACGAATTCAGAAACATTCCTGGACAAGTTAAAGTTGCAAGAGAATGCAGAGAATACTTAAAGGGAAGTTATCTAAACGAACCACACCCGGAACGTGCCCTACAAGATCCACTAAGCTTTAGAGGAGCACATTCAATAAACGGTACAGTATTAGATGCCCTTGATTTTGTAAAAATGCATCTATACAACACTGTAAACTCAGCAGATGACAACCCTTGTGTGCTAATAGACAAGAGAACTTCTTTCGTAAGTGCTAACTTTGAAGTAACAACTGTTGCAATCGGTGTAGAAATGGTAGCTACATCATTAGCCCACTTATCTAAGACATCTTGCTACAGAATGATTAAACTTGCCGACCCTGCATTTACAAAACTGTCAAGATTCTTAACACCTAAGGAAATTGATGTAATTGCTTTCGGTACAATTCAAAAAACTTACACTATGTTAGACACTCAAAACAGAGGTCTTGCAAACCCATCATCAATGGATTTCTACTCATTAGCCGGAACCATTGAAGACCATGCTTCAAACTTACCACTTGCTTGCTACAAGATTTTCCAAATGCTTGACAACATCAAGTACATACTTGGTATAGAAGCAATGCACGCAGCTCAAGCTATCGACCTAAGAGGCGATATCAAACTTGGCGAAGGAACAAAACAAGCTTACGATGTAATAAGAGAAGTTTTACCATTCTATGACAAAGATAGAAACCTAAGCAAAGACATCGAAACAGTTTATGAACTTATCAAGTCTAAAAAATTATTAGAAATAAAATAAAATTTATGAGGTGAAATTATGAAAAATAGAATGAGATGGCCAGTGTTCATTCCGGCATTTTTATTCGTACTATTAGTTGCAATAATAGGCGTTGTAAGTAACCAAACACTTAGTGATGTTTCAAACAAGTTCTTCGTTTGGTCACTTGAATCATTCGGTTGGCTTTACCAACTACTTTGTATGACAGTACTTATAGTTACATTAGTAATTATGTTCTCTAAAATCGGAAACGTTAGAATAGGTGGATTAGATGCAAAACCTAAATATTCTTTCGCTACTTACTTTGCAATGACTCTTACAGGTGGAGTTGCAACAGGTATCGTTACTTGGGGTGTAAATGAACCTATAATCTACTTAGGTAATATTTGGGGAGAACTTGACGGACTTGGAATCGCTGCTAACAGCCCAGAAGCCGTTAGATTTGCCCTTGCAAGAAGTTTCTACAACTGGACATTCGTTCCATACGCAATCTATGCATTAGCAGGCGTTATCGTAGCTTACGTATACTTCAACAAAAAAGAACAACTAAATGTAACAGCTACACTTACTCCACTATTTGGAAACAAAATCAAAGGCGGTATATTTTCAAACATCATCGATACACTATCAATGCTTGCGATCTCAATAGGTCTTTGTTCAGCACTTACAATGTGTATAACACTTGTTACAACAGGACTTAAAGCATCTTATGGCCTTGAAACAAACACTACACTATTCGTTGCACTAGGTGTATTCATAGTAGCTATGTTCACACTTTCTTCATACGTTGGACTTGATAAAGGACTTAAGAAATTAGCAGACATCAACGCTTACTTCTACTACGGAGTATTACTTTTACTATTAATTACAGGACCTACTCTATTCATCCTTAGAAACACAAGTGCAGGTATGGCAGAATGGCTACATAACTTCTGGTTATGGGGACTTGATCCAATAGACATCGGTGGAGCTCCACTAACACGTTCTTGGACACTATTTGACTTCGCATTCTGGGTAGGATACGCTCCAGTAACAGGTATCTTCTTAGGACAAATCTCTTACGGAAGAACTATCAGAGAATGCCTATTAGTAAACCTTGTACTACCATCAGTATTCGGTATTATCTGGTTTGGTGTTTGGGGAAATACAGCAATCAATATGCAACTTACAGGTCAAGCTGACCTTATCGGTATAATCCAAAATTCAAACGCTGTTATGGGACTATTCGAATTTATGAAACACCTACCATTTGCAGCTATCTTAGTGCCAGTAAACCTATTTATCATCCTAATATCTTTCATCACATCTGCAGATGCTACAGCAAACAACATCGCATCTATGTGTATTAAAGACATTCCAATAGGCTCAGAAGCTCCTGGAACTCTAAAGGTACTATGGGGTGCTACAATCGGTGTTATTGCAATTATTATGGCTGCATTTGGTGGAGGAGAACAAGGAGTTGCAGGTGTAAAAGCTCTTGCAGCAGCAGGTGGATTCGTAGTATTATTTATCTTCATACTTCAAGTTATATCTGCTATCAAAATGTTCTTTATCGACAAAATTGAAGAATAAAATCAATCTTAAAAGGTAGTATCACAGAATGACTAAAATTCATTCTGTGATACTACCTTTTTTACTTTTATGATGGTTGGCTAGATTATAGCATATGATTCTTTAGAGGTGATTTTTAATATACTCCCTTAAAAAAGAATAGACAAAAAATATCTTAGACATATTTTTATTTTTATCTAAACAACTTTTTTGTACTTAACAATTTATGTTTTAGTTTTTATTAGTTTTCTATGTAATTGATTTAAATTCATTCCTAGTACTATTAAATACATATCACAAATTTCTGCTCTTATACTTCTATATACACGTCTGTTGTATTGTAGTCTTTCTTTTAGTTCTAAAAACATACCTTATACTTAAATTATTCTATGACAATCTTTTTGTTTGCATATATGTAACAGTCACCGTCTTTAGCTTAATTCATAAAATCATTATATACTCTTTATTATGATTATGAATTTTATTAAATATTTAGATAAAATTGAAAATCCTTTAAAATAAAAAAAGAAAGTACCTATTTCTATGTACTATTAAAAAGTATACTGAAGAAGAAATTTTAAAATCTAAAATAAGTAGGAATATTACTAAAAAATCGATAGATAAAATTTAACAGTGCAATATTAAAACTATATCGATTAGTTTGATATGAATTTAATAAGACTATAAATTCTATACTATTTTAGTTTCTTAGTTCAAAATAATAGTCTTTCTGTATCTTAGTTTTTATATCAGCCAGAAGATTTGACGATATAAACTAATAATAAAAATTTAGATATTATATACAATATAGATGAAAAAATATAATGCTATTTAATTGGTTGAAGTAATATATAAACTTTTCAAATTAAATTTGTAAATGATAGTATAGCACAAATACAAACAAATATAGACAAAATCAAAGATAGAATTGACTCTTTTTTTCTCTTATTTGAATAAATAATTATAGCATTAATAAATTCTTTTAGTCCAATAACAAATAACAGAATTGCAAAAAAATTAACTGACATATATTTTACGCCCCCTTACTAATGAAGATAATAGTCTGTCAAATATATCATTACTTCTGTTTATATAAACTATATACTGTATATGGCTGATTTTATTACCAATAAACATTAATGTCAAGTGTAAAGTATATTTTACTTTAAATACTTTTAACATAAAATGTATTTGGTTAATGTAAAATGAAATTGAACTAAAAAAATTCCATAGTAAATCACATTTGGTATAATTGATTCACCAAAAACAAAAAACCAAAAGGTGATGACTATGGAATACAATAATACTACAACAAATTCAAGAAAAAATAAACATTAAAATGATTTAGAAAGAAGACAAATTCAGCTTTTACACAATAAAGGCTATTCTGCGTACAAGATAGCTAAAGAACTCAATAGATCTTCAAATACAATCAGAAATGAATTAAAACGAGGAAAAGTCCGCCAAATTAAAAACGATAAAGAAGTAGAAGTATATTATCCCGATACAAGAAAGAGAGTTTATGAGAAACATAGAAAAAATTCTAAAAAACCATATAAAGCTTTGGAATGTAGTAATTTTTTAGAATTTGTTCATACTAAATTTACCAAAGATGAATGGCCTTTAGATGCAATTTGTGGATATGCAAAGAGACATAAACTTTTTTCTGGTGAAATGCTCTGTACAAGAACCTTATATAACTATGTAGACCTAGGTCTTTTAAAAATAAAATCCATAGACTTGCCCCTGAAATTAAGAAGAAAAACATCTATTAAAAGAACTATAAAAAGTAAAAGAAAACTCGGAAAAAGCATAGAAGAAAGACCATTAGAAATAGAAGAAAGGTCAAGCTTTGGCAATTGAGAAATAGACACA
The DNA here is from genome assembly GCF_900176115.1 of Peptoniphilus asaccharolyticus DSM 20463. Lineage (GTDB taxonomy): Bacteria > Bacillota > Clostridia > Tissierellales > Peptoniphilaceae > Peptoniphilus > Peptoniphilus asaccharolyticus. Next base: position 1,172,806 of record NZ_FWWR01000009.1, on the reverse strand, counting down.
GTAGTACCAAAGAAAAATAAAGAAGAACCGGCTTTAATTACTATAACAGAAAGAAAAACAAGGATGGAAATAATACTAAAAATTGCAACAAAAAATTCATCATCAGTTAATGAAAAATTAGAAAAATTACTATCAAAACTAGAAAACTCCACAGCAATATTCAAAAGCATAACAAGTGATAATGGATTAGAATTTGCTAACTTAACAAAACTAGAAAATAGCTTAGTTAGAGATGTATACTATTGCCATCCAAATAACCCACAAGAAAGAGGAAGTAACGAAAAACATAATAGCCTAATAAGAAGATTCCTCCCAAAAGGAAAATCACTATTTAAAAATAATGAACTGGATGAATAATTTACCAAGAAAAATCCTAAATTACCGAACGCCTATAGAAGTTTTTGTAGAAGAACTAAATAAATTAGGGTTAATGGATACTGTTGGAAAGATAGTTCAATTTGATATTGCAATTTAGGTTTTACAAAAAATTATTTTTAACATTATTTTTAACTAGACAAATTTTAAATAAAAGAATGAAATGTAAGTGTACAGAATTATTCTAAACTGTACGGTGATAAATAAAACGATTTCATGAAAACGAAAGGAGAAATACTTTATGAAAAAATTTGAGAAGATTAGTTCGTTAGTAATAGCTATTATTATGGTATTACAATTGTCTACTGTAACGTTCGCCAATGAAAACAATGTAAAAAATATTGAAAATGGCATTGAGTATTTAACTGTTTATAATAAAGCTAATCAAACAGTACAAGCCATACAACATTACATAGAGAAGGATGAATTTGTATATGGTCCTGTAATACAGGTGGATTCAATGTCTCCGAATAGTGTTCAACTAAAATCTAGTTTAAGATCTTGGGGTCCTAACGTTCATCAAGACACATTTTTGAATTTTGAATATGATATTTGGTATCGCTCAGGATCAAAAGATGAATGGTCACTTCAACGACCTTCTAGTGTGTTTAGTCAAAATTACTTTAAAGTTTATGAGAATAATTCAAATAGAGATTTATTGAATAATTGGAAAAGAGATGTTGATGCTTTAAATGCTCAAGAATGGGCAGTTATTGGAGGTGTAGGACTTTCTATTTTTAACATAGTTAAGGCAGCTATCATTTCTCATGCTGCTGTTGCCACTGGTGGAACCTTAACAGCCGCAGCAATAGACTCAATTAAAGATTCGGCAGTTGCTGCGGGAGGCACTGCAATAGGTATTGGATTTTTATGCACTACTTATAACAATTGTGCACGTTCGTATAGGGTAGTATATAACAATACTGATAACATTCATTATTAAATCTGATGATTAAATTTACTTACCTGTATATCAAAAAAACAGCTTATTTTTATAAAAATAAGCTGTTTTTTGATTTAATTCTATTTTACAACAGCCCATCACTTTCTTTAATTGACTTATTTCTGGTATAATTAAACAAAATATAAAGAGGTAATTTATGTACATTACTCAAAAAATTGCAGATGAAACTCTATTAAAAGTAAAATCTGAAATCGAGCAACTCGGCATACAAGTTGGCAAGATTAAACCAAGTGTAAAGTTGACATCAAATAAGACAACTCTTGGCACTTGTAATAAACTAAACAATTCTGATTTTGATTTTGAAATTAGAATTACAAAGTATATTGCAAATGAACAAGCTCTTAAAAATACCATTGCTCATGAAATTTTACACTCTGTAAAAGGTTGTTTTAACCATCAAAAAAAATGGAAAGCTATGGCTGAAAAAGTAAATTCAAAATATGGATACAATATCACAAGGCTTGGAGATATTTCTGAAGCCAATGTCAAACCTAAATACATCGTCGTATGTAAAAACTGTGGTCTTGAATACAAATATTTTAAAAAAGGAAAAGTTATAAAATATTTAGAGGCCAACTCTAAAAATATCAAATGCGGCAAGTGCCGTGGTGAATTAGAACTTATTAGAACTTAAAAAATAATTTCAAATCCCTAGACGTTGACAGCTTTTAAATTAAAACTAAATAAAAAAATCCCCTTAGCATAAGCTTTGGGGATTAATTTTAGTATTTTCTTTCTTTTTGAATTACTACTTTTCTGTAAGGGTCTTTACCTTCTGAATGTGTAATTACTCCTTCATACTCTTGTAGTGCTTCGTGGATGATTTTTCTTTCGTGTGCATTCATTGGTTCAAGTTTGACATTTCTACCTGTCTTTAAGACTTTAGATGCCATCTTTTGAGCTAAATCCTTAAGAGTGTCTTCTCTCTTTTGTCTATAGCCGCTTGAATCAAGTTGAACTCTCACGTATTCATCTGTATTTTTATTTACGATAAGACTTAGTAGATATTGTATTGAGTCAAGAGTTACACCTCTTTTACCGATTACTATACCTAATTTTTCTTCATCACCTTTTATTTCAACTTTTAAGACGTTGTTTTCAAAGTTTACGTCTAAATCTGTTTCAATGCCAAGTGAGTTAAGTACCTTATCTAAAAATTCTCGACTGATTTCTTCTATTTCTCCAGATGTTGCTGATTTTTTATCAGTAACTTCAACTTCTTCTACTTCTTGTGTTGAAACTGTAAATTCTTCAGTCGATACTGTATTTTCAAATTCATCTGTTGGTTGGCTCTTCTCTGATTCGGTGAATATTTCTTTTAAGATGTCTTCTGTGTCTTCTATCTTAGAAACTTTTACTGTCGCATTTTTAGAACCTATTAATCCAAAAAGACCTTTTGAAGATTCTTCAATTACTTCTATTTGAGCATCTTCTCTATTAATATTCAATTCTATTAGAGCCTGACTTACGGCTTCATCTACAGTTTTTGCTGTTTTGATTACATAATTCATTTAATTTCCTCCGCCACTTCATGCGCTATAACTTTATTTGTTATATATTGTTGTACTGCTGAAAATATATTACTTACAGTCCAATATAAAGTAAGTGCTGATTGGAAATTTCTTCCCATCATAAAAATCATTATAGGCATAACTACCATCATTGATGTATTCATTGATTGAGCTTGTGGATTATGAGCTGCTGCATTTGCAGGACTCTTGCTTGCTAAAAATGAAGTAAGGAAAGTTGTAAATGCTGCAATTAATGGCAATATCATAGTTGTATCTTTTGCAGATAATGTACTTAAATAAAAGAAATTTTTATTCATACTTTCAAACATAACTTTATCAGTGAAAGCAAATTTCTCTGGATACATAAACACTCTATAGAATGCCATTAAGATTACTAATTGAATAATCATAGGTAGACAACCTGAAAGTGCGTTATAATTTGCATCTTTATATAGTTGTTGTTGTTTTACAGCAAGTGTCTGTGGATCGTTCTTATATTTCTTTTGTAGCTTTTGTATTTCAGGTTGTAACTCAGCCATCTTCTTTTGACTTTTCATCATGTGAATATTAACTGGTAGTACAACTGTCTTGATAACTATTGTTGCAACAATTATCGCAAGTGCGTAAAAAGAAATACTCGCTGGTTCTTGCGGGAAGGCACCTGCTAATACGTCATATATAAGCTTTAGAAATCTTCCCAAGATACTACTAATGTAGGTCATCTTGCCTCCTTATAATAAAGGATCGTATCCTCCCTTATGAAATGGGTGACATTTTAAAATTCTTCTCACAGCTAAGTAAGTGCCCTTAAAAAATCCATATTTATCATAAGCTTGATAGGCATATTCAGAACATGTGGGCGTGAATCTACAATGATTCCCCACAAGTATATATTTAGAAATAAAGTTTTGATAAAATCTAATCAGCAATTTTGCTATTTTTACCATTTTTCTCAAACCTCTTTGCAAGATGTAAAAATGACTTTTCAAGATCTTTATACTCAAGCTCTGTAGCTTGATGTTTAACTACAAATACATAGTCGTATCCTTCTTTTAAAACATCAAAATTAGCTTTGTATATTTCTCTGAGTCTTCTCTTTATCTTATTTCTATAGACAGCTTTGGCAACTTTTTTAGTTATTACAAAACCTACTCGCTTATGGTCTAAACCATTTTTCTTGTAGAAAAGTGTAAAAGTCTTGTTTCCATCTGTCCTCTTCTTAGAATATACTCTCTGAAAATCTCTATTCTTTTTTAAATAACAATCCCTTAAATTCAACTTACGCTGAAAGTACTTTTCTACCTTTTCTTCTTCTTGCACTTAAAACTCTTCTTCCTGATTTAGTTCTCATTCTTGCTCTAAAACCATGTTCTCTTTTTCTTGCTCTGTTCTTTGGTTGGAAAGTTCTCTTCATGACTTCACCCCTTTCTTTTCAATCATTAAATTATATTTTAAATTAAGTGTTAAGTCAAGAAAAATAGCCTTAAACATGCTATTACAACACACATCAAATATACTTTAATTTTTTAGTATTAAAGTCTCATTTCTTGTAGATAATTATAAAATTCTCAAATATATTTAAGCAAATTAAAATCTTTAAAAATTTAATCAAAAAAGATATTAGCTTTTGATTTATCAATGGTTATATTAATGAATTAAGACTTTGTTAACGTATTTGAAATATGCTCCTTAAGACGATACATAAATGAGAATACAAAATCAAGATTTTACAACATTTATAGGTGATAGTATTAGAAAAAATATTTACTAATTATGTTACTATAACTTTAAATACTAAAAACAATGGTAAATTTAAAAATATACAATCATCAAAAACTTATTTTATTAAAAATAAATTTAACTATTATCTGACTAATGTCTATAAATTAATTCTTAAATATTTAAAAATAATTCAAACAACGTACAAAATTTATTATTATATACTTTGTATATTCTATTCAGAAAAATAACAAAGTCTTTTTAAATTTAGGATTTTAGCCGGTCCTGCTATTGTTGTTCCGTAGAAATAAACATATTTATCTTTTAAATCCATAAAGTTTAGTATGCTGCCATTTATTATTGTTGAGCCTGTACAAAGTATTATATCCGACCACTCTATAGCCTCTTTATAAATTTCTCCGCTCTCTATCTCTACACCATATTTTATTTCGCCAATATTATCCGGATTTAAATCCAATACTCTCAAATTATATTCGTAACTTGATAATTTGTCTATAAATGCCGGTTGATAACCTATTAATAAAAATTTCTTCGTTTTATTCTCACTTAAAAAATCAGCTATTTGTTTTGCACATAATTCAGGTTCTTCATTTTTACAATGTTTAGTTCCCGTTATTAATCCCAAGTATTTCATTACAGCATTTAATATTGATATAAAGATTGCTGTATCATATTCATTTTCTCCGATATTTAAATTTTTAACTTCAGAAAGCTTTATAGATAGAGCAGTTCTTGCACTCGTAAAAGCTTGTCCTAAACTCCCTCTAAAATTAGCCTCTACCAAAACTTCCTTTCCGTTTAAAAGAGGATAGTCCTTTCTCGTTGTTATTCCTATAGCCTCTTCTTCAGTCAATGTCTTTAATGAAACATCAATATTTTCAAATTCAATATTATTTTGCACAATCAAATTTTCATAATAATTAAGTAATTTATCATATATATTCATAAATTCTATTCTCCTCTACTATTTCATTTAGTTCAGCAGGTGAAATTTTATTTGATAAGCTTCCGTTTTTCATAAAATATATTTCATCTGCGAAATACTGACATTCTTCTATGTTATGTGTTACCAATATACTACTTATGTTCAGTTCTTCTACGATTGACTTTGTAAGATATTTGGCAGAATCCTTATTTATATAATCCAATGCGCTGAACGGCTCATCCAACAAAAGTAACTCAGGCTTTTTTAATAATGCCCTACATAATGAAACTCTTTGTTTTTCTCCTCCAGACAAGTTATTTACAGATTGGTCTTTTAGATGGTAAATATTTAGCTTTTTTAAAAAATTATTTGCCTCGTCAATGTACTCTTCTTTTCTCATATTCAAAATTTTGGGAGCAAAAATCAAATTTTCAAATACATTTAAGAATGGAAAGAGGTTATAGTTTTGATATACCAAAGATACATTTTTATTATATGACTCCACACAATTTAAATTTTTATTGTTTAGTATGACATCTCCTTGATAATTGTATTTGCCTGCTATTGTCTCTAAAAAAACTGTTTTACCACTTCCACTTTGACCTAGTATTACAATATTTTTAGCTTTTGAATTTATATTAACATTTTTTAAACTAAAATTTCCTAATCTAAGAGATAAGTTTTCTACTTTAAGCATTTTTATCACCTAGTCTATTTCTATTTAAAACTAGCTTTATAAATAAATTTATAAATAAGTTTATTCCCATCAAAATTATTGCAACTCCACAGGATACATCAAAATCTCCTGTTGTCATGTTTAAAAATATTGATGTTGCAAGAGTTTCAGTTCTCATTCTAGTAACTCCAACCAACATCATAACTGCTCCAAATTCACCCAAACATCTTGAAAATAACAATAAAACCATCGTATAGATATTATTTTTTAAAAGTGGTATCAATACATATAAAAAAACTTGATAATTATTTAATCCCAAATTATTTGCTGTAAATAAAATCTCCTTATTTATTGATTCCATTGCTGAGTTTAAAAAGACAATAGAATAAGGTAAATTTATAAAAATCAAAGCAAGGACTATTCCCTGTTGAGTATATACAAAGTCTACCCCTAAGAATTTTAAGTATTTTCCTAAGTTATTATGTCCGTATAGACTAATCAGTGCCAAACCGCTAACTAAATGTGGCATACTTAGCGGAAAACTATATATGTATTTTAAAATTTCCTTATATCTCTGTTGTTCGTACAATTTTCTTGTAATAATAAGAGAAATAATAGTAACTATTATTGTGGCAATTGTAGATGTTTTTAAAGATAATTTTAATGAAAATACAATTTCTTTTGTATATGGTGGATTCATTATAAATTCTAATCCTTCACCTATTATCAGTATAAAAGGAGCTATAATAAAAAGTATCGAAAATATTACCAATACTTTCGATACTTTTTCAAAGAAATAATCCATTATTTCACCGTTTTAAAACCAAATTTTTCAAATGCACTACTTGCTGTATCTGATTTCATATAATCAACTAACTTTTGAGCTAATTCTTCATTTTCTGAAATCTTCAAAGTACCTATAGAAATGACTTGATCTATTAAAAATTCAGGTTCAATTTCTACAATATCTAAATCATCTTTACCAAATGCTGAATCTTTAGTTACGATAGCTGCATCTACAGATCCTGTTTTTAACGCTTGATAAAGTTCATTTACTGTTGCAGTTTTAACTACTACATTTTTTTCATAATCATTTATACCAGCTTTTTCAAACATCTTTACAGATGTCTTTCCTATTGCATTTGCATCTGCATCTCCTAGAGCAAGTTTTATTCCATCTTTATTTAAGTCCTTTAGTCCCATAATACCTTTTTCATTACCTTTTTGTGTAATTATTATAGGAGTGTGGTGAGCTACAGGTACAGCTTCATTTGCAAGACCTTTTTTAATAGCCTCATCATATGTAGGTTTGGATCCAACTATAAATACATCTCCTTTTCCTGATTGTTCAAGTTGTGCTAAAAGTTGTCCTGAACCAGCATAAACTATTTCTAATTTTACACCCATTTTTGTTTCAAATTCTTGTTTTATTTCTTCTATAGGTTTTTTAAGACCTGCCCCTGCATATACTAATAATGCTTGTTTCTCTTCTGCATTTGTTTGCTCTACAATAGTTTTGTTTTCCTGTGGTTCTTCTGTTTTCTTTTCATTTGAACAAGCTGTCAAGAACAACATAGCTATCATTAAAAATACAAACTTATTCTTTAAAAATTTCTTCATAAATACATCTCCTATTATTTCGAAAGTTTTTTATAAACAATACGATAGCATAGAAGGTTTATACAGTCAATAATTTAACTTTTTTAATTGTCTAAATAAAGCATTGCGAGCTCTAAGCTTGTTGATAAGTAATAGTTTTTTTGTTAAAATATATGTGGATAAATTTTACAGCTTGTTTATAAAAAATAAATTGTTTATAACTAGAGTTATCCACATTTTGTTGATAGAATGTTGATAAACTCTATTTTTTAGACTTATTTTATTTAAATAGCTATATTCTAAGGATTATTTTTCCACAGGTAGCAATATTTATTTTAAATTAATTAATATATTATCTACAATTGTGTATAAATTTATACATATTTTTTTATCAACAAATACTTTTCAACAGGAGGAATTATGGACCCACTATCCAATTTGTGGAGTAGAGTTATGAGTGTTCTCGAACGTCAATCCATGAGCCAAGTTTCATTTGACACTTGGTTTAAAGATATGAAATTAAAGGACATCGACGAAGAAAGCAAAGTCTTCTATCTCCTAGTCACCTCAGACTTTATAAAACATAGAATTGAAAATAACCCATCCCAGCTTAGAACATTAAAAAAATGTATAAAGGACGTCATGGATCAAGATTATGATGTAAAGATATTGACTGGCAACGAATCGCCTGTTAAACAGCATTCAGACAATTTCTTACCTGAATCAAGACTTAATCCTAAATATGTCTTTGAAAATTTCGTGGTAGGTAAGAGCAATGAATTTGCTCATGCAGCAAGTTTATCTGTAGCTGAAAACTATAAAGATCCATCTATGGCTCATTCAAATCCTCTTTTCCTATATGGAGGAGTTGGACTTGGAAAAACACATCTTATGCAGGCTATAGGCCATTTCATAAATCAAATGGACCATTCTAAAAAAATTCTATACGTAACCAGCGAACAATTTACAAATGAGCTTATAAACTCAATTCAAACTAATAAGAACGAGCAATTTAGAAATAAATATAGAAAAGTTGACCTGCTACTAATAGATGATATTCAGTTTATAGCTGATAAAGATAGAACTCAGGAAGAATTTTTCCATACATTCAATGAATTACACGGCTCTAATAAGCAAATAGTCTTAACTTCAGATAAACCACCTAAAGAAATAAAAGCTTTAGAAGAGCGTCTTATCTCTAGATTCGCATGGGGTCTTGTAGTTGATATACAAGCTCCGGATTTGGAAACTAGAATAGCTATTTTAAGGTCTAAGGCAGATTCTGAGGGCTATGATGTGCCACCAAATGTAATAAACTTTATAGCTGAAAACGTTAAGAGTAACATCAGAGAATTGGAAGGTGCTCTTTCTAGGGTTATGGCATATTCTAAGCTTACAACAGGTGTAATAACTGAGCAGACAGCTACTATAGTCTTAAAAGACATCTACAACACTAAAAAAGAAAAAGTTATAGATGTAAATTTAATTAAAGAATTTGTAGGTAAGCACTACCACGTTACCATAGATGAGTTAAACTCTAAAAAGAGGACTAAGAATATAGCTTATCCAAGACAAATAGCTATGTTCATCACTAGAGAACTAACTGAACTTTCTCTTCCTAAGATAGGAGAGGAATTTGGTGGTCGTGACCATACCACTGTAATACATGCGTATAATAAAATCGAAAAAGATATGGAACAAGATACATCTTTTAAAATAAGGATCAATAATCTTATAAAAGAAATAAAAGAATAGCTGTTGATAATTTAAAATTCAAAACAAAGTTATCAACATGTTATTAATTTGATTTTTTTCGATGTTTTTAATAAAAAATCGACTTATTCACAAATTAACAAGCCCTACTACTATTATTATCTAACTTAACTATAATAGGGCTCATAAAAGGAGGCTTTATGAAACTCAAAGTAAGTAGAAAAGAATTTGTAAAAGCTATACAAATTGCTCAAAGAGCAATATCTCCAAGAAGTACAATTCAAATTTTAGAAGGAATACTTTTAAAAGCTATAGATAATCAAATAATACTAATTTCTTCTGATACTGAAATGACTATTAAAACTTCAATATCTGCAATAGTTATGGAAGAAGGAGAGATAGTTGTAAATTCAAGACTGTTTGGGGATATAATTAGAAAATTTCAAGGTGAGACAATTGATATTAATTTAGAAGGAACTTCTATGAACTTGAAATGTGAAAAATCAAATTTCAACATTCAATGTCAATTGCCAGATGAATATCCTATGTTACCAATAGTAGAAAAAAATAATACATTTAATATCTCATCACAAGAGCTAAGTGATGCTATTAAAAAGACATCTTTCGCTGTATCAATGGATGAAACAAGAATGGTATTCACAGGTGTTCTAATGGACTTAAGTCAATCTAAGATAAATTTTGTCGCGTTAGACGGTTTTAGAATGGCTCTTAAGAGTGTAAATAAACCGAATGAAAATATGACTTCTGCAATTATTCCAGCTAGAACTCTAAATGAACTTACAAAAGTTTTAGAGGATGAAGATGTGAGTGTAAATATTTCAAGAAATATGGCTCTATTTAAGACAACTACCACAGAAGTTTACACAACTTTATTAAGTGGTGAATTCTTCAAGTATCAAGGTCTTATAACTGAATCACATACTACAATTTGTACAGTTCAAAGGGCAAATTTACAATCTGCTCTTGAAAGAGCAAGCTTGCTTGCGAAAGAAGACAGAGCTAATCTTGTAAAATTTGAAATTGAAGATAGCTATATAAAAATCTCTTCTAATTCTGAAATCGGAAATGTTGAAGAAATTGTAGAGTCTAAGGTTGAAGGTGGGAGTTTGAAAATTGCCTTTAATTCTAAATATCTATTAGATGGAATAAAAATTATGGAGTCTGAAGAGATTAAGTTGTATTTTACAGACTCAGTTAACCCTTGCATAATAAGAGAAGATGATGAGGATTATATTTATTTAGTCCTTCCGGTAAGACTTGCAAAGTAGGTAAAAAATGGAAAATAACTATATAAAATTAGATTCATTTTTAAAATATAATAATTTAGTTGGAAGTGGCGGAGAAGCCAAAATGCTAATACAAGAAGGGCTTGTAAAAGTTAATTCTGAAGTTGAGACAAGACGTGGCAGAAAACTTTATAAGGGAGACCGTGTCGAGTTTGATTCAGAAGAATTTGTAGTAGATATGGTAGAATGAAGATAAACCGATTAGAGCTTAATAATTTTAGAAATTATGAGAGATTTGAAATTGAACCAAGTGATGGAATAAATTTGATACTTGGAAGAAATGCCATAGGTAAGACAAATCTCTTAGAAGCAATATATCTGTTGACAGTTGGAAAGAGTTTTAGAGCTTTAAAGACCAATGAAATGATAAAAATTGGAGAAGAATTTTCTAATATAAAGGCAACTGTTGAAAGTAATGGATATATTGATGAGCTTGAAATAATATTGAATGCAAATCAAAAAAATAAATATATTTTAAATTCTGACTCTGTAAATGTAAAAAATTACGCCGGGGATTTTTCGTGTGTTATATTTTCGCCAAATGACTTAAATATGATTAAATTATCACCAGGTGAAAGAAGAAAATATATTGATAATTTAATAGAAAAAGTAAGTCCTATCTATAAATACAATTTAGCAAAATATAAAAAAATAATATTTGAAAGAAATAAACTTTTAAAGAGACCGAATGAAGATCTTTTAAGAGTCTATGATTTTCAACTTGCAACTTATGGAGTAAAGATACTTTTTGAAAGGCTTAAGTTTATAAAGGAAATAGAGGAGTTTGCAAAGCAGCACTACTACAGACTCTCTCAAGATTCTGAATTAAAAATAACTTATCTTTCAACCATTAAATTTACCAAAGAAAAAATGGAAGAAGTATTTATGAATATTTTGTTAGAGCAGAGAGAAAAGGACTTTGAAAGTAGATTTACAACTCTAGGGCCACATAGAGATGATTTAGATTTTAAAATAAACTCTATGTCTGCAAAGAGTTTTGCTTCGCAAGGAGAAACTCGAAGTATTGTATTGGCTCTAAAATTGGCTGAAATGGATGTACTTGAAAAAAATAATAAAAATAGACCAATACTACTTTTAGATGATGTATTTTCAGAACTCGACAAGACAAGGGCTAAGTATCTTGCAAAGAGTTTAGATAATATGCAGACTTTTATAACAAGTACAAATTTGAATGAAGAGAATTTTTTGATTGATTCAAATAAAATTAATGTAGAACGACTTTAACTGTTACGGACAGGAGAATTAAATGGAAAAAAATAATCAGCATTATGGAGCTGAAAATATACAGGTTCTTACTGGTCTTGAACCGGTAAGAAAAAGACCTGGTATGTACATAGGCTCAACGGGGTCTAAGGGACTTCATCATTTAGTATATGAAATTGTAGACAACTCAATAGATGAGGCACTTGCTGGAAGATGTAGTGAAATAACTATAGAGATTGAAGAAGATGGAAGTGTTTCTGTAAGCGACGATGGAAGAGGTATACCTACAGACATTCACCCTCAAACAAAGAAGAGTACTGTTGAAACTGTACTTACAATACTACACGCAGGTGGTAAGTTCTCAAATGATGCCTACAAGGTATCAGGAGGTCTACATGGTGTAGGGGTGAGTGTAGTAAATGCTCTATCAACTAACCTTACAGCTACAATAAAGAGAGAAGGCAAAATACACCAACAAACTTTTTCAAGAGGTATACCAACTTCTGAATTAAAAATTGTTGGAGAAGTACCGGAAAATGAAACTGGAACTAAGATAACTTTTAGTCCTGACCCGGAAATATTTGATACTTTAATTTTTGAATGGGATATTTTGTCTAAGAGATTTAGAGAAATGGCATTCCTAAACAAAGGTGTCAGAATAAATTTCAAAGATTTCAGAGAAGAAAAAACAAGAGAAGAAGTTTACTACTATGAAGGTGGTATAAAATCTTTTGTTGAATATATAAACAGAAAGAAAACTCCTATTCATAAGGAAATAGTATATATAGACCAAGAAAAAGATAAGACATTGGTTGAAATAGCAATACAATACACCGATGCATATTCTGAAAATGTGATAAGTTTTGCAAATAATATAAACACAGAAGAGGGAGGAAGCCATTTAAGTGGTTTCAGATCAGCTCTTACAAGAACTATCAATGAATACGGAAGAAAGTACAACATAATTAAAGAAAAAGAAGAAAATCTATCTGGGGACGATGTAAGAGAAGGTTTGAGTGCTGTAATAAGCGTTAAGCTTCCTAATCCTCAATTTGAAGGACAAACTAAAGCTAAACTTGGAAATTCAGAGACAAGAGGAATTGTAGATTCAGTAGTTTCTGATGCACTGACAGATTTCTTAGAAGAAAATCCTAAAGTAGGAAAGTTAATTTTAGATAAAGCACTTTCAGCGAGAAGAGCAAGAGAAGCTGCAAGAAGGGCTAGAGATCTTTCAAGAAAGAAAAATATGTTAGATGCTATGCCACTTCCTGGTAAACTTTCAGACTGTCAACTTTCAGATAATGATGTCACAGAAATATTCTTAGTCGAAGGTAATTCTGCGGGAGGTTCTGCAGTAGATGCAAGAGATTCAGTGTTCCAAGCAATACTACCTCTACGTGGAAAAATAATGAATGTTGAAAAGGCAAGACTTGATAAGATGCTTGCTTCAGATGAAATTAAAGCTATGATAACAGCTTTTGGTACCGGAATAGGACAAGATTTCAACATAGAAAATCTAAGATACAATAAAATTGTAATCATGACCGATGCCGATGTAGACGGTGCACACATCATGACACTGCTACTAACTTTCTTCTTTAGATATATGAGACCATTAATAGAAGAAGGACATGTGTATGTAGCACAACCTCCTCTATTTGGAATTTTAAAAGGTTCAAAAGCTTTGAAATATGTATATGACGAAGCAGAGCTTAAAAAATCATTGGATGAACTTGGAAGAAACAAGAAATTTGATATTAAAAGATACAAGGGTCTTGGTGAAATGAATCCTGAAGACCTATGGGCTACAACAATGGATCCTGAAAGAAGAATACTTTTAAAAGTAGAGATTGAAGATGCGGTTGAAGCAGACGAAACATTCTCAATACTTATGGGTTCTGATGTAGAGCCAAGACGTGAATTTATAGAAGAAAATGCACTTTTTGCAGAAAATATAGATGCATAATAGGAGATATATATGACAGAAACAAAAAATGGAATTGTTGAAGTAGATTTAAATGAGAAGATGAGAAAATCATATCTCGACTATTCCATGAGTGTAATAGTGGCAAGAGCTTTACCAGATGTAAGAGACGGATTAAAGCCTGTTCACAGAAGAATTATACATGGAATGCAGGTGTTGGGACTTGTTCCAACAGGACAATTTAAAAAATCTGCAAGACTTGTCGGAGATGTAATGGGTAAGTTTCACCCTCATGGTGACAGCTCCATATATGATGCAACAGTAAGACTTGCTCAAACTTTTAGTACGAGATATCCATTAGTAGATGGTCAAGGTAACTTTGGTAATATAGACGGTTACGGCGCTGCGGCTATGCGTTATACCGAAGTTAGAATGTCAAAGCTTGCTCTTGAAATGCTAAGGGACATAAATAAAGAAACAGTTGATTTTGCTCCAAACTTCGATGAAGAAGAAATGGAACCAGTGGTTCTTCCATCAAGATTTCCAAATCTTCTTGTAAATGGTTCAAACGGTATAGCTGTAGGTATGGCTACTAATATGCCACCTCATAACTTAGCAGAAGTAATAAACGGTGTTGTAGAATATATAGACAATAACGATATAACTATTGATGAGCTTATGAAGACTATAAAGGGACCTGATTTTCCAACAGGAGCTCAAATTATGGGCCGTGATGGAATAAAGAGAGCTTATCAAACAGGAAGAGGAAAAATTCAAGTAAGGGCCGTTGCTGAGTTTGAAGAAGTAAAGAATAAGACTAGAATTGTAGTTACAGAAATTCCTTACCAAGTAAACAAATCAAACTTGATAATGAAAATAGCTCAACTTGCCAAAGAAAAGATTATAGACGGTATCACTGCAATTAGAGATGAATCTTCTCGTAAGGGAATTAGAATTGTAATAGACCTTAGAAGAGATGCAAACCCTAATGTAGTACTTAATAAATTGTATAAAAACACTCAAATGCAAACTACATTTGGTATTATAAACCTTGCGCTTGTAGGTGGAGTGCCTAAAGTTTTAAATCTAAAAGAATTGATAACTCACTATGTAGATCACCAAATAGAAGTGGTTTCAAGAAGATCTGAATTTGATTTAAACAAGGCAAAGGCAAGAGCACATATAGTTGAAGGATTAAAGATAGCATTAGACAATATCGAAAGAATTATTCAAATAGTAAGAGGCTCTAACAATGACCAAGAAGCTAAAGATAAATTCTTAGAAGAGTTCGGACTTTCAGATGCACAATCTCAAGCTATATTAGACATGAGAATAAGACGTTTAACAGGTCTTGAAAGAGATAAGTTGGATGAGGAGTACAAACAGCTATTAGAGACCATAGAATGGCTTACAAAGGTGCTTGAAAACCATGATGTACTTATGGGTGTAATAAAAGAAGAGCTTATCGAAATAAGAGATAAGCACTCAGACCTTAGACGTACAGTTATAAAAAATTCTGAAGGTGATATTGAAATTGAAGATATCATAAAAGAAGAAGATGTTATAATCACACTAACTCAAAGTGGATATATAAAGAGAATGCCTGAAGGAACTTACAAACCTCAAAAGAGAGGCGGAAGAGGAATTTCAGCTACAACTCCAAAAGATGGAGACTTTGTAAGTGATTTATTTATAACATCAAGCCACGAGTCTATACTGTTCTTCACTACAAGAGGAAGAGTATACAGATTAAAAGCTTATGAAATACCAGAGAGCTCAAGACAATCTAAGGGAACTCAAATAAGAAACCTACTTAACTTAGAGCAAGACGAGTCAGTTGAGTCAATAATCCACGTTAAAGATTTTGATTCAAACTTAAATATAGTAATGGCTACTAAGAGCGGTATAGTTAAGAGAACATCATTTGAAGAATTCCAAAATATCAGAAAATCAGGATTGATTGCAATAACTTTAAAAGATGGAGACTCTATAGTTTCAACAAGAATCACTACAGGCGAAGAAGACATTATGCTTGTTACCAAAGATGGTATGAGTATAAGATTTAAAGAAACAGACATAAGAAAAATGGCTAGAACTGCTATGGGAGTAAAGGGAATCTCACTAAATGATGATGATGAAGTTGTCAGCATGGAAATTGCAAGTGATGATAAACTTATGCTTGTAATATCTGAAAAAGGATATGGAAAACTTACTCCAATGTCAGAATATAAGGTACAAAATAGAGCGGGAAAAGGTATAATAACTTATAAAGTAAAAAGCAAGACAGGAAAGCTTGTATCTGCTAAAATAATGGAAAGTAATGATGATATTATGATGATTACTTCAAACGGAATAATTATTAGAATTCAAATAGACGGCATTTCTGTTATGGGCAGATCTACATCAGGAGTTAAATTGATGAATATTACAGATTCAGATGTAGTGGCAGTTGCTAAATATATAGGAGATTAAAATATGGCTTTTAATATAGAATTTGAAAAACAAGAAGATTTAAAAGTAATACCAGTTGGAGAGTTGGATATAACAACTACTTCTGAATTTAAAGAAGAAGTAATAAAAAAATATTTAGAAGATAAGTCCAATATAGTAATAGACGGTTCAAAACTTGAATATATTGATTCAACTGGATTAGGAGCTTTAATATATATTCTTAATCAAGTAAAAGAAGACGGATTTGGAATCAAAGTTGAAGAAGTAAAACCATCAATCAAGAAGTTGTTTACAATAACAAAACTTGATACAGTTTTTAATATGGGTGAATAAATGAAAGTTATAAAGTTAAATATTCCTAAGGAACCACAATTTTTTAGTTCTGTAAGACTTTTCACATCTGGGTTATTGATGAGTTATCAATTAGACTTTGATAAGATTGAAGATGTTAAAGCAGCTGTAAATGAAAGTCTTAATATAGTTATGAAACATCAATGTTCACTAGATATTGATTTAGAATATAGAATTTCAGAAGAAAAAGTAGAAATACAAATCTCAGGATTCTGTCCAAATGTAACTGACGAAACAAGTGAAGAAACAGAACTAGCTAAGACAATAATAAATTGTTTAGTTGATGAAAGTAGAATCGAAGAAGATAAACTACAACTTATTATAGATTTGGTTTGAAAATGAATAGAGAAGAATATTATAAATTAAACAGAAAACTTACAAAAGAAGAGAGAAGAGAACTTTTCAAAATCTATAAAGAAAATCAAGATCCTGAGCTAAGAGATATCTTGATAGAAGAACACCTTTATATAGCAGAAATTCTTTCTAAAAAATATGCTGGAAGAGGTATAGACTATGATGATATATATCAAGTAGCATCTATAGGATTAATCTATGCCATAGACAGATATGATTTGAGTAGAGGTTATGAATTTTCTTCTTTTGCAACTCCTACAATAATAGGAGAAATAAAAAAATATTTTAGAGATAAAGGCTGGACAATAAGAGTCCCTAGAAGAATTCAAGAGCTATCCAAGAAAATTAATCTTGCTAAGAACACATTAGCTCAAGAATATCAAAGAGTACCTACAGTCGAAGATATAGCAGAATATTTAAATTCAACTCCAGAAGAAATATTAGAATCTATAGAAGCCTCAAAAGTATACTCACCACAATCATTAGACGTAGTTTATGATTCAAATGGAGATGACAAGGAAGTAAATCTATCAGATTTAATTGGAGAAGATGAAAAATATTTCGACAAAATTGAAATAAATGACTTGTTGGAAAAAGCAATGGTCGATTTAAATGAAGTTGAAAGAACTATACTAATCGACAGATATATGAACAAAAAAACACAAGTTGCTATAGCTAAAAAATTAGATATTTCCCAGATGACAGTATCTAGAATAGAGAAAAAAGTATTGAAAAAAATGAAGGCGGAACTAAAGAAAACAATGCAAGTTTAAGAGGAGAATAAAATGAACAGAAGAAAAGTTTTACTCAAACTCAACAAAATCGTCTTTTTATTTGAAATAGTAATTTCAATATTACTTATGATAGGTATACTTATATCAGTGCCAGATATTTTTAAATACTATATAAATATCCTAGGTAGTGGAGCTGTAGAAAGTATAGAATTATTTAAAAAATTTCTATCACATGTATTTTTATTGGTAATAGCCATGGAGTTTGTACTATTGATGGTGGCGCATAATGACACTACAATAGTGCATCTTGTAACTCTTGTTATCGCTAGAAAGATGTTGATATATACAGAAACTCTACAAGATATATTAATTGGGGTAATATCACTTGCAGTACTATTCATAATTAGAAAGTATTTAATACAAAATCATACGGGTTCAGAATTAATATCTCTTGGAAACCATAAAGTATTTTCTGCATCATCGCCTGTAACTAAGATTAATGAAGTCTATAACTATGATATAGACTCAAGAGGAGCTGAAACTTTAGGCGGTTTAATATCAAAACTGATTGAAGAAAAAGGCGAAGACTTAGAAATAGGAAAGATGTTAGATGATGGAAAATATATTTATGAAATACAAAAGATTCATGACGAAGGACTTATAGAAGAAGTTTCTATACACATTTTAAAATAAAACAAAAAGCGTTTGAAATACCAATAGGTAAGACAAATGCTTTTTTAATTTAAAAGTAAAATTTTGCCATAGTTTTGCCACAAATAAACATGTAATTCATTCAAAGTTGAGGGGATTTCTCCTAGGTAAATTTTTTAGAATAATGACAGATAGAAAAACAAACTATCAAAAATAAAAATAAGAAAAGAGAACAAGGAGTGAACTACAATGAAAAAATTAGGTAAATTATTATTAACAGGAATAGTATTAGGCGGAACAATGATGACAAACATGATGCCGGTAAATGCATCAGAAATGAAGATGGAGACAAAAAAAGCAAATGAATGTGCTTATATATTAGACATTGAAAAACAAGAAGAAAGCTTCATAGACTATATAAAGAAATCAAAGAACATTACAGAAGCAGAGAAAGAACAACTAATTAAAACAGAAAAAGAATTAGAACCAACATGGAAAAAAATAGAAGACTTAGAAACAAAATCAAATGATATAAACGAAAAAATTATGGGTGATATCTATGAAAGATACGACGAGTTGTTCAATGCAAATGAAAAAATATGGGAAAAATTCTATGAAGAAATGAAAGAAGAAGATCTAACAGACGATATAATGTCAGATATAGAAAAATCAAAAACATTGACAGCAGAAGAAAAAGCGATACTGAAAGCAGATGAACAAAAGCTAAAAGAATTAGATAAAGAAATGGAAAAATTAGCAGATAAAGCAGATGAAGAAACAAAAGAAATAAATGCAGAATTAGACAAGCTATATAAAATAGTAGAACAAGCAACAGAAAAGAATCAAAAAATATACGACAAGTTATTTCCTGAAATGACACCTCTTCAAGAAACAATAAGTAAATAATCTACCTTAAAAGATGACCTGAAAGAGCTCAAGTGGCGCAAGTATTATATAATCTTGAAAAAAGTATAATCAAAAATTAATACGTAGTTTAAAATAAGTGTTCAAAAAAAACCCTTTTTACTTAGTAATTTGAGTAAAAAGGGTTTTTACTATTTAAAAAATTTATTTTCAGGCTCAATATCGACAAACATAAGTAGAAATACAATGCTAAGTATTATAGAGCTCATCAAAATAGTTTTGGCAGCAAATAGTTCGATAAATATATTGCCAAGAATAGCACCAATCACAAAGCAAAGTATGATTCCAAAGTATAGGCGAGTTTTTCTCAAACTCACTTCGTCTTTATTCATTAAGAAATTGTATAAATTTTCTGTACCACTTCTTAAATTGCCAATGCACATGGTTGTGGCAATAGAGTGAGAATATATTTTTCTAAAACTTTCAACTTGTATTCCACAAGAAAGAGATATTAAACTGTTTGCCAACAGATTGTAATCAGTTGGAATAAAAGCCACGATAGAAAAAATAAAAATTTCTACAAGCACAGAAAGTTGTCTCCAATGGAGTTTGTATCTATGCTCAAAGTATTTAAAGAAATCAGCCAATATTATACCCGCAGCAAAAGCAATTACAGGCCAAAAATATTTTATAGCTTCATGAATATTTCCCTCTGACAGATGAATTCCAAAAAGAATAATATTTCCAGTCTGAGCATTTGCAAATACATGGTCCCTAAAGATATAAGAATATGCATCCATAAATCCGCCTGAAATAGCAAGAAGAACTCCTAATAAAACTGTTTCTGACATTTGTATTTTTTTATCCATAACACCACTTCTAAAATTAATTTATAATAGAAGTATAACATAAGATATAAAATTATTTTAAATAAAATGGAACGATTTAAATTAGAGCACAGTCTAATAAGTAAACAAGGAGGGAGAAATGAAAAGAAATGAAGATTTTGAAAGTTTAATGGAAAACCGAGAATATAAACTTTATAAAATTGCATTTACTTATCTTAGAAATAGAGATGATTCTATGGATTGTGTTCAAGAAACACTTTTAAAAGGATTGAAAAGTTACCACAGATTAAAAAATATAGAATACTTCGACACATGGATTATACGAATTTTGATAAATACGTGCATAGATTATTTGAACAAGAATAGAAATACAGTTCAAATAAATGAAGAGATATCTAGCGAAGAAATAGAATCTGATTATGAACAGACCATAGATCTCTTAAATGCGATTAAAGATTTAGACCAGCAACAGAGAGAATTAATATTTTTAAAATACTTCAAAGGCTATTCAAATGTTGAGATAGCTGAAGAGATGGGAATTAAAGAGGGAACAGTTAAGAGCAGAGTTCACAGAATTTTAAAAAAACTTAGATTTTCAATGGAGTGAGAGATATGGATTTAAAGAATTTAGATAATATAAAAGTGCCGGAAAGAGAATTGGAAGATTTAAAAGAAAAACTATACAGAGAAAATAAAAAGAAATTTAGGAGCTTTAGATATTCATACGTGGCGGCGTCCTTGGCGTTTATATTCACACTTGGAATGGCATTTCCGAAATATACCAAAGACTTACCTGTCTACAGTAATATATTTAGTTTATTCGGAGACGAAGGATATCAAAATGCAAGTAAGAAAGTAGATGAAGAAGTATATTCAAACGGAGTTAGCATAAGACTTGTTGACGTGGTGTATTCAAATAATGAAGTGAGTTTAACTACGATTATAAAGACAGATAAATATTTGGGCGAAGAAGTATATTTACAATCAGATTTGAGTTTTAAAAATACTGTGGAAAAAGGTAGCACTGGTTCAGAAGCTGTAAAATATATGGGCAACAACACTTATATTTCAGAAACAAAATCAAATATAGATTTTCTAAAGAAAGTTGACCCATTAAAAATTAAATTTAAAGTTCGAAAAATAGCAAACTATAAAACTGGAGAAGAAATAAGTGGGAAATGGAATTTTGTAGCAGAAGTTGAAAATCTAAAAGCCGACACATATATATTAAACCAAAGACAAGAGATTGACGGAGTGGTTGTAAATATAGATAGAGTTGACATAGATGATGTGGGACCTAATTTTAAATTATCATGGTGGAATAATTTAGATTTGCCAGCTACTATACACAATATTTCTAATACATTTTTAATAGATGAAATGGGAAATGAAATTGAAATTGAATCAAAGGGTTTAATGGGTGACGAAAAAATCATGCATTCAGAATTCAAGAGCGGTAAAAATATAGACTTAAATAAAAATTATGTACTGAAATTTGAATTGAATAGTTCAGATGAAATTGGTTATAACGAAAAAGGAGAGATAGAGAGATATGAATTGAAGAACAGAGCAGCATTTGAAAAATTACCAAAGAAAATTGTTTTTGAAATGCCAATAGAATTGAATAAATAAAAGTGGAGGTAGCTTAGACTTTCTAAGTTACCTCTGCTTTTTAAATGATAATTTATCATAACAAGTGCAACATAAATAAACTCATAGCTAATCAGCTGTGTTAATATGTAAGTGACCAAACAAAACATATTAAAAGGAGTGATTAACTATGAGCTATAACCATCTTACCATAGAAGAAAGATCTTGTATTTACCAATTTTTAAATTTAGGAATGAGTATAAGGAAAATTGCACAAGCACTTAAAAGGTCACCTAGTACAATATCTAGAGAAATTAAAAGAAATTCATCTAAGATAAAAGTTAGTAGGGGAAGTTACACTAAGTACTTTCCGATAAAGGCAAATGATAAATATATTGATAGAAGAAAAGACTGCCATAGAAAAAGTAAATTTTCTAAAGATGTTATTGATTATTTAACTGTAAAGATTAACGAACATTGGTCCCCTGAACAAATATCAAATAGAAACACAAATGAGATTCATGAATTACCATCTACATCAACGATATATAGAATGATACACGCCAAAAAGCTGCCAAAAACTAGTATGAAAAATTTGAGAAGAAAAGCTAAATTTAAAAGGCCAGCAGAAAAAAGAGGAAAATTCAATGATAAAGGTAGAACAATTAAGAAAAGACCTAAAGAGATATACAGAAGGCAAGAATTAGGCCACTGGGAAGCAGATACAGTGGAATCAGGCAGATTAGATCATAAAAGGAAAAGTAGATGTTGTTTCGTAACTTTAGCAGAAAGAAAATCTAGATATTATATAGCAATCCTAGTTGAAAATAGAAAGTCGGAAAGCGTAACACCAGCAATAATAAATGCATTAAAAGATTATCCAAAAGAATTAGTAAAAACAATAACCTTTGATAGAGGTAAAGAATTTTCAGAATTTGAGAAAATAGAAAAAGAATTAGGATGCAAAACTTATTTTTGTGATCCCTATTGTGCATGGCAAAAAGGTACAAATGAAAATAGTAACGGACTTTTGAGGGAGTTTTATCCTAAGGGTATGGATTTATCAGAAGTGAATATTGATGAATTAAATTATAACTTAAGTTTAATGAATAATAGACCTAGAAAATGTATAAAATATAAAACACCTAAAGAAGAACTTTTTGGTCTCTTACCATAGGTGTTGCATTTGATTTGACAATTCGTCAAATAAAATAAAACAATATAGGAAATCGATTTTACAAGTTAGTAGAAAATAGTTATAATGAGAAAAAGATTAAAATTAATTGAAAAAATGTTATTAAATTATAAATTATTGTCTGATTAATAACAGAAGGAGGAGCAAGATGTTACATAGTGGGATGAAAGCAGATCTTTTAATCAAAGATGCAAAGATTATAGATGTATTTCAAAATGAAATTTATCAAGGTAATGTTGCTGTAAAAGATGGAAAAATCATTGGAGTAGGAGATTATACTGAAGCTGATGAAATAGTAGAAGCAAATGGAGCATATTTATCACCAACTATGACAGATGGACATGTGCACATTGAATCTTCAATGGTATCTCCTGCTGAATTTTTAAAGTGTCTAGTTGCAAGAGGTGTTTCAACCATAATAGCGGATCCTCATGAAATAGCAAATGTGTGTGGAATAGATGGAATAGAATATATAATAGACGAAACCAAAGACCTACCAGCTCATGTGTATGTTATGTTACCATCATGTGTGCCATGTACTCCTTTTGAAACAAGTGGAGCTATATTAAAGGCAAGTGATTACAGTGAGATGATAGACTATCCTCAAGTTTTGGGACTTGGTGAGATGATGGACTTCGTGGGCACTGTAAATCGGTCAAAAGATATTTTGGATAAAATTGACTTGGCAAAGAAAAGCAATAAGGTAGTTGACGGCCATGCTCCACTACTTGAGGGAAAGAGTTTGGACGATTACGTCTTGGCTGGGATTTTAACAGACCACGAGTGTTCAAATGTGGAAGAGATGAAAGAAAAAATCAGACGTGGAATGTACATCCAATTAAGAGAGGGAACTGCAGCTAAGAATTTAGAAGCACTTATAGACGGGGTCACTAAGGACAATATAAATAGATGTTTCTTCTGCACTGACGACAGACATCCGGCAGATTTATTAAAAGATGGTAATGTAGATAACAATGTTAGAAAAGCAATAAGGCTTGGCATGGAACCCTTAGATGCAATAAAAATGGCAACTCTAATTCCAACACAGTGTTATGGAATTAAAAACAGTGGTGCAATTGCGCCAGGATATGCAGCAGATTTCTTCCTATTTGAAAATTTAAACGACATCCATGCAAAGAGCGTGTATATTTCAGGCAAGAAAGTGGCTGAAGATGAAAAGATAATAGTTGATTTTCCACAAAAGCTTTCTCCAAAAGTTCTTTCTAAAATGAAAATTAGAAAATTTACACTGGATGATTTGAAGATAAAATTAAATTCAAATAGAGTTCATGTTATTAAAATGGAAAGAGAATCTCTACTCACTAAAAAATTGGAGTATGAGGTTGAAGTTGAAGATGGTTATTTTAAATTTTCAGATGATGGAATAAGAAAGATAGCTGTAATCGAAAGACACACCGGCGCTTCGACTATAGCTATAGGACTTATAAAAGGCTATGACATAAAGAATGCAGCAGTGGGAACTACAATAGCGCATGATAGCCATAATTTAATTGTAATAGGCGACAACGACCAAGATATGTTAAATGTAATAGAAAAGATAGACAAGATGAGCGGCGGAATGGCAATTTCTTCAAATGGAAAATTGGAAGAATCATTAAGGCTTGATATAGCTGGAATAATGAGTAGTAAGTCAATGCTTGAAGTGCACGAAGAAATAAATCGACTGTTGGATAAAGCAAAAGAACTTGGAGTGGGAGATGGAATAGATCCGTTTATGACTCTTGGGTTTATGGCACTACCTGTTATACCAGATATAAAGATGACGGATAAGGGACTATTCGATGTAAATGAGTTTAAACATATTCCATTGGAAGTTGAATAGAATTTGAAAATAATCTTAGAGAGTGTTGATTGAAAAGTCAGCACTTTTTTATTTCTATGTTGACAAGTACACTTGGCGGATATAGAATGTATTTGCAAAGTAAACTTGGCGAATAAGATGATGGTTAAATATGTTAAGGGAAGAAGTACTTAAAAAAGTAGAATGGAAAAATTTGATGAAGCTAAAGAAAGTTATGCTTTACGTGGTATTCAAATAGGTTTTGGTTTTGTATCTTTGCTTTTTGTACTATTTTATGTTTCTTGTGCAATAAAAGAGCATACATTAATTTGGAGAGAATCTCTTTTGGCGATGTATTTAACTTTTATGGGAAGTGAAGGGTATGCAATGTATAAGTTTAATAATAAAAAGTTTTATTTAGTACAGTTTATAATGGCTTCAATTTTAGCTGTTATACTTAGTTTGGCAACTCTTTATTGGATATGGTTGAGATAGTTGGTGAATAAATGAATAAAGATGAATTATTAGAAAAGTATAAAAAAGAAAATATATTTAATGACGAAAGACAAAAGAATCTTATTTCAAAAAGCTTTGAGATGGGAAGTATTTTTGTAAGTGTAGCTTTTATAGTTGTGTGGATAATAGGAAAATATAAAAAATTAGATATTTCTCAAGCAACTTTTATATTTGTGGCGATGTTAGTAGGAATATATACTTCAAAGTTGTACAATAGAGATTATGAAAATAATATTGAAAAAATAGCAAGTATTTCTATTATAGTTGGTGGTACAATTATAGGATTTGCAAATTTGGTAGAGTGGTTGAGATAATGGACGATAGTTTAAAATTAAAAAATAATTTAAAAGAGATAAGGACTGAAAATGGATTTTCACAGCAAAATTTGGCAGATATTATAGGAGTTTCGAGAAACACAATAAGTTCAATTGAAACGGGCCAATTCAATCCTACGGCAAAACTCGCTCTTATACTATGTATTGCACTAGACAAAAAATTTGAAGAGATGTTTTATTTCTAAATTAAAAAGCTCCTGATAGATTTATAATCTAAAGGAGCTTTGTTTTTTAATATTCATAATCTGAAAATTCAACTGGTTCATCAATTTCGTGTAGGTATAGAGCTGCTGAAGTACCTTCAATGTAAGGTGTTAGTATTAAAAATCCTAAACCAAAAGTTAGCACAGCTACCAAAATCCAAGGGATAAAAGATAAATCTAACATAAAGATATCAGATTTTTTACAATCACTCATCTCTCTTGATAGAGCCATGGCTTCTCTTGCAGAGTATTCGGGATGGTCTGATAGGATGTATGGAACGTAGTAGTATTGATAACCCTTAACTATTCCCGGAATTATAAGTAGTAGCGTCCACAAGAAAATTATAAATTCTACATAGAGTAGCTTTAGTGAATATCCCACCCAATGCCCATCTGTAAAAGTAGTGAACATATCGGAGACTCTTGCCTCATCTCTATAGCCATTTAAAAAGAATCTCTTCAATCCGATTTTCATAGGTTTTAAAATAAAGATGGAACCTAAAAATCCGGTTATAATTAGTGCTGCAAGTACAGTACCTGTTACAGAGATTGTTACAAACTTTTTCAACGGATTGTTTGGTGAAAATAGTTTATTGCTAAAGACATTGTCATTTACATTCTTGTTGTAGATAGTATAGTCATATTTTCCATCGCTATTTCCAAACTTATCAAATCTTTCAAATGGAAAATTATGTTGAATTTCATTTATCTCATGTTGGTTGTATGTATGGGTATTGCTGTCTCCAGAACTACTATGCCCCGAAAATAAACCTTCTACAAGAGAAAAGATTAGACATGCTAAGATTGCTTTTAGCATATATCTCTTTAGAAATTGTTTTGATTTGCTTTTTAATTCCTTTCTATTCCACATATGATTCTCCTTTATTATTTTAATACTAATTGTATTATAAGCTTGAAGTTAAAACAATATTAATTATTAATCCAATGCCACCACCGATTAGCAACAACCTATATAGGTTAACTTTTCTCAAATATAATACAAATCCAATTACAAAGGTTGCGAGGGCTGGTATGTTTATCGACTCAGTGAGTATTGAAGACTTTATAAGTGATATTGCGGTAATAAATATTAGAGATACAATGCAAGCTTTTATGCCAACGAGCATATAGTTTAAAATTTTAAAAGTCTTACGTTTTTTAAATAGAAAGTAGCCAAGTGACAACATCAATATAGATTGGATGGTTATAACTCCTGAAGTTGCTATAATAGATCCTAAAATTCCGCCGATTTTTTGTCCGACAAAAGTTGCACAGTTTATAGCTATTGGACCTGGTGTCATTTGAGATATGCTCACTATGTCTAAGAACTCAGACATATTCATCCATCCATTTTCTTCGACTACAAATTTTCTTATCAGTGGTATGGTCGCATAGCCGCCGCCAAATGAAAGAGCTCCTATTTTTAAAAAGGTGATGTATAGTTTAAAAAATATCATTTCACATCTCCTTTCCTAAAATAGAAAGTAAGTATTGCAATAATGGCACTTCCGAAGATTAGTTTTGCAGTGTCTACTTTAAAGATAAAACTTAATACAAACACTGAAATGATAATTATAGAAGAAAAGTATTTATATTTTTTTGTCGCATTCTTGCCCATCTCATAAACTGTTAAGAGCAATACTGCACAGATTATTCCACTTATCCCGTCTAAAATTGAACGTATAAAGAAATTATTTTTAAACTGAATGTAGAAGCTGGATATAATGCTAAGTATTATTAGGCAAGGTAGCACAGATGCCACTAAAGATACCACAGCACCCCAAAATCCTCTAAGCTTATAGCCGGTTAGAAGTGAGGTTGAGATTGCCATGGCGCCCGGGCCGCTTTGTGCAAGTGCAACTATGTCAAACATTTCATCTTCAGATAGAAGTTTTCTATTTTTTGAAAATTCATTTGAGATTACAGGGACAATCGTATATCCTCCGCCAAATGTTATTGAATTTATTTTAAAGAATATTTTGAATAATTCAAAAAGAGATATTTCCATTATTCCCTCCTACACTATATTGTATCATTAGTTTAGCGTTGTGGAAATTTAAAAACGTTTATGTGATAATAGCAGTAGAATAGGAGTGAGAAAATATGAAGATTGGAATAATTGGAGTAGGAAATATGGGCGGAGCAATCGCCCACGCACTTATTGAAAGAGGTTTTGAACTATATCTATCAAGTAAATCAAGCAGTTTGGAAGAATATAGGGGTGAAAATGTACATATAGTCAGTGCTAAAGAACTCACTCAAAAATCTGATTATATAATTTTGGCTGTGAAACCACATATATATCCATTGGTGGTGGAAGAGATAAGAGAAGATTTAAGAGAGGAAACCATAGTGATTTCCATAGCAGCTGGACAGACTATAGAGAGTTTAACTAATTTGCTTGGAGATAGAAAATTTATCTTGTCTATGCCAAACACACCTGCAATGGTTGGCGAGGGAATGAGTGCAATCTGTCCAAGTGAGAAAGTGACTGAAGAGGACCTTAGTGATGTAAAAGAAATCTTTAGTTTTTTTGGAAGAGTGAGCGTACTGGATAGCAATTTGTTCCATGGATTTTCAGCAGCATGTGGCTCATTGCCGGCTTATGTGTATATGTTTATAGAGTCTGTTGCAGATGCTGCTGTGTTGACAGGTTTAAAGAGAGAGGATGCTTACAATTTTGTAGCGCAGACAGTGCTAGGTTCAGCTAAGATGGTTCTGGAAACTAAGAAACATCCGGGAGAGCTAAAGGATATGGTAACTTCGCCTAGAGGTACAACTATCGAAGGTGTTAGGGTTCTTGAAGAGAGAGGCTTTAGAGGAACGATTATAGATGCTATACTTGCAGCTGAAAACAAATCTAAAGCCATGAGAAAGGAATAAGTTATGAAAGATTTAATTGTTCTGTTAGAAGATGGGTTTGAAGAAATTGAGGCTCTTACTGTAAGTGATTATCTAAGAAGAGCGGATATTAAAGTAGATCTTGTTTCGGTAAAAGATGTTAGAGAAGTTGAGTCAGCTCACGGAGTTAAGATAGTTGCAGATTATCTTTTAGATGATGTAAAAATTGAAGAGTATAAGGGGATATACATACCAGGAGGTCAACCTGGCTCTACTAATTTGAGTAATAACAGCAAAGTTAGAGAACTCGTTGGAATGTATAGCACAGAAGATAAATATGTAATAGCAATTTGTGCCGGACCTATGGTACTTGATGCTGCAAAAATTTTGAAAAATAGAAAGTTCACTTGCTATCCGGGCGTTGAGAATAGGCTTTCAGTACAAAACAGGATTGACAAACCGGTGGTTAGGGATGAAAATATAATAACAGCTATGGGACCTTCTATAGCTCAAATTTTGGCGTTTGAATTGATAACTTTGTTTAAGGACGAAGAAACTTCTGAAAACGTAAAAAGAGAAGTATTATTTAATGAATTGGAGAGAGATATAAGAAAAAATGTCTGAAAAAATTTATCCAGGGTATTTAAGTGATATTGAGGGCATAAAAGTAGGTCATGCTCAAAATTATGATGCTCTTACGGGAGTAACTGTAATTATTCCCGACAGACCAGTTAAGTGTGGAGTTGACGTAAGAGGTTCAGCTCCTGGTACAAGAGAGACTGATTTATTAAAGAGCGAAAACATGGTTGACGAGGTCAATGCAGTAGTCCTATCGGGAGGTTCTGCTTTTGGTCTTGAGGCATCAAGTGGAGTAATGGAATATTTTAGGGAGAGAGAGATTGGACTTGATACAGGTTTTGCAAAAGTTCCAATTGTGGTATCTGCTGTAATATTCGATTTATCTGTTGGAGATGCAAATATAAGACCGGATTTTAAAATGGGATATAATGCCTGTGAGAATGTTTCAAAGGATACCAATATGGGTTCTATTGGAGCTGGCACGGGAGCAAGTGTTGGAAAGATACTTGGCAATAAATATGCTATGAAATCAGGTTTAGGGCAAGCAAGTATGCAGTTTGGAGAACTTAAAATTGCAGCGCTTACAATTTTAAATGCATTTGGAGATGTATTTGACTCAGAGAGAAGAATCCAGATAGCTGGTTGTTATTCTCAAGAGGAAGAGAAGTTCTTAGATACATTAAAAGTCTATGAACATTTGAGTGACTACGATGCGTTTAAAGGTAGAAATACTACAATTTCAATAGTGGCTACAAATGGTAAACTATCAAAAGTACAATTGAACAAAGTGTCTCAAATGGCACATGATGGTTATGCAAGGTCAATCGAACCAGTGCACACAATGTTTGATGGAGATACCATCTTCTCAGTGGCAACTGGGGAAGTGGACTGTGATGTTACTTTTGTAGGTGCTATGGCAGCTAAGTGTATTTCAAGAAGTATAGCAAATGCAATTTATGAATCCAGCGATGGTGGAGATTTAAAATCTTATAAATCTCTAAAAATTTGAAGGGTATCTTAAAGAACCCTATCAGGAGGAAAAAATGGATAGAACAAGTAGTAGAACGAAGAACAGAAAGTTGATTATCATATCAATTTTGGGAGCAATAACAGCTGCGTTAGGATTTACACCTTTGGGATTTATTCCACTTGGTATTTTGAACGCAACAACTCTTCACATACCTGTAATAATAGGTGCAATAATTGAAGGACCTTTTGTAGGTGCAATAGTTGGATTGATATTTGGATTATCATCAATAATGAGATCTATAATGAACGCATCTCCACTAACACCATTTATAATGAATCCTTTGGTGTCTGTACTACCTAGAATTTTAATAGGTCTATTTGCAGGATATGCTTATATATGGGTTAAAAAGTTAGATGAAAAATTGCTTAAAAAATTATCTTATGTAGCTTGGACAATTTGTTCAGGATTTTTAGGATACGTTCTATACTCTAACATTACAAGTAGCGGCAGCACTATGACAATTGTACTAAGTACAATATTCTTAGGACTTAGTTTGTTTATGTTGTACTACACAAATAAGAAAATGAACTCAGACTTTGCAGTAGTGGCAAGTGCTTTTATAGGTTCTATGACAAATACAATATTCTTTTTAGGGATGATGTATATACTATATGCAGAACAATATATGATAGCAGTGGGACAACCTGTAGAGCTTGCTAGACAAGTTATTTTTGGAATTGCAATCACTTCAGGAATTCCAGAAGCAATACTTTCAGTTATAGTAACTACAGCAGTGGTTAAAGGAGTTTTACTTTCTTCTAAGAGGTAATTATGCTTTTAGCAATAAATATAGAAAATAAAAGTGTTCAAATAGGATTGTTTAAAGATAGCTTGTTATTACACAAGTTTAAAATAAAAACAGATTCTTCAGAAACTGTAGATGAAATAAGACTTAAAATTAAACAACTTATAGAACCTTATAGTTTAAATCAAGTTACAAACTCAATAATATCTTCTGTTGTACCTGACATGACAAAGAACTACAGAGAGATATTTCCTGAAGCAATGGTAGTTGGTGCGGGAATAAAGACAGGTCTTAATATAAAATGTGAAAATCCTAAAGACGTTGGCTCAGACAGAATTGTAAGAGCGGCGTATACAATAGGTGAGAAAGCTCTCATTTTAAATATAGATGAAGTCATAACTGTAGATTTCTTAAACGGCAACAACTTTATGGGTGGAATGATAATACCGGGCATGAATATGGCTTTGAATTCTCTAAAGGAAATGGCAAAGCTATCAAAAGTTGAACTCATAAAAATAGATACAATGCTTGGCAACTCAACCACAAAGGCGATACAGACAGGAATATATCACCACTATTTGAGTACAGTGGAGTATGTTATAAAAAATATGTCAAAAGAGCATTCTGATTTAAAAATCGTTGCTACGGGAGAACAAAGTAGATTAATACTTGAAAACTTAAACTATGAAGTAGAGATAATTGAAGATTTAGCACTGTATGGACTTGAAAAAATAAGTGTATTAAATCAAAAATTAAATACTATATAAAAAGTGTGTCAGAAAAAAATTCCGACACACTTTTTATATAGACGAATTGTCAAATCAAATGCAACACCTATGGTAAGAGACCAAAAAGTTCTTCTTTAGGTGTTTTATATTTTATACATTTTCTAGGTCTATTATTCATTAAACTTAAGTTATAATTTAATTCATCAATATTCACTTCTGATAAATCCATACCCTTAGGATAAAACTCCCTCAAAAGTCCGTTACTATTTTCATTTGTACCTTTTTGCCATGCACAATAGGGATCACAAAAATAAGTTTTGCATCCTAATTCTTTTTCTATTTTCTCAAATTCTGAAAATTCTTTACCTCTATCAAAGGTTATTGTTTTTACTAATTCTTTTGGATAATCTTTTAATGCATTTATTATTGCTGGTGTTACGCTTTCCGACTTTCTATTTTCAACTAGGATTGCTATATAATATCTAGATTTTCTTTCTGCTAAAGTTACGAAACAACATCTACTTTTCCTTTTATGATCTAATCTGCCTGATTCCACTGTATCTGCTTCCCAGTGGCCTAATTCTTGCCTTCTGTATATCTCTTTAGGTCTTTTCTTAATTGTTCTACCTTTATCATTGAATTTTCCTCTTTTTTCTGCTGGCCTTTTAAATTTAGCTTTTCTTCTCAAATTTTTCATACTAGTTTTTGGCAGCTTTTTGGCGTGTATCATTCTATATATCGTTGATGTAGATGGTAATTCATGAATCTCATTTGTGTTTCTATTTGATATTTGTTCAGGGGACCAATGTTCGTTAATCTTTACAGTTAAATAATCAATAACATCTTTAGAAAATTTACTTTTTCTATGGCAGTCTTTTCTTCTATCAATATATTTATCATTTGCCTTTATCGGAAAGTACTTAGTGTAACTTCCCCTACTAACTTTTATCTTAGATGAATTTCTTTTAATTTCTCTAGATATTGTACTAGGTGACCTTTTAAGTGCTTGTGCAATTTTCCTTATACTCATTCCTAAATTTAAAAATTGGTAAATACAAGATCTTTCTTCTATGGTAAGATGGTTATAGCTCATAGTTAATCACTCCTTTTAATATGTTTTGTTTGGTCACTTACATATTAACACAGCTGATTAGCTATGAGTTTATTTATGTTGCACTTGTTATGATAAATTATCTATATAAATTCTTTCTAAATGAAACGATAGAATACCACGTTCGTAAGTGGCACTTCCACTGTCAATTAAATCACTAACCAAATTGAACATAGAGCTATCACCATCAGAAAGGTCTAATAGTTCTGCATAGTATAGTTCAACATCATCATACCTTGGAAGATTAATCAGTTCGTTTATATGTTCAAGGTCATCCGGTTTTTTATCTATAGTACCTGAACAGTTGAGAACAAGTTTGTTATCTATAAACTTTATGTCCAACTGAATATTATTTCCTCCAATGTGAAAATAGTAGTCTAAAAGAGCAGAGCTAATCAGTTTTGATTTATGTTTTTGATCTTCAATCATGTTGTCTCCTTAAATTAA
This sequence comes from Peptoniphilus asaccharolyticus DSM 20463, assembly GCF_900176115.1. Classification (GTDB taxonomy): domain Bacteria; phylum Bacillota; class Clostridia; order Tissierellales; family Peptoniphilaceae; genus Peptoniphilus; species Peptoniphilus asaccharolyticus. The sequence continues at coordinate 1,139,474 of NZ_FWWR01000009.1, read as the reverse complement.
GCATTATTTTTTTGAATTCTTTTAAAATTGGAACTAGCATAGCGGCTACGAATCCTCCTGAAAATCCATTGTTGTATAGGTTTATACCTCCGTGAACAGCACCTATGTTAAAGACTAAAGCCATGTGTAAAAATCCTGCAATGATACCAGAGAAGAAACCAAATTCTCCAGTGATAGGAGCAAGAGTAGTGCCGAACAGTCCAGCCAAGATACTTGATGTGGCACTTATATCGTATTTATTTAACGTAGATGTCAAGTAAACACCAATCAAAATAGGAATTGAGTTCTTAGGATGTTTACCAAATGCACCAAAGGCAGTTACAGAAAGTATTCCGCCTATAACAGGTCCATTGAATTTACCACCGATTAAAATTACATAAGTTGTTGATATAAGCCCCATAACGCCCATGTTTATAATTGTTGGATAAAGACCGTTCAAAGCTATAAAATCACTTGGAAGACGTCCGGAGTGTTTCATAATATCAAATAAACTTTTAAGATTAAATTTATTTTTAAATAGGCCATATAAGACCATGGATATAAAAATTAAATAGAGTATAATTCTTATTCTAAAATCATTTTCTATATATACCACATTCACAGTTTCGATTTCAATATCAAACATTCTTAGTATACCAACTACAATCATACCAATTATACCAGCGGTGAAACCAGAGTTGTATAGATTATAACCTTGGTGGAATCTAAGACATGCAGATGCAACAGGAGTTATTACAAGTCCTATTAAGATACCGGATATATAGCTTAGAATGAAACCTTTTAAAAGGGGATAGCCAAAAGAAAAAGTTATCTCACTTACAAGTGGCCCTAAAGCAGTTCCAAAAAGAGCGGGCAAGATTACAGATTTTAAATCTGAACCTTCGAGCTTTGCGTATAGAAAAACTCCAACTGTTATGGGAATTGAATTGTAAATATTTTTACCAAAGAAAGCAAATCCTGTAACTAGTAGTATGGCGGCGACCTCGGAACCGTTAATATCATCTTTAAGTGATTTTGTAATTAAGATGGAAACTAACATTATAGTTGAAGCATTAAAAAAAGCTGCGCCTATGCCACCAACTAGCATATAGTCTGTTAAAAGATTTGAAGGGGTAACTAATATTTTTACAAATCCATTTAAAACCTCAGTTGGGGTGTCGAAAACAAACGATGAAAAAAATAAAATGGCTGCTAAAAAATATAATAGCTTATATATTTCTGCAGATTTTTTGTCTCTGAAATGCATATCTCACTTCCTTTCTAAAATATTATATTTTAACCAAAATACGAGTTCAACATTTTATTTAGATAAACTGTGAATGAACTTTAAAAAAACATTTAATAGTAGTACAATTAAGACAGATTTAGCTGATATGGCTCAGTTGGTAGAGCAATTGATTCGTAATCAATAGGTCGGGGGTTCAACTCCCCCTATCAGCTCCAAAATTTAGTTGATGTTCATTTTTAAGTCAAATTTGAAATGTAAAGTAATTCCACAAAAAATTTATAAATTTAATATTCCTATTGGTATGGTAAAGAACTTCAAATATAATGTAATATAGGGAAGATTTTAATTGCGGACGTTTGATATTTTAGCTTATGGTATAATAAAAAACAGGATGGTAAGTTATGAAATTAAGGCTTAATGAAAAGAGAAATATAAACTTAACAGAGGGTTCAATAGTTTCAGGAATAATATATTTTGCAATACCTCTTCTATTATCTAATTTTTTACAACAACTATATAACACTGCCGACTTGATGATTGTCGGACAGTTTGCCGGGAAAAATCCAATGGCAGCTGTAGGGGCAACAGCACCTATAGCAAATTTATTGATTGGGTTATTTGTAGGACTTACCACAGGAGCTTCAGTAGTTGTAAGTCAGTTCTACGGCTCGATGGATAGAAAAAATTTGAGATTTGCTATACACACGTCGTATGCAATAGCAATTGTAGGTGGGATATTACTATCTCTGATAGGATGTATATTTGCTCCTGTCATATTAAAGATGATGAGTACACCGGAAGAAATTATGTACGATGCAGTCTTGTATATGAGGATATTCTTTGTGGGTATGGTGCCGCTATTGGTCTATAACATGGGAGCAGCAATATTAAGGAGTGTTGGAGACTCGAGAAGACCGTTTAATTTTTTGTTGATATCTGCGATAGTGAATATAGTTTTGGACATATTGTTTGTGGCTGTATTTAAGATGTCAGTGATAGGTGCGGGGATTGCTACCATATCTTCTGAAATTGTATCAGCAATTTTAGTAACATATAACCTTGTGAAATCCGATAGAGTTTTCAAACTTGATATAAAGGATATTAAATTCTATAAGGGTTCGCTTGGAATAATTTTTAAAATAGGAATACCAACAGGGATAGCTTCAGCGGTAATATCTTTTTCAAATGTAATGATTCAGGGAATGCTAAATAAATTTGGACCGGATGCCATAGCGGGAGCTGCGGCAGAGGGTAGAATAGATGGATTTATATTTTTATCGTTAGATGCAATAGCTCTTGCAGCTACAACTTTTTCGGGTCAAAACTTTGGCGCTGGAAAGATTGATAGAATAAGAGAGGGAGTAAAAATTTCTATATACATGGTAGTAGGGGTTTGCTTTGTGCTTGGAGTACTAGCTTATGCATTTGCAGTTCCTTTGATAGCAATGTTTAATAGTGATCCAGGAGTAGTAAAATACGGCGTGGACTTTATGAGATACTTGATATGGGCGTATGTATTCTTGGGAATAAGCCAAGTATTGGGTGGCTTTATAAGAGGTTCAGGAAGTGCAATAGTGCCTATGTATATCTCTATTACATCTATGTGTATTTTGAGATTGATATTCTTATATACAGTTATGAGCTTTAGATATCAAATTGAAGTTATATATGTGTCATATCCTTTGACATGGATTTTATCGTTCATAATGATGGTTATTTATTACAAGTTTGGAAATTGGAGAAGTGGTGCTTTAAGTAATGTATCGGAGTAAGTTATTAAGACAATTTAATGAGAGTGAAGTTATAAAGCCGTTGTGCTATGGAATCTTTGTAGGTGCTGTGGCGGGGACAATAGCTATTTTATACAGATATTTAATTTCTTTAACTGATGGTGTGAGAAGATATGTATATGGCTTAGAGCCACTTTATCTGCTGTTTGCATTCTTAATATTTATTGTAATAGGAACTTTGGCGGCAAAGCTTTTAAAATGGGCTCCATTCTCAGGTGGATCTGGAATACCACAAATAAAAGCTGAATTAGAAGATAAACTCGAGATGAATCCTGAGCGAGTTATAGTTTCAAAGCTAGCTGGCGGAAGTCTTTTGAATATAGTAGGTCTTTCTCTTGGAAGAGAGGGTCCATCTATACAAACAGGCGGAATGGTAGGAAAGCTTTGCGGTAAGATTTTTAAATTAAAAGATGAAGATGTGAAGATGCTTATTTCAGCCGGAGCAGCGGCAGGTCTATCAGCAGCTTTCAATGCCCCTATAGCTGGTGTAATGTTCTGTGTGGAAGAGCTTCATAAAGAAGTTTCTCATAGAATATTAGTTCCGACAATAGCTGCAACTACAGTTGCAAATTCAGTTTCATATCTACTTATGGGCAATGCGAGATCTTTTTCTTTTAGAGTGGATGAGATTCTTCCATTAAAATACATTTGGGTAGCTGTATTAATAGGAGTGGCTACAGGTGTTATTGGAATGTTGTTTAATAGAGGAATTTTAAAAAGTCAAGATGTGTGGAATAGAGCCAATATTTCCATGGAAACAAAGATGAAGATTTTAGTTTCAATAGGTATGTTCATGGGGATTTTATTTTTCCCAGTAACTGGAGGCGGTCACAATTTAGTTGAAAGCTTTGCAAAGGGTGAGTATGGAATAAAGATATTATTGGCATTTTTAATATTAAAGTTGATATACACAGTTGTTGCCTATGGAAGTGGAGCTCAAGGTGGTATTTTCTTACCAGTTCTTGTGCTTGGTGCAATAGTTGGTTCTTGCATATACCACATCTTAGATCCAAATATCTTTAGCATATACTTGGTGAATTTTATAATTCTTGGCATGGTTGGAATTTTATCAGCCGTGGTTAGAGCGCCAATACTTGCTATAATATTGGTACTTGAAATGACAGGGAATTTTTCTGTAATGCTTATGCTTGCGGTGGTGAGTATAGTTGCACTAGTTACAGCAGAGTTGTTAAACTGTCCGCCAATATATGATAGTCTATATGACAGAATTGTGAGTAAATTATGATAAAGAGCGAGCATTTAGTTTTTAAAGAAATGCAATTAGAGGATGTCAAACAATTTAAAAATTGGGGCAGGCATTCGTCTAAGATGTATGACGATTACAATTTTACAGAACAGACTGATGAAGATATTAAAAATTGGTACAATTGGAAGGTCGGAGTAACAAGATCAACCTATTACACAATATTTTTAAAGGATATAGCAATCGGTTATATATCATTTAAAAATAAAAAGCCTGTTTTAAAAACTGCTGAGATTGGAATTGTATTCGATCCAAATTATATAGATAGAGGATTTGGATACGAAACTTTAATGAAAATGCTAAGCGTATATTTTATAGATTTAGAATATAATAAAATTTATTTAGATGTTGCGCAGTACAACAAAAGAGCGTATCATCTCTATAAAAAATTAGGATTTGAAAAATATAGTTCTATGATTATGAAGTATCCTAATGGTAGAATTGAAAAAGAAAGTAAAGATTACTTAGAGAATAAAGATGCTTTTGTAAATTTTTTAGGAATAGCATTTTTTAAAGCAGATAGATTATCACTCACAAAGGAAAGGTTTGAGGAGTTATGGGATTTAAACTTGAAAAAATGAATATGGACTTAGGAGATACACCTATAGAAAATATATTTATAAACGACTATCTTCCTCAAGCAGATGGAAACTTTGTCAAAGTATATCTGTTGGGTTTAAAACTGGCCCGTGAGCCCGAGGGGGTTGCCAGTTTTGACTTTGGAAGACTTGCAGATTTGCTCGGGCTTATAGAATCAGACATACGAAGAGCTTTTGAATATTGGGAAAGGGCAGGAGTTGTTAGAAAGGAAATCAAGCCGGATGGTAGCTTTGACATCATCTTTATAAATTTAAAACAACTCTATGTTGAAAATGTATATACAAGGCCTGAACCTAAAGAGACTACAAGAAGCAGTGTTTTAGATGACAATGAAATAGCTAGACTTTTATCTACTGCAGATTATTATATGAGGGGAATGCTTACGAACTCAAAGAAACTTGATATTGCGAGTTGGAGAGATATTTACAATATGCCGGTGGAGATGATAGAGGAAGCATTTTGGTATTCTACAGAAATAAAGAAAAAAGAGAGTATAGACTACGTTGAAGCAGTGGTTAGAAATTGGTCTAGAGACAATATACGAACTAAAGAAGATATAGAGAGAGCATCAAGAGAACATGATGAAAAATTCTATAGACTTATGAAAGTTAAGGCGAGGATAGGACTTGCCAACAAAGCTTACAAACAAGTTGATTTTGAAAAGGTAAATGCTTGGTTTGATAAGTACAATTTGAGCATGGAACTTGTTATGGCAGCTTGTGACAGGACTGTAAACACTTCAAATCCAAACATTGGTTATGTAGACAGGATTTTGATGAACTGGATAGAAAAGGGAATCACTGACGTTTCTGAAATTGCACAAAAAGATGCAAGGACAAGAGTTGCAAAGAAAACTAAGTTCCACAATTTCACACAAGCTACAGACAAGATGTCAGAGGCGGATTTAGAAGATTTGGCAAGAAAAAAACGTGAAGACTTTTATAAGAAATTAGGATGATTGTAATGGATGTTTTCAAAAAAATAGAAATAGAATATCAACAAATCAGAGATAAGAATCAAAGGGAAAATGAAAGAAGAATAAAAAAAATATATAGAGAAATACCAGAGATTGAAGAAGTTGATAGATATATAACTCAAATCGGAATAAGAGGTTCTAGAGAACAGCTTTTAAATCCATCGAGCGAAAGTCTTATAAAATTGAATGAAGAAATTTATTCTTTAAAGCAAGAAAAAGAAAGACTATTGATGAAAAATGGGTATACAAGTGACTACTTAGAGATACAACATGACTGTACACTTTGTAATGATACAGGAAAGATTGAAGATGGAAGCAGATGCACTTGTTTTAAAAATAAGATCTCACAAGAATTATATTATGCAAGTAATATAAATTACGCTCTTACAAAAGAGAATTTTACAAATTTTGACATAAATGTATTTTCAGACAGACCATTTGAAGATGAACAATTGTCGCCAAGAGAAAATATAAATGAAATACTTAATGTGAGTAGGAGATTTATAGATACCTTCCATAAGGATAATGATTTTAATATGCTTTTTTATGGAAGTACGGGACAAGGAAAAACTTTTATGTTAAACTGTATAGCTAAAGAACTTTTAGATAAAAACGTGAATGTTATATATCAAACAGCTTTTAACATACTTGATATAGTCGAAAATAAGAGATTTAGACATTCGGAAATGGCACAGATGAAATATGATATGCTTTTCGATGCGGAGCTTCTTATAATCGATGATTTGGGAATAGAGATGATTAATTCATTCAGTACATCAGAGATTTTTAACATAGTTAATACTAGATTAATATCAGCTAAAAAAACTTTGATATCTACAAATTTATCTCCAAAAGAACTTTCTGGAACTTATACAGACAGAGTTTTCTCTAGAGTATTTCAAAAATTCGTACCTTTGAAATTTTATGGGGAAGATTTAAGATTAAGATGACAAGGAGAATGGGAAGATGAAACTATCACAAAGAGTAAATGAAGTGCCTTTTTCAGCAATAAGAAAGTTAACACCAGTGGCTGAAAAAGCTAAAAAAGAAGGAAAAAAAGTTTATCATTTAAATATAGGAGCACCAGATACAAAGACACCAAATGAATTTTTAGATGCAATAAGAGCTATTGAATTAGATACAATAGATTATGCTCCATCTAAGGGTTTAAAACCAATTAGAGAAGCTACTTGCAAATACTATTCACAAAAAGGTAAACACTATGATCCTGAAACTGAAGTAGTTATAACAACAGGAGCAAGTGAATCACTTAAATTTGCGGCAGAAATAGTTGCAGACTTAGGAGAGAATATACTTACAACAAATCCTTTCTACTCAAACTACTACACAATGTTTAGAGAAATAGGAATCCACCTAAATGTTTTCGATACATTAGTAGAAGAAGGATATAGAATTCCATCAAAAGAAGTTATTGAAAAGGGGATTGATGAAAAGACAAGAGGAATTCTTATCTCAAACCCATCAAATCCAACAGGTGCAGTTTACACAAGAGAAGAACTACAAGCTATAGTAGAAGTGGCTATAGAAAACGACCTATATATCATAGCTGATGAAGTTTATTCAGAATTTGTATTTGATGGAGCAGCTTTCTGTTCATTTACAGAAATAGAAGGAATAGACGACAGACTTATACTACTTGACTCAATATCTAAGAGATTTGGAGCTTGTGGGGCAAGAATAGGAGCTCTATTGTCTAAGAATAAAGAAGTAATGGATGCAGCAATTAGACTTGCAACATCAAGACTTGCAGTTTCTACAGTGGATCAAATAGGTGCAGCAGCTCTTTATGAAGTAAGTGAAGAATACTTTAAAGATGTAAATGCAGAATATAACAGAAGAAGACTTGCAATATATGAAGAACTTTTAAAAATTGATGGAGTTAAAGTTGCAAAACCTGAAGGAGCTTTTTATGTAATGCCTGAACTTCCAGTTAAAGATTCAGACCACTTTGCAAAATGGCTTTTAGAAGAATTTGATGACAATGGAGAAACTGTAATGGTTGCTCCAGCATTTGGATTCTATCAAGGAACCGACATTGGTAAAAAACAAGTTAGACTTGCATACGTAATAAATGAAAAAGACATCAGAAGAAGTATACAAATTATCAAAAAAGCACTAGACGTATATAAAGAAAAATATGAATAAATTTGTACAAGCTCTTTTGATACTCTTTGTAACAGCTTTTGTTGTGGTACATTATGCGGCTACTAAGATGAGTGTAGTACCACCAGTTATGCAAATAGCTCAAATAGTGCTACTTATTGCAGTGGTTGCGACTAGTTTTGCATTTACAATTAGTTACGACAGAGCACCGAAAGATAAAAAAGATAAAGATGCACCAAAAAATTTAACAAAGAATTTAATAATACTCTATGTATTGTTAGCAGTTCTATATGCATTGTTTAAACTTAGAGGATTAGTATAGGAAACGGACAGGGATGTCCGTTTTTTTGTGTAGAATTTTAGAGAGATTGAAAGCAAGAAGAGTATTATATATACTGAGTATATTAATAAATAATTGAGGATGAGCTATGAAGATATTATTAGTTGAAGATGATAAAAATATAAGAGAGATTTTAAAGAGAGAACTATCCAAGTGGGACTATGAAGTTGAAAACGAACTCGATTTTAAAGATGTAATGAGTACATTTAAAACATTTGAACCAGACTTTGTAATTATGGATTTAAAACTTCCATACTACAATGGCTACCACTGGACAAGAGAGATAAGAAATGTTTCGGAAGTTCCAATTCTATTTCTGTCATCAGCTGATGATAATTTGAATATGATAATGGCGATGGATTTGGGTGCAGATGACTACGTAACCAAACCTTTTGATATGGACTTGTTGCTTGCAAAGATAAAGACTATTTTAAGAAGAACAGGACAAAAGATGCAAGAAGAGACCATAAAGCATGAGTTATTTACTTTAAATTTGAGAACCATGGAAATAGAAAAAGAAAATATGCAAAAGAGTCTAACAAAAAATGAACTCAAGATATTGGAAACACTTCTGCTACAAAGACCGGGAATCGTGTCGAGAGAGGAACTTATGTTAAAACTTTGGAAGTCTGATGAGTATGTAGACGACAATACGCTAACTGTAAACATCAATAGGCTTAGAAAGAAACTATCAGAAATAGGAGCGACAGATGTTGTAAAAACAAAAATAGGAATAGGATATTATGTTGAGTAAGTATTTAAAAAAACATAGAGATATATACCTAACAGCTGTGTTAGTGATGGCATTGTTTGGAATAGTTTTTTATGCGTTTAATATAGGATTTGAAATCTATCTATACTCATGTTTGATAATTGTTGTTTTCTTGGTAATAGCATTAAAATTAAAGATGAACAAAACCAAGAAAAATGTAGAAAAGATTAGAGCTTATATGCGAAATATAAATTCGAATTTGGATATTGACGATGTGGAGATAGAAGAAGCTGTGTCGGAGATGAAACGTATAAATAGAGAATATCTTACGCAGATGTCTGAACTGGATAAGAACAATGAGGAATTTAAACGATTTATAACTACGTGGATGCACCAAATAAAGACTCCTATTGCTGCAATCAATCTCCAATTGGAAGGAGATATAGATAAATTTGAATTGAAGAACAATATATTTTCTGTTGAAGAATATTTAAACTTGCTCTTAAACTATTTAAGATATAATTCAAAGACAACGGATTATGTGTTTAAGAAAGTGAATTTAGACAAGCTTATTAGAGAGGTTATACGAAAGTATGCCCCACTATTTATAAAAAAGGGAATAAGAATAGAGTACCAACCAAGAGAACTTGAAATAGTAACAGATTATAAGTGGCTCATGTTTGCAATAGAGCAGATACTCTCAAATTCTCTTAAGTATACGTCAGAGGGCAAAGTTACCATAGAGATTAGAGACGGTAGCATATCTATAAAAGATACAGGCATAGGAATTGCACCGGAGGATATAAAAAGAGTTACAGAGTTGGGATACACAGGTTACAACGGGAGAATATATTCAAAATCTACAGGCATAGGTCTTTATTTGACCAATGAGATTTTAAAGAATTTGAATTTAGATTTAAAAATAGAATCTGAATCTGGAACGGAAGTCAGCATTTGTTTTAAGTAGAGATTAAAAATATTTTGTCTGATTAATTAAAAATAGGTGTTTTATGTCTAATAAAAAAATGTTAATAGGTGTTATAAGTGCGCTGATATGTGAAACTCTTTTTGGATTTAGCTATATATTTACAAAGAATACTGTACAAGTTGCGGGTGAATTTGAGCTATTGGGTTGGAGATTTTTTATTGCGTTTGTTATCATGCTTGCACTTATAGTGCTTGGTGTTATTAAAATCAATTTAAAAGGGAAAAATATAAAGCCATTGCTTTCTGTTGCGATATTCAGTCCATGTATTTATTTTATAGGTGAGACACTTGGAATAAGTAGAACTACAGCTTCTGAAAGCGGAGTATTTTTAGCTTGTATTCCAGTGGCATCGCTTATCGCTTCTACTCTGATTTTGGATAAGAAGCCATCAAAAATTCAAGTGATGGGCATTACTATAACTTTGATAGGTGTAATAATAACGGTGGCGGCAGTGGGGATATCTTCTAGTTTGTCAGTTGTAGGTTATGGATTTTTATTGTTGGCTGTATTTGCGTATGCACTATACAGTGTGTTTGTAGAAAAAGCTATAGATTATACAGAAATAGAAATAACTTTTGTAATGTTAGCGGTAGGAGCTATAGTTTTTGTTTTTATAGCTATTGTTCAAGCAATTATAAATGGTAGCCTAATTAATCTAATAGCTTTGCCGTTTAAAGAGAGTTCATTTGCTGTTGCAATATTATATCAGGGTATAGGTTGTTCTATAATGGCTTTCTTTTTATCAAATGTTGCGATAGCCAATATCGGAGTGAATAAAACAGCTTCATTTATAGGAGTTGCAACTGTAGTTTCTATAATTGCAGGAGCGCTGATTTTGCACGAGACATTTAATATATACCAAATTTTTGGAGCTGTGATGATTATAGCCGGGGTCTATATTGCAAATTCAAAAGTAAAATCAATAGACAAAGAATTACTTGGGGAATAAATTTCATCTTACAAAAATGTAAGGCTCTGGGAGAAAATGTAAGTCCGACATAAAGGTGCATTTTCTCTTTTTTTATATAATATATCTATGAGGTGAGAAAATGGCGTTTATAGAAGTTGCTAATTTAAAAAAGATATATAGTTCAAAATTTAGTTTAAAAACAGTTGAGGCTTTAAAATCAGTGAATTTTGAAGTTGAAAAGGGAGAGTTTGTTGCGATAATGGGAGAGTCTGGGAGTGGTAAATCTACTCTACTAAACATCCTAGCTCTTTTAGATAAGGCTACAGATGGTTCTGTGGTAATAGATGGTAGAGATATTTCAAAAATATCTGAGAGTGAATCTGCGAAGTACAGAAGAACTCATCTTGGTTTTGTTTTCCAAGATTATAACTTACTGGACACTTTGACTATAAAGGAAAATATTATGCTTCCATTGGTACTTTCTGAAGAGAAACCAACTCTTATGGAACATAAATTAAAAGAAGTTGTAAAAATTTTAGGAATTGAAGATTTAATTGAAAAGTATCCGTATGAAGTGTCAGGAGGTCAAGCGCAAAGAGCTGCCATAGCGAGAAGTCTTATAACATCTCCGAATTTAATTTTAGCAGATGAACCTACAGGAGCTTTGGATTCAAATGCATCAAATACTCTTCTTGAATATTTTGATGAGATAAATAGGTCAGGACAAACTATTTTAATGGTTACACACTCTGTAAAGGCTGCTTCTTATGCAAGCAGAGTGCTATTTATAAAAGATGGTGAGATTTTCCACCAACTATATAGAGCGAACAGACAGCCAATGGAAATGTACCAAGATATTATGAACACTCTTACAAACTTAGGAGGTAAAAATTGAATCTTTATAGAAAACTGAGTTTAGAAGGAATAAATAAAAATAAAAGCGTCTACATTCCATATATATTAGCATTCAGTTTTTTGGTAATGAGTTTTTCAAGTTTGATATCTTTGGCAACTATGACAGGTTTGGAAAAAGAATATGGAATGCAAACCATTCAGTACTTATTAGAAATGGGTACATTTGTATTATTCGTCTTTACAGTACAGTTCCTATACTACTGTGATGGATTCTTGATGGAAAAGAGAAGTGAAGAATATGGTCTGTATGGTGTGCTTGGACTTGATAAAAAACAAATTTTAAAAATAGTTTGCTTGGATTCGCTAATAGTATATGCTGTAGGACTTTTGGCAGGAATTTTTGCATCGGTATTGTTCTATAAATTAGAGGAACAGTTGCTTTTAAAAACTATTAAGGTGAGCATTGAAACAGGATTCTTACCAACAGCATTTCCTATATTAGTAACCATAGCAGTGTTTACTTGTATAGAATTACTTATATTATTGGGAAGAGCATATAAGATTAAAAAGCTTGGAAACTTAGAGTTGATAAAAGCTAAGAGAATGCATAAAAAATCTTCTATCAAGATAGGAATAAGTGCTTTGATTAGTGTTGGACTTATAGGAACAGGTTATTATTTAGCTCTTAATACTAAGAATCCATTACAATCGTTACAGATATTTTTCATTGCCACACTTCTTGTAGTGCTTGGAACTTTCGTTGGCTTTGGTGCAATTACTGAAGTTGTCATAGGGGCTTTGAAGAAGAATAAGAAGTTTTATTATAGACCACAAAATTTCACGTCTATTTCCGGAATAGTTCATAGAATTAGACAGAATGCAAATGGACTTGCAAGTATAACCATAATGAGTTGTGCGGCGATAGTGCTGTTAGGTTCTGCATTTTCCATCTACTGGTCAGGAGATAAAATATTAAAGGGAATTTTCCCGAGAGATATAATATATTCAGTTAGCCACAAAGATTATTCTCAACAAGAAGTAAAAGAGATTAAAGAGCAAATTGAGAGAGGACTTGAAAAGGGAAGTTATAAAAAGCAAGATTATCAAAAAATAGAATATAAGATGAAGATGACAGAGATTAAAGGTGAAGACATTCTATTTGTAGATAGCTTTAACAGTGCAACTACAGCACTTTTAGTAGTTGAATCTGAAAATAAAAATTTAAAGCCGGATGAAGTTGTAGCTTACTCTAAAAAAGATACACCTGATACTTTAAATATAAGTGGGAAAAAATACAAGGTTGTAGAAAAGAAGAAACAGTATGAAAATGAAAAAGCTTTAAGCAATATGACCATACTTGGCGGATTGGTTTTAGAAGTCGGAGATTTAGACAGTTTTGACTTAGGAGATGCTAAACTTGTAGAGTTTGAAATGTTTAATGTGGATGGAGATCCAAGTTTAGCTATAAAAGATATTAAGAGTAGTTTAAGCCATGATATACAAATCACAGGCTATACCGATGCGAAGGCAGAATTTATGACAATATTTGGAGCGCTTATGTTTGTTGGAACCTTCTTAGGATTTGTGTTTATAGTTGGAACAGCGTTGATAATTTACTACAAACAACTTCAAGAAGGATATGAGTCAAAAGAAAACTTCAACATTATGAGAAGAGTCGGTATGACTGAAAATGAAATAAAGAAATCTATCAAATCTCAAGTTTGGATGGTGTTCCTATTGCCACCGGCTGTGGCATTGGTGCACATGATAGTTGCCTTCTTCCTTATAAATGATTTGTTCTTGATAATTGGAATGACTAACACAATGGATAAAGCCACATCATTTGGAATAGTTTTTGTTATGTATTTAATAATCTACTTTACAGTTTATAAAATTACTTCAAAGGCATACTACAAAATAATTTCAGAAAAATAAATAATCAGATAGAAATTTAGAGATACTTGAAAGAGTATCTCTTTTTATTTGACAAAGATAGTTTTCAAAAGCATAATAATGACAAAGATAGTTGTCATTTATAGAGTAGGAGAACAAAATGCCTTTATTAAACAAATTAAAAGAACTTCGTTCAGAAAAAGGTTTGAACCAGCAAGAGTTGGGTTCATTGGTAGGAGTTAGTAGGCAAACTATAAGCGTTTATATTTAGTAAATACAACAGAAGAGAAGAGTTTAGAATACAAACACCACATGAGAGGTTAGAGGGAGATTTTTTAGATTAAGTCAAATTTTAAACACATTGCTATTTTGGTACTAATTAAAATTCTGGCAGTTGCATATATAGTTACCATAGCTACAATCTTCACAATACATGGAGTTCCATTCTCAGATGTGGTTTCAACTCACACTGCAAATGTAGATTTCTTATCTCTATGCACACCAATTCTTGCTTATGCGGGAATTTACACAGGCAAGGATATAGATCAACTAAAGAAAACAGGGCCTAAGATAATTGTACTTGCAATATTTGTTATGCTTGGAACATACTTGGGTTCAGCAATAATAGCTCAATTGATTTTAAAACTATTGGGACAAATTTAAAAAATTAATCAAAACTTCCATGCTCTAGGGCGGGAAGTTTTTTTATTACAGAGATGAGTTTTGGTTATAATGTATAGAGAGGTAAAATATGAGTAGAAAAAATAAGGTAGCAATAGTCTCTTGTTCTAACGCTCAAAAAGTCGGGAGTGAAGAGTGTACTCAACTAAAAGAGATATTTGAAGGCTTTGGGATGGAGGCTATTTTCAGTAAATATATTTTTGAAAGATACAGCGTGTATGGTGGCAGTGCTGAAGAAAAGGCAGCAGAGTTAAATGAATTTTTTGGAGATGAAAATATAAAATCTATATTTGACATATCCGGGGGAGATATTGCGAATGAAGTCTTGCCGTATTTGGATTTTGAATTGGTATCAAAGAGCAAAGCAGAATTTTTTGGGCATTCAGATTTGTCCACTGTCATAAATGCAATCTATACTAAGTCTCATAAGTCATCAAGCTTATACCAAGTTAGAAACCTATTATATTATCCGCATAAGATAAGTGATTTTAAGGATAGTATTGTAGAAGATGGATATGATTTATATAATTTTAAATATGAATTTATCCAAGGTGGCAGGCTTGAGGGTGTAGTGGTTGGAGGAAATTTGAGATGTTTTCTAAAACTTGCGGGAACAGAATATTTCCCGGACACCAAGGGAAAGATATTGCTTATAGAATCATTTAGTGGTGGAGTTTCCAAGATTGCGACTTGTCTTGCTCAATTGAGTCAATTGGGAGTTTTTAAAAATATAAATGGAATCATACTTGGAACTTTTACCGAGATGGAGAAAAAAGATTATAGACCAAGTGTAATGGAAATACTTTCAAAATACGTGGGTTCGGATATGCCGATTTGTAAGACTATGGAAATAGGCCACGGTGATTCAAAGGCAATAAAAATTGGAGAGAAAATAATTTTAGGAGAATAGCATGAGAGATTTAAAAGATAGATGCAAGGTTGCGGTGGTTCAAGCTGCGCCTGTTATGTTTGACAAAAAAGCTTCCGTAGATTGTCTGCAGAGGTGGAAGTTGTGTAATAGATCCTTATGGTCATGAAATTAGCGAGAAAATTTGGGATAGAGAAGGAATAATCTATGTAGATTTAGATATGCAAAAAGTTCCTGAGAGCAGAATGGAATTTGACGCATGTGGACACTATTCAAGACCTGATGTATTAGAATTAAAAGTGAATGAATAAAAAAAGAACTCTCTCGTAGCTGAGAGAGTTTTTGTCTATCTATTTTCTATTTTTAAATTTAAATGCAAGGGTATTTCTCACTGACTTTGAAGATGGTTTTTCGTTTACGTCTAAAATTTCAGAGAGAATATTTTTTAAATTCTCAAGTCCATATTTGTGAAATGCATAAGAGCAAGAGGAGCAGTAGGTATAGATATTTTCCCTGTGCTGATTTAAGATTTGGTTTTTGATTTGTTTACCAACATCTGGATTTTTAGAGAGCACTCCGCCACCCAAACCACAACAGTTTATATCTTTAAATGTTTCGTATGAGGACAAGTATGGTTCTATATCTTTAAAGATTTCTCTTTTAAATTTATCAGAGCAAGGGAAAAATACATTGGCATTTTCTTTGACGGGGTGTCCGATGTTTTCAGATGATAAGAATTCGTAGATGCTGACTACTTCAATGGATAGTTTATGTTTGAGAGTGTGGTAGCAGTTTGGGCACACGCACACCAGTTTTTCAGTTTCCTTTGCACTTAGAAGATCTTCTAAAGAAGTAGAAGGCTCTATTCCATTTTCATAGAGAGGTTTTCTACAACACTCTACAGAGAAATCCATTCCCTTTTCAGAAAATATTGAAATCAATTTTTCACAGGTCTTAGGATAGTATTTAGGATAGTTACAACCTAAGAACAAAAGGGTTTTGCTTTTTTTAAGAGAGTTGTTGTTAAATAGGTAAGGGTCTTTTAAAATACGCAACACTTTATTTGGAGATTTAGATTTGAATTCTTTTGTAATTTCAGCTCCGGATAAGTCTTTTGGACAATAATGTTTACAAGAGTCGCACATAAAGCACTTGTCTTTTAAATCTTCTCTAAAAGTAAATTCTTTTAAATTGATTTCATATTCAGTTAAAAAACTACAGTGTTTAGTGCATAGGTTACACTCTATGCATTCTTTTCTAGTTTTTTCTATCATGGTCTAATATCTCCTGTAAATTTTATCTATATCCTCTGATTTTCTATATTGATGTTGGAGTAGTTGCATTTTAAATATTGTCTTCCAGATTCCGTTTTCTTCAAATCTCCTTGCTGATGTTATGATTGGCAAGTCGGAGAGATAAAATTTTTCTCCTGAGTTTTTTAAATCTATTGAGAGTTGGTAGTCTTCCATTATGGGAATGGGAGCAAAGCCACCAATTTTTTCAAACAGCTCTCTCTTTATAAAAATCCCTTGGTCTCCAAAGGCTATATTTCTAAATTTAACTCTTAGAGAACTGTTAAAGGCCACCATTTTCAATTGCCACTTTGGAGAGTCGAAGGCAAGTTTGAAACAACCAATATTTGATTTGGAATTTTTTATTTCAAGAATAGAGTTTTTATGTATGATTGAATCTGCGTGCAAAAACCAAAGATAGTCGCCTTTAGCATACTTTGCTGCAGAGTTCATTTGATTGCTTCTGAATTTAGTCTCTTGTATCTTAGGAAAATATATTTTTTCATAAGTGCCATCAGTGCTAAAACCGTCGGAAAAGATGACTTCAAAATCTCCTTTAAGATTCTCAAATTGTTTTTGAAAAGATTCAATTTTAACTATTTCATTATATGTTGGAATTATTATCGAAATCATCATTACCTCGGTTGATATATAGTTTGGCAAATATTGTAGACACTACTATCAGTGCCAAGAGCAAAACTATTGAGACTATAAATTCACTGCTCTTCACATCTAAAGATTTATCTCCGGTGTTTAAGAATACCAACATACCCGGAACTATGCCAAGCATTGTAGTAACGATGTAGTTGGAATATTTTATCTTTGTAAAGCCGGCTACATAATTTATTAGATTATAGGACACCAATGGAACTAATCTCAATATAAAAAATAAATAGAAGAGAGATTTTTGGTCGGAGTGCATAAGACGTTTTTTTAGATTAGGCTGCATTTTAGAAAGTAAGTTTTCAAAGAAATCTTGGCCTAAAAATCTTCCTAAATAGAACATAAGAGTGCTGTTTAGCAAGCATCCCACCATAGTGTATACAAACCCTCTCCAGATGCCAAATAAGATACCTGCCACCAGTACGAAGATTGGAACAGGGAAGAAGAAAACAGGGAGAATAGTATAGAGCAGAATATACATTAGCGGTGCCCAATTTCCAAAACTATTCACCCAGTTTCTCATGTATTCAAAAGATGCCATTCGCATAAAGAGTATGGAACATACCAATATGGATATGGCAATTAAAATTTTAGTTAGATTTTTTGTGTTTTTCATTATACATATTTTTTGCAATGAATATAGCTATACTAAAGGCAAACAACACCAAAAGTCCAATCATCATTGCTTTAGCTCCTCCAGTTAAAGTTCCGCCAACGTATGAATAAACTATTGTGGCTGGGAGTTGACCAAGTCCTGTTGCTATAAAAAACGGCCAGAATTTCATAGATGTAAGACCGGCTGCGTAGCTCACTATATCAAAAGACACAAAAGGTAGTAGTCTAGCAATTAAAATTACATATTTGTCATAACGTGCAAAGAAGTCGTCCACAGACTTAAGTGCTGTCTTGGTTGTAATTTTTTCAACCACATCTCTACCTAAGATCTTAGCTATATAAAAACATAGAGCAGCACCAACCATGGCAGAACTCCAAGACAACATAGCACCTTTAACCCAGCCAAATATAGCAGCATTTGAAAGGGTTATAAGAAAAGCGGGGATTGGACTTATTATAGATTGCAAAATCATTAGCATAAAAGAAACCAAGGCAGCATATTTGCCGTAGCCTCTAATATATTCTATAACACCGTCAACACCCATAGATGATAGTACCTTTATAGCATTGTTTATTCCGTAGTTTACAGAAGGCACAAAGGCATATATTGATGCCAGAAGTATAAGTATTGCAGCTAAGAATATTTTAGATTTATATTTTTTCATTATTGACCTCATAAAATCTTTTAAAGAGCATTTCTAAATACGGTTCACTTAAGAATAAATTTATTTTTTCATAAGTATCTTTGTTTGAAAGGGCTCTTTCGTTTTCGTATTCAACTTTCGCCATACTACACCAAGTTACGCCTCTTAGACAATTAAAAGCAAAATATTTTTTTAGTTTTTGCCTGTCTATAGGACGATATTTTTCGTATGCAGAGATAAAATTATTTATTTCATCTTCCGATAGAATTTTATTTGTTTTCCAATTGGTAGTTGTAGGGACTAAAAAATGTGCTATATCTTGTTCAGCTTCACCAATAATAGGTTTTTCCCAATCAATCACAT
Organism: Peptoniphilus asaccharolyticus DSM 20463; assembly: GCF_900176115.1. Taxonomy (GTDB): domain Bacteria; phylum Bacillota; class Clostridia; order Tissierellales; family Peptoniphilaceae; genus Peptoniphilus; species Peptoniphilus asaccharolyticus. Next base: position 1,120,668 of record NZ_FWWR01000009.1, on the reverse strand, counting down.
ATGAATTAGCTCCGTTGATTATGAAATTCCTATTGTTTAGTTCTGTGTTTATCACACATGGATTTGAAATTTCAGACTCAACCCCAAGGCTTTTTACAAAATCAAAGAAACTGTCTATATACTGACCAACTGATGGATTGTAAATTTCTGAATTCTTATATACAGAATACATTTGAGAACATTCTTCAAACATAGCTTTAAAAGGTTTATCTACACAGATTAAGTTGGAATTTGAAACTTTGAAGTTGTGGATTGTTGAAAGCAAATAAGCAGCTATATCCATATCAGTTTCGTAATCCAAAGCCATTCCCGGTAGATAGTCCATGACAAGAAAGTCTTTTTGAATATATTTTGAATCTTTTTTTAAATAATGTACTCGAGGTGTTACGCCTGATGGTTCGAGTAGTTTAAGAGCTTGATATTCATAAGAAAGTTGTTCGCTACCTAAGTTGAGTTGGCTTCCTAAATTTATTCTACATACAAAGTTCTGATTGAATTTGTAGTTCAAATTATATTCGCCGTTGCCAAGTAGTTCAACATCATCGGTTTGAAGTTCTTCTCGTATCAAGTCTATAGTTTCGTCGATATCTCTCACTTCATCAAGCCTCATAACAGATATATTAATTGAATTTGCCTTTTTTAATGTATTTTCAAGTACGTCAGATCGGCTGTATTCTATTTCAGAAAATAAGTCTATTGGTTTCTTAAATCCTATTAGACCATAGCCACCATCTTTTGCAGGGGATATAACACAGTCTGAATGTGCAAGTCCATTAAAAGCATCTTCAATTAGAGTAGTGGTTATTCCTCTAAGGTCAGAGCCCAACAGAATAACTTCGTCATTTTGTGTTAGTTCATCTTTTATAGCATTAAACATTTTATCCCCCAATGATTTGCCACGTTGAGGGATTTTTTCATAGTCTATAAAATTTAGATTTTCAATTGCTCCCGAATAATATATGACAAAATCATAACCAGATTGTTTAAGCACTTTCAAGTTGTCCTCTATTAAAAATTTAGATAGTTTGTATCTTTCCTCGGCAGAAAGAAAATTTTTTAATCTGGATTTGCCATAGTTAAGAGCAGGAGCTTTTGTAAAAAATATAATTTTTCTCTTCATAGTATAGAATTTAGAGCTTGTCTATATAATACAAGTTCTTCAAAATTATTTTTCGAAATTGAATTCAAATTCTTTAGTTCCATCAAGAGAGTTTTTAACATTAGTATATCCTTTTTCAACTAAAGTTTGTGCAACAACAGTTGATTTATTTCCGGAATAACAATAAGTTACTACTCCCTTGTCCATAGGGATGTTTGCTAAAGCTTCTTCTACATTGTCAACAGAAACGTTGATAGCACCCTTTAAGTGGCCTGCTTCGTAGTCTTTAGCGTCTCTAGCGTCGATGATTGTTAAACCTTCTTCATTTGCATCAGCTATTGCTTGAAGTTCAGAACCGAAGATGTTTTCGATTTGAGACATAGTAGTGTATTCAAAATCTTTTACGCCTTGAGCATTGTATACACTAGTGAATCCGTTAGCAACTAAGATATCAGCAGCTTTTGCACTCTTCTTACCAGTGTTACAAATAGTTACTACATTTTTATCTTTGAAATCTGCAATTCTATCAAGGTTATCTTCGAAAGTTTCGATATCCATATTGATAGCAAATTTAACGTGTCCAGCATCGTATTCATCTTTACTTCTCACGTCTATAACAAGATAGTTTTCTTTAGCTTTGTTATCCTCCATGATTTTGTTAAGTTCAGAACCTTCCATTGTTTGAACAGTGGCAGTTTCAGCAGGTGCTTCTTCAGTTTTAGGTTCATTTTTAGCACAACCAACTACAAAAAGTGTAAGTGTTGCAAGTATAGCAACAAGTGATAGATATTTTTTCAATGTTATTCCTCCAAAGTAAGGACAACGTCTTGAAAAGTGCTTTAATTAAAACTAACAACAAAAATATTATAGCATAATAAAATAAAAATTTAAAAAAAACACTTTATTTTAAAAATTTTTTCGTATTTAGGGCACTCTCAATAGAGTTAAGCAATTATTTAGGAGGACAACATGGAGAGAAGCTTAAAAAATAGGTATAAACGGATACTAACTAAAGTTAATAGGGATAGTTTTAATGGTTTGTGACCATATTCATAAAATGTTTTATTATGCGGGGAATTTGAGTTGGTTAAATATGCTTGGCAGACTTGTATTACCCATATTTTTATTTATGTGTGCAGAAGGATATAGTCACACTAGAAATAAGGGAAAGTATGCATTAAGGCTTTATATTTCAGGAACTATTATGGGGATAGTTTCTCTAATAATATCTAATAAGTTCCCTATAAATGATCCGCCGGTTGTATTGATGAATAATGTTTTTTACACAATGTTTTTATCGGTGGTTTTAATGTATGTGGTAGATTGTTTTAGACAAAAGAAAATTTTTAAGGGTATATTAATTTTAATCTTGCCAATATTACCTTATGTGTTCCTCATGAGTTTAATAGATAAAGTTGATATATCGGTATTTAGGATTTTGGTAGTGTTGCCATCATATTTTACAGTATAAGGCGAAATAATATCTCTAATTTTAGCGATATCATTCTATATCTTTAAAGACAGCAGAAAAAAACAATTAATTGCATTAGTTTTAATATCGCTGTTTATACTATTTGTTGTATCGCAACTACTAAACAAAATAATGGTATTGCTCGATTATCATTGGAATTTTTAGACTTTGTTATATAATATACTTGTGTAGTTATTATTAAATCTTTAAGAGGTAGATTATGACTGTGAGTTATAAAAAGTTGTGGAAGTTATTAATTGACCACGATATGAAGAAGAAGGACCTTGCTAAAGCTGCTGATATTAGCAATTACACAATTACAAAAATGAGCAAAGGCGAAAATGTGACAGTAGATATTTTAGGTAAAATTTGTTTGGCGTTAAATTGTAATATAGAGGACATCATGGAATTCATTCCTGATGACACAAAATAAAATTTAATTAAAATCAGAAAAGCCTACATAGAGTTTATAAAATTAGTATTTACTATTAACTTCCGATAATTTTAATTATCAGGAAGCAAGACTTTTACAGGAGGATAACAGATATGTTACCTGAAGAAAAAGCAAGAATAAAAATAGACAAGCAATTAACTGATGCAGGATGGGATATTGTCGCTCGTGACGAGTATACTCCATTTAATGCTTCTGCGGTTAAAGAAGCTTTAATGCAAGGAAATAAAGAAAGTGACTATCTTCTCTTTGTTGATGACAAAGCGATTGCTGTTGTTGAAGCAAAAGCTGAGGATAATTCTCTCGGAGATATTGTTGCACAACAAGCTGAATGGTATTCTAAAAATCCGCAAGGTTGGGTTGGTTTGTGGTTTCCAAATCAGATTCCCCTTGTATATCTCGCAAATGGTAATAAGATTTATTTTAAAAATATGCTTGAGTCCGACAGCGAATATGTTGAACTTTCGGAAATGCACTCACCGAAAAAGATGCTACAAATGCTTGGTAAAAAATCCGAATATGGTGCGTTGCCGAGAATTGAGAAAAAAGGACTTCGTGACTGCCAGTATGATGCTGAAGTAAAACTTGAAGCATCGTTGAAAGCCGACAGGAAAAAGGCTCTTGCTATTCTTGCAACAGGTTCAGGTAAAACATATCTTGCTTGTCTTGCGTCCTACCGTCTGTTGAACTATACGCCTACCAAGCGTGTACTTTTCCTTGTTGACAGAAATAATCTTGCTCGACAGACAGAAACAGAATTCAGTTTGTTCGACCGCACCGAAAAACAAAAACCGATGAACGAACTTTACCAAATTAATCGACTTACAAAACCCGAAAGTATTCAGGGCGATATCATTATATCTACAATACAAAAATTATTTGCGGTGCTTACGGGACAAACTATAACGGAAGATGACGAAGATAAAGAAGACGAAAAATTGGGCTTGAAAGATGTTATTAAAAACGAGCCTGATATAGTTCTTGGCGAGGATTTGAAATTACCTCCGGATTACTTCCAGTTTATCATTGTTGATGAATGTCATCGTTCAATTTACGGCAAATGGAAAGCGGTTCTTGATTACTTTAAGGACGCAAAAGTTCTTGGTTTAACTGCAACGCCTACTCCCGAAGCATATGCGTATTTTAATAAAAATATTGTTGAAGAATACACATACGAAGATTCCGTTGTTGACGGTGTTAATGTTCCTGCACGAGTTTACAGAATAATTACCGACGCAACGGTTCACGGTGGCACAATCAATCAAGGCGAAACAGTTACGGATGTTAATCGTTCCGGTGAAATGGTTGATGAATACAAGGCACAGCAACGCATTGACTATGCGCCAAACCAGCTTGAACGCTCTGTTATCAACCCTAATCAGATAGAGTCTGTCTTGAAATCCTATATGGAGTCAATTTATACCGACTTATATCCGGAAAGAGAAGAAAATTGGATCTATATTCCTAAAACGCTCATCTTTGCAAAAGATGATAATCACGCAACAAAAATCGTTGAGATTGCCAAAAAGGTGTTTGCCGAAAAATTTCCAAGTGGAAAAGTGCCGGACAACTTTGTGCAAAAAATTACATATTACGCAGGCGATTCCAATGCCCTTATTCGTGAATTGCGAACGGAAAAGGATTTTAGAATAGCAGTTACAGTTACACTTGTTGCAACAGGTACGGATGTAAAGCCTTTGGAAGTTGTTCTTTTTATGAACGATGTAAAATCGGATGTTTTATATACGCAGATGAAAGGAAGAGGTTGCAGAACACTTAATGAAGATAAATTAAGAGAAGTTACTCCGAATGCAGATAACAAAAATTGTTTCTACATTGTTGATGCAGTGGGTGTAACGGAATCTGATAAGCATACTCCGGGACATGGCAAAGGCGGAGAACCACGACCTAAAATACTTCGTTTAGACCAGCTTTTGGAAAGATTGTCACACGGCGAGGTTTCTGATGAAAATCTCGCTCTGCTTCGTGATTATTGTGCAACAATACAAAAACGATATGAGGACAATCCTCTTTTCGAAAGACATTTGAATATGTTTATTTCCGATTATGGCTTTTCACCAAGAGGATTAGCAAATAATATAAACCAATTGCTTTCGCAGAATTTGCTACCTCCTTATGAGAATATTTCGGATGAAAATTTTGCTCGTAAAAACTTGATTTTCTGTTTAATAAGTAATTTATCAGCACGAAAGAAACTTCTTGAAATGTTCCGGGGTTATTACGCTGTAACTCCAGAAAAAGAGGACAAGGTAATTTATAAAGGTTTCTCTAAAGAAACGGCAAAAAGCTTTATTTCTAACTTTGAGCAATATTTGAATGATAATGCAGATAAGATTGAAGCTCTCCGAATTATCTATAATTCTGAAGATACTGTAATTACATATTCAATGCTTACGGAGTTGCAGGACAAATTGATTGCTGAAAACGGACAATTCACGCCGTATTACATTTGGAAAAACTATAAAATCCTCGATAATGACGGTAATGTTGAAGAATTGGATACAAAGCAAAACATCAAGGCTCTTACTCATCTCATTCAGCTTGTTCGTTATGCATATAAGAAAAGAAATAAACTTGTAAGTCTTATTAAGGGCTATTCCCAAAAATTTAGCCTTTATTGTGGACAAGCTCAGCGTGAACTTACAGATGAGCAAAAAGAAATTATGAAACAGATAGCTGATTACATTATTGAGGAAGGTGCAATCAGCATAAAAGAATTGAATGCTTTTGATACAGACCTGTGGCGTAAAGGAATAAAAAACTTTGGCGCACCTGTTCTATCGGAGGAAATTATTACACTTGCAAAATTTATTTTAAAGGCGGCATAATACTATGGCAGATATTCAAAAAAGCGAAGCAACACTGGTAAAAAAAGTATGGGATATTGCAAATGTTCTTGCGGCTGCCGGTGTTGGATTTACAGACTATATCACTCAACTCACATACATTCTTTTTCTTAAAATGGATGCAGAAAAGGAAGAATTAGGTCTTGGCAGCTCTATCCCTGATGGATATAAGTGGAAAGATATTGTTGAACTTAATGGAGATGACCTTATTGACAAGTATGAAGAAGTATTGAAAGAGCTTTCAAAAGATGACGGACTTATCGGTACTATCTTTACGAAAGCATCTAACAAAATCAACAGCCCTGTTCATCTTGCAAAAGTGTTCCAAATGGTTGGCAATGAAAACTGGTATATGATGGAGGGCGATTTCAAGGGTGCAATTTATGAATCAATCCTTGAAAAGAATGGTCAGGATAAAAAAAGCGGTGCCGGACAATACTTTACTCCTCGTGCGCTCATCAAAGCAATGGTTGATGTAATTGACCCTAAAATCACCGAAACGGTTGCTGACCCGGCTTGCGGAACTGGTGGATTCCTTCTTGCTGCCTTTGACCATATGAAACCCCAAAGCAGGGATTTGTCAAAGCAGAACTTTTTAAAAAACAATGCATTGTTTGGTGCAGATAATACAGCACTTGTTGTTACCCTTGCATCAATGAATTTATATTTACACGATATTGGAACAGAAAAGAGTCCTATCGTTTGTCAGGATTCATTGCTTGATACATCGGACAGAATGTTTGATGTAATTCTTGCAAATCCACCTTTCGGCACAAGACCACAAGGCAGCGTAGCAGTTGACAGTGCAAGACCGGAATTTATAAAAACGTCGGATAATCAGGTTAACTTCTTGCAGCATATAATGTCCATCGTTAAAACCGGCGGACGAGTTGCTGTGGTTCTTCCCGATAATGTACTTACTGACGGAAATGCTACTGCAAAGGTTCGTGAAAAATTATTAGCAGACTTTAATCTTCACACCATTCTCAGATTGCCGACAGGTATTTTCTACGCTGGAGGTGTTAAGACAAACGTGCTTTTCTTTGAAAAGGGAGAAAAAACAAGAGATATTTGGGTTTATGATTATAGAACCGGTATAAAACACACAATGGCAACAAAGCCTATGACTCGTGCAAACCTTGACGATTTTGTGAATTGCTATTGTTCGGGTCATTTGGAAGACAGAAAAGAAACTTATTCAGAAGAAAACCCCAATGGTAGATGGAGAAAATTCAGAGAAGAAGAAGTTTACTCCCGTGACCAATTAAAACTTGATTTCAAATGGATAGATTTAACCGAAAAAGATGACCGCACGATTACAGAGCTTCTCTCTGAAATGCAGGAAAAAGCAACTGCAATCGGTGATGCCGTATCAAAACTCCAAGAAATTCTCGGAGGCATCGACTTATGATTGATACAAAAGCGTTAAGAGAAAAAGTGCTTGACCTTGCAATTCGTGGTAAACTTGTGCCTCAAGACCCGAATGATGAGCCAGCAACCGTTTTGCTTGAAAGAATTCGTGAGCAAAAGAAGCAAATGGTTAAAGATGGCAAACTCAAAGCAAAGGACATTAAGAATGATACCATAATCTTTAAGGGTGATGATAATTTACATTATGAGCAGTTTGCGGACGGAACTGTAAAATGTATCGAAGATGAGATACCGTTTGAAGTGCCAGACAAATGGGTTTGGGTGAGATTAGGGAACTTAGCTCAATATAAAAAAGGTCCCTTTGGAAGTAGTATTACAAAAGCTATGTTTATTCCAGATTCGCCAACTGCTATAAAGGTTTATGAACAAAAAAACGCCATTAACAAGAACGTATCTTTAGGCAATTATTTTGTATCATCAGAAAAATACGAAACCCTTAAAGGCTTTGAAGTTTTCCCAAATGACATAATTGTTAGTTGCGCTGGGACAATTGGTGAAACATATGTAATGCCGAAAAATATGAGAAAAGGTATTATCAATCAAGCGTTGATGAAAATATCCCTTTATGATTTGGAAATTTCTGAGTTTTACTTAATGTACTTTGATTTTCAACTTAAAAATGAAGCAAAAGAGCAGGGATATGGCGTAGCTCTGAAGAACATACCTCCATTTGATGTTTTGAAAAAATATTTAGTTCCTTTGCCCCCATTACAAGAGCAGGCAAGAATAATGCAACAGGTAAAGGCATTATTAACTGTAATTAATGACATAGATTCAAATGCAAATGAACTTTCCAAAAAGATTATTAGCATTAAATCCAAAATTCTCGACCTTGCCATTCGTGGCGAACTCGTTCCGCAAGACCCAAATGATGAGCCTGCTTCTGTTCTTCTTGAACGCATTAGAACAGAGAAAGAAGAACTTATTAAAGCCGGTAAAATCAAGCGTGATAAAAAGGAATCTGTCATCTTCAAAGGTGAGGATAACTCTTATTATCAAAATGTACCTAACAATTGGTCAATTGCATCGTTATCAGAAATAACTACATCACAACTTTTGAATGATGGCGATTGGATTTTATCCGATAATATGGATTCTGCAGGAGAAGTAAAACTTATTCAACTTGGCTCTGTTGGATTTTTAGAATATATTGACAAAGGATTTAAGTATTTGACCAATGAAATGTTTGAGTATCTAAATTGTACTGAAATTCATTCGGGATATATGCTTATTAACAGAATAGTCAGCGATAAAATGACTGTTTGTATATTGCCGGAAATTAGTGGTAAAAAAATAACAACTGTAGATACCTGTTGGGTTGCACCAAAAGAAAATTGGTATAATTTAAAATTTATTCTTTATTCACTTGCTTCACCACAATACCAATCATCAGTTTTATTTTATAGCTCTGGCACAACAAGAAAGCGAATTAGCAAGACTAATTTGATTGCTTTACATCTTGCCATTCCGCCCCTTGCCGAGCAAAAGCGAATTGTTGAAGCTATTGAAATAATCTTTGCACAGCTCGATGAAATAACCAATTCCATAGCGTAAGATCAGCCGTCCTCGAAAACGAGGGCGGCTGTGCTTTTACCAAGTGACTATTTTATCGACAAGTGCTTGTTGTTCACTTGCTGTGCGTCGAAGATATATTCTTGTTGTTTCAATACTTTCGTGTCCCATAAGGTCAGCAAGTAAAGCAATATCATTATATTTCTCAAGAAAATTCTTTGCATAACGATGGCGGAAAGAGTGTGGGTAAACAACTTTTTTATCAAGACCATATTTATCAGCGTAATTTTTTAGCTGCTGTGAAACACCTCTTGTAGTAATTCTTTCACCATAACGATTAAGAAAAAGATAGCCGGAGGAACGATGCGTTTCCTCCAGCCAATCCAAAGTTTCATTTCTCAATTTTTTCGGTATGTATAATCTTCGTAATTTACCACCTTTCGAATACAAATCAAAATAGCCAAGCTCCACGTGTTCAATTTTAATCTGAATCAATTCGCTTACACGGGCACCGGTTGCGGCAAGATACCACACAACAAAGTACCATTCCATATTTCCGTCTTTCTTTAACTGCTTTTTTAGAAATTTGTAATCTGCATTGCTGATTACATTCTCTAAGAAATTTTTCTGTTGAACCTTAACGGCTTTAAGTTGCAATCGTTCTTTGCCCAAATACTCCAAATACTTATTGATTGCCTGTATTCGCAGATTGACCGTTTTCGGCTTAAAAAATTCCATCAAATAGCCTTTATAAGCAAGCAGATTTTCCTTGCTTACGCTGTCGTAATGTGAATGATAAAAGTTTACCGTCCACACATACGATGTGATGGTGTTTTCCGAAAGATTGCTCTTTCTTAGGTGTTCTTCAAATGTTGTTTGTCCTTTCATAATAAAAGACCTCCGTATATATATTCACGACAAAAAGCCGCAAATATATTATACTTCCCATAAGTCTATGGCTCTTATTATGAGAAGATAGGCGAAAACACTGTTGACATTTCAGATGAAGTACCTTTTGAAATTCCCAAAAGTTGGACATTCGTAAGATTAGAAGATGTACTTGATTATGAGCAACCTACACCATATATCGTTAAGTCAACCGATTATAAAGATGATTATCAAACGCCGGTATTAACAGCAGGAAAATCTTTTATAATTGGCTATACAAATGAAACTTACGGAATTAAAACAGAATTGCCTGTAATCATATTTGACGATTTTACAACTGACAGCAAGTATGTTGATTTTACGTTTAAAGTTAAATCCTCGGCTATGAAAATCCTTGCAGCGAAAGAAAAACTTATCAATACTAAATTTGCTTACTATGCTATGCAAGTAGTAGAGTGTGATAATTACAATCATAAGCGTTATTGGATTTCTGAGTTCTCTAAAAAGTTGATTCCCTTACCACCAAAAAACGAACAAGTTAAAATTGTTAATGCTATAGAAGAATTATACAAATACATAGAACAGAGTCTCAATTGAGGCTCTGTTCTATTATATCAAGCACAACAAAAATTTTGTCTATCACTTCGGATATACGGTTTTGTTCTTCAATCGGTGGCAAAGGAATTTTACAATCATAAATGTTTTCTAAGGACAGATTTGGAATAGCCATTGCAACTTCCTGATGTAACAAATCCTTTTTAATTTTACTCGAATTTATAGCGTAAATTAGATATTTAATATTTACAAATTTCGTAGTTACAAGTCTTACAAGTGCAACTGCCTGATTAGTGTTAAGCGGCAACGCACTTTCAGTAACAATAGCCGTTCTGCCAAGAGTACCTGCAATAGTAATTAAGATATCGTTGCTTTCTAGAATTGAGCGCTTCAGAAAACCAGTATGGGTTTTATCATCAACATACTTTAAGTTATCAAGATTAAGTTTGTCGTATCCTAAAATATTTTCTGCTCTTAAAAATCCAATACCCGATGATGTGTACGAAACATTTCCGCCTCTCGGTGTCGTTCCTTTTGTAATAACTTTCGAAATCATTCCGAGCGATGTCAAAGCCCAATTTGAGGGCAAGTTCTCATAATAAGAGTTATCCTCACCTTTGAAGATGACAGATTCCTTTTTATCACGCTTGATTTTACCTGATTTTATAAGTTCTTCTTTTTCGGCTCTTATGCGTTCAAGCAAAACAGAAGCAGGCTCATCATTTGGGTCTTGCGGAACAAGTTTGCCACGAATGGCAAGGTCTAGAATTTTTGATTTTACAAGATCAACTAACGAAATAAAATCATCTTTTTGAATATCCAAATCAGATATACAATCGAAAATGTAATCTAATTTATCAACGATATTCTGTTGTTCATTTATCGTAGGTAAAGGTACTAAAATTTTATGTAATGCTTTTGAAGATAACCCTTGCAACCCTATACCTTGACCGCCTATGCGTTCTTGTATTTTCCATAAATAAAGAACATAGTAATAGAATCGATTTGACAAAGAAATGTAACTTCTCAAACGATGTATATGATTTTGGATTCGTATTTCATTATCATAACACCAAATAGCAGAACGCCCAATATCACCACCTTCGCAAACTAAAAGGTCGCCTTTTTTTACCGTACATTTCTCAATCTCAGCATCAGTAAAGGGCATCTCTTTTATTGAATCAAATTCAAACCTATCCCAATATAAATTTGATGTAGTGATATATGTTAGCATCACACCTTCAGTATTAGAAGAATTCAATGCTTTTCCGGTATTATGTTCAAATATTGTTCCAAGTCTAACCCATTGCCACGAATTTGGCACATCAAATGGTATCTCATCTTCGATACATTTTACCGTTCCGTCCGCAAACTGCTCATAATGTAAATTACATCAACCATATTTGGGTCTCAGGGTGCAACACTAACGATAAAAACCTATCCACAAATGGTCTGCTCGCTAAGATTAAGCAGAAAACTTCGGTTCATACAAAACAAGGCACAACCAACGAATTCTTTTTTTCTAAGGAGGTGCCTTTTCGTTATGTTATGTATAAATTACTTTGACTTTTTTCTTCTTAGCTTGCAGAATTTTAAGCAGAACATCATCAACACAGTCCGTATATTTGCCTGTCGAGATAAGAGTGTTTTTCTCTGAAATAAGGCTTTCAATTATTAGTTTTCTTTCTTCTGATGTAAGATAAATATGATACTTTTTCATACAAATATCACTTCCGTGTTAAAGATTTCACTTGTTCGATTTCGGATGTTATTCATCTTCTGAACCCATAACATCATATCTTTGTCTTTCAGACTTTCTGTAACATTTTCTTTCTTGGCAAGTGATTTTACAAGCTGCTGAAACATTTCTTCAGCTCGTGTATCTATCTCTTTGAGGTGTTTGTTGAGGGTACCTTTGGTCAAATAGTTGTAGTAAATAATGCGATGATTTTCTTTCAGATATCTGCGGTATCGCTGTCCCCACATACCAATTTCAAACTGTTCTTCTTTTGGTAGTGCCAGTGTGGGAAGCCTGTAATCACCGTTCGCTTTATAAGTTCCGCCAAGATTTTCATAAATAGATTTTATTGAAAAATCTTCCTTTGTTTTTGTGTAATTACATTTTACAAAAGATAAAAAAATGTGCCGATTGCAGAAAAATAGACACCAACCAATTTGGTCAGTGCCTATTTTCACCCTTGCAATACCGATTTTACTGTGTTTTTAGAATACTTCCTTATAAACACTCAGCATTAGGTCGGTATTTTTTATTTTAATTTATAGCGCCAATATATTGATTTATGAATTTTTTATTTGGTCTTACTAGTTTCATATGAATTCTTTTTAATAACTCCTATAATTTGACTTTGATATAAAGATCTTGTTTCTCTAGTAGAGAGTTTGAAATCAAGTTTACATAGTTAATATATGACGTTGTCATAATCATGACACAGCATCATGATGTGTCATTTTTATTTAAACATTCTTTTTAATTTACTGCTTATTGCCCATTTAAAGAAGCTCCAGCCAGGACCTATATCGTCACTTGCCCAAGTTGAGCTAACTTTTTTGAATCTGTAATCTGAAATGATTTTGCCCCAAGTCATCTGTCCTGTGCTCAAATATCTTTTGATAGCAGGGATGTCTTCATATTTATATTTCCAATAAGTTTCCGTATTTGTTCTTATTTGAGCGCCGGAAACTTTTTCTCCAGTGGAGTCTAAGAAATACATCATAGGAGAGTTGAATCCAAGTTGGCATAACATTTCAGTAAAGTTTATAAATCTTACATTCACTTCTACTAAGTATATTTTGTTATTTCTCTCGTCTCTTTTAAGTTCAACTTCGGCAAAGCCTTTGTAGTTTACACTTTTGAAAAGGGGTGAGCATAGGTCGTATAATTCAGGAATGTACTCTTGCTTAGCGTATGTGCTGGCACCGAAATTTATTGGCCACTGTCTGATTTTAGATGTGGTTAAAAATGCCTTAACTTCGTTGTCTTGCATATACATATCAAAAGAGTAACAGTTGCTTTCAGGGCCTTTGACTATACGTTGCACAAAGACATCTTGATTATCTCTTTTACAGATTTCCATTTTTTCTCTAAGTTCTTCTTCTGAATTGATAAAGAACATTTTTTCTCTATAGAGATTTACAAATGGCATTGAGTCACGAGGTTTTAATACACAAGGGTAGCCAAGTTCTTCAGTTGCTCTTTCATATAAATTTGGTTCATCCATTGGAATTATTTCAGGTGTTGGGATATTTAAAGGCTTAGTATATTTTAAAAGACTTTCTTTATCCATCAATTCTGCAAGGAGACCTTTTTGGTCGTTTGGCCATAGATAGTATTTTTTAAGTTCATCAAAATTATTTTCCATAAACTCAACATACAAGTCTGCAGTTGGGAATAGGACTGGTTTAGCAATTTGTTTTTTTGAATAATCTATTAAAAACTTTACAAGTTCTTTTTCTTCATTTTTGTAGTGAGGAGCAATAAGTCTTTCGTTTACATATTTAGATACTCCGTAGTGGGATGGTTCATAATCAATGGTTGTAACGTGCACTCCATTTCTACCAAGATTTCTTACCGCAGCAAGACCTATGTAATAGTTAGTTCCTAAAACTACTGCTTTGTGTTTATATTTCATAAGATACCTCCGATAATTAAAAATAATTATACCATAATTAATTTAGATAATATGAGTATCTATGTTATAAAATGGATATAAATATAAAAAAATGAGGAGGAATTGAAATTGAACATAAAATTTGGCGGAAATCCATTAACATTAGTGGGAAAAGAAATTAAAGTTGGAGACAGAGCACCTGAATTTAAGGCGGTAAATCCGGACCTTTCAGAATTTAATTCAGAAGATTTAAAGGGAAAGATAGTAATCTATTCAGTAGCTCCATCTATTGATACAGGAGTTTGTGCAATTCAAGCGAGAACATTTAACGAAAAGGCAACTCAACTTTCAGATGATGTTGTAATTTATACAGTTACAGTTGACCTTCCATTTGCACAAGGTAGATTCTGTGCAGCTGAAGGAATTGAAAATGCAAAGATTATTTCAGACTATAAAGACCGTGAATTTGGAGAAAAATTTGGATTCTTAATAGACGAATTAAAACTTCTATCAAGAGGTGTTGTGGTAATTGACAGAGAAGGCATTGTAAAATATGTTGAGTTTGTTGAAGAAGTTACTAACGAAGTAAATTTTGATGCAGCTCTTAAGGCAGTGGAAGAGTTAAACGCATAATGAATATAAATATCTTAGCTGTCGGAAAAGTTAAGGAAAAATATATATTGATGGGAATAGAGGAGTTCGCCAAGAGGTTGACTCCTCATTGTAATATCAAAATTGTAGAAGTACCTGACGAACCAGCACCGGAAAAATTATCAGAAAGTGAAGAGCTAAAAGTTAAGCAGAGAGAAGGAGAAAAACTTTTAAAGTACGTTTCCAATTCGGATTACAGTATTGCACTTGATTTAAAAGGAAAGACTCTAACTTCAGAAGAGTTTGCGTCCAAAATCTCTGACATAACAATGGAAGCCTCAACTATAAATTTTATAATAGGTGGTTCTCTAGGATTGTCACAAGAGGTGTTGAATGCATGTCAGTATAAATTATCTTTTTCTAAGATGACATTTCCACACCAACTCATGAGACTTATATTGATTGAGCAAATATACAGAGGTTTTAGAATAATAAACGGATTTCCATACCATAAATAAATAGAGGGGGGAGAATATGGATTTTGAATTGATCAAAGATGAAATTGCGGAAAAATTACCTGAATTTATTTCGAGTAGAAGAAAAATTCATATGAATCCTGAAACTGGAATGGAAGAATTTAAAACAACAGATTTAATAATAGATACTTTAAAAGATTTTGGAATTTACGAGATAGAAAAAGTTAAAGATACAGGTGTTGTTGCAATTATAAGGGGTAATTACGAGAAGTGTGTTGCGATAAGGGCTGATATAGATGCCTTACATATTGAAGAGCGTACAAATCTTGAATATGCTTCTAAAATAGATGGAATTATGCACGCGTGTGGACATGATATTCACACTATATCTCTCTTGGGGAGTGCATATATATTAAATAAGCATAGAAATGAATTAAATGGGACTGTAAAATTGATATTCCAGCCAGCTGAAGAAAAGGGGATTGGAGCAAAGTATATGATTGAAAATGGTGCTTTGGAAAATCCTAAGCCAGTTGCAATATTTGGTTTACACTCTTGGCCTCATATAGAAGCTGGTAAAATTTTTCATAGACATGGAAAGATGGGAGCTTCTTCGGACAGGTTTGATATAAGGGTAATTGGAAGAGGTGGGCATGCGGCTCATCCTGAAAAAACGATAGACCCAATAGTGATTGCGGGCAATATAATAGTTGCTATACAAAGTATTGTGGCTCGTGAATTGTCTGCTTTGGACTCAGCAGTCATTAGCTTTGCAGTTATAAATGGTGGAGATGTATCAAATAAAATACCGTCAGAAGTTGAGTTAAAGGGCTCAATAAGGACATTGTCAGAAGAGACTAGAGAGTATGTTCACAAGAGAATAGAAGAAGTTGTAGAAAATGTTTCTAAGTCTATGAGAGGGAGTTCAGAAGTTAAAATACACAAGGGAGTTCCTGTTTCATACAATGATAGAAGTGTTTCGGTGCTTATTGAGAGAGCATGTCGTGAAGTTTTAGGAGATGAGAATTATATAGAAAATCCTGAACCGACAATGGGTTCAGAAGATTTTGCATATTATTCTGCCTACGTTCCTTCGGCTATGTATAGACTTGGCGTTGGATTTAAAGATAGGGATAATGCTCCACTGCATTCTGATAAGTTTATTGCAAATGAAGAAGCTATATTTACAGGGGTTTTGAGTATGGTTGCAGTGGCTGAAAAATTATTAAATGAACTATAAATAGAGGGTTTTTATTGAAAAAGTTTTTAAGAAATATAACTTTGTATTTTACACTACTTATAATGTTGTTTGCAGTTGGTTGTGGCATAGAGTCCAATCAGACAGATGTAAACACTCAGAGTAGTGCAACGCAAAAAGGCGAAGAGAGAGTTTTATACGAAGATGAATATTATTATGAAAAAGAAGATGTGGCAGAGTATATTCATCAATATGGAAAATTGCCATCAAATTATATAACCAAAAGAGAAGCCAAAGATATGAACTGGTCAGTAAAAGATAACCAAGGTTTGGTAATTGGTGGAGATAAATTTGGAAATAGAGAGGGAAAACTTCCTGAAGTACCAGGGAGAAAATACTACGAGGCAGATCTAATAGAAGGTTATTCTCAAAACAGAGGTCCGGTTAGAATTATATACTCTGACGATGGTTTTATATATTATACGAAAGACCATTATGAGACTTTTAAAAGGGTATATTAGAGGTGGAAATTATGAATATATATATAGTAGATGGCGCTAAATTTGAAACAGTTGAGAAGGCTTATGAGTATCTTAGAGATGAGTTTAAGTTTTCTGAATATTTTGGAAATAATTTAGATGCACTTTGGGATGAACTCACAGATTTGGATAATGTCGCAATAATAATCAAGAATGCAAGAGAAATTCCAAGAAAACTCGGTGAATATGGATTAAAAATTTTGGATATTTTTGGAGATTTATCTGAGTACGATGTAGAAGTAAAAATAAGTTGGTAAGGCACTTTTAAAGTGTCTTTTTTATTTTCAAAGCAATAAAAAATTATTAAAAAGTTATAAAAAAACTAATTTATTTTAAAACAACGGCAATAAACTGATAATTTAATCTAAATAACTTGACAAGGGTTAAAGGTTATTGTAAATTTGAGTTGAAGAAGAAAGGGGTGTAGTATGTTTAAATTAAAAGAAGGTTTAACGTTTGATGATGTGCTTTTAGTGCCAGGAGAGTCTAATGTACTTCCTAATGAAGTTGATTTAAGTACTAAGCTAACTAAAAATATAAAATTAAATATTCCTCTTATGAGTGCGGGCATGGATACAGTAACTGAGAGTAGGATGGCTATAGCTATAGCACGTGAAGGTGGTATAGGTATAATACACAAGAATATGTCAATTGAAGAACAAGCGCTTGAAGTGGATCGAGTTAAGAGATCTGAGCATGGTATAATTTCAGATCCTTTTTATTTATCAAGAGATCATAAGATTTCAGATGCTCTTGGAATTATGTCAAGATACAAGATTTCAGGTGTTCCAATAGTGGACAAAGATATGAAACTTGTGGGTATCTTAACAAATCGTGACGTTAGATTTGAAATGGATGAAGATAGAAGTATAGATGAAGTCATGACTAAGGAAAATTTAGTCACAGGTAGACCTCATATTTCTATGGAAGATGCCCTTTATAGAATGAAAGAAAAGAAAATCGAAAAGCTTCCAATTGTAAAAGAAGATGGAACTTTAGATGGACTTATAACAATAAAAGATATAGAAAAATTAAAACAATATCCTAATTCAGCAAGGGATGCTAAGGGAAGACTTTTAGCAGGAGCTGCAGTTGGAATTACAGTGGATATGATGGACAGAATCAAGGCTTTGGTTGATGCTAAAGTAGACGTGATTACAGTTGATACTGCACATGGTCATTCGCTAAATGTTTTAAAGGCAATTTCAAGCATAAAGGAAAGATATCCTGACATTGAATTGATAGTGGGTAATGTTGCCACTGGAGAAGGCACAGAAGCTCTTATAAAGGCTGGAGCTGATTGTGTTAAGGTTGGTATAGGACCTGGTTCAATTTGTACAACAAGAGTTGTAACAGGGGTTGGTGTTCCACAAATTACTGCTATAATGGATGCAGTGGAAGTTGCTGACAAATATGGTATTCCAATCATAGCTGATGGGGGTATAAAGTATTCAGGAGATATAACTAAAGCTTTGGCTTGTGGAGCGAGCGTAGTAATGGCAGGTTCATTATTTGCTGGTTGTGACGAGAGCCCTGGAGAAGAAGTTATATTCGAAGGTAGAAGATATAAAGAATATAGAGGAATGGGTTCACTTGCAGCTATGAAATCTGGCTCAAGCGACAGATATTTCCAAAACAATACAAAAAAATTGGTTCCTGAAGGAGTTGAAGGTAGAGTACCTTTCAAGGGCGGAGTTTCAGATGTAATTTATCAATTACTTGGCGGTCTAAGATCAGGTATGGGATATATAGGTAGTGCAAATATAGATGAAATTCATAAGAAAGCACAATTTGTAAAGATAACTTCAGCAAGTTTGGTTGAAAACCACCCTCACGACATAACAATCACTAAGGAATCACCAAATTATACTAAAATGTAAAACTGGAAGCATATCTAGGGATCCGAGCTAATGCTAAGGACCTAGCGATATGGATATCGATAGATATTACACCTAAGGGATAAAAGCCCAGGAGGGGAGGTTCGACCTTCTCTTCTTGGGCTTATTTTTTTGAAAAAAAGAAATGAGGTATATAATGAGAGTAGCAGTTATAATGGGAAGTTCATCAGATCAAAAGATAGCAGACAAGGTTACTGAAAAATTAAATTACTTTGGTATTGAACATGAAGTTAGAGTAATATCAGCACACAGAGCTCATAATGCATTGGTAGAATATGTAACAAACACAGAAGCAGAAATATTCATTGCCATAGCAGGTAAGGCGGCACATCTTGCAGGTGTTATAGCAGGACTTTCTATTAAGCCTGTAATAGGAATCCCGGCTAAGAGTTCTACAATGGATGGACTTGACTCACTACTTTCAACAGTACAAATGCCAAAGGGAGTGCCTGTAGCCACTGTTGCAATTGACGGCGGAGAAAATGCCGCAATATTAGCAACTCAAATGCTTGCAATTTATGATGATGAGTTAAAAGCAAAACTTCAAGAGTTTAAATTGGAACAAGAGAAGGAGTCAGTAAGATAATGAAATACAGTGACGCAGGTGTGGATGTAGAGAGAGGCTATGAAGAAGTTTCTCTAATCAAAAAAATGTGTGAAAAGACTTACAGCAGAGATGTTTTATCTGGTGTAGGTGGATTTGGAGCTATGTTCAACTTAGATACAGAAAGATATAAAAATCCTGTATTGGTAAGTGGCTCTGATGGAGTTGGAACAAAACTTTTAATTGCACAAAAGGCAGGTATTCACAATTCTTGTGGTATAGACCTTGTTGCAATGTGTGTTAATGACGTTATATGTCAAGGGGCAAAGCCTTTATTTTTCTTAGACTATATTGCAACAGGAAGACTTGAACCATCTAAGATGGCAAATATAGTTGAGGGAATTGCAAAGGGATGTGAGATATCAGATTGTTCTTTAATTGGTGGAGAAACTGCTGAGATGCCTGATATGTATGGTGAAGAAGATTATGACTTGGCTGGATTTGTGGTTGGAGTTGTAGATAGAGAAGATATAATCAATGGAAGTACTATAAAAGGTGGAGACATTGTAATAGGTCTTGAGTCTTCAGGAGTTCATTCAAACGGATTTTCACTTGTCAGAAAAATTGTATTTGAAAAAGCCGGATTGGACATTGAAGATGAGTTATATGATGGAGTTAGTGTAAAAGAAGGTCTTTTAGCACCGACAAGAATATATGTAAGAGATGTACTTGATCTATTAGAGAAAGTTAAAGTTAAGGCGATAGCTAATATAACTGGTGGAGGACTTTACGAAAATATTCCAAGAGCTCTAAACGGACACGGAGCAGAAATTGATTTGACAAACTACAAGATGCCTAGGTTATTTGAAAGACTACAAGAGCTTGGCGGAGTTGAAACTGAAGAGATGTTAAGAGCTTTTAACTGTGGAATAGGCATGGTGCTTGTGGTTGATAGCGAAGATGAAGAAAAAGTGATTGAACATTTTAAAGATTATAAAGCTTTTAAAATTGGAGAGATAAGAGGTACTAAACTTGAAATCAAATTCTAAACTTGCAGTTTTTATTTCTGGAAGGGGTTCAAACTACTTAGCTGTGAAAAATGCTATTGAAGAGGGAAAGATAGATGCTGAAATATCAATAGTAATTTCAAATTGTAATGCAGAAGGGCTTGAATTTGCAGACAGAAAATTAGTTTCAAATGATTTTGATGAGATTTTAAATACTTTAAAGAGAGAAGAAGTAGATTATATACTTCTTCTTGGTTACTTAAAAATTTTACCTAAGAAAGTTATAGAAGCCTATCCAAATAGAATTATAAATATCCATCCATCTCTAATACCATCTTTTTGTGGAAAGGGAATGCATGGAGAAAAAGTGCATCAAGCAGTTTTGGATAGAGGATGTAAAGTGACGGGAGTTACCACTCATTTTGTAAACGAAGAGGCTGATGCAGGTCCGATAATACTTCAAGAGTGTGTTAAGGTTGAAGATAAAGACACAGCTAAGAGTTTGGCGAAGAGAGTGTTGGAAGTGGAACATGAATTGATTGTAAAGACTGTTCAAAAGGTTTTGGAGGAGAGCAAATGAAAGTACTTGTTATAGGAAATGGCGGAAGAGAGTACAGTATATTAAAAAAATTGTCTAAAGATGGAGTAGAACTCTTTGCAGCTAAGGGAAACGGTGGTACAAGTGCATTTGCTACAAATGTAGATATCGATCCAGAGAATATAGATGCCCTAGTTGAATTTACAAAGGAAAAGGCTATAGATTTGACTATTGTAGGGCCTGAAAATCCTCTTTGCTTAGGAATAGTTGATAAATTTGAAGAAGATGGACTAAAAATATTTGGTGTAAAAAAAATGGGGGCTCAATTTGAAGCGAGCAAAGATTTCACTAAAGAGTTTTTAGTAAGACACGATATATCTACTGCAAAGTATGCAACTTTCTTTGAGTATGAAAAGGCGATGGAATACTTAGACCAAGTAAACTACCCTATAGTTATAAAAGCAGATGGACTATGTCTTGGAAAGGGAGTAACAATAGCGGAGGATAAAAAAAGTGCTGAAGATGCTCTAAAAGATATTTTTGTAGAAGAGAAGATGAATTCTGACAGAGTTGTAATTGAAGAATTCTTAGATGGAAACGAAATATCTGCTATATGTATGGTTTCTCACAACAAAATTTATCCTTTTGAATATGCCAGAGACTATAAGAAGATAGGCGAAGGAAACACAGGAGCAAATACAGGTGGAGTTGGAAACATAATACCGGTTGAAGATATGTCAAGTGAGTTGAAAGATCAAATTAGAGAAATCTTGGATGAGATTTCAGCGGGACTTGAAAAAGATAATTTCAACTACACAGGAATACTTTTCGTTGGGTTTATGGTGGTTGAAAAACCTTATGTCTTAGAGTTCAACGTGAGATTTGGAGATCCTGAAGCAGAAGTCATAATGGAGAAGCTTGATTCAAGTTTGCTTGAGCTTGTAGAAAAAGCAATCGACGGAACTCTTAAAGAAGAAGATTTTAAATATAATGAAGAGTATTATACAGGGGTTATGATGGTTTCTGGAGGATACCCAGCTGACTACGTAAAAGGATATGAAATTACTGGAATAGAAGATGTCAAAAATTCTACAGTAGTTCACTCAGGCACAGCTCTTAAAGATGGCAAATTTTACACATCAGGTGGACGTGTGCTAATGGTTATAGGACATGGTAAGACAAGAGAAGAAGCTACAAAGATGGCTTATGAAGATGTTGAGAAGATACATTTTAAAGGTGCTTATTACAGAAGGGATGTGGGCATTTGAGAGCGTTGATATCAGTTTTTGACAAGACTGGGATAAAAGAGTTCGCACAAGAACTTGAAAAGAGAAACTGGGAGATAATATCTACCGGCGGCACCTATAAATTGTTAGAAGAGAGCGGAATAAAAGTTATCTCTGTGGAAGAAGTAACTGGACAGAGAGAAATATTAGACGGAAGAGTTAAGACACTACATCCAAAAGTTCATGGGGCAATCTTAAACATAAGAGACAATGAAGCTCACCAAGCCACAATCAAAGAAGAGGGAATAACTTCAATTGATATGGTGGTCAACACTCTATATCCATTTGAAGACACTGTTGTAAAGACAGATGACTTTGATGAAATAATAGAGATGATTGATATAGGTGGACCATCTATGATAAGAGCCGCAGCTAAGAATTTTAGAGATGTTTTGATAGTAACAGACCCTAGCGACTACAATGATGTCTTAGAAAACTTAGATTCTCTTACAGAAGATTATAGAAAGAAAATGGCTATAAAGGCATTTGAGACTACTGCAAAATATGATAGGGCAATTTCAGATTATCTAAGCGGTGAAAACTTTAATCTTAATTTAAAATTGAATGAAATTTTGAG
Organism: Peptoniphilus asaccharolyticus DSM 20463; assembly: GCF_900176115.1. GTDB lineage: Bacteria > Bacillota > Clostridia > Tissierellales > Peptoniphilaceae > Peptoniphilus > Peptoniphilus asaccharolyticus. The sequence continues at coordinate 1,098,111 of NZ_FWWR01000009.1, read as the reverse complement.
ATATGGCGAAAACCCACATCAAAAAGCAGCATACTATACAGGTGAAGAAGTTGCAGATATGAAAGTGCTACACGGAAAGCAACTATCATACAACAATTTGAACGACTTATACGCAGCGGTAAAAGCCGTAAAGGGATTTGAAGAGCCTACAGCGGTTGCTGTTAAGCATACAAACCCTTGTGGCATAGGTACTGGTGAAAATCTAAGAGAAGCTTATCTAAAGGCTTATGAGTGCGATACAGAATCTATCTTTGGTGGAATTATAGCACTGAACAGAGAGGTTGACTTAGAAGTTGCACAAGAGCTTTCAAAAATTTTCTTGGAGATAATTATAGCTCCTAAATTTAGCTCTGAAGCTTTTGAGTTGTTGAGTAGTAAGAAGAATTTAAGATTGGTTGAAATTTCAAACCTTATAGAATTTGAAGTTGGAAAACAATTTAAGCAAACTCTAAATGGACTAATAGTTCAAGACTTTGATGAGGTTGAGTTTGAAAAATTTGAAGTAGTTAGCAATAGAAAACCTACAGAAAAAGAATTGAAAGATTTAGAATTTGCTTTTAAAGCTGTGAAATACGTTGCATCAAATGGAGTTGTGCTTGCAAAAGACGGAGCAACTTATGCCATAGGTCAAGGACAGACTAAGAGAGCTTGGGCAGTTGAAGAAGTTCTTCAAAGAGCCAGAGAGCTTGATGGGGTTGTCTTAGCATCAGACGGATTCTTCTTTGCAGACACTGTTGAACTATTAAAAGAACACGGAATAAAAGCCGCAGTTTCTCCAGGGGGTTCAGTAAAAGATGAAGAGGTTATAGAAGCAGCTAACAGAGCAGATATAACTCTTATCTTCACTGGCACAAGACATTTTAGACACTAAATAAAAATCCACAAATTCGGATAGCCGTTTTTGTGGATTTATTTATTATTTCACAGAAGATATTTTTTCACAAAACATATCGTATAGTGAAGCGTTTAGTTTAATCCCAAGTTCTGCGAAACATTCATCAAGAGACTTGAAGAGAGATTTAAAATTATCTTCAGATATATTTTGACCCATGTGTCCAATTCTAAATAGTTTTTCTCTCATATAGCCAACGCCTTTTGAGATGGCTATATTTTTTTTGCGCATCAACTCAAGTAGAGTTTCAGCTTCAATCCCTTCGGGCATTAAAACAGCCGTAACAGTGTTTGACGGGCAAGTCTTGGCATAGAGTTCAAGACCTGAAGCTTCTATTATCTCACGTGTTATTTCAGCATAAGTGCGGTGAAGCTCTATTGAATTTCTTGAAAGCAATTGATCCAAAGCCACGTCCATAGCATAGATTAAGTTTTCGTTCATTGTGTAACAGAAAGGTGCGCCTTGAAAATCGTAGTAGTTTTTAAAGTTCATATAGTACGAATTGACAGGTGTTTTTCTGTTAGCTATTGCAGTTTTAGCTTTTTCGGAAATCGTGACAATAGTTATTCCAACTGGAGCCGATATACATTTTTGGCTCCCTCCAAGTAAGATATCTAATCCGCTCTTATCAAAGTCAATTTCTTCTCCACCTAAAGAGGAAACACAGTCGGCAACGGTCATTATATTATATTTCTTAAACACATCAGTAATTGCATTTAAGTCATTTGTTATACCTGAAGGAGTTTCGCAGTGGACAAAAGTTGCCAGTTTAAAGTTTGAATCTTGTTCTAAAAAACTTTCCAATTTACCAATGTCTATACCATTTCTGAAGTCGAATTCCAATAAAGTAGGCTCTCCACCGGCAAATTTGACATAGTCGGCGAAACCGGCTCCAAAAAATCCATTGGATAGGACTAAAACTCTATCGTTAGGTTCTACAAGAGAAATTATTGAAGCTTCAAGGCCCATAATTCCTTCACCCAACATAAAGAAAGAAGTGGCTTGTGTATTTAAAAGTTGTGAAATTTTTTTCTCAACACTTCTATGGAAAATTTGATAATTAGGGTCTAAATCAGGATTTGTTTTTGAAACGGAAAGAGCGTTTAAAACTTCTGGAGAAATTGAAGTAGGTCCAGCGCAAAGAATTTTCATTTAATCACCTCAAATACATTATAATATAGTTTATTCATATTACAATTTTAAAATTTTAATAAAATATTAGAGTTTTCTTAATCCTTTACGGGTTGAGGTAAAATTTATTAGGCTATATAATTTATAATATAGATATAAGGGGTGATTATGTGAAAGAATATATAAAGGTAGAAGTGTTTATACCTGAAGAAAATTTAGTAGAGTTGGTAAATGCTCTTAACGAAAAAAGTATACTTCGTGATGGACATTATGATTATGTATTTGCAACTTCACACGTCACAGGTCACTTCAGACCTATTGAGGGAGCAAACCCACATATTGGAGAAGTGGGCGTTGTGAGTGAAGTAAAAGAAGTTAAAGTGGAGTTTAGAATAAGAGCGACTGATATGGAAAGTGTAAAAGATATTATAGTAAAACACCATCCATACGAAGAGCCTGTTGTGAACTATATAGAATTGTTATAAAATTTAATCTTTAAAAGTTGTACTAAAAAGACTTCACAGCTAAGTTAACTGTGAAGTCTAAAGAGTACGGCTTTTTAAATTCTGGAAGTATTTACAGAATCTTTATTGTCTTTTGTTTTATTCATAACTTTGTTTGATATCCAACCTTGATATTTTTCTCCAGTTGAAGCGTCAAGAGCTTCTACTTCGCACCAGATACGTTCTATTCCCTCAATCTTGGTATTTTTTACATATACATCTGAATCTATAGGAAGGGTGGTTATGATTTCTGACTCAATAGATGGAGAAGTTCTCAAATTGGCTTTATCTGTCTGAATTTTTTGGTAAGTGTGCAGTAGATTGTTTGCAATGTTAGACATCTCGGCACGGCTTTTTTTGTATTCAGGAGATTCTTCTGTATCATCATGCTTATCATTTACATAGTCAGAAGATGACTTTATAGATGTTAAGAGAGAAGATGCCTCAGCTGACTCAGGAAGAATTTCTTGGAGCTCGACCAATATGTTAGCTGCTTCATAAGGGTCTCCGTTATCGATATGGTTTTTAGCTCTGTTTATAATTATTTCTTCTATCTCGCTAATTTTATCTTGTGCTTCTTGAAAGTGGAGATCTTCAGGGAGAACTTTTTTGTAGCTTATAAGAGCTGAAATATAATCCTTTTCAGTCATATAAATTTTAGCCTTCTCATATATATTGTTGGACTCCATAAGTTTTTCAGCTTTATCAATCACCGGTTGCGTTTCAAATTTATCAGATGATTTAATTTTTTCGAGCAAGTCCAAAGCTTCTTGGTATTGCCCTTTGACTAGATATTTTTTGGCCTTGTCAAAGTTGTTAGCTTGGTTAAAATCACTTATAAAGTGAAAAGCTAATACAAGCACAGCCAAGAAGATTACACCCAAGATGGAGTTGGTGATGATTTTGTTTTTATTTCTTACACCATTTCCCTCGTCATTTACTCTTATGCTGGCAAGTATGTCAGTTGAAGGAGCAACTTTTGTGAGGTGTGTCTTGGTTAAATTTTCTGTTAGAGCTTTTTTACCAGCTTCAGAATAATTTATAGTTTGAGATAACATATTTAAAATTTTCATATTGATAAGAGACTCAGTCAAATTATTCAGTACGAAATATTTATTTCTATGGCAATGGCGACATTCCTGTACATCGGATGGGTTGACTGCACCGCATACGCATTTCCAAGCAGTTCTCAAATTTTCACCATAGGCAATTATGTCATCTCCAAGCAGATTATTTATTTTTAGTTGTTTGTTTTGAGGTATAACGGCCAAACTATATGAGGTTTCGTCAGATACATCGTATACGTGGTTTTTACCGCCTATATGAGTTACCTCTCTGATTCTAACTTCTATACCTCGAGCATCTATAAATCTCTGGTCTATTTTAAATGGCTCAACATAGTAAATTTTTTCCGGTAACACTTCTATTGATTTAGATGTGTAGAAAAATTCACTTGAGTTGAATAGAAAATTTCCATCTATATCTTTATATTTAACAGAAAAAGTTATATCTGAAACTATTAAATCATCTAAGTTTAATACGTCTAAGGCGATGCTTAAATCGTTAGTTAGTTCAGCACGAATTATCTGCAAATTCTGCTTTGGATTGGTGCTGACCACTGTGGGTAATGTTTTAAAATCTTCCATGTTACCCTCCTTTGTAAAAATTATATATTAGGCAGTTTATAATTTCAATCGGCACGATTGTAATGGTTTGGAGATTTTGATAAAATCAAGAAAGATTTGGAGGTTAGTTTTGGAGTGTAAATTTATCAATATAAACGGAGAAGAAATCTTTTATAGAGAAATGGGTTCTGGGCCTGTGTTGTTGTTGATACATGGAAACATATCATCTTCAATATTTTTCACAGAGGCAATGGAAGAGTTGTCCAAGGAGTATAGAGTAATAGCTCCAGACTTAAGAGGATATGGCAACAGTTCATATAATAAAAAAATACATAGTATATTTGAATTTGCAGAAGACTTAAAACAATTTGTGCTCGAAATGGACTTACGTGAGTTCTATGTCTTGGGGTGGTCTCTTGGCGGCGGGATTGTAATGGAATTCTTAGCTGATAGGGAATTGAAGTTTAGAGTTAAAAAAGCTGTTCTAATGGCATCAATTGGAATATATGGTGCAGAATTACCAGTCACTACGGGTATGAATGGAATTAGAACTCAAATGTTTAATATAAATTTCACGCTAACTCAAAATTTGGTTAAATACAATCCGGTTACAGCATTTTTAGAACATTCCAACGAAGAAATAAAATATTGTGGAATGGATGGAGTGTTGAAGAATTTAGTTTATACTAACAAGCTGCCTGAGCCGGAAATATATGAGAGAAATTTAAAAGATGTTGTAAAACAAAGATGTCTATCAGAGGCTGGAAACACAGTTGCAAGTTTTAGGTTTAACAAGGAAATCAGAGAGAATGTTCCAATTTTAATCATCCATGGCACTTCAGACAAGGTAATAGACTCTCTTATAGCAAGAGTAAACAAAAATTATTTTTCAACTCAAGCGGAGCTTGTAATGTTCGAAGATTGTGGACACGCTGTAATGACAGATAAATATGAAGAACTTATAAAAGAAATTAGATGGTTTTGTAAGTAGCTAGGCTTAAAGTGGAGGATTTTAAGATGAAGATGTATTTAAAGGCTGTATTAATTTTGATATTAGTAGTGGTGCCTATAGGAGCTTTTTTAATAGAGTCTTTTAGGGAAATACCTCACAATATTTCGTATAAGAGTGAGAGACGGAAGGGTAAGTTTGAATTTCTGTACGACTTAACTTATTCTGATGAAAATGGAAATAAGAAAGTTGAGCAAGAAATTTTTAAGAATGTATATGAACTTATAGATTCAGCAGAAGATTTTTTATTAGTGGATTTTTTCCTGTTCAATGACGATTATGATAGAGAAGAAAATACTTTTCCAACTCTTTCAAATGACTTGACAGAAGTGCTATTGAAAAAGAGAAGTAGCAATCCACGAATGCCTATGGTGGTAATAGTTGATCCGATAAATACTTTTTATGGCGGATATGTCCCGGAAAATTTACAGAAATTGCAACAAGCCAACATAGAGGTTGTGGTAACGGACTTAGATTATATAAAAGATTCAAACCCGCTATTCACCAACTACTATAGAGCTTATTTCAAAAACCTTCCAGTGGCTAAGGGAAATTTTCTTCCGAACGTATTTAGAAAAGGAGAGAAAGTGTCATTAGCGGAGTACACAAAGCTTTTGAATTTTAAAGCTAATCATAGAAAAGTGGTGGTCAGTGAGAAAGAAGCTATAGTTGCTTCTGCCAACCCTCATGATGGGAGTGCACTACATTCTAATATAGCTTTTAAAGTGAGTGGGCCAATATTAAATGATATTTTAGAATCTGAAAAAGCCATTATAAGTTTTTCTGCTAAGAATTCAGAAGCTATGAATTTCTTGGCTAAGAACATAGAGATAGGTGAATTCGACATACAAAATGTGACAGAGGGAAAGATAAAAGAATCCATATTAGACACGATAAAGAGTGCGCAAGAGGGAGATAAGCTTTACTTGGGGCTATTCTACTTGGCACATAGAGAAGTAGTTGAGGTTTTAAAAGAAGCTGCTCACAGAAATGTAGAAATAAAATTGGTTTTGGATTTAAATAAGGATGCATTTGGACAAAAGAAAATAGGCATACCTAATAAACAAGTTGCAGAAGAACTTTCTGATGAAAAAAATATAAAAATAAAATGGTACAAGACTTCGGGAGAGCAATTCCATTCCAAGATGTTGGTGTTGGAATCAAAGGACGAAGTTACTGCTATAGGAGGTTCAGCAAACTTTACAAGGAGAAATTTGGACGATTTGAATTTGGAATCGGACTTAGTTGTAAGAGGAAATAGAAACACTCCACAAATGCAAAAACTTTTAAAATATATTGATAGAATTTGGAACAATGAAGGTGGAGTTTACACCATGGACTATGAGGTTGAGGCCGAAGATATATGGTGGAAGAATATAATATATAGAGTACAAGAGTTCAGTGGACTCTCAACATTTTAAAAATTATATGATTACAAGTCGTGCTATTATAGTATGAATAAATCATAGTAATTTGTAAAATTAAATATTAATACTATGCTAACATCTAAAGTAAGTAATCAAAAGGTTCTTATTTAGATGTTTTATATTTTATACATTTTATTGAAGTATTGTTTATTATGAGTCACTATTATAATAATTAAGAAATAGTTGTTTATAAACAGTTATAGTAGATTAGAATTTTATAATTTAAATAACCTACTAAGAAGAATAAAAGAAGTATATTTCTATATCGAAGGAACTTTTCAAAGCTAGGTATTAATGAGAGAGGTCGTGAATTGATGAGTATACTTAAAAGTTATTAACATATTATGATTATTATAAATAATGAACTGGATAAATAAAATACAAAGAAAAATCCTAAATTGATAAACTCTCTTAGAATATTTTATTAGAGAGTTTAGTAATTTAGGATTAAGTTGATGATTTAGATAATATGATTAAATTTATAGTTGCAAATTAAAAAAATTATACTGGTTTATTATTTACGACTTTAATCTATTTCGCTCGGATTACGAGCAGAACAAAAAACTACCCGCTATGTGGGCAGGAAACAAAAGATTATACCAAAAAATCACCATAATATTATAATAAGGGTGTTCAGACCTAAAATATAATAAGAGTTGATTAATATGGCACAAAAGGCAAACTCACTATCACACATAGAATGGATGTATAAATATAATATTGTCTTTACTACAAAATATAGACGAAAAATAATATATAATCAATACCGAGAAAGCTTAGGAGAAATACTTAGAACATTAAGCAAATACAAAAGATAGATAATAGAAGGACATCTTATGCCAGACCATGCACATATGTTAGTAAGCATACCATCCAAAATAGCAATACCAAATTACATGGGGTATTTAAAAGTTAAAAGAACACTGATGATGTTTGATAAACATACAAATTTAGAAATAGGCATTTTTGAGCAGAAAAATATTATGTAAGCACAGTAGGATTGAACGAAAAAACAATAGCAACATATAAGAGAACAAAAACAGCGATATAGCTATTGATAAATTAAGTGTAAAAGAATATGAAGATCCATTCAAAAAAATATAGTAAAAAGAATTTAAAGCCTTTCAAAGGCTAGCTAAAGAGGTAAAAACAATAAGGTTTGAACAAAAGTGAAAACCAGTGCCTTGAGACGCCGGTTGGTACTACTTGGGCTTATAGCCTGCGAATAAACCACCCGTAAAACGGGTGGTCATGATTTTTTAAATGGTTTGTTTTTGCTTGCCTAACTTTAGTAAAAAATATATTGTTGGGATAATCATCACTAATGTTACAATATTAAATGTTTTCTCTATTATTGGATTTGGTAACAATCCTGTGATAGCGCTTAAAAGGTTATTAACTATGTGTATTATTATAGGGTATATTAAATTTCTTGTTTTGCTATAAACTATCGCAACAACTATTCCCATAAAAAATGTATACACGATTTGCACTGAAATCATATGGCATAATCCAAATAAAATGGATGAAATAATTATAGGAGCTATTCCTTTTTTTAGTTTTTCTATTGAATTAAAAATTATACCTCTAAATAGAATTTCTTCAATAATTGGTCCAAATACGGCTACAGTCAGTATAGCTATTAAGGGATTTCCAGAAACTATATCTTGTGATGACTTCTCTAAAAATTTTAATGCTTCTGAAAATTGAGGAATATATTTAGCTATGGTGAGCCATATTAATGATATTCCCGGAACACCTACACCAATTATAATAGATTTACCTAGCTTACATAAATTTACATCTTCTAATTTTTCAGTTATATTTTTACCAAATATTAGTTTATACATAATAAGATAAAAAACAGACAGTATTACTTCACTTACTAGTTCTATTAGTTTATATTGATTCATTAGAATTTTTAAATCTGCATTTATCAAAAATTTGAGTGAATGCATAAGTGCTACTGATAGTAAATTTAAAGCAAATGGTGCAGATAGTGTAAAGATAACTATAACTAGTAGATACTTAATTATTTTTTTTACATTATTCTTTCCTTCCATTTATTTTCCTCCTTGTTGTTTGTCTTTTGCAATGATGTCATCAATTTTTTTGTTTAAATCTGCTATTTTTTCTTTTGTATCTATAGCACCAATTATTGGATCTCCTACTACATTTCCTTCGCGATCGATTAATAATGTTGTAGGGAAAGCCATTACTGAATTTATAAATTTGTCTATTGCTTCTCCTTTGTTCATTACAAGGTTAGTGTACATTGCATTATTTTTTTCTAATATTTTTCTGGCTTCATTATCAGATTCTGTAGTTCCTCCATCTGTACAAATACCTATTAATTTAACATTTTTTGCACTCCACTCTTTATCCAACTTAGCTAGTGTTGGCATTTCTTGAACACATGCTCCACAGCCTGTAAACCATAAATTTGCTACTGTTACTGCATTTTCTTTAAATAGAGAATCTGAATATTCTTTTCCGTCTAGTCCTTTTGCTGTGAAGGTAGGGAATTTTCCGTTTTCAATACCTGCAATATCTTCTTTAGACCCGCTACCACAAGCTACTAATGATAATAACATAATTGAGCTAACTGCTATAAAAACTACTTTCTTTAAAATCTTATTCATTTTTTCACCTTTCTTTTATTCATTTATTAATCTTCTGTTTTTGATACAACTTCCACATTTTGATAATGATGTTGAAATTGCACCGGTTGGACAAACATCTATACACTTTCCACATCGTATACATTCTAATGCAGTTTGATTTTTAGACATATCAACATCCATCTTACAAGTTCTCTTACATTTTCCACAATTTATACATAATTCATTGTCCAAATGGTATTGATAAAAGGATATTTTATTAAATAGTGAATAAAATGCCCCTAATGGACAAATCCATTTACAAAATGGTCTATAAACTATTATTGATAGTATTATGGTTACTATTAATATAGCAAATTTCCAAGCGAAGAGTTTACCTAGTGTTGCTCTTATTGATGCATTTGCCAATGATAGAGGTATTCCACCTTCTAATATTCCTTGAGGACATATATATTTGCAAAAGTGTGGTGCTGATAATCCTGTTTTATCAGTTATGAACACTCCCATCAACCAAACAACACCTATTAGCATTATGTATTTTATATAACATAAAGGTTTTAGTTTTTCTGTGCTAAATTTTTTTAATGGAATTTTATGAAGTAAATCTTGAAACCATCCAAAAGGACATAAAAATCCACATATTAATCTGCCAAATGTAACTCCAAATAGAATTAACATTCCTGTTATATAATATGAAAATTTATATTTTGGATTTCCAACAACTGCTTGAAAAGAACCTATAGGACAGGCACCGGTTGCTCCGGGACAGGAATAACAATTTAGCCCGGGGACACAAGCCTGTTTACATTTACCAGTATATATAGTTCCCTTTAGAAAATTTGGCAGGTGTAAGTTTGTTAAAAAAGTTGCCATAAATTGAACTATGCCACGATTTTTTCTTAACTTAGATATATAATTTTTTTCTTCTATCTTCTTAACCAATTCCTATACACTCCAAACAAATTCTAATAGCTTTTGAGAATACTGTGTCAATTTCTCCTCTGTGCACTCCATACATAATACATATTACTCCTAATAATGAAGCTGATATTCTTAATATCTTTCTTAATTTTATACTCACAGCTAACCTCCTAGTTTATCTAAAACTTTAAGCTTAGAATTTTATCTTTTATTTTCCACCACCTTTTATCTTTATCTTTTATATCTAAATAATAACAGTTAGGGTATAAAGTTTCTGTTAAGAAATATATTTATTTCAAATGTTGTATGATAAAATATATTCAAAATTTATCTATAAGAGGTGATTGTATTAAAATTTTAGTTGTAGAAGACGAAAAAGAACTGCTTGAAAATATTTGCAAGGGGCTAAAAATGGCAGGATATATTGTTGATTCTGCTCAAGATAGTGAAACTGCTGAGGAACTTTGTTTTGTTGAAAATTATGACTTGATAGTTCTAGATATTAATTTGCCTAAAATGAATGGATTTGATGTTTTAAAAAAGGTTAGATCTTATAATAAAACTATTAATATTATTTTACTTACTGCACGTTCAAATGTAGAAGATAGAGTTAAAGGGTTGGATCTTGGTGCCAATGATTATATGGTTAAACCTTTCTATTTTGCAGAATTGGAGGCTCGTATTCGTTCTTTGTTAAGACGTACCTTTGTACAATCAGAGTCGGTTATATATCATGGGGAGCTTTCTTTTGATACGTCTAAGAGAATTGCATTTATACATGGAAAAGAATTATCACTTACTAAAAAAGAACTTGGCATTTTAGAATATTTACTTTTTAATAGAGGGCGTTATATTACAGCTTATGAGATTATTGAACATGTTTGGGATAATGAATTAGATATTTTTAGTAATACTGTACGCGTACATATGGCATCATTAAGAAATAAGATAAAAAATGCACTTGGAGAAAATATAATAAGAAATGTTATAGGTAAAGGATATATTATTGATGAAAAAAAATAAATTTATTAATCTATTTAAAGGTAGGTCTATTATTTCTATATTAGTCATTGCTATTGTTCTAATATTTTTGTTTATGATTATAATTTTAAATTTTTCTTTTAATATTTATCAAGAATACCTTTCATATAAAATTGGGGAAAAGCTTATTTCTGAAATACAGAGTGCATATACTCAGAACAATGATGGAATATTATTTCTTTTAGAAGATGCACAGATTCGTTCTACTATGGAATTTAGAATTTATTCTATTCTTATTTCTTTATTAGTTACTTTTTTGGGGGCATCTATATTTTATGTTGTAATTATAAAAGTTTTAAAGCCTCTTAAACAACTCTCTAATACAGTTTCTAAAATTGACCTTGAAAGTTTAAGTTCTTCTAATAATGAAATTTCTATATACTCATCAAGTTTAGAAATTCAAGAATTGTCTTTAGCTATTAATAATTCATTTAAGAAAATATTTGATAGTTACGAACAGCAAAGAGATTTCAGTATAAACATAGCTCATGAATTAAGAACTCCTCTCGCTATTTTATTGATGAAAATAGATGTCTTTGAACGCCAAAATATTTATCTTTCAGATGAGATGTTAGATTTTATATCTACTGTGAAGAGCAATGTGCTTCGACTTTCTGAAATGGTGGATAGCATAATGCTTTTGAAGCGTAATCAGGTTGTTAATTTACAACATTTTAATTTGAACGATGTAATTAATGAGGTTATTTTTGATTTGGATGAGGTAGCAAGTTCTAAAAATATAACTTTAAATTTTAATGGGCCAGATGTTTTTATATATTCTGACGATCAATTATTGGAAAGAGTTATATTTAATTTAATTGAAAATGCTATTAAATATAATATTACAGATGGTAAGATTGACATATCCATACAAGATACAATTGAAAAAATAATTATAACAATTTCAGATACTGGAATTGGTATTTCAGATAATGAAAAAAAACATATTTTTGATTTATTCTATAGGGTTGATGATTCAAGAAGTCGTGACTTTGGAGGATATGGAATTGGACTGGCCCTGGTTAAAAATATATTAGATTACTTAGGTGGCACTATAGAAGTAAAAGATAATTACCCTAAAGGGACTACATTTAATTTATACATAAATAAAAAGTCTAAGTTTATTAATGCTGGATTACAATAATTATTGTAACCCAGCATTAATAAAAGTAGATTTAACTAAATAGAAAATTCTAAATTAAGATTATTATATTTTTATATTCTACAAAGAACTTTTAAAATATCTTTTTAATTCTTGAATCAGCTTTTGATTATCTTCTTTAGATAGTATGCAAAATCTAAAGTGTTTAGAACTAAGATTTTTAAAGCTTGAACAATCTCTTATTACAAGAGCTTTTTTTAGTAGGTGCTCACGCAGTTCAGCAGCTGTATGCTGGTTTAAAATCTTGCACAGGATGAAGTTTCCATAAGATGGGAAATATTTTATATCTGATAAGGTAGAAATTTCTCCGAAGAAATATTCTCTCTGTTCATTCATAAAATTAAATACTTCAGATTGGTAAGCTTTGTCTTGGAACATTTTTTGTCCGAGTATATCCGCAAAGATATTTACATTCCAGAGCATGCTGTTGCACTCAAAAGTATCTAAAAATTCTCTGTTTGAAGTGATTCCATATCCAAGGCGTATTCCCGGTGAAGCGAAGAATTTGCTCACACCTCGAGCGACAAATAGGTTTGAGTAATAATTAGTCAGCTCTACTGAAGAAAATTTGTCTTTATCTGTGAATTCAACGTATGTTTCATCTACAAGTACATTGATTCCCGTGTCTAAAATAGAACCAATTTCTTTACGAGTGAGTATTGTGCCGGTTGGATTATTTGGGTTTGCAAATATAAGCATTTCAATCGCATTAGATTTTATAGTGTTTATAATATTGTTTAAATCAATTTTATATTCGTTTTCTTCAAGGAGATTTTCATAAAATATCTCAGCGCCAACACTTCGCAGTTCATTTTCATATTCTGAGTAGCAAGGCGATAGCAACAATGCTCTCTTTGGAGAAATCAGTTCGACATATTGTTTAAATAACTCTGTAGTACCAGCTCCGAGCACTATATTTTTAGGTTTTGCACCGGAATAAATAGAGATACTCTCTCTTAGAGAAACATATTCAGGATCTGGATATGTTGTGATTAAATTTAAATTATCTTTTAAAAAGTCCATAGCAAATTTGGATGGACCCATTGGATTTATATTTGAAGAGAAATCTGCAATTTCATTTTCTTCAAAACCATATTCTCTTGAAAGTTCAAAAATATTTGCACCATGTTTATCTTTCATAATACACCTCGCCAACATTATATCATGAGTAGTATAATTGTAACAAAGAGGTGAAGTATGAATATTTTTGTAAATGATTATAACGATTTATGCCACGAAAGAGTTTTTAAAAAACTTAGCGAAATAGAAAAGAATGGACACTTAGGTTATGGTTCTGATGCCTACACTAAAAAAGCAAAAGAATATATTAAGAGAGATTTAAAAGACGAAGGTGTTGAAATTGAATTCGTTGGTGGAGGAACAATAGCTAATATAGTGGCTGTGAGTGCAAACTTGATGCCTTACGAAGGAATTATAGCTGCCGACACAGGACATATAACAGCACACGAAACAGGTTCAATAGAGGCCACAGGACATAAACTTGAAACTATAGAAGTGCCTGATGGAAAGCTTACTGCAGATCTTATAGAACAGAGAGTATTGAGCTTAGGAGAAGAATATCATATAGAACCTAAAATGGTTTATATTTCACAGACTACAGAACTTGGAACAGTATACTCACTTGAAGAGTTGAGAGAGATATACAGAGTTTGTGTAATGCATGGGCTATATCTTTATATAGACGGAGCAAGAATGGCAACAGGGCTTGCTGCAAGCGGGATAGATGTATCAGAACTTCCTAAGGTTTGCGACATCTTTACACTTGGTGGAACTAAGAATGGTGCAATGTATGGTGAAGCTATAGTTATAGTGGATGATGATTTAAAGACAAACATCAGAAAGTTTATGAAACAACGTGGAGCTGTTATGGCAAAGGGATTTGCTTTGGGCGCTCAATTTGCAGCTCTGTTTGAAGAAGGGCTTTATTACGAGTTAGGTAAGAAATCTTTTGAAGCATCTAAAAAGTTAGAAACTAAACTTAGAGAAGCAGGAGTTAAATTCTATCAAGAACCTGTTTCAAATCAAATATTTATAGAATATCCAGTTGAAAAAATAGATGATCTTGCAAGAGAGAATATGTTTGAAGTAATGCCTTTAGATGAGGATAATAGAGTTTTAAGATTCGTTACAACATACATGACAACTGATGAAGAAATAGAAAATTTAGTTAAATTAATATGAGAATAAAAATAGTCCTTTTTTAGAGGGCTATTTTTATTTAAAAGAAATTTGATTCTTATTTACTAATAATATAGAAAGTGATACCATAATGATGGTATATTTTTTGAAAAAGACACGGAGGGAATATGAAAAAATTTAGTAGAAAAATAGTTTTATTTTATTTGTTACTATTTATGCTAGTATTTAGCGTTGGATGTTCTAATTTAGATAGTAAAGCAGAAGATAAAATTACAAAGACAGAGTCTGTTCAAACTAAAGAAAATATTGAAATTATGGACCAGGCAGATCATAAAGTTAGCTTACAGGTACCAGTGGATAGAATAGTTTGTTTACAACACCATTCGTTAGATATATTGGGTCAACTTGGAGCACAAGAAAAAGTTGTTGCAGTAGAAGCTAAATGGCAAAAAAATTTAGGAGATTACATAAAACAAGTATATCCAAATATTGAAGCACTGCCAACTCCTGGAGAGTTAAAGACTATGAACGTTGAAGCAGTGGCAGAGTTAAAGCCAGATGTTGTAATAGTTGCTTCACAAGCTAATCCTGAAGACTTAAAGAAGTTAGATGAACTAGGTATACCATATATAACCGTTAGTCTAAGGGGTGAAGGAAAACAAGAAGAGGCTCAAAATCCAAGACTTGCAAATTCTGATAAAGCTTATACTGATGGATTGGAATGGGCAGTTAAAACACTTGGCAAGATTACAGGTACTTCAGAAAGAGCGGATAAAATATGGGATTTTTGCATGGAATCAAGAGCATATGTAGAAAAGCAAATTGGAGACATAGCGGAAGAAAATAGAGCTAAGGTATTTGTAGCGAATGAAGGAGAGCAGACATATGGAAATGATAAATATGTTGGTGCGCAACTTTTGAGAGCAGGAGCAATCAATGTTGCAGATAAAGATATCCAAGGATATAAACCTTATAACTTCGAACAAGTAGCGGTTTGGGACCCAGACTATATTGTAGTTCAAGATAGATATCCTGAAGTGTATAAAGAAGTTACAACAGGAGAAAAATGGCAGAGCATAAGAGCTGTTAAAGAAGGAAATGTTTTATTAGCACCTTTCTGGACAAAACCATGGGGAAATCCGGATACCGATTCAGTGGCTTTAGGTGAAGCTTGGCTGGCAAGTAAATTTTATCCAGAAAAAGTTACAACAGATTATGTAAGAGAAAGGGCCGAAAAGTTCTATAAAGAATTTTATGGAATAGAGTTTAAAGGCGAGATTTAATGGAAAAATTAAAAAAAGCAGGATTGATTATTTTACCAACAGTATTAATAATTGCATCTATAATGATAGGATCCTATAAAATGGATCCTATTCTTGTAATTAAATCGCTTGTTAAGATTTTTGTCAGCTCAATAGAAGTAGATAATAATCAAGCATATGAATTGATTAAATTAGTTAGAGGACCTAGAGTATTAGCGGGTATCTTGGTTGGAGCCGGCCTTTCAACTTCAGGAGCAGTATTCCAATGTATCTTCAAAAATCCTCTATCTGATTCATATACGCTGGGGGTTTCTAGTGGAGCAGGATGTGGAGCTTCAATTGGTATTTTAATCGGACTTAGTAGTGTTGGAATTCAGCTAACAGCAATTTTATTTTCGATAATTGCAATACTTGTAACGTTTATAATTTCAAGAGGACAAAAGAATAGTAAATCCACATTGATTCTTTCAGGATTATTAGTGAGTTCATTTTTTTCGTCAATGGTTAGTTTTATAAAATTTATAGCCGACCCATTTGACAAACTACCACAGATTATATATTGGTTAATGGGAAGTATAGCGTCAATTGATATAGATAAGATTATATACATAATGCCAATATTTTTGTTGTGTATGTTTGGAATTTACTTATATAGATGGAAAATAAATGTAATAAGTTTGGATGAAGAATTGGCTGAATCATTTGGAATAGATATAAAGAGAGAAAAACGAATAATATTGTTATTTGCAAGTATATTATCAGCTGTAGTGGTTAGCATTTCTGGAATTATTGGATGGGTTGGTATAGTAGTGCCGCATTTTGCAAGAATGTTGGTGGGTAGTGATTTTAGAAAATTGTTACCGACAAGTATATCCTTGGGCATAACATATATGCTTTTAACGGACATAATTGCAAGGTCTATAATTCCAACAGAAATTCCTATTGGAGTAATAACAGGGTTAGTTGGATTGCCGTTATTTGTATATTTTATATATAAAAAGAAGGTGTATTTTGACAATTGAAATAAAAAATTTAAATTTTTCATATTCAAAAAAAGAGATTTTGAAAAATATAAATCTTAAATTTTCTAATGGAAGTATAACTTCTATTTTGGGACCTAATGGAATAGGGAAAAGTACTTTGCTAAAACTTATATCAGGAAAAGAAAAACCTATAGTAGGCGAGGTTCTAATAGATGGAACAAATGTACTAAGTATCAAGAAAAAGGATTTGGCAAAAAAAATTGCATATATAGGACAGCTAAATAGTTCGACATTTGAATTTTTGGTACTAGATGTAGTATTGATGGGAAGAACTAGCAGTATGGGATATTTTGGAACACCTAAAATAAAAGATAAAGAAATAGCGTTAAAGTATTTAGAAGAGATGAATATTTTGCATTTAAAAGATAAATATTATAATCATCTTTCAGGAGGAGAACAACAATTAGTACTTATAACGGCAGCCCTTTGTCAGGAGAGTGAATTTATAATATTAGATGAACCTACCAGTCATTTAGATTTTGGAAAAGGATATAAATTTATTGAAAAGTTAAAAGATTTGAGTACGGAAAGAAAAAAGGGAATAATTTTTACAACACATTATCCTGACCATGTTTTACAAGTGGGAGGGAATTGTGTTATTTTAAGCGATAAAAATATAGAAGTGAGTGGAAATACACAGGATGTATTAAATGATGAGATACTTTCCAAAATATATAATATACCAATAAGGAAAGTGAACTTAGGATATACAGAGACTTGTGTAGTAGTGGAATAGTTAAAACATAAAAAACAGTGGTCTTATTTTATATAACAGGACCACTGTTTAATTTTATTCTAAAGGCAAAATATTTCTCGTTGAGTTTGCACCGATAAGTGCCGTTGAGATATTGTGTAATAGAGCTGTGGTAGTAGGTTGTAAAGTTCCTATTGCACCAAAGATAAGAAGCATTGTGTTGAATGCAAATATCTTAGTGAAATTGGATTCTATACGTTCTGTCATACCACGGCTGAGTTTTCTAAGTTCTATTAGAGCATCTAAATTGCTATCCAATAGAGTTATATCAGAAACTTCTCTTGCAAGGTCTGTTGCATCCCTTAGAGAAATAGATACATCAGCTTTTGCAAGTGCCGGAGTATCGTTTATACCATCGCCAACCATTATTACACGATGACCTTTGTTTTGAAGTTCTTCAATTTTTGCAGCCTTATCTTCTGGCAACACGCCTGAGAACACATTGTCTATGCTCAACTCTTCAGCTATTTTTTCAGCAGCTTGTGAGCTGTCTCCAGTCAACATAAATACATTTTCTATTCCAAGAGATTTTAATTCGGATATAATCCTTGGAGCTTCAGGTCTCGGTGGATCCTGTACGCAAATCACACCTGCAAGTCTATCATCTACAGAAAGATATACGCATGAATATCCCAAACCTTCAGTATCTATGATTTTTTCTTCTTCTGGAGAGAAGTAAACACCATTGTCGTCTTTTAAGAAATGTGCACTACCTATTAAGACTTTGTGATCTCTCCAAGTCGAGTGAACACCATGAGATACAATGTATTGTACTTCAGCATGCTCTTCCCTATGTTTTAAATTTTCCTCTTCAGCTTTCTTTACAATAGCACGAGCCAAACTATGAGGGAAGTGTTCTTCGAGGCAAGCTGCCAAACGAAGAGCTTCATCTCTTGTAAACTCACCAAAAGGTAGAACTTTCATAACTTTTGGTGTTGCCATTGTGAGAGTGCCGGTCTTGTCAAAAACTATAGTATCTGCTTCGCTTACAGTTTCAAGATATTTTCCACCCTTTACCATAATTCTTCTGTTAGATGCTTCACTGATAGCAGATATAACAGAAAGTGGAGTAGCCAATTTAATTGCGCAAGAGTAGTCCACAGTAAGAGCGGAGAGAGCTTTTTCGGTACTGCCTGTTAGGGCAAATACAATTCCTGAAAATAAAAAGCTATACGGAACAATTCTATCTGCCAAATGAGTTGCTTTTGAAGATATTGTAGATTTTAATTCCTCTGACTCTTCTACAAGTGTTAGTATACTTTGTATACGAGACTCGCTGTGTAAAGACTTCACAGAGACTACTATTTCTCCGTCTACAAGCACAGTTCCGGCGAACACAGAGTCACCTATGGTCTTTTGAACCGGTAGACTTTCTCCGGTCATGCTAGCTTCGTTTACTTCAGCTTCACCGGTTACTACGTCGCCATCAACTGGAATCATTGAACCTGTACGAACAATTATTTTTTCGTCTATTTGAACATCGACAAGTGATTTTTGATATTCTTCTCCGTTTTCACCTTGCACCCAAACTTTATCCACTTGGAATATAAGGGCACTGGATAGAGTGTTTCTACTCTTTTCTCTAGTATATTCTTCCAAAATATCAGAGATACCAAGCAAGAACATTATAGAAGAGGCATTTTTATAGTGACCCTTCATCAGAGAAAGAGCAATAACAGAGCCGTCTAAGACATCCACATTGATTTCGCCCTTTGATAGAGATTTGAAACCTTGATTTATATATGATAATTTATCATAACAAGTGCAACATAAATAAACTCATAGCTAATCAGCTGTGTTAATATGTAAGTGACCAAACAAAACATATTAAAAGGAGTGATTAACTATGAGCTATAACCATCTTACCATAGAAGAAAGATCTTGTATTTACCAATTTTTAAATTTAGGAATGAGTATAAGGAAAATTGCACAAGCACTTAAAAGGTCACCTAGTACAATATCTAGAGAAATTAAAAGAAATTCATCTAAGATAAAAGTTAGTAGGGGAAGTTACACTAAGTACTTTCCGATAAAGGCAAATGATAAATATATTGATAGAAGAAAAGACTGCCATAGAAAAAGTAAATTTTCTAAAGATGTTATTGATTATTTAACTGTAAAGATTAACGAACATTGGTCCCCTGAACAAATATCAAATAGAAACACAAATGAGATTCATGAATTACCATCTACATCAACGATATATAGAATGATACACGCCAAAAAGCTGCCAAAAACTAGTATGAAAAATTTGAGAAGAAAAGCTAAATTTAAAAGGCCAGCAGAAAAAAGAGGAAAATTCAATGATAAAGGTAGAACAATTAAGAAAAGACCTAAAGAGATATACAGAAGGCAAGAATTAGGCCACTGGGAAGCAGATACAGTGGAATCAGGCAGATTAGATCATAAAAAGGAAAAGTAGATGTTGTTTCGTAACTTTAGCAGAAAGAAAATCTAGATATTATATAGCAATCCTAGTTGAAAATAGAAAGTCGGAAAGCGTAACACCAGCAATAATAAATGCATTAAAAGATTATCCAAAAGAATTAGTAAAAACAATAACCTTTGATAGAGGTAAAGAATTTTCAGAATTTGAGAAAATAGAAAAAGAATTAGGATGCAAAACTTATTTTTGTGATCCCTATTGTGCATGGCAAAAAGGTACAAATGAAAATAGTAACGGACTTTTGAGGGAGTTTTATCCTAAGGGTATGGATTTATCAGAAGTGAATATTGATGAATTAAATTATAACTTAAGTTTAATGAATAATAGACCTAGAAAATGTATAAAATATAAAACACCTAAAGAAGAACTTTTTGGTCTCTTACCATAGGTGTTGCATTTGATTTGACAATTCGTCATATCCAAAAGACTTTTTCAATACCACTATTTTTCTAAGTGGACTAGGGAAAAGATTTTTGCCGACAAATCTCATCAAAAATTTCTTTAAGATTTTTTGTCTGAATTTTATAGCTAAGGCAGTGCTTTCATCTCTCTCATAAGATGGAACTTTTTCAAGCTCATCCAATTTTATAGCTCTAATTCTGTCGAGAAGATCTTCAACATCTGTGTCGTGTTCTATGAGCATAGAACCGGTTATGTGATTTATCTCAACATTATAGACGCCACGATATTTTTTTATTTCATGAGCAAGAGAGTAAGTATCCTCTTCTTCAAAAGCATATCTACCAAACTTTAAGCGCAGATAACCATTTAAATTACATGCGATTTTAAATTTCATAGTTTCACTTATTCGCAATCACATTCAGCTTTAGCAGCATCTTCTTGCTGTCTTACTAAATCTTCAGCATCTTCTTTTATAGATTCAAGTTGGTATCCAGCTTCTTTTTGAATTTTCATTCCACTAGCTACAGCATTAACAGCCATCTTATGAACAGCATCGCTTTTTAAAATCTTCTTAGCAATAAAAGCAGCAGCAACGCCACCTGCAAAAAAAGTGCCTTTGTCAGAACATAAGTATTTTAAGTATTTCATAGTACCCTCCTAAGATTATTATAATTTTATATTATTAAGCATATCATTAAATATTTAAAAAGACAATAAAAAATGAATTAAATATAGATAAGATAAGGTTTTAGAGAGATAAATATAAGCTATATAAATAATAAAAAATTATTAAATTATATAATTGAAGTTTGAAAAAGATTAATGAGAATAAAGTGGAAGTGATTTTGATAATTAGAAATTAGTAAATAAGGAAATGAAACGAGAAAAAATTTCTAAAAAAAATAATAGATAATTATTAAAATAAAAAAAGCAGTTTATAAACTGCTTTTTTATTAAAAATCTTCTGTGAGATTAGTGGTTTCAATTTTAGGTGGAAATAGTTTACTAAATACTACAAAAAATATAATTGATATAAACAGAGCTGGGATTATTGAATTTAGTTTGTAATTTTTTGCAAATTCAGAAAGTACTGGAATATATTGGAAGCCAAGTACTACTGCTGAACCTGTGATAAGAGATGCAATAGTTCCTGCTTCAGAAGACTTTGACCAATATAACCCAAAAATATAAGGGAAGAAAGAACCAGCAGCTCTAAGGGTAAATGAAAACATTAGAATTGAAATTATAGATTTAGTATTTGTAAATGCTATAAACCAACCAAATATTCCTACTATAACCATGGTTATTTGTGTAGTTCTCATAACTTTGTCAGAAGACGCATCTTTATTTAAATATATTTTATAAATATCATTTGCAAAGATACTACCAGCACCTAACAAATCTGAATCAGCTGAAGACATTGTGGCAGATATAATACCTGCGAAGAGTAGTCCGACTATTATAGCTGGCATAGTGGTCATAGCCAAATGTGGGAGAGCATAGTAAGCTCCATTTTTTAAAATTAGAGATTCATCTAGTTTACCCATATTAATTAAAGATAAGGTAATTATACCTAGTATAGTTGGTATAAAAGCGTATACAAAATTTATTATTGCAGATATTATAGAACCTTGTACAGCAGCTTTGGGATCTCTAGCAGCATAATATCTTGAAACAGCTTCTTGTCCAACAGTAAAAGAAGCAATATACATAATTATTAAAGAAATAATTTCAACAGGGCCAACACCTTTGAATAACTGGAATGTTTCAGCAGGCACATTTGCTTGAACCATTTCAAAACCACCAGCTGTATTTAAAGCAAATGGTACTGCAATGATCATACCTACGACAATTAAAAAGACTTGAACAAAGTCTGTCATAGTTACGGACCAAAGTCCACCTAAGACAGAGTACACAGTAACTACTAAAGCTACTATAGTTACAGCTACTTTATAATCCCAACCAAGCATTACGGAAACTATTGTAGAAGATGCTATAAATTGAGATGCAGTAAGCCCGATTAGAGGTAAGAGCATTATTATAGATGTTATAAAGCCGGATTTTCTGCCGTATCTTCTTCTAAAATATTCAGGGACAGTTTTTACTTCAGACTGTCTAAACTTTGGAGCTAAAAAAGATAATATTATAAAAGCAATTCCCATAGTAGTTACGTACCAATTAGCATCTATACCCCAATCTCCAAAAGATTTTTCAACAACACCAAGGGAAGAACCTCCACCAATTTCAGTAGCAGCAAGAGTTCCTGCCATAAGTAACGGTCCAAGTCTACGGCCTGCTAACATAAAGTCTTCGTTTGAACTGATTTTTTTAGAAGAGTACCAGCCAATAAATAGCATTATTAACATATATACAACAACTATTGAGATAACGATTACTCTCATATAAAAACCTCCTTTTATTTAAAATTTTATCACATTACTATAAAGCTTTACAAATAGTTTATAATTTTTATAATTTAAGTTTTAAATATATGTTGATTTGCAATAATTATTAAAATAAAAAAGCTCCTTCTAAGGAGCTAAATTAATTTTCTAAAAATTTTAATACATATTCGTATACTTTTTGATTTTCTTTTTCGTTTAGTATTTCATGGCGCATATCTTCAAAAAGTTTCATTTCGACATTAGGTAGATATTTTAAATATCTATTAAATACTTTTTCAACACCATGATGTGCTCCGACGACATCGTCTTTTCCAGAAATCAAAAGTATTTTGTCAACATTAGCATTTTTAAAAGTATCTTCTCTTTGAATTAGCGATAAAATTCTTCCTAAGAATTTAAAACCACTCGGATAAAACTTAAAGCCACAAAGAGGATCTTTTTTGTAATGCTCTGCATTTTCTAAATTGTAAGAAATCCAATTCCCACCATCGGCACTTTTTACGAAACTACCTGTGGTAAGAGCGCTCAGAAATTCACTTCTGTGCTCTTTTCCAAATATTTTTTCGTCAATGCTAGCAAGAGCGTAGAGTAAGTTTGCAAGAAATGCTGGTGTGTTTCCAGTACCCATTATAACGGCTTTTTCAGTCTTGTATTTGTAAATATAGTAGCGAGTTATAAATGAACCCATTGAATGACCAAGTATATACACTGGCACATTGTAGGTCTTTGACAAGTGTTCATTTAGGTAGTGAACATCTTTTATAACGTGAGATATTGTATCTCCATCGCCAAAGTCACCAAGTGTTTTTGAAGTTTTACCATGTCCTAAGTGGTTTTCACCAGCCACCAAAACATTGTGAGCATTTAGAAATTTGGCAAAGTCTGCATATCTTCCAATATGTTCTTGCATTCCGTGCACTATTTGTAAAGCGAATCTTGGCTTTTCGCATTCCCATATTATAGATTCGACATTGTCAATTCCGTTTGATGAAGGGTAGTAGAATTCTTTCATAGCATTTTACGAATATTGTCCATTAATTTTTCGTCAGTAAGCTCATATAGAAGAGGTGTTACTGTGGCATATCCATCTGCAAGTAGACATCTATCTGTGTTTTCTGGGCATTGGTATTCATTTCTTCCACAAAGTGAAAGTGTATATCCATTGTCAGTTTGAACTTTGACATATTTATCCATTACATTTCCGCCTATTTTGGCAACTTTTATTCCCTTTAATTCTGAATAGTCAAGTGATGGAACGTTGATGTTGATTACTTGAACGCTATCAAGTGATTTATGAATTTTGTCAAATATTTCTATAGCAACTTTGGCTGCTGTTTCATAGTTTGTATGACCTTTTAAAAATTCTGCTGATACTGCAAAGGAATTAATTCCATACACATTGGCTTCGATTGCAGCTGAAACTGTTCCTGAGTATAGTATATCCATTCCGGCATTATATCCGAAGTTGCAACCTGAGAAACAGAAATCAAATTTTGTGTCTAGAATGTTTATAGCAGCTCTTACACAATCAGCTGGAGTGCCTGTAACAGAGTAGCAAGGTATATCTAATCCATCTATAGTAACTGGTGATATGATAAGTTCTTTTTGGAGTGTTATAGAGTGGCTCTTTCCTGAATTTTCTTGAGTTGGGGCAACAATTGTAACATCATGTCCTGCTGCTATAAGTTGTCTGGCAAGTTCTTTTATACCCGGAGCAAAGAAACCATCGTCGTTAGTTAGTAATATATTCATTTTTCCTCCTAAATTTCATGTAGAGAAACCTCATCACGAGGGGAAACCTCTAATTTGTAATCTACTCCGTCAATTATTGAATTTTGACTTAGTAAATCTCGTACTGTATTTGAAGCAATTGTATGAGTGTTGTTATCTTGTGAAAGATGGGACAACATTACAATTTCATTTTTCTTTTTGATAAGTCTATTTAAAATCTCTGCTGCATTGTCATTTGAAAGGTGACCTCTGGTTGAAGAAATTCTGCTCTTCAAACTCCAAGGGTAAGTTCCATTCATGAGCATATCGTAGTCGTGATTAGATTCTAAATAGTATATATCTGAGTTCTCCATTGAACTTAAAAGTTCAGGGTTCACATGGCCTGTATCTGTAACCACGCTGATTTTTTTGTTTCCATTTACTATAAAACAAGTCCCATTAGTGCAATCGTGGAACGACTGCATCGGCTGGATATACAAGTCTTTAAATTGGAATGGTTGACCGTTTACAAATGTGTATGCATTTTCAGCTGCAATTTCTTTTGTAACCGGCTGCATAGAACGCATGGTTTCGATGGTTGAGAATACTTTTATGTTGTGCTTACGAGATAGAACCCCAACGCCTTTGGCATGGTCTATATGCTCATGAGTCACAAAGATTGCATCCACGTCTTCAACTTTTTTATCTATGCTTTTTAACAACTCAGTAATCTTTTTACCCGAATGTCCGGCATCTATTAATATTTTTGTGTTTTTATATTCTATATATTGGCAGTTCCCTGATGAACCGCTCGAAAGTGAGCAAAATAACATTTTAACCTCCGTAGTTAATTCTAACATATAGGGTAGGACTTAAAAAGTGAGAAAGCTACTCAATAGCTAAATTTAATCTAATAAATATGAGAAGAGTTTGATTATGTACTTTAAAATAAAAGACAATGGAAATAAAATATTATATAATAAAGAAAGAGGTGAGATGATTGAATTATCTAAAGGAATTTTCAATCTTGCTCGTATGTCTTCTTATGGGCGTGGTTGTGAATTATTTTTTTAGTACTCCTATACCTATGGTAGTTTGGGGTATGATTTTTTTATTTTTAGGGCTTATTTTTAAAGTTGTAAAAGTAAAAGACGTTGAAGAAACTTCGAAAGGATTGTTGAAGTATTTTGCTTTCTTCTTTTTACCGGCTGGAGTGGAGATAATGAAGGAGTACAAGAGTATGGATGGGAAGGCTCTTGAACTTGTCATAGTAGTGAGTATATCTACGATAATAACTTTGGCTGTCACAGCTCTTGTAGTGGAGTTTGTAATAAGGAGGTTGAAATGACAAATAATCCGTATTTTGGAATTTTACTTTCGTATGGATGTTACTTAGTTGGGGTGAAAATAAATCAAAAATTTAAGACGCCTGTTTTAAATCCACTTTTGATTGGAATAGTTCTGACTATTGCAGTGTTAGTTGGATTCGGGATTGATTTTGAAACTTATAACATGGGTGCGAAATACATTACATTTTTAATTGCTCCTACCACAGTTGCATTGATGGTGGAGTTGTATAAGAATTTGGACATATTAAAAAAAGACATTGTTCCAATTATTGTTGGGATAGTAGTTGGCTCAATTGTGGCGGTGTCAAGCACATTGATACTTTGTAAGGTGTTTGGTCTTAGCGAGAAACTTACAACATCTTTTATACCTCACGCAGTGACTACAGCTATAGGGATGCCGTTGTCTGAGCAAAATGGAGGAAATCCTACGCTCACTATAATAACCATTATGCTAAGTGGGATATTGGGAGCGACAATAGGGCCAGTTATCTTAAAAGTATTGGGAATAAAGAGCCCTGTTGCTAAAGGAATTGCAATAGGAACAGCATCACACGCAGTTGGAACTTCTAAAGCAAATGAGATGGGAGAAATTGAAGGTGCTATGTCTGGGCTTTCAATAGGCTTAGCAGGTCTTGTAACAGTGGTGCTAATGCCAATAGTATTAAAATTTTTATAGATAATTTATCATAACAAGTGCAACATAAATAAACTCATAGCTAATCAGCTGTGTTAATATGTAAGTGACCAAACAAAACATATTAAAAGGAGTGATTAACTATGAGCTATAACCATCTTACCATAGAAGAAAGATCTTGTATTTACCAATTTTTAAATTTAGGAATGAGTATAAGGAAAATTGCACAAGCACTTAAAAGGTCACCTAGTACAATATCTAGAGAAATTAAAAGAAATTCATCTAAGATAAAAAGTTAGTAGGGGAAGTTACACTAAGTACTTTCCGATAAAGGCAAATGATAAATATATTGATAGAAGAAAAGACTGCCATAGAAAAAGTAAATTTTCTAAAGATGTTATTGATTATTTAACTGTAAAGATTAACGAACATTGGTCCCCTGAACAAATATCAAATAGAAACACAAATGAGATTCATGAATTACCATCTACATCAACGATATATAGAATGATACACGCCAAAAAGCTGCCAAAAACTAGTATGAAAAATTTGAGAAGAAAAGCTAAATTTAAAAGGCCAGCAGAAAAAAGAGGAAAATTCAATGATAAAGGTAGAACAATTAAGAAAAGACCTAAAGAGATATACAGAAGGCAAGAATTAGGCCACTGGGAAGCAGATACAGTGGAATCAGGCAGATTAGATCATAAAAGGAAAAGTAGATGTTGTTTCGTAACTTTAGCAGAAAGAAAATCTAGATATTATATAGCAATCCTAGTTGAAAATAGAAAGTCGGAAAGCGTAACACCAGCAATAATAAATGCATTAAAAGATTATCCAAAAGAATTAGTAAAAACAATAACCTTTGATAGAGGTAAAGAATTTTCAGAATTTGAGAAAATAGAAAAAGAATTAGGATGCAAAACTTATTTTTGTGATCCCTATTGTGCATGGCAAAAAGGTACAAATGAAAATAGTAACGGACTTTTGAGGGAGTTTTATCCTAAGGGTATGGATTTATCAGAAGTGAATATTGATGAATTAAATTATAACTTAAGTTTAATGAATAATAGACCTAGAAAATGTATAAAATATAAAACACCTAAAGAAGAACTTTTTGGTCTCTTACCATAGGTGTTGCATTTGATTTGACAATTCGTCTATAAGAAAAGGTGTAGGTTTTGGCCTACACCTTAATTTTGTTTCATATTGTATAGAGTTAGCATTATTATAAAATGAATTAAGGCAAAAGCTCCAAGGAGATAGTAGTCGTTGGTGCTTATGTCTTTTAGAATATTTGATACAATGGTATGAATTTTTAAGACATCCCAAGAATTAAATCTTAAAAATCTTCCGATGTATACCGCAATAGAAGTGCCGGCAGAAGCGATTACCAACATAATAAGCTCTGCAATTTTATGTCCGTGGCATCTGATAAGCTTTAAAATATTTACAAAGGTTTCAAAGCTCAAAACCATGGAAAGTGTTATAAGACACACTTCAGTTCCAAGTTTTATCCAGTTTATAGCTTCCATAACATACACTACTTCTCCGCCAATTATTTTGTAGTAGTCTGAAGTTCTTATGTGTATGAAGTCGGTGAACATGTATATTGCATTTGGATAGAAGATCACAGATACAAAAAGTCCAATTAGCACAAACAATGCACTATCTTTTTTAGAAAGTGTAAATCCACTTACAACATAAGGTATGAATGAAAGACCGGCGTTGAAAATTAAATATCTTTTATTGATGTTGAAGTAAATGATGACTGATGATATTGCTATGTAAATCAAAATATAGATCATAAGTTTTTTTAAAGTTGAAGTTGTTTCTTTATTCATTTTAGCTCCTAAAATATTTTAAATCTCACTTTAGCTACAATATCTTTTTGGGTAATTGCTCCAAAGTGTCTTGAATCACAACTGTTATTGCGATTGTCTCCAAGCACAAAGTATTCATTTTCTAAATGGATGGAGTTTTTATAGTAAATAGGTTTTTCTTTTATGTATGGCTCTTCTAATATTTTTTCATTGAGAAATATATTGTCATAGTCTATCTCAATTCTATCACCGGGTAGTCCGATAACTCGTTTTACGTAGAGCCTATCTTCTTCAGGAGGTCTTAAGACGATTATATCTGAGTGTTTTAATTTTGTTTTATCAAATATGGTGCAGAACAGTATATTTCTGTGGTGCAACGTATCTTCCATGCTCTTGCCACTCACAAATGATATATGAAATATAAATTTGCGTATTAAAAGGGCTAGTATAAAAGCAACTAAGTAGGCTTTATAGTCCGATGAAAAATTTGTAAACAAAGTAAAACCTCCTTTTGCATATTATATCTAATTATAAAATAGTGAACAACTTTAAAAAAAGCAAAAAGCCTTGGCTTCCATACTGGAAAAGTCCAAGACTTGTTTGTAGGTTACCTAATAAGTTTACCACACAACATTAAATTAATGAAGAGTGGATTTTAATTTGTAAATTATTTTTCTAATTCTTCAAGGCCACCTGTGTAGAGTTTGTAGTAAGAGCCTTTTAAAGCCATCAACTCTTCGTGGTTACCTCTTTCAATTATTTTACCGTGAGACAGAACAATTATAGCATCAGCATTTTTTACAGTTGAGAGCCTGTGTGCTATGACGAAAGTTGTTCTGCCTTTCATTATTTCGTCCATAGATTCTTGAACAAGACGCTCTGTACGAGTGTCTATTGATGAAGTGGCTTCGTCCAATATCAAAACAGGTGGGTTATATATCTCTGCACGACCTATCGAGAGAAGTTGTGCTTGACCTTGGGACAAATCATTTGTACCGGAGATTACGGTGTCATATCTATCTTCAAGTTTTTCAATAAAGTCATCGGATTGAGTTTTCTTTGAAGCCTCTATAACTTCTTGGTCAGATGTTTCGGGTCTGCCGTATTTTAAATTGTAATTCACGGTTCCGGTGAATAGATGAGTGTCTTGCAGTACCATACCCAAAGCGCTTCTTAGGTGAGGTTTTTTAATTTCTCTAATATCTATTCCATCGAAAGTTATTTTACCAGAGTCTATTTCATAGAATCTATTTATTAAATTTGTGATTGTAGTTTTTCCGGCTCCAGTTTCTCCAACGAATGCAATTTTTTGTCCGGGCTTAGCATAGAGAGATATATCTTCTAATATTTTGTTTTCACCATCATAAGAAAAATCAACATTGTAAAATCTGATGTCTCCCTTAACTTCAATAAATGGAGAATTATCTTCACAATTTTTCCAAGCCCAACGTCCTGTTCTCTCCGAACACATTTTAAGTCCGTTTTCTCCTTCACAAACTCTAACCAGTTCGTAAATTCCATCATCTGTTTCTATTTCTTGATCGAGCAGATCGAATATTCTCTTAGCCCCTGCCAAAGCAAGAATAACTTGGTTCATCTGTTGAGAGATATTGTTTATTGGTCCTGAAAAAGATCTTGATAGTTGCAAAAATCCAACCAGACCACCAATTGTGAGACCATAGTTTCCGCTAAGAGTCATTAGCCCACCAACCGTTGCTATAAATGCGAATTGTAAGTTACCTATATTAAAAATTATAGGGAGCAAGTATAGAGAGTATCTATTGGCGAGCATTGTATTTTCAGTTAGTTCTTCATTTAAAATTTTAAAATCTTCTATAACTTTATCTTCACGAGAAAATACTTTTACAACTTTTTGACCCTCAATCAATTCTTCTATATATCCATTTGCCTTGCCAATTGAGTCCTGTTGTCTTGTAAAGAACACAGAACTCTTTCCTCCGACGAAATTCATAGATAGGAATAATAGTACTATACATACCGCTACTACTAAGAACAGCATTGCTGAGGAGAGTATCATAGCTGTTATGATAACTATAAGCGTGAGCAGTGATGAAAAGAAGTTTGGCAATGCGTTGGTAAGCATCTGTTCCAAAACTTGAGTATCACTTGTGTATCTACTCATTAGGTTGCCGTGTGAGTTTTGGTCGAAGAATGATATAGGCAATTTTTCCATGTGTTCAAACATACTGTTTCTAAGATCTCTTATAATCTTCTCGGCTATATTTATCATAAGTCGAGAAGCTGATAGAGTTGAGAAAGTTCCCATGAGGAATATAAATGCATATAGAAGTATCAATCTAATAAGCGGTGAGTAGTCAGGTGCTCTAGTATTTAACATAGGAGTTATATAGTCATCAACTAAAGTCTTTATGAATATAGATTGTGCAACAGAAACTACAGAGCCGATGGACACAAGCAATATGATAGCTACAAATTTAATCTTAGATTCATTAAATAGTATCTTCATAAGCCTTAAGAAGGCCGCTTTGTTTTCAGGGGTGTTAATCTTTCCATGAGATTGTCTATTCCTATGCATCAAAGTCACCTCCTATTTGAGTTTTGGCTATATCTTGGTATACCTCATTTGCATCTAAGAGTTCTTGATGAGTTCCAATTTGATTTATTCGCCGCTTGTCAACCACTATGATATAGTCTGCATTTTTTAAAGAATTAATTCTTTGGCTGATTATTATCTTGGTAAGGTCAGGTCTGAATTTGTTCAATCCATCTATTATTTTCTTTTCAGTTTCATTATCCAGAGCAGAAGTTGAATCGTCTAAAATTAATATCTTAGGATTTTTTAGAAGCGCTCTTGCAATGCTAAGACGTTGTCTTTGACCACCTGAGAAATTTGCCCCGCCACGTTCAACTTTTGTGTCATAACCATTTTCTGTATCCATAATAAAATTATGAGCTTGAGCGAGCTTTGCAGCTTCTTGAACTTGGTCTAAGGTGGCATTTACATCTCCCCACTTCAAATTGTCCAAGATAGAACCTGAAAACAGAGTGTTTTTTTGTAACACGACTGACACAGCATCTCGCAAATTTTTTAAATTATAATCTTTTACGTTTATCCCTCCGACGGACACAACACCGCAATCAGCATCATAAAGTCTAGGGATTAAACTTATTAAAGTAGATTTTGAAGAGCCTGTTGGGCCTATTATCCCCACGCTATCGCCAGAAGAGATTGAAAAATTAATATCTTTTAGAACGTATTTTGAGTTGTCGTGCAAGTATGAAAAACAAACATCATTAAATTCTATACTGCCGTCTTTTACTTCGGTTAACCCACCAATATTTTTATCAAGGCTGGTCTTGGTGTTTAGAACTTCAACCACTCTTTCTGCAGAATTTCTCGAAATGATGAATTGAACTACTACAAAAGATAACATCATAAGAGAAATTTGAATTTGAACTGCATAATTAATAAGACTTACAAGCTGTCCTGTAGTGAGAGTGCCCTCCAAAATATGTCCAGTTCCGAAGTATGCAATTAAAAGAGAGGCAACATAAGTTGAAAGCATCATTATAGGCATTACATAAGCCATCAATTTAGAAACTTTTGTATACAGTTTGAATAATTTTTTTGAAAGGCTATGGAATTTTTCAATTTCGTGGTCTTCTTTAACAAAACTCTTAACCACTCTAATTCCCAAAAGATTTTCTGAAACCATTGTGTTTAAATCGTCATAGGTTTTGAAAATTTTCACAAAAAGAGGGTGGGCATGGCTGATGATATATGCCAATCCAAGAATTAAAACGGGAAAGGTGAACATAAATGTAAGAGATAGAGAAAGATGTATATTAAAACTCATAATCATGGCAAAGATAAGTAGAAGCGGTGCTCTTAGAGCGAGTCTGTTTGTCATTTGATAAGAAGCTTGAATATTTTGCACATCGGTTGTCATTCTTGTTATAAGAGAACCAGTAGAAAATGACTCTATATCTTCAAATGCAAAGTCTTGAATGTTTTTAAATATTGCAAATCTTAAGTTCTTAGCGAGACCGGCAGATGCCTTAGTTGCCAAGTAGCCTGAAATCATTCCGCTTATAAACGCTATTACAACGGTGATAATTAAATATATTCCATATTTTATAATGTCATCTTTTGAACTCAAACGGATGCCTTTGTCAATTATTAAACTCATTAAATAAGGTATTAGAACATCCATTGTAATTTCTATGACAACAAAAATAGGACAAAGTAAGGAATATATTTTATATTCTTTAACGTATGAGACAATTGTCTTTATCATAAAATTCCTCCTGTCTTGTCGATTAATATATTATACCCAATTATTTTTTGCACAAGTGGGTATACATGATAAAGTAAGAAAGTAAAAGTAAAGTAGGAGGATATTATGTCAGAAAATAAATTTGAAGAAATGAGCACATTGTCAGAACAAAGAAAAAAGGAAGTCTTAGCAGACTTAGAACAATCAAAAGCAATTCACAATGAAAACAGACCTGCAACAGATGTGTATGCAAAGTCTAAGCACAAAGATGGAGAAACAGGTGTAGAAACACCAACAGAAGCATCTGTAGAAGAAGCTAAGAGATGGGTAGACGAGGAAAATCAAAGATAAGTGGAGCTTAATATTTTAAAAGCAATAGAAACTTTACAAAATCCGATTTTTGATAAAATTTCAATATTTATGGCTCAACTTGGAACGGGTGGAGCCATATTTATTTTAATTGGATTGTTGTTTCTGATGTTTAAACAGACTAGAAAATTAGGAGCAAATATCCTGATAAGTTTAGTCTTGTCAGGATTGCTTGGAAATTTGTTTTTAAAACCTCTTATAAACAGAGTGCGACCATACAACGCAGTTGGTAGAGCAATTTTAGTTAAGCCATTAAAAGATGGTTCTTTTCCATCTGGACATACATACTCAGCATTTGCAACAGCATTTTCAGCCCTCTACTATAATAAGAAATTGGGAGTAGGATTGCTTGGGTTTGCTGCATTGATGGGATTTACAAGACTTTATTTATTTGTGCACTATCCGACAGACGTGCTCGGAGGAGTGGCACTGGGATATGTGTGTGCAATAATGGCAAAGAAGATATCTGATAAATTTATATAAAAGTTTAAAGCATATTAAAAAGGGTTCTACTAAGTAGAACCTTAAATTATTTATTATTTTCTTTTCGAATTGTTTTAAAAAAATCTGAAATTATTTCAGAACACATTGGGTCATCTAAAAACTCAACTTCAGTGGTGTGATTCAAACCAGTAAGCAGATTTATATTACTCCCACAACATCCAAATCTTTGGTTGCGTGTACCGATGTATAATTTTTTTATTCTAAAATTAATTATAGCTCCAGCGCACATACAACAAGGCTCTAAAGTTGAATACATTATACAGTCTTCAAGATGGTAAGTGCCAAGAGTTTTGGCAGCATTTTTGAGTGCAAGCATCTCTGCATGAGCAGAAGCATCTAAGGTTTTTTCCTTTTGATTGTATCCACGGCCCACTATTTGATTGTCTTTTATAACTACAGCACCTATTGGCACATCACCAAATTCAATAGATTTAGCCGCAAGATTTAGCGCCTCTTTCAAAAAATTCATATAATCACCAAAGTTATTTTACACAATAAAAAAATATTTTTCAAAAAAATAAAAAAGTTTTTAAATTGTGTTTAATAATAAATTTAGGGGGTATATTAGAAGTACATCGGAAGATAAAATACTTTATACCGAGCCGATGCTGAACCTTTACAATTCCATCCAACTTGAGAAAAAAATCGCGAGAAGCGTTTATATAGATTGAACGCAGAAGGTGTGTTGAACAGTAAAACTTTATTCTTTACAAGAACTTAAGAGTCGGGTTTTTGTTAACAAAAAGAATTTAGAATTATTATTTGACCTTGAGTTAAAAAATTTTAAGTAGACTGTAGAATATTTAAAAATTAGGTGAAAAGTTAAGGACGCAGAAAGGGAGTTGGTAAACAGTGATAGAACCAAAAATAATTAGTTGGATGGATTTAGAAGGTTAGAAAAGATAGTTGTTGAAATTATTTGATGACTATCTTTTTTTGCAGATAATTTATGTAGACCGGAGTTAGTCATACAATAATTAAGAAGTACATCTTTTAGTAGAAGATTTTTAGAGATGTACTTCTTTTTTTATTTTATTTAAATTTATTATCCCTTACAATTCCAGAGAGCATATCTCTGCCTGCAAGCATCTTTTTAATATTTTTTACATCCAAAATTATAACTTCGTGTTGTAATAATTCATCTTTGGACTCTTCAAGTAGAAAAGAAGAGTTGATTACTAACACTGTTTTTAAATCTCTAAACATCCCTTCGAATCTTTCGATCATATTCAAAACATCTTGGTGATGAATTTTTTCTTGTGAATTATATGGATGTAGTTCAATAGCATATTGGTTAGAACCTTTTCTGGCATATAAATCAAATCTTTCGCTGGTTTCAAAATTTTCTTCGTATTTTGCAACATGATAGCCATTGTTTTTAAGCGCTAATGTAACCAATTGTTTTGAGGTCAGTTCATTATCTAAACTCTTAAGAGCCATTAGCAAGTTGGTTGGATTTATTTTAAAAAATGCAGTGCACTTCTCTTCGTGTTTAGTTACTGGCTTGTAATCAAAGCCAACAATCAAATCTTCTACAATATTAAAATACCCATGGGCAATTGCGTTTCGTATGTGCCTTAAGACGGCGCTGGTTTTGGTTTCATTTTCACCCTTAGTCATTACAATTTTTTGGGAGTTGGTGCATACGCTATGGAGATATACTTTTTCTATTTCTTTTGGAATTTCTTCGGCAAACCAAACATCTTCATCTCTTAGTTTCATATACTTCATAATTTCAAGAAAAGTAAAATCATCGTATAAAATATTTGAAACTAATTCATTTTCACGAGACTGAATTGAGGCGATATCTGGCACATACCAAAGTAAGTATTTAATAGCATCAATTAAATCAGGAGACATTTTTAACGGTATGTCATCATGAATTATGTTATATGAAATTTTATTTTTACAATTATCTATTTCAAATTTTTCAGTAAGTTCCATAAAATCACCTCTTCTTATTATAACCTAAATATAAAAAAACCCACAATTAAGTGGGTTTTAAAAATAAATTTTAGTGTAGCGCATGTACGAAAGTTTTAATAAACCAAATTGTTTGTGGTTGGTAGATAATGTCTACAAGGAAAGCACCTACTATAGGAACTATCATCATAGCTTTTCTTGACATACCATATCTTTCGTTAACAGCTGTCATGTTTACTATTGCAGATGGTGTAGCACCTAAGCCGTGTCCACAAAGTCCTGAGCACATAACTGCTGCATCGTAATTTGAACCAAGTATTCTAAAGATGATAAAGTAAGCTACAAACATCATAAATACTACTTGAGCTATTACTACAAGAAGAACTCCACCTATCAAGTCTGAAAGTTCCCAAAGTTTTAGAGTCATCATAGCTAATGTAAGGTAAAGATTTAACATTACATTTCCTATTTCATCAACTACAGGGAAACTAAATTTGTATAGAGAGAATTTTTCGTTTAGGTTTCTTGCGATAACGGCAACAAACATAGCACCTACATATTTAGGGAAAGACATTCCTATAAGTTGTCCGATTTTTGCTGAGATTATGCTTCCGATAGCCATACATACTATTATAACTACTACATTTTTCATAACGTCAAGGCTTGAAAGTTCAACGTGTGTAGAATTGATAGATGTAACTGACTCGTCAAAGTCTTCGTCAACAGGTTTTAAGTTGTTCTTTTCAATAAGTCTTCTTCCAAGTGGACCACCAATAAGCACGGCAGAGATAAGACCGAAAGTCGCAGCTGCAGCACCTACAAGTGGAGCTATGTCATAACCCATTTCAGCAAATGTTGAACCATAAGATAGAGCGGCACCGTGTCCACCAATCATAGATATAGAACTTGCAAGAAGTGCATAAGGCGCTTCAAGTCCAACTAATTTTGAAATAGTTATACCTATTGTGTTTTGGAAAATAGAGATTATTCCACAACACAACCAATAAATAAGTAAAAGTTTTCCTCCAGATTTAAGTAATTTGAAACTTGCTCCAAGACCAACAGTTGTAAAGAAAGCTAACATAAATGTATCTTGGAATAAGTTTTCGAAATTAAAGACAAAACCTTGAGTTGTATGTCCTATCCAAGTTATTAACATGAATAGAAATCCACCTATAACAGGAGCTGGGATACAGTATTTTTCTAAGAAGTAGATTCTGTTTTTCAAGCCATAACCTATTAACAAAAGGATTGATGCCAAGGCTAAAGTTAAAATGCTGTCAAGATTGATGTTTAAAATACCTTCTAATGTTTCAAAAGTCATAGTAACCTCCTAAATTTTATTGGAAAGAGGTTTTACCCTCTTCCCAGTATGAAATTTTTTATTAGTCCTCATCTGTTGGGGTAGGACGCTTAACAATGTGGTTGTAGTAGAATTTTTCAACCATCATTGATATAGCATTATCTCCTGTAACGTTAGCTGCTGTACCAAAAGAGTCTTGAGTTAAATAAAGAGAAATCAAGATTGATGCAAGTGGTGATTCAGAAGCTATACCCACTACAGGTAGGAATGGAAGAGCACTCATAACTGCTCCACCTGGAGCTCCTGGTGCTGCGACCATTGCTATTCCAAGAATAGCGATGAATTTGAAGATAAGCCCATAAGAATGAGGCATATCATACATGTGTAGTAGTGTGAATACACATGCAGTAAGTGTAATCATAGAACCTGGAAGGTGAACAGTTGCAGATAGAGGAATTACGAATTCTCTAATTTGTTTTGTAACACCGATTTTTCTATTACATTCAACATTGACAGGAATAGTTGCTGCTGAAGATTGAGTACCTACTGCTGTCAAATAAGCTGGGATAGCTTTCTTTATTGAAGCAAAAGGATTTTTCTTGCTATAAGTACCGGCGATAATAAACATAGCACAGATATATAATATGTGTA
Source organism: Peptoniphilus asaccharolyticus DSM 20463 (assembly GCF_900176115.1). Classification (GTDB taxonomy): domain Bacteria; phylum Bacillota; class Clostridia; order Tissierellales; family Peptoniphilaceae; genus Peptoniphilus; species Peptoniphilus asaccharolyticus. Next base: position 1,060,785 of record NZ_FWWR01000009.1, on the reverse strand, counting down.
GAACTATGATACAACCGAAGATTCTTATAAATACTGAAAGTATAGCAAATACTGATCCAGAGTAAGCCATATTTGCAAAGTTACCAAATATAAAGAATGGTAGAAGTGGTATGATTGCCTTTTCAAGTACTAAGTTGATCATAGCATTGAATTCATTTATAAGTTTATAAAAGCCTTCTCCATCTCCACGTTGACGAATTATTGATACACAAAGACCTATCATAAATGCAAGTACAAGAGCACCTGTAACATCTATAGCAGGTTTTAATGGGATTTCAAATAAAGGAGCGAGAGTTTTTTCACTAGCTGATTGAATTTTATCAACCATTTCAGGTGAAATAAAACTTGGGAATATATTACTAGCCATAGTGTAAGAAAGTGTACCAGCAACAAGAGTTGAAGCATAAGCAAGTCCTACAGTGGCAAGAAGTAATTTTCCAGCACCTTCAGTTAAATCCGCAATACCTTTTGACACAAAGGCAATAATCATTAATGGAATTATAAATCCTAAGAATTTACCGAAGTTTGATGAAAAAGTAACTGCTATTTGAGTTACAACTTCAGGTAAATATAGGCCCACTAATGTACCTAAAACTATAGCTATAATTAGTTTAGGAATTAGACCTAATGTAAATTTTTTTTGTTCTGTCATAATTAATCTCCCTCTTTTAAGAAATCTCTTCTTATTTTTTGTCCGGTTTTGCTTCCAGCAAGCCCGCCAAGTCCTGTCTCTCTTAAGGCTTCAATCATGGAATTTCCAACTTCACCCATTGCTATTACCACTTCATCAAATGGCACTAGACTTTCAACACCTGCAAGAGCCAAGTCTGCAGATATAAATGCATTTATAACTCCGGATGCATTTCTGAAAGTACAAGGGTATTGAACTAATCCGGCTATTGGATCGCATACAAGTCCAAGCACATTTATAATTGTGATGCTTGCTGCGTGAAGAGCTTGTTCAACAGTTCCACCTAACATTTCTACAAGCGCAGCTGCTGCCATTGCAGAAGCGGAACCACATTCAGCTTGACAACCACCCTCCGCTCCGGCAAAGGTAGCGTACTTTGTGATGACTTGACCAATTCCTATTGAAGTCAAGAAACCATTTTGGATAGTCGTTCTGTCAAAATTATATTTTTCAGTGGCAGCTACTAACATTGCCGGCATGATTCCGGATGAACCGGCAGTAGGGGCTGCGACTATTTTACCCATAGAAGCATTCACTTCACTAGTTGAAAAAGCCATTGCCATAGCTTTGGCAAGAAAATCTCCAACTATGGATTTGCCTGAATTTGCATATTCATAAGTTCTCTTTGCAAATCCATCAATCATTTTGTATTCAGTAACATCAGATTGAGTCAAATTTTTCGTTGCAGAGGCATGCATAACATCAATGACCGCATCAAGTTTTTTTCTTATTTCTTCCTCTGTGGTGTGAGAGTTTTTAATTTCTTCTTCTAATACTAAGTCGTATATTTTAATTCCTCTCTCATTGCACACATCTATTATTTCACGAGCTGTATTTAGCATCTATACCTCCACATATTTAGCCGTTGTAAATCTTTCAACACCAAGTATTGCAGATTTTAAACTCTCAGTGAGTGGCTTATCTATCTCCACGGTCAAGGTTACAATATTGGTCAATTTATTCTTCTTTGTATTAAGGGACTCAATATTGTATTCACTTCCTGTTAATAGAGAAGATACATAGGATATTACGCCACGTTGTTCGGGATATTCAAGTAAGATAGTTGAATACTCACCTCTAAATTCAATGGCAATACCATTTATGTTTACAATCTTCATAGCTCCACCACCAATTGACGAGCCGATAACATATTCTTCTTCACCATTTGGGTATGAGAAAACTATCTTAACGGAATTGGGATGATAATTATCTCCAAGGTTAGTAGTAGTAAAGATATAATTTAAACCAGCTTGCTTAGCCAATTCAAAAGAAGTTTTTATTCTATCATCATCTGGTTCAAAACCAAGTATTCCACCAACTAAAGCTCGATCAGTTCCATGTCCTTTAAAAGTGTGGGCAAAAGACCCATGAAGTTGAAATTCAACTTGGTTATAATTGTTACTCACAATGCTCGTTGCAACGTTTGCAATTTTACATGCTCCAGCAGTGTGTGAACTTGATGGACCGACCATAATAGGCCCCATGACTTCAAATGCACTATAATCTGTCATATAACACCTCCACTTTCATTATAGCAGAAAATTTAGCTATTGGAATATTATGGAGGAAATTTTGCTCTCATACGGTAAAGTATAGAAATAAAGTGAGCAAAATAAAAATTGTATAATTATAAAACTATAAAAACAACTAATAACAGATTATAAAAAACTTAAATAATCGATTATTTAAGCACTATAAAAAATAGAATTTTACAACAAATTTAATATAAAAGCTATGAATATGATAGGATATAATATATAATTTTATTATTAAATATAAAGAGGAGGTAGAACATGAAATCTACAAACAACAAACAAGAAGTAAAAGGATTTCTCAAAGGTGTTGAAGTAATAGGCAATAGGCTACCACACCCAGCAATGATATTTGTTATTTTATCAGTGGTTGTAATAATTGCTTCTCATTTTGTTGCGAAGTACGGAACACCGATAACTTATTTCGATGCTAAAGCAGGCGAAGAAGTTACCAAGAGCGCAGTATCGCTTTTAAATGCAGAAGGTGTTAGATATATTTTTAACTCAGCAACTAAAAACTTTACAGGATTTGCTCCACTTGGAACAGTACTTGTTGCAATGCTAGGAGTTGGTGTATGTGAATGGACAGGTTTATTTAATACTGGACTTAAAAAAGCCCTTTTAAATGCAAACCCTAAAATACTTACACCTATAGTAGTATTTGCAGGTATTATGTCAAACGTTGCATCAGATGCAGGATATGTAGTTGTAGTTCCAATCGGAGCATTAATTTTTGGTCTTGCAGGACGTCACCCACTAGCTGGACTTGCAGCAGCATTTGCCGGAATAAGTGGTGGTTTCTCAGCAAACTTAATCTTAGGTACAACTGACCCACTTTTGACAAACATAACTAACGAAGCTTTAAAGGCAGCTCAAATTGACACGTCAATACCTGTAACATCAAATATGTATTTCTTAGCTGCGTCTGCTATCTTCCTTACAATTGTTGGTACAGTTGTAACTGATAAGATAGTTGAACCTAACTTAGGAAAATACACTGGTTCTATAAGTGAAGCTGAAGCAGCTGATGATGTTACCGATCTTGAAGTAAAAGGCATTAGAAATGCATTGATAGCACTTGCTGGATATGTAGTTATAATGGTTATATTGATGTTCCCTAAGGGAGCGCTTTTCCAAGAGCTTAATGAAAAGACAGGTTTAGTAGATTTAAACGCATTCTTACATGATGGATTAATTCCAGCGATGATGCTTTTATTCTTAATACCAGGTCTTGTATATGGTAGAACAGTAGGAAAGATAAAAAATTCTAACGACTTAGTTGCTGCTATGACATCAGCTATGAAATCAATGGGCGGTTACTTAGTGCTTGCTTTCTTCGCAGCTCAATTTATCGCATACTTTGGAAAGACAAACTTAGGAGTTATCATTTCTTATAACGGTGCGGAATTCTTAAAATCAGCAGGCTTATCAGGATTGCCACTAATAATTTTATTCATATTATTATCAGCATTCATAAACTTGTTTATGGGTTCAGCATCAGCAAAATGGGCTATCATGGCTCCAATCTTTGTACCAATGTTACTTGAAATGGGATTCTCTCCAGCGCTTACACAAGTTGCTTACAGAATCGGGGACTCTTCAACAAACATAATCTCACCACTTATGAGCTACTTTGCAATGATAGTGGTATTTATGCAAAAATACGATAAAGAGTCTGGTCTTGGAACTCTAATTTCAATGATGCTTCCATACTCAATAGCATTCTTAGTATTCTGGACATTACTAATGGCAGTATTCTTTATGTTTAACTTGCCAATCGGTATTGGTGGAACTATTTATATGTAAAATTAAACTCCCTTTAATGGGAGTTTTTTTATGCCATTAATTATATTGTGGTATAGCTTACAAATTTGATGCAGTTGTGTCAAAATAAAAAAAGAAAATAATTTATTAGAATAGTTTTATTGTATAGAGGTGAAAAATAAAATGTTAATTAAAAATATAAGGCTTATTGACCCTAAAAACTGTAGGGATGAAATTACAGATGTATTGATAGAAGATAATAAAATAAAAAAAATAGGTAGCTTAGAGGGTAATGCAGACATAGACGGAACTGATTTAGTTTTAGCTCCGGGACTCATAGATATCCACGTTCATTTCAGAGACCCTGGCTTTACGCATAAAGAAGATTTGCACACAGGAGTGAAAGCCGCTGCTGCAGGAGGATATACTACAGTGGTATGTATGGCAAACACAAAACCTATTATGGACAACGTGGAGACTGTAGCTGATTTTAATGCGAGGGCAAAGGCGGAAGATATAAATGTGCTTACTATATCGGCGCTAACTAAAAACTTTAATGGCAATGACCTTGTAGATATGAAAGCTATGATAGAAAATGGAGCAGTTGGCTTTACAGACGATGGAATTCCAAACACAAATAACGCCATGATACTTGAAGCTATGAGAATGGCAAAAGAGTTAGATGTGCCAATATCATTCCATGAAGAAGATCCAAAATTAAATATTGAAAATGGTATAAACCATGGAAAAGTTTCAGATGAGATGGGACTTTTTGGAGCACCTTATTATTCAGAGGATGTAATGGTGGCAAGAGAGGGTGTGTTTGCGCTTGAAACAGGTTGTAAAGTAAACATACAACACATCTCATCTGCAGGAGCAGTTGAATTAGTTAGATATTTTAAATCAAGAGGAGCGAATATATTTGCAGAGGCAACTCCGCACCATTTTACAAGCACAGAAGATTTGGTTAGAGAAAAAGGAACTCTTGCAAAGATGAATCCGCCTCTTAGAACTGAAGCGGATAGAGATGCGATAATCGAAGGTCTAAGGGATGGAACGATAGATATAATCGCAACAGACCACGCACCTCATACAGAAGCTGAAAAATCTGTAGAGTTTACTAAGGCGCCAAGTGGGATAATAGGTCTTGAAACAGCTTTTGGATTGGGCTTTACGAACTTGGTTAAGACTGGAAAGTTGAGTTTGATGGAACTTATTAGAAAGATGACCATAAATCCATCTGACCTATATAAGTTGGAAAGAGGTTCAGTAGAGGTAGGAGCAGTTGCAGATTTGGTAATCGTGGATACAGAAGAAGAATTTACAGTGGATAAATTCAATTCAAAATCAAGTAACTCGCCTTATGTAGGGGAGAAGTTGTTTGGAAAAATTAAATATACAATTTGTGACGGGAAAATAGTTTATAGAGACTAGGTGAATGTATGCAGTGGGAATTAAAAAAATTTGATGATTTGACAGGAAGGGAAGTGTATGAAATTCTTAGACTTCGTTCAGAGGTTTTTGTGCTTGAACAAGAGTGTGCCTACCAAGATGTAGACGGGAAAGATTTAGTATCTTACCATCTATTTGCGAAAGATGGGGATGAAGTTATAGCGAATGCAAGATTACTACCAAAGGGAGTGTCTTATGAAGAACCGTCCATAGGCAGAGTTGTAGTCAAAAAAGAATATAGAGGCACAGGTTTAGCGCAGGAGATACTAAAAAGAGCAATAGAAGAAACAGGAAATCTGTTCGGAGAAACTGAAATAAGAATATCAGCACAAGCATATTTGCTAAACTACTATAGTTCAGCTGGGTTTGAAACAGTATCTGAAATCTATTTGGAAGATGGGATAGAGCACAGAGAGATGTTATACAAAAAATAAATTTAATAAGAATATAAAATAGGGCGGTAACGCCCTATAATTTTTATGATAGATTGTAAATTAAAACTGTGGGGTGAAATGTATGCTAAACACTTCAATAGTTTTTAGTTTGTTTAAAATTACATTTAAACCTCAAGTGAAATATTTATCAATAATTGGATCATACTAGTAGGAAAAATCTATTTCAACAAATTGGAGCAGAGATGGTATAAATTAACAAATATAAACAAAAAAGGTGCGAACTAATTAGTTCAACACCTTTGCTTGGTGCACACAAGAGGAGTCGAACCTCCGACCTACGCTTTAGGAGAGCGTCGCTCTATCCTACTGAGCTATGTGTGCACAATTTATATAATGTGATAATTTTAATGTAAATATTGGAAAAAGTCAAATAGCTAAACTTAAACAAAAGATAAGAATATCTTAGAAGTTTAGAAATATGGCTATGATATAATTTGATTGGTGATAAGATGTTAAATTTAGATTTGAAGTTACAACAAAAACTAAATATTTTTACAGGACTGATCCAATCGCTTGAAGTGCTTTCTATGAATTCGTATGAACTGGAGGAATTTTTAAAAGAAGAGAGCCAAGAGAATGTAATGTTGGATTTCAAATCAAGGCTTGAAGATGAAAGATATCTAAGTCATCTAAAAGCAAGCGGAGGAATTAAAAGCTCAAATAATTTTGTAGAGGATTTAGTGAAGTCAAAAGACCTTACAGAGCATTTGACTGAACAGTTAAGAGAGCTTGAATTAGAAAGAGATATAGAAAAAATAATTCACTATTTAATTTTAAACCTAAATGAGTCTGGATATTTGACTATGAGTTTGGAAGAGGTTTCTAAAAAGTTAGCTCAAAATATAGAAAAGGTCAAGACAGCACATAGCACTTTGTTGAAATTTGAACCAAAAGGTGTAGGAGCAAGAAACTTAGTAGAGTGTCTTTTAAGTCAGACGAGAGAAGAAGACACATTGCTAAAGAAGATAATAGAAAATTATCTAGAGGAGATTGCTAAAAATAAACTTTCTATGATGGCTGAAGAGCTTGGGGTTTCAACTGAAGAAGTGAAACAGTTAGTCAATAGAATAAGAAAATTAAATCCAAAGCCGGGGCAATCATATCAAGCAAGTAAAAAGGTGGAGTATGTATTTGCGGATGTATTCTTGGAAATAGAGAATAGAGAAATCCACTTACAAATGGATTTGGTAAATAATATTTATCTAAATCAAGCCTATTTGAGTATGCTCTCAAAGGATATAGATGAACAGACTAGGGAATATTTGAATAGTAAACTCAACAGAACTCTCTTGATTAAAAAAGCAGTTGGGAAAAGAAACACTACTTTAAACGAAATTGTGAAATTTATAGTGGAATACCAAAAAGATTATTTTATATATAATTCGCCGCTTAGACCTCTAAGGCAAAAAGACGTTGCAGAGGAAATTGGAATCTCTATTTCAACAGTATCAAGGGCGGTTAGTGGAAAGTGTTTGGAGTACAACAAGGGCGTTGTAGCACTAAATGATTTGTTTGTTGGCTCTACAGCTGGCAACGAGGTATCAAGAGACTATATAAAGAAGAGAATCAAAGAAATAATATCTCAAGAAGACAAATCAAAGCCCTTATCTGATAATAAGATAGTTTCTATTCTTGAAAGAGAAGAGATAAATATAAAGAGAAGGACAGTTCAAAAATATAGAGATGAACTTAAAATAGCTTCATCACAAATGAGGAGGGAGTATGGCAAAAAGACGTAAGAAGAGAAGTTTGGGATTTTTCTTTTTTAGCGGGTTTTTATTTATACTTATAATGTTTATGGTAATTTCAAAAGAAAACGAAAGAGAAGTTGTAGACAGAAAAAGAGAGTATTTAGACAATACGACTTACCTTGCTGTGCAAACCGCTAATAATTTTGGATTGTTTCCATCGGTGGTGCTTGCTCAATCAGCGCTTGAATCTAACTTTGGAAATAGTGAACTTTCAAATGTAAATAACAACTATTTTGGAATTAAAAGAGGAAGTAGTAAAAATTATGTAGACTATAATACAACGGAGTATATTGAGGGACAGGCAAAGACACTTAGTGCGTCATTTAGAAGTTACAAGACAAAGAGCGAGAGCTTTGAAGACTACGCACGCCTTATAACAGGTGCGAAAAGATATAAAAGTGTAAAAAAGGCCAGAAGCTATCAAGAAGCCTGTAATGCACTGCAGAGTTCTGGATATGCAACTGACCCAAGATATGCAGAAAAAATAATCTCTATAATAGAGAGATATGAGTTATATAACTTAGATTAAAATAGAAATTTCTTTATTATGAAAAGTAATAACTTAAATAAAAGAATATAAAATAATACTTCTAAAGTATTAGATGGACCAGCATTTACAATTGAAATTTCTTCGTGAGATATATGAACTAATTTATGAAAAAATTGTTCCTCAACAACAGTATCAATTGAGGGATTATCTGTAGTTATAAATTGAGAGTTTAATTTATAACTATTAAAGATATTACTTTTTAAGTAGGCTAAAAATAGCACTTTATTGTCTTTATTAAAAACATAAATAATTGTGTTCCCAGATTGATTAGTTAATTTACTTTCGTATGAATTAAAATTATTTTGATAAATAAGTTTTGAGTTATTTTCTTCAATATTTTTTATTGGATAAAAGTGTACCCCATCAATAAAAAGATAAAGAATAAATATTGTGCACAGAAATAAAATTACTGATTTGAAAGAATAAGTATTCTTTTTCAAACTAATCATCCTCTCTAAAATACAACTTATTTATATACTAAGTTAACCTGTGTTAGATTGAAGTATAAATTGAGAGATTAGTTAATCTCTTTTCCACATCATAAGACGTTCTAACAATTCTTCATTTTCAGATATTCCATAATCATCTAAGAGTTCATTAGATGAAAAATCTAACTCTTTATGAGGAATATCATTTGTAGAATATTTCATATTTTTTTCAGAGACAGGAGCAGGATTTTTAAAATCAGGTTTCTGTTCGATTTTTGGTGCCACGGGCACTTCTGTTTCATATTCATAAGATTCATCAAGTCTTTTAACAAGTGAATAGACCAAGTTTAAATCCTCTTCATCAAAGTTTTTAATCATTTTATTTATAGTAAGTCTTAAATCTTCCAAAAAATCACCTCAAAAAATTTTAAAGAATATTAATATAGGCAATTTGTAGTATAATATTGTATACGGTTTAAATTGCTATTTATATTGAAACACTTTTTAAAATACAAGTATTCTGTTAGTATAGTTAAAGCTTATATAAAACTATACTATTGTTAAAACAACTGCGCAATAAATTTTAATGCAAGTTTTAGTGTATAACAATCAATGTAAAATCAAATCAAAAAACTTATTAGGAGGAAGTATGCAAGAGAGGAAACCGAGTTTTATCGCCTTAGTGCCATTTATATTGTTTATAGTATCATACCTTGCGATAGGCTCAAGTTTAGTTTTTAGCGGAGAATCAATGGGATTTTATCAATTCAAAGCTCCGATTGCTGTAATTATTGGTATAATAGCAGCTTTTTTTATGATAAAGGGAAATGTAACTGAAAAGTTCGATGTATTCATTAAAGGTTGTGGAGACGAAAACATAATCATAATGTGTATCATCTATATATTAGCTGGTGCGTTCTCAACTGTTTCAAAGCAAATGGGCGGGGTTGATGCAACAGTAAATTTAGGGCTTTCAATTATTCCACCAGGGTTAATTACAGTAGGGCTATTTGTAATAGCTTGCTTTATTTCAATCTCAACAGGTACATCAGTTGGAACTATAGTTGCACTTGGACCTATAGCGGTTGGATTTGCTGAAAAAACTACTATATCAATGCCACTTATAATAGCGACACTGATAGGTGGAGCGATGTTTGGAGATAATTTATCTGTAATTTCAGACACGACTATAGCCGCAACTAGAACGCAGGGTGTAGAGATGAAAGATAAGTTCAGAGCTAATATTGCAATGGCAGTGCCGGCTATGATTGTAACTATAATTTTATTAATCATATTTGGAAGACCGGAAGTGGCTCCAATAAAAGAAGTTTATGAATTTGATTTTATAAAAGTGTTACCTTATATATTTGTGTTGGTGGCTTCTGTTGTGGGAGTGAATGTGTTTGTAGTTTTAGTTTTGGGGACTATGCTATCTGGTGCTATAGGAATAGCTACAGGCGCCTTTGGATTTTTGGAATATTCTAATTTAATCTATGATGGATTCGTTGGGATGTTTGAAATATTTATCCTATCAATGTTGACTGGAGGTTTAGCTGGTCTTGTAGGATACGGCGGAGGATTGGATTGGCTTTTAAATACAATTAAGAGATTTATAAAGAGCAGACGTTCAGCTGAAATCGGAATCGGACTTATAACATCTCTTACAGACATGGCAACAGCTAACAACACGGTCGCTATGATAATAGATGGTCCGATAGTTAGAAACATAGTTGAAGAATATGAGGTAGATCCAAGAAGATCTGCTGCATTGATGGATACATTTGGAGCAATTATGCAAGGGTTGATACCTTACGGGGCACAAGTTTTGATGGCGGTTAAGTTCACAGAAGGACAAGTATCTCCATTTGAAATAATGCCACTACTATGGTACCAATTTGCACTTGCATTCTTTGTAATAGTGTCCATGTTCATACCATTTGCAGATGGATTTATAAAGAGAAATCCATGGGATTTTCAAAAATGGGAGCCTAAATAATATAGGAGGAGTGTTATGAGAGTAGCTGTTTTTGCAGGAACAATAGGAGATACAAAACAAGGTGTAGCTTTACTTAGAAAGTTTGATATTGATACTATGGAATATCCTTTCTCAAATACTCCAGAAGAACAGACTAAGATGCAATATTTTTCAAAGCAAGAATTAAATGAATTGTTTGAGAAAAATACAAGAGAAGCTAAGAGTTTGGGAGCGGAAAAGATATTTGTCTACTGCAACTCTCTAAGTCTTTCGGTTGATTATAAAGAGATAGGAGAGCGAGTTGGAATTGAAATCATAACTCCACTTGAAACCTATAAAAATTTGGATAGAGTGCATAACTTGGCGATTATAGCAGCGAATGGATTCTCAGCGTATTCTCTCGACAAGCTTGTGGCTGAAAATAATAATATAAACTCTTCGATTTGTATGGGGAATATGCCATTTGTTAGAAAAGTAGAAGAAGGTTCTGAAGATGCTTTGGATGTGCTAAACATAAGAGGATTTGTGAACTACTTAGAGGGAATACAGGCGGAGTACAAAATAGACAGCTTATTGATAGGCTGTACTCATTTTTCAAAATGGACAAGCGAAATAAAAAAGGTTACCAAGCTTAACGTAATAGATCCAACAGAAGATATGTTAGAAAAAGTTAAGAATTAAAGGAACTCCTCGGTGTTAGCCGGGGAGTTTTTAATTAACTCCAAGAGAGAGTGTACTTTCCTGAAGCTTTTTTAAAATGAACTTTAAAAAAATATTTTGTGTGGGATTCCACTGGATAATCTTTAGTGGGAGAAGATTCCTTCAATGTAAATAAAATATTTTTGCTGCAATCCATAACTTCAACATATAACTCACCTTTTGAAAGTTCAGTTTCTAAATTGAAAGTATAAATCCTACTCTGTTCGAATTTAAAAACATTTCTTGTATAACCACTACAATACTTAAAACTTGCATAATGGTTATTATTTGAGTTTCCAAATTTTTCATAAAACATTAGAGCTGATTTACAAGAAAACGACGCAAACCCATTATCATATAGAATATAAATTAAAGATAAGATAAAAAGAAATATAATAAAATTCAATTTTTATTCTCCTCTACATTTGATGAGGGGTTAGTTGTTTGATTGTAAAAATCTAACTAAATTTTTCACACTCGTAGATGGGTTGATGTGGAATCTGTGTATTTCAAGTAAACTTTCAGGATTGTTAGGGTCAAGGTCTTTTAGTTTTGTTGCAGTTTTGTTTGCGCCAATAAAGCCATATTTTAGTCCTGCATCCATAACAGCTTGCTTTGCAATATCATTGACCATTGCTCCTGGATAAGCTATTGCATTTGGGAAAGTTGAAGACATATTGTAGACAACATCATTATTCCAAACTAAATCATTTTTTATTTTGGTGTAGAATTCTTCGTCAGTTTCTCCTTCGAGCTTTGAAGACAAGAAAGTTTTGCCCTTATTCGCACCATCTAAAAATGTACCATCCAAACTATAAGTGTGGCTACCAAATGCAAACACTCCAGACTCAGCCATCTCAATTATTTGAGAGCGAGTTAAGAAATTAGGTCTTTCAAGTTGAGAGCCAACCATAAATAAAGATGCCTTAGCACCATATTTTTTTAAAATAGGATATGCATTTTCATAGTTATTCCTATAGCCATCGTCAAAAGTTATAAAAACAGGATTTTTAGGAAGCTCCATTTCTCCGCTGATAAGTTTATCTAAATCGTATAGAGTTAGGAAAGTGAAATCAGCATCTTTTAAAGCCTTTATAGTCTCTTCAAATTTTTCGTTTGAAATTATATATTCGCTATGGTCGGGGTCTTGGTCGCTTATTCCGTGGTAAGTTATCACAGGGAGAGTTCCCTTGCCAACAGTTCTTATTCCAAACCAATATATCAACCCGAAACTCAAAACTATGATAAATAGAAACATATATTTTTTCATAAAGTCCTCCGTTAAAAATAATATAAGTTATAATCATTCTATCATAAACCTAAGAAACAATCTTCTATGGTATAATTCAAATGAGGAGTGAATATGAAAAAAATACTTACAGGAAAGATAACAGAATCAAAGTTCCCAAACAAGTCAGTGGTTTGCGGAGAAGACTTTGAACTTAAAATAAAGGGCGGAATTAAAGGACAAGTTGTAGAAATTACTAAAGCTGGTCATAGAAAAGGAAAACTTATAAATGTAATAGAGCCATCACCACTTGAAACAGAACATAATTGTGAGCATCTTGAAGTGTGCGGAGGATGTACATACCAAAGATTTTCCTATGAAAATGAAATTGAATACAAAAGAGAACTACTAAATAAATTATATAGAGATGAAGGGTTTGATTTTGATATAGAGATGGTTCCATCACCAGTGTACAGAGAGTATAGAAATAAAATGGAATACACATTTTCCGATGAATACAAAGATGGCCCACTTGCGCTAGGACTTCATATGAAGAATAGATTTTATGAAGTTGTAAATACCACAGACTGCAACATAGTCAGCAGAGACTTCAATACAATAAGAGCTTTTACAAGAGATTATTTTGATGGATTATTGAAGCCGTATCACAAGATGAGACACACAGGAAACTTAAGACATCTTCTTATAAGAAAATCAAGTCTTGGAGAGATATTGGTAAACTTGGTTACAACTAGTGAAGAATTTGACTATGTGCCATATTTTGAAGAGCTACTGAAATTAGAATTAGATGGAAATATCGTAGGTATAATTCATACAAAAAACGATGCTTTATCAGATGCAATAGTACCGGAAGTGGTGGAAGTATATTATGGAAGAGATTATTTAAACGAAGAAGTTTTAGGACTTAAATTCAAAGTGAGCCTATACTCCTTCTTCCAAACGAACACAAAATCAGCAGAAGTACTATACAGCATGGCAAAAGAAATGCTTGGAAATATAGACGACCAAATTCTTCTTGATTTGTACTGTGGAACTGGAACCATAACTCAAATAATGGGGCAGGGAGCAAAAGAAGCTTTGGGAATAGAAATAGTCGAAGAGGCAGTTGAGGCGGCAATAGAAAATGTAAAGTTAAACGGATTGGAAAATATCAAATTTATTGCAGATGACGTTATGAATGCAGTTAAAGGTCTTGAATACATTCCGGATGTGATAGTTCTTGATCCGCCAAGAGAGGGAATAAATCCAAAGGCAATAGACGATATTATAGATTTTTCTCCGAAGAAATTTTTATATATATCTTGTAACCCTGTAACACACGCAAGAGATTTAAAAAGATTTGTTGAAAGAGGATATGAGATAATAGCCATGAAAGCACTTGACCAATTCCCTAAAACTTCCCATGTAGAGTGCATAGCGTTGATACAAAGAGTGAAATCGTGAAAATACTGCATTTTAAGCAGTTTTACAAGCATTATGTATTTGTAGAAGACGGAGAGGGAGGACGAAAAAAAGTCTTAAAAAATTATATTGATGTGAATGTTTGCATTGATATGGTGTGTGGAGATACAAAGAATGCTTTAGAAAGTGAGGACTACTAAATGATGAGATGGATAATAAAAATAATTTTGTTTCCAATTAGCTTGGCATTAAGTATCCTCACAGCATTTCTGACATTTCTACTTGGTATTGGAACAGCCCTACTATATTTGCTGATGATGTTTTGCATATTTGGAGCAATTGCCTCTTTTCTGCAAAAAGAAGTTACCATCGGAATAGAAGCATTGATATTAGGTTTCTTGTTAAGTCCATACGGAATACCGATGGTTGGAGCAACTGTTATAGCTTTTTTACAAGGTATCAATGAAGCAATAAAATCAACCTAAAAAATTTCATAAAAATGGTTACCAAAGGCGATAGAGAAAAAACTATCGTCTTTTTCTTTGCAAATTTTTAAGAGAGGAGGTGATCCTGCATGAACTTTGACTATTTCTATAACAGAGAAGCGGAAAGATTTAACTTTCTAAAAGTGCCTGAAATATTGGTAGACGGAGAAGAATTTAAGGGACTGTCTGCTGAAGCCATTATCCTATACTCCATGCTTTTGAAACGCACAGGAATGTCATTTAAGAATAACTGGGTGGACAAGGAAGGCAGAGTTTTTATCTATTTTACTGTTGAAGAAATTATGAGAAGAAGAAATATCTCAAAGCCTACTGCCATAAAAACATTAGACGAGTTAGACAGCAAAAAAGGAATAGGACTGATTGAAAGAGTAAGGCTTGGACTTGGTAAGCCGAATGTCATTTATGTAAAAGACTTTATGAGCATAATAGCGGTAAAAGAAAATGACTTTCAGAAATCAAAAAACTTAACTTCAGAAGTAAAAGATTTTAACCTCAGAAGTAAAGAAAATGAACTTCAGGAAGTTCAAAATGTTGACTCTAACTATATAGAGAATAATAAGAGTAAGTATAGTAAGAGAGAATATAGTTTTGGGGAAAACGGACTTGGAACATTTCAAAATGTCTTTTTAAAGGACGAAGATATAGGTGAATTACAAATAAAAATGGCAGGAGAGCTTGATAACTACATTGAGAGATTATCAACCTATCTTCAAAGTACCGGAAAAACATATAGAGACCATAAAGCAACAATCCTTTCTTGGTTTTATAAAGATCAGGGAAGTAAGAAAAAAACCAATATCCCTACATGGGAGGAATATAACAAGGGAGTACATTTATGATTAAAGAATTAGAAAAAGTGATGATAGAAGATGTGGAATACAGCTTCAATCATGAAAAAGAATACATCAAAGACGGACACGCCTACTGTAAAGTGTGCCATGAAAGAAAAGATGGAAAAGCATTAGAATTTTTCGGAAAGCAGATGATATTTAAGACAGCTTGTAAATGCGATAGAGATAGAGAAGCAAAAGAAAAAGAAAGACAAAAGCAGCTTGAAATCGAGAGATTAAAAAGTATCTGCTTCACATCCATGATTCAGTGGTTATATACCTTTGAAAACTATCAGGGAAAAGAAAATCAGAGCCTTATCATCGCAAAGAATTTTGTAAAAGATTATGAATTGATGAAAAAGGAAAATATCGGACTTCTGTTCTATGGAACAGTTGGAAGCGGAAAGACCTATCTTGCCTGCTCTATTGCCAATGCACTGATTGAACAGTATCAGATAAGCGTTAAGATTAGAAACTTTGCACAGATAATCAACGAACTGCAAAAAGGCGGATTTGACCTTGATAAAAACGCATATATCGAATCCCTTGTAAACACTTCCGTTCTCATCTTAGATGATTTAGGAATTGAAAGAGATACAAGCTATGCCAAAGAGCAGGTATATAACATTGTGAATAACAGGTACTTAAAGCATAAGCCAACAATCTTTACCACAAATCTTTCATACAGCCAAATTGAAAACTGTACGGAGAGTGTGGAATACCAAAGAATTTACTCAAGAATTATTGAGATGTGTATTCCTGTGATGGTACTTGGAGAAGATTACAGGAAAGTTATTCAGGAAGAAAAATTAAAGAGAAATAAAGAAAGATTACTGACTGGAGGTGAGAGAACTTGATCAATGAAGAAATCGCAAGAAAAACGCTTAACATGGAAGTGAAAGCTGCTAAAGTAACAGGAAAGCTAATTCTGAACTTATTAAAGAAACTGATGAAAGAGGCTGAAAAACTTGGAGGACTGGAAAAGCTGGTTAATGCTAACGGAAATGAAGTAAAGCTAAAAGATATGGTTAAAAAGGGACAGCTTGAAGAAATTCCGGTAGAAGAAGCTGAGCTGAAAGAGTTAAAAAAGGAACTGAACAGATACGGAGTCAAGTTTTCGGTGATGAAAGATAAAGAAAGCGGTAAATACTCCGTATTCTTTCAGGCAAAAGACATGAAAGTCATGGATAAAGCCTTTAAACACGCTCTTTCGGAATCAGAAAAGAAAACGGAAAGAAAAGAATCTATCCACAAGAATATTGAGAAGTTCAAGGAGATGGCAAAGAACTCTCTTTCTAAAGATAAAGTCAAGAATAAACAAAAGGAGCAGAGCCTATGATAGATAAAATACTAAAAGACATCAAAGGCTTATTTAAAGTGCAAGATAAGGCAAAGTTGCTAAAGCAGAACATTCCCTACCTTGCATTTTTCTATGTTGGCAATATCTTTTCTCATCATGTACGAGCCTATACTGGTGGCGATGTGATAGACAAAATCTTCCAAGGAATATTAGAGCTTAATACCATGAGATTTATTCCGAGTATTCATCCAACGGATATTTTAATGGGCGTTGGAGTAGCTGCTTTAATTAAGTTTGTTGTCTATACCAAAGGTAAAAACGCAAAAAAGTTCAGACAGGGAAAAGAGTATGGTTCAGCAAGATGGGGAACGAGAAAAGATATAGAACCGTATATGGATGAAAAGTTCCAGAACAATATCTTGCTTACACAAACTGAACGATTAACTATGAACGGCAGACCAGCTAATCCAAAGTACGCAAGAAATAAAAATGTTTTGGTTATAGGTGGTTCAGGCTCCGGAAAGACAAGATTTTATGTAAAACCGAACTTAATGCAAATGCACTCGTCATATTGCGTGACCGATCCTAAAGGATTAACCTCTTAGGGACAGAGAAAATAATAAAAACTTGGAAAGGAGGTAATTCTCATGTCAAATATGAAAAGAACAGGACAAACAGCCCTTTATGAGCGTTTAAGTCGTGATGATGAAATGCAAGGAGAAAGCAATTCCATCACCAATCAGAAGCAGCTACTTGAAAGTTATGCTAAAAGAAACGGCTTTGTAAATATCTATCACTATACCGATGATGGAGTAAGCGGAACAACCTTTGATAGAGAGGGATTTCAAAAGATGATAAAAGCAGTAGAAGAAAACAAAGTATCTACTGTGATAGTAAAAGATATGAGTAGGTTTGGCAGAGATTACCTCAAAGTAGGCTTTTACACCGAAATACTTTTCAAAGAAAAGGGAGTAAGATTTATTGCTATCAACAACGGAATAGACAGTGAAAAACAAGCAGAAAGCGACTTTACACCATTTCTAAACATTATGAACGAATGGTATGCAAGAGATACCTCAAGAAAAATACAATCCATCTTTAGAGCAAGAATGGAAGAAGGCAAAAGAGTATCACCAAGCGTTCCATACGGCTATTATAGAAACCCTAAGGACAAACAGGAGCTACTTGTCGATAAAGAGAGTGCAAAGGTCGTAAAACGCATTTACAGGCTTGTTATAGAGGGATTTGGAGTAACACAGATAGCAGAGATACTAACCAAAGATAAAGTCCTTATACCGTCTGCCTATGCAGAAATACACTATCCTGAAAATAACCACAGTTCCAAGAAAAGAGGAATAGACGACCCATATTTTTGGACACCGACCACAATAGGCTATATCTTAGAAAAAAGAGAATACATGGGACACACTGTTCTTGGTAAAACAATATGTGTTGATTACAAAACCAAGAAAAGAAGAAAAGCAAGAGAAGATGAACTCATTATCTTTAAGAACACTCATGAAGCCATCATTGATGAAGAAACATGGAAAAACGCCCAAAGGCTAAGAAAAACAGTGAGAAGAAGTCCTAAGTATGGCAAAACATCAAATCCACTTACAGGACTATTAATATGTGCAGATTGTGGCGGTAAATTAAGTTACAGAGAGCCGGCAGAACACAAAGCAAAGAAATATGATTGTGATTATTGCTTTGTATGTCAACATTACAGACACAGAAAAGGAACTTGCAGTATTCACTATATCAAACTAAAAACAGTGAATGAAATTCTATTAAAATCAATCAAAGAAATCACCGACTTTGCAAAAGAAGAAAAGCAAGAATTTCTAAAAGTGATGAACGAGTTATCCGATGAAAAAAGAGAAGAAAAGTATCAAGGAGATAAAGAGAAGTTAGAAAAGCTATCGTCAAGAAATGCAGAACTAACAACCCTTATTACAAAACTGTATGAAGACCATGCACTTGGGAAAATTCCTATAAAACACTTTGATAGATTATTTAATGTTTATGATACTGAGCAACAAGATTTAGAAAAACAAATACAGTATTTTGAGCAAGAAATAGAAAGCTATCATCAGAGAAAAATTGACACAGATAAATTCCTTAAAATGATAGAGAAATATACAGATATTGAGGAACTGACAGTACCAATGATAAATGAGTATATAGAAAAAGTTGTAGTCCATGAAGCCACAGGGGGAAGAAAAGAGAAAGACAGAAAACAACAAGTTGATGTGTACTTTAATTTTATAGGTAAGTTTGAAGTGTCACAAGAAGAATCTAAATAACTTATACAGGAAGAATTTGATGAAATAGATGGGCAACGAAAAAAGAAACACGAATACAATTATATATAATTGGAAGAGGTAAAAGAAAAGACGAAAATTGGTAGTATGTAATGATGGTTTTTTGACGATTTTTGAAGAATATGATAAAATATTATAATATATGGAAAGGGAATTGTTATGAGAATTTATTTAAGAAACCATCCTAAGAACAAACTTAACTCTGTACAAATGAAACCGATGAAACATTGTACAGAGTATAGCAAATAGATTACATTTAAGATTTCATCGGGAAATACAAAAAATTAGGTCATTTAGTTGGCTTTATTTTTGTGTGCATTTCTCGATATACAAATAAAATGTAAAAGGCTATGGGCAATGTTTTGTCTGTAGCCTTTTGTTTTATAAATTATTAAGCAAAAGGCAGATACTATTTTGTATTTATGCCTTTTTTGTTGCATAAATACAGAAAATAAAATATTGAGAAGTGGAGAAATTTTAAATGAACGAAAGTAGAATAAAAATTTTGAAAGAAGAAAATATTGATAAGGCACTTTTTAAGTTAGGTATGCCTATGGTTATCAGTTTGTTGGTAGCTGCTTTATACAATGTTGTGGATACCTATTTTGTGTCTGGACTTGGGAAAGAGGCAGTAGCTGCCGTTTCAGTTGCATTTCCAATTCAACTTATCTTTTTAGGGATAGGATTAACATTTGGTGCAGGGGCAGGCTCTTATATATCAAGGCTACTTGGAGGAAACAATAAAAAAGAAGCAAGTATTGTAGCAACAGTTGCTCTAATATCAAGTGCAATTTTAGGGATAATTATAGCTATTTTATTGTTTTGCTATTTAGATGGTGTTTTGAAATTTATGGGAGCCATCCCCTCTATTATTGAAATTTCTAAGTCGTATACAGGAATATTCATAGTAGGCGGTATTTTGGGAACGATAAATGTAACACTTGGGAATTTAGCCGTTGCACAAGGAGCTGCTAAAATTTCCTTAAAGGCTATGATTGTAGGCTCTATATCAAATATGATTTTAGATCCGATATTCATATTCGGACTTAATTTAGGAGTGAGAGGTGCAGCTATTGCGACACTCATAGCCAGAGTGATAACCAGTCTAATGTATCTCATTTACTTTGTAGGAGATAAAAATTTAATTGAGATAAAGTTACCTAACTTTAAACCAACAGTTGCAATTTATAAGGAGATATTAAAGATAGGTATCTCCATGTTAATACTTCAAATTCTACAAACAATATCTATCAGCAAAATATCTTATGCAGCGTCCTTTTATGGAGAAGAAGCAATAGCTGCAATGGGTATTGTTCTTAGAATTGTAACATTAGGAACAAATGTTGTATTTGGATATATGAAAGGATTGCAACCATTAGCTGGATTTAATTACGGAGCTAAGAATTATGAAAGAGTGAGAGAAGCTATAAAGGCAAGTATTAAATGGACAAATGTATTTTGTGTAGCGTGGACTGTGATAGTTTATATATTTGCACCAAGTATATTATCTATATTTGGGACTGATGAAAATGTATTAAATATAGCAGTACCGGCATTACGAGCAGCTGTAATTATGTTTATAACATTTGGATTTCAGTTTACTTACTCTACCTTGTATTTGTCTACAGGAAAGGCATTAGGGGGAGTATTTCTAAATTCATTGCGACAAGGGATTGTGCTTATCCCTATCATTTTATTGTTGCCTAAATTTATGGGATTAAATGGTGTTATATATGCTCAAACAATTTCAGATTTAATAACAACAATCATCACAATTCCTTTTGCTATTAGTATTCATAAAAAATTGAGATTAGCAATAAAAAACAATTTGTAATTAGGAATTACATCTGCTGATTAAAAAATAAGGAGGCATCTAAGTGTAGAAATAGCTAAGGAGGTAATGTGAATGAGCGTATATTCATATTTTGTAAATAGATTATGGTTTATAATGCCTTTTTGGTTCATTTTTATATGAATATTTTCTTGAACAATTAAATAATCTAATAACAATAAGAGTTAATTTAATTGTTATTTTCGGAGGACTTTTTACGCCAAATTGTAGAAGTCCTCCTTTTTTATTCTCAAAAAACAAAACAGAGAGCAGGAAAAGGAGGATAACTAAGTGGCTAAAGAATATTACCTTTATGTAAAAGGAAAATCCGTACCCGTAAGCGAAGAAGTATATAAAGCCTACTGGAAGATAACAGAGCATGAAAAGTATCTCCAAAGAAAAGATTGGAAGCATAATGTTATATCATTTTCAGCATTGGATCACGACGGACATTTTGTAGATAACATTATAGATGAAAAAATAGACTTAGAAAAAATTGTAGAAGTAAAAATGCAAATTGAAGAACTTCATAGAGCATTAAATACTCTAACAAAAGAAGAACAAGAGTTAATGGAAGCCATCTTCTACAGAGAAGAAAGTCTAAGGTCAATCGGTAAAAAAGAAAAAGTAAGCTATCAAGCAATTGGAAAAAGGAGGGATAAGATTTTATAAAAACTAAGAGAGATATTAAAAGATAAAATTTAAGAGTAGAAAGAGAAAGGCTATTTACCTATAAAAAGGTATTTAGCCTTTTTCAATATAAAAATATTAAAACGGAGGGAATTACCATGAAAGAATTAGATAATGTAATCAGCCAATTAGAAAAAGAAACTAAGAAAAAAGAACAGGCAGAAAACAAAATCAAGCAATTAAGACAGAAGAAATCTCATCTTAAAAGAAAGGCAGATACAAAAAGAAAAGTAGAAAAAGGTGGAGTATTTGAAAAGTTTGAAAGACAAATAACAGGTGCAGAAGAAAATACAGATAATGATTTAATCTATGCCTTTTTAGACTATGTATTTTCAGATAACAGATATAGAGAAAAATTAAAGGAACTAACTGAAAAGCATTTAAGCGAAAAGGGGATATCTTTAGAAGAAACTTCAAATACTGAAAATGAAAACAATGGGATAGACGATGAAGAAACTGAAAAGGACTTGGAAGAATTTGAAGATGAGATATAAGCAATCGGAAAAATTAAATAAGAAAATTAGAGCATAGCAGAGTGAAATCATTTTAACACTTTGCTTTTTTGTTGATTTGAAAAATCTACAAAAAACAAAGTCCACAGGGATTAAGGGGGAGTAGCCCCCTTGAACAAATAAAAATGCTTTAGCGTTTTTGTTTCCTTAGCGGAGTGTATAGCTTTCTGCAAGAACGCAAAGCACCGAATGTAGTCGGTGTATCTTTGCGCCCTTTGAAAAAGGGAGCGAAGATACTTCCGACATATAGAGATAAGAAAACAGTTAAATAGAATATCGAAAGAAAGCAAATGAGCAGATGAAAGTAAGATAACCTATCTGCTAATTCTAAAAATATTAAAGCAGAAAGGAGCATACCATAATGGAAGCAAAAAGTTTGCATACCCATGTAGATATAGTTACAAGGTCAAAAGGAGCAAGCGTAATTGCGAAAGCGGCATATAACGCAAGAGATAAATTGAATGATGAACACTATGGAAAAGTTCATGACTATTCTAAAAAAGAAGACCTTGTATTTTCAAAAATATTTCTGCCGGAACATATCCCAAAAGAGTTTTCTGATAGAGAATACCTATGGAATAGTGTAGAGAAAATAGAGAAAAGTAAAAACTCACAACTTGCAAGAAATTTACTTTTTACACTTCCAAGAGAATTAAATGAAGAAGATAGGATAAAGCTAATCAGTGAGTTTATAGAAGAAAATTTTACTTCTAAAGGAATGATAGCAGACTGTAATATCCATAATCCTTTAGCAAGCGATAATGGAGAGCAACCGCATGCCCATATCTTACTTACCCTTAGAGAAATTGACGAACATGGAAAATGGAAACCCAAATGCAGAAAAGAATATATCCTTGATGAAAACGGAGAAAAGATAAAACTAAAAAGTGGAAACTATAAATCAAGAAAAGTAAATCTAAACGATTGGAACGAACCTGACAAAGCAAAAGAATGGAGAGAAAACTTTTCTAAAAAGGCAAATGAATATTTAGAGAAAAATGGTATCGACAAAAGAATAGATCCACGCACCTTTGAAGAACAAGGAAGAGAAGAACTGCCACAAGTTCATTTAGGCACAGCAAGCTACCAGATGGAGAAGAAAGGTATAGCCACAGGAAGAGGAAATCACAACCGAAAAATCATAGCCTTTAATTTAGAGTTTAAGAAATTAAAAGAAGAACTATCAAAACTGACTTCTTGGATAGACTCCTTAGTTGGAAAACTTCAAACAAAGTATGATGAATATAAGCAAGAGAAAAAAGACGAACTGGAGAACAAAGCAGAACTCTTTAACCTTTATGAATACATTTCTATTTATCACGACTTACAGGGAGAAAAAGCAAGAGCATTAAAGCCTTATGCAAGCAACAAAAATATGGCTGCTGACTTTAGACGATTTTCAAAAGCAATCTATTACCTTAGAGATAATAAGCTACAAACCATAGCAGACTTACAAGAAAAAATAAGTAATCTACAAGCAGAAAATAAGAACATCAATCAACAAGTTAAGGTTAAAAGTAAAAGAATAGAAAACTTAAATAAGTGTTTTACTTATGCGGACATTATCAAGGACAACAAAGCAACTTATGAGGAATGGAACAATAAAACTCTATTCAAAGATAGCTTTTACAATTCCCATAAAGATGAAATAGACAAATACAAAAGAGCAAGAAAAATGATTGAACAGTTTACAGGTTCATCAGCGATTAAGAGTAAGGATTGGCAAAAAGAAATAAAAAGCCTTGAAGTTGAAATTACTAAGCTAAATAAACACTCTCAAGCTATCAAAGAAGAATACGAAAATATTGACCATATCAAATATGCAGTAAAGATAGTCAATGATAATTATGGAATAGACCTATCCATTGAGATAGACAAGGCAATCAAGCGAGGAGAAAAGCCAAGTGTAATTGCACAGATTAAAAAGTACCAAGAGCAACAGGAGAAATACGAAAAGAAAAAAGAGAAAACAAAAGATTATTATAGAAATGAGGAAAGGTAGTATATTTTAACTTTATAGATAACTGTCAAGTGGCATATAAAGCCAATATAGAAAAAAGGCGTAAAAATGGTATAATATTAGTTAATGTTAACAAATAAATTGCAGTTATGGAGGTAAGTAATGTTGAGATTAAGACCTTATAATATAAATGATGCAGATACAATTCTTTCTTGGAGTAAAGATGAAATGTCTTTTTACAAATGGTCTGCTGGTGTTTTGGGAGAATATCCAATAACAAAAGAAAAATTTGATTTTGTTAATAATCTAATGGCTTTTACAGCTATTGAAGATGATAATATAATAGGTTTTTTTACAATGAGAAGACCTTTAGAAAACTTTGATGAATTGAGGTTTGGTTTCATAGTTGTTGACCCTTCACATCGTGGCAAAGGATATGGGAAGGTAATGCTTCAGTTAGGTTTAAAGTTTGCATTTGAAATCTATGGAGCAAAAAAGGTTTCATTAAGCGTTTTTGAAAATAATGAACCAGCATATTTATGTTATAAAGCAGTTGGTTTTGATGATGTAATTCTTGATAAAACAGAAAAATATAATGTTTTGGGAAAAGAATGGGAATGTAAAGAATTGATGATTGAAAATAGGTAAATCCAATTTTGTAAATTGAATAATTTAATAATAACTAACACAGGAACAGTAAATCAAAAAAAGGTTTACTGTTTTTTCTTCGCCTAAAAAACGGAAAGGAGGACTTATGGAAGAAGAAAAAAGAGAAATAAAAGCGCCACCTAATAAACAGTTAATTATGGATATTGGAAAGACAAAATACACTGTAAACCTACATTTCAAGCAAGGAACAGGCGAAACATACAAGGATAAAATACTAAAGCTAATCAAGAGAGAAACAGAGAAGATATAAATTTGTCAAAGAAATTTTGTTTATGTCCTTGACAAATCTTCCCAAAAGGAACAATAGTCCTTGAGTGTGGCAAGATGCTTGAAGATAATGGCTATGAGATTAAAATTCTAAATACCATAAACTTCAAAAAATCCATGAAATACAATCCTTTTGCATATATTCGTTCTGAAAAAGATATTCTAAAGCTTGTTCAGACAATTATCGCAAACACGAAGGGCGAGGGAGAAAAAGCAGGTGAGGACTTTTGGGTGAAAGCTGAGAAACTCTACTATACGGCACTTATCGGCTACATCTGGTATGAGGCTCCAAGAGAAGAAAAGAACTTTGCAACACTACTTGATATGATAGACGCTTCAGAGGTAAGAGAAGATGATGAAACCTACATGAATCCGATTGATAGACTCTTTGAAGCATTGGAAAAGAAAGAACTGACACACTTTGCGGTGAAGCAATATAAAAAGTACAAATTGGCTGCTGGAGTAATAGAATTAAGGAGAACACTTAATCACTATTTTAGTGAAATATGTACTTCTTAATTCTTTTTTATTGAAAAATTAAGAGAAAGGGGGTAAAAATGAGGAATTTTGAAAAGATAACAGCACTCTATGAGAGATTAAGTCGTGATGATGAACTGCAAGGAGAGAGTAACTCTATCATCAATCAGAAAAAAATATTGGAAGAATACGCAAGCAAAAATAATTTGTCAAACATCATTCACTTTACAGATGATGGAATCAGTGGAACGCAGTTTGACAGACCGGGATTTATGGCAATGATGAACGGAGTCAATCAAGGAAATATTGGTTGTATCATTGTAAAAGATATGAGCAGACTTGGCAGAGATTATCTCAAAGTCGGTCAATGTATGGAGATACTAAGACAAAAGGGCGTAAGACTAATCGCTATCAATGACAATGTAGATAGTTTTTACAGAGAAGATGATTTTACCCCTTTTAGAAATATCATGAACGAATGGTATGCAAGAGATACATCAAGAAAAATCCAATCGACTTTCAGGTCAAAAGGCGAAAGTGGGAAACATACTGCAAGTACACCGCCTTATGGCTATATCAAAGATGAAAAAGATAAAAACAAGTGGATAGTAGATGAAAAAGCAGCAGAGATAGTAAGGCGAATATTTAACCTGACCATGCAAGGCAATGGTCCGTATCGAATAGCAAAGATATTGGAGAGTGAAAAAGTAGATATACCAGCCTATCATCAACAGAAATTAGGCTATGGACTATATCAAAGCAAAAACTTTGAACATCCCTATCGTTGGTGCAGCTCAACCATAGCAAGCATTTTAAAGAAACAGGAATACTTGGGACATACAGTCAATTTCAAAACAAGAAAACACTTCAAGGACAAGAAAAGCAAATATGTATCCGAGGATAACTGGCTTATTTTTGAAAATACACACGAGCCAATTATAGATCGAGAAACCTTTGACAATGTGCAAAGGATAAGAGGAAATGTAAAAAGGTATCCTGACGGTTGGGGAGAATATCACCCACTCACAGGACTGATGTATTGTGCAGATTGTGGAAGTAAAATGTATGTTCATAGAACAAGCAATTACAAAAATATACCCTATTACACTTGCAGTGCCTATACTAAAACACCTTGTGGCATGCTTTGTCCATCAGCACACAGAATAAAAGCGGAAGTAGTCTTAAATTTAATACAAGACACACTAAAAGATATTAAAAAATACCTTGATGAAGATAATGAAGCCTTTATCTGTTCCATTCAAAATGAAATGGAAGAAAAAGAAAAAATAGAGATAGAAAAGAAAAAGGTAAGATTAACGGAAAGCCAAAACAGACTTAGGGAACTCGAACGACTTATGTGCAGAATTTACGAAGATATGATCCTTAACAAAATACCAAATAGCAGATATGAGATACTAAACAATCAATATGAAACAGAGCAGATAACTTTAAGCAAAGAGATCAAAGATTTAGAGCAGCAGGTATCAAGATATGAAAAAGAAACAGACAGAGCAAGAAAATTTATATCTCTTATCAGTCGTTATGAAAACTTTGATGAACTTACAACTACAATGATAAATGAGTTTGTAGAAAAGATTATCGTACATGAAAGAGATAGAAAAGGAAGTCAGACATCAAAGCAAAAGATAGAAATTTACTTTAATTTCATAGGTAATTACGAACTACCACAGGCGGAGTTAAGCGAAGAAAAAAAACAAAAACTTGAGGAAGAAGAAAGAAAAATCGAAGAAAGAAAAGACAAGCTACATCAAAATTACCTAAAGCGTAAAGCGAGTGGAAAACAGAAAGAGTATGAAGATAAATATAAGGCAAGAAGAGAACAGAAGAAACAGGAGAAAATAAAGGTTTTGAAAAGAGTGGGGATACCGGTGAGTGAGTATATAAAAACAAATATTTAAATCTGTAATGTGATAAGACATATGTTACAGAAATAAATAAAAAAAGAGAGATACTTTGATATAATAGTTTTTAACGACAGAAACAATATCAAAAGGAGTATCTCTCATGAAAAGTATAACAGAAGAAATGAGATTTCGCCAGCGTTTATGTGAATATGCTTTAAAACATGGTGTAACAAGTGCAGCCAGACGATATCAAACCAATAGACAGTTTGTATATCGTCAATTAAAAAAATATGATGGAGATGTACGAAGCCTTGCTTTAAAATCAAGAAAACCGCACAATAACCCAAATGCCCATAATGAGGAGGAACTTGGCTTAATTCGGCGTATGCTTAAGCGTAATGGTATATATGGGCTTGCAGAAGTATATGTAAGATGCAAGAGAAAAGGATACACAAGAAGTTTTGGAAGTATGTGTAAACAAATACGAAAGAGGGGCTATATAAAGCCGAAAATACATCGTAAAAGCTATACAAAGTATGAAGGAATGGATGGTATATACCCTGGGGATAAAGTAAAGTACAGGTAGATATCAAATATGTGCCGGAAGAATGCGTAAGATTTCCAAGCTATGGAGATAGATATTATCAAATAACTGCAATAGATGAATATAGCAGAAAAAGGGTGCTAAAAATAGTCAAAGAAAAAAGTACATATGAAACTAGCAGATATTTGCTTGAATTAGAAAAGAATATGGGATTTAAAATAAATACAATACAAGTAGACAATGGATATGAATTCGTAAATGATGCAGAAAAGACCAATAGAAAAACAAGATTTCAATTAGTTGCTGATTATTTGGGAATGAAGATAAAAAGAACAAGACCATATTCACCATGGCAAAATGGAAAAGTAGAACGAAGTCATAGAGAAGATGGAAAAATACTCTATGGTAGAAAGATATTTAGAAGTGAAAAAGAACTGAAAACGGCTGTAAGAAAACATATGCAAAGATATAACAGCACAGCTAAGACCAGTCTTAATTTCAAAAGTCCTAATGAAATAGTATCCGAGTATTTCTCAAAGTGTAACATATGTCTTGACAACTAAGAAGTATATAAAAACAAATATTTAAATCTATCTTGACAAATATTGAATTTTAATTTATTATTAAATATAGATTCAGTATTGGAATAGAAAGAGGTGTGCTATGGCACAAGTATTAAAAGAAGAAGTTAGAAATAGAATACTCGAAGCAGCAGAAAAAGTATTTTATAAAAAGGATTATAGAGGTGCCAAATTAACAGAAATTGCAAAAGAAGCAGATATTCCTGTGGCACTAATTTATACCTATTTCAAAAATAAGGCAGTTTTGTTTGATGCAGTAGTAAGTTCTGTTTATATAAACTTCGAGTCAGCTTTTAATGAGGAAGAATCTTTGGAAAAAGGTTCTGCTTCTGAAAGGTTTGATGAAGTTGGAGAAAATTATATTCATGAACTTTTAAAAGATCGTAAGAAGTTAATTATTTTAATGGATAAAAGCTCAGGTACAAAGCATACAGAAGCAAAACAAAAACTCATATCGCAAATGCAGGTTCATATTGAAGTAAGTTTAAAAAGACAATCGAAACAGGAATATGATCCAATGCTTGCCCATATTTTAGCCAGTAACTTTACAGAGGGACTTCTTGAAATAGCAAGGCATTATCAAAGTGAAAAGTGGGCAAAAGATATGCTAAAACTTATTGCAAAGTGTTATTACAAGGGAGTGGAATCATTGTAAGTTGATTTGATATTTAAATGCGATAAATTTAAATTTTTGGAGGAGATATTTTGAAGATATATAAAGATAAAGAAGAACTGAAATCTGAGATAAATAAAAGTTTTGAAAAGTATATTTCTGAATTTGATATTATTCCTGAATCTCTCAAAGATAAGAGAGTCCCTGAAGTTGACAGAACACCAGCAGAAAATCTTGCTTATCAACTCGGATGGACAACATTAGTTTTGAAATGGGAAAAAGATGAGAAAAACGGTTTTGAAGTAAAGACACCGTCGGATATGTTTAAATGGAATCAACTTGGAGAATTATATCAGTGGTTTACCGATACTTATGCTCATTTATCGATAGAAGAATTAAAGAAACGATTGAAAGAAAATATTATATCTATCTATACAATGATTGATACACTAAGTGAAGAAGAATTATTTCAACCGCATATGAGAAAATGGGCTGATGAAGCTACTAAAACAGCGACATGGGAAGTTTATAATTTTATTCATGTTAATACGGTTGCCCCTTTTGGAACGTTTAGAACTAAGATTAGAAAATGGAAAAAGATTGTGCTATAATTTTTGATTTGCTGATACAGTAATTTAAAAAAATATAGTGATCGGATAAAATAGACTTTGCGTAATCAGCAAAGTCTTACTTTAAACCTTAATACTGAATTAAAATTCAATATTATTCAATTTTGAAAGGAGAGTTGTTCATGCCGGAAAAAGAATTAAGAAAAAAAGTGATTGGGAAAAACGGCTTATCCAATTCACTTCTTGCTTTAAAAATAGTATTTGATTTGATACCACAAATCTTACTCGTATATTTGATTAGTTCTTTAATCACAAACAATATTAGCGAAGATAATTTGAAATATATTTTCTTAGGAATCTTTACTTCATTTGTATTAAAAGGAGTGTTTTATTATTTTGCAACAAAGGTTGCCCATGAGAAAGCATACGAAAAATTAACAGAACTTAGGTTAGATATTATAGGTCATCTGAAAAAACTGAGTTTGGGATTTTTTAAAGAACATAATACTGGGGAGCTTACCAACATTGTTCAACATGATGTAGAACAAGTGGAAGTATATCTTGCTCATGGTCTTCCTGAAATAATGTCAGTTACACTTCTGCCTACCATTATTTTTGTAGCTATGATTTTTGTGGACCTACGTCTTGCTCTTGGAATGATTGCCGGAGTTCCACTCATGTATTTGGTAAAAGTTCTTTCACAGAAAACAATGGATAAAAACTTTGCTATTTACTTTAACCATGAAAACAAGATGAGAGAAGAGCTAATGGAATATGTAAAAAATATTTCTGTGATTAAGGCTTTTGCTAAAGAAGAGGAAATTAGTGAAAGAACATTAAAAACGGCAAGAGAATATATTTACTGGGTTAAAAAGAGCATGGGGATGGTTACAATTCCAATGGGACTTATTGACATATTTATGGAAATTGGAGTAGTTATTGTCATGATTTTGGGAAGTATATTTCTTTACTATGGAAATATTACAACACCTAATTTTATACTTGCCATTATTTTATCGTCTGCTTTTACTGCATCTATAAGTAAGACGGCTACATTGCAACATTTTTCTATTGTGTTTAAGGAAGCTCTAAAGGCAATTGGAAAAGTTTTAACAGTTCCGCTTCCAAAGAAAAAAACAGAACAAGGTTTAGAATTTGGAAACATAGAATTTAAAGATGTGAATTTTGCATACGGAAAAGATAGCTTTGAGCTTAAAAATATCAATTTGAATTTTAAGAAAAATAGTTTGAATGCCTTTGTAGGAGCAAGCGGTTGTGGAAAGAGTACGGTATCTAATTTGCTTATGGGATTTTGGGATGCAGATGAAGGACAAATACTGATAAATGGAAAAGATATAAAAGAATATAGCCAAGAAAATATCTCAATGTTGATTGGTAGTGTGCAACAAGAAGTTATCCTTTTTGATTTAAGTATTTTTGAAAATATAGCAATCGGAAAACTAAATGCAACAAAAGAAGAAGTTATAGAGGCAGCTAAAAAAGCAAGATGCCATGATTTTATTTCAGCATTACCGAATGGATATGAAACACGAGTAGGTGAAATGGGAGTTAAGTTATCCGGTGGAGAAAAACAAAGAATCTCCATAGCAAGAATGATACTGAAAAATGCACCGATTTTAATATTAGATGAAGCAATGGCAGCTGTTGATAGTGAAAATGAAAGACTAATCAGTGAGGCGATTGATGATTTAAGCAAGGATAAAACTATCATTACAATTGCTCATCATCTAAATACGATTAGAGATTCAGACCAGATTATAGTTATGGATAAGGGCGTTGTTCTTGATGCAGGAAGCCATGAAGAACTGATGAAAAGATGTGATTTTTATAAGGATATGGTTGAAGCACAGAACAAGGTAGATAGATGGAATTTGAAAGAGGTGGTAACAGAAAATGTTTAGAGAAATGTTAAAGCTGCTTACAAAAACCGGCAAGAGAGATTTGATTATATCAAGTGTATTCTTTGCCCTTTATGGACTAAGCTCCATAGCCATGATTGTTATCGTATTTTCTATACTGTTTCAGATATTTGATGGGACGAGTTTAGCAAGTTTATATAAAGATTTTATTGCAATTGGGTTACTTGTAGTGTTCAAAGGTATTTGTAATATGGTCGCAGATATGAAAAAGCATAGTGCAGGTTTTGATATTGTTCAGCAAATCAGAGAACGCATGATTATTAAATTGAAAAAATTCAGTTTGGGATTTTATACCAATGAAAGACTGGGAGAGATCAATACAATTTTACACAAAGATGTTGATAATATGTCTCTTGTTGTAGGACACATGTGGTCGAGAATGTTTGGCGATTTTTTGATAGGTGCAGTCGTATTTATCGGTCTTGCAAGTATTGATTTCAAACTTGCTATTCTAATGGCTGTATCTGTTCCGATTGCACTTGTCTTTCTATATCTGACAATTAAGCAATCTGAAAGAATAGAGAATCAGAATAATTCAGCACTTCTTGATATGGTTAGCTTATTTGTTGAATATGTTAGAGGAATACCTGTACTAAAGAGTTTTTCAAACAATAAAAGCTTGGATAATGAGCTTATGAACAAGACAAAAAAGTTTGGAGAAACAAGCAAAGTAGCTTCAAGATTCAAGGCAAAACAGCTATCTATATTTGGGTTTTTACTGGATATTGGATATTTAGTTCTTTTAATTGCAGGAGCAATACTTGTTATAAAGGGAAGTCTTGATGTACTTAATTTTATTATCTTTGCAGTAATTTCAAAAGAGTTTTATAAGCCGTTCGCTTCTATGGAACAACACTATATGAACTATGTTTCGGCGGTAGATAGTTACGAAAGACTTTCAAGAATTTTATATGCAGATGTAATCCCAGATAAAGTGAATGGAATTGTTCCGAAAGATAATGATATAGCTTTTGATAACATTGGATTTTCCTATGAAAAAGATGAATTTAAAATGGAAAAATTGAGCTTTTCTATTGCTGAAAAAACAATGACAGCCTTAGTTGGAGAATCAGGTAGTGGAAAGACCACTATAACCAACTTACTTCTAAGATTTTATGATGTGCATAAAGGAAAAATTACACTCGGAGGAATTGATATAAGGGATATTCCTTATGATGAGCTTTTAGACCGTATTAGCATTGTCATGCAGAATGTTCAATTGTTTGATAACACGATTGAAGAAAATATCAGAGTAGGTAAAAAAGGAGCTACAAAAGAGGAAATCATTGAAGCTGCAAAGAAAGCAAGAATACATGATTTCATTATGAGTTTACCAAAAGGTTATGAAACTGATATTGGCGAAAATGGAGGAATTTTATCAGGTGGACAAAGACAAAGAATATCTATTGCAAGAGCTTTTCTAAAAGATGCACCGATTTTAATTCTTGATGAAATGACAAGTAATGTTGATCCTGTAAATGAATCTTTGATACAGGATGCTATTACAGAACTTGCAAAGAATAGAACTGTACTTGTAGTGGCTCATCATTTAAAAACAATTCAAAAAGCTGACCAAATTCTCGTATTTCAAAAAGGAAATTTACTTGAAAAAGGAAAGCATGGTGAACTTCTTGCGAAAAATGGTTACTACACAAAATTATGGAAAGCTCAGTATGGGGTATAACCATGATTTTGCTAAAAGATGTTTCTTATGAATGGGAAGATGGACGAACTGCTTTAAAAAATGTCAATCTTGAAATTAAAAAAGGTGAATTTGTTTTAATTTCAGGGAAAAGTGGAAGTGGTAAAAGCACTCTTGGAAGTGTAATGAATGGTCTTATTCCACATTATTACAAAGGCAAAATGCAAGGGGAAGCCTTTGCGTCCGGAAAAGATATAAGCAAGTTATCGCTTCATGAAATAGGGCATATTGTAGGGACTGTATTTCAAGATCCAAGAAGTCAGTTTTTTACGACAACGACAGATGAAGAAATAGCTTTTGGGCTTCAAACCATCTGCAAATCAAGAGATGAAATAAAACAGAGAGTAGCAGAAGTATATGCAGAACTGGATATTGAGGAACTGGAAGGAAAATCTGTTTTTGAATTATCAAGCGGGCAGAAACAAAAGATAGCTATTGCAAGCATCTATGCAATGAATCCGAAAGTTTTAATTTTAGATGAGCCTTCAGCAAATTTGGATATGAAAGCAACATTTGACCTGTTTTTAATTTTGGAAAAATTAAAGAAAAAAGGAACAACAGTTGTTCTAATTGAACATCGTTTGTACTATGTAAAATCTTTATTTGACCGTTTTCTTTTGGTGAAAGATGGAGAAATTGCACTGGACTTGAGTCGGGAAGAAGTTATTCATCTTGAAGGGGAGTTTTGGGATGAGAATGGATTAAGAACTCTTGAATTAGAAGAATACAGGATAAGTGAGAAGAAAGGCTCATATCAATTAAATGATGAAAGTATCAGCGGGAAAGGCTTGAGATTTTGCTATCCGAATGTAGCTAAGGATGGAAAGAAGCAAAAACAGTACATTTTAAATCATCTTGATTTTAATATGGAGTGCGGAATAGCCATTGGTCTTATCGGTTTAAATGGTACCGGGAAAACTACCTTTGCAAGAGTGCTTTCAGGACTTGAGAAGATAAAAGAGGGGAAGATATGGGCGGGAAAAGATAAGTCGCTTAATCACAAAGATTTAATGGATATGTCATATTTTGTCTTTCAAGATTCAGACTATCAGTTGTTTTCGGAAAGTGTACTTGATGAAATGCTACTTGGTATTTCAAGTAAAACTAAAAAAGAAAATACCCAAAAGGCAAAGTTTATTTTGAATGTACTTGGCTTAGATAAATATATAGACAAGCATCCGTTTGCTTTATCAAGAGGAGAAAAACAAAGATTGACAATAGCTTGTGGAATGATGAAACAGGCAAAAGTTTTCATCTATGATGAACCAACATCAGGTTGTGATAAAGACTCAATGCTTTCAGTCGCAAAACTGATTGAAGAACAATTAAAAAATGGGACAACAGTTTTGGTGATAAGTCATGATTTTGAGTTTTTAGCAAACACAGTGAGTGAGCTATGGGTAATGGGAGATGGAAAAATAGAAAAGGTTCTGAATATGAGTGAAAGTAATAAATTTCTCATATTAGACAAGATGAGAGGAGGTAGAGAACTTGATAGATAGAAAAACAGTCGATCCGAGAATAAAACTTATTCTACTTCCAATTGCCTCCTTTACCAGCTTTTTTATAAGCGATACAATCCTACTTTTCGGACTGATTGTCTTTGCCTTTTTTCTGTATGTATACAGTAGTATGTGGAAAAGAGCATTACGCTTTATTTTGTTTTTTGTGCTTTTATACTGCATAGAGTTAGGGCTTGGAAAGTTTCGTGAAGCAAGTATCGTATTTGCAATATATATGTTTATTTACTTTGCATCAAGGATGACCTTAATTGCTATGTTTGGTGGATATATAACAAAGACTACAAGTGTAAGTGAAATGCTTGAAGCATTAAATAGAATGAAAGTACCAAGAAGCATTGGTATACCTTTTAGTGTTTTGCTTAGGTTTGTACCAACTATAAGAATAGAACTCAAGGCATTAAAAGAGAATATGAAGATTCGAGGAATCGTAACAAGTAGATTTTTCCCGTTGCTACATCCATTTAAATATATTGAATATACGCTTGTTCCACTTTTAATGAGGATGATTAAGATTTCAGATGAACTGTCAGCTTCAGCACTCATTAGAGGACTTGATAGTGATGAGAACAGGGTTACATTGACAAAATTGAGGTTTAGATGGGCGGATTTGTTGATTGGACTATTAGGAGCTTTGATGATTGCTCTTGTGATAGTAATACAGAAAATTTATTAGGAGGACTTTTATGAAAAACAAATTAAATGGTCGTGATTTTATTACAATCGGAATCTTTAATGCAATTGGAATTGTCATATACATGGTGGTTGCATTTGCTATGGCAACAACAGTGATTGGAGGATTTATTGCTTCAGGAGTTAGCTTTATGGTAGCTGCTACCGTTTATATACTTATGGCTTTGAAAGTTAAAAAGAAGGGCGTATTTACAATATCAGGAACGCTTCTTGGTTTAATTGCATTGTCAGGAGGACATTTGCCTCATGCAGTCTTTGCTGTAATCGGTGGAATTATATGTGATTTGATTATAGGAAATTATGAGAGCAAGGGACGAATGATTATTGGATATGGGATATTTGCATTAGCAGATTTTTTAGGAACAGTAATTCCTGTGATTTTATTCGGGACAGCTTCTTTTGTGGAAAGAGCATCAAAATGGAAAATGAGCGAAGCACAAATAAATGAAGCATTATCTTATTTCAAAGTTTCGTGGGCAGTAGGATTTGGCTTGATAACTTTTGTTCTTGCTTGCATAGGAGCATTCGTTGCAACAAAGATACTCAAAAAGCATTTTGAAAAAGCAGGAGTGATTTAATAATAAATTTACTTAGGAGGGAAAATAATGGAGGGATAATTATGTCAAAACTTATAGTTTCGGTTTTCACAGAACGATATAATTATCCTTTTTTATTCTTGGAATTGCTTACACATAGCAATAATACTTTACCAGAAACAACAAAATAGAAAATTATATAAAACATTAGTTTTTAAGCCGAGAGGACTTTTTACGTCAAAGTGTAGAAGTCCTCCTTTTTTATTCTCAAAACCAAAACAGAGAACTTAAAAAGGAGGATGACTAAGTGGCAAAGAAAGAATATTACCTTTATGTAAAAGGCAAAGCCGTACCTGTAAGTGAAGAAGTCTACAAAGCCTATTGGAAGATAACAGAGCATGAAAAGTATCTCCAAAGAAAAGATTGGAAGCATAATGTAATACCATTTTCGGCACTGGATCATGATGGACACTTTGTAGATAACATCATAGATGAAAAGATAGACTTAGAAAAAATTGTAGAAGTAAAAATGCGAATTGAAGAACTTCATAGAGCATTAAATACTCTTTTAAAAGAAGAACGAGAGTTGATGGAAGCCATCTTCTACAAAGAAGAAAGTCTAAGGTCAATCAGCAGAAGAGAGAAAGTTACACATCAAGCAATCAGTGGGAGGAGGGATAGGATTTTAGAAAAACTGAGAAAGATTTTAGAAGATAAAATCTAAAAACTTGGAAAGGTTAAGTGTCAAAAAAAGGTGCTTAACCTTTCTTTATGGAAACAAGCAGATACCAAAACGGAGGAATGAAAAATGAAGAAAGAAAACACATTACAGGAAGTACAGGAACAAATTTCTGAACTTCAGCAAGAAAGAGAAAAGTGCGATGTGAAGCTGAAACAATTACAAAATCAAGGCAAGAAATTAGAAAAACTTGCAAACGAAAAGGAACGAAAAAGAAGAAATCATAGGCTCATACAAAGAGGCTTGATAGTAGAAAGAGTCATTAAAAATCCTATCATGTTTACTAACGATGAGATAGAAGAATTACTTAAAGTTGCTACTCACACAAAAGAATACAGACAAGCCTATGAAGAAATGATAAACGGAAAAGATATGGAAGATGAAACAGAGATAGAGTAGATAAAATAAAAAACCATAGTTTTTTCAGAAGCTCCCTGCAAGGGCAAAAAGCTTCGCAGAACGCAAAGCACCCTTTAGGGTGTATAATTGCGCCCTTAGAAAAACTAAGGGATTTTAGCAAGTCTTTAAAAATCCAAAACTTAATAAAAACATACGGATAAAGTAGATAGGAAAAGATACAAAAAATAACCTGTCTGCTTTTTCCTTTACCTGAAAACAAACAAAAAATGAAAGGAGCTTAAAAGTGGCAGAAACATTTCACTTTAATATTTCTATGATAAGCAGAGGAAAAAGTAAATCGGCAGTTGCAAGTGCAGCATATATCTCTTGTGAGAAAATCAAAAATGAATGGGACGGAGAAGTTCACGATTACCATAATAAAAAGGGACTTTTACATTCAGAAATCTTCTTGCCGGAGAATGTTCCCATAGCATTAAAAGATAGAACTACATTATGGAACAGCGTTGAACTAAATGAGAAAGCAAGCAATGCACAGCTTGCAAGAAACTTCATTATCGCCTTACCGAAAGAATTATCCTTTGAAGAAAACAAAAACCTCATTACCGAATTCATACAAAAAAATTTTGTGTCAAAAGGAATGATAGCAGACCTTGCAATCCATGATGAAAGTGATGAAGAAAATAACAATATCCATGCTCATATTATGACTACCCTTAGACCAATCAATGAAAAAGGAGAGTGGCTGGCAAAAAGCAAAAAGGAATATGTACTTGATGAAAAGGGAGAAAAGATAAAACTAAAAAGCGGAAACTACAAAACAAGAAAAGTAGAGCTGACAGACTGGAACGATAAAGGAAACGCAGAGAAATGGAGAGAGAATTTTGCAAGCCTTTGTAATCAGTATTTAGAAAAAAATCATCAGGAAAAGAGAGTAGATCATCGTTCCTACAAAAGACAAGGGATAGAAGAAATCCCAACCATTCACATGGGAGCAAGTGCCAGTGCCTTAGAGAAAAAAGGAATCGAAACCGACAAAGGAAATATCAATAGAGAAATTAAAAAGCATAACTCTTTAGTAAAAGCCATCAAGAACAAGATAAAAGAAATCACCTCTTGGATAGACTCTTTACTTGGAAATCTGCAAGCAAAATACGATGAGTATAAACAGACCAAGAAAGATGAACTGGAGAACAAAGCGGAACTCTTTAACCTCTATGAGTATATTTCTATCTACAACGAGATACAGGGAGAAAAAACAAAAGATTTATCCTACTACGGACAGATAAAAAAGGGAAATGCAGACCTAAAGAGATTTGTAAAAGCAATCTACTATTTGAAAGATAATCATCTTCAAACCATAGCAGACCTACAAGGAAAAGTCTTTGAACTGGCAAAGCAAAGTAAAAAGATAAGTGGTGATATTCAAGATAAAACACAAAGAATAAAAGACCTAAATCAATGTGTAAGCTGCATAGACGCTATCAGAGAAAACAAAGAAGTCTATCAGGAATACAAAAGCAAGACACTATTCAAAGACAGTTTTTACAATTCCCATAAAAAAGAAATAGACAGATACCAAAGAGCAAGAAAGATCATAGAAAAATTTACTGGAACATCAGCTATAAAGTCGAGTGATTGGCAGAAAGAAATATCAAGCCTTGAAAATCAGATACAAGAGCTAACCAAAGATAAAGCTAAAGTTCAAGACGAATTTAAGCAGATAGACCATATCAAATATGCAGTAAAGATTGTCAATGAAGAGTATGGAATAGACCTAAGCATAGAGATAGACAAGGCAATTAAGAGAGGAGATAAACCAAGTGTTATTGCACAGCTGAAAAAATT
Organism: Peptoniphilus asaccharolyticus DSM 20463; assembly: GCF_900176115.1. Classification (GTDB taxonomy): domain Bacteria; phylum Bacillota; class Clostridia; order Tissierellales; family Peptoniphilaceae; genus Peptoniphilus; species Peptoniphilus asaccharolyticus. The sequence goes on along the minus strand of NZ_FWWR01000009.1, from coordinate 1,021,965 downwards.
CCAAGAGCAAGAGGAAAGAAAGGAGCAGTACAAACAAAAAGCAAAAGAAAAATATACGGAACAAGAAAGATGAAATCCTAAAATAGGACAACATTTAGTAGGGAGTGAGCAAATTATTTAGTACTACAAACTGACGCACTATTTTGGTGCATAAGGCTGTGTACCCATTTTGGGAATGCAGATATAAACATAAAGGGTGTCGTAAAGTGCGACTTCCTTAAAAACTAAGAGGTGGTAACGATTTGTTACTTCCTTTAGGCATACAAATAACAGAATATTGAATATACTCAATATTTATGGTATAATAATTAAAATCTTAGCAGATAAAGAGGTGGTATCTACATGAATAACGAAATAGATAAAATTCATAAAGATGTATATAGCAGCATTAAAGAATTGATGGACAACGCACGAAATAATGTTGCAAGAGAAGTTAATAATATCCTTATTCAAACTTACTGGGAGATTGGGCGAATTATCGTAGAAGATGAACAGGGAAATTCTGATAGAGCTGAATACGGGAAACAATTAGTAACAGACTTATCAAAAAGGCTTACAAAAGAATATGGCAAGGGATTTTCAAAATCCAACTTGTTTAATATGAGAAATTTCTATTTGAGTTTTCCGATTTTCCAGACGGTGTCTGGAAAATTAAGTTGGTCGCACTATTGCGAACTTCTTTCCATAAGCGATGAGAAGAAAAGAAGCTTTTATGAAAAAGAAGCGGTAAGTGCAAATTGGTCTGTAAGAGAGCTAAAAAGACAAATAAAAACATCACTTTTTGAAAGACTTTTACTTTCATCAGGAGATGAAAATAAAGAAAAGGTATTGGAGTTAGCCATGAAGGGAAATGAAATAAATAAGGCAAGTGATGTTGTAAAAGATCCTTACGTATTTGAATTTTTAGGACTGCCCGAAGAAAAAGTGGTTATGGAAAGTGATTTAGAAAAAGCCTTAATAACTCATATTGAAAAATTTTTGCTTGAACTTGGAAAGGGCTTTATGTATGTTGGTTCTCAGCAAAGGGTAACACTTGGAAATACCCATTATTATGTTGATATGGTATTTTACAATAAAATCCTAAGAAGTTATGTGCTTATTGAACTTAAAACAGGTAAGCTAATGCCGGAAGCAGTGGGACAAATCAATATGTATCTTAACTACTACAAGACGGAAGTTAATGACGATACGGATAATGAGCCGATTGGAATTATCCTTTGTACAGATAAGGATAGTATACAGGCAGAATATGCACTTGGCAGTTTGTCCAATAAGATATTTGCTTCTAAATACACTTTATATATTCCTGATAGAGAGCAATTAGAAGAACAGGTAGAAAGAGTTTTAAGGAATTACAAGAAAAAATAAAGTTAATTGAAAATCGTGCAATTCCCGTTGCACAATTTATAGAAACCAAAATAATTTATTATTGATTAGAGAAGTGGAAAAATAATCTGCTTCTCTTTTTTATTACAAGGAGAAGAAAATGAGTGATAACAAAAAATACTATTATCTCAAGCTAAAGGAAGATTTCTTTACAAGCGAAACCATAACCTTACTTGAGAGTATGAAAGATGGAATTATGTATTCCAACATTTTACTAAAGCTGTATCTGATGAGCCTTAAAAATAACGGTAAGTTGATTTTCAGAGATAATATGCCATATACAACAGAAATGATTGCCACCATAACTCGCCATCAAGTTGGTACTGTAGAAAGGGCAATAAAAATCTTTTTGGAGTTGGAACTGATAGAACAATTGCCGGATAACATTTTGTATATGGCAGATATAGAGCTATTCATTGGGAAATCATCAACAGAGGGCGAAAGAAAGCGAAAAGCAAGGCTTGAAAATCAAGAAAAAATACGACTTTTAGAGGACACTTGCCTAAATGATGGTGGACAAATGTCCGCCGTTTGTCCACCAGAGAATAGAGATAAGAGAATAGAGGGGAAAGAAGAAACCCAAATGTCTACCCCAATCCTTTATGGAGAATATAAAAATATTTCTTTAACGGATGAGGAATACGGGAAACTCAAGGAACAGCTAAAAGAATATACAGACACAATGATAGACAAGTTATCAAGATATATTGAAAGCAGTGGAAAAAACTATAAAAATCACTATGTTACCATTCTTAACTGGTACGAGCAGGATAAAGAAAAACTAACACAGAAAAATATTCACAATGGAGGTTCTAAAACCTACTCAACTAACTATGAGGATAGCGACACTCTATAAAGTGGGGGAAAAGTGTTTTTAGAGCGTTAAAGCTAAAAGAGGTATCAAACTATGGCTAAGATAAAAATAAGCCTTAAAACGCATTCCACTATCTTAATATAGAAAAGGAGAATTAAAACTATGAATAATAAAGAAAATCAAAATATGGTAACTACACAAATTCAGGGTACAGACTTTACCTACAACAAAGAAAAACACTACGAAAAAGATGGACATATCTATTGCAAGACTTGTAATGAGCGAATAGATGGCAAACCTATTCCGTTTTTTAACAATACATTATTTATTCCTAGATCAGCTTGTAAATGTGATAGGGACAGAAAAGAACAGGAAGAAATTAGAGAAAAACTTATGAAACAAGATGGACTTAGAAGAAACTGTTTTATCTCAAGAAATCAAATAGCTTATACCTTTGAAAATGCCGATGAATATACCGATAAGGACATCATCAGAAAAGCAAAGAACTATGTAAAATACTTTGATGAAATGAGAAAAGATAATACAGGCTTATTACTTTATGGAAATGTAGGCAGTGGAAAGACTTATATAGCTTGTTCAATAGCTAATGCCATCATTAGTGAATATAGCTATTCTGTAAAAATGAGAAACTTTGCCCAGATATTAAACGATTTACAAAAAGGTGGCTTTAACCTAGATAGAAATGAGTATATCGAAAGTATAACAAGTCCGACACTTTTAATACTTGATGATTTTGGAATAGAGAGAAATACAGAATATGCATTAGAGCAGATATACAATGTAATCAATGCAAGATACCTAAAGGAAAGACCAACCATTATAACCACAAACCTTAATTTCAAGGATATTGAAGCTGAACAAGATGATGTAATGCTAAATAGAATTTACTCAAGGATAATAGAAATGTGTTTACCTTTAAGGGTAACAGGGCAAGACAGACGAAAATCACAGAGTAAAGAGAAAATGAAAAAAGCACAAAATTTAATAGACGAGTAAGCAGCGATTAGAAAAGTTAAAAAATCTAATCGCTTTTTTTATTGCAATGAAAGGAGAACTTTATGGACAAACAGCCTACAAGATACATTGTAAAGAGAAGTTATGCAACATCAAGAACAGGAACGGAAGCGTTTGTGAAATTGATAAAAAAAGATAAAAGCAGAAGTGAATATAGCGATGATGAAAATATAAATATTGAACATACTAAATATAATATTGAAAAAGATGGCAGCATGTGCTATACTAAAGACAGTTTTAGAGAAAGTTGTGTCATTCCTAAAAATCCAAAGGAGGAATAGGAAATGATACAAAGCAATTCAAATCACTTTTCATATAGGACTGCAATTTATTGCAGACTGTCTAAAGATGATGAGCAGAAAGGAGAGAGTGCCAGCATACAAAATCAAAGGGATATGCTTGAACATTATGTAAAGTCCAAAGGTTGGAATATAGTTGATGTCTATGTAGATGACGGATATACAGGCTTAAATACCAACCGTCCTTCATTTCAAAGACTGATAAGAGATGTTGAAAATAAAAAGATTGATATAGTCATAACTAAAGACTTATCAAGACTTGGAAGAAACTATCTTCAAACAGGATATTATACAGAAAATTTCTTTCCTAAAAATGGCGTTCGATATATCGCAGTCAATGACGGAGTGGATACCTTACAAGATAATAATGAGATAGTACCCTTTAAGAATGTATTAAACGAGTTTTATTCAAGAGATGTTTCAAAAAAGATGAAGTCTGCTTATCTAACAAGAGCAAGGCAAGGAAAATTTACAGGTTGCCTTGCACCATTTGGATATATGAAAAATCCGGATGATACGCACACACTGATGATAGATGAAGAAACTTCGTGGATAGTTGAGAAAATCTATGACCTTGCCATCAGTGGATATGGCGTACAAGCTATCAGGAGAATACTTTTTGACGAGAAAATTCCAACACCTACTTGGTGGAACAGGAAAAAGGGACTTAGAAACAAGACCACAAAGTTAGAGCAGACTGTAAAAGATGGAGAGTATTGGTGGGACTGTACCACAATCAAAGAAATTATAGAAAATCCTGCGTATTTAGGTCATACGGCAAGTCAGAAAGCAAACTATCAATTTAAGATTGGTTGGTTATCTGATAAGCCTAAGAATGATTGGATCGTGGTTGAAAACACACATGAAGCCATCATTTCAGAAGATACCTATAAAATGGCGAATGAAAAACTGCAAAGTAGGAAAAGACCATTTAAGACCGGAGAAGAAAGTATTTTTGCAGGACTTGTTAGATGCCCTGACTGTGGGAAAGCCTTAAATCTTGGAAGAAACAACTCAAAGAACAAAGAAAAGATACTTACTTGTAACACCTATCGCAGATACGGAAAGAACCTATGCAGTCAGCACAGAATATACTTTGATACTCTTTATGAAATTGTACTTGCGGATATTAGAAAAAATGCAGACTTTGCACTGAATGATGAAAAAGCAGTTGTAAAGGCTCTTGAAAAATCAAGAGATAGTGAAGCTGAAGAAGAACAAATCTATATCGCAAAGAAGATTGAAGAAGACAGTAAAAGAGTAGTTGAGCTAAGCAATAAGATTGAAAAGCTCTATGATGACTGGATGGATAAGAGAATAAGCGAAATCAATTTCCAAAGAATACTTGAAAAATCACAAGCAGAGCAAGACCTCTTAACAAAAAGAATAGAGGAAATGGAAAAAAAGGTTGTTACAAGTAAAGTGGATGAAGTCAATATCTACAAATGGATAAAACTCATAAAAAAACACAAGAACATTAAAAAGCTGGACAAAGAAACCCTTAATGAACTCATCTCAAAAATCTATGTTCACGAAAAAGAAGTAGTGGACGGAGAAATCACCCAAATAATAGAAATACATTACAATTTCATAGGAAATACGGACAATCTACAAGTCAGCTACAATCTCTAATTGGGAATAAAGCAGCTTATGGCAGGAGGCGGTATTGTCATTATCGGACTTAAGCTGATTCCACTTCTTGCCAATGTACTCAAGTAAGAAGAAAAGGAGAGCTTAGATGTTTGGAATATTCGACAAGATAGAAGAATTTTTTAAGGAACTTCTACTGGGCGGTATCCAAGCAAACTTAGAGTCCATGTTTCTTGACATCAACGATAAAGTTGGTGCAGTTGCAACAGATGTAGGAAAAACTCCCATGGGGTGGAATGGAGATGTATTTACCTTTATCAAAAGCATTAACGATTCCGTCATTATTCCCATAGCGGGACTAATCATCACAGCAGTCCTTTGTATCGAACTTATCAATATGGTAATGCAGAAAAACAATATGCACGATACAGATACCTTTGAATTTTTTAAGTACATCATCAAGATGTGGATTGCTGTATGGTTAGTATCTCATGCTTTTGAGTTTTCAATGGCAGTCTTTGATGTGGCACAACATATGGTAAATAAGGCGGCAGGGGTGATAAATACCTCTGCCACCGTTTCCGGAGATCAGATAGTGGCAATGATGGATACCTTAAAAGAAAAGGGGCTTGGAGAGCTTGTCATGATTCTCTTTGAAACCTCACTCATAAAGGTTGCCATAGAGGTAATTTCTATTGTAATCATGCTTGTGGTTTACGGAAGAATGTTTGAGATTTATATTTACTCATCGGTTTCAGCCATTCCATTTGCCACAATGGGAAACAAAGAGTGGGGACAAATCGGAACAAACTATATCAAAGGACTATTTGCACTTGGGCTACAAGGACTCTTTTTAATGGTTTGTCTTGGAATATACGCAGTATTAGTTAAGACAATACAGATAACAGATATACACACAAGTACCATGACGATACTTGGATATGCGGTTTTGCTGGGACTAATGATGCTAAAGAGCGGAACTCTGGCCAAAAGCGTATTAAATGCACACTAACAGAAAGGAAGGATAGGATGATCAAAAGAAAAACAGTATTTACATCAGTAGTAATCGGAGCAGGTGTTATAGCGGTGATTGATAGAATCAAACTTTTTAGCAAGATTAATGACTTGGAAGAAAGAACAAAAGACATCGGTCGCTGCCATAATGACTTTTGTATTTTGCAGGAAAGATATAACAAAAATACAGATAAACAGATAGAAAGCATTCAGGAAGAAATCGGCTCTGTTTATGAACACATGGCAGAGCTTTCAAAGGAAAAAGAAGATGGGAGGTAAGTTATGGCGTATGTACCAATCCCAAAAGACCTAAAGAAGGTAAAAACAAAGGTAGCTTTTAACTTAACCAAAAGGCAGATGATAGGTTTCACACTCGCAGGACTGGTAGGACTACCAGTCTATTTATTTATGCGAAAGATCGTTCCAAATGATATTGCCGTCATATTTCTCATTGTGTCCACACTCCCTATATTTTTCATCACTCTTTTTGAAAAGGACGGACTTAGCTTTGAGAAATATTTTAAGTATATTTACCTTCATAAATTTTATCAGCCACAAAAAAGAGTGAGAAAGGAGGTTTATCTTGAAAGACAAAAGAAAGATTCAGCAGCTAAAGTTAGAACAAAACCAAAAGAAGTTAAGAAGTCAAAAACAGGACTTAAAGCAAAATAAGGGAAAGTCTAAAAAAGATAGGGGCGGATTACTTGACCTTATCTTTAGGAAAGAACCGAAAAGATACACTGTTGAAGATACCATTCCCTACCTTAGACTTTTAAAAAGCGGGATATGTCAGATTGATGAAAAGCATTTTAATAAGAGTATCGCTTTTGAGGATATAAACTATCAGCTTGCCTTAGAAGAAGATAGAGATTTGATTTTTAATCAGTTTGCAAATTTTCTTAATTCCTTTGATCCAAGTGTCAGCATAGAGTTTTCATATATTAATCAGCTTGGCAGAAATGAAGAAATGAAATCAGCTATTCAAATACCGGATAAAAAGGACGGGTTTGACGATATTCGCCTTGAGTTTAGAGAAATGCTGAAAAGTCAGATTGTAAAGGGAAATAACGGACTGAAAAAATCAAAGTATGTAACCTTTACGGTGGAAGCGGATAATTTAGAGCAGGCAACATCAAAACTGGAAAGACTGGAGATAGATATATTATCGAGTCTTAAAAGTATGGGAGTAAGAGCAGAAAGCCTTAACGGAGAGGAAAGGCTAAAGATACTTCATGATGTTTTAAATCCGAATAAGACCTTTGAATTTTCATATAAGGACTTAAAGAAGAAAGAAAGCACAAAGACATACATTGCTCCTGATGAATTTAACTTTACACCGTCAAGGTATTTTAAGTTTGGAAAATTTATCGGAGCAGCAAGTCATTTTCAAATCCTTGCAAGTGAGCTTTCAGACCGTATGCTTGCCGAGTTTTTGGATATAGATGATAACATCAATATTTCTTTTCACATCAAGGCAATCGAACAGTCAGAAGCCATCAAGATGGTAAAAAGGAAAAATACCGATATTGACAAGATGAAGATTGAGGAAAACAAAAAGGCTGTAAGGTCGGGATATGATATGGACATTCTTCCAAGTGATTTAATCACCTATGGGGAAGATGTAAAAAGCCTCTTAAAAGATCTTCAGACAAGAGATGAAAGAATGTTTGTTGTAACCATTATCTTTATGAACTTTGCAAGGACAATTCAAAAGCTGGACAATACCATTTCTCAAATCAGCTCTATTGCCAATAAGCATAATTGCAAGTTAAAAAGGCTTGACCATTCCCAAGAGCAGGGCTTAATCAGTGTACTTCCACTTGGGGTAAATAAGATTGAAATTGACAGAGGACTAACCTCATCATCTACGGCAGTATTTATGCCTTTTACCACAGAGGAGCTTTTCATAAATTCGGCGAACAGTTTGTACTATGGACTAAATGCCCTAAGTCATAACCTGATTATGGCAGATCGAAAGAAACTGAAAAATCCAAACGGTCTAATTCTCGGAACTCCGGGAAGCGGTAAGTCCTTTAGTGCAAAAAGAGAAATGGCAAATGCCATTCTTACAACCGATGACGATGTTATTATCTGCGATCCGGAGGGCGAGTATGGAAACCTTGTGCGTCAGTTTAAAGGAGAAGTCATAAAGGTCAGCAGTAAGTCAAAAGACTATCTCAATCCTTTAGATATAAATATGAACTATGGCGATGGGGACGCACCGCTGAAAGATAAGGCAAACTTCATTATGTCAATGCTTGAGCTTGTAGTAGGTGGTAGCGGTCTTACGGCAGAAGAAAAGTCGGTTATAGATAGATGCCTACCTAAGATTTATGAAAAGTATTTTGAAAATCCAAAGCCTTGGAATATGCCTATTCTTCAAAACCTGTATGATATGTTAAAAAATCAGGAAGAAAAAGTCGGCAAAAAACTGGCAACGGAAATGGAGATTTATGTAACAGGCTCTCTTAATGTATTTAACCATCAGTCCAATGTGGACTTAAATAAGCAGCTTCTTTGTTTTGATATTAAGGAACTTGGAAGTCAGCTTAAAAAAATCGGAATGCTTGTTATTCAGGATCAGGTGTGGAATAAGGTATCGCAAAACAGAGGAAATAAGGCTACAAGGTACTATATCGACGAGTTTCACTTGCTTTTAAAAGACGAGCAGACAGCTTCCTATTCCGTAGAGATTTGGAAAAGATTTCGTAAGTGGGGAGGAATCCCGACAGGCATTACACAGAATGTCAAAGACCTACTGATGAGTAAGGAGATAGAAAATATCTTTGACAATACGGACTTTGTCTTAATGCTTAATCAAGCAAGCGGCGATAGAGAAATTTTAGCAAGGAAACTTAAAATATCACAGCCACAGCTAAAATATGTAACCAATTCCAATGCAGGGGAAGGACTTTTGTTCTTTGGAAATACCATTGTTCCTTTCCTTGATAAGTTCCCGAAAGACACAATCCTTTATCAGAAGATGACAACCAAGCCTGAAGAAGTGAGGTAGGCTTATGGGAAAAAAGCTGAAAAAGGACTTTAAGGAAAGGCAAAGGGCAAGGATTGAAAAGGAAAGGCTGCAAAGTAATGGCAGCATAGAGCCTGAAGAAAGTAAGTTAAAGCATAACGATGATTACAGAGGGAAAATCGTCCATGACAAAGACAGATTTCAAGATAAGGTTTATGAAAAGGTCAGTAAGAGAAGTTCAGAAACTGAATTAAACAGGAAAACTTCTAAAAGCAATGCAAGGTATAGAAGTCCTGAAACAGGAAGTGTAAGTCAGGAAGAAATTGGAAAAGCTGATTATATTACTGAGGTTAAAGATGGAAAAATCTATGATCCTTTAGGAAAAGACCTCGACAATGATGGGATTATAGACAGATATGACAATGACTTTAGGGATAGCGACTATTTTGAGTCAACCTATGATGTAGAGGATAATCTTCAGCATAAAGTAGAAGATACAAAAGGCTTTTCAAAAAGCCAAAAGGCTCAAAAGAAAAATTATAAGAGAAAAAACTATTCCGATAAGCTCTATACCAGAAAAAAGGACAAAGAAGCCAAAGAGGAAAAGGCGGACAGTAAAAAAAGGGGAAAAGAAGCCATTCTGGATAGAGAAAAGAAAAACAGGCTTTCTAAAGAACAGGAAAGAACTTTTAGGGATAAGGCTTCTAAGGTGTCCGCTTTATCAGGACTTGCTAAAGGAAGTGAAACCGTAAGAGATTACTTATCACATGGAAGTGATGAAAATCAAGGTGTAGAGGCAGGAGAAAAAACAGCCGACACAAGCTCAAAACTCATTCATGGCATTAAGAACTATTCAGATAAGAAAAGAGCAAAAAAAGGATATGACCTTACGAATAAGGACTATAAAATTAGAAAGCGAAAATCCAAGTTAGAGTTTCGAGATGCCAAAGAAGAACTGAAAAAGACACAGGAGTATCAAAAAGCAAATAACTTTAAGCGATTTCAAAAGCGAAAGCAGATGAAAGATTCCATTAAAAGGCAGAATAAGTCAAGGCTTAGAGATCGCATTAAGGAAGGGCTTATAGGAAGTCTTAAAAGTTCAAAGGAAGTTATATTAAGAAAAGCGAAGGGACTTATGATTATTTTCATAGGTCTTATTATTTTGGGAACTTTCTTTATCAACTTTGCAGGAACGGGAATGACAGGCTTTATGAACTCCACAAGTTCTGTTCTTACAACAAGCTATTTGTCAAAGCCAAATGTCCTAAATGAAATCAATCAGAACTTTTCCGCTATGGAAAGTGAGCTTCAAAACGAGGTTGATCATGTCAAAGAGAATTATCCCGGATATGACGAGTACATCCTAAATAACACAGAGTACATCGGGCATAATGTACATGAGCTTTTATCCTACATTACATCAAGGTGCGGAGAAGTAAAGAATGTATCGGAAGTAAGCTCTGTATTAAATGAGCTTTTTAAGTCCATGTATGACCTTGAGTATAAGGAAGAAGTAGAAATCAGATACAGGACAGTTACAGAAACCTATACCGATGAAGATGGAAATGAATATACCGAAAGCCATGAAGAACCTTACGAGTACAAGAAACTCATTGTAACCCTTCATAAAAGGGAAATGGACAGCATTATAAAGGAAGTCTTTGCAAACTATCCTGACAATCTGAAACACTATGAAGCTTTATTCCTTGCTCAAGGCAATATGGGAGAAGCCTTTGGTAATAGCGACCTTATTGCTTCCAATGGAGGTATCGGAGGTGGAAAAGAATATGAGGCTTCTACGGAAGTTCAAAAGAAGATTGTAAATGCTGCATACATTACGCCATCTCCGGGTGCAGGCTGGTGTGCTATGTGGGTATCGCAGGTTTATCAAAATGCAGGACTTGGATATATCGGAGGAAATGCCTGTGATATGTACCGAAACCACACCTTTACATCAGATAAATCAAAACTCAAGGTAGGAATGCTTATTGCAGTTGAAAGCAGTAGTAGTGGAAGCAGTGCAGGACTTACCTATGGTCATGTAGGCATTTATATAGGCGATGGCAAGGTAATAGATAATATCGGTCGAATCAGAGTAACAACTTTAGATGATTGGATAGCGTCTTTCTGCAAGCACCATCCAGTAGGCTTCGGCTTTCCGCCAAATGTAAACAGATAAGGAGGACACAATTTGAAAAAAGAACTGACAGCAGTAAAAAACAGAATAAAGAAGTTAAAAGATAAAAAGGCTCTAATTGATGAAGAATTGGAGCCTTTGTTCATTCGTGAGGAAGAACTTGAAAACGAAGAAATTATTGCCATTTGCAGAAAGAACAACATTACAATCAGTGATTTAATGGCAAAAGTAAACAGAGAAAAAGCAGAAGTGAAAAAGGAGAAAACAAATGAAAACCAGTTTGAAAAATAAAAGAATTACAGCCATTGTTGTAGCTTTTACCCTGTTAATGGGTGGAGTTTTAGGGGTGTTAAAAGTTGGTGCAAAGACAGTGTTTGCGTCAAATGAACCGCCTGAAAAATATGAAACATATTATGAACTGAAATTTGAGGATCATACTTCAGATGACACCTTTAGAGGATTTTATCATCTCGGAAAAGGAAATAAGGAAGGTCAGCCATTGAACTTTAAATTTTCCTTATCAAAATCCTTTGAAGAAAAGGGCGGTGTAGTTCTCGATAAGTATAATGAAACCTTTACCAATGAGAATATGGACAAGGTAAATCAGTTAGATGATCTAAGATATATGACAAAGAAAACTTATCCATATTATCGAATTCATAATGTAGGGACAGGTGCTTTTACAAGTATCGTTTCTCCAAGAGATAAAGATAATTACTATATTGGAGATATTACAGAAAATGCAGAAGAACGAACTGTAAAAGGAAAGAAAGCAAATGTCATTGTCTATACCTGCCCTGTTCTACAGTTAAATAGAAATATTGAGAAAGTAACGGTTGATTATGAGGGAGAGCTTAAAGAGGAAACAAAGAACGCTATTATTGGCAGAGTAAAGGAAGCAAATCCCAATATCAACAATGTAAAAGAAATTAAGATTGTTAAAGACAAGCTGATTATTGAAACATGGAACAGATTTCATACCGGTGTACCCTACCTTGAATTACCTTTAGAGGATTTATATAAGAGAGTATCGAATGCGTCAACTCAAACAGACAATAAGGATACAAAGGATCAGGAAAGTCAGACAAAAAGTGAAGTAAAGGTCAAATATCAATATCAGGATGGAAAGGTATATAAGGAGTATTCAGCTTCCTTTGACAAAAATCAGGTGATTGACGCTTCTGATCTTGAAATGCTTCCTGATAACATGAGCTTTAATGACGATTTTGTAAACTACACAGTAAAAGGTGATGGAAGCGATAGTATTATCCGAATTGTAAAAAAGTTAGAAAGTAATGCTCAGACGCAGACAGAAAAGTCAAAAACAGAAGATAAGGGAACTCAAACAGAGCTTAGCAAAGATGATATTTCAAAAATGGAAAAGGAATCTAAGGAACTTCAGGAAAAACTTGATAAGCTAAGTCAGGAGATTAAGGACAAGGATAAATTAAGCGACAAGCAAAAGGAGAAAATCAAAGACCTTGAGGAAAAAATAGATAAGCTGAAGGAAAAACTTGAAAAGAGCAAAGACGATAAGGACTTATCGGCGGATATGAAAAAGGAGATTGAGAAGCTAACTGAGAAAATTAAGGAGCTTGAGAAAAAGACGAATGAGGTTGGCAAGGCTACAGTTACGCATAATCCTACTGTAACTCCAATCAGCCCTATCTCTGGAATGAAAACAGGAACAGGAAACTTCCCTCAAGCATCGGTAAGTGATACGGGTAAAGGCTCATCATCACAGGATAATACAGGAAAGATTACAAAGGACACAAATGTTGACAAGACCGATGGAAAAGAAAAAGAAGTTCGTTATCCCAATAAGCTGACACCGAAACAACCTGCCAATAACAGCAGTCAGGATTCCTCTATGGATGGTTCAAGTAAGACAGTAAATACCAATAAAGGAGTTGCTTCTGCTCCATCAAAGGCACGAGGAACTGTTACGGAAAATAAGGATAATGCGAACAAGGATTATCCGATTCATCATGGAGATAGCAGTGATAAGAGAGAAACGGATATGTATTCAGCGGATGCAAGACAGTTTGTTACCTTTACTACTAAGAATGGCAAGACCTTCCATTTAATCATCAATCACGATGAGGATAGCGAGAATGTTATGCTCCTAACAGAAGCATCCGAAGATGATCTTCTTAATATGGTTGAAAAGAAAGAAGATCCAAAACAGGAAATTAAAAAGGAAGAACCTGAAAAAGAAGAACCTGAAAAAGAAGAACCTGAAAAAGAAGAACCTAAGCCAGTAAAAAAGGAAGAAAGCAGCAATATGGGAACCTACTTAATTCTCATTCTTGTAGTAGCAGGAGCATTAGGTGCAGGATATTATTTTAAGGTCGTTAAGAAAAAGGAAGATAAGGAGCTTGAAGGATTTGAGGAGGAAGATGATGATTTCTTTTCAGAGGCAGAAGAAAGTGAAAAAGAAACAGAAGATAATGAGTTAGAGTAAATTTGCACCTAAAACTATATAATATTTGGTGCAAAACACAGGGCGAGAGAGTAAAATCTTTCGCCCTTTTATATTGAAAAACAGGAGGAAAAAATAGATGAATTTAGTAATTGCTGAAAAGCCAAGTGTTGCAATCTCTATTGCAAAAGTGATTGGAGCTACAAAAAAGAAAGACGGATATTATGAAGGAAACGGATACAAGGTAAGCTGGTGTGTTGGACATTTAATTCAAATGGCAAATCCTGATAGTTATGATGAAAAATATGCGAAGTGGAATATGGCTGATTTACCGATTATCCCAAAAGAATATAAGTATGAGATTGCAAAGTCCACAAAGAAACAATTTACGATTCTTAAAAAGCTGATGAATGATAAGGATATAGACATCGTGATAAATGCCTGCGATGCAGGGCGTGAAGGAGAAGCCATCTTCAGACTTGTCTACAATCAGGCAAATTGTAAAAAGCAGATGAAACGCCTTTGGATTTCATCAATGGAAGATAGTGCAATTAAAGAGGGCTTTGATAACCTAAAAGATGGAAGTTTTTACGATAATCTATTTGAATCATCACAAGCAAGGGCAATAGCAGATTGGCTTGTGGGAATGAATTTAAGCAGACTGTATTCGTGCCTATATAAACAGAGTTATTCTGTTGGGAGGGTACAAACACCAACTCTTGCAATGATTGTAAATAGAGATGATGAGATAGCAAATTTTAAGAAAGAAAAATATTATACAGTGGAATTAAGCCTTAATGGCTTTACACTATCAACAGATAGAATTGATGATGAAATAACAGCGGAACAGCTCTTAAATTTAGTAGGCGATAAGATAGAAATTACCGATGTTATTCAAAAGGAAAAGATAACAAAGCCTGAGCTGCCATTTGACCTGACAACGCTTCAAAGAGAGTGCAATAAATATTTTGGATACTCAGCTAAGCAGACACTTGATTATGCTCAAAGTCTTTACGAAAAGAAACTGATTACCTATCCAAGAACAGACAGCAGATGCTTAACGGAAGATATGATTGTAAGTACGGTTAATAACATTTTAGGAAAGAATGATTTTGATACAGGGCGTATCAAGACGGTATTTAACTCTAAAAAGGTTACGGATCATCATGCTATTATCCCGACAATCAGTTCCTTAAAAGAAGATGTTTCAGAACTTCCTTTAAGTGAAGCTAAAGTTTACTTCCTTATATCCGATAAATTCCACGCAAGTGTGGGCTATCCTTTAGTGGAAAGCACAACGAAGATTGTAGCTGAATTTGATAGCTTTACTTTTACAAGCTCAGGCAAGACAATTAAAGATGAAGGTTTTACAAAATATCTTAAAGAATATAAGTCTAAGAAAAATGAAGATATGGCACTTCCTGATGTGAACATTGGTGATGTATTGAGCATTGAAAACAAGGAAATAAAAGAAAAGTATACAACATCACCTAAACACTTTACTGAAGATACTCTTCTTAAATCTATGGAGCTTGCAGGAAATGATGCACTTGAAAAAGGAGTAGAGGTTGAGCGAAAAGGACTTGGAACATCTGCAACAAGAGCAGGGATTATTGAAAATCTGATTTTCAAGGGATTTGTAGAAAGAGATAAAAAGAACCTTATTGCTACACATAAGGGAATCAGCCTTGTAACGATTGTAGCTGATACTTTTAAATCAGCAGAAACAACAGCAAAGTGGGAAATGGAGTTATCGGATATTGCACAGGGAAAATCATCAAAGAAAAATTTTTTAGAGGCAATTGAAACTGAGATAAAAGAAGTGGTTTCAACTTATATCAAGTAAGATGGCACTAATTTCAAGGTGGAAAAAATGCCCTAAAAATGCTATAATCTTTTGTAGGAAAAGTAGGGAGAAAGGAAACGAGTATGAAAGATACATTTATGGATACTGCAAAAGTTATGTCAAAGGGGCAAGTTACCATTCCGAAAAGGATAAGAGAACTTTTGGACTTACAAAATGGAGATTATGTTACTTTTGTAGTTCATAAAGATAAGGTGCAAATTCAAAACTCCAAGACTTTTATTGAAGAAAATATTGATAAATAAAGGTGGTGAAATAACAAAGATGACGATAGATGAAATAAAAAAGTTAATTCAAAACGGAGAAAAGATAGATGTTGAATTTAAAGAATCAAGGAATGCTTTAACCAAAGATGTCTTTGATACAGTATGCTCTTTCAACAATAGAAATGGAGGACATATTTTACTTGGTGTAAATGATAAAAGAGATATTGTTGGTGTTAGTGAAGATAAAGTGGATAAGGTTATTAAAGAATTTACAACATCTATCAACAATTCGCAGAAGATGTACCCACCACTTTATTTATTACCGGAAGTCTTTGAAATTGACAGTAAAAAAGTCATTTATATCCGAGTGCCTGAAGGTTATCAGGTATGCAGGCATAATGGAAGAATATGGGACAGGTCTTATGAAGGAGACATCAATATCACAGACCATGCAGAACTTGTCTATAAGTTATATGCAAGAAAACAAGGAAGTTATTTTGTAAATAAGGTATATCCAAATCTTGATATTGATTTTCTTGATGCCTCTGTTATCGCTAAAGCCAAGAGAATGGCAGTTGCAAGAAATAAAAATCATGTTTGGGAAAATATGAGCGATGAGGAGCTATTACGAAGTGCAAATCTCATTCTGACAGATCCTGAAACAAAGCTTGAAGGCATTACATTAGCAGCGATTTTGCTATTTGGAAAAGACAACTCTATTATGTCTGTTCTTCCACAGCATAAAACTGATGCAATATTTAGAGTTGAAAACAAGGATAGGTATGACGATAGAGATGTTGTCATAACAAATCTGATTGATAGCTACGATAGGCTTATTGCGTTTGGACAGAAGCATTTGAATGACTTATTTGTCTTAGACGGAATTGTAAATGTCAATGCAAGGGATAGAATACTTAGAGAAATTGTTTCTAATACATTGGCTCACAGAGATTATTCAAGTGGTTTCCCAGCCAAAATGATTATTGATGATGAGAAGATTACTATTGAAAACAGTAACTTAGCTCATGGCATGGGAGCATTGGATTTACAAAAGTTTGAACCTTTTCCTAAAAATCCGGCTATTTCAAAAGTATTTAGAGAAATAGGACTTGCTGATGAGCTTGGTTCAGGTATGAGAAACACCTATAAATATACAAGGCTATATTCAGGTGTTGATCCTCTGTTTGAGGAGGGAGATATATTTAGAACGATTATTCCTTTGAAGAAAATAGCGACTCAAAAAGTTGGAGGAAGCGGTGTCGCTCAGGATGTCGCTCACAGTGTCGCTCAGGATGTCGCTCACAGTGTCGCTCAGGATGTCGCTCACAGTGTCGCTCAGGATGTCGCTCACAGTGTCGCTCAGGATGTCGCTCACGATAAGATAGCTCTTGCAGAGTTTATAAAAGAAAAAATAAGAGGAAACAACAAGATTACAAGAAAAGCAATTGCAGATGAAGCTGGAGTTAGTGTAAAGACTATAGAAAGAACCATTAAAGAAATGGATAATCTACAATATGTAGGAAGTGGAAGTAATGGTCATTGGGAACTGAATGAATAGCAGTAAGTTGCAGCACACAGAATTTAAAGGTGATTAGAGTAAAATCTAACCGCCTTTTTTGTTTGGACGAATTGTCAAATCAAATGCAACACCTATGGTAAGAGACCAAAAAGTTCTTCTTTAGGTGTTTTATATTTTATACATTTTCTAGGTCTATTATTCATTAAACTTAAGTTATAATTTAATTCATCAATATTCACTTCTGATAAATCCATACCCTTAGGATAAAACTCCCTCAAAAGTCCGTTACTATTTTCATTTGTACCTTTTTGCCATGCACAATAGGGATCACAAAAATAAGTTTTGCATCCTAATTCTTTTTCTATTTTCTCAAATTCTGAAAATTCTTTACCTCTATCAAAGGTTATTGTTTTTACTAATTCTTTTGGATAATCTTTTAATGCATTTATTATTGCTGGTGTTACGCTTTCCGACTTTCTATTTTCAACTAGGATTGCTATATAATATCTAGATTTTCTTTCTGCTAAAGTTACGAAACAACATCTACTTTTCCTTTTATGATCTAATCTGCCTGATTCCACTGTATCTGCTTCCCAGTGGCCTAATTCTTGCCTTCTGTATATCTCTTTAGGTCTTTTCTTAATTGTTCTACCTTTATCATTGAATTTTCCTCTTTTTTCTGCTGGCCTTTTAAATTTAGCTTTTCTTCTCAAATTTTTCATACTAGTTTTTGGCAGCTTTTTGGCGTGTATCATTCTATATATCGTTGATGTAGATGGTAATTCATGAATCTCATTTGTGTTTCTATTTGATATTTGTTCAGGGGACCAATGTTCGTTAATCTTTACAGTTAAATAATCAATAACATCTTTAGAAAATTTACTTTTTCTATGGCAGTCTTTTCTTCTATCAATATATTTATCATTTGCCTTTATCGGAAAGTACTTAGTGTAACTTCCCCTACTAACTTTTATCTTAGATGAATTTCTTTTAATTTCTCTAGATATTGTACTAGGTGACCTTTTAAGTGCTTGTGCAATTTTCCTTATACTCATTCCTAAATTTAAAAATTGGTAAATACAAGATCTTTCTTCTATGGTAAGATGGTTATAGCTCATAGTTAATCACTCCTTTTAATATGTTTTGTTTGGTCACTTACATATTAACACAGCTGATTAGCTATGAGTTTATTTATGTTGCACTTGTTATGATAAATTATCTTTGTAAAAAAAGAAGGAGGTAAACATGCGAATAAATGATTTTCATAACATTTTGGAGCTGATAAAACAAGATGTTCTGCAGAGTGAAGCAGAGTATCTGAAGCTCTTAAAAGTTGTCGGGAACAATCAGAAGTACGATTTTAGAAGTCAGTTAAGTATTTATGATAAAAATCCTGAAGCGACAGCTTGTGCCAAGTTTGACTACTGGAGAGAACACTTTAACCGAACTGTCATGCGAGGTCAAAAGGGTATTCCCATTTTAGAGGATTATGGCACATACAAAAAAGTGGACTATATCTTTGATATAAGTCAGACTGTTTCAAGAAACCGAGATGTCAATGAGGTAAATCTTTGGAGATTTGATAAAGAAGCTCATAGAGATGTATTAAAAGAAATGATAAAAGCTGAGGGCTATGAAGAAAGCGAAAGCACCTTAGAAAATATCTTTTCTTTAAGCAGGTTCTACGGAGATGAAAAAATAGATAGCTTGATAAATGAGCTTAGAATATCCGATGAGGACAGAATATCTTTTACTAAATTTGTTAGGGATTCAGTAAGCTATGCGGTAGCGTCAAGATTTAAGTTAGATTATTCGATAGATTATGAGCTTTTAAGAGAGAATTTTCAAAGACTTGACAGCATATCTCTAATGAGTCTTGGTGAAAGCGTATCGGACATTAGCGGAACAGTCATTGATGCAACCATTCAAAAAAGCAAAGAGATAGATCTTCAAAAAGAAGTTTTAAGAGGTAAAGAAGCAGGATATAATAAAATAAAAGAAGAATTAGAGGAGGTAGAAGAAAATGTACTTCGACGAGATGATCAGGAAAGAATTAGTGAAAACGAGCGAATTTTCCGAAATGGAGAGTACGGACGAGATAATAGAGAAAATCAAAGAGAATACACTGAACAGCTTGGAGGAAGAGACGGACTTCATAAGGAAGTATCCAAATCCGACCTACGCAGTGATGAGGCTGGAGTTTCTTTCACAGAGCGAGGAGCAGAGCAACTTCGAGATGTTAGTAGATCTATACAAGGAGAAGAAGTTGACAGGACACCTGATGGACATTCAGAAACAGGCGATAGAATTTATGAGAACAGAGAAACCGAAACTGATGGCAGCTTGGAAGATAGAGGACGAGAACAATCCGCAGTATGGGGCGATGATTTCAGCTCTCAAAGAAATGACCATCAAGGAAGTAGTGGAAATCTAAAAGAAAATACTGAGGCAGAGACAAGAGAAGCTGAAAAGGCTTCTTTTTCTTTACCAGAAAATTCCTATGGACAGATACGCCTTACGATTCCGCTAACTGAGAAAGATATAGATACCGTCCTTATTAACGGAGGAAATCACGATGGCGGCAGACTTCCTGTTATTGCTGAGTTTTCCAAAGAAAAAACAGTAGAAGAATTGGGAGAATACCTCAAAGATACCTTTAAAGGCGGAAACGGGTTTTACATTGATGAAAGAGAAGTATCTTCCTGGTATTCGGATAAAGGCATTCATTTAGCTTATGGAACTTCTGCAAGAGAAGATATGACGCAAATTTTAAGCTGGAGTAATGCTGCAAGAAGAATCAGTGAGCTTTTAGAAACAGGAGAGTTTGCTGCAAATATAGAGCTTTTGGAAGCACAGGACTATGAAAGAGATAGAGTTTCAGAATCGCTATGGTATCTATACCACGATTTAAGTGAAGAAGGAAAAGCACAGGGTTATTTTGACTTTATAGAAAGAGGTGGAGGCTTTCCGAAAGAAACAGGAGTGCTATCCGAAAAACTTAAAAATCCCGACTACCTAAAAAATGTTATTTCTGAATATGGTCGTTTCTTGAGAGCATATAGAGAGGATAGGGGCATACTAAGGTTTCATTATCACAAGGTAGATAGCCTTTATCAGAAATTACAGGAGCTTGCACTTCCAAGAAAGGAATATATCTCTAACCTAACTGAACTTCCAAAAGTACATGGCTTTATTACAGAAGATGAAGTCCTTGCTACGATTTCAAGGGGAAGTGGAGTCGATAAGGGAAAAGAGCGAATTACTAAGTTTTTCAAAGAAAATCATACCTTGCAGGAAAAAGCAAATTTCTTAAAAGATGAGTATGGAATCGGAGGTCATTCTCATGCTGTTTCAGGAGCAAAGGGAAGTGATGAATGGCACGATGCAAAGGGACTTAAATTACAGAAGAATCATTGTAACGATGTATTTCTTACATGGTCAAATGTAGCAAAGTATATAGATGAGCTGCTTTCTAAAAATCTTTATCTTGAAGAAAAAAATATTGAAAGCAAGGTAGAGATAGAAGAACAACAAGAATCAAGTTATTATTCTAAAGATGATCCAAATAATCTAATGACTGAAGAAATGCTTGAGAGAGTGCCCGAGCTTTATGCACAGGAAGATGTAGCCTTAGCAGACAAACAGGTTCATGCAGCATACATCATTCCATTTAGAAGCAACTGGACTTGGTATATGACGGAGTACGATAGAGAAAGCAAAGACGCTTTTGGACTTGTTTTAGGTATAGAACCGGAATGGGGATATTTTAATCTTGATGAGCTAAAGGAATTAAACGCCCAAAGACTTGTTTTAGAGGATTTTCCAAAGACCTTTAGAGAACTTAAAGACAGTGAACTTAAAAAGCAGATGGATGAGCAGGAGCTTCAGTCTGCCTTTAATGGAGAACTTAGCTTTGAAGATAAAGTAGAGCTTGAAGCACCTGAAGAAGCAGAAGAAAGCATACAAGCAGAACATTTTCAGGCTACCTTATTTGATTATCTAAAGGGAAGAGAAGAAGTAGAGCTTAACGAAAAAGAGGAAAGTTTTTCAGATGAGTTTGCAGTTAAAGAAGGTGATACCGTCTATTTTAATCATGAGGAGTACAAAGTAAGGGAGATCTCTAAAAATCAAATCACTGGAAGAAATGATTTGTGGCTTGATCCTACAAGACAAGGTAATCATCAAATACCGATTATATCCTTTACAGATGATGAGGATTTATTAAGACAAGTAAGTCTCGAAAGACCTGAATTTATCATCGGTGATGAAGTGAAGTACAAGGGGAAAGACTATACCATCACAAGATTTGATGATATGGGAAATAACCTAAAGACAGTAACGGTTAAGGATAATACAGAGTATCTTGGAGGCATGATTACAGGCTCCGATGTAATTGCTTATCGTAAGGAAAGTGAGCTTGATAAAATCTTTGAAAATCTTACCAATGCAAAGTCCGAAAAGACTTCTAATGAAGTAGGGATAAAGAAGATTGAGGCTCATAATTTCAAAATTACAGAAGAAACGATCCCTCAAAAGTTATCTCCAAGCGAGAGATTAAACAATAACCTTGAAGCAATTTCTATGCTTAACAGAGTGGAAAGCGGAGAACGCGAGCTTGATATTACAGCTCAAGAAGTTTTAGCAAAATATGTAGGCTGGGGTGGATTATCTGAAGTCTTTGATGAAAGCAGAGAAGGTCAGTGGAAAGAGGCAAGGAGCTTCTTAAAAGAAAACTTATCACAATCTGAATATGAAGCTGTTAAGGAATCGACCTTAACGGCTTTTTATACGCCTAAAACAGTCATTGACAGTATTTATTCTACCCTGTCAGGTATGGGATTTAAGAGTGGAAATATCCTTGAGCCAAGTATGGGCATTGGAAACTTTATCGGAAATCTTCCTGATGAAATGAACAAGTCAAAGTTTTATGGTGTTGAGCTTGACTCGGTAAGTGGTCGCATAGGAAAGCTGCTATACCCTGAAAGTGATATACAGGTTAAGGGACTTGAAGAAACGGGATTCTCCAATAACTTCTTTGATGCGGTTATCGGTAATGTTCCATTTGGAGAATATAAGGTAAATGACAGGGAGTATAACAAAAATAACTTCCTTATCCATGATTATTTCTTTGCCAAGTCCATTGATAAAGTCAGAAACGGCGGCATTATCGCCTTTATCACATCAAGTGGAACAATGGATAAAAAGGACGAAAGTGTAAGACGCTATCTTGCAGCAAGAGCAGAGTTTTAGGGGCAATCAGACTTCCAAATGATACCTTTAAGGGAGTTGCCGGAACGGAAGTAACATCGGACATTATTTTCCTAAAGAAAAGAGATAGTATCAGAGAAAGGGATGAGGACTGGATACACCTTGCTGAAGATGAAAATGGTCTTACCTATAACAAATATTTTGTAGATCATCCTGAACAGGTACTCGGCACAATGCGTGAAGTTTCAGGAAGATTTGGAAACACACTTGCGTGCTTGCCGAAAGAAAATGCCGACTTAAAAGAGCTTCTGACAAAAGCAAGTGAAGAAATATCCAAAGGATCAACTTATGAAGAAATAGAGCTTTTAGATGATGAAATCACTTCAATTCCTGCAAAGGATGATGTCAAAAACTTTTCCTATACCGTTATTGATGGTGAAGTCTATTACAGAGAAAACTCACTTTTCGTAAAGAAAGAAGTAACGGAGAAAAATAAGGAAAAGATTAAGGACTATCTTGAACTGAATACTGCCCTTAAAGATGTTATCTATAAGCAGAAAGAGGATTTTTCTGATGATGAGGTAAAGAAAGCTCAAGAAAAGCTCAATGAAGTCTATGACAACTTTTCAAAGAAGCATGGCTTTATAAATAATTTAAGCAATACCAGAGCCTTAAAAGAGGATAGCAACTTCCCGCTTGTTTCTTCCATTGAAATCCTTGATGAAGAAGAAAACTTCAAAGCAAAGGGAGATATTTTCTCCAAGCGAACAATCACAAAGGCGAAGGTTATCGACCATGTAGACACTTCCCTTGAAGCTCTTGTTTTATCGGTATCAGAAAAAGGATATATGGATTTTGAGTATATGGGAAGCCTTACAGATAAAGACAGACCGACTTTGATAGAAGAACTTAGAGGGGAAATCTATCTAAACATCAGAGAAGAACAAAACTTTTATAGACCATTATCTTTTAACCTTGAAGATGGAGATCTACCTTTTGCCTGTGCAAACGGCAGTAATTCATATAAGTACGGCTATGTAACAAAGGATGAGTATCTAAGCGGAAATATCAGGGACAAAATTGCCATAGTAGACAGTTACCTTGCAAAGTTAAGACAAACCGAAAGAGAGTTACCTCATCTTGGCTATGCGGAAGATGGCAAAGAAAAAGAGCTGATAAGCTATGAGATGAACCGTTTGGAATATCAAAAGGCAGAGCTTACAAAAGTTCTTCCAAAGGAACTTGAAGCAAGTGAAATCAATGTAAGACTCGGAGCTACTTGGATACCGAATAAGGATATTGAAAAATTCATCTTTGAAACGCTGAAAACTCCGGGATATGCCAAATGGGATATTAAGGTTAAATTTTCAAATCTGACAAGTGAATGGAATGTTGAAGGAAAGAGCAGGGACAGAGGAAATGACCTTGCAGAGATGACATACGGCACCTCAAGGGTAAATGCCTATAAACTGATTGAAGATGCTCTAAATTTAAAAGAAACAAAGGTATTTGACCAGATTGTAAATCCGGACGGCTCGAAAACTTCTGTATTAAATAAAAAGGAAACGCTTCTTGCAGGACAGAAACAGGAGCTTATAAAAGAAGAATTTAAGAACTGGATATTTAGCGACCAAGAACGTAGAAACAGGCTTGTAAAGTTATATAACGAGCGTTTTAACTCTATCCGCAACAGAGAATATGATGGAAGCAACCTTTCTTTTGAGGGAATGACCACAGAAATTGATTTAAGACCTCATCAAAGAAATGCCATAGCAAGAAGCCTTTATGGAGGAAATACCCTTCTTGCTCATGTAGTAGGAAGCGGTAAGACCTTTGAAATGGTGGCATCTGCGATGGAAAGTAAAAGGCTTGGAATGTGCAGTAAGTCCTTGTTTGTTGTCCCCAATCACTTAACGGGTCAAATCGGTCGTGAGTTTATGCAGCTATATCCGTCAGCTAACATTATGGTTGCAGATAAGAAAGACTTTGAGCCGAAAAACAGAAAAAGATTTATCGGCAAAATTGCAACAGGAGAGTATGATGCCGTTGTAATCGGGCATACGCAGTTTGAAAAGATCCCGATGAGTAAGGAATATCAGGAAAAGCATATTCAAGATCAGATTGATGAAATTATAAACTATGTGGAGGAATATAAGCATGACAGAAATCAGAATTTTACCGTAAAGCAACTTGAAAAAACAAAAAAGAAGCTGGAAACAAGGCTTGAAAAGTTAAACGATGATTTTAAAAAAGACGATGTCATTACCTTTGAAGAATTAGGTGTAGATAAGCTCTTTATTGACGAGGCACATAATTACAAAAATCTCTACCTTTATACAAAAATGAGGAATGTAGCAGGTATTGGACAGTCTGAAGCCTTTAAGTCCTCCGATATGTTTATGAAGTGCAGATACATGGATGAAATGACAGGTGGAAAAGGTATTGTCTTTGCCACAGGAACGCCTGTCAGTAACTCGATGACAGAGCTTTATACTATGCAGCGTTATCTTCAGTATGAAAGCCTTAAAAAGAATAATTTGGAGCATTTTGATAGCTGGGCTTCTACCTTTGGTGAAACGCAGTCAGCTTTTGAATTATCTCCGGAGGGCTATACTTTAATAGGACGATAAAATTAACTGTCCTAAATTGAAAATACATAAGGAAGGAGGTTAAGAGAATGTCAAGGACTTCAAAGATTACAGCACTTTATGAGAGATTATCAAGAGATGATGACCTGAATGGCGAGAGTAATTCCATTACTAATCAGAAAAAATACCTCGAAGATTATGCCCGTAGGAATGGCTTTGAGAATATCCGCCATTTTACTGACGATGGTTTTTCGGGTGTAAATTTCAATCGCCCCGGCTTTCAAGCGTTGATTAAGGAAATTGAAGCAGGCAATGTCGGAACATTGATTGTTAAGGATATGAGCCGATTAGGGCGAAACTATCTGCAAGTCGGCTTTTATACGGAAATTCTGTTTCCGCAGAAAGATGTCCGTTTTCTTGCAATCAATAACAGCATTGACAGCAACAATGCTTCGGATAATGATTTTGCTCCGTTTTTGAATATTATGAACGAATTCTATGCCAAAGACACGAGCAATAAAATCAAGGCTATGTTTGACGCACGAATGAAAGACGGAAAGCGTTGCAGTGGTTCTATTCCTTATGGGTATAACCGATTGCCAAGCGATAAGCAGACGCTTGTCGTTGACCCTGTGGCTTCTGAGGTGGTAAAGCGTATCTTTCTGCTTGCCAATGAGGGCAAAAGCCCACGAGCCATAGCGGAAATACTGACCGAAGAAAGGGTTTTAATTCCTGCCGCATATGCAAAGGAATATCATCCAGAACAGTACAACGGAATTAAGTTTGCAGACCCTTATATTTGGGGCATATCTGCCATTAGAACGATTTTAAGCAGGCAGGAATATCTTGGGCATACTGTTTTGAGAAAGTCGGTCAGCACCAATTTCAAACTGCATAAGAGAAAGACTACCGATGAAGATGAGCAGTATGTGTTTTATAACACCCACGAGCCTATCATATCGCAGGAACTTTGGGACAGCGTTCAGAAGCGAAAGAAACGAGTGAGCAGAGCTGCGGCAAGAGGTACACATATAAACCGATTAAGCGGCTATCTATATTGTGCCGACTGTGGCAGGAGAATGACTTTGCAAACGCATTACAGCAAGAAAGATGGTTCTACTCAGTATTCTTACCGTTGCGGCGGGTATGCAAGCAGGGTTAATTCCTGTACTTCCCATACGATTAGTGCTGATAATGTTGAAGCCTTGATATTATCGGCGGTTAAACGCTTTTCAAAATTCGTTCTGAATGACGAAAAAGCATTTGCTTTGGAACTGCAATCCCTTTGGAAAGACAAGCAAGAGGAAAAGCCGAAGCACAATCAATCGGAGTTGAAACGCTGTCAGAAACGCTATGACGAACTCTCTACGCTCATTCGTGGCTTGTATGAAAATCTTATATCGGGATTACTGCCCGAAAGACAGTACAAGCAACTGATGAAGCAGTATGATGATGAACAGGCTGAATTGGAAGCAAAAATGGAAACGATGAAAAAGGAACTTTCCGAAGAAAAAGACAGCACTATGGGTATTCAGCATTTTATATCGCTGATAAGCAAGTATAAAAATCCTACGGAAGTTTCTGATTTGATGTTTACCGAACTTGTTGACAAGATTGTGGTGTATGAAGCCGAGGGTTTGGGAAAAGCAAGGACACAAAAGGTTGATATTTACTTCAATTATGTCGGACAGGTCGATATTGCCTACACCGAGGAAGAACTTGCCGAGATAAAAGAGCAAGAAGAACAGGAAGAAAAGAAGCGATTGGAGAAACAGCGTCAGCGTGAAAAAGCCTATCGAGAGAAGCAAAAGGCGAAAAAACTTGCTGAAAACGGTGGCGAAATCGTCAAAACAAAGGTGTGTCCGCATTGTCAGAAAGAATTTATCCCTACAAGCAACCGACAGATTTTCTGCTCAAAGGATTGTTGCTATCAGGCAAGGCAGGATAAGACGAAAGCCGACAGAGAAGCGGAAAAAGGCAATCATTATTATCGTCAGCGTGTATGTGCTGTGTGTGGCAGTACCTACTGGCCTACACACAGTCAGCAGAAATTCTGCTCAGCGGAATGTAAAAAGGTAAACCACAATAAGAAAACCTTGGAGTTTTACTACAAGAAGCAAAAGGAGAAAGAACTATGCAAAGATTTATTACAGACGAAAAAACAGATATCCAATACGAACTCATCAGAGATTACTATTATCCCTGTTTGACAGTAGAAGAAAGTCCCCCTCTTTCAAAATACGGGCGGTTGCGGCAACGATATTTGAGGGAACATAAGCGTGTGCTATATTTTACTCTGCTGACAAGCGGAAAGCTATATGAACATCTTGCTGAAATTGATGCTTCGGCTTGTAATATGGCTGAATATCTGATAAAGGAAATGGCAAAAAAGCAAGGCGTAACAGAGGAACTGAAAGCAACGGATATGATGCGATGGGTCGGGCTTATGAATAACATTCGAGCCTGCGTTGATGAGATTGTATTGAATGATATTGTGTACTCGTAATTTAATACCAGCCGAAGAAGAACTGCTGTCTGCTTGATGGCAGTTTTTCTTTTTCGGCAAGTATTCAAGAAGTCATTAAGTTGCGAGTATAGTCGAAGTGGGTATAAAATATGTGGTAAATACATTTGATGATTACTCAACATAAAACATAATTTTCGTTATATATTCGTTTTCATCGCTCGTAGAAAGATAGTCGTTAATTGCAAATTCATATGAGTCTGAAATAATATTCAACTGATTCTTTTGACAGTATTGCAAAATGCGTTCATAAGTTTTACCAATGGAAGGATAATCTCCCGTGTGATAAGTAAACACACACATTCCTTTGGGGAGTTCCAGAACACCCTCAATATTATCCGACTTTTCGATAGGGAGAAAAGCAAAAGAAGCTTCCGTATATCTTTTCTGTAAAATATGTTCATAGGGCATAATTGCACCACTTTGAAAGAAAATTGGAAGTTGCTCTTTGAATGAACGAACAAAACATTCCTTGGTGGCGATACTGACCATTTCCAAAGTATAAGGTTTAGCAACCTCTTGCAGTAAAATGTATTGAGGGTTTACTTCTTCCACAGAAATAACATCACTGCAATCACGAATGGAGGCGGAATGTTCCAACTGTAAGCAACGATGTTCGACACGAGTTTTAATCATTTGCAGTTCATTAATTTGACGATTGATGATAGTAAGTTGTTTTCGAAGAGCGATAATGGAATTATCAACCGTAAAATTCTTCATATGTACTTTAATTTCATCGAGAGAAAAGCCGATTTTTTTCATTATGCAAATCGTATCTAAATAGTCGAGTTGACTGGAACTGTAATAACGATAGCCATTGTTAGAATCCGTATATGCAGGACAAAAAAGACCGATTTTATCATAAAAAATCAGAGTTTGACGAGATATATTTTGAAGTTTGGACATTTCACCAATGGAAAACAAATTTTTCATACAACCCCCCCTTGACCTTATAGTTACTATACAGTTTATAATTATAACATAGGAATATGAACATATCAAGGAGGATACTCAAATTGAAACACTGTATGACATCCATTTGCAAAGAATTTATGGATGGATTGACTTTTAAGAAAATACTGCTGATATTGCTCGGAGCAATGATTTGTACCTTTGGTATTCACAACATTCATCAGCGAACAAACATAACAGAAGGTGGGGTCATTGGGTTAATGCTTCTCGTTGAACATTGGCTAAAAATTTCTCCAGCCTACATTACACCTATCTTGGATATAACTTGTTATTTGCTCGCATTTAAATTTTTGGGTGGAAGCTTTATAAAAATATCAATTATTTCAACTATGTTTGTTTCTGGTTTTTATAAAATATGGGAGTTGTTTCCGCCAATGCTTCCTGATTTATCTGCACATCCTTTGGTTGCCTCTGTATTAGGCGGTATTTTTGTTGGTGTAGGTGTTGGTCTAATTGTTCGACAGGGGGGGATCCAGTGGTGGAGATGATGCACTGGCGTTAACAATTTCTCATATTTCGCACTGGAAGTTATCTCGTTCCTATTTGTTTACGGATGTTGTAGTTCTATTTTTATCACTTACCTACATTCCAGTAATGCGTATTGTATTTTCATTGATTACAGTTACCATCTCGTCTTATCTGATTGATTGGATAAAGGAATATGAAAGCGTCAATAGCGTTAAGTAATAGCAGCAATTCTAATATTTGTTGATTTGCTAATGTATAACGAAGCAATAACTTGGAATAAAATAGTCGGCCATTATAATACGCCTTATCGGACTTGCTTTTACCAATCTAAAAAATAAGAAAATTCAGTTTAGCACTATCACAAAACAAAATATATCTGACAGAAAGCACTGTAGAAATACGGTGTTTTTTGTTACGACGAATTGTCAAATCAAATGCAACACCTATGGTAAGAGACCAAAAAGTTCTTCTTTAGGTGTTTTATATTTTATACATTTTCTAGGTCTATTATTCATTAAACTTAAGTTATAATTTAATTCATCAATATTCACTTCTGATAAATCCATACCCTTAGGATAAAACTCCCTCAAAAGTCCGTTACTATTTTCATTTGTACCTTTTTGCCATGCACAATAGGGATCACAAAAATAAGTTTTGCATCCTAATTCTTTTTCTATTTTCTCAAATTCTGAAAATTCTTTACCTCTATCAAAGGTTATTGTTTTTACTAATTCTTTTGGATAATCTTTTAATGCATTTATTATTGCTGGTGTTACGCTTTCCGACTTTCTATTTTCAACTAGGATTGCTATATAATATCTAGATTTTCTTTCTGCTAAAGTTACGAAACAACATCTACTTTTCCTTTTATGATCTAATCTGCCTGATTCCACTGTATCTGCTTCCCAGTGGCCTAATTCTTGCCTTCTGTATATCTCTTTAGGTCTTTTCTTAATTGTTCTACCTTTATCATTGAATTTTCCTCTTTTTTCTGCTGGCCTTTTAAATTTAGCTTTTCTTCTCAAATTTTTCATACTAGTTTTTGGCAGCTTTTTGGCGTGTATCATTCTATATATCGTTGATGTAGATGGTAATTCATGAATCTCATTTGTGTTTCTATTTGATATTTGTTCAGGGGACCAATGTTCGTTAATCTTTACAGTTAAATAATCAATAACATCTTTAGAAAATTTACTTTTTCTATGGCAGTCTTTTCTTCTATCAATATATTTATCATTTGCCTTTATCGGAAAGTACTTAGTGTAACTTCCCCTACTAACTTTTATCTTAGATGAATTTCTTTTAATTTCTCTAGATATTGTACTAGGTGACCTTTTAAGTGCTTGTGCAATTTTCCTTATACTCATTCCTAAATTTAAAAATTGGTAAATACAAGATCTTTCTTCTATGGTAAGATGGTTATAGCTCATAGTTAATCACTCCTTTTAATATGTTTTGTTTGGTCACTTACATATTAACACAGCTGATTAGCTATGAGTTTATTTATGTTGCACTTGTTATGATAAATTATCTTACCCAAAACCCACAATTCAATACATAACCACAGGTTAGTACAAATACCTTATGTGATTTTTTAAAAGGCTTAGAAAGGGATATTTACCCCGATTTTCGCCCCGAGAAATGACACAAACAAGGCTTAATGTATCTTCTCTGTGGTTTTTATATTTTCGGCAGGAAAGGAGGATTGATTGCTATGCCGAGAATGAGCAAGAAACGGAAACAAGAGTGGGCATTGTTTCTGAATGAAAGAAATCGCATTACCTACAACGAACTTTGCAGAAAATGCAGGAATGACTGTAAGCAGAGTTTCCGCTGTATCGTGGTGCTTTGCCCGAAATATTTATCGAAAAGGAGAACAAAGAAAAATGATTGAAAATGAAATGACTGTCAGCGTACCTCTTGAAGTTGTCAAGGCAAGCGAAATCGAGCCGAAAGAAGTGAAATGGCTGTGGTATCCGTATATTCCGTTTGGCAAGGTTACGCTGTTGCAGGGCGATCCCGGCGATGGAAAAAGCAAGCTAATGCTTTCCATTGCCGCCCTGCTCTCAAAGGGCGAACCTCTGCCCTTTACCGAAACGGAAGAAAACGAGCCTATGACTATCATCTATCAGACAACGGAAGATGACGCAGACGATACGGTAGTACCTCGATTTAATTCTGCCGGTGGCAACGGTGAGAACCTTATCTTTATCAAGGAAGATGAAAAGTCTTTATCCTTTGGGGATAACCGTATTCGTGAAGCGATTGAGATGTACCACGCAAAACTTTTAATTCTTGACCCGATGAGTTCTTATATCGGAGAAAGCTGTTCAATGAACAATGCCAACGAAACTCGAGCCGAGTTTAATCATTTGATAGCGGTTGCGAAAGATACAGGTTGTGCGATTGTGATTATCGCTCATATGAACAAGATGAGGGATACCAATCCCCTTTACCGCACCAACGGTTCGATTGACATTGCGGGTGCTGCAAGAAGTATTCTTGCAATCACACGCACACCGAACAAAGAAGCACCAACGGAAAGATATTTGGTGCAGGTAAAATCAAACCTTGCTCCGACAGGCTCTGCCATTCTGTTTGAGGTGTCGGAGAAAGGTGTGGACTTCATTTCCGAAATGGAAATGACAGCAGAAGAAGCGTTCCACTCCCTTGCCCCGAAAATTGGCAGACCGAACGACAAGGAAGTCAAGGTGAAAGCATTTCTGATTGAAATGCTGAAAGACGGAGAAATGCTTTCTTCGGATTGTGAAGAAAAACTTGAAGCCGCAGGGTTCAGGAAATCGACCATTAAAAAGGCAAAGAAGAACGCAGGAGTTATCTCCCGAAAGAAAGGTTTTCTGTGGTACTGGTCTTTGCCGATGGGCGATATACCGAGAGAATATAAATAGGCTGTCTGTTGATAGGACAGTCTGTTTTTATGATTGAGGTATCAAAGAAGGTCAAGGGGGAACACCCTTGCCCACGACATCTTTGCAGACAAAGTCTGAAAGTGTCATAGTGGGTTACACACATTCAAAGAATGTTGTGTAATGGCTTCACCCTGCCGAGAAAGGAGAACGAAATGGCGAAAAGCAACAAGGCGGATATGAGTTGTGCAAGGGTAAAAAAGTACACCGCTTCTGATGTGAGCAAGGCGGAAAGGCACAACGAACGCAAGAATGAAACCTATGAAAATATGAATGTGATTGAGGAACGCATACCCTATAATGTGCATTTCAAAAAGCCTTTTGCCCCAACCTATATGGAGCAGTTAAAGCAGATGGAAACTGATGGTATGGTGTCGCTTCGTGGGTTGAGAAAAGACGCAACGCTGTTCAATGAGATTGTGATTGATGTGAACACAATGTACTTTGAGCATAACGGTGGCTACGAATATGCAAAGCAGTTTTATGAAGAAGCGTTTCATTTTATCGAGGAAAAATTCGGTGCTGATAATGTCATATCGGCTGTTATGCACGCTGATGAAATCAATGTAGCGGCAACTGAGGAACTGGGAAAAGAGGTTTACCACTATCATCTTCACGCTATGGTTTTGCCTGTGGTGGAGAAAGAAATCCTATGGAGCAAGCGTTGCAAAGATGAAAAACTGCTAGGAACAGTTAAGGAAGTTGTTCATCAAATTAGCCATTCAAAGAAATGGAAATCGGATATTCCGCTGACCGATGAAAAAGGCAATCTGCTTCTCAGAAAGAACGGAAAACCTATGTTTCGAGCTTCGTACAGCATACTGCAAGACGAATTGTTTAATTATATGACAGAGCGAGGATTCAAAGGCTTTCAGCGTGGCGAATACGGAAGTACCGCAGAGCATTTGACTTCCTTGCAATATCAAATCAAGCAGGACAAGGAGCGATTGGAGAAGTTGCAGAAGCGTATTCAGCGTGAACAGATAAAGTATGAGCCTGCCCGTAATGTTTCCAAAACCTATAACGAGATTGACAGTATGGGGCAGAAAACAATCACGGGTAAAATGGCAATCTCAAAAGAGGATTATTCCCAACTGACTGCCCTTGCCAAAGAGGGCATTACAAGTCGTGCGGAAATCAGCGAATTAGAACAGAGTGCCAACTATTACCGACAGAAATATTTTGACTGTGCAAACGCACTCGAAAGAATGAAAACTAAATACAACGAACTGAAAGAAAAGTGCAGACCTTTTCTTCAAGCGTTGGAGCATTTCCCCGAAGTTGCTAAACTTTTTACCGAGAAAGTGAAGCAGCTTTTTTCTTTTAAGGAAGCACAGGAACGAACCGA
Source organism: Peptoniphilus asaccharolyticus DSM 20463 (assembly GCF_900176115.1). Lineage (GTDB taxonomy): Bacteria > Bacillota > Clostridia > Tissierellales > Peptoniphilaceae > Peptoniphilus > Peptoniphilus asaccharolyticus. The sequence goes on along the minus strand of NZ_FWWR01000009.1, from coordinate 988,673 downwards.
AAAAGAAGCAAGGGAAAAAGAACGACAGGAGCGTATCAAGGCTCGAAGAAACAAGCGTGGTATGGAAAGATAACCATTTCCATTATACTCACGACTTAATGACTTCTTGACATATTGAAAATCTGCGGTTGCTGGGTGTTCTAATGTGAATGCCCAGCAATCAAATTTTATGAAAGAGAGGAACGGACTATATGAAAGAACAGAAATATTCTTATTCACAGCGAATTGGAAAGACAACATTCAACGTAAATGTAAAGCAGTCCGAAAGTGCCAAAAAGCCTTTGAATACAGTGTTTCAGGACATCTGCAAGCACGAGGTTTTGGGTGGCTTCTTTACGGACAAATCGTTTAATTTAGAAAATCCACAAAAAGTGTCTTGACAAACTCGACCCCGAGGGAACAGGGTACAGAGTAAAGACAAGATTTTCCAAGTTCTATAACCTTCCTGAACTAATGTCTATGTTTAAAGAAGTTGCGGATATTCAGACAGCAGATATGCTAAATCTTCCAACGCCTGAAGCACACTATGAAGTTATTAAAACTTTGCCAAGTGAGGAACAAAAGGAAATCCTAAAGAGCCTTTCTGAAAGAGCAGACGATGTAAGAAACAGGATAGTAGAGCCTGACGAAGATAATATGCTTAAAATTACTAATGACGGTAAGAAACTTGCCTTAGATCAGCGTTTAATCAATCCACTGCTTCCTGACAATCCTGACAGCAAGGTCAATGTGTGCGTGAAAAATGTATTTGCCATTTGGGATAAGACAAAAGAAAATAAGTCCACACAGCTTCTTTTCTCCGACATGTCAACTCCAAAAGGAAATGGAGAGTTTAATATTTATGATGATATTAGAGAAAAACTTGTGGCAATGGGAATACCGAAAGAAGAAATAGCCTTTATCCATGAAGCAAATTCCGATAAGCAAAAGGATGAACTCTTTGCAAAGGTAAGAAAAGGCGAAATTCGTATCTTAATGGGTTCAACGCAGAAGATGGGAGCCGGAACGAATGTGCAAAACAAGCTGATTGCTTTGCATGACCTTGATGGCCCATGGCGTCCTGCCGATTTGGACAGTTCGGAGTGGTAAGACGAAAAGCATTGAAAATAGGACTATCTCAAAATTACTAACGCAAACACAATAAAGAAATGTATATGGATGATTTTTAGATTCGCTTATGATATAATAAAATAGGTAAATGACTAAATTTATTGTAAAGGTGGTGGCGAAGTATGGCACTTAGTTATAAACCATTATGGCACTTGCTTGTTGAAAAGAATATGAAGAAGGAAGATTTAAAGAGAGCAGCTCATATAACCAGTAATGTTATATCAAGAATGAGTAAAGACACCTATGTAAATCTTGATTCTTTAGAAAAAATATGTTTAGCGTTAGACTGTACCCTTAATGATGTTGTTGAAATCATTAAAGATACAGAATAACAGTTGTAAAACCACTCGATTATATAATTAGGTGGTTTTATTTTTTTCGCCTAAAGTTGATACTGGCGTTTTTTATGAGTGGAGATTTCTTAAATAACTTTCTTAGGTGATTTTTATCATCTTCCGATAGTTTTTTATATTTAATTTGAAACGAATTGCAGAAAATCTCAATAAAGGTATCTATGCTGTTATTGGAAGAACGCATAATTTGCGATAGTTCACTGACAAGTTTAGAATTGTTATCGCTATCTGGGGTATTTTCTATATCATGTTCGTGATTTTTACGAATATCTTTTAGAATAGTATCCCAAGTCTTGTGAGTGATATGGCAAAAGAAATCTTCCTCTTTTATTTGGGAAGCTACAAGAGTTCTTAATACATGGTCTGTATCTACATCAGGATTTTGACTGATGATTTCTGCTCTTACAGATTCTAAAGAGTTATTCAGATCATTAAAACGCATAGTAGCAATACCATCAACAAAGATTTCCGCATCAGCCATAAGTTCCTTAAACTTATCGTGTGTAGCAATTTCACAAAGCAGGCGATTATTGATGACCTCACTTTTTAACAAATCAACCATAGCATCACTCAAATGTAGATCAGTAAGTTCTGTATTTGGGTGATTTTTGTTTTCTGTAAGACAAAGCAGATAGTCCGTAGAAACATTATAAAACTTAGCAAAAACAACTAAATTACCATGGTTAATTTCTTTGTAATCATCATTTTCATAATTACCTAGTGCAGATTTAGAAATACCAGTAAGACTAGATAGTTCCTCTAAATTTAGATTATGTGCAACTCTTAAATCTTTTAAGAGTTCTTGTAAGGTTATTTTACACCTCATAATATATAACCTTCTTGATAAAAAATATTCTCAATAAATATTATATCATACCATTTCCACAATCGTGGAAAAGTGGGAACAAAATGAACTATTCCAAGATTAAGGCCATACGGGAATAGGCACAAAAATACAATATCCTATTTACAGATGTTCTTTGAAAACTAAATGAGCGGTTTGTAAGGATATGTATCTATGGGGAAGTAGGCGATGATATGAGCTTACCAAGTAGAACGAAACATCGCTGTGAGATTCAGGAGTAGGAACTATATCATGTGAAACCGACAAAAATGCAACTGATAAAATAGTGATAGGGATTGATATATAGATATGTGTGTGGTAAAATTAAATGAAATCGATAATCAGTACTAATTGAGAATATGAATGGAGGTCTTTTATGAAAAAAATAAAAAGAATTTTAACAGCATTAATGATGCTATGCTTATCAGTACAGTTGGTTGCTTGTCAAAATAATTCTGGGCAAAAGTCAGAAGAAATTAGAAATAGACAAGGAAGAGCTAATGACGAGATTGTTGTTTCTATGGGTGCAAGAATACCTCACGAATTTGATCCTAAGGATAGATATGGGATGTATAACGAGGCACATATTACTCATAGTACTTTATTAAGAAGAACTGCAGATTTAGAAATCATTGGAGATTTTGCGAAAGAGTATAAGATTTCTGATGATGGCTTGATTTGGACATTTGATTTACATGATGATTTTAAATTTTCAAATGGAGAACCTGTCACTGCCGCGGATGTAAAGTTTTCGTATGAAATGTTAAAAGAAGACGGCAAACATTGGGATTTAGATTTTATCGAAAAAATTGAAGTTCCAGACAAGAATAAGGTTGTGTTCACGTTAAAAGAGCCAAGATCTACTTTTGCAATGTCTCAATTGGTGGAAGTCCCAATCGTTCCTAAAGCTCATTACAATGAAAATTATAAATCAAATCCGATAGGTTCGGGACCGTACAAAGTTGTTGAATATAAACCTGGAGAGCAAGCGATCTTTGAGGTAAATCCATATTGGCATGGTAAAAAACCTTATTTTAAGAAATGGACTTGGGTTTTACTTGACGAGAATACAGCACTTGCAGCCTTGGAATCAGGAGAAGTTGATATTATTTATGCAACTCCTGAATTGGCAGATAAAAAAATTGGTGGTTGCAAATTATTTGACATAGAATCGAATGATGTAAGAGGGCTGTCTATGCCATATGTAAAAAAAGGACTTATTAAAGATTCTCCTGATGGGTATCCAGTGGGGAATGATGTAACAAGTGATCCAATTATAAGGAAAGCATTAAACATTGGAATGAACAGGCAAAAGGTGGTTGACACAGTTTTGAATGGGCATGGGAAACCGGCATATTCTGTAATTGATGGAACTTCATTCTGGAATTCAGAAGCTGTAATTGAAGATAATAAACCTGATGAAGCTAAAAAAATATTAGATGAAAATGGTTGGATTGTTGGAAAAGATGGAATTCGAGAAAAGAATGGTACCAAGGCTGAATTTGAGCTATATTATCCAACGCAGGATCAAATAAGAACAAATGTAGCAATAGAAGCGGCAAATCAAGCAAAAGAACTGGGAATAAATATCAAACTTGTAGGTAGTAATTGGGACGAAATGATAACGAAGTCACACGAAGTCGCTCTATTATATGCTGGAGGAAGACATAATCCAAATCAATTTTTTGAATCACATCATCCTTCGGCAGCTGGTAAAGGATGGACAAATATAACTTTTTATAATAATCCTAAGGTAACGGAATATTTAGAAAAGGCTATGAAATCATCAGACCTTGAAGAAGCAAATAAGTATTGGAAGTTAGCACAATGGGATGGTAGTGTAGGAGCTTCAGTTAAAGGTGATTTAGCAAATGTGTGGCTTGCTAGAATGAATCACACATATATTGGAGATGGAAGAATTAATGTTGGTAAACAAGGATTGCATAGTCATGGACATGATTGGGCATTAATAGCCAATATTGCAGAGTGGACTTGGGAGGAAAAATAAAAATATATATTTGGAATACTTTAAAGAGAGGCGATTCTTTACTTGAATCACCTCTCTTTATGGAAGGAGAACAAACTAATATGAATAATAAGCAAAAATTTGTAATGAAAATAATGAGATTTATCCTTCTTGTATTAGGGGTATCACTACTCTCTTTTTTTCTTCTGAAAAACTCTCCAGTAGATCCAATTATGGCAAGTGTGAATTATGATTCTAGTCTGACTCCTGAGCAATATCAAAAAATAGCAGAGTATTATGGACTTAATAAACCTATTGGAACGCAATATTTGACATGGTTAAAGAATTTTATGTCTGGTGATTTTGGTAATTCTTTGATTTATAGGAAACCAGTTATAGAAATAATTAAAGCAAGGGCGGGAGCATCAGCGGCACTTATGAGTGTGTCTTGGATTTTATCAGGACTATTAGGATTTTGTTTAGGAACAATATCGGCTTTCAAACGAGGAAAGCCATTTGATAGATTTATTAAGTGGTTTTCTTATTTACAAGTAACAGTTCCAACTTTTTGGATTGGATTAATATTTTTATTAGTATTTTCAGTTCAATTAAAATGGTTTCCAATAGGAATATCCACACCTATTGGGAAATTAAGCACAGATGTAACGTTGTTTGATAAAATAAGACATTTGATTCTTCCGTCAATTACGCTTAGTGTGTTAGGAATTGCAAATGTAACTTTGCATACTAGAGAAAAGATGATTGATGTATTAAACAGCGAATATGTTACCTTTGCAAAGTCTAGGGGAGAAAATAATTTTCAGATTTTTAAAAATCATTGTTTGAGAAATGCCTTGATTCCAGCTATTACCATTCATTTTTCATATTTTGGAGAACTATTTGGAGGATCTGTGTTAGCGGAGCAGGTGTTTTCTTATCCAGGTCTTGGGTCAACATTAACTGAGGCGGGATTAAAAGGAGATACACCATTACTTTTGGCAATTGTAGTTATAGGATCGTTTTTTGTATTTGTAGGAAATACACTTGCAGACTTGTTAAACGAACTTTTGAATCCGAACTTGAGGAGGTAGGTATGAAATTAGATGCTAGAATAAAAGTTATATTATCACTCTTCTTTTCTGTAATAATTATAGGGGCTGTTTTACTTTTGAGCATAAGTTTAAGCAATAGCGGATTAGCAACAAATAATAATTTAAAAAACCTGCAACCTTCTGCGACTTTTATTTTTGGAACAGATTCATTAGGAAGAGATATGTTTGTAAGAACTATAAAAGGACTTAGATTTTCATTATATGTGGGAGTAATAGGAGCTGCAATAGGTGTGATAATAGCTGTTGTATTTGGAATTTTATCAGCACTTGGGAGCAAAAAAATTGATAAAATAATTATGTTTATTGTTGATATGTTTATTGGTATGCCACATATGATTTTTATGATTTTGATTTCATTTGCATTGGGTAAAGGATCTACAGGAGTAATTGTTGCGACTGCAATTACACACTGGCCGGCTCTTACGAGAGTTATTAGAAATGAAGTTTACAATATAAAAAATGCAGAATATATAATTTTATCTAAAAATATGGGGAAAAACAGATGGTTTATCGTTAGAAAACATATTTTACCAATAATCTTTCCACAAATATTTATAGGATTTGTATTGCTGTTTCCTCATGTCATCTTGCATGAAGCTTCAATGACTTTCTTGGGATTTGGATTATCAGCTGAAAAACCGTCTATAGGGATTATACTTTCCGAAGCAGCTAAACATATTTCTTTAGGAAATTGGTGGCTAGTAGTTTTACCGGGTTTAGCACTAATTATATTAGTGAAATGTTTTGATAATATTGGAGAGTCATTAAGAATTTTAAATAATCCTAAAACAAGATATTTATAGTGGAGGTTTAGTATGAGTGAAACAATATTAGAAGTGGAAAATTTATCTATTTCATTTGAACAATATGGTCGAGGACTAAAAAAGTTTTTTAGTACTCCTATAGAATCTTTAAATGTTAAGATTAATAAAGGGGAAATACTTGCCATAGTAGGGGCAAGTGGATCAGGTAAAAGTCTTTTAGCTCATGCCATTATGCATATACTACCGCCTAATGCTATAGTAAGTGGGGCATTACACTATCATAATGAGGTATTAAATAAAAAAACAATAAATAAATATCGTGGCAGTAAAATAGCCTTTATACCACAATCTGTAAATTATTTAGATCCAACAATGAAAGTTAAAAATCAGGTAAAAATAGGATTACCTTATAATTCATTGCAACGAAAAGAAGTTCAGGAAAGATTATTTGAAAAATTTGGACTAAAAAAAATGACGGTGAATTATATCCTTATCAATTATCAGGAGGTATGCTAAGAAGAATTTTATTTGCTACTTGTATAAGAGAACAAACTGAACTTATTATTGCAGATGAACCAACTCCGGGAATTCATCAATCAGCTTTAGATACAGTTTTAAAACAATTGAGAGAGTTTGCCGATGATGGAATAGGTGTCATGTTTATAACGCATGATATTATTTCAGCAGTAAAAATTGCAGATTATATAACTGTTTTTAAAGATGGAAAAACAATTGAAACAGCACCAAGTAGTTATTTTTCAGGAGATGGAGAGAGTCTTAGAGAAGAATATTCAAGACGATTATGGTGTTCTTTACCTCAAAACAGTTTTTTGGAGGTGAAATAGATGTCAATTATAGTAAAAGACTTAGGATTTTATTATGAAAAAGGTAGGTGGATATTTCAAAATATAAATTTTGAAGTTGCTTCAGAAGAAATATTGGGGATTTTTGGTTACAGTGGATGTGGGAAAACAAGTTTATCAAAGATATTAGCGGATTTTTACCAACCTATTACAGGGGAAATACTTATTGATGGGAAACAACACAAATACAATGAGTTTAGAGAGATACAACTTATATATCAACATCCTGAAAAAATAATGAATCCTCTATGGAGAATGAAAGATATACTTGAAGAAAGCTACAAACCTGAAAAAGATATTTTGGATGCTTTCGGCATCAAAAATGAATGGTTGGAAAGATACCCTATAGAGTTATCTGGAGGGGAATTACAAAGATTTTCAATTGTTAGAGCCTTGAATCCAAAAACTAAATATATCATTGCTGATGAAATGACAACGATGCTTGATGGAATTACTCAAGCATTCATCTGGAAAAATCTAATAAAAATTTGTAAAGAAAGAAATATAGGATTAATAATAATAAGTCATGAAAAAACACTGATTGAAAAATTATGTGATAAATGTTTGTATATGGAAACAAATGAATTGGTAAATTTAAAGAAGTAAATTGAATATAGAGTGAGTTATTATGAAAGGCTATTTATCCGAAAAAGGTATTTAGCCTTTTTCAATGTAAAAAAATAGAAATGGAGGGAACTACAATGAAAGAATTAGAAAAAGCAATTGAACAACTGGAAAAAGAAAATAATAAAATTGAGAAGGCACAAAATAGAGCCAAGCAACTGAATCAGAAGATAAGCAAACTTAAAAGAAGTGCAGATACACAAAGAAAAGTGAAAAAAGGTGGAGTGTTTGAAGCCTTTGAAAGAGAAATTACAGGAAGGCAAGAAGATACAGATAATGATCTAATTTATGCCTTTTTAGACTATGTATTATCGGATAACAGGAATAGAGAAAAATTAAAAGAGCTTACAGAAATTCATTTGAGGGAACAGGAAATCGACAATACAGAAGTTGAGAAAACAGAAAATCCAAATGATGAAAATGCCGGCTTAGAGTATGCAGAAGCTAAAACTACCGATACCAATATCGAAGATAAGTTTTTAGAAAGCGAAGATTAAAAAAGATAAAAATATAAAATTGGAGTAGTCTCTTTATGAAAATGGAATACGAAAATTGATTATGCAAAGTGTAGAAAAGAGAAACACTTTGCTTTTTTATTGATTTCTAATCAGTAAGAAACAAAGTTTACAGAGGGTTAAGGGGGAGTAGTCCCCTTGAACAAATAAAAATGCTTTAGCGTTTTTATTTCCTTGAGCTGTGCGACAAGCTTTCGGCAGAACGCAAAGCACCGAATGTAGTCGGTGTATCTTTGCGCCCTTTGAAAAAGGGAGCGAAGATACCTACAATCATAAAGATATTAAAAATAACAATTCAATATTAGATAAAGAGTAGCAGATAGAAAGATATTAAGAAAAATCTATCTGCTTTTCTTATGCACAAATATAAGCAATGAAAGGAGTGATGATATTGGAAATAAAAAATCTGCATACCCATGTAGATATAGTCACAAGGTCAAAAGGAGCAAGCGTAATTGCAAAAGCTGCATATAATGCAAGAGATAAATTAAACGATGAACACTATGGAAAAGTTCATGACTATTCTAAAAAAGAAGACCTTGTATTTTCAAAAATATTTCTGCCTGAACATATTCCTAAAAATTTCAAACAGGGAATATTTATGGAATGAAGTAGAAAAAATAAGAGAAAAGACAAAAACTACACAGCTTGCAAGAAATTTACTTTTTACACTTCCAAGAGAATTAAATCAAGAAGATAGGATAAAACTCATCAGTGAATTTATTGAAGAAAATTTTACTTCTAAAAGAATGATAGCAGATTGTAATATCCATAATCCTTTAGCAAGCGATAATGAAGAACAACCTCATGCCCATATCTTACTTACACTTAGAGAAATTGATGAACATGGAAAATGGAAACCCAAATGCAGAAAAGAATATATCCTTGATGAAAACGGAGAAAAGATAAAATTAAAAAGTGGAAACTATAAATCAAGAAAAGTAAATCTAAATGATTGGAATGAACCTGATAAGGCAAAAAAGTGGAGAGAAAACTTTTCTAAAAAGGCAAATGAATATTTAGAGAAAAATCATATAGATAAAAGAATAGATCCACGCACCTTTGAAGAACAAGGAAGAGAAGAACTGCCACAAATACATTTAGGAACAGCAAGCTATCAAATGGAGAAAAAAGGAATAAAAACCGAAAGAGGAAATAGAAACAGACTTATCATAGCCATCAATAAAGAATTTAAAAAATTAAAGGCAGAACTAAAAGAAGCAGAAGAGTTTTTCATCAGCCTATGGGGGAAAGTAAAAAGTGCTATGGGGAAATATTCTATTGAAAAACAGGAAGAATATAATCTATCCCATGACCTTTTTGATGTTTATTCCTATATTGAAACCTATTATAGAATACAAAAGGAACTGTCTAAGAATTTAAGCTACAACAATAGAGAAAGAAAAGAACACTTTGATAGTAATAAACATATGCACGCCTTAGCCTTTATGAGAAATAACAACTTGAAAACCATCTTGGATATACAGTTAAAGAAAGATGAGGTCGCTATAAAGCTAAAAAATAACAAAGATAAAATTTCTGATTGCAATAAAGCCATTAAGAATATTGATACCTTAATGAAACAGGCAAAAATCATAAAAGAAAACAAAATGGTCTATGATAAATACAAAGGAGCTGATAATTCAATCTTCAGTAAAATAGCCGGAGCGAGTAAAGAAGAATACTATCATTCTCATAAAGAGGAAATAGATGAATATAAAAGAGCAAAAGCCATTGTGAAAAAACTTACCGGAAGTGAAACGATTGAAATAAAGAAATGGGAAAAAATTAAATCAGACTTACAAACAGAAATATCCCACCTGAGCTTTTATCAGAAAGATATTAAAAAAGAAGTAGACCAGATTAACCATATTAAATATCTTGTAGGAGAAGTAAACAAAGAATTTGATATAGACATCAATATTGAAATAGAGATAGCCTACCAAAAGGCAATCGTAAGAGGAGAAAAGCCAAGTGTTAAGATGGTGTTAGAAAAATTCCAAAAGCAGATTGAAAAAGAAGATAGACAAAAGGCATGGGCAAAAGAGCATTATAAAAAGAAAGACCATAGCCATAAGGAAACTGAGAGATAGAAAAAAGCATATATTTTTGGTATAATTGTATCAATTAGTCTGTGGTTATTATGATAAAAAAGGTCAACAGGCTGTTGACTTAAAAATATATTGGCGGTGCATTTTGTGGCTGAACAAAATAGAGAAATTGTAGTGATAGATGAAACTACAATGAAAAATAAGATTTACTATATAAGAAATCAAAAGGTCATGCTAGATTTTGAACTTGCTGAAATATATGGGTATACGACTACAAGATTTAACGAACAAGTAAAAAATAATGCTGAAAAATTTGATGAAGACTTTATGTTCCAATTGACTAAGGCAGAGTTTGAAAACTTGATGTCGAAAAAATCGACATCAAGTTGGGGCGGTCGTAGAAAATTGCCTTATGCCTTTACGGAACAAGGAATCTATATGCTTATGACTGTATTAAGGGGAGAACTTGCTGTTAAGCAAAGCAAGGCTTTAATACGAATGTTTAAGCAGATGAAAGACTTTATTATTGAAAACCAAGATTTTATTGGCTCAAAAGAATTAGTACAAATTGCAGTACAGACTAATCAGAACACAAATGATATTATGGAACATTCAAAGGAAATAGCAAAGTTAGGGGATAAGATCAATACTTTAGCAACAAAAGAAGATTTGAAAAAGGTTATGGATAATTTTATAGATCCGGACACATACAAGCACTTTCTGTTGATGAATGGAGATAAAATTGAAGCTGACCTTGCCTATACTAAGATATATAAGTCTGCAAAGAAAAGTATTTATGTTATAGATAACTATATCGGACTGAAAACATTAGAACTTCTTAGGGCTGCAAAAGCTAGTGTAGAAATAATAGTTTTTAGCGATAATGTGAAAAATAAGGATATGCTTACTAAAAATATCCTAAATGATTTTAGAAAAGATTATCCTAATATCAATCTTAAGATGAAAGTTGCAGGGAAAAAATATCACGATAGGTATATTGCCATTGACTATGGAACAGACAATGAAGCCTTTTATCTTTGTGGAGCTTCATCAAAAGACGCAGGAAATAAAATATCAAGTATTACCAAAATAGAAGAAATATCAAAAGATATGTATCACACAATGTTTAGTATAATGCTAAACAATAAAGAATTGAAAATTTAATATGTACGTTTAAAAACATAAAATTTGCACAAGGCGGTAGAAGTAAAAATCTATCGTCTTTTTTATTTGAAGAAAGGCAGGAATAAATGGCAGAAAATAGAAGATATTTTTGGTTAAAACTAAAAGAAGATTTCTTTACAGACAAGAGAATAAAAAAATTAAGGAGAATATCCGGAGGAGATACTTATACAATTATCTATCTCAAACTCTTGCTGTTAAGCTTAAAAGACAAAGGAAAGCTATATTATGATGGAGTGGAAACCGACTTTGTAAAGGAACTTGCACTAACCATTGATGAAACGGAAGATGATGTAATGGTTACAGTAAACTATCTTGTAGCTCAGAACTTAATGGAAGTGGTTGCTGAAAATGATAAATATTTCCTAACGGAAATACCAAACCTTATAGGCTCAGAAACAGCTTCTACAAGGCGTTCAAGAAAGTCTAGAGAATTAAAAATGTTGCAATGCAACACCAATGCAACATACAAGCAACAAAAGTGCAACGGAGAGATAGAGATAGAGAAAGATATAGATATAGATAAAGATATAGATATAGATAAAGAGAGAGGGAGAGATAGAAAAAGATAAAAAGTCCACCCCCATTTTTTACGGAGAATACAAAAATGTAAGACTAAGCAAAGAAGAATATAAAAATCTAAAAGAAAAATTAAACTCACACACAGAAATAATGATAAATAAACTATCAAGATACATGAAAAGCAGTGGAAAGATCTACCAAAACCACTATGCAACAATCTTAAATTGGTATGAAGAAGATAAAGATAAACTAAGACATCAAGGAGGAAATAAAAAAATGAACTATGATGTAGGAGAATCTTTATAGATAAAAGAGGTGGAAAGCCACTATTAAAGACTTTAAGTCTAAAAAGGTATCAAAGTATGCCAGAGATAAAAAAATATAAATATGACACTTAAAAGGCGATTAGAAAATTAAAAATCTAATCGTCTTTTTTTATTGCAACAAAAGGGAGGAATTATATGGAATTAAAAAAGAAAAAACGAAGTGGAAAAATCAACTATGAAATAAAGCGAGTATATGTAGGGAAAAAGCCGATTGAAGAAGTATTTGAAGATATTATCGAGCATGTAGTTGAAAGAAACTTAGAAAAAGATAGAGAAAACAAACAAACGCAAGCGTAAGTAATGATTGATTAAACGGGAGTATTTTAGTGTAATTAAATTATTGAGATAGTCCTGTTTAGGGAAAGGAGATTGAAATTGGGCAGGACTAAAAAATATGTAGCAGGACTTTATTGTAGACTATCAAAAGACGATGGAAACTCAGTTGAGAGTATGAGTATATGGTCACAAAAAGTAATGTTAAAACAATATGCAGAAAGTAACAGTATCGCTATTTATGATTATTATGTAGATGATGGTTATTCGGGTACAAACTTTGAAAGACCATCATTTAAAAAGATGATTACTGATATTGAAAACAGAAAAATAAATTGTGTTATAACAAAAGACTTATCAAGGTTAGGAAGAAACTATCTTCAAAGTGGAGCATATATCGAAATGTACTTTCCACAAAAGAATATAAGATATATTGCAATAACTGATGGTATAGACACATTAAATAGCAATCAAAATGATATTATGCCATTTAAAAACATTCTAAATGAAATGTACGCAAAGGATACTTCCAAGAAAGTTAAAAGTGCAATTCAAAGCAGAATGAGAGAGGGAACATATATAGGATCTAAAGCTCCATTTGGTTATCTAAAAGACCCTAATAATAAACGCAGATTAATCATAGATGAGAAAACTAAACCTATAATAGAACTCATTTATAAATTGTGTTTAGAGGGTAAGGGTACTCAACTTATTAGCCAGGAGTTGATGAATAGAAAAATTCCAAGACCAAGTGCTTTTGTTGAAAATGCTGAAAAGCTTTATGGACTAACAGAAGAAAATAAATATCAATGGTCACATAGAATGGTGTTAAATGTTTTGCGAGATCCAGTCTATTGTGGGAATATGGCAAGAAACAAAAGACCTACTCTATCATTTAAAACTTCCAAAAGGTTATATATTCCAAAGGACGAATATATCCTTGTAAGAGATACCCATGAGGGAATTATCAGTGAGGAAGTATGGAAACAGGTACAGGATATGATTGATAAGAGAAAGTGTAATAATAAAAGCGGTATTACCTATGATAATATCTTCAAAGGTTTAGTGAAATGCCCTACTTGTGGCTATGCACTCACACCAAAGGCAGATTATAGGCTAAATAAAAAAGAAACAATGGATTTTGTTCATTTCTCTTGTTCAAGCTATAAAAAGCATGGAATAAATGCTTGTTCATCACATAGAATAAATGCAAGAGATTTGTACAACATTGTTCTTGAAGATATTGGGTATCATGGAAATATGGCACTATCTGCTAAAGAAGACTTTGTAGAAAAGATAATAGAAAAGATTGAAGTAGAAAAAATTGACGAGGGAAAGGAAATATCTAATAAGCTGGAGATTAAAAAGAACCAGTTAGCAGAATTAGATAGAAGCTACGAACAGTTATATGAAGATAGGTTAGAGGGAAATATAACCGAAAGAAACTTCAATTTGATGAATGTGAGCATATCTAAAAAACAAGACAAGTTAATCGAGGAAATCAAGGTCTTAGAGGGCGATATAGAAGTATCTTTAGAAACTGAAGATAACTACAAAAAATTCATGGATAATATTAGCAAGTACGCTAAGATAAAATCGCTAAACAGATATATTCTAAATCAAGTTATAGATAAAATATATGTCTATGACAAGGAAGAAATAGACGGACAAATCAGTCAAAAGGTTGAAATTCACTACAAGTTTATAGGTAAATTAAATTGACCACTTCGGACTACTCACCAGACTTAGAGCAAAGAGCAGGTAGAATTGTAAGACAGGGAAACGAAAATGAGAAAGTAAATATTTATCGTTATGTTACGGAAAATACATTTGATGCCTACCTTTGGGTGCGACATGAAGTCGCTTAATTTAACTGTTTGGCATAATGACCAAACCAACTATTCCGTTAGTTGAGAAGGTAGCTCTATTGTCCAAACTAAACACAGAACATCACTTAGATATAGAAATCGGAGAAAATGAATTGTCAGAAATTGACTTTTCAAAAGATGCAACTTATTGAGAAATTAAAAAGTTTGTAATAGATAAATATGGCCTAATAGAAAGAAAAAATTACAATATTAGCAAGAAAGAAAATCAAAGAGTGCCAAATTGTCCAGAAGAAAAAGAAAAGGCAATAGAAAATGCTTTAGAGTATTTTGGAATGATTTAAATAATATCTAAAATTGAGAATTTTAAAATTAAGACATTAGAAGATTTAAGATTTAAAATATACGTACTTCTTATACCACCTAAGAAGATTAATTTAAAAGTAGGAGAAGTATGATAGTAAAATGTAAAATTTTAACAACTAAAGAAGAATTGGGTATTATCGCCAAAGAAGTTTTTTATGAAGTTAAAGATGAGGATTGCTATAAGCCTGTAGTGATTAAGGTAGATGAAGGATTAAAGAACTTCTTAGAAGAAATCGAAATGAGGGATGAAATTGACAAACAATTTATAATCCCAGGCAGTTCAATCTTAAACAATCTTTTAGTAGTAAGAGTTGAGGATATAAAAGACAAAGAAGGTTACTATGAATATGAGTTCTTAGTTCAGCTTTTTGCCGAAAAATATCTTGTTAAAGATTTAATGGACCTAAAAGAAAAGGCAAAAAACAAACCAAAGGCTTAACCGAATCAGAAAAAGGGTCTGTAAATAATTTTGTGTATTAACCTAAATCCTGATATAAGGGTAAGGGTTAATACATTTTTTATGTATCAATTCCTATCCATTCCTATAATAATGGAGCTTGTCTTGCTTTTACACAACTTTAATAAACTGTCAATTTTTAATGAAAATTTACAGCAGATTTCATACTCTATTTTTAACTTAGCTAAAACCTCTCCTCAAAAAATATTGATAATTGTGATAAGATTTGATCCCAACTACGTATTTTACTTGTCAACTTGCTTGAAGCATCTACCATTGATAGATACAGGCTTTTTTGTAGAGCATAGTCATTTGGAAAGATGGTTTTGTTTTTAGTTACTTTTCTTAGTTACCTATTGAAATTTTCCATGGCGTTTGTTGTATATATTAGTTTTCTTATTCCTTCTGGGTATTTGAAATATGTAGATAATTCAGCCCAGGTTTTTTCAAGAGCTTACATACATTAGATATTTTTCATCCCATTTTTCTTAAAAGATGCATAGAATTGTTAAAGCTAAATCTTCTGTTGAGGCTTTGGTTACAGCTTATTTAATTTGTTGGTTTAATTTTCTTATTACAAATAAAAATTTATACCTTTTATCTTTTTCTGTTGTGTAAGATTTATATTCAGTTTTACATCTTTTAAGCTTTTTGGTTACTGTAGAATAGTGGTAGCTCATATTTAATTCCGTGTATATTTTTGTATTTATTAAATTTTACACGAAGTTAGAATGAGTTTTTATTTATTACTTGTGCTGCATTTAATTTTACATACTATAGAATATAAAACATTAGTACAAATATATAATCTTTAACATTACCAAAAAGAAATCTTTGAAAGGTAGGATAAAAGAAATTAATGCAATATGGAGATTTGTTTATTGAAGAGCTAAAGATAGCATGTGGGTTTAAAATAAGACAATAGCTTCTTAGAACTGATCTTTTATGAATTTTGTTTATATTAGCCAATCCTAAGAATGATGATTTTATATTAATCCCTCTTTTTTCATAAGAGATAACTCTCTCGAAAGGGCAGATCTATTACAAGCTAAAAATTTTGCCAAATCCTCTCTGGATAATTTATTAGAAAACAAGGAGTCTTTACCATACTTATCTATATATTTATTAATTTTTTCCCTAATCTTAGGCTTAGAATATATATCTAATTTGTAGGTTAAGTATGCAAATTGCTCATTATACAATTTTATAATATTTTCCATGAAAATCGGTCTGCTTGAACAAGCCCTTTTATTTTTTTCAAAGATTTCGTTAACATCAAGTGTCAAAACTTTAGAATCTTTTTTTGCAACCATAAATCTATCAGTTAGGGAGGAAAAATTTAAAGAAAAAGAATCTGAAGCCTCATAAATTCTATCTATAATTTCCTTATCATCATCGATTGTAGATAAATCAATTCTTCCATTTAAAAGTATACCTGCTTTAAAGCCCTTAGAAAAATCATATAGATATTCGCCTTTATTAAAAATTAAAGTTTTATAATCAATACAAGAAAGTATGTGGTGTATAGTACTTTCGTCTAAACCATAAAATAATTTACTTTTGACAATAATTTTTTCCATAAAATCCCCCTCTTTGTTGTTTTTGCAACTGCAATAAAAATCATCTATGATATTATTATAAACGCAGTGATAATTATTATCAAGAAGGAGGGAAAAATGGATAAAAGTAAAATTATTTTTGGACATGATTTTTTAAAGATGCTTGGAAGAACAAGACTCAGACCAGGTGGAGGTCTTATGACCGATTGGTTACTTGATCAGGTACAGATTGATAAAGATATGCAAGTTTTAGAAGTTGCTTGCAATAGAGGAGATAACCTAATAAGAGTTTATACTAAGTATAAATGCAAAATAATAGGCATAGACAATGACCAAATTGTCATAGACCAAGCCTTAGAGAATATAAAGCTTCTAGGCTTAGACAAAGAAATTGAAGTTATAAATATGGATGCCTTAAAGTTGGATTTTGAGGATGAAACATTTGATTTAATAATTAATGAGGCAATGCTTACCATGCTTCCAAATGAAGAAAAAGCAAAGGCTCTTAAAAATTATCACAAGGTTTTAAAAAAAGGTGGCTATTTATTAACTCATGATGTGGCAGTGGAAAATGAAAGTGAAGATATAAGAAGGCAACTTTCAAAATTTACAAACATGGATGTGTATCCTCTAACCGTAGAAAATTGGAATAAATTGCTTATAGAAAACTCTTTTAGACCTTTTTCACAAAGGACCGGTAGGATGATTCTCTTAGACAGGGATACAATCATAAAAGATGAGGGACCAGTTAGGGCTGCAAATTTTTATAAAAGAGCCTATGCAGAAGAAAATAGGGATAGATTTACAAAAATGTTAGAGAGGTCTAAAAGCACAAAAAATTCTTATATAGTTTTAGCAAGTAAAAAGGAGGATTAGATGAAAGCTATTAAAAAAATATCATTAATTTTATGTCTGACAGTGTTTGCCTTAACAGGCATTACTGCTTGTGGCAATACAAAAACTGAACAAAAATCAGAAAGCAAGGAAGTGACTCAAACTGAGAAAAAGGAAGAAAAGACAGAAGAAACTAAGGATGAAAATAAAAAAACAAGGACAATCACAGACCACGCAGGTAATAAGGTAGAAGTTCCAGAGAAAGTTGAAAGAATAGTAATAGATCAGATTCCTATTTTATCTACTTATATGGCTTATCATCATGGAAAGGCTCCATATATAGTAGGATATGCTGGTTCACTTAAGCAAGTAATTTCAAATACAGTATTAAAGGATATAGCTCCAGAACTTCTTGATAGTCAAAATACTGTTCAAGCTCAATCTGACATAAATATTGAGGAAATAATGAAGCTTAAACCAGATGTTATTTTTTATAATGCTTCAAATAAAGAACATTATGAAGCCTTATCTAAAACGGGCATACCATGTGTAGGCTTTGCTACTGTTGGTACAAATGGACCAGCTGACCCAATAGATAGATACACACAATGGTTAAAACTTCTAGAAGATGTATTTGGTGAAAGTGGAAAAACAGATGACTTTATAAAAGCAGGTCAAGAAATTGTAAAAGATGTTGAAGACAGGATAGGAAAAATAGATGATAATAAAAAACCAACCGGCATGATTTTATGGAAATATACTCAAGGTGTACCAATGGTTGCCGGTAAGGGAGTGTTTGGGGATTTTTGGCTAAAGAGAATTGGTGTCAAAAATTTGGCTGATGAAGCAAAAGGTTTTGCTAAAGTTTCTGTAGAACAAATTTATCAATGGAATCCAGATATACTGTATCTTGACGGTCCTGGTCTTCTTGATATTACAACAAAAGATGTATTTGCAAATTCAGTAGAAGGTATAGATTTTTCAAATATGAAAGCAGTTAAGGATAAGAAAGTTTATAACACAAAACTTGGAATGTGGAATTGGTTTACACCAAATCCAGATGGACCACTTGTCCTAGCTTGGCTTGCAAAATCAACCTATCCTGAAGAATTTAAAGACTATGACCTTAAGTCTATGATTAAAGAATATTATCAAAAATGGTATGGATATGAATTAACAGATGAACAAATTGAGGATATGTTTTCTATATGATAAAAAAAATCTTTATTAAAGATAAAAAAATAAAAGCAAACTCATATATAATTCTCATAAGTCTACCCATATTAATCAGCATTTTGGCGCTTGCTATTGGTAGGATGCCACTTAGTCTAGGGCAGATCATTGATTTTTTCAATGCTTATCTAGGAGGAAAAGATTATGATCCTATGCTTAAATCAGTAATAATAAATGTAAGATTACCAAGAATTATTACAGGTTTAGTAGTCGGAGCTGGTCTTTCCACTGCTGGTCTTGCCTTTCAAGGGGTTTTTTCAAACCCCTTGGCAACTCCAGATATTTTAGGTGTTAGTTCAGCTTCAAGCCTAGGAGCTGTAATCGGCATACTTCTATCACTTTCAACACTATCCATCCAAGCCTTAGCTTTAGTATTTGGATTAATTGGAGTTGTATTAACCCTATATATAGGCAAGACTAGGACTAGGTCATCGACAATAATGCTTATCTTAGCAGGTCTGGTAGTTTCTTCCTTAACAAACGCCTTAGCATCCTTATTAAAATATACAGCTGACCCTACAGACAAATTGCCAGCAATTAGCTATTGGCTTATGGGTTCTTTTGCAAGATCATCTTACAAAAACTTGGTGCTTTCAGCTCCCCTAATAATTTTTGGTATAATTTTGATTAGACTTTTGATTTTTAGATTAAATATTATGAGCCTTTCAGAAGACGAAGCAAAGAGTCTTGGTGTAAATGTCAAAAGAACTAGGCTTCTTTTCATATTTGCATCCACTCTTATTACAGCTTCATCCATATCAATGTGTGGTCAAGTTGGTTGGATTGGCTTGATAATTCCCCACATGGCAAGGATGATGGTGGGCGCAAACAACACCCATACCCTCCCCTTTAGTATATCTTTAGGAGCAAGCCTAATGGTATTAATAGAAGCCTTATCAAGGACGGTTTCTGTAATAGAATTACCTATTTCAGTCCTTACAGCAATTATAGGTGCTCCAATTTTTATAAGCCTAATTAGAAAAACAGGGGGTGGTTTCAATTAAATTAGAAGTCAAAGATGCAGGATTTTATTATGATAAAAATCATGTATTATTTAATAATTTATCTTTTTGTTTGGATCAAGGTCAGGTTTTATCTATTTTAGGCCCCAATGGAGTTGGCAAGACTAGCCTTATAAGATGTATATGTGATTTTGAAAAATGGAAACTAGGAAAGAGTTTTATGGATGGAAAAGATATTTCAAATATTAGTAGAAGAGACTTATGGTCTAAGATATCTTATGTTCCTCAAAAAAGGTCATTTTCTTTTGAATATTCTGGAATAGACATGGTGGTTTTAGGTCTTGCAAGTAAACTTGGGCCTTTTGCAAAACCTTGTGTAAAAGAATATGAAAAGGCAGAATATTTAATGGATAGCCTGACTATAGAAGATCTTAAAGACAAGTCATGTTCTGTGATGAGCGGAGGTGAACTTCAAATGGTTCTAATAGCTAGAGCCTTAATTTCAGATCCAAGTTTAATCATATTAGATGAGCCAGAAAGTGGGCTTGATTTTAAAAATCAGCTTAAGATAATTTCATTAATCAAAAAACTATCCAAGGTAGACAAGATTAGTATTATTATAAATACTCATTACCCAGCCCACGCTCTTGAAATAGCAGATAAGTGTTTGATTTTAATGAAAGATGCTAGGTATAAAATTGGCAAAACATCTGATATTATTTGCAAGGAAAATATAAGGGAAGCATTTGGGGTAGAAGTTATACTTGAAAAAATAAAAAAAGATGAAAAATATTATAATACAATTATTCCACTTAGTATAGTAGGAGATTAAAATGAAAAATATTAGTAAGGGAATAATCTTAAAGGCAGAAGGGATGATTCCCATAAGAGAAAACCAAACTATAAGCAAGAAACTTATAGATTTGAAGGATTTTCACATTTTACTTATGAGTCTTGACCAAAACACGGACATTTCCCCTGAATTTTATGCTGAGGAAAGATTATATACTGTTTTAAAAGGTGAGATTAACTTTAATAATGAAAAACTCATAAAAAACGAATTAATACTTTTTGAAAAAAATAAACTATTTGGAATAGAGACAAATAAAAAAAGTATACTTTTAGAAATCGCTATTAACTTAAAGGAGGATCAAATGAAAAATATTGAAAAAGGAAAGAAAATCAAATTAATTAATTACTTAGATTATGTAGAGGGAGCAATAGCAAATATTGATCTTGTATCTAAAGACGAGTTTAAGGTATTTCTAATGGCTTTTGATGCAGGAGAAGGCCTAAAACCACATAAGGCTCCTGGGGATGCTCTTGTCATAGCACTTGAGGGCAAGGCAAAGCTTCTTGTTGGAGATAAAGAAATCGAGATTGAATCTGGAGAACAAATAGTATTTCCGGCAAATGTAACCCATAATGTAACTGCAATTACAAGATTTAAAATGCTATTAATCTTATCTATAGATAAGTAAAAAACTTGAATGATTTTTTATCGTAAATCTAAAACTTAAAATTGGGTCTATTGGGCTGTTGCAAAAGTCCTAGCGTAGAAAAAAAGACAAGGAAACTAAAATCCTCGTCTTTTTTTGAAACAATGTATTTATGAAAATCATTACAAATGCATCATCTTTTAGAAAAAGATTTTTCCTTAAACTGTGCAAGAAATGATGCATAGATTCCTTTATTTTATCAGTTGGTTTTTTATATAACTAATTTAAATACTAAGAGAGAGAAAGAATCCAATAAAAAAATTTTATCAAAGAGTGGACACTAAATACTTTGGAAAAGAAGAGAGTTATTAATAACGGTATTACACCAAAATATTATGTGGAAGGTAGTCATGATGCAATTATTGATAGGGATGTATTATTAAGAGTCTAGGCGGAGATTAGCAGAAGAGCAAATATATTAAACGGTCATAAAAAGAGAGTTTATAGTTCAAAATATGCTTTATCCAGTATAGTTTTTTGTGGCCACTGCGGAGATATATTTCGTAGAATAAAATGGAATAACAGAGGGTGCAAATCAACGGTGCGGAGGTGTGTGAGTAGGGTTTTGAAAAAACGAGTGGAATTGATTGCCCTGCTAAAACAATCAGAGAGGAAGATTTGCAGGCGACAGTGCTTACTGCTGTAAATGATACATTTAATAAAAAAGAAGAAATTATTTCTATATTAATGAAGATTATTCAGGAAGTTATAAATGAGGATTCACAGGAAAGTTTGGAAAAGTTAGATATAAAGATAAAGGATCTACAGGTAAAACTTCTTGAAGCAGGGAAGGAATAAAAAATAATCGATGAAATTGGAGATAAAAGCATTACTCTTAGAAAAGAAAAACACGATATTATGACTAAGGTCGCTAAAAATATAGAACTTCAGGAAAGAATAAATGATATGTTTTCTTTTTTGGAAGAACAGACACAGGTCATTGCAGAGTATTCAGATACGCTGGTTAGAAGACTTATTGAAAAAATAACCGTATTTGATAATAAAGTAGTTGTTGAATTCAAATCCAGAATTCAATCTGAAGTTGAGTTATAGAGGAAATATTTATTAGTCCGTAGGATAAAAACTACGGGCTCTTTGTATTTCTATGATAGAATGTAAATAATGATATTTTCCCTATTACTATAATAACTTTAGATTTATTTCCTTTTACTGTTGACATTCATAATGGCGTCTCAAGGCATATGGAAGCTATAGCGTTGATACAAAAGATGTAAATTTAGAAATTTTGCATTTTAAGCAGTTTTATAAGCATTTTGTATTTTAAAAAGATGAAGAAGGATACGTCAAAAAGACTCAAAAAAACTATATGGACATAAGAATTGTTTTGCAACTGGTATGAGGAAACACAAAAAATATAATTAACTCATTTTGTACTTTCTACAAGAGTAGCTTAAAATACTGCTCTTTTTTATTAAAGGGAGAAGGTATCGTTATATATGTTATATAAAATGTAAAACCATTGGATAATGACAATGTATTGACGTTGCACGAATAAACCTATATGTTTATCCTAAAGGAGATGATGAAATGGCTACAACAAATTTGAATATAAGGACAGATAAAGAAATAAAAGAAGCAGCAGAAAAAATCTACTCCAGTTTAGGTTTAAATATGACTACTGCAATCAATATGTTTTTAAGGGCAAGCATTAGAGAAAGCGGTATTCCTTTTGATTTAAAACTTGATATTCCAAATGATGAAACTATAAAAGCTATAGAAGAAGGAAGAATAATAGCTAAAGATACGAATGTGAAATCCTATGATAATATGGATGACTTGAGTAAAGCCCTTGAAGTATAAGATAAAGTTTACAAGTAGATTTAAAAAAGACCTAAAGCAGGCTAAAAAGCAAGGAAAAGATATTGAAAAGCTCTTTGATATTATTGAGAAGATAGCAAAAAGATGAAACTCTTGATGAAAGATATAGAGATCATTCATTAACCGGAAATTACAAAGGAACTCGAGAATGTCATATAGAGCCAGATTTTTTGTTGATATATGAAAAAATAGAAGAAGTTTTAGTATTATCTCTAGTAAGAATTGGCTCACACTCAGATTTATTTAAGTAAAATAATACGAATGAGAGACTTCTATGACCTATACCTTGAAAATAAGTATATTGAAGATTTGAAGTTTTATAAGCTTGTTGATGCAGCGATAATTATTTCAAATAGAATTAATGAGATGTAATTTAACATACACTGTTTGGTAAATCATAGACAAGAGAATTTAAGTAAAAGAGAAGTGGAATTATTCTACTTCTTTTTTGTTTCAAACTATGCTATAGAATATGATCTTTCGTGTTTTCATAAATTGAATATGGGCAGTAGATGGATGACATTTGAATGAAGATACCAAGATTTTTTCATCAGTTTTTTCACTCTTGGTAATGTAATCTATTGCCAAATTTAGAGTTGATTTTATAGGATGTATTTTTGTAATTGCCATACTAATCACCAGAACTTTCTTTTGATTTATTAAGAAGTAGGGTATGGATCTGCCATATTTCTCTTGATAATTTTTCTATCTGCTTATTCATAGATTCAAGTTCATTTTTGTATATAACACCAGTTGTATTAGTAGCTTTTGCAATCTGGTTTATATTATTTGTTGCATTCGAAAGTAGCCATTGTAGGTTTCTAAATGGTTCTAAATCTACTACATAAATTTCTTTTTCCAATACACATTTTCTAAGAAAGTGGGACATAGTTTTGCAGTTTGCAAGTTTTATTTTCTTTTCAAAAACTTCCTTTTCTTCCTTAGTTACTTTTATTTCTATTCTTTTATTTCTAAATCTATTTGCCGTTTTATTCTCCTTTATAAAATATATTTCGGGGTCTTAGGGTTCTCCCTAAAAGTTTGCCCCAGCCAATAGTTTCAAATGAGAGCTTGCTCGAATTGTCGAAACTATTAGGCGAGGGTACAAAGTAAAAATTAAAAAAATGGAGCATACCGTAAAGGTCTGCTCCATTAATTTTTTCGTAAGTGTCCGTACACTTACTGTGCTTGCTCATATACTAATCGATCATATACTAATCGTGTAAGAACAACTTTAAGCATAATATTTATATTGTTATACCATAGTTTGGAAAAATAAAAAATTATATTTCATCAACGTTTCATAAAAGGCGTGTAGAATGTTATTAAAAGTAGCTATAAAATGCTATTGTGTAAAAAATAAAGGAGGAATAATTTATGAAAAAAATAGTATCAAAAGGAGCATGTCTATTACTTACATTATGTTTGAGCTTAAGCGCAGTTGGGTGTCAAAAAAGTAATGAAAACAATAAAATTAAAGAAGGACAATCCATAAGTTCCGAACAAGCAGGTATGTCAACTAATGCAAATGGAAAAACAGAAACTTTTAAACCGTCAGATTATACATTGGAAGCAAAGGAAGAATATGTTTATGAATATTTAGGACTTAAATTTAAACTTTCAGATGAAACCAGAAAATATATTTCTGACAAAAAAATTGCAATGTTGGATGATCAAAGTCCTATAGACAAAGAATTGAAGTATGCTATTTTGACATTTAATAAAATGACAGAAGAACAAAAAAATGCAGTTATAGAAAAGATGGGCGACGGATATGAAAAATGGCAAAACGAACTTGAAAGAGTTGGAACTATTGGTATATTCGAAAAAAATACATCAGAAGAAGAAATATCTAAGATTACAAAATGTGATACTCATACTAAAATAGGAGTTTCAAGTGATGGAAATTATGATTGCTATCTAAGCACAAATAGCGGAGCTGAAAGCAATCTTTTAGATGAATTTAACAAAACTGAGATTGAGATTATAGATAAAAAAGAACGTCCGGAAAATGGTTTTGTTTTATCAGAAAAAACTGATTTAAAAAATACAGAAGCATTCAATAAAGAGACATCCGGTAATTTAAGCAATGTGGTAACAAAAGATATTAACGGAAAAGAATTTTCAAGTAAAGATTTTGCAGACTATGATATTACTATGGTTAACGTATTTGCAACTTGGTGTACAGCGTGTGTTAAGGAAATTCCTGATTTAGTTGAAGTTTATAAAGAAATGAAAGATAAAGGTGTAAATATAGTTGGAGTTGTTACAGATACCGTTGACGATAATGGTGAAAACAAAGATGCGCTTGAAAAAGCAAAAATAATACAAGAAAAAACTAAAGCGCCATATTCTTTCTTAATGCCGGATAAAACTAATTTTAATGGCAGATTAAATGGAATACAAGCTTTACCGGAAACATTCTTTGTTAATAAGAATGGTGAAATTGTAGGTGAAACTTATTCAGGAGCAAAAAGTGCAAAAGAATGGAAAGAAGTAATTGAAAAAGAACTTGCAAATATAAAAAATAAATAAAAGTAAAGCGGTGATTGGTAGATGGTTAATAAGTTTTTAAAAAGCCGTGCCTTATCTTTATTAATTATCTTTATTGGTATGGCGATGATGTACTATGGTCATAGTAATGGAGAAACTAAAGTCGTCTTGGAAAAGGCGATAAGAATTTGTATGGAGTGTATTGGAATTGGATAGAATTAAAAATATTATAAATGGTAGTACAAAAAAAGATAAATATAAAATAAGAGATCGTTTTAGGCATTTATTTCAATCCGTTTGGTTTTTAATTACTAATTCTTACTTTGAAGGGTTTAAGACAGGTAAAATTTATGGTGGAGAATTGAAAAAAATTTGTGTTCCGGGTATGAATTGTTATTCATGCCCGGGGGCAAAAGGTGCTTGCCCTATAGGCTCGCTACAGGCAGTGATTGGAAAGTCGGAATATAAATTCAGCTATTATATAGTAGGTTTTTTATTTTTTATAGGAGCGCTGGTAGGAAGATTTGTTTGCGGATGGTTATGTCCATTCGGATTAATTCAAGATCTATTGCATAAGATTCCATTTTATAAAAAAATAGAAACATTTAAGTTTGATAAGCATTTGAGAAAATTGAAATATGTAATTTTACTTGTGTTTGTAATAATATTACCTTTATTTTTAGTTGATATTTTGGGTCAGGGTTCTCCATATTTTTGTAAACTTATATGTCCGGTTGGTATGTTAGAAGGTGGACTACCACTTGTATTACTGAATAAAACTATGAGAGGTGCTATAGGATTTTTATATTTTTGGAAAGGAACAATTTTAATAGCAACTGTGATACTTTCAATAATCCTATATAGACCTTTCTGTAAGTATATATGCCCACTTGGTGCTATCTACTCATTCTTCAACTCAATTTCAGTATTTAGGTATAAATTGGACAAAGATAAGTGCATTAGTTGCGGTAGATGTAAAAAAGTTTGCCAAATGAATATAGATCCGGTTCAAAATTGTAATCATATGGAGTGTATTAGATGCGCAAGATGTAAAAATGCTTGTCCTGTAGATGCAATTAGTTTTGGAGCAAGAAAATAGAGAGGAGTAGTTAGGAAAGTGATAAAAAATGCTATAGCATATATTACAAGAAAGAGAAATAGAACTTTCATAATTTTTATCATATTAACTATAGTTCTTTCTTGCGTGTATTCTTGTTTAACAATAATGAAATCAAGCAACGAAATAGAAAAGGCTTTATATGAAAGTTCTAATTCTTCAATATCAATAACAAAAAAAGATGGCGGATATTTTAACATCAATCAATTTGAAGATATTGAAAAAATAAAAGAAATTGAAGAAAAAATAATTCAATATGATGGATTAGCAAAACTAAAAGATGCTAAAGTAGTTAGCGGAGAACAAAGAATAAATAGAGAAGACTTATCTGACGAATTTAAGAATGTTGTTTCACTCGAAGCTACAAATAATACTAAAAGAAATATTTTTTTTAGTAGTGGAGTATTTACAATTAAAGAAGGTAAAAATATAGGAGAAAATGATAAGAATTCAATTATTGTTCATGAAGAACTTGCTAAACAAAACAATCTAAAATTAGGTGATGAAGTTAATCTTGAATTACTAGATATTGAAAAAAGTGGAAAAATAAAAAGTCATAAATTTAAAATTATAGGGATCTTTTCTGGTAAAAAACAGGAAACATATACAGGATTATCTTCTGATTTTAGTGAAAATATGGCGTTTGTAGATTATTCAACAAGCCAAGAGATATTAAATAAATCAGAAAATAATAAAATCGCAAATAAAATTTTAATGTATTCTGGTAGTGCAGAATCTACAGACTTAGCCTTAAACAAATTGAAAGAGCTTAAAATTGATGAGTCAAAGTATTTTGTTGAAAAAGATTCTAATGCGTTTGAAGAGTCTTTAGAGTCAGTGAGTGGAATAAAACATATAATAAAAATAATGACTTATTCTATTATGTTAGGTGGGATGGTTGTTCTTTCATTAATCTTGATTCTATGGTTAAGAGAAAGAATTTATGAAATAGGTATATTTTTATCTATTGGAACATCTAAGATACAAATTATAATGCAATTTATATTAGAGTTAATATTCATATCGATACCAAGTATAATATCTTCATTATTTTTAGGAAATGTATTGCTAAAAGTAATTGTAGATGGATTCATTAACTCAGAGGACTCAATGATTTCCGGTGGAAGTTTAATAAATAATAGTAGTTTTATGTTAAATATAACAACACTTGGACAAAGTTATTTAATATTAATAAGTATTATTGTTTTATCAGTTGTATTTGCTTCTGCATTAATATTAATCAAGAAGCCTAAAGAAATATTATCAAAAATAAGTTAGGAGAAAATAATGGATACATTAGAAATAAAGAATGTAGCATATAGTTATGCAAATTCTAAAGAAAAAGTTTTGTCAGGAGTAAATCAAAAATTTGAACTTGGGAAGTTTTATGCGATAGTAGGAAAGTCAGGAACAGGAAAATCTACACTTCTTTCCTTACTTGCTGGACTTGATAAACCTCAAACAGGAGAAATATTGTTTAATAATGAAGATATAGAAAAGAAAGGATATAGTAATCACAGAAAAAATAATATATCTTTAGTATTTCAAAACTATAATTTAATAGACTATTTATCACCAATTGAAAATATTAGATTAGTAAATAAATCAGCAGATGAAAGTATCTTGTTTGAACTAGGTTTAGATAAAAACCAAATAAAAAGAAATGTTATGAAATTATCTGGTGGACAGCAACAAAGAGTAGCTATTGCTAGAGCATTGGTATCAGATGCTCCAATAATACTAGCTGATGAGCCTACTGGTAATCTAGACAGTGTTACCGCTGGAGAAATAATTAATAAATTAAAGACATTAGCTAAAGATAGAAATAAATGTGTAATAGTTGTAACACATAGTAAGGAAGTAGCAGATTCTGCGGATATCATTTTAGAACTAAGTGATAAAAAGTTGAAAAAAGTAAATAAAATGAATTTGGAGGTTAAATAATGATAAAAAATGCATTTGCTTATGTAACTAGAAAAAGTTTAAAATCATTAATTATTATATTAGTTATTTTATCTATGTCAACTTTAAGTATCATTAGTTTATCTATTAAAGATGCTACGAACAAAGCTTCAAAAGAAACATTTGCTAATATAACAAATAGTTTTTCTATGGAAATAAATAGACAAGTAAATCCAGGAACACCTAGAGGTGGGGGAAATGTAAAAGGTGAAGATATTAAAAAGATATCTCAAACAGATAGTATAGACTCCTATGTAAAAAGAATAAACAGTGTTGCAGATTTAGTTGATTATGATATTATTGAAACTCAAGAGACTCTTGCGAATCAATCACCTGAAAGAGCGAAGAATTTTAAAAGAACAGTTATGTTAACTGGGGTTAACGACTCATCAAAAGAAACAAAATTTGTATCAGAAGCATATAAATTAGTAGAAGGAAATCATTTAGAAAATGAAGATAAAAATAAAATCTTAATGCATAAAGATTTAGCTGAAAAAAATAATCTTAAAGTTGGAGATAAGATAAAAATAAAATCTAATTTATTTGATGCTGATAATGAGAAAGGTGCAGATGAAACAGTAGAAGTAGAAATTAAAGGTCTATTCGACGGGCATAATAGCGGTGGAGTAAGTGCAGCACAAGAACTATACGAAAATACATTAATCACTGATGTTCATACAGCTGCTAAAGTTTATGGTAATACAGAAGATACAGCTGTATACCAAGATGCAACATTCTTTGTAAAAGGTGATAAGAATCTTGATAGTGTAATAAAAGATCTTGGGAAATTAGATATAAATTGGAGAGAATATAATTTGATTAAAAGTTCATCGAATTACCCTGCATTACAACAATCTATATCAGGTATCTACTCAATTTCAAATAAATTATTTGTTGGCTCATTAATATTTGCAGGAGTTGTAGTTTCATTATTATTATTCTTATGGATGAATGCTAGAAAGAAAGAAATAGCAGTATTACTATCATTAGGTATATCAAAATTAGAAATTTTTGGTCAATTCCTAATTGAGATGGTATTTATATCAATCCCCGCATTCGTTGGTTCTTATTTCTTAGCTCAATATACAGCTGATAAGCTTGGGAATAATATATTGAATAAGGTTACTGGTGATATAGCTAAACAAATAGCCAGACAATCTGCATCTAGCCAATTAGGTGGTGGGGCAGAAGCTGAAGGATTTAACAAGACATTATCAAGTTTAGATATAAATGTATTACCTAAATTCATAATTTATGTAGTTATATTTATGAGTTTAGTACTTCTTGTATCATTGATTATTTCTTCATTCAATATATTAAGAAGGAATCCAAAAGAATTATTAATTGACAATAATTAAAATTTTCGGTGCTTTTTAGCACCGAAAATTTTTTGGATTTTAAATATCAAATAATATGCTGTATAATATAAGTGCATGGCTTAAGTGGAGGTACATATGAAGATATTAACTGTTGAAGATGATAATATGATAAGAGAGGGAATAAGTGAATATCTTTCAGAATTTGGATATACTGTTATTCAAGCTAAAGATGGAAGAGAAGCCTTGTCAAAATTTAATAGCGATATAAATTTGGTTATCTTAGACATTCAGATACCTTTTATGAATGGTTTAGAAGTGTTGAAAGAAATTAGAAAGAAAAGCAATTTACCAATTCTAATCTTGACTGCATTTAGTGATGAAGAATATAAAATTGATGCATTTACTAATTTAGTAGACGGATATGTAGAAAAGCCATTTTCATTGCCGGTCTTAAAGGCTAGAATAGATTCTTTAATTAAGAAGAACTATGGACATTTAGAGAAGTTTGAATATAAGGATCTATCGGTTAATTTTAATAGCTATACAGCTAAAATAAATGGTGAAGAAATAGATGTAAATGCAAAAGAACTAGAAGTATTAAAATGTTTATTGGATAATAATGGACGAGTGTTAACAAGAATGCAAATTATTGATTATGTATGGAAAGATAGCGAAGAAACTCCTTATGATCGAGTAATAGATGTATATATAAAAGAACTTAGAAAAAAATTACAATTAGACTGTATAACTACTATAAGAAATGTAGGATATAAATTGGAGAGAAAATGAAAAAATTAAAGATATTTCCAAAAATGTTCATACAAATATTTTCTGTTCTTGGAATAATAATTATATTAGTTCATGCATTAGTTTTTTTTATCTTTCCTAAAACATATTTGGAGACGAGAAAAGAAAAGATTCATAATATTGCAAATGAAATTTCTAGTAATATGAATGGAAAAGAAATAAAATATATAGAACAAACTTTGGAGCTTTATTCTGAGAGTAGTGAAATAAAAGCATTTATAAAAGAAAAAAATAATAAGAATGAAATACAAATCAAAGATAATATAAATGTTAATTTAGAAAGTGATAGTAATTCTTTGATAATTGAAGAAAGAGAAATAAAGCTTAATGATGGTAAAAAAACAAATCTACAATTTGTTTCTACAGCTGATATGCAAAAAGATGCGAAAGATTTAAGCCTTAAATTTTTACCATATTCTTTATTAATATCAATTTTATTTTCTGCTATTATTTCTTTAATTTATGCAAAATCAATAAAAAATAATATACAAGAAATAAAAATTGTTACTGATAAAATGATGAAACTTGATAAAAAAACGCGTTTAAAAGTTAGCTCTAATGATGAAGTTGGAGAATTAAAACAACAAATTAATGATTTGTATTCTACTTTATTAAGAACAATTGACGATTTGGAATTTAAAAATAAAGAAATTTTAAAATTAGAAAAGTTAAAATATGACTTTTTTAAAGGTGCATCCCATGAACTTAAAACTCCGCTTGCTAGTCTTAAAATAATACTGGAAAACATGAAATACAATATTGGAAAATATAAAGAAAGAGATGTTTATATTAATGAATGTATTGGAATCGTTGATAGTTTAACAAAAAATATTTCTCAAATATTATCAGTTCATTCTATAGAAAATTTGAATAATGATGAAGAATATTTGAAAATAAATGATACATTAGAAGACATATTAAAAAAGTATGAAATATTAGCAAATCAAAAGAAAATAACTGTTAATAATTATATATTAGATGAGAATATTTATATAGGAAAAACAGCTTTAAAGATGATTCTATCTAATTTGATTAGTAATGCGGTAAAATATACTGATGTAAATGGGGTAATTAATATTGGGATAGTTAATGATTGGTTATATATAGAGAATTCATACGGTAACAATAAAATTTCGAATATGGATAAAATATTTGATGTTAAATTTGATTTAAATAAGGAAAATAGTAATGGATTAGGTTTATATATTGTAAGTAATATTCTGAATAATTACAATATAGAATATAAAGCATTGCAGGATGAAGAATTTTTTATCTTTAAAATTAAAATATTTTCTTAAACAAGATATAATTTTGCAATAGTTATTGAAAAATAGAGACTTATTATTAGCCATGGAAGTAAAGACTTTTTTATTATTGAAAGTGAACAGAAAATAATTGATATAAGAAATAAGGATTTGAACATGCTAATAAAAATATTGTTAGTAAAACTATATGAGTTAGTCTTTTCGGAGGCAGAGATTGTTTAAATATTTGATAGAATAGAAACTTAAAAAGTTTAATAAAACTCAATTCTGAAATTCAAATTTATGAAGAGAAGCAGCCTAATGGACAATGGCTAAAATCCATTACTTTTAAGCCACCTATCATTGATGAAGATCTTAATATAAGTTTGGAAAATGATGAGCAAGTTGAAACTGAGGCTCTCTTGTCCAAAATTTAATAGATAATTTAAAGACGTGATTTAAAAGTCACGTCTTTTTGAGCGATTTAGCAGTGCTTTAAAAGTAATCAAAGAGAGGGTTGAGTATAGAATAACGGCTAATAAAAAGGTATAATATAAAGACAGTACATATAACGTATATAATTTATTTTAATTAGCAAGGAGAAAGTTATGGATATAGAAAAGAAAAAATGGGAAGTTTTATGTAGTGAAGAAAAATTGGAAGACATATCCAAAGAAGTAGGAGCGAAAATTTCTGAAGATTATAAAGATAAAAATTTATTGGTTATCTCAATTTTAAAAGGAGCTCTTTTCTTTACAGCAGAACTTACAAAACATATAACACCAGTTACAAAAATAGATTTTATGATGACTTCAAGCTATGGAGATGGTGAAATCAACATTGGTAAAGTTAAAGTCATAAAGGATATAGATTATGATTTAGATGGATATGATGTTTTAATCGTAGATGATATTTTGGATACTGGTATAACTATGGAATTTTTAGTTGACCATTTGAAAAAGAAAAACCCAACATCAATTAAAACTTGTGTAATGTTTAATAAACAAGAGAGAAGAGCAGCGGACATATCTGCTGATTATATTGGAATGGAAATAGAAGATAAATTTTTAGTTGGCTATGGCTTGGACTTCAAAGATAGATATAGAAATATACCTTATGTATTTTGTGTTTTAGACGAAGATAGATAAATAAATAAAAAAAACCTGTCCTTCATTAGTGATGTGTACCCATAAAACTGGACACAATATTTAATTAATTATTAGTGGATGCTAACCTATATTTTGTAGGTGGCATCCATTTTGTTTTTGATTGAATCCTTTCGTTGTTGTAATAGTAAATATATTCCTCTATTGCTTTTGAAAATTCTTCAAAAGAGCTATAACTCTTTTCATAACCATAATAAATTTCATTTTTTAATCTTCCAAAGAATGTCTCCATTATGGAGTTATCATAGCAATTACCTTTTCTTGACATTGATTGTCTTATGCCATGTTTTTTAAGCTCATTTACATAATATTCATGTTGGTATTGCCAACCTTGATCTGAATGTAGTATTAAGTTATCTAGTTTTGGAAATTTGTTAAATGCTTTTTTCAACATATTTGATATCTGATTTAAGTTAGGACTTAAGGATAGGTCGTAAGAGATTATCTCATTGGTATACATATCAAGTATTGGAGATATGTAGCATTTACCCCAAGAGAATTTAAATTCTGACACATCTGTGGTCCATTTTTGTAGAGGTTTATCTGCCTTGAAATATCTATTTATTATATTATTAGCTACTTTACCTACCTTCCCCTTATATGAGTGATATTTTTCCTTAGATCTTTTTCCAAATAGTTTTAGCTCATGCATTATTCTTTGAACTCTTTTATGATTTATGATATAACCTTGATTTATCAACTCCATATATACTCTTCTTACTCCATATCTTCCTTTGTGGAAGTTAAATATTTGAGTTATTTTATCTGCAATGTGACTATTCTTAATCTTTATCTTATCAACTTTATTTATTTCAAAATAGTATGTTGATCTTGGCATATCAATAGCTTTTAAAAGATATTTTAGTCTGTATCCTTCTTCTTTGAGTTCTTTGATAATCGCTGCTTTTTCGCCTTGAGTTGCGCAGCGTAACGTTCTTCTCTCAAGGCGATCTCTTTTTTTATTATTTCGTTTTCTGCTTTTATATATTCATTTTTCTGCTCTAAGTTTTATTAGTTCTTCTCTTTCAGATTCATTAAGTTCTTTTGCTTTATGGATATTTTTATTTTTCATACTTGTATTTTTAGATTTACGACCTCTCTTTTTATTTACAAGACCATTATATCCATAATTTTTATACTTGTTAACCCATGAATAAAGCTGTCCATGATTAATTCCATATTCAACTGCTATAGATGTTATGGAATTTCCAGCTAACACTTTAGATACCATTTCTAATTTCTCATCAGGTGTCCAATTGATATTATTTCCATGTTTTAAAATTTCTGGTCCATGAAGTTCTTCTAACCTAACCCATATTCTAATTGAATCATGAAAGTTTTTTTCGTTAGTCCTTTCAGGTGTATCAGGCCATTTACCATCTCTATACAATTGCACGCTTTCTTTTTTTATTTCATAACTATATTTCATAAAAATACCCTCCTTACTGGTTTGTCCAGTAAAGAGGGTACATATCATTAGAAAGACAGGTTTTTCTATTAGACGAATTGTCAAATCAAATGCAACACCTATGGTAAGAGACCAAAAAGTTCTTCTTTAGGTGTTTTATATTTTATACATTTTCTAGGTCTATTATTCATTAAACTTAAGTTATAATTTAATTCATCAATATTCACTTCTGATAAATCCATACCCTTAGGATAAAACTCCCTCAAAAGTCCGTTACTATTTTCATTTGTACCTTTTTGCCATGCACAATAGGGATCAACAAAAATTAAGTTTTGCATCCTAATTCTTTTTCTATTTTCTCAAATTCTGAAAATTCTTTACCTCTATCAAAGGTTATTGTTTTTACTAATTCTTTTGGATAATCTTTTAATGCATTTATTATTGCTGGTGTTACGCTTTCCGACTTTCTATTTTCAACTAGGATTGCTATATAATATCTAGATTTTCTTTCTGCTAAGGTTACGAAACAACATCTACTTTTCCTTTTATGATCTAATCTGCCTGATTCCACTGTATCTGCTTCCCAGTGGCCTAATTCTTGCCTTCTGTATATCTCTTTAGGTCTTTTCTTAATTGTTCTACCTTTATCATTGAATTTTCCTCTTTTTTCTGCTGGCCTTTTAAATTTAGCTTTTCTTCTCAAATTTTTCATACTAGTTTTTGGCAGCTTTTTGGCGTGTATCATTCTATATATCGTTGATGTAGATGGTAATTCATGAATCTCATTTGTGTTTCTATTTGATATTTGTTCAGGGGACCAATGTTCGTTAATCTTTACAGTTAAATAATCAATAACATCTTTAGAAAATTTACTTTTTCTATGGCAGTCTTTTCTTCTATCAATATATTTATCATTTGCCTTTATCGGAAAGTACTTAGTGTAACTTCCCCTACTAACTTTTATCTTAGATGAATTTCTTTTAATTTCTCTAGATATTGTACTAGGTGGCCTTTTGAGTGCTTGTGCAATTTTCCTTATACTCATTCCTAAATTTAAAAATTGGTAAATACAAGATCTTTCTTCTATGGTAAGATGGTTATAGCTCATAGTTAATCACTCCTTTTAATATGTTTTGTTTGGTCACTTACATATTAACACAGCTGATTAGCTATGAGTTTATTTATGTTGCACTTGTTATGATAAATTATCATTAGAAAAAAGATTCTTAATTAGTGACAACATCCTCCATCGTCTCCGTGGCAACCACATCCGTGTGAGTGACCATGGTCGTGTCCACAGCTTCCTTCGTGGCTGTGTCCGTGGTCGTGGTGTCCTCCACAGTTGCAAGTTGGCTCAGATGCAGAAACTAGTCTACCTTCTGCAAATGCTTTTGCAAAATCATCAGCTAAGCCCATTGCTCCGGCGTAGATATCGATATCAGCTGTTAGTAGTGCTCTCACCGCACCATCGCCAATTCCACCACAAATTAAAACGTCAACTTCATTTGTTTGAAGAAAACCAGCTATGGCTCCATGTCCTTCGCCTTGAGTTTCGATTATAGTTGAATTATTTATTGCTCCATTTCCGATATCGTATACTTTGAATTGTTCAGCATGTTCAAAATGTTGGAAAATTTCGCCGTTTTCGTAAGGTATTGCTATTCTCATAATATTTTTTCCTTTCTTATTGCATAATTTATATACGGAGGATTCCTTTATTTCACAGTTTCCACCTTTGACTTCTAATCTCTTGCCACCAATAATTGAGTCGGCAATTTTTTTTCTTGCTCTATCGTACATAGCAGTAACGGTAGTTCTTGAAACACCCATCTGCTCTGCGCAGTCTACTTGACTCAGCGAACCATAATCTATCAAACGGATGGTTTCAAGTTCGTCTAAAGTTAACTCAACTACTTCTTCTTTTGCGTCACTTAAAGGAGCAAAACTCCAATAGTCTGGATATTGACAGATTTGCCTACTTCGTTTAGGCCTTGGCATTTCAAACACCTCGTTTCTGACATATGTCAAATAAAATGTATAATGATTAGATTTATTTGTCAATAAAAATTTTTTTAGGTTAATTGTAAAATGAAATTGAACTAAAGATAGATTGTAAAATTAAATGCGACACTAGTATAAAATAAAAACCCATAACAAAATCAATTCATGTAAAATGTAATTACCACAAAAACATAGACATGAAGGAGATTGTTATGAGTCATAAATATATTACCATGGATTGTAGAAATAAAATATAAGTTTTAAATAATGAAGGTTACTCAGCAAGAAAAATAGCAAAAATATTAGGTTATCATCATTCATCAATTAGTAGAGAGCTAAAAAGATGTAAAGACAAATACGATGCAAAAAAGGCTGATCTTGATTATTCTATTAATTCTAAAAACAAAGGTAGAAAGTCAAAACTTACTGAAGAGTTAAAACAATTTATCAAAGAAAAGCTAAAAGCCACCTGGTCTCCCAAACAAATAGTAGGCAGATGTTTTAAAGATGAATTAAGCTTTAAAACAATCTATAATTGGCTATATAAAGGGCTTTTAGATATATCAGTTAAAGTTTTAAGAAGAAAAGTAAAATCTTTAAACTCTAGAGAAACAAGAGGTAAATTTAATATAGGAACATCTATTTCTAAAAGACCCAAAGTTGTAAAAAAACGCGTAGAATTTGGTCATTGGGAGCTTGATACAGTAGTATCATCTAGAGGTAAAAGTAAAGGATGCTTAGCGACATTTGCAGAAATGAAGACTCGTGCATATTTTGCAATAAAAATGCCTGATCGCAGTAAAAAATCTATGTTAGATGCTATACACACTTTAACAAAAGAATTACCACAAGGAGCATTCAAGACATTTACTTCAGATAGAGGTAAAGAATTTGCTTGTTATGAAGATATAGAAAGTGAATTAAATATAGACTTTTATTTCGCAGATCCATATAGTGCTTGGCAAATGGAAACTAACGAAAATAGCAATGGTTTACTTAGAGAGTTTTTTCCTAAGAAAACTGACTTAGCTAAAATTGAAGAGGGAGATTTAATAGATGCTATTTATAAAATAAACTCTAGACCGAGAAAATGCCTAGAGTTTGATACACCATTTGAATGTTTTATACATGAATTAAATTTATTAAGCTAAGTGTCGCAATAATTATTGCAAATCAACATAATAAGTGACTTAAATATGTACAACGGAAATATTATAAAGGCTAAGTTAGAAAATTTATTAGGTTATATTGTAGAATTCCGAGTATATAAAGGTCATAAAATAGATGCTGATACATTGAGAGGGTTGGAAGGGGAATTTATAATTTCTACCTGTCTTTTACCTAAAGTTGAGGGGAAGAAGATAATAAGTGTAGATAGATGTCTAAATGAAAGAAATTTATTAGAAATTTTTCATGCTATAAGCAATTCGGAATTATATAATTAATGATTAAGTTAAGTCAGTTTTTAAACTGGCTTTTTCTTTTGTAATATAAGATATAGATAGTTAAATTTTAAACAAAAGGGTATAAGATAAAAAAATTAAGTTTATTAAATTGGAGTAGATATGGACATACAAGTTATTCAAGGGATTTTAATACCATTTTTAGGCACGAGTTTAGGTGCTGCGATGGTATTTTTTATGAGAGATAGAATATCTGCGGGATTGCAGAAAATATTGACAGGATTTGCAGCTGGGGTAATGGTGGCGGCATCTTTTTGGAGTTTGCTTCTTCCAGCAATAGAGTCTTCGGAGAATTTAGGGGAATTCGCTTTTTTGCCTGCGGCTATAGGCTTTGCTGTAGGAGTAGGATTTTTGTTAGTGCTTGATGAGATTACTCCTCACATGCATTTTAACAATTATGAAGAGGGAATGGAAAGCAAATTAAAGCGAACTACAAAATTGATTTTGGCAGTGACTTTACACAATATACCTGAGGGGATGGCTGTCGGGGTTGTCTATGCGGGCTGGATGGCTGGAAGTTCTGGAGTTAGTAAAGCGGCGGCGCTCACTTTGGCTCTTGGAATAGCCATTCAAAATTTCCCGGAGGGAGCGGTGGTATCAATGCCGTTAAGAGCCGAGGGGATGAATAAGTGGAAGACTTTTATATATGGAGTTTTATCTGGGGTTGTTGAACCAATAGCTTCAATATTAACTATATTGGCAGCGAGTATGGTTGTGCCAGTGCTACCTTATTTTTTAGCTTTTGCAGCTGGTGCGATGATGTATGTTGTGGTTGAAGAATTGATACCAGAGATGTCGGATGGAGAGCATTCTAACAATGGAACTATAGCTTTTTCTGTAGGATTTATTCTAATGATGATTTTAGATGT
The DNA here is from genome assembly GCF_900176115.1 of Peptoniphilus asaccharolyticus DSM 20463. Taxonomy (GTDB): domain Bacteria; phylum Bacillota; class Clostridia; order Tissierellales; family Peptoniphilaceae; genus Peptoniphilus; species Peptoniphilus asaccharolyticus. The sequence goes on along the minus strand of NZ_FWWR01000009.1, from coordinate 949,744 downwards.
GGCGCTTGGGTAAATATAAATATCTAAATTAAAAGGAGAGATTTACATGGAAATAAAAGAACAAATTTTACAAGCTATGAGAGAAGCTGGAAAACCTATGAATGCAACAGAAGTTTCTAAGGCGACAGGACTTGAAAAGGCAGAAGTGGACAAAGCTTTTAAAGCTCTTAAGAAGGAAGAGGCAATAGTTTCTCCTGTGCGTTGCAAATGGGAACCTGCTGAAAAATAAAGTTAAGGTAGTATTTCAAATGAAGTACTACCTTTTTTAGTTGCTATTTAGTTTGTGTTAGATTTTCTATGAATTTGGTTAAGAACTCTTGTGATTTCTCCATGTGTTGAATTGGAATGTATTCGTATTTGCCGTGGAAGTTCATTCCGCCTGTGAATATATTTGGAGTAGGTAGCCCCATCCATGAAAGTCTACTTCCATCTGTGCCGCCACGAATTGGTTCTATAACAGGTTCTACACCGATGGATGATAGTGTATCTATTGCAAGATTTACTATATCCATGTGAGGTTCTATTTTTTCTCTCATGTTTCTATATGACTCTTTAAAAGTTATTTCAATTCTATCGCCATATTTTTTATTTAAGAATTCAACTGCTGAAGTAAAAACAGATTTCATATTTTGTATTTCATCATAGTCGAAGCTTCTAAGTATATAATCCATTTCGGCTTTTTCTACATTACCAACTATTTCGTCTAAGTGGTAGAAAGCTTCGTAACCTTCTGTGAATTGAGGTCTCATATTTGTTGGAAGCATATTATCCAATTCAAAAGCAAGGCTGATGGCATTTACCATTTTATTTTTGGCTGTGCCAGGGTGTACACTTTCTCCATTGATTAAAACTTTAGCGCCTATAGCATTGAAGCATTCATATTGTATTTCGCCAAGCTTTGAGCCGTCTATAGTAAGTGCAAAGTCAGCGCCGAATGATTCGACATTAAAATTATCTACACCTTTTCCGATTTCTTCGTCAGGAGTGAAAGCTATTCTAATTTTTCCGTGAGGTATTTCAGGATGATTTTTAAAATACTCCATAGTTTGCATAATGATTGCCACGCCGGCTTTGTCATCTGCGCCAAGAAGGGTAGCTCCATCTGTTACGATTAAGTCCAAACCCACCACGTCATTAAGTGCTGGGAACTTTTCCGGGCTCAAAATAATATTTTCTTTTTCATTTAGGACTATGTCTTTGCCGTCATAATCTTTTATAATTTGTGGATTTACATTTGTGCCTGTCATGGCCGGTGCTGTGTCCATGTGAGCTAAAAGACCGAGTACGGGTGTGTTTTTGTCTGTGTTTGATTCCAAAGTAGCTGTAACATATCCAAATTCATCTAGGTTGACAGCTGAAAGTCCCATTTCAGTACATTGTTTCACTAGCAAGTTTGCAAGATCAAATTGTTTTTTAGAGCTTGGAAATGTATTTGATTCGGGTTCTGATTTAGTATCAATTTTTACATATTCTATAAGTCGTTCGCTGATATTCATAATAGCCTCCTTTAGTTGTTTATTTTAAGAATACTCTTGGGGTATACTAAAGTCAAACGAGTATTTAATTTAGAGGGGATTTTATGAAGATAGGTTTTATTTCAGATACACATGGATATTTAGACGACACTAAGAAAGCTCTTGGCGTTTTGGATGGCTGTGATAGGATTTTGCACTTGGGAGATGTACTCGCTCCGGGACCGAGAAATGGAATTCATCCGGGGTATGACGCTAAAGAATTGGCTGAAGTATTTGCAAAACGAGATGATATTTTTATGGTGAAGGGCAATTGTGATGCAGATGTAGATGAGCAAGTAATGGATAGGAAGTTTTTAGACAATATTGAAGTCTTTTTAGAGTGGGGAGATTTAAAGATATTTGCACTACATGGCTATAGGGAAAGTCTTGAAGAGAGAGTGCAAAAGGCTAAAAAGTTAGGTGCTGATATTGTAGTCGTTGGGCATACACATATAAAGAGGTTTGAAAAGATTGACGGAATAATATATATGTGTCCGGGCAGTCCGACTCTTCCAAAAGATGGAAGTAAGTCTGTGGTTATATATGAAGATGGAGTTTTTAAATTTTATAATGTAGATACATCGGAGGTTATTAGTTCATATAAAATTGGACATTAAATTTCATTGGCATTCTGAAATGATAGGTAAAAGGGGGATAAAATTTTTATTGGGCATAGATTTATCAACGAAGGAAATTTTAATGGATAGGAGTTTTGGAGTTTATTCCTGAGCTTAAGAGGTGTGTTATGAATAATTTAAAGAGGAAGTCGTTGATAAATTTACTATTTTATATAGTCATGGTTATTGTAAACTATATGGGTATTATTAATGGATTAGCTCAAAAAGATGTATCTGAGATATACACCACAATTGTAACTCCGGCTGGATATGCTTTTAGTATTTGGGGTCTAATATACACTCTTTTACTTGTGAGTATGGTAGCTTTGCTTATAAATGCTGAAAAATCAGGATATAGAGAAGTAGTTGAAAAGATAAGTCCTATTTTTGGTTGAGTTGTATTTTTAATATACTATGTGTATTTTCATTTTCAATGGTTTGGATAGAAGTTTCAATGGTTATGATTGGTTATGATTTTTGGACTTGCTGTTGCATTGATTAAGATTTTATTCGAGCTTAAAAAGATTAATTTAAAAGGATTCAAACTATTGTATCCTATAACTTTTGGAATCTATGGTGGATGGCTTAGTATAGCAAATGCACCAAACTTAGTTGCTGTAATGATGAGAGTTATGGGTAGAATGGATGTAGATGATGTAGTTGGTGGTTTAGTATTAGTATTGATTTTTATTTTATTAATTTTAGCGATTGGATTTAAGCTAAAAAATTCAGTATATATGCTACCAGTAGCGTGGGCTCTTATTGCGATAAGAGTTAAGTTGGTAAGTTTGGGTTCTGATTTTCCAACTTATATATTGCTTATAATAGCGCTGATATTTATAGCGGCGAGTGGTTATATATTTGTAAATAAAAGAAGAACATTAATAAATTAAATAGTGCATATAAAAAGTGTTGCCGTTTATTTTCGACAACACTTTATTTTGATTCAACTTCTATACTTTCTCCATCGGAGAATTGAATTCTCCAAGCGGCTCTTGCCTTTCCTTCTGTGGCTTTGGTGATATCTTCGACATAACCTTGTTCCTCAGGGTCAAAGTAGTAACATTCTTCTATTCGAGTTATTGTTTTAGAAGTTAAGTCTGGCTCGGATAGAAGAGTAAGTAGAGCTCTTGGAGCTGAATGTAGACGTACAAAGTTAGGTGATTTATCTATTACATTTAGCCAAAGACGATCCATGGAGATGACTGTGTCTCCTCGTATAATAAGATCTATGAAAGACCTCTCCAATATTACTCCATCAAACTCCTTGGCGAAATGCAATTTGGTTTCGTCGTCAGAAGAGCTTGAGTAGACCAATATCATATTTGAAATGTCAAAGTTCCTATCGAGTAGAAATTTTCTGGCAACTTCTTCAGCTTTCATTTTTGACTTAGAAGATATTTTTGGATTTACATTTTCATAAATCAAACGTCTTGTGTTTACAACAGTTAGAATTTCATCAGCGAATGTGATTTGAGTGAAACTGTTGTTTGGCTCTTGGAATTTACCTCTACTTGCAAAGAATCTTTCGTTTAAATCTAATTTTGAGTAAGAGTCGAATTCAACTCTTAGAGAGGGCAAGCTGATTTTTGATTTCGGAACCTTTGCATCAACTTTGATTCCTTTCTCCAAGAGACGGGATTTCACTTGTTTTATAAAAATTGATGAAGTAGTTCTATCTTGGCTTATAAGTGAGCGGTGGATAATCATACCGAACAGTATTATGTTTGTGATTATCAGCGCTATTATTAATATTTTTTTTGCTTTATACCAATCCATACTATTTCTCCATTAAAAGACGGCCTGTTTCCATAGAAAAGAATAAGTGTCTATTGTTGTACTTGATAAATATGGATGGCTTTAATTCGGTTTGACCGTGAGATGTATTATCTATATAGACCACGCATATATCAGATATATTATTTAAAACTTCATCAAATGGAACTGTAAATACCGTAGGTGACAATTCAACTATCCTTTCCAAGCTCACAGCCCTAACTTTTTCTAAGGCGGGGGATTCACTAATTGATTTTCTATAGTTTTGTCTGAAATGAGTTACACGCTCTCCATAAGCTTCAACTTCGATATAGTAAGGGTTTTGAGAGTCATTTATTAAAACAGGTATGGAATCTTCATAGAGATTAAATGAAAATCTATAACCTAAGTTGTCCTCTTTTTCTATTGGTGTTATTGCAGAGAGATATATGTTTGCATTTCCAACCTTATTTGAAATAAATGAGATAGAGCTTTTTAAAGAGGCATATAAATTTCTTACCGTTGTATCTAAAGGATTTAAATCTTCGTATTCAATTACCCCTGTGCTATATAGCGTAAGATATTCATTTCCGTAAATTAAACTATGGCTATCGTCTTGGACTATATCTCTTATGTGAGCATCATTTTGATTTAAAAATCGAGAGGAGAGATTGCTTACATAGGACTCTTGTAACATCAAGCTCTTTAAATCATTTGAATAATTTACGGATTTTAGTAGGTAATAGTTTTGAGACGGAAAATATAAATTCTTATTCACTTGATATATTTCGTTTAGGTTTTTATAGTCAGGAAGATTTTCCTCTGCGAGCGAGGATAGAGTGAAGTCTACATTCACACCTCGTTCGAACTTGTAGTGGTTTGTTCCGTCTCCTACAACTATAAATTCTCGAGATAGATAAATTTCCTTGATCGGAATCGGTGAGTCGTTTGACTCCGATTGACCTATTAAATTTACTATTATAGATAAGTCTACAGATGAAGAATATAAAAGGACTAACGAAGGAATATTTTGCAGTTTAATGTATTCTTCTTTTGAAATAAGCTGTCCATTTTTTGCGGTTGAATTAGAAAACACATCGTATACAGTTTGCTGATATGAATTGTAGATATCGTTAAAATTATATATCACATGGTGTTTTCCGTTGTAGTTTGCAACCATGCTCTGAGGTTTTAAAAGTTCTCTAAAAAGATTTTCTGTAGCATATTCTGATTCATCTATACGCTGGTTAGATTTAATATGAGAGCTCTTTACATCAATCCAAAGAATATTAGATAGGAAGAGTGTAAGAGCGACTAGACCAACTAAGATTATATTTAAAATATATTCGTGTGCTCTATTCATGGCTCACACCCTTGAAAGTTAAAATAACTTCTGTTCCATGATTGTATTTTGAATTTACTCTTATGCTGCCGCCCATATTTTCAGTTAGTTCCTTGGCTATTGAAAGGCCAAGACCGGTTCCGCCCATGGCTCTGCTTCTGCCTTTTTCAACTCTGTAAAATCTTTCGAAAATTCTCTTTAAATCTGCTTCTGGAATACCGATTCCATTATCTTTAACCTTTAATTCAACGTACTCACCGATATTTCTGCAATGAATTTCAATTTTACCCTTAGGAGCAGTGTACTTGATTGCATTTGAAATTATATTCATAATTATCTGCTCGGTTGAGTGCATGTCAGCGTACAAATCTTTTATATCCATTGGAATGTCTAAAAGTATATTATGAGATTTTTCTTTAATCATAATATTTAAGCTTTCCAAAGTTTGGCTGATGATATCATACGTATCAATAGGTTCAAATACAAAGTTGTTTGTGCCGTAATCTATATTTGAAAGCTGTAGCAAATCTGATACCAATCTGCCCATACGATTGCTTTCGCGGTTTATAGTTCCTACGAAGTGCTTTATATCTTCGTAGGTCATTTCTGAGTCCAAGATTGTTTCGGAATAACTCTTGATTGTGGTTATAGGTGTCTTTAATTCGTGGCTCACATTTGCTACGAACTCTTTACGCATAATATCCAAGTTGTGCTCTTTGGTCATATCTTGGAAAACGACTATGATACCTTGGTTGATTTTTTCTCTTCTAAATGGAGCGTATTTTAATTTATAAAATCTATCTTCAATTTCTATTTCGCCATCGCCGACCAAAGAAGAATAGTCGTTATAATCGAGGTTGGATATATTAAAACTTTCTAAATCTAAATTCTCTCCGGTGTTGGTCTTTAAGTTCAATATTCTTTTAGCAGTAGGGTTTGCGTGTATTAGAAAACCATTTTTGTCCACTGCGATAACGCCCTCTTGCATATACGTGAAGATAGTGTTTAGCTTGCCCTTTTCTATCTCCATCTGCTCCATAGTTGCGTTTAGTTCTTCTGTTAGATAGTTAAACATTGAACCCAGATTACCTATTTCGTCATTAGACTTTATCTCTACTTTTTGATTAAAATCTCCTCTTGCCATCAATTTAGCTTTTTTAGTCAAATCTCTGATAGGACCTGTGATAGAATTTGCCAAAAAATAACCAAGAGTCAGAGTGATTATAAGTCCAATGCCGGTTGCATAAGTCAATATGCTCCTTGCATTGTCGATTACATCATAGATACCATTTAAGTTTTCTGTCATATATAAAACACCCATAACTTTTCCCTGTGAAGAAAAGATGGGTTTTGAAATATGTTTTTCATGAAGATTTGAGTTTTCATCAAATATAACTCTTTGGCTTTCTGAACCTGAAATTGAATTTAAAACCAAATCAGGTTCGATTGTGTCATTAGCTATTGCAAGAGGTATTAGATTAACATTTTTTGAAGCTGCTATTATAAGAGGATTTTCATCTGCTGTCAGAGCATACATAGATTGATTAGATGGAAATCTCCAACTTATAAATGTATTTATTATTTGATCTTGGTTAGAAAGCCAGTCTTCTGAGGTCAAGTAACTTGAAGTTGTGACTATTGAGTTCATGGTTGAATTCATGTTTTCGGTCACGTTCTGTAGCTGAGCACTTTCGAGCCTATTTATGATAAAGGCTCCGACAATTGACATACACACCAACACCAAGAGAAAGTATATAGTCATAAATCTATATTTTATACTACTTAGCATTTTATCCTCCGAAGTAGTATCCTACTCCACGTTTAGTAAGAATATATTTATAATCTTTGCCATCTTCTATCTTTTCTCTAAGACGTCTAACTGTTACGTCCACAGTCCTTATATCGCCATAGTATTCATAGTCCCAAACCTTATCGAGCAGTTCTTCTCTTGAAAAAACTTGTCCGGGATTCTTAGCTAAGAATTTAAGAAGTTCAAACTCTCTTAAGGTCAAATCAACAATATCTCCGTCTTTTTTTATTTCATACTTATCAATATCAATTTCTAATCCTTCTGAATTGATGTGTTCAGATTCGCTTTTTACTTCTATATTACGTCTTCTTAGTATGGCCTTTACACGAGCGGTCAACTCTCTCATAGAAAATGGTTTTACAACATAGTCATCTGCACCAAGTTCTAAGCCCAAAATTTTATCGACTTCTTCCTCTTTAGCCGTAAGAATAATTACGGGTATGTTAGATGTTTTTCTAAGTTCAGTTAAAACCGAAAAACCATCCATAATCGGCATCATTATATCGAGGATTATAAGGTCAAAATGTTCTTCGGAAACTCTATCTAAACATTGCTTGCCGTCGTATGCAGTCTGAGTTTCATAGCCATCTTTTTTTAAATTATATTCTATTATATCTGCGATTGATCGTTCATCGTCTACTATTAAAATTTTTCCAAACATAGGCGCCTCCTAATTTGCATTATAACAGATAAATAAAAACTTTTAAAATTGTGTATAATACTAATATGGATAAATTTATTATAGGTTCGCACCAATCTTTTACAAAAGGATTTAATGGACTGTACGAAAGCATGAAAGAACAAGGTGGAAATACATTTCAATTTTTTATGAGAAACCCTCGTGGCTCAAAGAGAAAGGAGTTTGACAAAGAGGATGCAGATGCTTTGATAGAAAATATGAAAGGTGAAGTGCCGATAATGTTAGTGCACGCACCCTATACGCTTAACCCTTGTTCAGACAAAGAATATGTAAAAGAATTTGCAAGAGATGTTCTAAAAGAAGATATAGAAAGACTTGAGTACTTTGGAAATCATCTATATAATTTTCATCCCGGTTCACACCTTAAACAGGGAGCAGAAGTCGGAATAGAAATTATATCTGATTTGTTAAATGAAATATTATATGAAGATATGAAGACAACTGTGTTACTTGAAACAATGGCGGGGAAGGGAACCGAAGTTGGTAGAAACTTTGAAGAACTTGCCATGATTATCGAAAAAGTAAAACTTAAAGATAAACTTGGAATATGTATGGACACTTGCCATATACATGAAGGCGGATATGATATAGTGAACAACTTGGATGGAGTGCTTAAAGAGTTTGACGATATTATAGGAATTGAAAAACTAAGAGCCATTCATCTAAATGATTCGAAAAATCCAATAGGAGCTCATAAAGATAGACATGAGGAAATAGGCAAAGGGCAAATAGGATTAGAAGCTATAAAAAGAATAATAAATCACGAAAAGCTTAGAGCCTTACCTTTCTATTTAGAAACTCCGCTGGATAATATAGGTCATGCAAAAGAAATTGGATTGCTTAGGAGTTTAAGAGATTGAGAAGAAATCATATATTGGACTCGTACAGAGGTCTTACTATTATTTCGATGGTGTTGTTTCATCTAATGTATGACATAACATTGTACCGTTCTGTTGATTGGTATGAAGATCCGATAGTAAATCAAGTTTGGCAACTTTCAATAGCCTGTTCATTTTTTATGATTTCAGGAATAGCTTCGAATTTTTTGAGTAGAGAAAAAAATATAAAACGAGGTTTGATATTAAACTTAATAGGATTTGTCATAACTCTTATAACATATATATTTGCAAGAGATATAATGATTGTGTTTGGAGTTATGAATGGGCTAGGATGTTCTATGATTATAACCGGACTTATACAAAACAGAGTTGAAAAGGGAAATAACTTAATGTTACTTTCAATTATGCTCTTATTGTTTATAGGAACTTATAAGATAAGTAGTGGAAAAGCATTTGGATTAAACATTCCGAGTGAAATATATAATTTCAATTTATTTCCAATCGGATTTCCAAAACCTGAATTTGAATCTAGCGACTATTTTGGAATGATACCGTGGGTATTCATGTACTTGGCTGGTTTTTTTAAAGGGAGATATCTAAAAGAAAGAGATTTTTATGGAGTATATGGAACTGAAAATATACTTTCTAAAATAGGAAAGCATAGCCTTTTAATATATCTCACTCATCAACTTATAATATTTTTGATTGTAGAAATGAGCTTTAAAATGTGGGGTTGATACTTTAGAAGATATTAATTTGAGTTAATGAAAAATAAGGTTAGATGAGTATAAATCAGCAGAAATAAGAGCGGTTGACTGGTTTATTAGAATTTTATAAAAAAAACTAAAAAACAGATTGACAAGAAAAGAAAGCTGTTGTAAGCTATATAAGCTGTCTAAAAAACAGAAGCTTTTAGAAAAACTTAAAAAAAGAATTTGAAAAAAGTTCTTGACAAGAAATTTTGAAGGATATATAATATACAAGTTGTCTCGTGAGAGCAACGTTCCTTAAGAAAAAACTTAAAAAGAATGAAAAAAGTTCTTGACAAAGAAATCTTAAAGAGGCATAATAAATAAGCTGTTTCGCAAGAGATAGCCAAGAACAATGATAATTAAATAGTGTAGAAAAGAATAAAACTATAAGCAAAGCAAAAAGCTTAGCGGAAAAGTCAGTGAATAAAAACTGAGTGCTAAGGAACCAAACAATTTTAATCGAGAGTTTGATCCTGGCTCAGGACGAACGCTGGCGGCGCGCCTAACACATGCAAGTCGAGCGATGAAAATCAAACAGAACCCTTCGGGGTGAAGTTTGGAAGGATTAGCGGCGGACGGGTGAGTAACACGTGAGTAACCTGCCTTTGACACGGGGATAGCCACCGGAAACGGTGATTAATACCCGATGAAATCGTAGTGACACATGTCATAACGATCAAAGTGAATTAGCGGTCAAAGATGGACTCGCGTCTGATTAATTAGTTGGTGAGGTAACGGCTCACCAAGATAGCGATCAGTAGCCGGCCTGAGAGGGTGAACGGCCACATTGGAACTGAGAAACGGTCCAAACTCCTACGGGAGGCAGCAGTGGGGAATATTGCACAATGGGGGAAACCCTGATGCAGCGACGCCGCGTGAGCGAAGAAGGCTTTCGAGTCGTAAAGCTCTGTCCTATGGGAAGATAATGACGGTACCATAGGAGGAAGCCCCGGCTAACTACGTGCCAGCAGCCGCGGTAATACGTAGGGGGCGAGCGTTGTCCGGAATCACTGGGCGTAAAGGGTTCGCAGGCGGTTTAGAAAGTCAGATGTGAAAGGCAAGGGCTCAACCCTTGTAAGCATTTGAAACTAATAAACTTGAGTAGTGAAGAGGTAAGTGGAATTCCTAGTGTAGCGGTGAAATGCGTAGATATTAGGAGGAATACCGGTGGCGAAGGCGACTTACTGGTCACAAACTGACGCTGAGGAACGAAAGCGTGGGTAGCAAACAGGATTAGATACCCTGGTAGTCCACGCCGTAAACGATGAGTGCTAGGTGTCGGAGAATTTCGGTGCCGCAGTTAACACAATAAGCACTCCGCCTGGGGAGTACGTGCGCAAGCATGAAACTCAAAGGAATTGACGGGGACCCGCACAAGCAGCGGAGCATGTGGTTTAATTCGAAGCAACGCGAAGAACCTTACCAGGGCTTGACATAATATTGACCGCTCTAGAGATAGAGCTTTCCCTTCGGGGACAGTATTACAGGTGGTGCATGGTTGTCGTCAGCTCGTGTCGTGAGATGTTGGGTTAAGTCCCGCAACGAGCGCAACCCTTACCTTTAGTTGCCAGCATGTAAAGATGGGAACTCTAAAGGGACTGCCGATGATAAATCGGAGGAAGGTGGGGATGACGTCAAATCATCATGCCCTTTATGTCCTGGGCTACACACGTGCTACAATGGTCGGAACAAAGAGCGGGCGAGCTAGTGATAGTAAGCGAATCTCAAAAAGCCGATCTCAGTTCGGATTGTTCTCTGCAACTCGAGAACATGAAGTCGGAGTTGCTAGTAATCGCAGATCAGAATGCTGCGGTGAATGCGTTCCCGGGTCTTGTACACACCGCCCGTCACACCATGGGAGTTGGCAATACCCGAAGTCGTCGAGCTAACCGCAAGGAAGCAGACGCCGAAGGTAGGGTTAATGACTGGGGTGAAGTCGTAACAAGGTAGCCGTATCGGAAGGTGCGGCTGGATCACCTCCTTTCTAAGGAAAAAGATTCACGGACTGTAACAGGAAAGTGAATCAATAAAAAAAGTCTTATAGACTTTTCTACACTGTTTTAATTATATATGGACCTCTCAAGTGAGTTAGTTTAGGTGCAATTCCTAAAAGGTCATTAATGAACCATGAAAACTTAACAATCATATCAAAAAAGAAGAAGAGTCAAATTTTTTACGAAGTAACAAAAGAAGACACTTTTTCACTGGAAAACAAAACAAAGCAGTCAATAAGAATTGATTAGCAAAGGTCAAGTAAAAAAGAGCATTAGGTGAATGCCTAGGCACCAAGAGGCGAAGAAGGACGCGACAAGCTGCGAAAAGCTGTGGGTAGGAGCAAATATCCACTAAACCACAGATCTCCGAATGGGGCAACCCACCTCAAAAGAGGTATCTATAAGTGAATACATAGCTTATAGAAGCGAACCGGGTGAACTGAAACATCTAAGTAACCCGAGGAAAAGAAAGAAAACTCGATATCCAAAGTAGCGGCGAGCGAAATGGATAGAGCCCGACCGTGCATAAGACGAAAATAGTTAGCAGAAACTTCTGGGAAGGAGTACCAAAGAGAGTAAAAGTCTCGTAAGCGAAAACGAAAATAGTTGGCACAAGAGAGTACCACCGGACACGTGAAACCTGGTGGGAACACAGGGGGACCACCCCCTAAGGCTAAATACTACTTGGTGACCGATAGTGAACAAGTACCGTGAGGGAAAGGTGAAAAGAACCCCGAGAGGGGAGTGAAATAGAAACTGAAACCTAATGTTTACAAGCAGCGAAACTGGTTACGAACCAGGATCGTGTACTTTTTGTAGAACGGGCCAGCGAGTTATGGTAATAAGCAAGGTTAAGAAGTTAAGCTTCGGAGCCGTAGGGAAACCGAGTCTTAAAAGGGCGAAAGTTTGTTGCCATAGACCCGAAACCGTGTGATCTATCCATGGGCAGAGTGAAGTCGGAGTAAAATCTGATGGAGGCTCGAACCGGGTAGCGTTTAAAAGCTATCGGATGACCTGTGGATAGGGGTGAAAAGCCAAACGAACACGGAGATAGCTGGTTCTCCTCGAAATAGCTTTAGGGCTAGCCTTTAGTGAACAATGATGAGGGGGTAGAGCACTGAATAGTTAAGGGGGCATTGAGCTTACCGAGACCTATCAAACTCCGAATACCAAATCAAGCACTAAGGAGTCAGACTATGTGGGATGAGCTTCATAGTCGAAAGGGAAACAGCCCAGACCACCAGCTAAGGTCCCAAAATAATAGTTAAGTGGGAAAGGATGTGGAATTACTCAGACAACCAGGATGTTGGCTTAGAAGCAGCCATACATTTAAAGAGTGCGTAATAGCTCACTGGTCAAGTGATTCTGCGCCGAAGATAACCGGGGCTAAACTATATACCGAAGCTGTGGACTAATGAAAATTAGTGGTAGAGGAGCAATGTCTAAGAGGCGAAGCATAAGGCGTAAGCCAATGTGGATTTTAGAGAAGAGAGAATGCTGGCATGAGTAGCGAGAGGTGAGTGAGAATCTCACCCGTCGAAAACCCAAGGTTTCCTGAGCAAGGCTCGTCCACTCAGGGTAAGTCGGGACCTAAGGCGAGGCTGAAAAGCGTAGTCGATGGAAAACAGGTGGAAATTCCTGTACCGATATCAAGCGTAAAAAAGTAAGTGGGGACGCAGGAGGATAGCAGTAGCGCCCAGTTGGTGAGGCGTGCAAGCACAAAGGCTAAGAGTGAGGCAAATCCCGCTCTTATTAAGGCTGAAGTGTGAAGCGGATCGAAAAACAAGTAGAGAAGGATGTAACTCCACACTGCCAAGAAAAGCCACTATCAAGTAAGATATCGCCCGTACCGTAAACCGACACAGGTAGGTGAGGAGAGAATCCTAAGACGAGCGGAAGAACCTTTGTTAAGGAACTCGGCAAAATGACCCCGTAAGTTAGCGAGAAGGGGAGCCCCTGAATAGGGGGCCGCAGTGAAAAGGCCCAAGCGACTGTTTACCAAAAACACAAGTTTCTGCAAAGTCGAAAGACGAAGTATAGGAGCTGACACCTGCCCGGTGCTGGAAGGTTAAGGGGAAGAGTTAGTCAAAAGGCGAAGCTTAGAACCGAAGCCCCAGTAAACGGCGGCCGTAACTATAACGGTCCTAAGGTAGCGAAATTCCTTGTCGGGTAAGTTCCGACCCGCACGAAAGGTGTAACGATTTGGGCACTGTCTCAACAAAGGATCCGGTGAAATTGTAGTAGCGGTAAAGATGCCGCTTACCCACGACAGGACGGAAAGACCCCGTGGAGCTTTACTGTAGGTTGACATTGGATTTTGAGTTTGAATGTACAGGATAGGTGGGAGACTAAGAAGCAAGTGCGCCAGCATTTGTGGAGTCAACCTTTGGATACCACCCTTTCAAGCTTAGGATTCTAACCTAACCCCTTGAATCAGGGGAAGGGACACTGTCAGTCGGGCAGTTTGACTGGGGCGGTCGCCTCCGAAAGAGTAACGGAGGCGTTCAAAGGTTCCCTCAGCACGGACGGAAATCGTGCGAAGAGTGCAAAGGCAAAAGGGAGCTTAACTGCGAGACCAACAAGTCGAGCAGATAGGAAACTAGGACTTAGTGATCCGGTGGTACCGAGTGGAAGGGCCATCGCTCAACGGATAAAAGCTACCCCGGGGATAACAGGCTTATCTCCCCCAAGAGTCCACATCGACGGGGAGGTTTGGCACCTCGATGTCGGCTCGTCTCATCCTGGGGCTGAAGTAGGTCCCAAGGGTTGGGCTGTTCGCCCATTAAAGAGGCACGCGAGCTGGGTTCAGAACGTCGTGAGACAGTTCGGTCCCTATCCGTCGTGGGCGTAGGAAATTTGAGAGGAGCTATCCTTAGTACGAGAGGACCGGGATGGACGAACCTCTGGTGCATCAGTTGTCTTGCCAAAGGCACAGCTGAGTAGCTAAGTTCGGACGGGATAAGAGCTGAAGGCATCTAAGCACGAAGCCCCCCTCAAGATGAGATTTCCCCGTAGATAAGACCCCTTGAAGAAAACGAGGTAGATAGGCTCAAGGTGTAAGAGTAGTAATACTTTAAGCTAACGAGTACTAATAGGTCGAAGACTTGATCAAAAAAAAGATATGATTGTAAGTTTTATCCGGTATCAATAGTATGAAGGACACACCTGTACCCATACCGAACACAGAAGTTAAGCTTTAATACGCCGATGGTACTTGGCTGGAGACGGCCTGGGAGAGTAGGTCTTGCCGGATTTAGAAATAAATAATCTTAGGTAGCTCAAAGGTGGAGCAACCGGCTGTTAACCGGTAGGTTGTGGGTTCGAGTCCCACCCTGAGAGCCAGACATGCCGGGGTGGCGGAACTGGCAGACGCACAGGACTTAAAATCCTGCGGTGGTAAAACACCGTACCGGTTCGATTCCGGTCCTCGGCACCAACAAAAATGACGCGGGATGGAGCAGTCCGGTAGCTCGTCGGGCTCATAACCCGAAGGTCGTAGGTTCAAATCCTGCTCCCGCTACCATTACATAGAGGAATCAACTAAGGACTGTGTGGACTTTGTTTTAAAATTACTATTATTAATAAGGCCCTGTGGTCAAGCGGTTAAGACACCACCCTTTCACGGTGGTATCCCGGGTTCGATTCCCGGCAGGGTCACCAAACAAGATATGGGCGCATAGCTCAGTTGGGAGAGCATCTGCCTTACAAGCAGGGGGTCATAGGTTCGAGCCCTATTGTGCCCACCATATTAAAAAGGCTAAATAAAATTGGCCTGGTAGTTCAGTTGGTTAGAATGCCAGCCTGTCACGCTGGAGGTCGTCGGTTCGAGCCCGATCCAGGTCGCCAAAAATTGTGTTATGCTGGTGTAGCTCAATTGGTAGAGCAACTGACTTGTAATCAGTAGGTTGGGGGTTCAAGTCCTCTCACCAGCTCCAATTAAATAAAATAATAAGTTATGCGGATGTGGCTCAGTGGTAGAGCATCGCCTTGCCAAGGCGAGGGTCGCGAGTTCGAATCTCGTCATCCGCTCCATTTTTATATTGTGCGTCTTTAGCTCAGCTGGATAGAGCGTCTGGCTACGGACCAGAAGGTCAGGGGTTCGAATCCTCTAAGGCGCACCAACAAAAAACCTTGTAAAATCAACGTTTACAAGGTTTTTTACTTTTTATTTTGTTTTTTGTAAATCCTCATAAAAACTACTAAAATTTAGTACGTAGATTACAAGTAGAATATTTATAGCATACAAATTTATAGTTTATTTACTGAATCTATAAGTTCTGTAATTTCATCATGAGTATACCATTTAGCTGTTATTGAATAATCTGTATGGCCCATAAGTCTACTTATTGTGTTTTTATTCTTTTCAGATTTATTTAGCAGCGATGCAAAAGTGTGTCTGCAAGAGTGTGGTGTAAGTTTTCTTATTCCTATTTTTTTAAGAAGAGGATAATATATACGCTTCCTATAATAGTCAGTGGTTATACTTTTTCCTCTCTCATTAGCAAATAAAAACTTAGAATCAGTTATCATTCTTTTTTGAATCAAAGGAAGTAAATCCTTGTGTATTGGAGTTATTTTTTGTTTACCAGTTTCTGTTTTATTTCCATGTTGGATATACCCATACTCTAAATTAACCTTAGATTTGGGAATGGATAACATCTCTCCAACTCTGTCACCGGTGTAGATCATGAAAAGTATTGAATCTATCCATTCATTGTCTTTATATTTCCATAAAGTTTCTATTTCATTAGTATTAAATATTTCTTTTTCTTTCTTATCCTTTTGAGCAGGTAATGTTACAAACTGCGTATAATCTTTTTCCGCTAAGTCATTTTGCATTGCAAATTTAAACAGTTGTGTTGATAAGCTCTTTATATCCTTTAGTGTGCTTCTAGACATAGTAGAGTAGTCATTGATTACATCTTGTAAATGCTTAGTCTTAATATCTCTTATATGCATGTTTTTTAATAGACGAATTGTCAAATCAAATGCAACACCTATGGTAAGAGACCAAAAAGTTCTTCTTTAGGTGTTTTATATTTTATACATTTTCTAGGTCTATTATTCATTAAACTTAAGTTATAATTTAATTCATCAATATTCACTTCTGATAAATCCATACCCTTAGGATAAAACTCCCTCAAAAGTCCGTTACTATTTTCATTTGTACCTTTTTGCCATGCACAATAGGGATCACAAAAATAAGTTTTGCATCCTAATTCTTTTTCTATTTTCTCAAATTCTGAAAATTCTTTACCTCTATCAAAGGTTATTGTTTTTACTAATTCTTTTGGATAATCTTTTAATGCATTTATTATTGCTGGTGTTACGCTTTCCGACTTTCTATTTTCCACTAGGATTGCTATATAATATCTAGATTTTCTTTCTGCTAAAGTTACGAAACAACATCTACTTTTCCTTTTATGATCTAATCTGCCTGATTCCACTGTATCTGCTTCCCAGTGGCCTAATTCTTGCCTTCTGTATATCTCTTTAGGTCTTTCTTAATTGTTCTACCTTTATCATTGAATTTCCTCTTTTTTCTGCTGGCCTTTTAAATTTAGCTTTTCTTCTCAAATTTTTCATACTAGTTTTTGGCAGCTTTTTTGGCGTGTATCATTCTATATATCGTTGATGTAGATGGTAATTCATGAATCTCATTTGTGTTTCTATTTGATATTTGTTCAGGGGACCAATGTTCGTTAATCTTTACAGTTAAATAATCAATAACATCTTTAGAAAATTTACTTTTTCTATGGCAGTCTTTTCTTCTATCAATATATTTATCATTTGCCTTTATCGGAAAGTACTTAGTGTAACTTCCCCTACTAACTTTTATCTTAGATGAATTTCTTTTAATTTCTCTAGATATTGTACTAGGTGACCTTTTAAGTGCTTGTGCAATTTTCCTTATACTCATTCCTAAATTTAAAAATTGGTAAATACAAGATCTTTCTTCTATGGTAAGATGGTTATAGCTCATAGTTAATCACTCCTTTTAATATGTTTTGTTTGGTCACTTACATATTAACACAGCTGATTAGCTATGAGTTTATTTATGTTGCACTTGTTATGATAAATTATCAATACAGAAAGTTTTTTCCAAGCGCCTTTATAACCGGAGATTGTTTTTTCTCCTATAGTTAAAAAGTGTTGTTTAGACCATAGATCATATATGTTTTCTAAAGTTGCCTTATTTAAGACAGCCGGGTTTTTATAGTATTCTAAAAGAAGCATTTCAGCATCTTTTTTAGTTTTTGAGTATCCAATATATTTTCTTATCTGCTTTCCATTTTCATCCCAGCCTGTAGTTACTAATGTAGCATAAGGTCTTCTTCTATTTTTCCCTAAATTTATAATACTTCCCATACCATTTGCTCGTTTCATTTTAACCTCCTAAATTATTGTTTTTAAAGTAATGGTTTAAGTTATATTCTTCAATGCCAGTCAAAAAAGATATTTGTTTTATACTTAAGCCAGCGAAAGAGGATATATCATATTTTTTTAATATCATTGAAGTGGCAAAGAAATTAGCTTCAGTTTCTTCTTTGATATTGTTGTGTAAAGTACAGGTTTGATTAAAAAGTATATTATCGTGATGCTTTAAAAATATATGGCCTAATTCATGTAAGCAGGTAAACTCATTTTCAAATTCTGTATTTTTACTATTTAAAAATATGATTTTTGTTCTGTATTTAGTTGTTGTATATCCCTTTAAGGTAAATGGCATATCTATAAACTGTAATAGAATATCTTTTTCTTTACATATTTCAAATGGATTAGTGCCATATTTTTTATATATTGTTTTAATAATTCTATTTATTTTTATATTTTCCATAGTATTCTCTCTTATTAAGTATATTTATGAACCTATGTTCTATGTGAATTTAAAAATAATAAGGCAGTATAGATCACTACCTTAAATATTAAATTTTGCTTTGTATTTTGGTTAAATAATTTTTAAGACGTTTTTCTAAATCATTAGGCAAATGACAATGCTTAAAATAATCTTGAATTAAAGTTTTTCCGAAGCTATCTTCTAAAACATATAATAATCGTCCAAAGTCATTTATGAAATTTTGGATTAAAAAATTTTCATTTAGTAAAGTTATTAACGCTATTATCATTGAGTAAGGGTCATTTTTACCAATGTTATTGTTGTTATCAGACCTTAATATAAGATTGCCACTATACTCTTTGGATAAATGTTTTAATATCAAGAAGTCTTTAGAACGAGTAGATACAAATTTTAAATTATGAGCTATTACATTTCTAAACTTTTTAACAATCTTTAATGAAGAAGTTATGAAATTTAACATTTCTTCATCACTACAATCGTAACTTCTAGTATATAAATCTTGTGAAATTTGGTTTCGTAAATTAAGACTAAGTAGCATAAAATAATTTATTGTTGTGCTAAAAGTTGCGTTTTTGAACAATATCCAAGCGGGTATATGATTTTTAAAATCGCGATAGTGCTTTGTAGGTTGTTGACAATATGTAGAAGTAGTAATTTTATTTAAATCATCAATAACTTTCTTAGATTCATAAGCTTTTTTATGATTTAAAACGTTTAAAGACACATAATTAGAAATATCAACTCCAAATTGTTTACTTACATGATATGCAAGAATAGTTTTAAATCTATTTTCAACTATAACACTGTATTTAAACAAAAGATTTTGAATATCCTTGTCAATTTGATTGAAAACGTATAAATCTTCAATTGTAGTTCCGGTTATATATTTATTGTTAACCATAAAACAATCTTTGTAGCCATTTATTAAATCATAATATGAGAAAGTAGAGAGTAGAGCAGTAGCAAGTTCAATATCATCTATTGTTAAGTTGTATTCTATATTTAAATGTTCTATTTGTTCACTATAAGTTTTAAATGGTTTATCGTATTGCATTTTTCACCAAAACAAAAGACCTGACAAAATACATAAGTATAATGTCAGGTCTCTGCAGATGGTAAGGCTATACCCTACCCCGTATATTAATCATTATACTTAATAAGTTTTGAAAAATCAACAAAAAATAATGTAATTTATAAAATATTTACTACATCTCCAACTTCAACAGGAGGAATAGTCGTAGGCCATCTATTGGTAGCATCATCTTTTTTTATGTTTAGGGGATGGGTTATTTCTACCGTTTTAGTTTTAACTCCGAAAGGTTTTGAATAATCTCTTTGTTCATATGTTATATGACGACAAATAGAAAAATTAGAATAAACTTTATATACTTCTAATTCTTGTTTGATAATATCAAGAGTTCCTAAAATTTTATTTGTTTCAGGATCTATTACATTTTCTCCAGTAACAGTAATATTTAGCTTTCTACCTTCTTTTGCACCATCAGATTGTCCATAATTTACAATTAATTCATTTGAATTTAAGATTTCTATCACTTTATATACTTTTTCCATAGTATCACCTTAATCACTTTTTGTTTTTGTTTGGATTGAATTTTTCTTTGGCTTTTATCTTGGCTAGGATTAGTGTATTTTCCATATTATCTAGGATAAATTGTTTGATTTCGTCATCAACTATTTCTCCGTCTAGGGATAGCCTTAGAGTTCCTTTGGTCATGTCTTTTTTCATTTCTTCTAGGTCTTTTTGTATGTCTATTTCATCTTTTCTGCTTAGTTGTTTGACGTTTGAATTTCCTAAAAGATAGTCTGTTGTGACGTTGAAGTATCGGGCTATTTTTATTTTAATGTCATCACTAGGAACTCGAACTCCACTTTCATATTGAGATAAAGTAGAGTTGCTTATATTAAGATAATTAGCCAACTCTTTTTGAGATAGACCTTTTTCTTCTCTTAAATTTTTAATTCTTTTAGCTAAAGTATCCATAAATTCACCTCAATATGTTCACGATTTGAGAACATTATACAACAAAAGTTAACGAAATATAAAATATTTCACAAATAGTAAAATAAACTGTTGACATTTGCTAAATGTGAATATATAATCTAAATATAGTTCACAGATAGCAAATAAAGGGGGGTGCTACATGAGTTTACAATCAATTAGAGAAAGTCATAAATTATCACAGCAAGATATGGCAAAAAACCTTAATATAGCAGTATCTACTTATTGCCAGTATGAGACTGGGAAAAGAAATATTCCTAAAAATACGGCTGAAAAGATAGCTAATATACTCAATGTAAATATTAATGATATTTTTTTACCTATTAAATTTGCTATCAGCAAATCAAAGTAAAGGAGATTGTAATACGACTATCAAAACAATAATTAATTGTTAAATCGAAGTAAGGAGATGCATATGAGTAATGATCAATTTAATATACAAGTCGAAAGACTAGAAAGTTTTATAAACAATTTAGGTGAAAATGATAAAAAAATGATTCACCTGCTCCAACAGGTGAATCAAAATTTAGAAGAATTAATGAATATTAATCAATTTCTCCTAAAAACCCTATTGGTCTTTTTGATTTCTCGAAATCCTGTTCTTTGTAAACAGTTAAATCCATATTTAACGAGTTTATATGAATCAATTTTCGAACCTGATTTCCTTGAGAATCTATGCAATAAAAGATAAGTATGTGAGGATTGTGATATCCAATATCTGTTATTGCTAGGTTATCGATAGTGGCTAGCATGTGTTCGTCTGAATTAATTTCAGATAATAAATCGTTAATTTGAGATTGAATTCTTTTATACATTCCACTAGCCATATCAGCAGTTGTTAAGTCAGACAAGCTGGATAAGTCAGGGAAATTAAGCGTATCGATTCTGTCCATTTATAATCACCTCCTCTCGAGATGATTATATCAAATTGTTAACTTGTTTTTAGTATAGCTTTTTAAAGGGTGTTAAAAAATAGGGACTGAATAAACAAATAGCTATTTAATGTAGGGGGTGAAGGTGTGAAAAAGAAAGAAAAAAGAAAAGTCTTTACCCTTAGATGTGATAAAGACTTTAAAGAAGATTTAAAAATCAAAGCAAAGAAAGAAAATAAGACAGTGAATCAATTTATAATTTCTGAATTGATTAAAGATTATTCTGAAATTTCTCCATTTTCTTTTTCATAAGTTTTAATGGCTTGAATAACTAGTTGCTCAATTTCTTTGTTAGCAGAACGCCCATTACTTTCTGCAATGTATTTGATTTTATTTATGACTTCTCTTGTTGTTCTAAAAGTGAATGTAATATTTTCGTCCATTTTATCAACTCCTTATGATGTCATTATACTATCAAAAATAATTCGGGAAATATATTGACTTCAAAATGAATTCGTGATATAACTTATTTGAGGTGAATTCAAAATGAAGTCAAAAGAAGTGGTGACTACAACTTTAAGACTGCCTAAATGGTTAGATGAAAAGTTAAAGGAAGAGAGTAAATATAAAGCTATTAGTAAAAATGCTTTAATTTTAGAAAAGTTGAGAGATAAGGTTAAATCGAAGTAAGGGGGTGGCTTATGGATGAAGAAATACTAAATGAACTAAAAGAAATAAAGGAATTGCTCCGTATTATTGTGAGTAATACAGAGCAAAGGGAAATAACTTTGAACCCTTTAGTGCGTTTTGAGGGAATGAAATTATATGAAATTCAAAGCCATTTTAAACAATCAGGGGAGAAATATTTTAATCAATAGTTTTTACTATTTCTCTATGTTCCTTTAGTGAAGGATATTGTTCTTCAATAGTTTTTAGTAGAGGCTCATATAGTTTATATCCTTTATCTTTATTCTTTTTAAGAGTTTCATAAGTATTTAGTATAAGGTCATAAACCATAAAAGCTTCAGTTGTATTAAATTCAAAGTTGACTTTTCTCATTTATAATCACCTCCTTTAGGTGATTATATCAAATTGTTAACTTGTGGTAAGTGGAGAGCTTGTATTTAGTATAGCTTTTTAAATGATGTTAAAAAATAGGGATTGGCTAGATGAATATACATTAGATATAGGGGGTGAGGATGTGAAAGGTAGAAAAATTGATGGAGAAATGTTGCAAGAGTTTATAAATAAACATTTCAAAAGTAATTTAGATTTTTCTAAGAGTGTAGGGATATCGTACTCACATTTATACTATATTCTCAAAGAATGGGTTGAAATTAGTTGTAAAACTATGGAAAAGTTCGAAAAGGTTTTTAGTGAGTGTGGGGAGAATATAAATTCATTTATGTATCCTGAACCTTTGGTAATGAATGGATTGAAAATAAAGCAGATTGATGTTTTTAAGGAAGATGAATTAGTTTGTTCTATAACATCAAAGGACATTATCTATAGAGATGATATAAAAGTAGAGTGTAGACCTTACTAAGATTAACCTAGGTTGTTATTTGAACTGTTATCAGGATTAGAAACTGGAGTATCTAAACCGTTGATGTTTTTTACTATATAGTAGAAATAAGGGGGTGGATGAATGGGAAGAGATGCGAGGTCTGCAAAGAATAATATTTATTACAAGGCTCGTATTGAGGCTAGTGGATATAATGAAAAGCTTAAGAGTAGAGAGAGTGCTGCTGAGATGTTAGGTGTTCATGCTTCGACTTTGGCTGATTATGAGCTTGGTATTGTGAAGTGTCCTCAGCCGGACAAGGTGGTTTTAATGGCGGACCTTTACAATGCTCCGGAGCTGCTTAATAGGTATTGTACTGATGAATGTCCTATTGGGTGTAGTTGTGTTGATAGATTAGAGATAGAGAATTTAGACAGAATAACTATAAAAACTTTGTCTGCTATTAAAAATTTAGATGAAGCAAAGTATGAACTTCTAGATATAACCAGTGATGGGATTATAGATGATTCAGAAAAGGAAAGGTTTGATAGTTTCATAGACACTTTAGACAAGATTGTTATAGCAGCAGGGGAAATGAAGTTGTGGGTTCAGAAGAATATTGATAGGAGGTAGAAGATGACTGTAACAGATGTAGCAAGAATGTTAAATAAAACTCCACAGACTATTAGAGTGGGGTTACAGAGAGGGATATTACCTTTTGGTAGTGCATTTAAAACAAATGAAACTAATAAGAAGTACAGCTATATTATTTATCCGGAGAAGGTAAAGGAGTATTTGGGGGAGATAGAAGATGCAATTAGTTGACAGAAAAGGAAGAAACATTATAAATTTTAGGGCTCCTTTTTGGCAAAATCTAAAAGTGATAGTTGGGTTTTTAATGTTTATCTATCTGTGCGGAGTGATGGAGAGTATATAGAAATGGAAGTTATAACTAAAAAAAGTCCTAATAAAGCCGGCAAGCATTTAAAGGACTTAGTAAATATATCTATGCTAATTATAGCATAAAAGGGAGAAATAATGAAACTAGGATATAGCAAGCATCAACAAGATGTTTTCTTTAAACCACTTAGAGTAGGAGAAAAGTTTAAATTTACAGAGTACAATCCAGGACCCGGAAAGAATCGTTTTAGAAAGTTTATGGGAAATGTTGTTGAAGAGTATGAAGAGTTTTATTTACTCAAAGTCAACGGACATAAAGAGTGCATATTGAAGAACGATTTATACACAGATAGATATTCTTTTGAAAGGGTGTAGTTATGGAAATTTACGAAAGACTAGGACAATTATTAAGGAACATTCAAGACGTTGAAAGGCTACTATACAGCCGTGAAGAGCTTGAAGCCAAGCTTAAGGAATATAAGAGAGAGTACGCAGAACTTAGTAAAGAATTGATTGAGAGGGAAATATAAATGAAGTTATACGAGTTAACAAATATCTACAACAGTCTTTTAGACATGGATTTAGAAGGAGACGAACTAAAAGCACATCTTACAAATATTGAAGATGCAATTGAAGAGAAAGCGGACGGCATTGCAAAGGTGCTAAAGACTATGGATGCAGAAGCTATAGCGCTTAAAGATGAAGAGACCAGATTAGCTGAAAAAAGGAAAGCATTAGAGAACAGAAGTAAGAATCTAAAAGCTTACCTTCAAGAGCAGATGTTGTTAGTGGATAAGAAGAAGATAAAAACCACTTTATTCTCCTTCAACATTCAAAAAAATGCTCCGTCGCTAAAGATAATTGATGAATCTAAAGTGCCAGAGGAATTCTTTATTATTGAACGAAAACTAAACAAGACAGAACTAAAGAATGCAGTTAAAGACGGTCTTTATGCTGATGCAGCTACTTTAGAGAGTAGCGAAAGCTTGAGAATTAGATAAGAGGTGCGAATATGAATAACGAATTAATGAACTTAATAGATGCAGTGGAACTTGATGCAGTATCAGCTAGCTTAAATAAAGTAGCAAGTGTACAAGCAGTTATCCAAAGAACTTTAAAAGGTGGCCATGATTATGACACGATACCAGGAACACAAAAACCTACACTTTTAAAACCTGGAGCAGAAAAAATATTAATGATGTTCGGTTTAACAAGTGAATATGAAATTGTAGACAGTATAGAAGATTGGAAAAATGGAGTATTCGCTTATACAGTCAGATGTATTCTATCTAAGAATGGAGCAAAGATAACAGAAGGCTTGGGCAATTGCAACAGCAAGGAAGATAAGTATAGATACAGATGGGTACGTCCGGAAGATGTTCCAATAGGAATAGATCCAAACACTTTAAAGGCAAACAATTGGGGCAAAGTTAGAGTTGAAAATGATGAAATATACAGCCAGGTAAACACTATATTAAAGATGGCTAAGAAAAGAGCGCAAGTAGATGCAACTTTAACTGTAGCAAGTCTAAGCGAAGTCTTTACTCAAGACATAGAAGACATGAAGCAATTTGCACAAGCTGAAAAAATTGACAACATGAATAGTGAAGATGCAAAGAGATTTAAAGTGAATTTTGGAAAACACAAAGGAATGACACTAGGAGAAATAATAAACTCTGACAAAGGCTATATTAAGTGGATTTCAGAAAATGCAAAAGATTTAACGCTTAGAGAAGGTGCTGCAATGTTATTAGAAGCGAACAAAGAAGCACCAAAAAAAGAAGAAGTGCATGAAGCGGAGCAAGAAGAAACATTCTTTGATCTAAAGAATGAAGACCTACCATTTTAAGGAGTAATTAATGAATAATGTGACGTTAATGGGAAGACTTACAAGGGAGCCGGAACTAAGATATACATCAAAAAATGCAACGGCGGTAGTTAGATTTACTCTTGCTGTAAACAGGAAGTTATCTAAGGATAAAAGAGCTGATGCAGAGCGTAATAACCAACCTACGGCTGATTTTATCTCATGTATAGCTTGGGGCAAAATTGCTGAGACAATTGCCAACTATTTTAAAAAGGGCGAGAGAATCGCTCTTGCAGGACATATTCAAACCGGAAGATACGATGATAAAGATGGAAAAACAGTTTATACAACTGATGTAGTTGTAGAGAGTATTAATTTTGTTGAAGTTAAGAGCGATAGAGATAATGAAAAAATCGAATCTGAGAACGAGGGTTTTTACAAAATAAATAATGAGGATATTCCATTTTAAATAAGGGGGAGTTAAGCTCCCCTACAAGATATAGAAGGAGAGTGATAGCGTGGCAAGACCTCCTAAAGATGGTTTGGATTATTTTCCTTTAGACGTAGATATTTTTGAAGATGAAAAGATAGAAGCTATTTCAGGTGAGTTTGGAATTAAGGGTGAAATCACAGTAGTAAAACTGTTATGTGCGATATACAAGAATGGATATTTCATTGTATGGAATGAACTTGTGAAAGCCCAACTCCTAAAAAGACTACCTGGAGTAAGTAAAGAATTAATAGAGCGAGTTGTAGACCGCTTGGTGTTATGGGAGTTTTTTGATAAAGCCCTGTTTCATTCGGCTGAGGTTCTAACTAGCAAAAAAATTCAAGAGAACTATTTTGAAGCTACAAAAAGAAGAAAAACGTCAAAACCTACTTTATATATTATAAAAAATAATAAATGTGAACATAATGTAGACATTAATGCACAAGCAAAGGGAGTTAATGTAGACATTAATGCACAAAGTAAAGTAAAGGAAAGTAAAGTAAAGGAAATAAAACAACAACAAGAAAAAGATGTTGTTGTAGTTCAAGATACAAAAATGCAAGATTTAGCAAAGTTGTACGAGAATAGTGGCTTTGGACAAATTAATTTAACTGTATCTGAAAAGCTAAGGGTTATGCTTGAAGACTTTGAATATAGCTGGATTGAAGAAGCTTTTGTAATTGCTGCAAACATGAATAAGCATAACGTTGCTTATGTGAATGGTATTCTTGAAAATTGGCGAAAGAATGGCAAAGACAACATAAAAGCCAAGCCTAAGCGCACTAAATTCCACAACTTTGAACAGCAAACAGACAGTATGAGTGAACAAGCGCTTGAAGATATTGCTAAAAAGAAGAGAGCGCAGGCATTAAAGGAGTTGGGGATATGAATTTAATTTTATATGGCAGGCCAATAACTAAAAAGAATAGCAGTAGAATCATTAAACATGGAAATAGTTACAAACTCATCCCCTCGAAGCAGTTTATTGCTTATGAAAGAGACTGTATAAGGCAAATAACAGGTAAACACAAGAAAGGTTTTAATGGCCACTACAACCTTAAATGTGTTTACTATATGCCTACCAAAGGCAAGGTGGATTTAGTTAATTTACTGGCAGTAGAGTTTTATATGACAAGTCCAATCCAAGGGTTGAGATTGAATTAACGGAGCTCGATTTATGAGAAATAGAGTTTGTTACGAGTGCAAGAGCAGGCATCTAAATTGTCATAGTGATTGCAAGGAATATCAAGAGTTTTTAGCCGAAAATGAGCGGATAAAAGAGCGCCGGAGAAGATACAGAGAGTTGGATAGTAGTTTGGCATATCAGTTTAAAAATTATTTGAAAGGAATTAAAAAATGGGGAAAGTAAAGGAGTACGTTACTAACAGAACTCTATACAAGAAAATAAAAACGTTTGACCATAAAGAGATGGATGATTTTCTTACAAAAGTCTACATAGAGGGATGGAATTCAGCTTTAAAAGAAGCGGAGTACCTGGGAGATAGTCCAAAGGCGAAATTAGAAAAGGTATTGAACGAGACAAAGGGAGTAGGGCCTAAGCTAAAATCGGCAATACTAAGAATGTGGAGCGAAGAATGAAAGAGTATGAAGCTTTTATAAAGATTGAAGGCATAGAAACCAATGTTTCAATTGGAACGTATAATTCTGAATTTGAAGCAGAGAGAGCAATTGCAATTCAGAGGAGTAAAAATAAATTATTCAAATGGGGTTGGATAGAGAGTTTGGATAGTGGATATTTCTATGATGTAAACGGACAGGGGGATTAGATGATGATAAGTGAGTCAAAACTATTAAATTATGCATCTAATTTTTTAGAGAGTGAGATAGAGCAAATTAATAAATTACTTTCTGAAGAAAATAGAAGTCAAGAAGATAGATATATACTAACTAGATTAAAAAGAGAGTACGAAAGAGATTTAGAAGAAATAGGAAATGCTAACTAATGCTAACTATTTTACGCATATAAATCAAAAAAAGTCGAAAAAATGAATTTATTAAAGAAAAATAGCGAATATAAATTGAATAATCACAAAAGAGTTGAGTAGAACGGAGTAGGAGTTGAGTAAATGAAAGTAAAAGAACTAATAGAAATATTAAATCAATATGATGATGATTGTGAAATATATGGTGACGATTATAGAGATGTTTTAGAAATTTATGACGTAGAGGAAGGCATAGACAAAATTTATATAATGATGCAAGACATGTGATAAGACATGATTAAAGTATTAGTTATTCCATATTCAACTTTTAAGGAAAGAGTAAGGTTAATAAGTCAACTTGAACGAGCGGGATACAAGGTTGAGTATGATGATGAATTTATTTATGCAGAAAAACATTACAAGTTTTTAAAAATAGAATATTAAAATTTGCCTCTTTGTATATCAAAGGGGTTTTAAGCTGTAAATACATATGGGAGGGAATTGATGGATAAGGATTTGCTTTCACGTTATAGAGATTTGAAAAGAGAACTTAGAATTTTAGAGTTAGAAAATAAAAAACTAAATAAGACAGAGATTGTAGTAGATAAGGTGCAGGCATCTAACACGGAGTTCCCTTACCAAGCAATGAACTTACCGATTGTTGGCATGAGAGAGCTTACTGAAAGAGAAAAGTTAATTAGAGAGTGTTTAAATACACAGTGGCAGAGAGCTTTTGATTTGCGTTTAGAGATAGAGGATTTTATAAATAATATTGAAGATAGTAGGGTTAGGATAGTATTTAGATTGAGATACGTGGAAGGCTGGAGTTGGTTAAGGATAAGCAGCTATTTAGGTAGTACATCTGAGAGCTACTCTAGAATGGTACATGATAGATATTTAAACAAATAACAAAATACTTGACATACGCATAGATACGTAGTAATATACGTTTGTCAGGAGGTAGTGCGCATGCCAATGACACAACAAGAAATGGTCAAGTTATTAAAAAAACATGGATTTGTTGAATCTGATGGGGGTAAAGGCTCTCATGTGAAGATGACAAAACAAGGTTTAACAAGACCAATTATTATTCCTAAAGGTGAACTTAAAAAAGGAACTGAAAAAGGAATACTTAAAGAGGCAGGGCTTAGATAGCCCTATGCTCTTTAGGGTAGAAAGAGAGGTATTTTATGTTAGTTAGTTATCCGGCACTATTTTATTATAGTCCTAGTGAAGATAATTCTTATTTTGTATATTTCCCAGATTTGGGTGGCACTGGCACGCAAGGGGAGACTATTGAAGATGCTTTATTTATGGCGAGCGATTATCTTGGTATAGTTATAGCAGATATTGTTGAGAGTGGTGAAAAACTTCCGAAAAGGACTGATATGAATAAACTATCTCTTATTGATGATTTCCCTTTTAAAGATGATAAAGAATTTGATGGGTTTTATGATTTAGAACAGTCATTTGTATCAATGGTTTGTGTAGATATTGAAAAGTATTTTGAAAGTCAAAAGTTAGTAAAGAAAACACTTAATATTCCTAAGTGGTCTAATGATATTGGGAATAGACTAAATTTAAATTTTTCAAAAGTTTTAACTGAGGCTATTCAAGAGATAGCTTTAAGATAAATTTTAAACTTTGTGCGGTTTGTGCGATTTAACCGTGCTATACTTGTAGAGTAGAAATATGTATTCATTTTAACCTCAATTTAATTTAGACATTGAAGGACCTTGGCAAAGAGGTTCTTTTTTGTTATGACGAATTGTCAAATCAAATGCAACACCTATGGTAAGAGACCAAAAAGTTCTTCTTTAGGTGTTTTATATTTTATACATTTTCTAGGTCTATTATTCATTAAACTTAAGTTATAATTTAATTCATCAATATTCACTTCTGATAAATCCATACCCTTAGGATAAAACTCCCTCAAAAGTCCGTTACTATTTTCATTTGTACCTTTTTGCCATGCACAATAGGGATCACAAAAATAAGTTTTGCATCCTAATTCTTTTTCTATTTTCTCAAATTCTGAAAATTCTTTACCTCTATCAAAGGTTATTGTTTTTACTAATTCTTTTGGATAATCTTTTAATGCATTTATTATTGCTGGTGTTACGCTTTCCGACTTTCTATTTTCTAACTAGGATTGCTATATAATATCTAGATTTTCTTTCTTGCTAAAGTTACGAAACAACATCTACTTTTCCTTTTATGATCTAATCTGCCTGATTCCACTGTATCTGCTTCCCAGTGGCCTAATTCTTGCCTTCTGTATATCTCTTTAGGTCTTTTCTTAATTGTTCTACCTTTATCATTGAATTTTCCTCTTTTTTCTGCTGGCCTTTTAAATTTAGCTTTTCTTCTCAAATTTTTCATACTAGTTTTTGGCAGCTTTTTGGCGCGTATCATTCTATATATCGTTGATGTAGATGGTAATTCATGAATCTCATTTGTGTTTCTATTTGATATTTGTTCAGGGGACCAATGTTCGTTAATCTTTACAGTTAAATAATCAATAACATCTTTAGAAAATTTACTTTTTCTATGGCAGTCTTTTCTTCTATCAATATATTTATCATTTGCCTTTATCGGAAAGTACTTAGTGTAACTTCCCCTACTAACTTTTATCTTAGATGAATTTCTTTTAATTTCTCTAGATATTGTACTAGGTGACCTTTTAAGTGCTTGTGCAATTTTCCTTATACTCATTCCTAAATTTAAAAATTGGTAAATACAAGATCTTTCTTCTATGGTAAGATGGTTATAGCTCATAGTTAATCACTCCTTTTAATATGTTTTGTTTGGTCACTTACATATTAACACAGCTGATTAGCTATGAGTTTATTTATGTTGCACTTGTTATGATAAATTATCTTATGTAAAAATAGAAAGGACGGTGAAGCATGGCATTAACGGATAAACAAAAGCTTGTGGCTGATGAGTATATTAAAACTCTTAATAGGACTGAAAGCTATTTAAAATATTATAAAAACGTTAAAAACAGAGAGACGGCTCGTGCTAATGCAAGCCGTCTTTTTAATAGCCCTGAAATGAAAGAGTATATAGAGGCTAGAATGAAGGAGCTTGATGAAGAACTTATTGCAGACCAAAGAGAAATACTTAGAATGCTTACAAGGGCGGCAAGAAGGCAGGAGATTGATTATCAAGTGGTCATGACTAAAAAGCCTAGTTTTGATGAGAATGGGAATTTTTTAGGTATTGAAGAAAAGCCGGAGGTTGTCGAGCTACCAACTCAAAATAAGGATAGTATTAAGGCTCAAGAACTTTTAGGTAAAAGGTTTGGTATGTGGACTGATAAATTGGAAATCAAAGCGGAAAGTGTGGTGATTGTAGATGACATCGAAGATTAAACTATCTGAAATAATACTGCCTAATTTTAGAAGTATCCACAAAGAGATAAAAGCTAATAACTATTTAAAATATGTATTCAAAGGCGGCAGAGGTTCGGGGAAATCTTCTAATATAGGCATAGAACTCATTTTAGATATAGTAGCAAATCCAATAACTATTCTTTGTGTAAGAAAAGTTGGAAACACTCTTCAAGAATCTTGCTATGAACAGTTAAAAGAGGCAATAAGTATATTAAATCTTGAACCTTATTTTAAATTTAATTTAAGCCCTTTAAAGATAACTTATATTCCACGAGGCAATTCAATAATTTTTCGTGGTGCTGATGATCCAGCAAAGATAAAATCTATTAAGGTGGCAAAGTTTCCTATAGCAAGATTATGGATAGAAGAACTTGCTGAATTTAAAACAGAAGATGAAGTATCTATGATTGAAAATTCTGTTTTAAGAGCTGAACTTGCGGATGGGTTAAAATATAAGTTTTTTTATTCTTATAATCCGCCTAAAAGAAAACAGTCTTGGGTTAATAAAAGGTATGAGACTCAGTTTATTCCTAGCAATACTATAGTGCACCATTCAACCTATTTAAATAATGCTTTTATTTCAAAAGATTTTATTGATGAGGCAGAGCATATCAAAAAAACTAAACCAAATAAATATGAATGGGAATATTTAGGCAAGCCAATAGGGAGTGGTGTTGTGCCATTTGATAATTTAATTTTTAGAGAGATTAGCACTAAAGAGTTACTTTCATTTGACAATATAAGACAAGGTATTGACTGGGGATATGCTAATGACCCTTTGCATTTTATGAGACTTCATTATGACAAGATGAGAAGAAAAATTTATATATTTGGGGAGATACACGAGGTTAAACTCTCTAATAGAAATGCAGCTATTAAGATAAAAGAAAATGGTTGGAATGATACAAAAATATTTGCTGATAGTGCTGAACCAAAGTCAATAGATGAGATGTGGGAATATGGGTTAAAAGTGTACGGAGCTTCTAAGGGGCCGGGTTCAGTTGAATTTGGTGAAAAGTGGCTTGATGATTTAGAGGAGATAATAATAGATCCTGTAAGATGTCCTAATACTGCAAGAGAATTTGAAAATATAGATTACCAAGTAGATAAAGATGGTAACACAAAAAATAAACTGGAAGATAAAGATAACCATTCAATTGACAGTTGCAGATATGCACTTACAGAAGATATGAGGGGCAACTTAGTAGGATTTTAGGTGGTGAGAATTTGGATTTAAGTAAATTAACAGAGGAACAGATTAAAAAGTTTGTAGAGATTAATATATTAGCTCATGATATTATAAAACAAGAAATGCAAATAGGGATAGATTATTACAATTATGGCCAAGCTATTGATGAAAAGATAAGGGCTACAATAGGTAAAGACGGAAGGTTAGTAAGAATTAAAGCTCTACCAAATACTATTATAAAAGATAATCAGTATGCACGTGCGGTAGACCAAAAAATCAATTATCTATTATCAGACAAGCCAAACATTGATTCAGATGATGAGACAGTGGTAAATTTTATAAATGAGTTTATTGATAATAGGTTTATGAGAACTATGAATAATTTAGCAGCTGATTCATTTAATACAGGAATAGGTTGGCTATATTTATTTACTGATGGACAAGATGTTAAATTTAAAAGATTAGATCCATTGAGTGTAATTCCTGTGTGGAAAGATGATAATCATGACAGCTTAGAGGCTGTCATTTTGTTTGTATCAAAAGAGGAATTTAACGGTAATACAATAAAGAAGAAAGAGTGTGTTTATTTCTACACTCAAGATAAGATAAGAGTATATTCTTTTGAAAATGGACATTTAGAGTATTTAACGGATGAGCCGTATTTGGAAAAGAACGGATTAAGTTATAGTTACAAGAAACTACCTTTTGTGTATTTTAAGCAGCCTAATGAGTTAGCTTTAATTAAAAAAGTTAAGTGTTTACAGGATGCATTGAATTTACTGCTTAGCAACTATGCTGATAATATGTTTGAAAATCCTATGAATACTATCTTAATTCTTAAAAATTATGAGGGTGAGGATTTAGGGGAATTTAGAGAGAATTTAGCACAGTATAGAGCTGTTAAAGTTAGAACGGCAGATGGAAGTCAAGGCGGAGTAGATACTCTTGAAGTTACGGTTAATTCAGAGAATTATAAAGTTATCATTGAGCTTATAAAGAAAGCTATTGCACATAATGCCAGAAGTCTATATCTAGACAATGAAAGGTCGTATAATGCCCCAAATACTTTAAATATTAAGGCTATGTATTCTGATATGGAGCTGGATGCTAACAAACTAGAGTTAGAGTTTACAGCAAGTTTTGATTATATGTTTGAATTTATAGGTATAGTTAAGAATGTTAATTTTAAAGGAGTAGACATTAAATTCAAGCGAAACATAATGGTAAATGATGAGTCTACTGTTGAGATGATTAAAAATAGTATTGGAATTATATCAAATGAAACTTTAGTTTCTAATCATCCTTTTGTAACTGATAAGGATAAAGAGTTGGAACGAATAAAAAAAGAAAGAGATGAGAAAATTAAACTTTATGATGATTATCCCGACTTAGGTGGTGAAGCACGTGCGAATGGATTGGGAGAAAAGAATAGAAAAGCTTAACGAGAATGTGTTTAGAGAGTCTGAAGAATATGTTAAAGGAATACGAAAGATTTATGATTTTGAAGTAAATAAAATACAGGATAAAATTTATAACCACTTGACTAAGCTACAAGCTGAAGCAGGTGGTATTTCTTTATTCGAAGCTAAAAAAATGCTAAATGACAAAGAGTTGAGTTTATTTAAAATGGACCTGGATGAGTTTATGAAAAAGTCTAAGGGAAGTATAACTCCTGAAATAGAAAGAGAGCTAGATATCATTTCTCACAGAGTGAGGATATCAAAGCTTCAAGCTATGGAGTTAGAGCTTAAGAAGACTGTTGCAAATCTAATGTCCAAGGAAGATAAAGGATTATTTAATCATTTAGGAAAGACTTACGAGAAGAGATATTATAATGAATTGTATGAGCTTCATAGGATAGTTGGTTATTCAAATTTTCAAAGTATTGATAAAGGTACTCTAAAAACTATACTAAAAACACCATGGACAAGTGATGGGAATGAATTTTCAAATAGAATTTGGGAAAGGGGCAATAAGCTTGTTAATTCTTTAAAAGATAATTTAACAAGAGATATCATAAGAGGAACATCTCCGGATGAATCAATAAAAAACATTGCCAAAGAGTTTGAAACCTCTAAATATAATGCTGTTAGGCTTGTGATGACTGAAACTGCTGCTATTAATTCAAAAGCTGTTCAAGATTCATATAAAAAGTTAGGTGTTGAAAAATATGAAATAATAGCAACTTTAGATTTAAAAACAAGTCAAATTTGTAGAGATATGGATGGCAGAGTATTTGAGTATAAAGATTATAAAATAGGCATAACTGCTCCACCTTTTCACCCTAATTGCAGAACAACTACTGTTCCTTATTTTGATGATATAGATGATGAAACTAGGATGATTAGAAATCCTGAAACTGGAAAATCTGAAAGAATAGAAAAGCTTAGCTATGGCGAATGGTATGAAAAATATGTTGATGTAAGCAGTGAAAAAGAGTATACTAATAATAAACAAATGTTCGGAAGCGGGTTTGAAACAATTATATTTAAAAAATATTCAGAGTTTGTAGAATTTTATGGTCAAGATAAACTTGATGAATTTGAATGGTCAGTTAATGCTGAAGAAGCTGAAAGTATTGCTTATTATTCGCATAGAGGGGACGAAACAATAAATTCCATTTTGAGAAGTGGAAAGATAAAAGGTGAAATTGAAAGACACATAAGAAACATAGATAATGTAATATCAAACTTTGATTTACCAGATAAAATATCAGTGTATAGAGGAAGTGACTTAGATTTCTTATATAAAAAGTTTGAGACAAGTAATATACAAGAGTTTATAGGTAAAAGTTATATAGATAAAGGATATGTAAGTACATCAATAATTTTAGAAAAAGCTTTCTGTGAAAAAGAAGCTATGTTTGAGATATACGTTCCAAAAGGAAAAGGTATTGGAGCTATGATTAGTAGTTTTAGTAATCATTTTGATGAATATGAATTCTTATTAAAAAGAGATTTAGAATTTAAAATACTTGATGTAAAAGAAATGGGGCTTATAGTGAATAATAGAACTATGCCATTGCTTATTATGGAGGTTAAAAATGTTTAAGTTTGATGAAAAAGACTTTAAAAAGTATTTAGAGGCAAGTAATTTTTTTAAAAAATATAGTCCAAATAAATTGTTAAATGCTCATGATATAGAATTAAATAAAATATTTTATGAAGATTATGGATACTATGCCCCTATAGGAGACTTTAGAGATTTATTAAAAGGAATAGAGGTTAAGATAGAAAGATTTGA
Organism: Peptoniphilus asaccharolyticus DSM 20463; assembly: GCF_900176115.1. Classification (GTDB taxonomy): domain Bacteria; phylum Bacillota; class Clostridia; order Tissierellales; family Peptoniphilaceae; genus Peptoniphilus; species Peptoniphilus asaccharolyticus. Next base: position 914,196 of record NZ_FWWR01000009.1, on the reverse strand, counting down.
GCCTCTTAAATATTATACACCAAGAGAATATAGTTTTAATGAATATTGTGAATATGTTGAAAGAAGATTCCATTATAATAAAAAAACAAAGATGAGAGATTTTTCTGTTAGATCGGCTAAAGAATGTTTTGAGAAATATCAAAGATTTATAGAGGGTACTCCAGCTGACTCTATGGATGAACATGCGGAATTGCACAGAATGCAAGAAAAAGTTAAAAAAGAAGATTTTTATAATTGGTGAAAAGTATGAAAAGAACATTATTAAGAATATTAAAAGCTAAAAAAGCTAAGTTATATAGGGTAAGAGACGGACAAAGGGATTTTGAATTTATTGAAAATATAGAAATTCATTTGTATGAAGAAGAAAATAGAGTGCCTAGGCTTGGGAACAAAGAACCATTAAAAATTAATAATAGGGTGTCTATTGTTATAACTGAACCATTGGACGAACCATTTAGATATGGAGATGGTTTTTCTTTAGAGCTAGATTTAAAGAGAAATGATGGAATTTTTGAGCGTGTTTTTATTCATAACATTGAACCGATAAATATTAATGTTAATGGAAAGTGGGAATTTGAAATGGATCATGATTCTTTGAATTGGGTGAGATTTTTATAAGTGATAATATGACTAAAAATGATTATTTTACAATATATTCTTTATCGCAAGAAGATATAAATAAATTGAAAGAGTCAATTAAAAATATATTTTATATAGATTAAAATTTAATAAGTTTTTTAAGAGAGGGAAACCTCTCTTTTTTAGTGGTTGTAAATTAATAGTTTGTGACCACTTTTATATTGTCTTGGAATGACGTAAAACTTAGCCAACCTGTGAGACTGTAACACTCGTAAAAAAACGTAAGGAGGAAGTTAATGAAGAGAGAGTTTTTAGAGGGATTAGGTTTAGATAAAGATGCAATTGATAAGATTATGGCAGAAAATGGTAATGACATTAACGCTGAAAAGGCAAAAGCTATAGCCAAGGATGAAGAGATTAAAACTCTTCAAGAACAGATTAGTGTTGCAAATAAAGAGATTAAATCTTATAAAGATATGAATATAGAGGATATACAAAAGTCTGTTGAAACTTGGAAGGCTACTGCTAAGGAGCATGAAAAGGCGCTTACTAATTTAAAGAATGATACTGCTTTAAAAGAGGCTATAAGAACTTATGGGTCTTTGGATGATGATGTGTTGATGAAGTTAATCAACAAAGAAAATATAAAGTTCAATGATGATGGTATAAGTGGACTTAAGGAGCAGGTTGAAGCTTTAAAAGAATCTAAGCCTTATCTTTTCAAAGACGATAGTAACAATGGTAGTGATAATAGATTTAATGCACATGAGCCTCCAACTCCTGAGGGTGGCGGAGCTAGTGCTATGGAATCTACGATAGCAAGTATATTTAGTAATTGATAATTTATCATAACAAGTGCAACATAAATAAACTCATAGCTAATCAGCTGTGTTAATATGTAAGTGACCAAACAAAACATATTAAAAGGAGTGATTAACTATGAGCTATAACCATCTTACCATAGAAGAAAGATCTTGTATTTACCAATTTTTAAATTTAGGAATGAGTATAAGGAAAATTGCACAAGCACTTAAAAGGTCACCTAGTACAATATCTAGAGAAATTAAAAGAAATTCATCTAAGATAAAAGTTAGTAGGGGAAGTTACACTAAGTACTTTCCGATAAAGGCAAATGATAAATATATTGATAGAAGAAAAGACTGCCATAGAAAAAGTAAATTTTCTAAAGATGTTATTGATTATTTAACTGTAAAGATTAACGAACATTGGTCCCCTGAACAAATATCAAATAGAAACACAAATGAGATTCATGAATTACCATCTACATCAACGATATATAGAATGATACACGCCAAAAAAGCTGCCAAAAACTAGTATGAAAAATTTGAGAAGAAAAGCTAAATTTAAAAGGCCAGCAGAAAAAAGAGGAAAATTCAATGATAAAGGTAGAACAATTAAGAAAAGACCTAAAGAGATATACAGAAGGCAAGAATTAGGCCACTGGGAAGCAGATACAGTGGAATCAGGCAGATTAGATCATAAAAGGAAAAGTAGATGTTGTTTCGTAACTTTAGCAGAAAGAAAATCTAGATATTATATAGCAATCCTAGTTGAAAATAGAAAGTCGGAAAGCGTAACACCAGCAATAATAAATGCATTAAAAGATTATCCAAAAGAATTAGTAAAAACAATAACCTTTGATAGAGGTAAAGAATTTTCAGAATTTGAGAAAATAGAAAAAGAATTAGGATGCAAAACTTATTTTTGTGATCCCTATTGTGCATGGCAAAAAGGTACAAATGAAAATAGTAACGGACTTTTGAGGGAGTTTTATCCTAAGGGTATGGATTTATCAGAAGTGAATATTGATGAATTAAATTATAACTTAAGTTTAATGAATAATAGACCTAGAAAATGTATAAAATATAAAACACCTAAAGAAGAACTTTTTGGTCTCTTACCATAGGTGTTGCATTTGATTTGACAATTCGTCAATTAAAAAAGGAGAGTAAATTATGCCAATTAACACAATTGAGTATTCAAAATTGATGATGAAACAATTAGATCAACAAGTGGTACAGGGGCTTACAAGTGGATGGATGGAAGCTAATGCGGGCCAAGTTATTTATAATGGTGGGGATGAAGTTAAGATTCCAAATATGTCTACTGTTGGTCTTGGAAATTATGATAGGGACAATGGATTTGTTCAAGGTGGAGTAACTCTTAAGTGGGATACTTATAAAATGACTCAAGATAGAGGTAGAACATTCCAACTTGATGCTATGGATGTAGATGAATCAGGATTTGTTGCGACAAGTGCTAATTTAATTAAAATATTTCAAGCTGAGCATGTAATTCCGGAAATTGATGCTTATAGATATTCTAAAATTGCAACTATTGCTGAAAAAGCTAGTAAAACGGAGAAAATAACTATAACAGCTGATAACGCAATTTCAAAGATTAGAGAGCATATAAGAGCAATTCAAGATGTTATAGGGATTGATAGTAAACTTATTTTGACAATGCCATCTTCAATTCTTGCTCTTATTGAGGATTCTCCTAAAGTGAGTAAGTCTATTAATGTTGCTGATTTTAAGCAAGGTGGGTTGAATTTTAAGGTAAAGACTATTGATGAGCATGTTATAAGGGTTGTACCATCGGCAAGATTAAAAACATTATATGATGTTAATGACGGTAAAACAGGAGGACAAGAGGCAGGTGGATTAAAGCCTAATAGTGAAGCTAAAGATATAAACTGGATTATAACTCCTCAAAATGTTCCTATTGCAATAAATAAGACTGATAAGCTAAGAGTGTTTACTCCTGATGTGAACCAAAAGGCGGATGCATGGAAGATTGATTTTAGAAAGTATCATGATTTATGGATTAAGAAACATAAAGAAAACCAAATTTTTGTTTGTACCGCTGAATAATAAGGGGGAAGATGATGAAACTTAGATTAGATAATTTAATTTATACAACTACAGATGCAGGGAAAATAGAACAGCTTGAAAGTTTAGGGGCTGTAGTTATTGAAGATGATTCAAAGGCGGCTAAGGTTGTTAATGGAACTGTTATAGAAGAGAAATCTAATTTGAAAAATTTAACTGTTTCTGAGTTAGAGGCTCTTATTGATGAAAAGGGCATTGATAGAAGTGGTGTTACCAAAAAGGCTGATTTAATAGCTCTTTTAGGGTAGGTGATGGGGTTGTTTGAAACTCTAAAACCTATGGATCCTTTTTTTGATAGTATATATGCTAGTCAAGTCCTTGATACTTTAAAGAAAACTGGATTTGAAAGTATTGACTCTGGTATAAATATTATTGCTTCTAATGAAGTTATGAGGCTTAAGAATTTCTGCAATACTGATTATGTGCCTGAAAGGTTATATTATCTGTTGTATGAAATGATTTTAGGGAGTTTTTTAGAAAGTATGTATGTTTCTGGAAAACTTCCTGACGAGTTTGATTTTGATAGTTTAGTTGGGAGGGTACAACTGGGAGATACTTCTGTTGAGCTTAAGGATTCAACAAATATTAATGACATGAGTGAACAAAAACTTATGTATTGGATTGGATATCTAAAGGGGAGATGGCAAAAAGAGGCGATAACATGCAGAAAGATAAGCTGGTAAAAAAGTATAGGCAGACTATAGAAAATTTATATATCGGGGTGGCAAGTGTTGTTGTGAGGGAGTCTGTTAAGGATCATACAACTAAGGTTACTGAGTTTAAAGAGAAGACAGTTTATGAGAATATTGATTGTAGATTGTCTTTTTCTTCTGCTAAAAATAATAAAGGAGAGTTTGTCACTGAGAGTGAAAGCGGCTTTACTCTTTTTATAGCTCCGGAAATAGATATTCCAATAAATTCTAAGATAACTGTTATTCAAAACGGATATACTCATAATCTTATGAATGCAAGGTTAAAGTCTTATTCTACTCACAATGAGTATTCTTGTGTAGAGTTTGTGAGGTGGGCATAGAATGAGTTTTGGCACTAAGGAATTAGTGGCTTATAGGGATAAGTTAGTTTCTATAAGGGATAATCAAGATGTGATACTTGAAAAAGTTATTAAGGGCATAGCTGCAAGGCTTTTAAGAACTGTTAAGTTAAATACTCCTGTTGGGCAGTATGATAAACCGGTATCTTTTATTGCATATAAAGGAACGGACAAGGAAACTTTGGTTAGTTTTACTCCTCATACAGGTAAGCTTGGCGGAACTTTAAGACGTGGGTGGTTTATTGATGGCTATACTAATTCCGGAGGTTATTACACTATAAAGGTTGTTAATAATGTTGAGTATGCTCCGTATGTTGAAAGTGGACATAGGATAAAGAGAGATGGGAAAACCGTAGGTTGGGTTCCCGGTGTTTTTATGCTAAAGATTTCTGAACAGAAGATTGAAAAGCAAATTGATAAGTTTGTTGAGAATGAATTAAGGAAGGTGCTTGGATGATTAAGTTATTACAAGCGGTTGTGAATAGACTAGATGAGCTATTTCCTGAAACAAATATATATATTAAGGACACAGAGCAAGGTTTGATTGAGCCTTGCTTTTTTGTGCAGATTGTAAATACGGATATTAGTTTGGAGTTTCAAAGAAGGTATAGGGTGGATAGTCTTATAAATATTGTTTATTTAAATCAAAATGCTACTGCTTATATCAAAGAGGAAGTTGGGCAGAGGCTTATTTATGGAATGAGGAATATTAGACTTGAAACTGGTGGTGTTTATGGATTTGATGCTTCTGTTAAAAATACTGATTTTGAGGTGAATTTTACAATCAATTATAGGTACAACACTAAGGAATTTGTTGAAAAAGACCCGTATATGATGAGGATAGAAAATATTATTCATTATGCAGATGAAAAGCCATATAAAGAGGCTACTCAAAAAGATAACCCCGGCATGTGGGGAAGTGATTTACCTAAAGAGAATAGAGGAGTTATTCCGGAGAAAAATATAAGGAATAATGGCAAATTAGATGAAGAAGATTTGATGTTTAAGAAGGAGATTAATTTATATGTCAAGGACTAAAAATGTTCCTAAATTAGAATTGGAAGATGCCAAGTATTCTAAAGATTCAATTTTAAGGGCGGAAAGGTTAGATTGGAACAAAGATTTATTAAAAGTCATTTTAGATGACGATAAAGAATATACTCTTGATGAAGTTGAAACATTAGTCAAAGAGTTTAATAGTAGGGAGGTAAAATAATGGCTTATGGAGCATTAGGGGGAGGTACTTTTTTAGTACAAAACAAGATATTACCAGGAGCATATATAAATTATGTTTCGGTTGCAAGAGCTTCTAACACTTTTTCAGACAGAGGGTATGCAACTATTGGTCTGGAACTTGATTGGGGAAAGACCGGGGAAATTATCACTATTGAGCCTCAAGATTTACAAAATGATTCTCTTGAGATTTTGGGATATTCTTATGTGCATAAAAAGATGAAACCTTTAAGAGATTTAATGAATGGTGCTAAAACTTTATATCTTTATAGACTAAATGATGAAGGAGGAGCAAAGGCCAGTGTAACTATTGGACAATTAAAGGTTACTGCTAAGCACAATGGAATTCGAGGTAATGACATCATGATAATCATTGAAAAGGATGTTGATACAAAGAATGCTTTTGTAATTACTACTAAGATGGGTGATGCAACTGTTGCTGAACAACTTGTTAAGGACTTGAAAAATATAGAAGGAAATTCTGTAGTTGATTTTAGTTTTGATGGAGAATCTTTGGAAATTACTTCAGGGACTAAATTGACCGGCGGTGAAAATGGCAAGGTTGTTGGCAAGTCTCATTCCAGGTATTTAGAGGAGATAGAAAAGTATGATTTTAATGTGATTGGTTATGCCGGGACTGATGATGATGTAAAGCTTCTATATAAAGAATTTACAAGAAGAATGAGAGAGGATGAAGGGATAAAATTCCAGTGTGTTGTTTATAAAAACAATAAAACTAAATCTAATTATAAAGGGCTTATAAATGTGTTTAATAGGGTTTTAGATGAGGATAATGAGGCTGCAGCAGTTTATTGGGTTGTCGGCAATGAATCGGGATGTAATGTGAATGCTTCAATTACTAATAAATTATATTCAGGAGAATATAAAATTGATACTAAGCTTAAAAAGCGCGAACTTGAACAGGCTGTAAAGGACGGCTATTTTGTATTTTATGAAAGAAATAAAGAAGTTAGAGTTCTTGAGGATGTCAATTCGTTTACTGAGTTTACTTTGGCACAAAATGTTGATTTTTCTAAGAATCAAGTTATTAGAGTTTTAGACCAAAGGGCAATTGACAGTGCCAAGATATTTAACAAACAATTTTTGGGCAAGGTTCAAAATAATGAAGATGGAAGAATTGGTTATTGGAATGAACTTGTTAAACATGCAGAGACTTTAACTGAATTAGGGGCTATTGAAAATTATGAGTCTTCTGATACAACTGTTGAGAAAGGTCATGAAAAGGATGCTGTTGTTGTACATGATTATTTGCTTCCTGTAATGGCTATGCAAAAACTTTATCAAACAATTCACGTGAGATAGAAAGGAGATATAGATGTCAAATATTAATCAACCAATTATGCATGCAAGAGAGCCGCTTCACGGGGCTGAAGGTGCTGCTTATGCAACTATAGAAGGTAGTAGATACTTACTTTTCCAACTTAAGAATTTTGAGGGTAATTGGGAAAAGGGAAAGAGTGAAATACCTAGGCTCGGTACAAGAAAGAAAGGTAACAGGTCAAATACATTATCGGGCAAGTGGTCTGCTGATTTGTATTATAATACTGATGTTTTTAGAAAGCTTATAATGGTGTATGCGAAAACCGGAAGGGATATTTATTTTGATATTCAAATTACAAATGATGATCCTAATTCTAATGCAGGTAGACACACTGCTATTTTTAGAGATTGTAATATTGATGGGGCGGTTATGGCCAAGCTTGATATAACTGCTGATACTTTAGAAGAAAAGATTTCAGGAACGTTTGAAGATTGTGATATGCCTGAAGAATTTAATGTTTTAGAAGGGATGATATAAGATGAGTTTAACCGGTTTTTTTAAAGACGAATTGTCAAATCAAATGCAACACCTATGGTAAGAGACCAAAAAGTTCTTCTTTAGGTGTTTTATATTTTATACATTTTCTAGGTCTATTATTCATTAAACTTAAGTTATAATTTAATTCATCAATATTCACTTCTGATAAATCCATACCCTTAGGATAAAACTCCCTCAAAAGTCCGTTACTATTTTCATTTGTACCTTTTTGCCATGCACAATAGGGATCACAAAAATAAGTTTTGCATCCTAATTCTTTTTCTATTTTCTCAAATTCTGAAAATTCTTTACCTCTATCAAAGGTTATTGTTTTTACTAATTCTTTTGGATAATCTTTTAATGCATTTATTATTGCTGGTGTTACGCTTTCCGACTTTCTATTTTCAACTAGGATTGCTATATAATATCTAGATTTTCTTTCTGCTAAAGTTACGAAACAACATCTACTTTTCCTTTTATGATCTAATCTGCCTGATTCCACTGTATCTGCTTCCCAGTGGCCTAATTCTTGCCTTCTGTATATCTCTTTAGGTCTTTTCTTAATTGTTCTACCTTTATCATTGAATTTTCCTCTTTTTTCTGCTGGCCTTTTAAATTTAGCTTTTCTTCTCAAATTTTTCATACTAGTTTTTGGCAGCTTTTTGGCGTGTATCATTCTATATATCGTTGATGTAGATGGTAATTCATGAATCTCATTTGTGTTTCTATTTGATATTTGTTCAGGGGACCAATGTTCGTTAATCTTTACAGTTAAATAATCAATAACATCTTTAGAAAATTTACTTTTTCTATGGCAGTCTTTTCTTCTATCAATATATTTATCATTTGCCTTTATCGGAAAGTACTTAGTGTAACTTCCCCTACTAACTTTTATCTTAGATGAATTTCTTTTAATTTCTCTAGATATTGTACTAGGTGACCTTTTAAGTGCTTGTGCAATTTTCCTTATACTCATTCCTAAATTTAAAAATTGGTAAATACAAGATCTTTCTTCTATGGTAAGATGGTTATAGCTCATAGTTAATCACTCCTTTTAATATGTTTTGTTTGGTCACTTACATATTAACACAGCTGATTAGCTATGAGTTTATTTATGTTGCACTTGTTATGATAAATTATCTAAAGAAAATGTTGTTTCTGCTTTTAACGAAAAACAAATTGTTGTTAGTGATAGATTTAAGGATGAAAATGGGGAGTCTATTAAATGGACAATTAAACCAATGAAAGCAAGTCAGATTTTAGAGGCATCTGATAATGCTGTTGTAACTAGAGGAAGAACTGCAGAGTTTAAGTCATCTCAATATTTTTTAGGGATAGTTATAAACAGTGTTGTTTATCCTGATTTAAATAATGCTGAGTTACAAGATTCTTATGGTGTAATGGATTCGTACTCTCTTATAAATGCTATGTTAAATGCTGAGGAGTTTCAAAGACTTCAAACTGAATGTAACAAGATAAATGGTTTAGATAAAACTTTTAAAGATTTAAAGGATGAGGTAAAAAACTAATTAGGGAGGATTTAGAAACCTCCCTTTCTTATTATGTTTTTGTGGCTACAGAATATAAAATAAGACCAACTGAATTTATAAAAATGAGTAAGGCGGAGCAGGCCATGTATGTTGCTATGCTTGAGAAGTATGCTGAAGACACGAAAAGAGGTGAGAGTTAATGGGTTTAATTGAGTCTACAATTGCTTTGCAAAACAGAATGACTCCAGTTTTAAATAATGTTATTAATTCAATGAATATTGTTATTGCAAGTGCAAGTAAAATTGAAAATGCAACGGACAATATGTTTAATATTGAAGATTTAAAGACTGCAAAAAAAGCTCTTGATGATGCAGAATTTCAATTAAGAGATATTGAAAATAATACTAATAGAGCAAAAAATGCACAGGATGAGTATAATAATTCAATTAATGTTGGTGTAAAGGGAGCTAATAAATTATCGGGGGCTATTAAGACAGTTGTTGCGACTTATGTATCTATGGCAGGAATGAAGTTATTAGGTGGATTGTCTGATGAGTTAGTTTCTGCTAAGGGAAGGGTTAGTGCTTTGGTTGAGTCTGAAGAAGAATTTATAAAAGCTCAAAAATTGATTTATGAGTCGGCTCAAAAGACGGGGTCTATATATATTGACCAACTAAATACAGTGGCTAAGCTAGGTGGGCAAGCTAAGGAGGCTTTTGGTAGTTTAGAGGAAGTAATTAAATTTCAAGAGTCTATTAATATGATTTTTGCAACTGCCGGAACCGGTGTGAACGAGGCTAAAAATGCTTCTATACAATTGACTCAAGCTCTCTCTTCAGGTGTTCTTCGTGGTGATGAACTCAACTCCATTTTTGAACAATCTCCTCAATTGATAAGATACATTGCTGAGTATTTAGGAGTTCCTATCGGGAAGATTAGAGAGCTTGCAAGTGAGGGTAAACTCTCTGCAGATGTTGTTAAGAATGCAATTTTTGCAAATTATGATGAAATCAACTCAGCTTTTGAAAATACTCCAAAGACCTGGGGAAGAATTTTTACCGAGATGAAAAACGAGGCTGTATCAAAGCTTGAGCCGGTGCTTGTTCGTTTAAATGAGTTTGCCAATAGTGAAGATTTTATGATATTTAGACAAAATGCAATGGAAAATTTAGGGATTGTTTTAAATGGATTGGGATGGATTATAGAAAAATCTATTCTACTTGCTAATACTATATCTAACAATTGGGATTTTATTGAATCTACTTTATATGGGATTGCGGCCGCTTATGGTGCTTGGACTGTCGCTACAACGATTCAAACTGTTGCTCAAAATGGATTAAATATGGCAATTTTAGCTAATCCAATTTTTTGGTTTGCTGCCGGGATTGGAATTATTATTATGTTTTTAGCTCGTTGGGTTAGGTCTGTTGGCGGTGTTCAAGTTGCACACATGATTTTGAAAGATGAGATTCTTACTACCTATGAGTCTATTCAACTAAAAGTTTTAGAAACTCAGAATAGGTTTGAAGAGACTAAGATAAACATTTCTAGAGGGATAACTGAGTTAGTTAATAGCATTCTAAACAACTTAGGGAATTTAAAAGTTCAAGGACTAGGTATTATAGACTCATTTTTAAATGGAGCTATAGATGGAGTTAACAAGTTAATTAATTTTGCAAATAACATACCTGGGGTTGCTATAGAAACTGTGGAACATGTTACTTTTCAAGCAGATATGGCTACGAAAGAAGCAGCAAAAAAGAAAGAAAGAGACGATAAGCTAGAAAGTTTAAATAGACAATATGAAAATTTAAAAGCAGTAAATCAATCTGAAAGGGCTGCATTAGAAGCAAAGAATAGATCTGAACAAACTAAGAGAAGTAAAGGTATAACTGATTTAAAAGAAAAGAAATTAAATGAAAAAAGGAAAGTTTCTGAAGCTTCAAATTATTTAAAACCTAATTTTCTTTCTAATATACCAAAAGCTTCAGAGTTAGATTCTATAAAAAAGGCGACTAATGGTACTGAGAAAAATACTAAAGCTTTAAAAGATGGCATTCAAGTTAAAAATGAAGATGTTAAATATTTAAGAGATTTAGCAGAGAGAAGGGCTATTCAAAACTTTAGCTTTGATAAACTTGAAGTAATAGCTAATAATACATTTGGTGATGTTCATGAAACGGCTGATTTAGATGGATGGATAGAAGGATTAACAGATAAGCTTGGAGATGCGGTGTCTACAACTATGGGAGGTATAGCTGCTTATGAATAAAGGGTATGACTTTTATATAGACGATTTATTGCTCCCTATAACTCCATCAAAAATAAATACAAAAATAAAAAATAAAAATAAGGTTATAACTCTGTTAAATGGTGAAGAATTAAATTTATTGAAGAAACCAGGATTAACAGAGTTTAATTTTGAATGTAGAATTCCGAGTGAAGAGTTTCCATCTGTAAAAGAATTTATTAGCCCTCACTCTGTATTAAATAAACTTGAAAGATTAAAAGTTGAAAAAAAGACATTTCAATTTAAAATTCTCAGAAGTAAGTATCAAAATAATCTTAATGATTCAATAAATAAAGCAGTTTCTTTAGAGGATTATGAAATATTAGAAGATGCAGAAAATGGTATGGATTTAATTGTTTCTATATTTTTAAAGCAGTATATTCCTCTTAAAACAAAGATAATAAATGTAAATGCTGATAAAAATTCAAAATTAGAAGCTAGTGAAGGTAATGTTCAAATGAAAGCTAGCAATAAATTTGATAGTAGTTTGGCATCTAATGTGATTCATGGTCTTAAAGAAAATGTATTTAAGTTTTTAGATACTGTAATAGGTGTAAAAAGATGAAATCGAATAGATTTAAAGTAATAATTGATAATCAAGGAAAGGTTCAGGAAGTTTTAATCGAGGGTGAAATTCAAGTAACATGGGCAAGAAATGGAGAACCGGGCAAAATGATTTGCAATATAGTTAAAGATAAGTATTTAGATTATCAAGAAGGTAATCCAATAGCTTTTTATATAGATGGAGAAGTTTTTTTCTATGGCTATGTTTTTTCTAAATCTAGAACTGGAGAACAAATAATAACTACAACTTGTTATGACCAATTAAGATATTTAAAAAATAAATCTACGTATCAGTATAAAAATTGGACTTATGGGGAATTATTAAAAAACATTTGTGCAGATAGAAATCTTCAGATTGGAGAAATTGACAATACTGGATTTAAAATCCCAGGACGGATAGAAATAAATAAAGAGTTTTGGGAGATTTTAAAGTTTGCAAGTGATATGACAACTGCGAACACGGGCAAACTATATGTTTTATTTGATAAGGCTGGCAAAATTTGCTTAAAAAACATAGAAAATTTAAAAACTAAAGATGTGATTGATTATGATTGCACTGAAGATTTTAATTATCAAACTTCTATTAATTCAAATAGTTATAATAGAATTCATTTAAAACTTTTAGATGATAATAATAAAGAAATAAAATCTGCTACTGCGGAGGATAAAGATTCAATAGCTAGATGGGGGCTTCTGTCATATTCAGATATGACAAACAATGAAGAAGTAGATATAGAGGCTAAAGCAAAAGAGTTGTTAAAAGTTTTAAATAGAAAAAATAGAAAATTAAGGTTAAAAAATATAATCGGAAGGCTAGATGTTAGGGCTGGTTCTTTAGTGCCAGTAAGAATGATTGGGCTAGGGGATATAGATGTAAATTCTTTAATGCTTGTGGATTATGTAACACATAAATTTTCTGAAGAACATCATTTTATGGATTTAGAAGTTTATAACAAGGATATTAGCCCGGAAGTATCTCCACAAAAATTGGATCAAAAACAAGAACAAAAAGCTACTTCGGGTAAAGGTGGCAGTTATTCTGGTTCTAGTAAAGTTGTAGCAGTTGCAGATAAATATCTAGGTAAACCTTATGTATGGGGAGCGGCTAATTCTAATGCTGTAGATTGTAGTGGTCTTGTAATACAAGCATACAAGGCAAATGGAGTTCGTTTCCCTGATAGAATGACGTCTTCATCATTAAGTTCTAATCCTAAGAGATATGGATTTGTTGAAATTCCAGTTAAGCAAGCACAGCCTGGAGATGTCATGTGGAACAAGGGTCATGTGGCTATTATGTATGATGGTAAAAATGTAATTGAAGCTAGTCAAACAAAAGGTAAGACTGTTATTCAAACGGCATGGAATAGGAATAAAAACTTTACAAGAGCTTTTAGATATAAGGGGTGATTAAATGAGTGAGTTTGATATTAATAAATTAAAAAATGTAATTTCTAAAATAGCTGCAGATTATATATCAACGCTTACTTTTTCTAATTTAGTGCATGCTAAACTTGAATCTTTAGAACCTCTTACATTTAAAAGAGATGATGATGTGGAATTAAAAGAGGAATTTCTTGTGGTCCCTAGATATAGGAAGTTTACAGAAGAAGAAGTAGGACATTATTTTGTTTTTCAATCTAACCAGGAAGGACAAGTGTGGTATTACATGTATGAAGCATCAAGTCCACAAGGTTCAAATGGTGAAGATTATTACTTTGATGGAACTCATAAGTTAAAAGGTAATGTTAAGTGCAAACTGAAAGGTAATTGTTCAGATGGCTCTACAACTTTGGTAACAGAAGGTACTATTGAATTATTTGAGGGAGAAATAATAGAAATCAAACATGATAAAGGTATAAGGAAGTGATTTTATGATTCCTGAACAAAATGATATTAATTTAGCTATGAAACTAGGGATAGAAGAAAAAATATCTGCTACAAAGACTTATAGAATGCATGTTAATTCTAAAAGAATTTACGGAAATATAGACGGAAAAGAAGCGTTAAAACAAATGATTTATAAAAATCTAAATACTGAATACGGAGTGCATTTAATCTACCCTACATTTGGAATTGAATTACAAGATCTATTTGGAAAGCCTAAAAATTTTGCTTATGTTGAACTTATAAGGAGAATAGAGGAATGTCTTATTAGAGATGATAGGATAAATTCTGTTACTGATTTTAAGTATATAAAAGAAAAATCTTATAAAGATAATCTGTCAATTAGTTTTGTTGTTAATTCTATTTACGGAGATATTGAAATAACTAATGATTGGAAGTTTGATTATGACAACATTGATTAGGGGGTGATTAAATGGCACAGATGGAGTATAATGCACAATTTGACGAATTCTCTGCTGATTTTCTTTTGAATAGAATGTTATCTAGAGTTGACAATTCTAGAGATAAGCGAGAGGGTTCTATAATTTATGATGCAATGGCACCTGGTTCTATAGAGCTTTCTTTGATATACATGGAACTTGATTATATATTAAAGAATATGTTTGGTGATACCGCTGATAGGACTAGCCTTATAGCTATTGCAAGAGATAGAGCACTTAAGCCATTTCCGTCAACACAAGCTATTGTTAAGGGTGAATTTGACATTAAATTACCAATAAACGCTAGGTTTAATTTTGATAATATCAATTTTATGGCAACTAACTTTTTAGAAGAAAGAAGTGGAAAATTTTATTATGAGCTTGTGTGTGAAGAATATGGAGAAGTAGGGAATATCCCACATGGAAAGTTAATACCAATAGATACTATTAGAAATCTCAAACATGCTTATATAGTTAGTGTTATTAAGCCTGGAGAAGAAGAGGAAGATACTGAGGATTTTAGGGAGAGATATTTTAGGCACATAAAAACTAATGCGTATGGCGGCAATATAGATCAGTATCTTGATTGGTGCCATGCAATAGAAGGTGTTGGAGGGGTTAAAGTATATCCGGTATGGAATGGTGGAGGAACAGTTAAGATAGTCTTTACAGATTCTAAGTTTAATTCTCCGTCTAGAGAGTTAATTGGAAAAGTTCAAGAACTTTTAGATCCGGTTGCACATCATCAATTAGGATACGGACTTGCACCTATAGGGCATCTAGTCACTGTTGGAGGAGCTAACAAAAAAGAATTAAATTTATCTTTAAAATTGACACTTAGAGATGATGTTTTATCTGATGGGATTTCTGAAAAAATAAAAAGTGCTTTAGAGCCTTATTTTTTACAGCTAAGAAAAGAATGGGAAAAAGAAAAATCTACAATAGTAAGAATCTCTAAACTAGAGTCTTTGATTTTAGATGTAGATGGTGTGATTGATGTTTTAGATACAAAACTAAATGAATATGAACGTAATGGAATTTTGGGTGAAGCTGAGATTCCATTTTTAAATGCGGTGATAGTTAATGGAGGATAAGAGAAGCTTTGAAAAGATATGGTATTTTGATACAGAAGAAGATTTTTCAGGAAGAGAACTTGAGGTAGCAAGAAAAGTAGATTTAGCTAAGTATAATGACTATGAAACTATTGCTAAGTCTTCTGACTGGATAGAATGGACTGACAGTGAAGACTTAGAATTTGATTTTTTAGCTAGAAGAGTATTAAAAACGTATGCGGATAGGTTTATTTTACAAGCTAGCGAATATGGGATTTTAAGATATGAGAGGATGTTAGGGATTTCATCTGATAATGATATTAGCTTAAATGAACGAAGGAAGAGAGTTTATTTATTATGGAATAGAAAAATAAAATGGACTCATAGAACCTTATTAAAGTGGTTAGATTCTGCTATAGGGAATGGGAAACATGAGATAGAGTTTGCTTATAATGACTATGAATTAATTTTTGAATTAAAGATACAGAGAGGTGTATTTGACGTACCATGGCTTGGAAATGAACTAAGAAAAATAATTCCAGCCAATTTACTATTAACCTTTAGATTGTATAGATTAGATAAATTCATCTACAAAGAAAAAACAGACGTATACAAATCTAAATACTGGATGGTAAGTGAACCGCCGTGTGGCAGAGTGCCAAATCAGGCATATAAAGGTAAGAAATTTAGTGATGTTATTAAAGTGTCTAACGGTTCTAATATTAGAAATAATAGACAAGTTAGAGTTAATGAGATTAAATCAGGGGGTGTAGTGAATAAATGATACCGGTTGAGCAACTTAGTAAACGTGCTAAGAAACTGCATGAAGATATATCTAGTGCAAACATATATATTGATGGAGTAAAAAGCGCAGGTAATATTATAAAAAAGACAGTTAATGAGAATATTGTAAAGGTGTTTGTTAGTCTCTCTGTTCAAAAAGGAACGGTAACTAAGGTTGAAATTATAGACAAAGATGGAGATATTTTACAAACACAAGATATGGAGATTATAAAAAATACCAGAGAGGGTTTTATTGCAGTTATTGAAATTAGAGTAGAAAACGAGGTGCTAAATGGCAAACATTGATTTAAAAGAGAATCCTTATTTTGGGATACCGACAAAACAAGAGGACATAAACAATGCAACGTACACAATGACAGAGTTTGATGATGAAATCGTTGAGAATCCTTGGACTTTTTCTCTAGTTGAGAGGGGTACGGACAACAAAGGCAACAAGATTGTAACTTTAGAGCCATGTTTTGGAGAGGTTATTCAAGAGGGTTTACCTCTTAGTGCAAGGAATTTAGGCAACGTTGATGTTGGAGTCGACTTGCTTTATAAGTGGAAAAATTGGGTAAATGAAAGAATTTTAGCACTGACTTTAAAGGGTGATGCAAGTGACGGAGCAATCCTAAATGGTTTTTTAGCTATTCAGTTTGTAGCTACTCTTAAGGATTTGGGAGATAATATATTAATTTTAGATGGATATTATGACGAAGATAGAGGGGTTCTAAGTGTATAAATTCATTTGTAGACATGTGTAATACATTGTAATTATTGTGTGATAAGCGTATAATACCCATAAGAGGTGATTATATGAGTAAGGTTAATTTGACGATTAGTGTTGATGATAAAGATAAAGATGTATTCAGTGATTTAGTTTCAGAACTTGGAATGAACGTGTCCGTTGCAATCAACATGTTCATAAAACAATCTATTAGGCATAATGCTTTACCACTTAGTTTATCAATTGAAAATAGTAGCATTGAAGATAGAATTATGAACAAATATGATGAAGCTTTTAAGGAACTCGCTAAATGAAATATGTAAGTGTAGATGAGGTAATAAAACTTCAAGAGAAGCTTATATTTAGATATGGTGGTTCAAAAGGCATAAGAGAAATGAACTTATTAAAATCTTCTATTGAAAGTGTTTTTCAAACTTATGAAGGCATTGAACTTTATCCAACTATAATTGATAAGATTATACAAGTTTCTTATTCTTTAATTAAAAATCATTGTTTTATTGATGGTAATAAGAGAATTGGAGTTATGATTTTACTATATTTATTAGAAATAAATGAAATAAATCACATAATGAGTAATTTAGATATTATTAAACTTGGTCTTGAAGTAGCAAGTGGAGAAATAAGCAAGGAAGCTTTTAAAAGTTTTGTTGAAAATAAGATAATTAAATAGTTAATTTAAGGCAATCCTTAGGGGTTGCTTTATTGATATGTAAATTTAAAATGAGTATAATATGAATGAGGACATACAGATGGTCGCCCAATATAAAATTTGGGAGGTGCGTTATGAGTGATTATGAAATCTTATCTTTATTGATTAAGATTACAACACTTATAATAGCCATCCTAACGCTTGTTAAAAAGAATTAGGACATAAAAATACCACCTGTACTAGCACTACAAGTGGTATTAAAATAAAAATATCCTTTAGGGCTACCGTCGCTTGTACTGTAAAGTATTAACGGTGTCCTCTTTAATTAAATTATACCACAATTAAATATATAGTAAACATAGACAAGTTTGAAGACTTGTCTTTTTTAATGGAAGGAGTGATTAGATGGTAAATCATTTATGGGGGAAGTATAGAAAAGTTGTAGATAGGGGATATGTTGAAGAAAATCTTGGGGTAAAGACATTAAGATTTGTCAATCCATTAACACCTAAGATTGTCGGGATAGGATATACGAATGGAAAAATTTGTTATTTTGGTGATTGGCTTAGTAGAGACCCATATAATGAGAATATCACTTATAAAGAAAGTCCTGCAATAAAAAAATCATTTAGAGGATACCTAGTTTCGAACGTTGAATGGTTGAGGGGAGATACACTCCCAAGAGGGGCTGATTTTTTAGAGTTTGGAGGACACGGAGGAAACGGCGGCGCAACTGCTACTTACTCTAAATCTAATTATAGAATTGAAGCTCGCGACAGTGATATACAACATGGTAAATCAACTAAAATAGACGGAGAATGGGAAAATTTTAGTGAAATAATAGGTATAGTTTATTATCTTAAAGAAAAAATAACTACTTCAAAAGGTTCTTATCTTGGAGATGTTAAATCTACTAATGCTAATGCTTATCCTAAAGATGGTGTTAGCGGTGATTATTGGTATGTATATAAAGGCATTGATAATCAAGCGCCGAGCGTTTCAGGTTCTAATTTAGATTTAGGTTCTAAAACAGAAAACTTCGACATTGAATATATCGTAACAGACATGGATAGTGGAGATGCATTAAAAGTAGACATCTATGAAGATACTGTTAAAAAAGTCAGTGCAAAAAGCATTACAAGTGGAATCAAGAATATATATAGAGTTGACTTATCAGGATTTAACCTTGGAAAGCACACAATAAGAATTGTGGCTACAGATACTAAAGCAACTACAGAGAGGACATACACTTTCTATAAATCAAACTCAGCGCCAATAATCAGTGGAGAGGATAGAGATTTAGGAAATAAAAATACTGCATTTACAGAAACTTTCACAGTAAAAGATAGTAATAATGACTCAGTATCTGTAATCGTGACTTTAAATGGAGAGGAAATAAAAAATATTTCAAACGCTCAGAATGAAGAACAGAGCGTTACTATTTCAACTGAAAAGCTTGCTACTCTTGAACTTGGAAGAAAAAATGAAATAATAATTCGTGCTGATGATGGCAAAACAGGAATAACTTATAGAAAACTTACTTTCACAAGGAGTAATCAACCTCCTATTATAGGTGGTACTAATGGAGATTTAGGGATAAAAGACAAAGAATTTACTCTTAAATACTCTATCTCAGATTTAGAAAAAGACAAGATTTCAAGTGTAATTTATTTAGACGGAAAAGTAATTGAAACTAATGAAAATGTGACAGATGGAAAGATGAACACCTTAACTATAGATAAAGAAAAATTTGTAAGACTTTCAAAAGGACTTCATGCGATAAAAATCGTGGCTAAGGATAGCCAAGGTGGAGTTTCTGAAAAAATAGGGTTCTTTTTTAAACAAGTAAACAAACTTGAGTTTATTTTAATTGTAAAGGAGACTGATGTTGCAGCTAAGAAGATACTTGCAATACTTAATAGCACAGTAGCTGAGGGCGATGTAGTTAGCATAAAAGCTTGTAATAACTACAATGATGCAGAGAGTGCTGTATGGGAAGATATTACTCAAAAAGCACTTGCTAAAATGGTACATCAATACACAAATTCAAATAAGACTAAAGCAAAGCCTTGGAGGATTGCTATTCATGTGACTATTACTAAAAAGTCTGACGATAGCTTAAAGAGTGAAGTTAGAGGGATAAGTGGAGGTTATGAATAATGTTAAAGATTATTGGAGACAACTTACCTCTTAGTGAGGTGCAAGGGTTAAAAGAGGGGCGAGTTGATAAGGTAATAGCTAAGATAACAGACCCTGAGATAGTAAAGAGTTTAGAAAAGATAGAAGAGGATAGTAAATCGGGTAAGATGCAAAGTGCAATGCTTGCAACTGAAATAACTACAATGATACAGAAGCAACAAGAGGACAACGCTAAAGCAATTGCAGAGCTTACTACAATGATTTCAATGAGCATGATGGGAGGAATGAAATAATGAAATTTACTAAGGATAGCATGGTTGTAAAATGTTGGGTTATGTTAATTCAAAATAAAACAAAGTCTCTTAAGGATGTTCCGGACTTATGGAATTTAAGAGAAGTTGTTACAAATGTAATCGAAGGAAAGTGAGGTGAAAGACAATGTTTAAGCTAGGTAAAGATAGTGCAGTAGTTAAATGCTGGGTGACACTTGTTATGGCAGGCACTTACAAACTAGAACAAGTTCCAACAATCTTTGGAATAAAAGAAGCTGTTATGGCAGTATTAAAAGAAACTGGCATAGAAATTTAAGAAAAGACAGGGCAACAGATTAAGCTACTGTCTTTTTTGTTGCCCTTATAATTAAAATGTAATATTTATTTACAAATGCGTGTAAAATGATATAATTATTTTAAGGGGATGATTATATGGCAAATGTAAATTTAAATATTAGACTGGAAGAAAATTTAAAAAATGAATTTTCAAGGGTTTGCGATTCTATGGGGATG
This sequence comes from Peptoniphilus asaccharolyticus DSM 20463, assembly GCF_900176115.1. Lineage (GTDB taxonomy): Bacteria > Bacillota > Clostridia > Tissierellales > Peptoniphilaceae > Peptoniphilus > Peptoniphilus asaccharolyticus. The sequence goes on along the minus strand of NZ_FWWR01000009.1, from coordinate 893,778 downwards.
AGTATGTCAACTGCATTTAATGTATTTGCTAAGGCTGTTGTTAATGATAGAAAAATTCCTTTTGAGATAAAAGAAACAAATCCTATAGTTGCAGAGTTTGACAATATGGATGATTTTAAAAATTTTGTGGATAGTTTATGAAAAGAAAGATTCAAATTAGGTCTAGCTTTAAAAAAGATTTAAAAAAGATAAAAAAGTCTGGGCTAGATATAGAAAAACTATATTTTGTTGTGGAATGTTTGGCAAATGATATAGTTTTAGATGGAAAATATAAAGACCATAAATTGATAGGCAATTATACAGGGTGCAGAGAGTGCCATATCGGACCTGATTGGTTGTTGATTTATGAAAAGGTAGAAGATAATTTAATATTAATTTTAAATAGAACTGGTTCACATAGTGAATTGTTTTAGAGAATAGGCAATCCTTAGGGGTTGTCTTTTTTAGTGTTTCAAAACGGGGTGAATTATGGATGAAAAACAATGTGAAATATATAGACAGCATCTGTTAGAAAAAGTTAATAGGAATGAAATAAGAATAAACGACCATTCAAAAAGAATTGACTCAATAGAACAACACAATAGTAGGACAGATGAAAAGATAGAAAACTTAATAGATAAAATGGATAATCTTATCTCAACTATGCGTTGGGGAATGGGGTTATTAGTAGGAAGCTTTGTAAGCTTCTTTTTTTATGCAGTTCAACACGGACTATTTAAATAGGAGGTAAAAATGTTAGATAACAAAAAAGTAGAGAGGTTTATTGCAGCATGTATGAAATATGAAGGGGATTTATATTCACAACTTAAAAGAATGATGCCGGGATTTAGTGATTGTTCATCTATTCCTTACAAGGCACTAAAAGCAACAGGACTACTAGATGAAAGCCAAACTACACGAACTATATCAACCAAATTTATGAGAGATGGAGACCCTAGAATGCATCAAATCCCAATGAACCAAATACAAAGGGGTGATTTGTTGTGGTGGCAAAGACCGGGCACAACAGACTCAAATTACTATGGTCATACCGGAGTTTATCTAGGCGGTGGCAAAGTATTAGAAGCCATTAAGCCTAGGGCAAAAATAACAAGCATTAAAAGACTTGGATGGCAAAGAGCTTATAGAGTTAAATCTTTAGAAGCTAGTACAGTGCAATCTAAAGAAGGCAATAGTCAACAATACGCTCTTTTATATGTTGCAGGCAAGCAAACTAAAATTAGTCCATATATAAAAAATGGAGTTTCATATATAAAACTAAAAAATATTGAAGTGCCTGTTCGTGAATTTTTTGAAAGTCTTGGTATGACTGTTAAGTGGAATAACGGAAGAATAGATGTTGTATAGGAGGTAACTATGCAAGAAGTGTTATACACGCTAAAGGAATACTTAAGTCCGGAACTCGTGTTTATGGTTCCGGTTCTTATGGTTTTAGGAAGTATATTAAAGAAAAGCAACAGGATTTCGGATAGTTTAATTCCTACTATTTTATCGATAGTAGGAATACCTCTTGCAATGATAACAAGCTTGGCCAATAAGTATGATGCAATGAATATTGTTCAAATGATTGTATGGATATTAATGTCTATTGGGCAAGGTGTTTTTCTCGGAACAACTAGCGTAGGTGTTCATCAATTACTAAAACAGCAAGGGGAGTATTCTAAATTAAAGAAATGGCAGCAAAAAGAAGAGTTGTTAGAAGAGTTAAAGCAAGAAATGTTAGAAACTCAGGGGGAAAGTAGAAAAAAATCTAAAAAAAGTAAAAATAATGATTATGAAAGTGGTTAAGTTAATAGATAGCGATAAAATGCTATCTATTTTTAATTTTAAATTGAAAGCTATGTAATTGGATTAGTAGATAAATAAAAGCTCTTAAAATTCGATTTGTGGGGCATTTTTTGAAAGGGGAAAATAAAAAATGAAGAAAGAATATTTTGAAATATTAGTATTGTTATTAAAAGTTGGTTTAATAGTACTTTCAGTTTATATTGTGCCATCAGCCAAAAAGTTTTTAGATGCGAATGTAAGCAAAGAGCAAAAAGAACAAGCAAAGTTTTGGACTTTAATGGCTGTGAAATTTGCTGAAACTATCTACAAAGAAAAAGGTCAGGGAAAATTAAAAAAAGAGTGGGTATTAGAATGGTTAAATAGAAATAAAATAACAATATCTAAAGAACAAGCAGATATTTTAATAGACACTATAGTAAAGGAATTTAATAAAAATGGATGGGACACTGATATTATTAATTCATTAAAAGAACAAGCCTAGGATTAATTTCCTAGGCTCTTTTTTATTGACGAATTGTCAAATCAAATGCAACACCTATGGTAAGAGACCAAAAAGTTCTTCTTTAGGTGTTTTATATTTTATACATTTTCTAGGTCTATTATTCATTAAACTTAAGTTATAATTTAATTCATCAATATTCACTTCTGATAAATCCATACCCTTAGGATAAAACTCCCTCAAAAGTCCGTTACTATTTTCATTTGTACCTTTTTGCCATGCACAATAGGGATCACAAAAATAAGTTTTGCATCCTAATTCTTTTTCTATTTTCTCAAATTCTGAAAATTCTTTACCTCTATCAAAGGTTATTGTTTTTACTAATTCTTTTGGATAATCTTTTAATGCATTTATTATTGCTGGTGTTACGCTTTCCGACTTTCTATTTTCAACTAGGATTGCTATATAATATCTAGATTTTCTTTCTGCTAAAGTTACGAAACAACATCTACTTTTCCTTTTATGATCTAATCTGCCTGATTCCACTGTATCTGCTTCCCAGTGGCCTAATTCTTGCCTTCTGTATATCTCTTTAGGTCTTTTCTTAATTGTTCTACCTTTATCATTGAATTTTCCTCTTTTTTCTGCTGGCCTTTTAAATTTAGCTTTTCTTCTCAAATTTTTCATACTAGTTTTTGGCAGCTTTTTGGCGTGTATCATTCTATATATCGTTGATGTAGATGGTAATTCATGAATCTCATTTGTGTTTCTATTTGATATTTGTTCAGGGGACCAATGTTCGTTAATCTTTACAGTTAAATAATCAATAACATCTTTAGAAAATTTACTTTTTCTATGGCAGTCTTTTCTTCTATCAATATATTTATCATTTGCCTTTATCGGAAAGTACTTAGTGTAACTTCCCCTACTAACTTTTATCTTAGATGAATTTCTTTTAATTTCTCTAGATATTGTACTAGGTGACCTTTTAAGTGCTTGTGCAATTTTCCTTATACTCATTCCTAAATTTAAAAATTGGTAAATACAAGATCTTTCTTCTATGGTAAGATGGTTATAGCTCATAGTTAATCACTCCTTTTAATATGTTTTGTTTGGTCACTTACATATTAACACAGCTGATTAGCTATGAGTTTATTTATGTTGCACTTGTTATGATAAATTATCTCTACCATTACATCACCTCTCTTTCTATATTCTTATTATATAACGTATTACGTTATAAGTCAACACTATTTTTGAAGTTTTAACTCGTGGAATAAATCTCCTAGCTTTTTTATTGTAAAAATGTTAGAAATGGGTATAAAAATAAAAAATAGTACTTGACAAAACGAAAGTTGTTGATAAGTACTTTGTCTTATCCATAGTATTTTTTCTAAATATTTGATATAATGAACAAGCTTAGCAAAATATACTTGAAGGTGTTGTTATATGAAATATGACAATGAAGAAAAATTAAAAGAAATAGAAAGCGTTATAGATTATTTGTTTAAAAACAAACACTATAATTCTTTAGCGAATAGAACATATTATTATATTTTTCAAAATATAAGTATATATTTAAAAAATAATAATATAGAGTTTGAAACAAATGGAAGAGATTCACATATTAGTGCTATAGAAATGTATAGTAAAAATAAGTTGGGAATTCCTTCGATGAATAAAGAAAAAAGAGTGTTTAATAGTTTGATTTGGGATTTGAAAGATCAAAGAAAAGTGGCTGATTATGAATTTCAGTCGCTAACAGAAAAAGATGCCGAAAAAAAATATGATGAGTTTTGAAGCGCTAAAAATAATAGTTAATAAGTAAGAAAAGATCAGGAGTGATTTTATGGATATTAATCAATTAAATAGTTTTATTGGCTTATTAAAAGAAAAATATCCTAATGAAAGATTTTTCATAGATCAAGAGGATGTTTACTTTAAAGTCTTATCTAAGAATAGAGATTTGATAAATTCAGAAGAATTTTTAGATTTTTTTTATAATAAGAGTGATGAATTATTGTTAGAAGATAGTTATTTAGTAGTGCCTTTGTATGACTATCTTAATAGAATGCCAGAAATATCTTTTGAAAGCTTTGAAAATATTAAAGTTGTTTTTGGAGATTTTATAAAATCTTTATCTTCAAAATACTTAGTTAAAAAAGATCTATTCGTTCAAGAAAAAAATGAAAATATTGTAGAATCTAAAAATATAAAAAGAATTGTTTTTAGTGAAGAGAAATTTGGGCAAAATAAGAAATTAAACTACAGAAAACAAAAAAACATCTATCACAATAATCTTAATACTAAGGAAGATGTTCTGATAGGTGCAGAATTTGTATGTGAGGTTGCGTAATGAATAGTAATAAGGATTTTAAAGGGGCCATTAGTTTTGATGGATACAGAGTTATAGAAATTAATTATAACCTCAATGATAAGTTTAAAGCTGATGAAACATTAGATATAGATATTAATTTTAGATTAGGCCATGGATTAGAAGTTATAGATAATACTATGATAGTAAGTCTTGGCGCAGATATTTTTAGTGATCCAGAAGAAAATAATTATCCTTTCTCTATGAGGGTGATTTTAGAGGGGATGTTTACAGGTGAAGATGGAGAAACTGAAATGGAAAAGTATTTACCTAATGCTTTATCTATCTTATTTCCATATGTAAGAAGCATAGTTTCAACATATACTTCTGTAGCAAATATATCTCCATTAAATTTACCGACAATAAATATTATTCAGTATTTAAAAGATGCTAAAAATCAAAATTAAGTAGAGTGGTTTAATTCCACTCTTTTTGTTTTTAAAAGAAAATAAAATGTATATATATGATGAAAAATATTGTATAATTTTCTAATAAATAAAGAATAGTCTGATGTAAGATACTCTAAAGAGACAGAAAAACACAACAAGTATCACATCAGTAGATTACAAAAGTAAGAGGGAAAGCCTAAATATAGAGAGATTATGTATCGCTACGGACCAGAAGGTCAGGGGTTCGAATCCTCTAAGGCGCACCAATTTAACCTCTGTAATTATACAGAGGTTTTTTATGTGGAATTAATTATGGCTCTATGTCAAATATTGGGGAGACTCGTTAACTCGAGTCTCTTTCTTTATGTAAAAATGGGCACATAGACGCTAATAAAGATATCAAAACTAAAATAGCAAAAAACAACTAAAAATAAGCATAGCAAATAAAACCCCTAGGGGTTTTGCAAATTTTCCCGTTTTCCCAATCTCTACTTACATGAAAACATAATTCTTTTTCTAAACAAGTCAAAATTTCTCATACCAAAACAATTTCTTTTTAATGTTTTTATCTTTGTATGAGTTCCTTCAAGAGGTCCATTTGACCAAGAGTAATCAAATGAATTACATATTTCTTCAAACCAGTTATTAAAAGAAGTGATACAAGATTTAAATTCTTTTAATTTTGATTCATCTGCTCTTTTTATCCATTCTCTTAAAGCTTTTTTAGCTCTAGTTTTGTTTGGCTGACTAAGTACATACTGGTACCCACAGGGCACACAGTAGAACAATTCTTTTAACTTGTATGCTTCTTTTAATTCCTTGTTAAGTTCAATCATAAGTGATACTTCATTAGCTTGTTCTGAAGTTAGCTTAGAGGCAGGTTTTGTAATTAAACTCTTACTTCTTTTAAAATATTTCCTAAGCTTTGATGATACATCCTTTTGTATTCTCTTTCTAACATTTTCTAATGCCCAGGATACTTGTCTTATGAAGTGGTACCTATCTATGATATGTATTGCGTTTTTAAAGAATGATTTCTTAACTGATTTAAATGTTTTAGACATATCACTTACAAAAAATTTTACTTCGTTTCTTTCTTTGTTTGGTATCTTTTCAAAGTACCCATACAATGTATTCTTATCTCTTGATGGTAAGATATCTATGATAGAGTGTTTAGATCCATTAAGAAGAGAAGTCTGATACCTGTTATTACCACTATCACCTTTAAATTCATCAATACATAAAACCTCAGGAAGTTTAGCTCTAGAAGCACTTAAACAATTTAAAATTCTTAATACTGTGTTTGAAGAAACATTATACCTATTAGCAATAGAAGATATAGAATAAAGCTCATCAAACTCAGAAACAATAGCAAAAACAAGTCTATTGGTCATAGTATGACCTTTGGCAATAAAATCAAGATTCCTCTCAAAACGAGAACCACAAGACTTACAATCATATCTAGTTTTCTTTAAGAAAATCAAAGATTTCTTACCTCGGATGTGAGTATCCCTAATCTTTTGAATTCTATGATCATGAACCCAAATCTTTTTAGAACCACAATGAGGACAAATAGACATCTTAGAAACAGAAGCGTGAACATTAACAAAATTATTACTCTCATCAACACTATCAAAAACTACATCTTTAAAACCAAACAAATTCATGATATTATTATTTTGCACTTATATGCACCTCCAAGCTTTGTTGTTGATTACTTAAAGTTTAGGACTAAAAGCGTATAAGTGCAATTTTTTTTGCAGATAATTTATCATAACAAGTGCAACATAAATAAACTCATAGCTAATCAGCTGTGTTAATATGTAAGTGACCAAACAAAACATATTAAAAGGAGTGATTAACTATGAGCTATAACCATCTTACCATAGAAGAAAGATCTTGTATTTACCAATTTTTAAATTTAGGAATGAGTATAAGGAAAATTGCACAAGCACTTAAAAGGTCACCTAGTACAATATCTAGAGAAATTAAAAGAAATTCATCTAAGATAAAAGTTAGTAGGGGAAGTTGCACTAAGTACTTTCCGATAAAGGCAAATGATAAATATATTGATAGAAGAAAAGACTGCCATAGAAAAAGTAAATTTTCTAAAGATGTTATTGATTATTTAACTGTAAAGATTAACGAACATTGGTCCCCTGAACAAATATCAAATAGAAACACAAATGAGATTCATGAATTACCATCTACATCAACGATATATAGAATGATACACGCCAAAAAGCTGCCAAAAACTAGTATGAAAAATTTGAGAAGAAAAGCTAAATTTAAAAGGCCAGCAGAAAAAAGAGGAAAATTCAATGATAAAGGTAGAACAATTAAGAAAAGACCTAAAGAGATATACAGAAGGCAAGAATTAGGCCACTGGGAAGCAGATACAGTGGAATCAGGCAGATTAGATCAATAAAAGGAAAAGTAGATGTTGTTTCGTAACTTTAGCAAGAAAGAAAATCTAGATATTATATAGCAATCCTAGTTGAAAATAGAAAGTCGGAAAGCGTAACACCAGCAATAATAAATGCATTAAAAGATTATCCAAAAGAATTAGTAAAAACAATAACCTTTGATAGAGGTAAAGAATTTTCAGAATTTGAGAAAATAGAAAAAGAATTAGGATGCAAAACTTATTTTTGTGATCCCTATTGTGCATGGCAAAAAGGTACAAATGAAAATAGTAACGGACTTTTGAGGGAGTTTTATCCTAAGGGTATGGATTTATCAGAAGTGAATATTGATGAATTAAATTATAACTTAAGTTTAATGAATAATAGACCTAGAAAATGTATAAAATATAAAACACCTAAAGAAGAACTTTTTGGTCTCTTACCATAGGTGTTGCATTTGATTTGACAATTCGTCTGCATAAAAATATCTGTTAGGGATTTACTCCCCAACAGATATTTTTATGCAAAAAAATTTATTGTTAACAGGAGTAATAGAATTAAGGAGAACACTTAATCACTATTTTAGTGAAATATGTACTTCTTAATTCTTTTTTTATTGAAAAATTAAGAGAAAGGGGGTAAAAATGAGGAATTTTGAAAAGATAACAGCACTCTATGAGAGATTAAGTCGTGATGATGAACTGCAAGGAGAGAGTAACTCTATCATCAATCAGAAAAAAATATTGGAAGAATACGCAAGCAAAAATAATTTGTCAAACATCATTCACTTTACAGATGATGGAATCAGTGGAACGCAGTTTGACAGACCGGGATTTATGGCAATGATGAACGGAGTCAATCAAGGAAATATTGGTTGTATCATTGTAAAAGATATGAGCAGACTTGGCAGAGATTATCTCAAAGTCGGTCAATGTATGGAGATACTAAGACAAAAGGGCGTAAGACTAATCGCTATCAATGACAATGTAGATAGTTTTTACAGAGAAGATGATTTTACCCCTTTTAGAAATATCATGAACGAATGGTATGCAAGAGATACATCAAGAAAAATCCAATCGACTTTCAGGTCAAAAGGCGAAAGTGGGAAACATACTGCAAGTACACCGCCTTATGGCTATATCAAAGATGAAAAAGATAAAAACAAGTGGATAGTAGATGAAAAAGCAGCAGAGATAGTAAGGCGAATATTTAACCTGACCATGCAAGGCAATGGTCCGTATCGAATAGCAAAGATATTGGAGAGTGAAAAAGTAGATATACCAGCCTATCATCAACAGAAATTAGGCTATGGACTATATCAAAGCAAAAACTTTGAACATCCCTATCGTTGGTGCAGCTCAACCATAGCAAGCATTTTAAAGAAACAGGAATACTTGGGACATACAGTCAATTTCAAAACAAGAAAACACTTCAAGGACAAGAAAAGCAAATATGTATCCGAGGATAACTGGCTTATTTTTGAAAATACACACGAGCCAATTATAGATCAAGAAACCTTTGACAATGTGCAAAGGATAAGAGGAAATGTAAAAAGGTATCCTGACGGTTGGGGAGAATATCACCCACTCACAGGACTGATGTATTGTGCAGATTGTGGAAGTAAAATGTATGTTCATAGAACAAGCAATTACAAAAATATACCCTATTACACTTGCAGTGCCTATACTAAAACACCTTGTGGCATGCTTTGTCCATCAGCACACAGAATAAAAGCGGAAGTAGTCTTAAATTTAATACAAGACACACTAAAAGATATTAAAAAATACCTTGATGAAGATAATGAAGCCTTTATCCGTTCCATTCAAAATGAAATGGAAGAAAAGGAAAAGGTGGAGATAGAAAGGCAAAGAGCAAGACTGATTGATAATAAGGCAAGAATACAAGAGTTAGAAAGGCTTATGTGTCGTATTTACGAGGATATGATACTTGAAAAAATACCAAGCAGTAGATATGAGATACTTAATAGCCAATACGAAACAGAGCAAAGAGCTTTAAGCACAGAAATTAAGGAGTTAGAGCAACAGGTATCAAGATATGAAAAAGAAACAGACAGAGCAAGAAAATTCATATCTCTTATCAGTCGCTATGAAAACTTTGATGAACTTACAAATACTATGATAAATGAGTTTGTAGAGAAGATTATCATTCACGAAAGGGATAGGAAAGGCAGTCAAAACTCAAAACAGAAGATAGAGATATATTTTAACTTTATCGGAAATTATGAACCGCCAAAAGAAGAATTGACCGAAGAAAAACAAAAATTTGAGGAAGAAGAAAGAAAAATCAATGAGAGAAAGGACAGGCTTCATCAAAATTACCTGAAACGAAAAGCAAATGGGAAACAACAAGAATATGAGGAAAGGTATAAGGAAAGGTATAAGGAAAGGAGAGAACAGAAGAAGCAAGAGAAATTAAAGGTTTTGAAAAGAGTGGGGATACCCTTATGTGAAATGTAGAGTTTTTTAACTGAATAATATATCCAAGGTCAATGAATATAAAACAAAATATTCATTGACCTTTAAATTTGCGGGCGTTATAATATCTATGAATAAAAAACGGAAAATTCACAGATTGGTTTGAGAAGTTTGGAGGTTAAAAATGGCAAAGGCATTTACAGAAGAAGAAAAGATAAAAATCAAAGAAAGTATTATGGAAACTGCTCTTGATTTATTTCATGATAAAGGTACAAAATCACTTAGTATTTCGGAATTGACAAAAAGAGTAGGGATAGCACAAGGAAGTTTCTATAATTTTTGGAAAGACAAAGAATCTCTTATCATCGATTTAATAGCATATAGGTCAATACAAAAATTGGAAAACATTGAAAGAGAATTTTCAAATTCACTCACGAATCCTAAAAAATTCCTTTCAGAGGTAATTTATAAGTATTCGATAGATATGACTGAGAAAATTAAAACTCAGCCAATTTATCAAGAGGCATTTAGAATATTTGCAAGTCAAGATTCAAAGAAAGTGAATAGAGTAGAAAATCTATATGGTGATTTTTTGGATAGGTTAATAGATTATTGGTACAAAAATAATGTAGTAAAAAGCGTAGATAAGCAAGGCTTATCAAATGCCTTTGTTGGCAGCTACGTTCTATGTTCAAATTATTTCCATTTTAATAAAGATACCTTTGAAGAAGTGCTTAATATTTATATACAAAGCATTGTTTTTAAATATATAGAAATTTAATTGTATAAGGGAAAGTGATAGCAATGATTCTGGATTTTAATGAGATAAAAAAGGAAGATGTATTAGTTGCTGGAGGTAAGGGTGCTAATCTTGGAGAAATGACTTCTGCTAAAATAAATGTTCCAAGTGGATTTGTTATAACAGCAGACGCATATAGAGATTTTTTAAAAGTAAATGGGATTGATATTCTCATTGAAAATGGAATTAAAAAATCAGTAGATGATGAAAGAAATCTTCTAAATGAAGCTGAGCATTTTAGAGGAAAGATAAAGTCTGGAAAATTTCCTGAAAGGTTAGAGAATGCAATAAGAGAAAAATATTTTAATCTTGGAAATAATACAAGAGTTGCAGTGCGTTCTTCAGCAACGGCAGAAGATTTGCCAGATGCCAGTTTTGCAGGGCAACAAGAAACTTATTTAAATGTTCAAGGTATTGAAAGTGTATTGAATGCAGTGCGTAATTGTTATGCTTCACTTTGGGGGAATAGAGCTGTAAGTTATAGATTTCATCAAGGTTATGCTCAAACTTCAGTTTCTATTGCAGTTGTTATTCAAGAAATGATAGAGAGTGAAAAATCAGGAGTTTTATTTACCGTAAATCCAGTAAACAAAAAAGAAAATGAAATGCAAATAAATGCAAGCTTTGGATTAGGAGAAAGCGTTGTAAGTGGAAGAGTTACAGCTGATAGTTACATTATTGACAAATTAGGGAAAATAGCCCAAGTAAATATTGGAAGCAAGGAAACACAGATTATATATGGGGATAAGGAAACTGTTGAAGTAGCAGTAAGCTCTGATAAAAGAAAAACTCGTGCATTAAATGATAGAGAAATACTTGAACTTATGAAGTGTGGTTTAGAGATTGAAAAACACTATCGCATGCCTATGGATATTGAATGGGCAATCAAAAATGATATTGTATATATTTTACAGGCGAGAGCGATTACCACATTAAAAAATTCTGAAAATGATATAACTGGCAATGATTTAATAGAGAAGTACACAAAGGATAAAAAAATCAAAAAGGATACACGAGAAGTAATGTCATTCTTATTAGAAAAAATGCCTTCTGCATATAGAGTCCTTGATTTCGATTATTTGATGGCAATCAATGATCAGAAATTAAACATTTTATCAGAAGGTGGGATTATTTTACCAAGAAATCCAATTATAGATGATGATGGTATACAAACTTTTTCTGATGAAGGAAAGCGAATTGGAAAGAATATTTTCAAAATTTTTAATATCTTAAAGAACATGAAAGATTTTGAGTTCTGTTATAAGAAGTGCAAAGATTTTATGAATATATATGAAACTGAAATAGAAGAAATGGGGCACTTAAATTTTGAAAATATGACATTAACGGAGTGTGGAAATTTTTTAGAAGAAAGTTATGCTCTTTTGCAAAAGCTTGCTTATGATAGATTTAAGTATGCCTTATTTCCATCAGTATTAAATAGCAAGAAATTTACCAAAATAATAAAAAAAGTAAATAGCAATTACTCATCGTTTGATTTTTATTGGGACTTAGATAATAAAACATCGGTGATTACAAATGATGTCTATACAATGGCTTGTGAGATAAGAAAAAATGAAGTTTTAAAAAGAGCGATAATTTCCGGAGATAATTTTAAGGAATTATATAAAAAGTATAATGATTTTAAGAATATATCAGATGAGTTTATGAAAGATAATGGCTTTAAATCTGATTATAACTGTTATTGTTTATCTGCAAAAACATTTCTCGAAGATCCTGATAGGCTAACAAATATATTACGACCTATATTAAATGAAAATAGTAATGAAAGTAAAGATACAAAGGATTTTTCTAAGCTTATGGAGAGTATAGAGGGAATCTATGGTAAAAAGTATCAGGATATAGAAAAACAGATAAAATATTTTAGATATTTTCATGTGGTTCGTGAAGAAAGTCAATATTTGTGGGAAACACTATTTTATTATGTCAGAAAGTGTGTTAAAAGAATTAACTTTATACTCTTGGGTGATGAAAACATAGAAATAGGAGTGGCTAATCTTTTTCATAAAGAATTACTTAAAGCAATTAACAGAGGTAATTTAAATGAATCAGATAAGGAAAAAATAAATAGGAGAAACGAAAAATTTCCTTTAGCAGTGAAAGTATGGGAAGCTTCAAAGTTATTGATTTTTAAAACGGATGGTGATGTCTTAAAAGGAGTAAGCGGAAGCACTGGTATTGCAGTTGGAAAGGTGTGCCTGATAAATAGTTCCAAAGAATTTTATAAAATGAAAAAAGGAGATATATTAGTTTGTCATCTTACAGATCCTGAGTGGACTCCATTATTTAAGCTGGCAAGTGCTGTTGTGGCAGATACAGGTTCTGCTTTAAGCCATGCTGCAATTGTTGCAAGAGAATATAATATACCGGCAGTTCTTGGAGTTGGTTTTGCAACTACCAAATTCAAAGATGGAGATACCATACAAGTAGATGGTAATACCGGCGAGGTCAAAGGCTTTTAATATGAAATCAAAAAATCAAATAGATCAAAAAGAATTGAGAAGGCAAAAGATTTTAAGTGAACCACTTTTACCTCTGATAGTAAAAATGTCTGTTCCAACAATTGTTGGTATGCTAATTATGGTTATTTATAATTTGACAGACACATTCTTTGTCGGACTTTTAAATGATAAATCGATGACAGCTGCTATTGGTGTTGTTTTTAGCTTCGTGAGTATTATTCAGGCTATTGGTTTTTGGTTTGGATATGGCAGTGGGAATATTATGTCTAAAAAACTTGGAGAACAAGATGAGGAAGAGGCAATAATTATTTCTTCAATCGGAATAGTATTTTCTATTATAAGTGGATTTTTAATAGCTATAATGTCATGGATTTTTATATCTGACTTGACAAAGTTCATTGGTGGGAATGCTTCTGTTAACTTATTTAAATTTACTACTCAGTATTTAAAGGTGATTATAATAAGCGTTCCATTTAGTCTGTATTCAATTACTATTTATAATCAATTACGACTTTGTGGAAATGTAAAAGATGGAATGATAGGTTTACTTTTAGGAATGTTCAGCAATATGGTTCTTGATCCTGTATTTATGTTTATATTAAAATTCGGGTTTGTTGGATCTGGATATGCAACTTTGACAGGGCAAATAATTGCTTGTATTTCACTTACTATGTTGGCGAAAAGAAATGGTAATATTCCTGTTTCTTTGAAAAATGTCAAATGTAGTAAAGAACGCATATACCATATTCTTGTAGGAGGAATGCCTAATTTTTCAAGGCAAGCAATTACAAGTGTTTCCCTCATTTTATTGAATAGAGTTGCAGCAAGCTTCGGGGATAGTATTATTGCAGCTTTAACCGTTAGTTCAAGAATAGTTGCCATAGCTTATATGATTATGATTGGATGGGGGCAAGGGTTTCAACCTATTTGTGCAATGAATTATGGTGCAAAAAAATATGGCAGAGTTAGATCAGCATTTAATTTGACAGTTGTTGTTGGAACTATATTTTTGATTATATCAGCAGTGGTGCTATATATTTTTTCGGAACATTTTGTTATTGCAATGTCTAAAGATAGTGAAGTTATTTCTATAGGAGTGCAAATACTTAGAATGCAATGTATAACAATTCCGTTGTTAGCCTATTATGCGATAAGTAGTATGTTGATGCAAAACATAGGGAAATATTTTTGGTCGTTGATAATTTCGATTTCAAGGCAAGGTATTTTCTACATCCCTCTTTTATATTTACTTACTAATTTATATGGGAAGTTGGGAATATATTTATTGCAACCTGTTTCTGATGTATTGTCATTTGCTTTGGCTGTTTTTATAGTTTGTAAAATGAAACTTACTTGTTATAAGCTTCAAAAAGATAATATTTAAGGTTTACAGAATATTTATTAGGAGGGAAAAAATATGTAACTAAGCAATGGAGGGATAAATAATGGGAACATTAAATTCGGTTATTCATATAAGATACATTTATCCTTTTTTATGCTTGGAATTGCTTAAACATAGCAATAATACTTTGTCATACACAACAAAATAGGAAATTATATAAGACATTAGTTTTTAAGCCGAGAGGACATTTTACGCCAAAGTGTAGAAGTTCTCCTTTTTTATTCTCAAAAAGCAAAACAGAGAACTTAAAAAGGAGGATAATACGATGGCTAAGAAAGAATATTACCTTTATTTAAAAGGCAAAGCAATACCTGTAAGTGAAGAAGTCTACAAAGCCTACTGGAAGATAACAGAGCATGAAAAGTATCTTCACAAGAAAGATAGAGAACACTGGGTATTACCTTTTTCGTCTTTTGATTATGACGGACACTTTGTAGATAACATCATAGATGAAAAAATAGACTTAAAAAAATTGTAGAAGTAAAAATGCGAATTGAAGAACTTCATAGAGCATTAAATACTCTTTCAAAAGAAGAACGAGAGTTAATGGAAGCCATCTTCTACAGAGAAGAAAGTCTAAGGTCAATCAGCAGAAGAGAGAAAGTTACACATCAAGCAATCAGCGGGAGGAGGGACAGAATTTTAGAAAAACTGAGAAAGATTTTAGAAGATAAAGTCTAAAAACTTGGAAAGGTTAAGTGTCAAAAAAAGGTGCTTAACCTTTCTTTATGGAAACAAGCAGATACCAAAATGGAGGAATTAAAAATGAAGAAAGAAAACACATTACAGAAAGTACAGGAACAAATTTTTGAACTTCAGGAAGAAAGAGAAAAGTGCGATGTAAAGCTGAAACAATTACAAAATCAAGGCAAAAAATTAGAAAAACTGGCAAATGAAAAGGAACGAAAAAGAAGAAATCACAGGCTTATACAAAGGAGCTGACAATTCAATTTTCAGTAAAATAGCTGGAGCAAGCAAAGAAGAATATTATAATTCTCATAAAAAGGAAATAGACAGATACCTAAGAGCAAGAAAGACCATAGAAAAGTTTACCGGGACATCAGCCATAAAATTAAATGATTGGCAAAAAGAAATATCAAGCCTTGAAAAAGAGATACAAGACTTAAGCGAAGATAAAGCTAAAGTACAAGATGAATTTAAGCAGATAGATCATATCAAATATGCAGTAAAGATTGTCAATGACGAGTATGGAATAGATTTATCCATAGAGATAGACAAGGCAATTAAGAGAGGAGATAAACCAAGCGTGATTGCACAACTTAAAAAATTTCAAGAGCAAGAGGAAAGAAAGGGGCAGTACAAACAAAAGGCAAAAGAAAAATATAAGGGAGAGGAGAGGTAGAAAAAAAGGCTTGAAGTGGTATAATAAAAAAATAGGCAAATATAGATTTGAATTTTGAGGATGAGTTTGAGATGTAAAAGATGAAAAAACACATAAAAAAAACAATATTTATAATAGCATTTTTGCTTGTATTACTGGGAATAGCAATCTTTATTTCTTTAAGTAAATTTAATGTGGAAAACCCATTTTCAGTTGTTACAGGGTTATATAAAATCACATTTACAGACACTGAATATGTAAAAATACAAGAATATCCAAAGGTAATTATTGCAAAACCAAATAATGCCAATGATTTATTAAATAAATATATGGAAGGTGAAGGTTATTATGAAAAGGATAGATTAGGTGCAATAATCGAATTTACACAAGCAGAAAGTGTGAATTATGTTGAATTTTCAGTAAATAAATACTATTCATTATGGAAATGGAACGAATGACGACAAGAAAGCTACAAATCCAAGCTTGTGAAGTTAATAAAACTTAATATATAGCAAAATCAGACGGTAGAAGAAAAAGCTATCGTCTTTTTTTATTGAAGAAAGACTAACTATTAAAAGTCAAGAGGTGAAACAAAGAAAATATAAGTAATGATATTGATAAAAACTGAATAAAAATAAGCATGAAAAAGTACCCTAAAGTTTAAGATTAAAAATAGGGTTAGCAAAGTTTTTTCCTTTTAAATAGTAATTTTCTCAAAAGAACCTGTAAATGATAAAGGCTATGCCCGAGCAAAGCTCGTCATTTACAGAACCTTTTTCAAAAATTAATTCATAATTAAGCAAAAACTAACTTTGTTGTTGATATGGTTCATTTTTAGTTAAAACAGCAAAAATAGTATGACAAAGCTTTCTAGCAACAGCGTTTGTAGCAACTAAATGATGTTTGCCTTCACTGATTTTCTTCTGATAATAATCAGAAAAAACTGGGTCACAAAATTCAGCTCTAAGAGCGGATTGAAAAAGAGCACGCCTTAAGTAAGGAGAACCTCTTTTACTCATATGATTGTAAGTAGATTCATATTCTCCAGACTGAGAAACACTAGCATCCAAACCAGCATAAGCGACAAGCTTAGAAGGATTAGAAAATCTTTTAATATCTCCAATCTCACCTAATATAGTAGCAGCATTAACAGAACCAATACCAGGAATGGTATTAATTGGAGAATTGAGTTTTTCAAGTAAAATTTCAATTTCTTTTTCAACATCTAAAACTTGATTTTGAATAAAAGAAATTTGCCCTATAAGCATTTTAATTTGAAGTCTAAAAGAATCCATGCAGAAATTAATGCCAAAAGATTTAGAAGCTTTCTTAGAAAGTTCTTCAAGTTTTCTAGAAGCATACTTCTTTCGAGAAACATTGTCTAAAAAATATTGTAAATCTTCAGAACTGATATCTTCAAAGTCTAAAGGAGTAGAGAAATTTGAAAGAATTTCTTTAGAAGTCTTACCAAAAATATTGCTAAAAGAAGAAGCATATTCAGGGAAAACTTGGTCTAAAAGAGCAATAGTCTTTCTTTTAAGATCACCAATTGATGATACAAGATAAGATCTGAATCTAGAAAGATTTCTCAAAGACAAATAGTCCTCATTAGAAAGAGAAGTTTCAACAAAATCACCATAGCGAAGAAGATCGGCTATTAAAAGAGAATCAATAATATCAGTTTTTCTCTTTCTGATTTCGATACCTTGTCTCCAACCATCAGTTTGGATTGGATTGATAACACGAACAGTAAAGTTTTTTTGGGCAAGATATGAGTATAGAGATAACCAATAATGACCAGTAGCCTCCATGCCAATTTCAAGTTCATTTTTGAAAGCTTCTAGTTTAAGGATTAAACTCTCAGCACCATAAATGGAATTTGAAAAAGAAAAAGCTTTAAAAATAACTTTTTTCTTATCATCAACTAATGAAGCAACATGAGTATTTTTACCAATATCAATACCTAAATAAAACATTTGAAACCTCACAAAAAAGTATTTTAGATAGACACCTCAAAATCTAATAACGTTACTGCCTTATGCTAAATACGAAGTACCCTAAGAGGGTCAACATCTAACTTATTCGTAAACAGTTAAAAGATTAGAGGACTCACTCTTTCAATTACGAGATTAAATCTCAAGGAGAAAACGAGTACACTCTATCTAATAACAATATTATACAGCAAACCTGAATAATATTTAGTCGATAAAGGATTATAGGTTACCTTTAACAACCTAAATACATTATATAAGGAAAAAAGATGAATAATACAACATTACAAGATTTATTTGAAATAACAAATACAGATGACTTATTAGACATCAACCTATATACACAAGCTGTATATTTTCATTTAGCAATGAGAGCAGATGAAAAAGACTTAATAGCTAACTATAAATCAGTATTAAGGATGCTTGGAGTATTAAACCACGAATTAGTAGAGCTGATAGAGAAAAAATTTTTGAAAAAAGAAGAGGGAAAGCTGTATTTAGTAAGCAGAAAGGAAAGGTAAGCAAATGAGCGATAATAAAAAATATTACTACATAAAGCTAAAAGAAGATTTTTTTACAGATAAGAGAATCAAAAGGCTAAGAAAAATATCAGGAGGAGATACCTATACAATCATTTACCTCAAATTGCTTTTACTTAGCTTAAAAGATAGTGGGAAGCTGTATTATGACGGAGTAGAAACAGACTTTATCAAGGAGCTTGCATTAACGATTGATGAAACGGAAGATGATGTAATGGTTACAGTAAATTATCTTGTAGCACAAGGATTGATGGAGATAATCACAGAAAATGACGAGTATTTTTTAACAGAAATTCCAAGTCTAATAGGTTCAGAAACAGCTTCTACAAGGCGTTCTAGGAAATCAAGAGGACAAAAAGCATTGCAATCTGGCACTGGTGCAACATCTTGCAACCTTTTGCAACAAAACTGCAACGGAGAGATAGAGATAGAGAAAGAGATAGATATAGAATTAGAAAAAGAGGGGGAGAAAGAAAAAATATCCCCCTCCCTTTATGGAGAATATAAAAATGTTTCCTTAACTGATGAAGAATATGGAAAATTAAAGGATAAAATGCAAGGTCATAGGGATAAAATGATAGAGAAGCTGTCAACCTATATGCAAAGTACAGGAAGAAACTACAAAGACCATTATGCGACCTTAGTTCATTGGTATGAACAGGACAAAGGGAAATTAAAGGAAAACAGTAAATCAAAAGTATATACCTTTGAAGATTATGACAAGGGTGAACACTTGTAGACTTCGCATAAGACGGTGGAAAGGTGTTTTTAGAGCGTTAATCATAAAATAGATATGAGACTATAGCTAAGTGTAAAATAGGGCTTAAAATTGCAGTATGGAAAAAATATCGTATTTATGATAAAATGATAATGATATGGTAATAAACTCAGTTATAAGGAGAGGATATATAAATGCGAATTCAATTTACTGTAACCGATGAAGAACTTGAAATATTAGCTAAAAAAGCAATAGAGGGAGGTTTCCCAAGCGTTACTGAATATTGTAAGTGTAGTAGTTTACAAGAAAATACAAGCTATGCTGACCTATATACTACCTTATTAAACAAAATTAGCTCTTTACCAAAGGACAAAGAATTTGTTTTGAGAGAGTTAATCGCAACACCTCCGGCATTGATTGGCAGATGGTTTTATGAAAATGTAAATAAGGGACTTGTAAAAAATGTGGAACACATCGGAAAAGCTGAAGGCGGAGTAGAAAAATATAAAAGAATATAAGACTTATTCAAAAAGCTACGCAGTGCGTAGCGAATTGAAAAGTCAGGAGGTCAGCTATATGGAAAAGATAAAAATAGAAAAAAATACCGTTCAGGAAACATTGATTGTCCCACTTTATGGAAGAAAAATGTGTTCTGATAAATTCCCTAAACTTTATACAGATGTTTTCGCAAAAAAATTATGTGATAGATTGGATTATGATTTTTCTGAATTAGAGAAAAAGAACAAGTCCTTTTTATATGAATTCGGTTCTCTTGAAGCGGCAATGCGTCAACTGGATATTATGTGGGAAATAAAAGAATATTTAAAGAAATATCCGAAAGCTACGATTGTAAATCTCGGTTGTGGATTGGATGAAACGGGAAAGGCTTGTGATAATGGAAGTTGTAACATTGTTAATATAGACTTTCCTGATGTTATAGAGATTCGTAATCAGCTTACTTCAAAACATGAAAGGGAAACAAATATTGCCTGTGATTTAAAAGATTATTCATGGATGGATGCAGTGGATGGAACTAATGGAGTCATTTTCTTTGCAGCAGGGGTGTTTCATTATTTTAAGAAAGATGAGGTTAAGGCATTAGTCTTGGAACTTTCAAAAAGATATTCTAAAGGCTCTTTGGTCTTTGACAGTGTAGGCAAATTTGGGTTGAAACTGATGATGTTAAAGGTACTGAAAAATATGGGCATCAAGGATGTAGATGGTTTATTCTATCTAAACAATTCAAAGGAAGAATTAAACTGGTCAGAAAATATTAAAGTCACATCGAAAGGATATATGTTAGGCTATTATGATATGAAAAGTCCTAATATTCGTTTTTCTCATCGTTTACTTGCAAGAATAGGCGATAGTATGATGAAGATGTCTGTGAACAGAATGGATTTTGAATAATGAAATAAAATGAGAAGAAATCGAGGTGAAATAATGAAGATGATTGATAGATATTTTTAACTAAAGTTGCCAATGCTCTCACAGAAGCAAGAAACAACACAAGAACAGCAATAAATCTTTCTATGGTATATACTTACTTTGAAATAGGAAGAATGATTATAGAGGAAGAACAAAATGGGGAAGATAGGGCAGAATATGGTAAGTATTTACTTGAAGAATTATCAGGTTATTTAACCAAAGAATTTGGTAAGGGTTTTTCAGTAACTAATTTAAAGCAGATGAGAAAATTTTATAGTGTATATGCCAAAGATTCAATTGGTCAGACACCTTCTGACCAATTAGAAAATATGCTTGTAACAGTTACCGGAAGACAGTTTTTTCTTAGTTGGTCACACTAGTTGCAACTAATGAGAATAGAAAATAAAGAGGAACGTCTTTTCTACGAAATTGAGTCTTATAAAAATGACTGGAGCTTAACAGAGTTGAAAAGGCAGTTTGATAGTTCTCTATATGAGCGTTTAGTATTAAGTTACGATAAAGAAAAAGAATTGTATGTTAAAGGACAAATAATATCGAGTGGAAAAGATTTGCTAAAAGATCCGTATGTGTTTGAATTTTTAGGTTTTCCGGAGCTTGCAGTATATTCCGAAACGGAGTTTGAAAGTAGGATAATAGACAATTTACAAAAGTTTTTGCTTGAGTTTGGAAAGGGTTTTGCCTTTGTAGGACGACAAGAACGTTTTACTTATGATGAAGAACATTTTTTGTCGATTTGGTATTTTACAATAGACTGCTGAAGTGTTTCGTATTATTCGATTTAAAGATAGGTGAGATAAAACATCAGGATATAGATCAAATGCAAATGTATGTAAATTATTATGACAGAAATGTTAAACTGGATGATGAAAATACAAAAATAGGCATTGTTTTATGTAAAGATAAAAAACAATCTTTAGTAGAAATGACTTTGTCGGAGAATAACAGTCAGATATTTGCGAGTAAGTATAGTACGGTGTTACCGAGTAAAGAAGAATTGAAAAAATTATTAGATAAGTAAATAAACTTGTAAAAAGCTGAATATAAATATCGATTCCAATAGAAGTAGATAAGCCTAAAAAGGTTGATTTACTTCTTTTTTATTGTAGTAAACAGGAGGGAAACAAAATGCACGAAAATAAAAATGAACATAATACAGGAACAAAGACCATAAAGAAGATTGGAAAAGTAACTTATGAGGTTATTGTCCATTTTAATGAAAATGTGACTGAAACTATGCAAGATAAATTGAAAAGGATAATGCTTAGAGAAATGGAGCGAGAAAAAGATAAAAAACCTAAAAAT
The DNA here is from genome assembly GCF_900176115.1 of Peptoniphilus asaccharolyticus DSM 20463. Lineage (GTDB taxonomy): Bacteria > Bacillota > Clostridia > Tissierellales > Peptoniphilaceae > Peptoniphilus > Peptoniphilus asaccharolyticus. The sequence goes on along the minus strand of NZ_FWWR01000009.1, from coordinate 871,926 downwards.
GATTAGAAAGTCCTTGACAAGCTGTTACAGGTGTTGAGCCTATTTATGTGTTGAGTATAGTGCTAATTACAATTTTAGGGAGATATCTATAGGCAAATAAAATATTAAATACTCCTTTGCCAAAAGAATGGGATATCATTTTAATTGCAATAGGCGTTATATCACTCGCAATAGGAGTTGTTATGTATGTTATAAGTGTTTAAGTCTAAAATAGTAAAGGGAATAAGAGAGAATAGATTGGTAACTGAAGGGATTTATGCATATGTTAGAAATCCGATATATTCTGCATGGCTCTTTATCTGCAATGGAGTTTTATTTTTAGGAAGAGATATTTGGCTTATTGGATTGAGTTTTATATTTTATTTTTATTTAACCATACTAGTTAAATTTACCGAGGAGAAATGGTTGCTTGAACTTTACGGAAAAGAATATGAACTGTATTGTAAAGTGATACCATGGTTTTAAAATGATAAGAATACATATTAAAATTAGATTTAGGAGGCAATTGTGAAGAGATATTATAAAATTTTAGGATTACTATTTTTAATAGCACTAGTAACAGCTTGTACTTCAAATAAAAAGATTGTACTACCTATGCCACAAAATGTTACTGAAATAAAACTTGTAGATAGTGATACTGAAAATAAGGTTTCAATTACAAAGCAAGATGAAATTAAGTCAATAATAGATGATTTGGTAAATGATTCTAAAATCACAAAGAAAGATAGTATAAATGACGCACCAACAAATGTAGATGAGTATATAGGAATTTATTTTACACATAAGGGAACAGGGTATGGCGAAAGCGTAGCCTATGTTTACAAAAAAGATGGGGTTAATTATTTAGAACAACCTTATTCAGGAATATGGAAGTTGGGAGATAAAACATTTGATAATATCAACCAATACTTTGAAAAATAAATTTAAAACACAAAAACAGTAAATCAAGTGGTGATATGTACCCTCTTTACTGGACAAACCAGTAAGGAGGGTATTTTTAGGCTCTATAATATCTGTTGGGGAGTAAATCCCTAACAGATATTTTTATGGACGAATTGTCAAATCAAATGCAACACCTATGGTAAGAGACCAAAAAGTTCTTCTTTAGGTGTTTTATATTTTATACATTTTCTAGGTCTATTATTCATTAAACTTAAGTTATAATTTAATTCATCAATATTCACTTCTGATAAATCCATACCCTTAGGATAAAACTCCCTCAAAAGTCCGTTACTATTTTCATTTGTACCTTTTTGCCATGCACAATAGGGATCACAAAAATAAGTTTTGCATCCTAATTCTTTTTCTATTTTCTCAAATTCTGAAAATTCTTTACCTCTATCAAAGGTTATTGTTTTTACTAATTCTTTTGGATAATCTTTTAATGCATTTATTATTGCTGGTGTTACGCTTTCCGACTTTCTATTTTCAACTAGGATTGCTATATAATATCTAGATTTTCTTTCTGCTAAAGTTACGAAACAACATCTACTTTTCCTTTTATGATCTAATCTGCCTGATTCCACTGTATCTGCTTCCCAGTGGCCTAATTCTTGCCTTCTGTATATCTCTTTAGGTCTTTTCTTAATTGTTCTACCTTTATCATTGAATTTTCCTCTTTTTTCTGCTGGCCTTTTAAATTTAGCTTTTCTTCTCAAATTTTTCATACTAGTTTTTGGCAGCTTTTTGGCGTGTATCATTCTATATATCGTTGATGTAGATGGTAATTCATGAATCTCATTTGTGTTTCTATTTGATATTTGTTCAGGGGACCAATGTTCGTTAATCTTTACAGTTAAATAATCAATAACATCTTTAGAAAATTACTTTTTCTATGGCAGTCTTTTCTTCTATCAATATATTTATCATTTGCCTTTATCGGAAAGTACTTAGTGTAACTTCCCCTACTAACTTTTATCTTAGATGAATTTCTTTTAATTTCTCTAGATATTGTACTAGGTGACCTTTTAAGTGCTTGTGCAATTTTCCTTATACTCATTCCTAAATTTAAAAATTGGTAAATCAAGATCTTTCTTCTATGGTAAGATGGTTATAGCTCATAGTTAATCACTCCTTTTAATATGTTTTGTTGGTCACTTACATATTAACACAGCTGATTAGCTATGAGTTTATTTATGTTGCACTTGTTATGATAAATTATCTGCAAAAAAATTGCACTTATACGCTTTTAGTCCTAAACTTTAAGCAACAACAAAGCTTGGAGGTGCATATAAGTGCAAAATAATAATATCATGAATTTGTTTGGTTTTAAAGATGTAGTTTTTGATAGTGTTGATGAGAGTAATAATTTTGTTAATGTTCACGCTTCTGTTTCTAAGATGTCTATTTGTCCTCATTGTGGTTCTAAAAAGATTTGGGTTCATGATCATAGAATTCAAAAGATTAGGGATACTCACATCCGAGGTAAGAAATCTTTGATTTTCTTAAAGAAAACTAGATATGATTGTAAGTCTTGTGGTTCTCGTTTTGAGAGGAATCTTGATTTTATTGCCAAAGGTCATACTATGACCAATAGACTTGTTTTTGCTATTGTTTCTGAGTTTGATGAGGTGTATTCTATATCTTCTATTGCTAATAGGTATAATGTTTCTTCAAACACAGTATTAAGAATTTTAAATTGTTTAAGTGCTTCTAGAGATAGGCTATCGGAAGTATTATGTATAGACGAATTTAAAGGTGATAGTGGTAATAACAGGTATCAGACTTCTCTTCTTGATGGATCTAAACACTCTATCATAGATATCTTACCATCAAGAGATAAGAATACATTGTATGGGTACTTTGAAAAGATACCAAACAAAGAAAGAAACGAAGTAAAATTTTTTGTAAGTGATATGTCTAAAACATTTAAATCAGTTAAGAAATCATTCTTTAAAAACGCAATACATATCATAGATAGGTACCACTTCATAAGACAAGTATCCTGGGCATTAGAAAATGTTAGAAAGAGAATACAAAAGGATATATCATCAAAGCTTAGGAAATATTTTAAAAGAAGTAAGAGTTTAATTACAAAACCTGCCTCTAAGCTAACTTCAGAACAAGCTAATGAAGTATCACTTATGATTGAACTGAACAAGGAATTAAAAGAAGCATACAAGTTAAAAGAATTGTTCTACTGTGTGCCCTGTGGGTACCAGTATGTACTTAGTCAGCCAAACAAAACTAGAGCTAAAAAAGCTTTAAGAGAATGGATAAAAAGAGCAGATGAATCAAAATTAAAAGAATTTAAATCTTGTATCACTTCTTTTAATAACTGGTTTGAAGAAATATGTAATTCATTTGATTACTCTTGGTCAAATGGACCTCTTGAAGGAACTCATACAAAGATAAAAACATTAAAAAGAAATTGTTTTGGTATGAGAAATTTTGACTTGTTTAGAAAAAGAATTATGTTTTCATGTAAGTAGAGATTAGGAAAACAGGAAAATTTGCAAAACCCCTAGGGGTTTTATTTGCTATGCTTATTTTTAGTTGTTTTTTGCTATTTTAGTTTTGATATCTTTATTAGCGTCTATGTGCCCATTTTTACATAAAGAAAGAGACTCGAGTTAACGAGCCTCCCCAATATTTGACATAGAGCCTATTTTTATGAAATATAGTTATGAAATCAAAAAAGAAAGCGTGCAATTGTATAGAGATGGTAAATGGCCTGATACACCTGAAGGGACCAACGAAAAAAACTTTCATGATTCAATTAGAATATGGGTTAGGTTAGAAGAACTTCATGGACCAGAAATTTTAAAACATGGAAATAATATCAATTGGACACCTGATGAGAAATTAGAAATGGTATCTAAAGTGTTAGCTGGAAATTCCATAACATCTATAGCAGTTGAATATGGAATTAATCATGGACAGCTTTATTCATGGGTTAACAAGTATAAAAATTATGGATATAATGGTCTTGTAAATAAAAAGAGAGGTCGTAAATCTAAAAATACAAGTATGAAAAATAAAAATATCCATAAAGCAAAAGAACTTAATGAATCTGAAAGAGAAGAACTAATAAAACTTAGAGCAGAAAATGAATATATAAAAGCAGAAAATGAATATATAAAAGCAGAAAACGAAATAATAAAAAAAGAGATCGCCTTGAGAGAAGAACGTTACGCTGCGCAACTCAAGGCGAAAAAGCAGCGATTATCAAAGAACTCAAAGAAGAAGGATACAGACTAAAATATCTTTTAAAAGCTATTGATATGCCAAGATCAACATACTATTTTGAAATAAATAAAGTTGATAAGATAAAAGATTAAGAATAGTCACATTGCAGATAAAATAACTCAAATATTTAACTTCCACAAAGGAAGATATGGAGTAAGAAGAGTATATATGGAGTTGATAAATCAAGGTTATATCATAAATCATAAAAAGAGTTCAAAGAATAATGCATGAGCTAAAACTATTTGGAAAAAGATCTAAGGAAAAATATCACTCATATAAGGGGAAGGTAGGTAAAGTAGCTAATAATATAATAAATAGATATTTCAAGGCAGATAAACCTCTACAAAAATGGACCACAGATGTGTCAGAATTTAAATTCTCTTGGGGTAAATGCTACATATCTCCAATACTTGATATGTATACCAATGAGATAATCTCTTACGACCTATCCTTAAGTCCTAACTTAAATCAGATATCAAATATGTTGAAAAAAGCATTTAACAAATTTCCAAAACTAGATAACTTAATACTACATTCAGATCAAGGTTGGCAATACCAACATGAATATTATGTAAATGAGCTTAAAAAACATGGCATAAGACAATCAATGTCAAGAAAAGGTAATTGCTATGATAACTCCATAATGGAGACATTCTTTGGAAGATTAAAAAATGAAATTTATTATGGTTATGAAAAGAGTTATAGCTCTTTTGAAGAATTTTCAAAAGCAATAGAGGAATATATTTACTATTACAACAACGAAAGGATTCAATCAAAAACAAAATGGATGCCACCTACAAAATATAGGTTAGCATCCACTAATAATTAATTAAATATTGTGTCCAGTTTTATGGGTACACATCAATAATGAGCTGGCTTTAAATTATTTACCTGTTAAATTTTCTATAGTGTATCCTTTTTCTTTAAGATAGTGAAGCACTGATTTTTCAGGAACATAGTGTCCACTTCCAACTACTACAAAGTAAGTTTTCTTTTCTTTAGACTTTAGCATAGCGTCAATTTTTTCTGCCATTTTAGGATCTCTATCCACTAAAAGATGTTTTGTAAACTCATCAGAACCATTGAATATCTTTGCAAAATCTTTTTCATTACCATCTATCCAATATTTTTGCATTTTTTTAGTATCTTTAACTAATTCTTTTCCGTTGTCTTTTTCAATTTGAGTAACTAAGTCTTCTATTAATTTTATATACTTTTCATCTCCAAAATTATTTAACATATCAAATTGGAATTCGATTGATTCAACTTCACCAATTTTTTTATTATCTAATTTAGAGTTAACTAAGAAGTATTGGTCGATACCTTTTACACTACCTAAAGGCATTTCTGTCAACATAGGAATTGAAGAAATAGTAGAGTATAATGCAGATACTTTTAAGTTTTTGTAATTCTCTTCTGGAATTTGATATTTATCCATTATAGCTTTAAGTCTTGAATATAATTCAGGTGAAAGTTTTTCAGTTAAAGGAGTCTCGCTTACTAATGAACTTTGAGCAGCCATAACTTTTTCTGAATTTGTAATGTCAGCTTCTACAAATAATTCATTTGAAGAATTAAAGGCATTCATTACATCAGAATCTATTGGATACATTGCAGAGTCACCAACGTGGATTGAACCGAATAAGTAGACTGTGTTTCCATTTGCTTCTACCTTGTAGAAAACACCTTTTCCACCCATGTTTTGATCATCAATAACATCAGTAATTGCACGAGTATATAGGGCAATGGCTTGTTCAAGTGTTGCTGTTTTGTCTAATTCAAGTTCAACACCATTTCCCTTAATTAAATTATTTGCTTTAAAATATTCTACAGCACCATTTCCTGAGTCATCTGCATATTTTCCAACTAAGTTGTAAATATTTATGATTACATCTTCTTTAGTGAAATTATTTTTTAAGGCTTCTGGTTTGAAATTTTTATTTTGCTTTAAGTTATAACTTTCAAGTTTCTTTACAGAAGATGAATTTAAAGAATCCAATTCATTTTTATTAAGTACAATTGTGTAGTCTTTAGTTTGTTGTTCAGGAGATATAGGAATTATACCTTGCATTTGAGCATTATTAACTATCTTTATTGCCCATGGACTAATTGTGGGTTGTTGTATTTGAGTAGCAAAGACTTGAGTAGATAGCGTCAGTGTAAGCCCAAGAGTTACCGTTACCTTATTTAATATTTTCATTTTTTCCTCCAGACGAATTGTCAAATCAAATGCAACACCTATGGTAAGAGACCAAAAAGTTCTTCTTTAGGTGTTTTATATTTTATACATTTTCTAGGTCTATTATTCATTAAACTTAAGTTATAATTTAATTCATCAATATTCACTTCTGATAAATCCATACCCTTAGGATAAAACTCCCTCAAAAGTCCGTTACTATTTTCATTTGTACCTTTTTGCCATGCACAATAGGGATCACAAAAATAAGTTTTGCATCCTAATTCTTTTTCTATTTTCTCAAATTCTGAAAATTCTTTACCTCTATCAAAGGTTATTGTTTTTACTAATTCTTTTGGATAATCTTTTAATGCATTTATTATTGCTGGTGTTACGCTTTCCGACTTTCTATTTTCAACTAGGATTGCTATATAATATCTAGATTTTCTTTCTGCTAAAGTTACGAAACAACATCTACTTTTCCTTTTATGATCTAATCTGCCTGATTCCACTGTATCTGCTTCCCAGTGGCCTAATTCTTGCCTTCTGTATATCTCTTTAGGTCTTTTCTTAATTGTTCTACCTTTATCATTGAATTTTCCTCTTTTTCTGCTGGCCTTTTAAATTTAGCTTTTCTTCTCAAATTTTTCATACTAGTTTTTGGCAGCTTTTTGGCGTGTATCATTCTATATATCGTTGATGTAGATGGTAATTCATGAATCTCATTTGTGTTTCTATTTGATATTTGTTCAGGGGACCAATGTTCGTTAATCCTTACAGTTAAATAATCAATAACATCTTTAGAAAATTTACTTTTTCTATGGCAGTCTTTTCTTCTATCAATATATTTATCATTTGCCTTTATCGGAAAGTACTTAGTGTAACTTCCCCTACTAACTTTTATCTTAGATGAATTTCTTTTAATTTCTCTAGATATTGTACTAGGTGACCTTTTAAGTGCTTGTGCAATTTTTCCTTATACTCATTCCTAAATTTAAAAATTGGTAAATACAAGATCTTTCTTCTATGGTAAGATGGTTATAGCTCATAGTTAATCACTCCTTTTAATATGTTTTGTTTGGTCACTTACATATTAACACAGCTGATTAGCTATGAGTTTATTTATGTTGCACTTGTTATGATAAATTATCCTCCAAAATAAATGTTTTTAATTTTATACCCTAATGTATAAAATGCTAAAAGGTTTTGGAATTAGATCTAAATTTCAAAATTATATAAACTTGTAATTAAAATATAAATTAAATTTAATTTTAAAAGCTTTAGATTATGATTTTAACACAATATTATAAATGTGTCATTTTAAGAATTTATTATGATAGAAAAAATGCATTGAAGAGCATTAGTGGAATTGTTTTCGAAAGATAGTTAAAAGAGTTGAATAAAAAATAAGGTATGTTACAATAAAATTGAATGATAAATACATAGTAAATAAAAAGGAGAGATAAAATGAAAGCGTTAATGGTTGACTACATGTCAGAAGTAATTGATGAAGGTTTAAAGGATTTAGGTATAGAATTAGATAAGGAAATGCTTCCTACAAGTGAAAGACTTGCAAGTATAATAGCTCCTTATGATATTCTTATCATGAGAGTTGACCCATTCATAAACAAAGAAGTTTTAGATGCAGCAACAAACCTTAAAGCTATCTTCGTAGGTTCAACAGGAACTAACCATATAGATAAAGAATATGCTAACGAAAAGAACATTCCAATTTTCAACTCACCAGGACAAAATGCAAACGCAGTAGCAGAACTTGTAATTGCAAAAGTTCTTGATCTTTATAGAAATACAGTTCAAGCTCAAAACGAAGTTAAGGGCGGAATCTGGAACAAATATAGATGGATTGGTCGTGAAATGAGAAACAAAACTATGGGCATCATAGGATTTGGTGCAATCGGTAGACGTGTTGCTGAATTCGCTAATGTTTTCCATATGAATGTTATCGCTTATGACCCATTCTTAAAACCAGAAGACATCAAACAAGAATATGTAAAACTTACTACATTAGACGAAGTTATTGAAAATTCAGACGTAGTTACTCTACACGTTCCACTAACTCCTGATACAAAGGATATGTTCAATGACGAATCTATGGCTAGAATGAAAGATGGAGCAATCATAATCAATGCTGCACGTGGCGGAATTGTAAATGAAGAAGCTCTTTACAAATATATCAAAAATGGTAAATTAGGTGGAGCAAACTTAGACACTATTTCTAACGAATTAGGAAGTGGCGGACTTGACACTATGGACGTTCCAGTTGAATCACCATTATTTGAACTTGATAGAGTTTATGTAACTCCTCACATTGGTGGATCTACAATCGATGCACAAGATGATATCGGAGCAGTTGTAATCAACAACTTAAAAACTCACTTCAATTTATAATTAAAAATTTGAGCTGGCTTAGCTGGCTCTTTTTTTATTGCCAAAAATCTTTTGTTTTTTTTAAAAACCGAGTTTCTGTGGTAAAATTTAAATAAAGAGGTGAATTTATGAATCAGTACGAAGGAGCCTATCATATTTTGGGAATGGTAGTTTTAATATATGCCGTTATATTTTTGTTTGGGCAATATCAAAAAAGTTCCTATTTAAAAAGCCTTATGCATATAACATACAGTAGGTTTGGAAAAGAAGAGACGGATGTAAAATTATCCGAAGATGTGTTAAAAGAAATATATGAAGAAAATCCGTCCGACGTGGATGATATAACTTTTAAGGATTTGGAATTCTATAGACTTTATAAAAAATTAAATCACACTGATTCAATCATGGGTTCTCAAGCTCTATACAATATGCTGAGAAATCAACATTATACTATTAAAGAACAAGAGGTTTTGAGAAATAAAATAGTAGAACTTGAAGAAAAAGCTGACCTGACAAAAGAAATCAAGTTTGAATTTGCAAAGGTGGGTTTCTTTAAAAAATCTCTAACCAATTTATTAAAAAATGGTATTGATTATGAAAAGTTTAAAAATCTAAAACTTCCAACTCGTATTATGAGATTTGGGATAGTATTTGTGGCATTAGCCGTACTTGTAGACAAAATGTTTGCAGTGATGGTTTTATTTTTGGTTCTGCTAGCTAATTTTTATATCTATAGAGAACTTAATAAAGCAACTGCAGGGAGTATTTTAGATATTGTAAATTTAAGATCAATATTTAATCTGGGGATACAAATAGGAAAATATAAAATAGATTCTCTATCAGAAGAAATAGCTGAAATAAATGAACTTAACAGTAGACTAAAGAGAATACAAAAAAAATCTAAAGGCATAAGATATTTTAAAACATTTGATGAGTCTGAGGGGATAAGAAAGATATTTGACTTGTTGTTCTTAAATGAGGCAAATAAGTTTTATTCAATAGCTGATGAAATAAACAAGAGTAGAGAAGATCTTTTAAAATTATATGAAAAGCTTGGCTATATAAATGCACTAACATCAATTGTTTCATACAAGATAGCAAAGAATTTGAATTTTGTAGAATTTGTTGAAGAAGATTTTATCTTAGAAGCAGAAAGTTTAAGACATCCTCTACTTGGAGAAGAACAAGTGTCTCAAGATTTTGATTTTTCAAATAAAGATATATTGATAACTGGCTCAAATGCCTCAGGTAAATCAACTTTCTTAAGAAATTTGGGCATAAACGTTATCTTGGCAAACTCGCTTGGGCTAACTCATTCTAAGCGATTAAAGACTTCTTTCTTCAAAGTGGAATCTGCGATTGATATATCAGACTCTTTAGAAGAAAAGATGAGTTATTTTATGGCTGAGACAAAGGCGATAAAGAGAATGATAGAGAGTTTTGAAATTAAAAAACTCCTTATTTTGGATGAGATATTCAAAGGAACAAATACAATAGATAGAATATCTGCGGCTTACAACACACTTAGTTATATTGCTAAATCAGCTACTGTTGTTGCTGCAACGCACGATATAGAACTTACAGAACTTTTAAAAGAGTATACCAACTACCATTTTGAAGAGCAGATAGAAGATGAAGATATAAGATTTGACTATAAGTTAAAGATTGGTAGAGCTGAATCAAGAAATGCAATAGCAATTTTAAATCTTATGGGTTATCCAAGAGAAATAATAGATGGCTCATATAAATTGGCTAGTTATTTGGAGGATAAGAAGAATATTTGAAAATATATTTAACAAGACATGGGGAGACTGAATGGAACAAGATGGATAGAGTTCAAGGAATATTGGACTCTAAACTCACTGAAGATGGAATAAAAATGGCAGAAATTCTCAGAGAGAAATCTAAAGATATAAAATTTGACAAGGTTTATTCTTCAGATTTAAAAAGAGCAGAAGATACTGCTAAGATAGTGGCTCCAGAAAATAAAATTATCACTACACCATATCTAAGAGAAATAGACGTTGGGAATTGGAGTGGAAGATATTTTTATACCCTAAAAGAAGATGATGAAGAACTATACACTACGTATTTTAAAGAACCACACAAATATGAAAGACCTGATGGGGAGTCTTTGCACGATGTTATGAATAGAGTTGAAAAATTCTTTGAAGAATATATTTTAAACTCTGAAGATGAAAATATTTTGGTAGTGAGCCACGGAGTTACTATTGTTGCAATACTTGATTATGTAGAAAAAATAGATTTAAAAAATTTCTGGACGAATAGAGTTCTTAGAAATGCAACTTTCAACATAATTGAGTATGTAGATGGTGAACTAAAAGTAATTAAAAAAGCACCTAAAAATCCAGTGGCAACAATTTAATTAAATTGATTAATTATAAATAAAATATTATAATAAGTATAGGAGAAATAAATGGCAATTCAAAAATTTAAAGTAAATGAAAATTCAAATGTAAAGCACACAATAGGAATAGTGAGTGGAAAAGGTGGAGTAGGAAAGAGTTTTGTATGCCAAAGTTTGGCGTCTGAACTTAGCAGACAAGGTTATAAAGTAGGTATTCTTGATGCTGATATAACAGGTCCATCAGTTCCAAGTGCATTCGGTATTTCAGAAAAAGTGCTTAGTGATGGTAAAAATATAAATCCGGCAGTTACAAGCAAAGGCATTAAGTTAGTGAGTGTAAACTTGATACTTCAAAATACAACTGATCCGGTTCTTTGGAGAGCACCGGTAGTTGGTTCTGCAATTTCTCAATTTTATCAAAATGTAAATTGGGGAGAGTTAGATTATCTATTAGTGGATATGCCTCCTGGAACAAGCGACGTTCAACTTACAGTGTACCAATCAATACCGCTTGATGGAGTTGTAATAGTCTCAACACCTCAAGATTTAGTACAAATGATAGTAGAAAAAGCAGTTAAGATGGCACAAATGATGAATGTTAAAATTCTTGGCTTAGTTGAAAATATGTCATATTTTAAATGTGGACATTGTGGTGAAGTAACTTATATATATGGAGAAAGTAAAATAGAATCTGAAGCAGCAAAACATGAAATCAAAAACACTTTGAAATTGCCAATAGATCCTGACTTTTCAAGATTAGTTGATGAAGGACTAATAGAAAGTTTGAAATTAGACGGTATGGAAGATTTTGCAAAATCATTGGGTGTTTGATTATGTATGATTTGATAATAATAGGCGGAGGGCCAGCTGGGCTTTCCGCTTGTGTATATGCAGGCAGAGGTCTTTTAAACACTTTGATAATTGAAAAAAAGAGTTTCGGTGGAAGAATAAAAGACACTGAGATGGTTAAAAATTATCCTGGAATAAGACAGACAAGTGGAATAGAATTATCTGATATGTTCAGAGTGCATGCTCTTGGTATAGAAAATGTAGAGCGAATTAAAACTACTGTAACAGGTGTCGAAAAAGATGGAGATGTATTCAAAGTACATACTAAGAGAAGAGGTACTTTTGAAGCTAAAGCGGTTATATTAGCTCTTGGAACCAGAGAGAAAATCCTTGGGATAGAAGGGGAAATAGAGTTTTCCGGTAGAGGCGTAAGTTATTGTGCAACTTGTGATGCAGAATTTGTAAAAGACAAAGACGTGCATATACTGGGAAGTGGGAATGTGGCACTTGAAGAAGCTGAATACATTTCAAAATTTGCCAACAAGGTAACTATAATTTCAATCCATCCTGATGGAGTTGTGGATGCTGATAAAGATATTTTTAAACAAGTTTTGAGAAATCCTAAAATAGATATAATCTATAATTCATATCTAACCAAGATTCAAGGAGAAGAATATGTAAATTCAATCACTTTATCTACTCTAGGAAAAGAAAAAGACTTGGAAACAGATGGGATATTTATGTTTGTTGGAATGGAACCTCAAACGGAGATAGTTGCAGATTTAGGTATACTCAATGAAAATCATTTTATAGAGGTTGACGATAGAAAGATGACTAAAATTCCTGGGCTATTTGCAGTGGGAGATTGCACTGACACAGTTTTAAGACAAGCTGTTGTAGCAGCTTCGGATGGAGCGATAGCCGCAGTATATGTAGATAAATATTTAAGGGGGGAATACCGATGATATTACCGACAGGCACTACGATCTATAAAAAAGAAAAGTGTTGTAGCGGATATAACTTAGTAGCTACTCCAAACTCTGGTGTTTTATTATTTGATATGAATGGAAATGAAATAAAGCACTTCAAAATGAATGCAATGCCTGCCAAGATGTTGAGTAATGGTAATGTGATTGGTACGACCAAGTTTAGAAAATCAGATTATTCTTCACAAGATGGAGAGAGTTTAATTGAAGTAAATCAAGATGGTAAAGTTGTCTGGTCATATAACAAATTTAGGTTTCTTGAAAAAGAGTCTATATGGAGTGCAAGAGCTCATGGAGATTACCACAGACTAGAGAATGGGAATACGCTTATCTTAGGTCATGACACAATAGTAAACACAGAAGTTTCTGATAAAAAATTACTTGATGAAGTAATATACGAAGTGGATTTAAATGGGAATGTAGTTTGGAAATTTTCTTTTTCAAACCATTTTAATGAAATAGGATATACGGAAGTACAAAAAAATGTAATCTATAGAAATCCAAATATAATTTCAAACTTAGAGCTTGGCGACTATTTGCACATATCTTCGTTTGGATTGGTTGGAGAGAACAAGTGGTATGAGCAAGGCGATAGACGTTTTAATCCTGAAAATATAATCTTTGCTTCAAGGCAATCTAATTTTATAGGAATAATTGATAAAAAGAAGCGAAAAATAGTTTGGCAAATAGGACCAAAGGAAGACAGTTTGTTTAGAAAGCTACATGGGATAATAGGTCCTACTCATATACAAATTATTCCAAAGGGGCTAAATGGAGAGGGCAATATTCTTTTATTTGAAAGTGGAGCAGAGTCAGGCTACGGAGTTCCAAATCTGAATTCAAGCACAGGTATAAATAACTATAGAAGGGCTTATTCGAGAGTATTGGAATTTAACCCTATAACTTATGATATCAAGTGGATGATAAGTCCAAGAAATTTAGGATACTCAACTTCATTAAATGGATACAAGTTCTATTCTCCATACGGAGGAAGTTTGCAGAGACTTCAAAATGGAAACACTTTGGTATCTATGGGTTCTGCCGGCACGATTTATGAAATAACAGAAGACCATGAGGTGGTTTGGAGGTGGGTTTGCCCTTATAGAGTAAATTCGGAACAGGACTTTGCAATTAAAAACTATATATATCAAGGGTTTAGATACCCTTACGAATATTTAGACAGAGAAAAGCCGGAGGAAATTTCCATAGACCAAAACCAGGAAATTAAATTTAATAACTTTGTGAAAGTAGAAGAGACCTTTGTAGAAGGAGCTCAAATACAAAATGATATAGATTTCATGACCATGGCTATGGAAAATGAAGATGAAATAGCACTTCAAAGAGAAATAATAAGCATGGAGTCTTCAAAAGTTAAATTTATATCTACAAAGAATTTTGAAAAGAGAATTTCTGAAAATCCTAAATCAATTGTAATCTATGGAGGAAAGAGTTGCGTTCATTGCAAGAGCGTAAGAGAGATAGTAATTGAGTTGATAGAAGAAGAATTTGACGAAATATCAGCATTTTACTTAGACATAGACGAAAACAAATCTGTGAGAAGAACTCAAAACATAGATAATGTCCCATTAACGGTGATGTATAAAAATGGTGTAGAAGTCCATAGATTTGTAGGAGAAGTTACCTACGATGATATGGCTCTCAAGATAGAGGAGTATCTACTATAGACTATAGCTTATAGCACTTTGGGATAATATAACTTCAAAACGATTGTTAAGTGCTGTAAAATATGGTAGAATTAATTAACTAAATTAATATTGAGGAGGTAATTTTAATGAACAAACGATTCAAAGGTTTAGTAGCATTACTAATCTTAACAGCAGTATTCCTAACTGCATGTGGTGGAAGCAAGTCCGCTAATACAGCTGTAGAAGGAACAGTACTTGTAGTAAACAATGGTAGTGAACCAGGGACTTTAGACCCAGCACTTTCACAAGGAACTCACGAATCATACTTACTTAACCACTTATTTACTGGTCTTTTAAGATATGATAAAGAAGGTAATTTAGCTCCTGGTATGGCTAAAGACATGCCAACAGTATCTGAAGATGGATTAACTTACACATTCACACTTAAAGATGATGTTAAGTGGTCAAACGGAGATCCTGTAACAGCAAAAGATTTCGAATTCTCTTGGTTAAGAGTATTAGATCCTGAAACTGCATCTCTATATGCATTCCAACTTTACTATGTAAAGGGTGGGGAAGCTTACAATACAGTTGAAAGACCTGGCGTATACTATGTAAAAGACGCTGATGGAAACGACACTAAAGAAGTTGACCACGAAGTAGTAATTACAGATGCTGACAAAGGAGGTCTTGACCTTAAAGGAAAGAGCGAAGACGAAATCGCTGATGCAGTATATGCTAAATGGTTAGAAGCTAAAAGAGCGGAAGTTGGAGTAAAAGCTATTGATGACAAAACTTTAGAAGTTACTTTAGAAAAACCAACACCATACTTCACAGACTTAACAGCATTCTACACACTATATCCAGTAAATCAAAAAGTTGTTGAAGAAAATCCTGATTGGGCAAAAGATGCTTCAACATTTGTATCAAACGGTGCCTTCAAGCTAATCAACTGGGAACACAATTCAAAAGTT
The DNA here is from genome assembly GCF_900176115.1 of Peptoniphilus asaccharolyticus DSM 20463. Taxonomy (GTDB): domain Bacteria; phylum Bacillota; class Clostridia; order Tissierellales; family Peptoniphilaceae; genus Peptoniphilus; species Peptoniphilus asaccharolyticus. The sequence goes on along the minus strand of NZ_FWWR01000009.1, from coordinate 856,411 downwards.
GAAACAGCTAAGAATGAAAATTGGTTTGATGCATCTGAAGTTAAACTTGGCGGAATTACTTGGGAAATTCTTGAAGATAACAACACTGCATACCAAAACTTTGATACTAAAAAATATGGAGTTCTAACAGATCCTCCAACAGAAGTTTTAGCACAAAAGATTTCTGAAAATGATCCAGTTGTAGTAATTGGAAAACAAGTAGGAACTTACTACTATACTTTAAATATGCTTCCAAAGGATGGAAAGAATCCATTTACAAATCTTAAAATTAGACAAGCCTTCTCAATGGCTCTTGATCGTAAATCAATAGTTGAAAATATCACTAAGGGTGGACAAATTCCTGCAGAAGGTATGGTACCATTTGGTTTAATCGATGAAAACAACAAAGAGTGGAGAGATCTTAACGGCAATTTAATTAAAGAAGATGTAGCAGAAGCTAAGAAATTACTTGAAGAAGGAATGCAAGAATCTGGAATAACTATCGAAGATATCAACAAGCAAGTTCTTCTTTATAACACAAGTGAATCTCACAAGAAGATAGCTCAAGCAGTTCAACAAATGTGGAACCAAAACCTTGGCGTAACAGTAGGTCTTGAAAATGCAGACTTTAACGTTAAGTTAGCTCGTGAAAACGCTCATGACTTTGATCTAAGCCGTGGTGGATGGGTTGGAGACTACTATGACCCAATGACTATGTTAGACTTATTCGTAACAGGTGGAGAACAAAACTATCCAAGTTATTCAAACCCAGAATTTGACGCTCTTATCAAAGAAGCTAAAAACACTGGCGACCAAGCTGTAAGAATGGAAAATATGAGAAAAGCAGAAAAGATATTAATGGAAGATATGCCAATAATACCTGTATATTTCTACACTCAACCTTACTTTGTACAAGAAAATGTTAAAGGAGTTTACAAACCACTTCTTCAATATCCAATCTTAACTTACGCAGAAGTTGAATAGAAAAATATTATGAGCCCCATTTGAGGGGCTCTGCTTTTTAGAAAGGAATAAAGATGTTAAAGTTTATAGGAAAAAGATTTGCAATGTCATTTTTGACAATATTCTTCATAATAACTCTTACATTTTTTCTAATGCATGCTGTACCAGGAAACCCACTACAACAAGAAGGTAAAATTCCGGCAACAGTTTATAGGAATTTGGAGATAAAATACGGACTTGATAAACCTGTATTTGAACAATATAAAATGTATTTATCAAATGTTATTAAATTAGATTTCGGAGAAAGTATGAAATCTAACACTGAAACAGTAAATCAAATGATACAAAGAGGATTCCCAGTTTCTTTAAGACTAGGATTGCAAGCACTTATTTGGGCGCTTATATTTGGACCTACTTTAGGTTCTTTAGCAGCTCTTTATCAAAATAGATTCCCAGATTACATAGCTATGTTAATCGCCATAATAGGTATCTCAGTACCATCATTTATAATGGGTACTCTGTTAATACAGGTAGTAGGTAGGAATTTAGGTTTGCCACTTAGTGGTTGGGGTTCATTTGCCCACACAATTATGCCATCAATTGCACTTTGTATGATGCCAACAGCTCAAATAGCAAGACTTATGAGATCTTCAATGCTTGAAGTATTGGGACAAGATTATATTAAGACTGCAAAAAGTAAGGGGATATCAAGTTCAGCTGTAATTTTAAAACACGCTGTTAGAAACTCAATATTACCAATCGTATCTATTTTAGGAACACTTACAGCAGATTTGTTGATGGGTTCATTTGTAGTTGAAAAAATATTTGGTATTCCAGGGCTTGGAAGATTCTTTATAAAGGCAATAACTGACCGTGATTATACACTTATAATGGGAACTACAGTATTTTATGGAATAGTATTAGTACTTATGATTTTACTTGTAGATATAGCTTATGTACTTGTTGATCCAAGAATCAAATTTGAAGGAGGGGGAAAAGCATAATGGAAAGACAATTTTCTCCTGAATTATTTAAAAAAGTTGATAGAAATGCAGCACATGCAGAAAGAATAAAAAGACCAACTATAAAATATTGGGCAGATGTTTGGAGAAGACTAAAAAATAATAAACTTGCTATGTTTGGTTTAATAATAATAGTTTTAATGGTGCTCTTCGCAATAATAGGCCCGATGATTAGTGGATATACTTATTATGAAATGGACATGGTTAAGACAAATCAAAGACCTTCAGCGGATTTTTGGTTTGGTACAGACTCTTTAGGTCGTGATTTATTTACTCGTGCAACATATGGAGCTAGATTCTCTCTATTAATTGGTTTCTTAGCTGCATTTATAAATATAACTGTTGGAGTTTTATACGGTGGTATAGCCGGTATGAGCTCTGGAAAAGTGGATGCTATATTAATGCGTATAGCAGAAATAATTTATTCAATTCCATACTTATTGATAGTAATCTTACTATCAGTTGTATTTGCTGAAAAAGGTTCAGGAACTTCATTTGCGGTAATGGTATTCGCAATGACATTATCCGGATGGATTCCTACAGCGATTTTAGTAAGAGGACAAGTGCTTTCATTAAAACAATCTGAGTATGTTATGGCAGCACGTTCTATGGGAGCTAATGATGCTTGGGTTTTATTTAAACACATAATTCCTAATACATTAGGACCTATACTTGTCAATTTAACACTTATTATACCTAGAGCGATATTTTCAGAAGCAACACTATCTTTCGTTTCATTAGGTTTACAAGACCCACTTCCATCACTTGGAAACTTAGCTAACAGTGGTCTTGAAGTACTTGCTATAGGATTAAGTTATCAAATGATAGTACCAGCGCTTATGATTTCGCTAATAATGTTTGGATTTAACGTATTGGGAGACGGACTAAGAGACGCTTTAGACCCAAGACTTAGAAAGTAGGAGAAGGAATGGATAAATTACTAGAAGTAAAAGATTTAAAGATATCATTCAAAACTTTCTTTGGAGAAGTTGAAGCGGTTAGAGGGATATCTTTCAATGTAAATAAAAAAGAAACTGTAGCAATTGTAGGAGAAAGTGGATGTGGGAAGAGTGTAACAGCTAATTCCATTATGAAACTTCTACCTAATCCACCAGCTTTTTATAAGGGTGGTTCAATACTATTTGATGGAGAAGAAATTATTACAAAGTCTGAAAAGGAAATGCAAGATATCAGAGGAAAACAAATTTCTATGGTATTTCAAGACCCTATGACTTCTCTAAATCCAACAATGAAAGTTGGAGACCAAATAATAGAAGGTTTAATGAAACATGAAAAAATTTCAAAAGCAGATGCTTTGAAAAAAGCCATAAGAATTCTTGATATGGTAAGTGTGCCAGAACCTGAAACAAGAATAAACCAATATCCACATGAATTTTCAGGTGGTATGAGACAACGTGTTATGTTGGCGATAGCTCTTGTAATGAATCCGAAGCTTATGATTGCGGACGAACCTACAACAGCACTTGACGTAACAGTACAAGCTCAAATTTTGGAACTTATGAAACAACTACAAGATGAATTTGGAATGAGTATAATCCTTATTACCCACGACCTTGGAGTTGTAGCGGATATGAGTAATAGAGTTGAAGTAATGTATGCGGGACAAATTATGGAAGAGGGAACAACAGATGATATCTTCTACAATACTAAGCACCCATACACTAAAAAACTACTATTGTCAGTTCCAAGACTTGATATGAGCAAAGAAGAAAAACTTCATGCAATTCATGGTTCACCACCAGATCTGTATATCCCACCAAAGGGATGTCCATTTTTTGACAGATGTGACGAAGCAATGATAATCTGTGAAGACAATATGCCGCCAGTTACTGAACATGGCGAAGGTCATAGATGTAGATGTTGGTTACACAGTGAAGAGTACTTAAAGGAGGCTAATAATGACTGAAAATAAGAATACTAATATAAGTCCTCTAATAAGTGCAAGGGGAGTAAAAAAATATTTCAACGTAAAAAAAGGATTATTAAAAGCTGTAGATAATGTTAGTTTTGATATATATCCTGGAGAAACATTTGGACTTGTAGGAGAAAGTGGTTGTGGTAAATCTACAACAGGTAGAACTATTACAAGACTTTTAAATCCAACAGGTGGAGAAATGTTCTTCGATGGAGAAGATTTATTCAAATTATCAGAGTCAAAGCTTAGAAAGAAAAGACGTGATTTTCAATTTATCTTTCAAGATCCTTATGCTTCTCTAAATCCAAGAATGACAGTTGAGTCATTAGTTGAAGAACCAATGCTTATAAATGGACTTTATAAAAATGATGCGGAGAGAAGAGAAAAAGTAATTGAATTGCTTAACTTAGTAGGATTATCTGAAGAACACGCATCTCGTTTTCCACATGAGTTTTCAGGAGGACAAAGACAACGTGTTGGTATAGCAAGAGCATTGGCACTTAATCCAAAATTTATAGTTTGTGACGAACCTATCTCAGCACTTGATGTATCTATACAAGCCCAAGTAATAAATATACTTATAGAATTACAAAAGAAAATGAATTTGACTTATCTTTTCATAGCACATGACCTTTCAATGGTTAGATATATATCTGATAGAGTTGGGGTAATGTATTTGGGAAATATGATGGAAGTTGCGACTTCTGATGAATTATATTCAAACCCAATACATCCGTACACAATAGCTCTTAAGTCAGCTATACCATTAGCAGATCCAAATCTTCAAAGATCAAGAAAGAGAATCATGCTTGAAGGAGAAGTACCAAGTCCAATAGATCCTCCAAACTGTTGTCCTTTTGTAGACAGATGTCCAAGAGCTCAAGCAATTTGTAGAGAATCTAAACCAGAATTAAAAGAGAGAAATGAAGGTCATTTTGTGGCTTGTCATTTAGTTTAAAAGTGAGTTTAAAGACTCACTTTTTTTAATGACGAATTGTCAAATCAAATGCAACACCTATGGTAAGAGACCAAAAAGTTCTTCTTTAGGTGTTTTATATTTTATACATTTTCTAGGTCTATTATTCATTAAACTTAAGTTATAATTTAATTCATCAATATTCACTTCTGATAAATCCATACCCTTAGGATAAAAACTCCCTCAAAAGTCCGTTACTATTTTCATTTGTACCTTTTTGCCATGCACAATAGGGATCACAAAAATAAGTTTTGCATCCTAATTCTTTTTCTATTTTCTCAAATTCTGAAAATTCTTTACCTCTATCAAAGGTTATTGTTTTTACTAATTCTTTTGGATAATCTTTTAATGCATTTATTATTGCTGGTGTTACGCTTTCCGACTTTCTATTTTCAACTAGGATTGCTATATAATATCTAGATTTTCTTTCTGCTAAAGTTACGAAACAACATCTACTTTTCCTTTTATGATCTAATCTGCCTGATTCCACTGTATCTGCTTCCCAGTGGCCTAATTCTTGCCTTCTGTATATCTCTTTAGGTCTTTTCTTAATTGTTCTACCTTTATCATTGAATTTTCCTCTTTTTTCTGCTGGCCTTTTAAATTTAGCTTTTCTTCTCAAATTTTTCATACTAGTTTTTGGCAGCTTTTTGGCGTGTATCATTCTATATATCGTTGATGTAGATGGTAATTCATGAATCTCATTTGTGTTTCTATTTGATATTTTGTTCAGGGGACCAATGTTCGTTAATCTTTACAGTTAAATAATCAATAACATCTTTAGAAAATTTACTTTTTCTATGGCAGTCTTTTCTTCTATCAATATATTTATCATTTGCCTTTATCGGAAAGTACTTAGTGTAACTTCCCCTACTAACTTTTATCTTAGATGAATTTCTTTTAATTTCTCTAGATATTGTACTAGGTGACCTTTTAAGTGCTTGTGCAATTTCCTTATACTCATTCCTAAATTTAAAAATTGGTAAATACAAGATCTTTCTTCTATGGTAAGATGGTTATAGCTCATAGTTAATCACTCCTTTTAATATGTTTTGTTTGGTCACTTACATATTAACACAGCTGATTAGCTATGAGTTTATTTATGTTGCACTTGTTATGATAAATTATCTAATGAATAAATTCTCAAAATAAAAAACAATAAAAGTAATATTCTTTAAAAATAAATGTATTTAGTATTAAAAATTTAGGGTATATTCAAGAAACATAGTTTTTAATACTATAGTAACTTATGGAGGAATTAATATGAAAAATATTTTAGATACAATAGGTAATACGAGCTTAGTTAGACTTAATAATATAGGTAATGGAAATATATATGTAAAGATAGAAAAAGAAAATCCAGCAGGATCAGTAAAAGATAGACCAGCATACCAAATGATAAAAGGAGCTATAGAAGATGGCAAATTAAAAGAGAGTATGAAAATCGTAGAACCAACAAGTGGTAACACAGGGATAGCAATATCTATGATAGGTAAAAATTTGGGATATCCAGTAACTATAGTAATGCCGGCCTCAATGTCTGTAGAAAGAAGAAAATTGATGCAGTCTTATGGATCTGAACTAATATTGACAGGAGAAGGCGGAATGCAAGCTGCCGTAGATAAGGCGAAAGAACTTGAAGCGACAGGCGAATACTATATGCCAAACCAATTTAAAAATAAATATAATGCAGTTGCACATGAAAAAACAACAGGGCCTGAAATATATGACGAGCTACCTGAAATAAAAGGATTTATCGCTGGAATTGGAACTGGAGGTACAGTTACAGGAGTTGGGCACTACCTAAAAGATAAAGACCAAAGTATAAAAGTTTGGGGATTAGAACCTGAAGAATCACCGCTCCTAACTAAAAATATAGCTGGGCCACATAAGATTCAAGGTATAGGAGCTAATTTTATACCAGAAGTTTTAGACAGAAAAGTTTTAGATAATGTCGTAACAGTTAAAGGAGAAGAAGCCATTGAAATGGCAAAGAGACTTTCGAGAGAAGAAGGAATTTTAGTAGGCATCTCATCAGGAGCTAATGTAGTTGGAGCTTTAAAAATGCTAGAAGAAGTCCAAGGACCTATAGTAACAGTGTTGCCTGATACAGGAGAAAGATATATATCAACAGAGTTATTCGACTATGAGTAAGTTTATTAAAACATTAATAGAACATGGAGATTTTATTTTAAAAAAAGATCCAGCATGTAAAAGTAGATTTGAAGCAATATTTTTGTATCCAATAGTTAGAGCTATGGTATATCATAGAATAGCACATCACTTTTACAAGAAAGGTAACACTTTAATTGCAAGATGGATTTCACAAAAAAGTAGGAAAAAAACTGGCATAGAAATTCATCCAGGAGCTAAAATAGGAAAAAATTTATTTATAGACCATGCAATGGCAGTTGTGATAGGAGAAACTGCAGAAATAGGAGATAATTGTCATTTTTACCATAATATAACACTTGGTGGAACGGGAAATGAGAAAGAAGAAAAACGACATCCATCAATTGGAAACAATGTAATTATCGGAACAGGAGCAACAGTTTTAGGACCAGTTAAAATTGGAGACGGAGCAAAAATTGGAGCAGGAGCAATAGTTTTAATAGATGTTCCGGCTGGGAAGACAGCAGTTGGATTACCTGCCAAAATAGTTGATTAAAATAGAGAGGAATATTCCTCTCTACTTTTGTAAATCTTAATAATTTTACTTGAATAAGTAATAGAAAAATTGATATAATCTAAAAGTTATTAATGTGGGAGAATCTAGAAGTTGTAATAGTGTATTCCATAACCAAAAGAAAGAGGATTAAATTTGTGAAATATATAAAAATAAATAATAAAAATTCTAAGCTTAAAATTTTAAATTTGGGATTAGCATCTTTAATGCTAAGTGGAGTTGTATTTACTACGCCAAATTTTGTAAACGCAATGGAAACTACAACTGCAGCAGTTGTAGAAGCTAAAAAAGAAATAGATATTAACGATTATGATATTATAGAAAGTTATACAACCATAGTTACTGATGCAAATTTAAAAGTATATAGAACTAAAGCGGCAGGAGAAGTTGTTAAAACAGCTGAAAATCCTGTGACTCTTTTCGGAGCTACGTGGCCACAATTATTAGGATATCGTGAGTTTAAAGCACAAGAAAAAGAAAATTGGATTTTTAAAGGTTGGAGATTTGAACAAAAATATAAAGGTCAAGAACTGTGGAATAGAAAAGATGCATTAAACCGCTATTCATTTACAAACACTCATGAGCATTGGACTGAAGAATATAAGTATATAGAAGGCGATACAATATCTGTAAATAGGATAACTACTTATGGAGAAACAGTTGGAAATCCAATGGAATATAAAATTTATGCCGACTACAACCCAACAATAATAGTTTCTACATCTAAAGAAGGAGAAATAACAAATCTTACAGATAAACCTGAAGAGATAGAATATCACGGAAATAAAAATTATGAGATTAAAGCGCCAGAAGGCTATGAAATAGAAAGTGTAATATTAAATGGAGAACCAATTCAAAATATTAAAAATGTTAAAACATATACTCATGAATTTAAAAATGTAATTGAACCACAAAAATTACATGCAAATTTAGTTAAGGTTAAAAATCAAGAACCACCAAAAGCACCAAAAGAAAAAGAAAATGTGAAACCTAACAAACCAGTTGTTCCTAAACAAGAAGAAAGAGACAACAGTTGGATAAGATTAGATATAACACATTTAAGCCCAACAAAACTACTACCACCACAAGGGAAAGTGGATAAAAAAGTTGAAAATGTGGAAATTCATGAAGCATACATGAAAGGATATCCAGATGGAACAATAAAACCACAAGGTTTGGTTACAAGAGCAGAAGCAGCAGCATTGGTGGCAAGATTAGAAAAGTTAAGTCTAACAGATACAACAAAATCAATGTTTAAAGATGCGGAAGATAACGCATGGTATACTCCATATATAAATGCAGTAGTTAATAAGAACTTACTATTAGCAGATGAAGATGGGAACATCAGACCAAACGAACCAATCACAAGAGCTGAGTTCGTAAGAATGTTAGCTCCAATAGATAAAAAGAATTCAACAGCATCAATATTTGCAGATATTAAGGGACACAAATTCGAAGCTGAAATAAACCAAGAATTTGGAAATAAAGTAATTGAAGGCTATGAGGATGGAACATTTAGGCCAGAAGGAAAAATTACAAGAGCAGAAACTACAGCTATGTTAAATAGAAAATATGATAGAGTTGCAGATGCAGATGGAATGGTGATGGATTACAAGGCAAAAATAGCTAAGTTTACAGACCTTGATGAGTCTAGCTGGTACTATTTTGAAATGATTGATGCAACAAATACTCATAAACTAACAAGAAGAGACACTAAAGATAAATACGGCAGAACAAACACAATCTGGAAAGAAATCATAAAAGAAGATGTGAAATAATATAAATATAATGCAGAGCTTAGGCTCTGTATTTTTATGGAATAAAATTAAACTTGTAGATAGGAATACAGATTAAAAATAGGGTGCGCAAGAGCGAAGTGAAGCCGTACCGTTTATAGTATAAGAAGGAAAAAAGGATAAGTTTTGTTGAAATATTTATATGATGATTGTTAACGAGTATTTTATGTTTCAACAATGATAGGGGCTTTTGTTTGGAGAATATATGCAAAAGGGCATCACTGTGTTTGTGCGTACCCTAAAAATTATTATATGTTTGTTTCAACAACAATACTTGTCTTTTTATAGGGATTACACAAAACTGCCACATATTCGTGTAATCCCTACAGCTTATAGATTTTTTTGTTCCAACATACCAGTTAAATCAATCTTTTCTGAATTTATAATATTCAAATTTGCTTTAATAAGAAATGCTATTGCAAGTAACAATAAAATAATTATAAATGATAATCCTAATAGATTGTCTACTTTTATTGAAACATGCCTATTTAATATCAAAATTAAGGCCATCAAAGGATATGAAAAATTTTTTAGTCTATATACAGAGTAAAATAGTTCATTGCACAATAAGACAATGATTATCCACATCACATTAGCTAAATAAGTTTGAGGCATTACAAGACCATTAAATAATATATCTGCTAACATAGAAACTACCAAAATTGAAACAACAATTTTAAATTTTGTTCTCACACAAGTTAAATAAATTTGCTTAGGAGTTATTGGAAGTCCTATGAGAGCAAGAGGAGCAAATCCATTTTCGTAAAATGTAAGTATTGCCATAGTGATGAACAATACATTATAGTTTAGCCCAGAAGTTATATAGTCAAGCCCATTAAGAGAAATATACACAATAAAAATTAATATTGAAAATGGACTTAATGATGACCACTTTAGTTTATTTACAATATTAATAGAATTTAGATTTTTCTCTAAAGAAGATTTATATCTTAATCTACCTTTAAATGTATTTCTGCGTTTTTTAGATTTCTTTTCTTTAATCCACCCCCAATTTAAAAATACAATCAGAACATAGAAAGCTAAAATAAATATTGTACTTCCTAAAAAGTAACTTGTTCTATCCAAAAATCTAATAGATAAACCAAGCAAAGGATTTATAAGCAAATATAATATAAAATTCATAAAACCATTGCTAAAAGTTCCATTTTTATTTTCAAAATGAGCCATTTTAAATAGTACTGCCATGATAGATATACTTGTAAATATATAACACAAATTTAAAGATAAAGGTAAATCCAAAAACCATTCATACAATAAAAATGTAGAAATATAGATAATATTGAACATAAAATACAAACAAATTAACACAACTGGATAGAGGTGTATTTTTTGTATCGGCATAGTTGAAAGCACAATTTTATCATAAGGCAAAGATGTAATCAAAAGCATTTGCGTTACAAGACAGCAACATAAAACTATTTTAAGCAACCCAGATTCATGGACCATTTCAGGGTGTAGTATAGTCGCAGATACATTTAAAATTAGAAATCCCAAATATATACAGAACAGAACTACAGAATAAAATTTAGAAGGATAAAGTGTCATTTTAAACATCTTTTTTAAGTCTTTCATATAATATCACCCCTTTGAGGAATTTTAAAATTATAATCTAGCTTTTCAGAATTCACCTTTAATATCTTATATACAATTATCGCAACTAGAATAATCAATAAAACACTATCTATACTTAAAAAAACTTTGGCATTGTAATTTGCAGGTGAAAAGTTTTTAAAAGTTGTTATGAGATAAATGAATGGCAAGAAAAATGCCTCATACTTAAATCTATTTGGCTTGTATACATATTCAAACAGAATTAAGAATGATAGTAACACTGTAAATTGCACTGCATAAGCATTTATGTGAACAGTTTTAATAAAAATATATTCAGCTGCAATATAGAGTGAAGAAACTACTAATATCAAAATAGCTCGTGTCTTAAGAGTGGCTAAATATATTTGTTTTGGAGTGATTGGAAGTCCTATAAGAGAGACAATTCCATTTCCATTTTCATATGCAAACAGAAAAAACAATACAATGTAGAGTAAGAAAAAATTATTTCCGCTTACAAAAGCATCTATTTTAAAAACATACAAAATAGCAGCAAATGTAAAAGCAAGTAAAAAGTGACCTAGTTTTGAATAAGTACTAAATTTAACATGAAGTATTAATTTAGTAATAGACATATTTTCTATTTTTCTTGCATCATTTTTAAGTCTTTTAATTTCTTTTTCAGTAGTTTTTGATCTCTTTAGCTTTTTAATATCTGTCTGCCAAGGGTCGCTCTTAATAGAAACTATTAATATAGTGGTTATTGCAACTACTGCAAAAATTTCAGGCAAGTAAATTATCCAATGTTCATTAATTTCAGGCACATATACCAAAAAACTTGAGAAGAATATTAAGACAACAATTGCGCCTGAAAGAGAACTTAATATGCTTGTCTGGAAGTAACCATAGCTGTTTATAATTCTAAATACATGTATAAACAAGACGATATTTATTAAACCCAAGAACAATCTATTGCTAATATCAAGTTCTGTAAAGTATTCAGAAAGCATTTGAACAACTATGTATGGCACTACCATGCTAAGATTTGCCAGTAGAGATGCAAAACGGTATATCTTTAAATTTATTAAAGGCATACTCTTTAGAATTTCTATACTAGTGGCTAAAGTTGGAGTGAAGAACAACTGAACCGCCATGCATAAAACCATTGCCGAACTCGAAAATATAAAGACTCCAAATCCGCCTCTATCTGTAGGATGGCTAAGTAAATTAACAGAGGCAAAAAATAGATAAATGGAAAATAAAATTCTAAATGGGAATAAAGCATTTATAATTTCCATCTTATACATTTTTTTGAAATCAGACATTGTTTTGTCCTCCATAATACATTATGTCTTGGATAGATGCGTCGCTAAAAGGAACTCCTTTCGGTAAATTTTCTTTAGACACAAGACCTGTAAAGAATGTTTCGTCCTCTTCATAGCCGAGAAAATCACTTTTGTTAAAAGCTCTTGCTTCATCATTATAGACTTTGATTATTTTATAGCTATCTCTTATAGATTCGATATCCTTGGAGAAAACCAATTTACCCTTGTTAATAAAAGTTAAATAGTCTGCGAAAGTTTCTAAATCCTCTGTCAAATGAGTTGAGTAGAGAATTGAGCAGTTTGTTTTGTCTCTATATTCACGCAGAATTTTTAAAGTCTCTTTGCGTACAATTGGGTCCAAGCCTGCAGTTGGTTCATCCATTACTATGAGTTTTGCGTTGTGGCTTAGAGCTAAGGCGATTTGCACCTTCATATTTTGTCCTTTAGATAAATCTTTAAAACTTTTTTCTTTACTTACCTTTAGACGTTTAACCAGTTCATTAAAATATTCTTGGTCGAAATTTGAAAAGACAACTTTGTGTATAGCTTCCATTTTTTCGAGGTTAAAGTTAGGAGGTAATATATTTTGGTCAAAAACAAAACCGATTTTATCTTTGATTTCAACGTTGTTTGATGGAGTGTTTTCCAAACCAAAAATTTTAATCTCGCCACCAGTTGGGAAGATTATGTTCATTATCAAGTTTATTATAGTAGTTTTGCCGGCACCGTTTGGACCTATAAGCCCCATAACATAACCCTCATCAAGAGAAAAACTTACATTTTTAAGTTCAAATCCAAAATCAAAATAATCTTTCGATACATTTAAAAGTTCTAACATAGCACACCTCACAATAAATTTATTATTTCAATAACCTTAGACTTGGAAATACCATGATTTTTTGCATCAATAAGTATTTCAGACAACTTGCCTTCTAGTTCAATCATCTTATACTCTCTAATAGTTTCCAAATTTTGATAATTAACAAAGGTACCCTTACCGGGGACGGTGTAGGAGAGACCTAACTCTTCCATAGTGTCGTAGGCTTTCTTGGCTGTTACCAAAGACACATTCATGCTCTTTGCAAGACTACGTATTGAAGGGAGTGGGTCATCGCTCTTTAACCGACCAGTTAGAATATCATGTTTAAAATTCTCAACTATCTGTAAGTATATAGGTAATTTTTCGTTATTAAATTTTTCCACAAAATCACCTCTCAGTTACAACTGTTATTGCTATTAATTAAATTATAATAACAGTTGTAACAGAAAGTCAAGGATTTAATTAATAATATAAAATTTGTTGTGATATAATTAATTCATGGTTATTAAAGGTTGTAGGGTGAAACTTAGAATTTTTTCACCGAACAGTTTGAAAGAGAAGAGAAGAATTTTAAAATCTTTAATTCAAAGAATGCAAAGTCGCTTTAAAAATGTATCAATTGCAGAAGTTGGAGATAACGATCTATGGCAAAGCGCTATTATAGGTATGGCGATAGTGTCAAAAGATATAAAATATGCAGATGAAGTGATGGATAAGTGTATAGATTTTATAGATGCATTTGGAGAAGTTGAGATTGTGGAGATAGATGTAGAGTATATATGAGAAAAATTTTAACTAAAAAAGAGGCAGATGAGGTTTTAGATTTATTAGAAGAACTACATCCCGACGCAAGGTGTGAATTGGAACACAGAACACCTTTTGAGCTCTTAATAGCAACTATACTTTCTGCGCAGTGTACGGATGTGAGAGTGAATGCTGTTACGGAAGAGCTTTTTAAAGTTGCAAATACCCCAAAAGATTTTGTTGAGATGGGAATTGAAGAGATAAAGAGATGGATAAAACCATGTGGGTTCTATAATAATAAAGCTAAAAATATATTGAGTGCATCAGAAGTATTGATAAGCGAGTACAATTCAGAAATTCCAACGACCATAGAAGAGCTTATGCAGTTGCCTGGAGTTGGTAGAAAGACGGCAAATGTTGTTGCATCAAATTGTTTTGGAGTGCCTGCTATAGCAGTTGACACCCATGTATTTAGACTTTCTAACAGAATTGGATTTGTAAATGAAAAAGATGTAGAAAAGACAGAACTTGCGCTCCAAAGGAAAATAGACAAAAAGAGATGGACTTTGGCTCACCACACTCTTATATTTCATGGTAGAAGAGTTTGTAAGGCGAGAAAACCGTTATGCGAAAATTGTAATATAACGGAATATTGTAGACATTATTTGGGAGGAGATAATGGTTGATAAAGTTTTAGAAAAATTAAAAGACAAAAAAATCCTCTCGGCAGTTTGTGTTGGAGTTTTATTTTTAATTTCTTTAATATATTATAACTATGAAATTAAAAATATCGATATACACAGCGGAGTGGGAATAGCGGGGATAAATATTTCAAATTTATCTAAAGAAGAGGCATTGAAAAAAGTTTCAGAACAAAAGCTAGAAGAGTTAAAAACTAAAAAAATGTCATTTTTACTTGAAGATAAGACTATAGAAATACCATACGAAAAGCTTGGATACCATGTAGATATTGAAAGGGCAGTGGATAAAGCTTATTCAGTGGGACGGACTGGAAATATATTGGTAGATTATTTCAACATAGTCACACCGTTTTTTAGAAAAAATATTGAGCTAAATGAAAAATTTGACGTGAGCAGCTTAGATAGATCTGTAGCTTACTTGGTGGATAAAGTGTTTAAAGAACCAGTTAATGCAGATGTAGTGACTACAGAAGATAAAGCATTTAAAGTTGTTGCATCAGAAACAGGAAGATTCTTAGACGCACAAGTCACAAGAGATAGTATTTTATCAAACATAAGTAAAAATGAAATAGTGCAGTTGAAAGTAAACACTTCATATCCAAAGATAACTGAAGAAAAATTTGAGGGTATAGATGCAATCTTAAGTGAATTTACCACAGATTACTCAAGTTCTGCACAAGGCAGAAAAGAAAATGTGGCAATAGGTTCAGGATTTTTCAACGGATTGGTAATAGATCCAGGTCAAAATATTTCATTTAACGGAACTGTGGGAGAAATTTCAGTAAAAAATGGTTTTCAAAAAGCCGGAGTTTTGGTGAATGGAGAGTTGGAGCAAGGCGTTGGCGGTGGAATTTGTCAAGTGTCTACAACACTATACAATGCACTTTTATTATCAAATATTCAAATAGACGAAAGACATAACCACACCAGACCTATAGCATACGTAGATATAGGAACAGATGCGGCAGTAGTTGAAGGCTATAAAGATTTAAAATTTACTAATAACCTAGCGCACAAGATTTATCTAAAGGCAGAAGCTGATGGGAAGAAGTTAACTTTCCAAGTTTTTGGAAACAAGGCTGATAAAATATATGATGTTGAAATATTTACAAAACTTTTGGGCTCAGAAGAACCAAGGACAATCACAAAATACACTTCCAAGCTTTATGAAGATGACAAAGAAGTCGAATCCTCAGGAGCAAAAGGTTATTCTTACGCAACGTATAAAAAGTTAAAAAAGGGAGAAGAAGAAAAGACAGAAAAGATTTCAAACTCCTATTATTTACCAAAAGACAAAGTAATATTAGTTGGAACAAAAGAGAGAGATAGCTCAAAAGATAAAAATAAAGACACAAAAGAAATCGCATCAAGAAAAGAAAAAAGCAAAAAGACAGTGGATTAAAACTCCATTGTCTTTTTTTTCTGTAATATATTAAATAAAGTTGTGTCGTTGTAGATAAATGTTTCATTTGGTAGCGACTTTAGATACTGTTCGACGATTTCTCGTATAGTTCCGAACTTATCATTGTTAGGTGTTTCGGTAGAAGAAATTATTTTTTGAACAGAGGAGTTTCTTAGTGGACCTCTATCGCAAGTTAAATAATTCATTCTGTATTGGTTCATGCCAATTGTGAGCACGTCTGAATCTAAAATTGGTTCCCCGGAGAGATATTGCAAATCAATAACTATGTCCTCTCTACTCAAATCGAGATTGTATTTAATATTTCCAAATATATCCAAGGTCTTATACTTAAATCGAGCACGTCTTTCTGAAATTTCAACATTGCCGTCAACTAATGAAAAATATCTGTAGCTCCAGTTGATATATTTTCTGAGTTGTTCTCCGGTTATCTTATAGACTGTTATTTCTCCACCGGTATAAGAATATATTTTAGATAGCTTGCTAAGAGTTAGTGGGCCATTTTTCAATACGGGGTTTTTAAAGTCAAATTGAAATGCCATTACATCACATGGATAGTATGATTTTATCGCATGGGTAAACAGATGAATTAGCGGGCCATCTTCCAAGTCGTAGTCATAGTCACCTTCCACGTTTTCTAAGTAGCCAATGACTCTACAAATGTTGTCGTAGATACTACGGTGAAAAGGGAGTAGCTTTTCCAATAAATCTGAATCGGGATAGAAATTTTTAGTCTGTATCAGCTTTGAACTCTTATTTGTGAGAATCTTATTTGAAAATTCAAGCTCTATAAGGGAGACAGACTTTGCATAAGCACCTGGTTGGGTGATTAGTGTGTCGCCTATATATCTTCTTTCTATCTCTTCGTGGGTATGTCCCGCTATGACAATGTCAAATGGAATTTGTAAGTCTTTTAAAATTGACTCAACTCCTGTATGCTCAATCGAATTTTCGTTTGTCATGCCGACATGAAAAAGGCCGATTATCACATCAGCTTTGGATTTGATTTCGGGCATTATTTTATTTAGGGTATCGACAGGATCTGTTATTGGTGGGTGAGACAACGTGTCGTTCCCAAAAGAATTTACCATCAGTGTATCAATACCAACAAATGCAATTTTAATCCCATCTCGTTCTATAATTTTATACGACTCCATAATTGGATGGTCTATATTTGCAATTAAGGCAGTGTTTTTAAATGCAGACACATTTTTTAAGAGAATTTCTTCTCCAAAGTTGAATTCGTGGTTTCCCATATTCCATATATCATATCCTATGTCGTTAATGGACATGATTGCGGGGTTATATTTATTTACGAAGTTTTCTACAAAGTTACCTTGTATCAAATCGCCATTGTCTATGATTATGGAATTTTCATCTGCAAGTGAATTTATAAGTGTTTTTATGTGGCAAATTGAAGAGTTTGACTCAGACATATTTCTATAGTCATAGGGATATAATTTGCCATGTATATCAGTTGTTGCAAAAATTTTTATCATATTTAAAATTCCTTTCATACTAAATTTAACATAATATAAAAAATTTTTAAAGGTGTGTTTAATATGGTAAAATTATTAGAGATTAGGAGGATGTCATGGGAAAAAGTTTAATCTTAGCTGAAAAACCTTCAGTGGCAAGAGATATTGCAAGAGTGCTTAATGTAAATGGAAATAGAAAGGGATATTTAGAATCGGATGAAAAAATAGTAACTTGGGCACTTGGACATCTGGTAACTTTAGCTACACCGGAAGAATATAATAAAACTTATGAAAAATGGAGAGCAGAAGATTTGCCTATAATTCCGGAACAAATGAAATTAAAGGTGATTCAATCTTCAAAAGCTCAATTTAATATAGTAAAAGAACTTATAAATAGAAAAGATGTTTCAGAAATTGTAATAGCAACTGACGCAGGAAGAGAGGGCGAACTGGTTGCAAGGCTTATTTTAAAGATGAGCGGAAATAGAAAACCTCTAAAGAGACTTTGGATTTCATCTGTAACTGATAAGGCAATAAGAGAGGGATTTAAAAATCTAAAGCCGGGAGATAACTATTTGAATCTATATAGCTCTGCAGATGCTAGAAGCCAAGCAGACTGGATTGTTGGGATAAATGCAAGCAGAGCCCTTACTGTTAAACACAATGCGAGTTTATCGTGCGGTAGGGTGCAAACTCCAACTCTGAATCTAATAAAGATTAGAGAAGATGCTATAAATAGTTTTAGAGAGGAAGAATACTACAGCCTTAGCATAATGGCGGGTGGTGTTGAATTCAAACCTGTAAAGGCTAAAAATTATAGTGATAAGAAAGAAATAGAGGGAGTAAAAAATAAATTTGGAAATAGCATAGAAATTAAAGAGATAGATACCAAGACTAAAAAGAAATATCCATCTCAACTTTACGATTTAACAAATTTACAAAAAGATGCTAACTCTAAATTTGGATATTCAGCAAAAGAAACTTTGAGTTTAATGCAAACTCTTTATGAAAGACACAAAGTCTTAACTTATCCTAGAACGGATTCAAGATATTTAACAGAAGATATTGTACCGACTTTGGAAGATAGGCTTAGCGCAATTAATATAAAAAATTATAGAGAAGATATACGTGAGATAAGAAAAAATGGAATTAAGGCATCAAACAGATTTGTAGATGACAAGAAAGTTTCAGACCATCATGCGATAATTCCAACAGAGGAGCCTGTGAGGATTGAGGAACTTAGCGACAAAGAGTTTAAAATATTTGATTTGGTAGTTAAGAGATTTATAGAAAATCTATTGCCACCGGAGGAATATTCAGAAACTACAATCACAGCAATGGCTGGGGATGTTGAGTTAAAAGCCAAGGCAAATGAGTGTAAACTTGAAAAGGGAAAGGTTAGAATAGATGAGGTAAAGATAAACATTCACCACACTAGACAACCTGAATATTATAACGAAGGAACACTTCTGCTTGCTATGGAAAATCCTACTTCGGCAGTTAAGGATTTGTCGGGAAAAGAGACAAAAATTTTAAAATCTACCGGTGGAATAGGGACAGTTGCCACTAGGGGTGATATAATAGAGAAACTCTATAGTGCTGATTTAATAGAAAATGTAGATGGAAAAATAAAGATAACTTCAAAGGGAAGACAACTTTTAGAAATAGTTCCTGAGCAGTTAAAGAGTCCTAAAATGACAGCTGATTGGGAGCAAAAGCTACTTAGTATTGAAAAAGGCGAATTAAAAGCTGAAGAGTTTTTAAAAGAGATAAAAGGCTACTCTAAAGAGAGCGTTGGGGAGATATTAAACTCTGAAAAACAGTATAGACACCAAAATGTGACCACTACAAAGTGTGAAATATGCGGAAAGCCAATGCTTAAAGTGAATAGAAAAGATAAAGAAATGATAATATGTCAGGATCCTAATTGTAGTGGAAGAAAAGCTATATCAGTTATGACAAAATCAAGGTGCCCTAATTGTCATAAGAGATTGAAACTTGTCATGGATAGTGGACAATATATTTGCGAAACTTGTGGCTATAGAACTTCAAAAGAGTCTATGGAGAAGAAATTTAAAGAAAAGGCAAACCAACCTAAGAAGGGTGAAATTAAGAAATTTTTAAACAAACAAGAAGACACCAGTATAAACAATTCACTTGGAGATCTTTTAAAGGGACTGAAGTTAGATGAGTAGAAAAGATTCAATATACCAAAAGCTTATGGTAGAAGGGCGAACTGACTTTGCAGAATATAGGGCAGTGGAAGATAGAACGGGAACGGAAGAATTATTAAAAGCAGTCATGGACTACTATGAACGTGACAAAGAATCAATCGAAGAGTTTACAGAGTATTTTAAATATCATAGAGCAGAAAATATATGGAATGAATTTACGAGTAGACTATTTTCTTTAGAAGATTTTAAAGAAGATAAATTAGTAGGACTTTCAATTTTACTTATGAGAGATACAAAAAGTATTGAAGCTATAAAATTCGGTATGTTATTGACACAACTTTACATACTGAATAATGTATCAGCAGCATTTAAACTCATTGCAGATTTGGCGGTATTAGATGAATTCTATGAGTTAGGAATAGAAACATTGAAGAGTGTTAGAATTTTTCCAGTTATAAGAGATAGTATAAACAGAAAGAGGGACTATGAAACTAGGTAGACACAAATTAACAGTAAAAAAAGCAAGACCGAATGTAATACTTACTGATGGTAGAGAAGAAATTGAATTAAAAGAAAAGAGAGACCTTGAAGTTGGCGAAGTGGTTAGTGCATTTATTTACGACACTTCAAAAGACAGAAGAGTTGCAACTTTAGACAAGCCATATATAGAAGTTGGCGAAATTAAAGAATTAAAGGTAGTTGGAAAGGCTGGAGTTGGATACTTTGTAGATATCGGTCTTGATAAAGATATATTCCTACCATACCAAGAAAGAGCCGGCAGAATAGACGTTGGAGGTTCATATCTAATGGCTCTTTATATAGACAAGTCAGATAGATATTGTGTAACTATGAATATAAAAGAAAAGCTTAAGAAAAATGATAAGTTCAAAGTGAACGATATTGTAAAAGGTACAATATATCTTTTAGATGCAAGAGGAGCTCATGTTGCCATAGATGGAAAATATGACGGACTTGTTTTAAAAGAAGAACTTAAAGGAATTTATAAAGTTGGGGACGAAGTTGAAGCTAGAATTCAAAGAATTTTAAAAGACAACAGAATCACTCTAACACTTAGAGAAAAAGCATATAAGCAAATGCACTCAGATGCTGATATGTTGCTTGAGATGATAGAAGACAACGATGGAGTTCTAAACATTGGAGATAAGACTGACCCTGAGATAATAAAGGCAGTTACAGGACTTTCAAAATCAGCTTTCAAGAGAGCTGAAGGAACTCTTTATAGATTGAGAAAGATAGATTTATATCCTAATAAGATTGAGTTGAGACATGGACGTTAAGATTATAGATTTTGATCATAAGGGAAGAGGATTTGGCAGATACGAAGGCAAATCATTATTTTTAGACGGTGGCGTAATAGGAGACACCGTCTCTTTTGAAGTTACGGAGTCGAAAAAGAAATTTGATATAGGTAGAATAACAGAAATCATAGAACCGTCTATAGATAGAGTTGAGTCAAAATGCCCATATTCTAAAAAATGCGGAGGATGTGACTTTTTAGAATATAAATATTCTATGCAAAAGAAGTGGAAGAGAGACAATGTGTCTGCGACTATGCAAAAAATAGGTGGAGTGGATACTAAGGTAGAGCCTACAATAGGTATGGAAAACCCATTTTATTATAGAAATCACATTCAGCTCAAAGTAGAAGATGGCAAATTGGGATACTACGCCAAAAACAGCAATACACTTGTTGAAGTGAAAAGATGTTTGATAGCTGAAAAAGAGATGAACAAAGCAATAGACGTTTTAAGAAATTGGAAAGACCTTAAAAGTGTTGACGAGATAGTAGTCAGACAAAACAATGTGTCAGAGCTTATGATTGTACTTATAACCAAGACAGAAGTCAAAAAAGTGAATGGACTTTTAAGTGAGTTATTGGATTTGAATTTGAAGAGTTTATTTATAAATTACAGAAAGAATTCAAGATTTAGATTTGGAAGAGAATTTAAAAAAGTATACGGAGAAGATTATATTGAAGATGAACTATGCGGATTTAAATTCAGACTTTCAGCAGAATCATTTTTCCAAGTAAACAGAATTCAAACAGAAAAACTATACAAAACAGCGGTAAACTATATGGAAATCAAGCCTGATGATGTGGTTATGGACTTGTATAGCGGAATAGGTTCGATAAGTTTGTTGATGACAGGAGCAAAAGAAGTTGTCGGTGTGGAAGTTGTTGGGGCGGCGGTTGAAAACGCTAGACAAAACTCAGAACTAAACGGCAAATATAACACTAGATTTATTGCGGGAAAAGTTGAAGATGTGATAGATAAACTGGTTGAAGAAGGCACAAGATTTAACAAAATAATGTTGGACCCGCCAAGAGCTGGTGTTGACGAGAGTGTAATTGAAAAGATAAACGAATTGCAACCAGAGAGAATAGTATACGTTTCATGCAACCCATCCACACAAGCCAAAGACCTAAAGCTTTTCAAAGATTATAAAGTAGAAAAAATCCAGCCGGTTGATATGTTTTGTAACAGCGTGCATTGCGAATGCATCTGCCAGTTGAGCAGGGTTAATTAGAAAAATAAGTGCCAATATGGTTAAGACATAGAGTTAATTTATGTGAAATATAAATAAACCTAAGGGAGGAATATTATGGCTTATGAGACACCATTAACAATAGCTGAAGTAATGAAAGATATTACCGCAAATAAGTATGTTTTACCATCTATTCAGCGAGAATATGTTTGGGATACTGATCAGATTGAAGCTTTGTTTGATTCGCTTATGCGTGACTATTCAATTGGGACATTCCTTTTCTGGGAGATAAGTAAGGAACACGTAAACGACTATGACTTTTACGGGTTTATTAGAAATTATCATGAGTATAAAGGTGCGCATAATAAGAAAGTCGATTTAAAAGGTTTGGATGGCGTGACAGCTGTTCTTGATGGACAGCAACGTCTCACCTCAATTTATATAGGGCTTAAGGGAACATATGCCTATAAACTTAAATATATGGCAAAGAAAAATCAGGATGCATACCCAACTAGGAAATTATACTTAAACTTACTATCGAATCCTACGGACAGTAGTAACGAGTATGAGTTCAAATTTCTTACAAATAAAGAAGTGCAAAATGATGAAAATACATACTGGTTCGAAGTCGGTGAAATCCTTAATATGAAACAAGATGGTGACGTTGCGATGTTTGTCACTAAAAATATAGGCTTTTCAAAGGAGTTTGAGTATACAGAAGAACAGACAATATTCGCTATTAATGCTCTGTCTAAGCTATATAACATTATTAATAAAGTTGGCACAATTAGTTATTATAGAGAGAAGACGGTAAAACTAGATAAAGTTTTAAATATATTTATTAGAGTCAACAGTGGAGGGACACCTCTAAGTTACTCTGACTTGCTTTTATCCATAGCTTCCGCACAGTGGGAAAACCATGATGCTAGAGAAGAAATTATTGAATTTGTAGATGATGTAAATGCAGTAGGAGAAGGGTTTAAAATCAATAAAGATTTTGTGCTGAAGACGGCACTGGTTCTTAGCGATTTTACGGATATTGCTTTTAAGGTGGACAATTTTAACAAACAAAACATGACTAAAATTGAAAACAATTGGGATAATATAAAGAAAGCTATTAAACAGGCGGTTCTTTTGGTTTCATCATTTGGTTATTCAGGTGAAACACTAACATCAAATAATGCACTGATTCCAATTGCATATTACCTTTTTATTAATGGTATGCCGGATAACTTTGTTGATTCAGGGACAAACAAGAATAATAAGGATAAAATAAAGAAGTGGCTTATACGTTCTCTGTTAAAGAAGACATTCAGTGGACAACCAGATAATGTTATTAGACCAATTCGTGAAATTCTCAAAGTGAACGGAACAAATGAGTTTCCATTAGACAGTATCATCGACAAGTTTAAAGGTACAAATAAATCCATACAGTTCACGGATGAAGATATCGAGGAGTTCCTTTTGAAACTTAAATATGGAAAGAGTGACACACTTTCAACTCTTATGTTGCTATATCCATCACTAGATTTCAGTAATAAATTCCATGAAGATCATATGTATCCGAAGAGCAAATTTACAAAAACTTATCTCCAAAAACATGGTGTTCCTGAGGAACAATTAGATTGGTACATTGCAACGGTTAATGATATAAGTAACCTTCAGCTTCTTGCTGCACAGCTTAATGAAGAGAAGCTTGCTACTGATTTTGATGAGTGGTTTAACGAACAACATCCTACAGATACAGATAAGATTCAGTATAGGACTGTGAATTATCTGCCAGATATGGACTACTCATATGAAAATTATCCAAAGTTTATAGAGGAGAGAAAAGCGCTTCTAAAAAAACAGTTAAGTGCAGTTCTGCTTTAGGATAATATGGGTTGTTATACTAATAAAAGTGATATGTTCCCAAGAACTGACAAAGATATAAAAACATGGGTGATATGTTCCCAAGAACTATTAAGTCAACAGAATGTGCCAATGTAAGCTATGGTATCAGCTCGTCCCATGTGGAGACTGTCTGTTTGATGTCAAAAGTGCAGGACTAGAATCACCCAAACCGTTAAAAAAACAAGCTATCTGGTATAATATTTATTGGATTATTGCTTACACATTTTAGTAAGTGAGGAGAACCAAAATGAGCGAAATCGTAAAAGAGGAAAAATTGATGGATTTAAATAGACGTTTTAATAGAGAAAAAATAAAGAAGTTTCAGATTTTAAATGGTGCGCAACTCAAGTATATTGCATTTCTTTCAATGCTAATAGACCATGTAAATAACGGGGTAGTAGCACCGCTTTTAGATGGCAAAGGAGCGCTTCTATATATTTCAAATATATTTTCAATTCTAGGAAGGATTGCCTTTCCAATATTTATATTTTTCGTTGTTGAAGGATTTTTCAAAACCAGGAATACGAAAAAATATCTTATAAATTTAATTTTATTTGGAATTATTGCAGAAGTTCCATTCGATATATTCACTTCAAAAGTGTTTTACAATCCAAATTGGAACAATATAATGTTCACATTAGCCCTTTGCCTAGTAACGGTTTGGATAATCGATGAGTTTAAAGGCAAGGTAAAAAATAAATTTCTTTGGTACGGAATTTCTGTTGTAATCGTGATGACATTCGGACTTTTGGCGATGCTACTTAGCCTTGACTACGATTACCACGCAATTATCCTTGCATATGTTTTCTATATTTTCTACGATAGACCTGTGATGAGTGCTGCAATTGGATATATTTCTATAATCAAGGAGCTATATTCATTCTTAGGATTTGCTATGACCATAACATACAATGGCAAGAGGGGTAAACAGTACAAATGGTTCAATTATCTCTTCTATCCAGTCCATCTTTTAATAATTGGGATTATTCGTTTTTACTTTAATCTCTAATTATGCCGCAGTTAAGACTTGCTATTTATAAGAAATTATTGCTTCATAAGTATACCGAAGACAGAGCCACCAATGAAACCAACAACATCTTCGATATTGCACAAAAGAGAAGTGTGTGGAAGTTTTGTGGCATGGACAATTTGTCAGACTTTTCGTTTGATGATCATGTGTTTTTGAAAGACTACAAATATGAAGCAGAGATTTAAGAAGAGTATGAACTAGAACAAGAGGAAGAATTTCAATCTAGAATTGAAAAGACTATTAAATGAATAATCTAATAAAATAGCATACTTTCGCAAGAGGACTGAGTAGATGATTAAGAACAATAAAAGATGCTATAACCATTGAAAAATAGTGCTATAACCGATTATGCATGAAATAGCCTAATAATTTCATGTGGAGACTATAGTTCTACTGTCAAGAAAGTAAGAAGAAAAAGTATAGAAAAGCATTGAAATCAAAGGATTTAGAGAAAAATGCATAGGTTTGGACAGCGGGTTTAAATTATGCTTTTAAAGCGTTTGACAATAGTTCTGACCACTGGAAATAGGTGGCTGTGACTATAGAACTACTTTTTTCTCGTGCCGAGACTGTAGGACTATTGTCAAATAGGCTTTTTAGTGTATGGAGAGAATAGAATTATTGTCAAATTTTTTTGATTAAGAATTACGAGAATAGACTAATAATCATTATGCTAAATAAATGATTTAATTATACTAAAGTTGAAATAGGACTCGAGTTTGGATGAACTAAATAGAATTCCTGAAAATATAACAGTGATACAACCTCGGAGAGTGATTAGGGATTATGCTGTTGGTATCTATGCTCAAACCGTAAGGAACAAATGGAGAGCTTGGCTACACAAGTATCAGGACTTACTAGATTGGCATCAGCTCATAGGACTTGGTTTGTAGCAGATATTTTTCTAGATGTTACTTCTGCTAAAACAGCAACATCTAGAACCGAATTCAATAGGATGATAAGTGAATGTGAGAACGGGAGCATTGATATTATTCTTACAAAAAGCATCAGCCGATTTGGACGTGATACACAGGAATGTCTGGAAGCTATCCGGAAGATTCGTGCAGCAGGAAAAAGAATTATTTTTGAAAGAGATAAGATTGATACAGAAGCAATTGGCGATGAATTACTTATCAGTGTGATTGAAGCCTGTGAACAGTCTGAAAATAAATGGAGAAGCGAAAATATACGATGGGGAATGAAGAAGAGGGCAGAGAACGATACATCGGGATTATATAATCGTCCTTGCTATGGATATAAAAAAGATAAACACGGTATGCTTGTCATAAACGATGAGCAGGAGAATGTGTTCAGAAATATCTTCAACTGGTATTTGGAAGTGTACAGTATTGGCGGAATTATAAAGAGATTGGAAACAAACGGTATTAAATCGCCGAAAGGAAAAGACCACTGGAGCAAAAAAAGAAATTGAATCCACATTTACTAGGCATAAGTATATAGGAGATGTGGCAATTGCCGATTCCGGCGGCTTCGAGAATCAGTATTTGAATAAGAATCACTATGAAGGAATAATATCAAAAGAGCAATTTGAAGCAGTTCAACTTGAGATGGCGTCTCGCAGCAATGTGGAAGTTTTAGAAGATGGAACAGTGTGTAGAAAGAATAAAAAATATAGTTCGAAGAGATGGGAGGATATATATGGGAGATAAATATTCTAAGTCAAATATTAATAAGTTTTCAGGAAATGTTTTTAATGGACCAACTAATATCGTGGCAGGAAATAATAAATTTAGTGAACATGAAGAAGATAGGGCTGCTAAATATACACCAGATCCTGTTTGGAGAAGCCCTATAACGATGGCATTACTTTCATGGATGGGATTTTTCATTTCGTTGATAGGGGTTTTTCCGATGTATAAAGCATTAGAACCTGTAATTAATTTATTGACCAACAAGAGTAATCAAGTTAATACAAACAATAATATATATGCCGTAATTTTTGCTGTAACAATGCTGGTTTTGGTGCTGATATTCTGGTTAAGGAGTATCACAAAAAAAGAAACTAGACATCCATTATTCTTTAATTATGCAATAAGTGGACTTGGAAGGAAGATTACAATAGAAAAAATTCATATTGAAAAATGTCCTATATGTGGTGGAAAAATGAAATACTTCAATAAACCAGTAGAATTGATAGATGTACTAAATTCAGATGGGAAAATAAAACGTGAGGTTACAAAAAAGAGTGCCTGCATTACAGTGTAAAAGAAATTCAGAACATTGGTATAGAGTTGATCCAGCTGAAGACAAGTTAAGATAGATTTGTTGATTTGCAATAATTATTGCGACACTTAGCTTAATAAATTTAATTCATGTATAAAACATTCAAATGGTGTATCAAACTCTAGGCATTTTCTCGGTCTAGAGTTTATTTTATAAATAGCATCTATTAAATCTTCCTCTTCAATTTTAGCTAAGTCAGTTTTCTTGGAAAAAAACTCTCTAAGTAAACCATTGCTATTTTCGTTAGTTTCCATTTGCCAAGCACTATATGGATCTGCGAAATAAAAGTCTATATTTAATTCACTTTCTATATCTTCATAACAAGCAAATTCTTTACCTCTATCTGAAGTAAATGTCTTGAATGCTCCTTGTGGTAATTTTTTTGTTAAAGTGTGTATAGCATCTAACATAGATTTTTTACTGCGATCAGGCATTTTTATTGCAAAATATGCACGAGTCTTCATTTCTGCAAATGTCGCTAAGCATCCTTTACTTTTACCTCTAGATGATACTACTGTATCAAGCTCCCAATGACCAAATTCTACGCGTTTTTTTACAACTTTGGGTCTTTTAGCAATAGATGTTCCTATATTAAATTTACCTCTTGTTTCTCTAGAGTTTAAAGATTTTCCTTTTCTTCTTAAAACTTTAACTGATATATCTAAAAGCCCTTTATATAGCCAATTATAGATTGTTTTAAAGCTTAATTCACCTTTAAAACATCTGCCTACTATTTGTTTGGGAGACCAGGTGGCTTTTAGCTTTTCTTTGATAAATTGTTTTAACTCTTCAGTAAGTTTTGACTTTCTACCTTTGTTTTTAGAATTAATAGAATAATCAAGATCAGCCTTTTTTGCATCGTATTTGTCTTTACATTTTTTTAGCTCTCTACTAATTGATGAATGATGATAACCTAATATTTTTGCTATTTTTCTGGCTGAGTAACCTTCATTATTTAAAACTTCTATTTTATTTCTACAATCCATGATAATATATTTATGACTCATAACAATCTCCTTCATGTCTATGTTTTTGTGGTAATTACATTTTACATGAATTGATTTTGTTATGGGTTTTTATTTTATACTAGTGTCGCATTTTATTTTACAATATATCATATTAAAATAGGCATTAAAAATATAGGTGATATATTTGGATGACTAGTACTTAATAATATTTAAAAATATATGTTGATTACCACACATGAACTAGTATTAAGATATTTATTCAAAGTACTTATCGGTTAATTGCGAATGCATTTGCCAGTTGAGCAGGGTATAGTGGATAAATCTTGAGTTAGTTGTAATAGAATATAAAAATTATTATTAAATTATGGATAAAAACAAGACTTCTGTTAAAATATAAGAAGATGAATTAAAAGACAAAGTAAATAATATAGTCAGAAAGAGGAGAGAGAATATGTGTACAGAAAATAAAAAGATTGCAATTCAAGATACTTATGGTGAAAGATTCCAACATTGTTGGGGATGTGGGCCTAAAAATGAAGATGGACTTCACTTACATTCTTATCCAAGTGAAGATGGCGAATCTTGCATTTGCCAGTTTGTGCCGGACAAGAAATATACTGGAGGAGTGCCAGCTAATTTATATGGTGGTATGATTGCTATGCTTTTTGACTGCCACGGGACAGCATCTGCAGCATGGTTTGCACATAAAAACAAGGGACTTGAGCTTACAGAAGACACTGTAATTGGTCGTTTTATCACAGCAAGATTAGAGATTGACTTCAAAAAACCAGTTCCAATGGAAGAGGTTATAACTGTAACAGCAAGAGCTGAAGAACTTGGCGAAAGAAAGGCTATTATTGTAATGGAAATGGAAGCCAAGGGAGAAATCAGAGCCAAAGCTAAAATGGTTGCTGTGAGCGTTAAGGACAATATGTAGTTTTATATTCAATTTTTAATATTAGTGTTACGGAGTGAGTAAACATTCTGTAGCACTATTTTTAGTTTATTAGGGTGTAATACCAAAATAATTTTTCAATTTAAAAAATACAATTTACAAAACATGCGGACTTCGTTCCACTCATGTCGCCCCTACATAGTTGTGTAAGCAATTAAAATATAAAATTATAGGGAACGCACGAATGAAATGAGGTCGTTAAGCGTATTCAAAATTACACGAAACATAGGAAAAGTATCAAGAATAAATTTAAATCAATACAAGTGAGTTAAATTGTTATATGTTTTATTTTAAAGAAATTAACTTAGAAAAAATTATTGACAATTAATCTCTAAGGGTATATCCTTTAAGGGCAGCAATGAAATGAAGTTTGCAGGAAAGTGGTTTTTTAACCTACCGAAGGAGTAAAACTCTCAGGTGTCTTATTTTAAGATGAAAACTGTAAATGGATCATTACTCTGGAGAAGTCTTACCACAGCACTAGGTAAGATGCCGAAGGTGCAACACTGCTAAAAACAGTGAAATCTCTCAGGCAAAAGGGACAGAGATGCGGAAATAAAAATGTTTTGATTATTAATTTTTCTTTTTGTACATGGGCAAAAGGTTTTGTTTGTGTTGTTTTTTTGAATGGTTAATTTTCAAAATAAAAATATCAAAGTTTTACTTATAAAGTATTACTGACTATTTAACTATTATTATCCACATATTCCATTTTGACTTTGAGACCGTTTATGGTCTTTTTTTGTTTTTGTGTAACAAATTATAGTCTTACGGTCTAGGGTCTATTCGTTTTCCAGAAACGAAACAAATTCCAATCTGTTGCTGCAGAAAGGACTTGTAAAATGTTAAATGTAATTAATAATTTCTTAGTAAGAGTGGACGATTTAGTATGGGGAATTCCTCTGATGGTTTTAATTTTATCAGGCGGTATGTTTTTAACTCTAAGGCTAAAAGGACTACAAATTCACAAATTACCATTGGCTTTAAAATGGATGTACAACAATGAAAAAGGTGGTAAGGGCGAGGTATCAAGTTTTGCTGCTCTATGTACTGCACTATCTGCAACAATAGGTACAGGAAACATTGTAGGGGTGGCAACAGCTATTTCAACGGGTGGCCCTGGGGCTTTATTTTGGATGGAAGTGGCAGCATTTTTCGGTATGGCTACAAAGTACGCCGAAGGTTTACTTGCAATCAAGTATAGAACTGTTGCCGAAGACGGACATAGTCTAGGTGGACCATTTTACTACATTGAAAAGGGTATGGGTGAAAAATGGAAATGGCTTGCTAAAGCATTTTCAGTTTTCGGAGTATGCGTTGGACTTTTTGGTATAGGAACTTTCAGTCAAGTAAACGGAATTGCTAGTGCAGTTCAAGGTCTATTTGACCCTAATCACATTCACACTGTGGCTTTACCGAGACTAGGAGATTATTCAATAGCAGTTGTAATCTCATCTCTAATACTAACTTTTTGTGTTGCAGCAATATTAGTTGGTGGTCTTAAACGTATAGCAACTGTAAGTCAAATAATAGTTCCATTTATGGCAGTAATATATTTAGTTTTTGCAATTTTACTTATGATTTTTAATTATAAAGAGATACCAGGAGCATTTGCTCTAATCATTAAATCAGCTTTTGAACCAACAGCTTTAGCTGGAGGGATGATAGGAACGATGACTGTGGCAATGCAAAAGGGTATTGCGAGAGGTATCTTCTCAAATGAAGCCGGACTTGGTTCAGCACCGATTGCAGCTGCAGCAGCTCAAACAAAAGAACCTGTACGTCAAGGACTTGTTAGCATGACAGGAACTTTTATAGACACAATTTGTATCTGTACTATGACAGGACTTGCAATTGTTTTAACAGGGGCTTGGCAAGTTGAAGGGATAGAAGGAGTTCAAATAACTACTTACGCATTCCAAAATGGACTACCATTTTCACCACTACTATCTAATGCAGTGTTAGTAATGTGTTTAATATTCTTTGCATTTACAACTATTCTTGGTTGGGATTACTACAGTGAAAGATGTTTAGAGTATTTAACAGATGGAAATGAAAGAGTTATAAAAGGCTACCGTTACCTTTATATCTTAGCAATTTTTATCGGACCATATATGACAGTGAGCGCAGTTTGGACTATAGCTGATATATTTAATGGACTTATGGCTATTCCAAATATGATTGCAATCTTCGCTCTAAGTGGTGTCATAGTTAAGGAAACAAAAGACTTCTTTGAAGCTGAAAAACACTTTGACGAAAAAGCTGTAAGAAGAATAAAATTAGAAGGAAATGTTATGTAGACCTGGGCTTAGCCTAGGTTTTCTTTTGTTTTAAGGCAAATATTCAATGATATAGTATATTGTGTTAGAATGGATATTAAATTGAAGTATAGGAGGAAACATGCGTATATTAACAAGTATATTAAAAGCTATCATAGTAGTATCCATTATGACAGCATTTAATTGGATTTTTAGAAACAGAGAGAATAATAGTCTTTTAAATAAAATATACATTATCTTAGTTACAATCTTTTGGATATTGGCTGTGATTGTCACAGGCTTATTATATTGGGCTGGTGTAGGATATATTATGGAAGGAAACAGCAGTGTTGGAATAAAACTTTTGGTAACAGGAGTTGTGATGACACTTAGCGTTGGAAGTAGAGTTTATTTTTGGCTGAAAAAGTAAATTACAAAAAACTACAAATATTTATTAAACAAATCAAATTATGATTTGTAAAAATTATACTTAACATAAACAAAATTTTTAGTAAAGGAGAAGCAAAATAGGAGAGGTAGATTAGAGATGAAGTTTAGAAGTAGAAGTAAAAAATTATTTAAAGAAGTAGAAAAGCTTAAAGTATATTCTAAGATTGATGAAATACCAAGAGGGCAAGCTTCAGAAAATTTGACTAAAGGATGTTTGGTTATTGAAGGCGGAGCATTTCGTGGAGTTTACAATCAAGGGGTATTGGACGCTTTTATGTTAAATGATTTTAATTTTGAATCTGTAATAGGAGTTAGCGCTGGAGCACTTGCTGGAATCAATTATGTTTCAGGGCAAATAGGAAGATCGGCAAGAATAAATTTAAAATACAGACACGATTCGGAATACATAGGGATAAAAGCTCTTAGAATTAGTCACAGCCCTCTTAATTTAGATTTCATACTCCACACAAATAATAAAATAGAAGAATTAGATAGAGAAAGGTTCGAGAATTCAAAACAGAGATTTGTGGCTGTGGCTACAAATTGCCTGACAGGAGAAGCAGAATATTTTGAGAAGGGAAAGTGCTCAGATATTTTAGAAGCAGTTAAAGCATCTGCATCAATGCCATATCTTTCACCAATGGTTGATTTAGATGGCAAGCCATATTTGGATGGAGGTTGTAGTTGCAAAATTGCATACCAATGGGCGATTGATCAAGGATATGAAAAAATTATTGTAATAAAGACAAGAGAAAGAGGATTTAGAAAAACGGTTATTGAAAAGAAATACCACAGTGTAATATATAGAAATTTTCCAGAGTTTATGGAAAAATTTGAAAATAGCAATGCATATTACAATATGCAATGTGATGAGATAGATAGACTTGAAAAAGAAAAAAGAATTTTTGTGATTGCTCCATCTGAACCAGTTAGAGTTGGAAGACTTGAACCGAATATTGAAAAATTAGGTGGACTATATTGGCTTGGCTATAATGATGCAATGGCAGACATGGAAAGTCTAAAAGAATATTTAAAATAATAAGATAGGCTCTTTTGGTTTAAGTTAAATGAATTTTTAGACCAAAAATAAATTGCCATACAACTAAATATATGTTTTTAAATCAATACCAGCTAACTATTTTAATAGGTTTAGGTGGTATTTATTATATAAAGGATTGTATAATAAAAGAGATTTTTAATAAAAGAAAGAAAGAATTATATGTTGGCATTTTTGACTTCTGTAGTGAGTATTTTACCGATAATTTTTTTAATTATAATAGGATATTTAATGCAGAAATTTGGTTGGTTTGAAGATTCTTTTGCAAACAATATCTCTAAATTAATTATGAATATTGCTTTACCGTCCTCTGTATTTATGTCTGTTATGAAATATTTGACCGTAGATTTGTTGATGGATTTGTCGAATGGATTTATATATACGGGTTCGGCTCTAATTTTAAGTTTTGTGGCGGGATATATATTTTCGAAGCTTTTAAAAGTTAGGGTTGGAAGACGAGGTGCATTTATAAATATGTTTGCCATTTCAAACACTATATTTATAGGCATACCTTTGAATATGGCGCTATTTGGAGATAAAGGACTCCCTTATTTTTTGATATATTACATACCTAATATAATAGCTACTTGGACGATAGGAGCTATTATAATTGCAAATGACACGACTGAAAAGAAAGATACTACCATCCAATGGAGAAAGTTAATCCCAATTCCTTTTACTGGGATTATATTTGGAACTATATTTTTAATTTTTAATATTCCTGTGCCAACTGTTATGAGCTCAACTCTAACTTATCTTGGCAATATGGTAACTCCACTATCGCTAATATATATTGGAATAATATCTGCTAAGTCTGATTTTAAAAGTGTTAAGTTTGATTTGGATACTGTTGTTGCATTGGCGGGGCGATTCATAATTTCTCCTATGATAGTTTATCTTTTAGTCAAGACGGGGACTGCTCTTGGTGGTGGGGTTTCCGGAATGGAGTATCAAATCTATATGGTGCAATCGGCAACGGCGGGTGCGGCTGTGACTCCTATATTGGTCAATGAGGCTAAAGGTGATGTTGAGTATGCTACGGGTATAATAACTATTAGTATGATGCTCTGTATAATAGTGGTGCCACTACTCACTGCTATAATAATTTGATATGCAGTGGCAAGATAGTTATTGTTTGTGTAATATTGAATAAATTTTATATTTAATTTTGACTTTTCATTACTTTTTATTCACTTATTCTTCACAAAATATAACTATTATTAATTAAAAGTGATTTGGAGGTAAAGAGATGGAAGAAAATTATGGATATTATGATAAGAAACGCAAAAAAAAGAATAATAATATAGTAATAGTAGCTCTTATATGTGCAATAATAGGTGGAATTATAGGTTCTGCAATATCTTATGCAGTGATTAGAGAGCAAGCTGCAACTCCTACTATATCTGAAGAGGCTAAGAAGGTTGTTATAAATGCCAAGGATTCTACAACTGTTGCTTCAGCTGTTGCGGAAAAGGCAATGCCATCTGTAGTTGGAATTACAACTAAGGGTGTGGTTGAGACTTGGATGGGACAAGCTCAAGTTGGAGGAACCGGTTCTGGGATTGTGGTTGATAAGGAAGGTTATATCTTAACTAATGCACACGTTGTAAAGCTTAACGGGCAGACTATAGAAAAGCCAAGCATTCAGTTATATGATGGGACAACTGTTGAAGGGCACACTGTTTGGGTGGATTCAACTATAGATATAGCCATAGTTAAAATAGATTCAAAAGTGAACTTAGTGCCGGCAGAACTTGGTGATTCAGATTCACTAAAAATAGGACAATCTGCCATAGCTATAGGGAATCCTCTTGACTTAGCTTTTCAAAGAAGTGTTACACAAGGTATAATTTCTGGTTTGAATAGATATGTTGGCCAAGTTTCAGGCGGCGGATATATGAATGGTCTTATTCAAACAGACGCTTCAATAAATGGCGGAAATTCAGGTGGACCTTTGCTTGATGCTGAAGGAAAAGTAATAGGCATAAACACAGTGAAAGTTTCTACTGCTGAAGGTTTGGGATTTGCAATTCCAATAAATAGTGTAAAAACTATTTTAGAAGAGGTTATAAAAACTGGTGATTACAAAGTTGTTTCATTGGGTGTTCAAACTATGGATATGGTTTTGGCCAAGAGATATTACAATTTAAACACCAACTTGGATGCTGGAGTACTTATTATGGAAGTTATGAAGGAAACTCCGGCAGATGCTTCTGGATTAAAGAAGAGTGATGTAATTTTAAAGATAGGTGATACAAAAATAGAGGGTGTAGATTCTCTAAAAGCTGCTCTATATAAATACAAAGTTGGAGATACAGCTAAATTAAACATCTTGAGAAATGGAAAGACTATGGATATAGAAGTCAAATTTAATGAATATTCAATTTCTGATGATGAAAATTCACAAAAAGATAATAGATTTATGTTGCCAGATGCGGAACAAAGTAATTAGTAAATTGACAAATGTGATATTATTTTGTATAGTTATTTGACAATGTTAGAAGAGGCCTACAGACGTAAATTTAAGTTGTAGGCCTTTTATATGCGGTAAAAAGTTGTTTATAGAAAGGAAAATAATGAAAGATAAGTATTATGTTACAGGGCATAAAAATCCCGACACTGACTCAATATGCGCTGCTATAGCTTATGCAGAATTGAAGAGAAAGAAGACAGGCTTTGATGTTGAGGCAATTAGACTTGGAGAATTAAATCAAGAGACTAAATTTGTATTAGATTATTTTGGAGTAAAGCCATCGAGATTAAAGGACACTATCCAAGCTCAAGTAAAAGATTTGGAAATGGATAAGGCGTATTGTGTTTCTGAAAGTATTTCACTGTATAAAGCACTTCAATTGATACAAGAAAATGGGGTGAACTCTCTTCCTATAACAGATCAAGATGAAAAATTGTTGGGAATTGCAAGTTTATCTAATATAACCATGTCTTATATGGATGTTTGGGATGACTCAATACTTGGCAGAAGCAACACTTCATATCAAAATATATTAGAGGTTTTGGCTGGAAAATTTATCTATCAACCTGAAGTTTTAAAGGACATAGATGGAAAGATAACCGTCTATGCAATGAGTCCGGAGCATATAGGAGATAAGATTTCCAAAGGTGATATCATCATCTTAGGTGATAGAAAAGATGCTCAATTGGATGCGATGGATAGAGAAGTTAGCTTGATAATTGTAACCGGTG
This sequence comes from Peptoniphilus asaccharolyticus DSM 20463, assembly GCF_900176115.1. Taxonomy (GTDB): domain Bacteria; phylum Bacillota; class Clostridia; order Tissierellales; family Peptoniphilaceae; genus Peptoniphilus; species Peptoniphilus asaccharolyticus. The sequence continues at coordinate 820,255 of NZ_FWWR01000009.1, read as the reverse complement.
GATTTGAAATTGATGGCGAAGTTATAGAAAAGGCCAAAGCAACTGGCACAACAATAATCTCTACAAATTACAATACATTTATGGCAGGCAGATTACTTCCTCAAGCTGTACCTATATCTCATGTAATGACAAACAAAGATTTAGTCACTTTTGATTTAGAGGACACTGTGGAAGAAGTCAAAAAGATTATGGGTATGAGCAGATTTAGATCTTATCCTGTGCTTGACAACAAGGGAAGAGTTATCGGCTCAATAGGCAGATTTCATTTGATTTCGGGAAATAAAAAGCAATTGATTTTAGTGGATCATAATGAAAAAAATCAATCTATAGATGATATTGATTCAGCTGTTATAAGAGAGATAATAGACCACCACAGAGTAGCTAACATAGCAACTGATGAGCCTGTATATTTTAGAAATGAGCCAGTGGGTTCAACTTGTACAATAGTAGCAGAGATGTATTATGAAGCGGGTATAATGCCATCAAGAGAGATAGCTGGATTGTTGAGTGCAGCTATAATCTCAGATACTTTATTATTCAAATCTCCAACTGCAACTGAAACTGACAAGAGAATGTTGGATAGACTTTCTAAAGTAACAGGAATTGACCATGAAAATTTTGCCATGGAGATGTTCAGAGAAGGAACAAAACTTGAAAATAAATCTATGGACGATTTGGTTAATGGAGATGTTAAAAAATTTGTAGTTGATGATGAAAGTGTGAGAGTGTGTCAGATTTTTACAATGAATTTAGACGGACTTGGAAACATTGAAGATGGACTCAAGAAGAAAATGGAAGAGGTCAGAGTTTTAAATGGCGAAGCTACATTTGTAATGATGTTGACAGATATTTTCAAAGAAATTTCTGAAGTGATAGTAGTGGGAGAATACGTTGAAAGTATAAAAGATGTTTTCGGAGCAACTTCTGATTCTAATTCATTTAAAGTGCCGGGGTTATTATCCAGAAAAAAACAATTGATTCCAAATATAACAAGGGCTATACAAAAATAATTATCTTAAGATAATTATTTAATAATTGGGTAATAAGTAGACATAAAATTTAAAGGGGATGATTTTATAAACATTTCAAGTATTTTTAAAAATCTAAGAAGTGCATCTAATGTAGTTTATAATGATAAAAATAAATTTAGTAAGCTTATAAAAAATGCAGTTGATAAGTCAAATGGCAATGAAAATTTGTCAGCTATTAAACAAGATTTGATAACCATATTAAATCTTTCTAAGGATTTTTTGTCTGGGAGATATAAGGGGGTTAGCAAAAAATCTATGATAATGATTATAGCGGCTCTTATATACTTGGTTAACCCTATGGATATAGTGCCGGATATGTTGCTTGGAATTGGGTTTTTAGATGATATAAGTGTGTTTACTTATCTTATAGCGAAGATAAAATCGGAAATTGACAAGTATGATGAATGGTCACTTAGAAATCAATATTGAAAATATTTTAGATAGGGATTTTTATAAGAGAGATACTTTAGTTGTGGCGAGAGAGCTACTCGGCAAATATTTAATACGGAAGATAAATGGTCACACACTTATTTCTAAGATTGTTGAAGTGGAAGCTTATTTGGGTTTTGAAGACAAAGCTTCGCACACCTATGCTGGAAGAATGACAAAACGCAATGAAGTGATGTATGGTGAGTCGGGACTTGCTTATGTGTATTTTACTTATGGAATGCACAATATGTTAAATGTTGTTACAAGGGAAGAATCTATCGGTGAAGCGGTACTCATAAGGGGAGTTGAACCAATTTCAAACATCGACATTTTTTCAGATTTCAGATTTGGAAAAGAGTATATTAATTTAAGTTCGTATCAAAGAAAAAACATAACCAATGGACCAGCCAAGTTGACAAAAGCCATGGCTATCGACACTTCTTATAATGGTATGGATATGACAAAGAGTGATGAGCTTTATATAGTTCATGGAGAGAGTGATTTGAAAATCGTATCTTCAAGGAGAATTGGAATAGATTATGCTGAGGAGGCAATTGATTATTTATATAGATTTTATGTAGAAGATAATAGTTTTGTTTCAAAGTAATATTTCCAAAATATGTTTAAATATTATATATAGAGGTATATATAATTTAAGTTAGAAAGTTGTTGAAGAAGAAAGGAAGAAAAATTATGATAGCTTGGTTAATTTTAGGAGCTTTAGCTGGCTGGATAGCTAGTAAGATAATGAAGCGTGACGAACAAATGGGAGCTATTGCAAATATAGTGGTTGGTATAATAGGAGCCTTTATTGGAGGGTTCTTAGGTACTAAATTTTTAGGCGTTGATGTAACAGGGCTTAACATCACTTCTATACTACTTTCAGTTTTAGGAGCGGTTATATTACTTGCAATTTTAGGCGGTATTAAAAAATAAAATAATTTTTATTTCCTATGGAGAAATCCATAGGATTTTTTTGTTTGTATTTAAAATTAATATTGACTATCGAAGATTATAAGAATAAAATGAAGTTAGTATATATGAATAGATTTTCATAGGTTCATAGGAGGGGTTATGGAGAAAAATTTTGAATATAAAATTAAATTGAAAGGTCTTAACTGTGCAAATTGTGCTGCGAAAATAGAAGATAAGACTAGAAAACTAAAAGGTGTTGCAACAGCTGAATTCAATTTATCGAATCAAATATTCACTTTGGGTTTAGAAGAGAATTTGGATAGAGATAAGTTGATAAAGAATGTGAAAGAGATAGTTGATGAGACTGAACCTGGAGTTGAAACTCTTAGTATGGATGAGGAATTTCAAACTGAAAACAGCTATGCAGAGATTATAAAATCTGCCTTTGTATTTTTGGGTTTAATTTTAAATATAAGTGTTGAGCATAAATATAAATTTTTTGTGTTTTTACTGTTGTATCTTGTAGCGGGATATGAAGTTATATTCTCTGCGTTAAAAAAGATAAAGACAGGTGATTTTTTAGATGAAGAATTTTTGATGAGCATTGCGTCAATCGGAGCTTTTGTCATTGGAGAATATCCAGAAGGTATAGCAGTTATGCTATTTTATAGTGTTGGAGAATTTTTCCAAGATAGAGCAGTGGATAAATCGAGGGATTCAATCCAATCAGCTTTAAAATTAAAACCTGAATATGCAAATATAGAATCTAACGGAGAGCTGGTAAGAGTATCTCCAAGTGATATTTCAATAGGTGATGTGATAGTTGTAAAACCGGGTGAAAAAATTCCTTTGGATGGTGAAGTTATAGAGGGAAGTTCAAATCTTGATACGTCTATGATTTCAGGAGAGTCACTACCTAGGTTTGTAGATGTTGGCGACAATGTAGTTTCAGGTTGCTTAAATACAACATCTCTTTTAAAAATAAGAGTACATTCAACTTATGAAAATACAACTATAGCCAAGATAGTGGATATGGTAGAGAATGCATCATCAAGAAAGAGTGATACAGAGAGATTGATTACAAGATTTTCAAGGATTTATACTCCGATAGTGGTAGGAATAGCTATTTTGATGGCACTTTCTCCTATAGTTGGAATTCTTGAATGGAAAGATGCTCTTTTTAGAGCTTGTACATTTTTAGTAGTTTCTTGTCCATGTGCTTTTGTACTATCTGTGCCACTTGGAGTGTTTGCAGGTATAGGAGCAGCTTCTAAAGAGGGAATTTTTGTAAAAGGTGGAAATTATCTTGAAGCGTTGGCAAATATAAATCAATTGTTTTTCGACAAGACAGGAACTCTAACAAAAGGTATGTTCACTGTGACTAAAGTGGTGAGCAAAAAAGGAACTGAAGAAGATATTTTAAAGCTTGCGTATTCTGCAGAGAGAAATTCAAATCATCCAATAGCAAGAGCAATAGTGTCGGCATATAGTGGTAAGGCTGTAGAAGTTGAAGAATTAAGAGAGATAGCCGGACAGGGAATTGAATACACTTATGATAATAAAAGAGTGTTGGTTGGAAGTGATAAGTTATTAAATAGATATGGTGGAAATTTATCAGCAAATGAAAATGGAGTTGTAGTTTATGTGGCTGAAGATGATGAGGTGCTTGGATATTTAGTTGTTGAGGACACTTTGAAAAATGGTGTGGCGGATGATTTACAGAAGCTAAACGCACAGGGAATAAATTTAACTCTATTGTCAGGGGATAAGATAGAGAATGTAAGAGAAGTTGCAAATGAACTTGGAATAGACAATTTCTATGGCGAGCTGTTGCCAGCTGATAAAGTTAGATTGCTTGAAGAGAATATGAATTCAAGTGGAAAGGTTGCCTTTGTTGGAGATGGCGTGAACGATGCTCCTGTGCTTGCGAGAGCTGATATAGGTATAGCCATGGGAAGTATAGGTTCTGACATAGCGATAGAGTCTGCGGATGTAGTGCTTATGACTGATGAAATTTCTAAAATTATAAAAGGTATGAAAATTTCTAAAAAGACAAATAGCATAGTAAAACAGAATATAACTTTCGCATTACTTGTGAAATTTGCTGTTTTAATTTTAGGTTTCTTTGGGGTTGCAAGTATGTGGGCGGCAGTGTTTGCTGATGTAGGAGTTACTATAATTGCAATTTTTAATTCAATGAGAGCTTTGAATTCATAAATTTACTTTTACTTTTCAACCAATCCATTGTATATTTATTATTAATAAAAATAAGTAGGAGAGTTTATGGAGTATAGAAAAGCGAAAATTGATGAAATTGAAATAATAAATGAAATGTATAGAGCCGGTTCAAAAACTTTAAATGAACGTGGAGTAGATCAATGGCAAGGGGTAAATTTGCCAGTGGCATCTTTAGAGAACATAGAAAAAATTTATGTGTTAGAAGATGAAGAAGAAATAGTTTCAACTGCACTACACATGGACCATGACCCTGACTATAATAAAATCTATGAAGGTAAATGGTTGAGTGATGGTAGCTACTATGCAATTCATAGAGTTACAACCCAAATTTCTAAAAGTGGCAAAGGCTATACAAATAAAATGTTTGATGAAATAGAAAAGCTGGCTAAAGAAAATGGTAAAGATTCTGTAAGAGTTGATACACATAAGGACAATATGGCGATGCAAAAAACTCTTGCGAAGAGCGGATATACAAATTGTGGGATAGTATATCTTTATAATGGAGCGCCACGTTTAGCGTATGAAAAGCTTATAAAATAAAAAAGACCTCGGAGAAATCCGAGGTTATATTAATTTTGTGAGGAATACAGATGCAAGACCTAAGAATATAAAAAATCCGCATGTATCTGTAAAAGTTGTTAAAAATATTGACGATGCAACAGCAGGGTCGATATTTATTTTATCTAAGACAAGTGGTATTAAGAAACCTGTTATACCGGCTAAGATTATATTCAGTATCATTGAGAAGAACATAATTACCCCTAAGAAAGGATTTGAATATATAACAGCCAATATTATACCAGCTCCGACACCTATAATAGCTCCGTTTAAAAGACCAAGTCCAATCTCCTTGAAAATTAATCTCCAGTCTTTAAATAAATCCATATCTCCTCTTGCCAAAGAAGTCAGTACGATAGCAAGGGTTTGGTTTCCGGCATTACCACCCATTCCAGTTACAATTGGCATGGCAGCTGAAAGAGCAACTACTGCTTCTATGGTGTTTGAGAACATCCCAACAACAGCAGCAGCTAAGAAGGCGGTAAATAAATTCACTATAAGCCAAGGAATTCTATTTTTAAAACTCTCGAAAAATTCAGAGTCAAATTCTTCGTCTTGACTTACACCCCCCATTGCCAAGATGTCTTCTGTGTACTCTTGGTCAATGACTGAAACTATGTCATCAGCAGTGATAACACCCAGCACAGCCATGCTCTTATTTACAACGGGTAATATTTCTAAGTCGTACTTTGTAATCATATTAGAAGCTTCTTCCTGGTCATCAGTTGCAAACACATAGAAAGGGAAGTCTTCCAACAAATCTTTTAAAAGAGTGGTGTCATCAGCCACGAGAAGTTGTCGTAAATCGACTATACCTTGTAGCTTATGAAGTTTATCTGTAATTAAAAGATAATCGATTATTTCTGTAGTAGGTGCGATTTCTTTGATTTTTGTAATAGCTTGTCTAACGGTTAGATTTTCTTTTAGAGCGATGAACTCGGTGGTCATGATACCACCGCAACTCTCTGCGTCAAAAGATAAGATAAGTTTTAGGATATCTGAGTCGGAGGACTTCATATATCTCAAAAGTTCTTTTCGACGAGAAGTTGAGATAAAGCCTAATAAATCGGCTACGTCTGCATTAGTCATGTAAGAAAATATATTTACAAGCTCGGCATTTGTAAAAAATGGAGTAACAAGTAATTGGAAATCGTCCCAACTACTCTCCAACAGACCGGCTACATCTTCAAAAGGTAGTAACTTTACAAATGTTCTAACTTGGTCATCTTCCATTTCATCTAGTGCCTCGCAAATATCTACATAATGGACTTCTTTACATAAATTAACAGCACCTTCTGCGTCATTTGATGATACTATGTTTTCTATTCTCTGGATTATTTCTTTTTCCATGTCCATATCTATTTCCATAAGACACCTCCTCAGTATTTTGAAATTTCATTAATAAATGGCGAACTCAATACAGCTTGAGAATTATGCGTTTTGGGAGTTAAGAGATATAGAGATTCCTTAGCTCTTGTCATAGCAACATAAAATAATCTGCGTTCTTCTTCTGAATCTAGTTCATTTGTACTTTGGTTAGATGGTATGACTCCATCTACAATATCAACAACAAAGACGCAATCAAACTCCAATCCTTTTACGGAATGGATAGTTGAGAGTGTTAAGTTGGAATTTTTTACAGTTGGTTTTGAAAGGAGAGTTTCTAAATGTTTTAATCTTCCTATAAGGCTTTCTAAATCTTCAGAGCCTTCGGCTATAAATTTTAGATAGTGAATAAACTCCGCAAGAGAGTTGTAACTGAATCCAAATTTGTTGGCGAAGTCATTTAAATAATTATCGTATCCCATTGAATATAGAACATATTCTATTTGCTCATGAATTTTAAGAGATTTTAGTTTTTTAAAATCATTCATAAGAGAGAATATATTATCTCTATAGTATGTTGGGAGGTCAGGATAATTAATTAAAGCTCGAAGTATATTTTTAGAATAACTCTTTTTCAAAAATAAAATATGTTTTTTTGAAATATAACCTTTTATCTTATAATATATTTCAGAAAACAAATCTATATCATCCATATTATAACTAAAATTTATAATGTTTAGTACATCTCTAACTACAAAATGATTAAAAAATTTAAGTCTGTTTCCCTTTACATTAAAATCAATCTCGCTTCTTTCGAAGTATTCGACTAATCCTAAAGAAGAAAGATTGTTTCTGTATATGACTGCATAGGATTTGTCAGGAGATTTTAACATAGTTTTTTTAATAAATTTATACTGCTCTTTATTGTCCTCAACTTTAATTATATTAACAGGAGAGAAATAGTCATTCACTGTTACAATATTCTTTTCAAACCTATTCTTATTATTTTTAATAAAAAGATTTGAAGTTGAAACTATGTTTTTAGACGAACGAAAATTATACTGTAGATAGTAAAGTTTTACATCTTTATAAACATTTTTTATATTTAGCAGATAATTAGGATTGGCACCTCTAAAGGCATATATAGATTGGTCGTCATCAGCCACAATAAATAAGTTGTGGTTTGGAGCGGTTAGATATTTTAAGAGTTCAAATTGAGAAATAGAAGTGTCCTGTCCCTCATCAAGTTGAACATATTTATACATATTTTTATATTTGTTTCTTAAATTCGGCTCTGTTTTTAAAACATCTAAAGCTTTTACAACCATATCATCAAAATCAATCAGATTATTTTCATCTTTATATTTTTCATAAGCATTATATATTTTAGTGAAATTAATAATTTTAGCAGTCTTGTCAGTGGGAATTTCTAATGAGTTTTTGAAATAAGAAATTTTAGAAATAATTTGTTCAAGAGTTTCTTCACCTACTGTTTTGTGATTGATTTGAAAATATAATTTTCTAAGAATATCATATTTCCCCGAAGAACCATCATCTATTAAAAGCATATCTCTACCTTTTAGACGATAGTAGTCACGAATTATCTTGTATGCGTGAGCATGGATTGTAGAAAAATGGGGTTTAATAGAAAATGGTGTATCCATTTTTTCGAATCTATTTTTCATATCCATTTGAGAAGCTTTAGAAAAAGTGATGGTCAAAATTTCAGAAGGGTTAACTCCTGAATCAATAAGTTTTAAAATCCTGTGTAAAAGCATTGTCGTCTTTCCAGAACCGGGCACGGCAAGGGTAAGAGCAGGGCCTGTTTTGTGTTCAATGGCTTTTTTTTGTTCTGATGATAATTTCAACTCTCAATCCCCCTTAGATATAATTGTAATATAAATTAAGTAAAAGTTAAAGAAATAAGGATTTATAATTATATTTTAGCCAGATCTTTTATAACATAAATTAGTAAAAAATTTTTAAAGCCTGTAACCGTCTTGTTTACAGGCTTTATTTTTTCATTTGTTGTCCATTTGTTGTCCAAATATTACATCTAATTTGGTTGCTAAAGTTTCACTTTTATTCGTCCCCACATACATTTTTAAAGTTGTTGTTACTTGAGCATGACCTAAAATTTTAGCAACGTCTGCTATTGGAATACCGGTGTTAATTAATTTTGTCGCGAAATAATGCCTGAATTGGTGAAAATGATATTTACTTTTATAACGTCTTTTGAATAAATTATCTATATCATTGGTAGTAATAAACTCGCCATATTCATTTCTAAATACAAAATCCAACTCATTATTTTCTGATATAACAATATTATCACATTCTAAAGAATAATTTATTTTTGTTTTAATAAATTTCTTTAATTCTAATAATAAATCTTTCAATAAATTACTCATTGGAACTACTCTAATGGATGAATTGTTTTTTGGAAGAGTTAATTTATTAAACCTATTTAAATTTTTGTTAACAATTATAATATTATTCTCAAAATCTATTTTGTCCCACTTCAGAGCTAATATTTCACCTTTACGCATACCAGTTAATAGTGCAAATTTAAAAATATAATAATAAATGGTTTCAATAAAATCGTTTAAAATCGAATTTATTTCATCTTCATTTAAAATATCATTTCTGACTTTAGATGTTGTTTTAGGTAAAATAACTTTATTAAATTTTGGTTTATAATTAATAACTTCTGCAATATCATTTCCAAAGTTAAAGACTTGTTTTACTTTACTAAAAACTAATTTTATTGTAGATGGTTTTAGATCCAAAGAATTTATAAAATTTTGTAAATCCAAAACTTTAATATCTTTAATTAAATAATCTTTAAAAAATTCTATTGAATATGATAGCTGATACGCGGAAGAGACAAAAGTTGTTTCTCTAACATTATTTTTATGATATTCCAAAAACATATTAGCCAAATCTACATAATAAATTTTATTGTCTCTATAGCTTGTATCAGAAATATTTAATTCGTGCTCTAGAGCGATAGCTTCTTTTTCACATTCTTTTTTGGTTTTAAATCCGCCTTTGGTTATTCGGTTACGGCGGCCATCATTTCTAGGGCCTTCTACAACAAATGTCCAAGTGTTTCCTCTTTTATATATATTTATTTAAACTCACCTCCAAAGTTAGTTAAAATAACATCTATAACAAAAATAAAATCTCTATTTAAAGAGATATTATTTTTATTATTAAATCTAATTGATCAAGAATTAAATTTCTATTTTTATTTGAAATTAATCCGTCTTTATAAGTTAATTTATCATCTAAAGCAATTTGTTGTTTTAAATCGTTGATTAAAATCTCAATATCGTGAATTCCATTTTTTGTTGCTTGTCTTATTTTTGATGCCATGTCGGCATCATTTATATAATCACTTCGCCCTAATAAGTAATCAATACTAGTATTTAATAAAGATGCAATTTCTGGTAATTTTTCAGCCGTTGGAGTTATGTTACCATTTTCATAGTTTGTAATAGTCGAACGTTGAATATTTAATTTCTCTGATATTTCCCTCTGATTTAATCCTAATTGTAATCTTCTTGATTTAAATCTATCAGCAAAGAATTTTTTGGTATTCATAGGACCACCTCTTATTAGAAATAATAACATAAAAATAAATAAAAGTAAATAAAAATAACCTCAAATAAATATAAAAAAATAAAATTTAGAAGTTTTTTAAAAATGATAATAACACAATTGATATTAAACTAACAACCAAGTATGTTTTTCTATTTGGGTCCTCTTTTTTTACAGATAATTTATCATAACAAGTGCAACATAAATAAACTCATAGCTAATCAGCTGTGTTAATATGTAAGTGACCAAACAAAACATATTAAAAGGAGTGATTAACTATGAGCTATAACCATCTTACCATAGAAGAAAGATCTTGTATTTACCAATTTTTAAATTTAGGAATGAGTATAAGGAAAATTGCACAAGCACTTAAAAGGTCACCTAGTACAATATCTAGAGAAATTAAAAGAAATTCATCTAAGATAAAAGTTAGTAGGGGAAGTTACACTAAGTACTTTCCGATAAAGGCAAATGATAAATATATTGATAGAAGAAAAGACTGCCATAGAAAAAGTAAATTTTCTAAAGATGTTATTGATTATTTAACTGTAAAGATTAACGAACATTGGTCCCCTGAACAAATATCAAATAGAAACACAAATGAGATTCATGAATTACCATCTACATCAACGATATATAGAATGATACACGCCAAAAAGCTGCCAAAAACTAGTATGAAAAATTTGAGAAGAAAAGCTAAATTTAAAAGGCCAGCAGAAAAAAGAGGAAAATTCAATGATAAAGGTAGAACAATTAAGAAAAGACCTAAAGAGATATACAGAAGGCAAGAATTAGGCCACTGGGAAGCAGATACAGTGGAATCAGGCAGATTAGATCATAAAAGGAAAAGTAGATGTTGTTTCGTAACTTTAGCAGAAAGAAAATCTAGATATTATATAGCAATCCTAGTTGAAAATAGAAAGTCGGAAAGCGTAACACCAGCAATAATAAATGCATTAAAAGATTATCCAAAAGAATTAGTAAAAACAATAACCTTTGATAGAGGTAAAGAATTTTCAGAATTTGAGAAAATAGAAAAAGAATTAGGATGCAAAACTTATTTTTGTGATCCCTATTGTGCATGGCAAAAAGGTACAAATGAAAATAGTAACGGACTTTTGAGGGAGTTTTATCCTAAGGGTATGGATTTATCAGAAGTGAATATTGATGAATTAAATTATAACTTAAGTTTAATGAATAATAGACCTAGAAAATGTATAAAATATAAAACACCTAAAGAAGAACTTTTTGGTCTCTTACCATAGGTGTTGCATTTGATTTGACAATTCGTCTTACAAAATAATAGATAATTCCAACTATTGGGAGTAACAAACATATTACTAATAATAATTTATTTGTCTTCAAACTTAATCATCCCCTTTTATAACTAATTATAACATATTATAACTATTTGTATGTACAAAACTCATCAAATATGTTATTATTTATAACATACGGAGGTATAAAAAATGAAAAACAAAGGAGTTAGTTTAAAAGTTTCAAAAAATCAACTAAACCAATTAGATGATTTAGTTGAATTTTTTGAATCAGATAAAGGGAAAATTATTAGACGGGGAATTTATTTGATTAATAAGTATAATTTAGATTATTCAGAAATTCAAGATGAAGGAAGTAAAATTGAAATTATTAGAAGTAATTTTTCTGATGAAGATATGAAAATTATAAATAAAATTACGAATGAGTATAACATTAAAATGCAAGATTTAATAAGATTTTCCATAAATTTACAATACAATATTTTGGAAGATTTAAAAGAATATGAAAAGAAATTATTAACTGGAAGATAGTCCAGTTAATTTTTTTGCAAAAAAGTGTGTACAAATGGGGAAAAACACGTTATTATATAAATATAAGGTAACTTAAAGTTACTTAAATAAAAAACAAGGAGGTGCTTAAATGAAGAATAAAAAAATCAAGACCATACACTCGCAAAGTTAGTCTTGATTACAGTTACCGTCGAATTAATTACAAAGATAATTGATTTGATAGTAGCGATTATTAAGTTAGTAACAGGCAGTTAGCCAGTTACTAACCTAATAATAACATTTTATTTTTCATTTGTAAACTATGTTAAAAATTATTTTATTAGTTATTCAAATCATATTGTTAATTAAAATTATTAAGGAGGTATTAAATGTATTACATTAAAGGATTTATAGGAGATTGGAAACCCGTTTCGAAAGCTGAAGCGTTAGAATACGGAAAAAACCGATTAAAAGCTTTAGGTTTAAATCCTAACAACAAACACTTAGAACAAGAAGTAACTCAAGTAATTAAACGACACGTACAAGGAATTGATATAAAGGAATTTGAGATTAATGGGTAGAAAAATGAAAATTACAGGGGGTTTTAAAGCAACCCCCTCCGACGTAGAAAGAATTATCGATATTCAAAATCTATTAGGAGTTAGTCGAGCAAAAGCAGTTAGATCTGCTATCGAAAAACTTTATGAAGAAGAAAAAAATTAGATGATGAGCGAATAGAAGTTCATTTTTTCCACGATGAACAATTAAAAAGAAAGATCGAATTTCTAGAGAATAAGCTAAAACTCAACAAAAGTAGTATTTACAGACTAGCAATTAGATGGTTCTAAAAAGGACTTGAACAGATGTTCGAATAATACTATAATAAAAACAAAAATTTGAGGAGGAATAAAATATGCCTACAGTTAATCAAGAATTTATTGAAGAAGCGAAGAAGATTTTAAGTATTGAGAGCCTAACTTTAGAAGAAAGACTAAATATTATAATTTATATCAATTTAACAAGAAATAATGATGATGAATAGCACTAATAAGAAATAAAAAGCCCATAGAACGCGTTCTGGATGATGTTTCAAAAAGTTATAAAAAAATAACAAAAAACTATATATAAGTTAGAAAAAATAAAGTATAATATATAACAAATAAAACAAAGGAGATTGATAGAATGAATAAGTTTGAAAAAGATTTAATTAAAGATTTAGAAAAATTAGGATATAACGCTCACGTCTATAAAGGAACATTAAATGTTTTTATAGATGAGGACCCAGTGCTATATGCTTATGTAAATAAAAAGGAAATATGTACAGACGCACCTGGTTATGAGGAGATGTTATCTATTGAAGAACGCGATGAGCTGGTAAATACAGTTATTAAACATTTTATTTAAAAGGTTATTATTTCTAACTTAAAGGAAATTTATAATGAAAATAATAAGAGAGAATTTTAACTCAATTCAAGAGATGCTAAAAATTTTAAATGAAAGAAAAAATAATAATGTAATGATAGATGAATTTAGTTCACAAAAAAAGGATAGTCCCGACTGGTACGGGACTAATTCCTATGAAGAAGCTGAAGAATTAATAACAAATGGATATATTGAAATCTTAGATAAAATTAAAGCTGGTATAAAATTTGATGCTTCGGAAAATTCAAAAATAGTTCCTGAAAATAATGTTTTTGGATATATTCCAAATGTACCTAACGCCATGATGAATCTTCCAAAGTCTATGATTTATGCTAAAAGAATTCCAAGAAAAATAAATACAGTCGATTTGGTATATTGCCCGGTTGGTGCTGCTTTCACAGAACCACAAGAATTTATAGATAATGGAATTAAAGTTTTAAACGTTATAAATTCACTCGAAAAAAATAACATTAGAGTTAGTTTAAAGGTTGCGTTAAAATGCTCAGAATGTGGAAATGAAGTTACTCTTGCAACTGTAACTTTAAAGAATTTTAAAGAAAAATTAAATCTTCAAAAAATATGTTTTCCGATCGCTCATCCGTCAATGCTAAGAAGGTTTGGTTTTAAATGGTTAGAAACTACGCCTGAATTAACCAATCCTCTATGGACTGGCGGTTATGGAAGAACAACTACAAATTATCCCGAAACAAAGAAAATAATCTTCGGACTTACTGACATTGAAAATTTAAATGAAGAACAAATTATAAGTAGATTTATTAAAAGAATGTGAAAAAAGTTCTTTTTTTATATCTAGAAGTTATAAATAATAACAAATGGTAATTGAAGCAATCGAGAGCTTTAAATACCAAGATTATAAAATAAGTTTTAAAGGAGATTTATAATGAAAGTTTTAAAAGTTTTAGAAGGCGGATTATTAGAGATTAAAAATATTCCTGAGAGTTTAAAAGCTTCCCAGGAAGAAGTTGGAGGTCTTATAGATATAATAGAAATTAATGATAAAATTGATTTAGTAGTAAATGATGAATTCTTATTAAATGGATCAGAACCAACTTTATTTTTAAATAATAACTTAATTGTTTGTGGAGATTGTTTTTTTATGAATCAAAATGGAGATTTAACAGAAGAACAAATAAATTATTTATTTAGAAAAATGAGAAGATTAAAAAATGGAATTTTAGTTTGGATAGGTAATGTTTAAGGAGGAAATATGTTAGTTATTATTGATAAAGAAGTTAATGATAAATATAGAAACCAATATTTAAATTTAATTATGAAAGAAATAGAAGATGTAAAAGTTGTAGATTTTAGGGAATCTACAACTTTAAAAAATTATAAAAGTATTTTAGTATTAGAACCGATCGATGAAAAATTTAAATCCCAAATGAAAGATTTTTTTGCAGTTTATCCTGAGAAAGATATTGAAGGAAGTTATACAAAAAAATTAACCATAACAGCCGAATCTATTTTAAGTGTTTTGCCGATCAATTTACAATCTAAAACTCTTGTAATTATTAATCAGTCCGAAATTTTTGGAAAACCTCTTGCAAAAGAATTAATTGATAGGGGAGCTAATGTAATTAATTTAAATTCAAAATGCGTTATAACTTTTGAAATTTTAAAAACTAGACCTGATATTTTGATTTCTGCTTCTGGAAATAAAGAATTTAAAATTCCCGAAGAACTTTTAAAAAATATTGATTTAAAAATTGATTTGTCAAATGATTTGGTTACGAAAGACAAAATAACTTCAATCCCCACTATTGAAATTCTCAAAAAAAGATACAAAAAGTTATAAAAAATAACAAAAAACTATGTACAAGTTAGAAAAAATAAAGTATAATATATATAACAAATAAAACAAAGGAGAAAATAAAAAAATGACAAAGAAAA
Source organism: Peptoniphilus asaccharolyticus DSM 20463 (assembly GCF_900176115.1). Classification (GTDB taxonomy): domain Bacteria; phylum Bacillota; class Clostridia; order Tissierellales; family Peptoniphilaceae; genus Peptoniphilus; species Peptoniphilus asaccharolyticus. The sequence goes on along the minus strand of NZ_FWWR01000009.1, from coordinate 805,056 downwards.
TTGATAGTAGATTAATGGCGAAAGAAATAAACAGAATTCAAGAAAAAACAAATAAAAATGGTGTTGAAATTCACACATTAAATAATAAAGACGAACTAGATTTTAGAGTTAATCTAGGAATCAACTGGTCAGCTAAAGGAACTGTATCAATAGAAGAAGCTAAACAATTTATAAAAGATTTACAAGAAGCAGTAGAAGAAGCCGAAAATTTTAAATATGCTGGTTGCAAACCAAATTATGATTGGGAAAAATAATATTAAAAATGTTATAAAAAATAACAAAAAAGGAGATTTTTATGAACATATTAGCTACCGGAGAAAAAATTCAAGTTGTTGCAAAAACAGAAGATATTATTAAATCAAGAAAAATATTTTATGTAATTTACCAAAACGGAACTTATGAAACTACTGAATCTTTTAAATGTATAAGTCCTGGTCACGAAGACAAATATTTATATACAAACTTAAGAGGAGAATTTTTAGATTTAAAAGATGAAGCTGAAATTGAGTTCGATCGATTAACATTTACTTTAAATCCAAAGAGACCTGAAAGGAATTTAGGAGTTGCTCTTGAGGATATGATGCTCAGGGTTTTAGCGGAACAATCCACTGATAAAGTTTTGGAAATCGCAAAACCAATGCTTGATGAACATATAAAAGAAACTTATGGAACTCTTCCTCAAAAGTTCGAAGTTAAAACACCAAAAGCAACTTTTAAAGGCGAAGGTGTAACTCATGAAAAATTCGAAGATGTTTTAAATCTAGTAAATCTTGATATACCAGTTTATTTGGAAGGTCCAGCTGGTACTGGTAAAAACGTAATTTGTAAACAAGTTGCTGATAGCTTAGGACTAGAATTTTATTTCACAAATGCAGTTACTCAAGAATATAAATTAACTGGTTTTATAGATGCTAATGGAAATTATCAAGAAACTCAATTTTATAAAGCTTTTAAAGATGGGGGATTATTCTTCTTAGATGAAATGGATGCTTCAATTCCAGAAGTTTTAATTATCTTAAATGCAGCTTTAGCAAATAAGTATTTTGATTTTCCAAATGGCAAAATCGAAGCCCATGAAGATTTTAGAGTGATTGCAGCTGGAAACACTATGGGAACCGGTGCCACCAATGAATATGTAGGAAGGTTCCAACTAGATGAAGCTTCATTGGACAGGTTCGCTTTAGTGCATATTGATTATAGTCCACGCATTGAAGAATATCTTGCTCAAGGAGATGAAGAGTTGCTTCATTTTATTCGAGCTTTTAGAAGCACTACAGAGGATGCGGGAATTTACTGTATTTGTTCTTATAGGACAATCGAGAGAATCAAAAAATTAGAAGGTTTATTTGAGATAAAGGAAATCTTAAAGATGAGTTTAATTAAATCTCTCAATGTGGATGATGTGCAAATGATAAAAAATAATATTAATGATGAATCAAAATATGCGAAAGCCCTGTAAAAATTTATGCAAAAAGTTATAAAAAATAACAAAAAACTATGTACAAGTTAGAAAAAATAAAGTATAATATATATAGATTAAAGAGAGGTGGCAATGAGGCCACCCTCTAGGTTATTATTTATAACACAAAGGAGATTAAAAATGAAAAACAAACATTATTTAAACAAAATGAAAAATTATGATTCACTAAGAAACAATGGATTAAATGATGAAAGACTACTAAAACTTGATAAAAATATTAAAAAAGATGAAATTGGAATTTATGTTGAAGATATGGAAAGATTATGTAATTATAACACGTTATCAATAATTCTGAATAAAATGACAAGCGGAGTTTCACTTGAAAAAACTTTGGAATTAAATCATAAGATGTATGACGTAAAAGCAAAATTAAATATTTAACACAAAGGAGATTAAAAAAATGAAAAAAACTTTAAACGAAATCATGGCCGCCCTTCAAGAAAACGAAAGTTTAGAATTTGACAACGGACAATACACTTATTGGATCCACTTAAATGGAACTGAAATCATAGATGGCATCAATAAAGCAGACATGAGTTTCAGCAGTGCGTTTGATTATGATGTACAAGATGATTCCTATGACTGGGAAAATGAAGACAACCAAGAATTTATGAATTGTGTTGAAGATTTGACTAACCAAGTGAATACTTATTTATTCTAAAGGTTATTATTTATAACATATGAGAAAGGAGGTGATTAATTAATGAAGCTTTATACAGTAGCAGAAATTGCAGAAATTTTAAAAGTAAATAAAAACGCCGTTTATGAATTAATTAATTCGGGTGAACTTCCAGCAATTAAAGGTTTAGGAAGAATAAAAATTTCTGAAGATGCGTTTATTAACTATATTAAAAAAATTGAAGGGAGTAATGATGAAACCAATTAAAGGATATAATGTGGCAACTTCAACCATAACTAGTATTATTTACGGATTTAACTGGAAAGGAGTTGATTAAAATGTCAAGTATTAAGCTTTTTGAATATCAAGAAAAGATTTTAGACAAAACAAAAATATTTAATAATGTAGCTTATTACTTGGATTAGCAAGCCATGGGACTTGGTAAAACTTTTGTCGGTTCTGAAAAATTAATCCAACTGGGTGAAAAAATCAATTTAGTAGTTTGTCAAAAATCAAAAATTAATGATTGGTATCACCATTTTTGCGAATTTTATGGAGTTGGAAATGTGATTTTTAATTTAACTAATAAACAAGAATTTGATCAATTTATAAATTTTCCAAAGTATAACCAAAACTTAATTGGGATTATAAATTATGATTTGATTTTTAGAAGGCCAGAACTTTTAAAGTTAAAAGATTTTACCCTTTTATTAGATGAATCTTCACAAATTCAAAATGATAAAGCTAAAAGAACCGAATTCATTTTAAAGTTAAAATCTAAAAATAATATTTTATTATCAGGTACACCAGTTTCTGGAAAATATGAAAACTTGTGGAGTCAAGCTCAACTAATAGGTTGGAACATTTCAAAAAGAGTTTATGCGAAACAATTTATAAAATTTAAAGAAATTCAAGTTGAAGGTTTACCAATAAAAATTGTAGATGGTTATAAAAACGTCGATCGGTTAAAGCAAAAATTTAGAGATAATGGAGCCGTATTTTTAAAAACTGAAGAAGTTTTAAATTTACCAGACCAAAATTTTATTAATATTTCGTGCGAGTTAAATCCGGAATATAAAAAATTTAAGAAATCTAAAATTATTTCTATAAATAATAAAGATTTTATTGGAAGTAGGATTCTAACTTTTAGATTATATCTTAGAATGATGGCCGGATTATTTAATAAAAATAAACTTGATGCTTTTAAGGATTTAGTGGATTCTACAAACGATCGGTTAATAGTTTTCTATAACTTTAAAGAAGAATTAAATTTATTAAAAGAACATTGTTCAAGAGACCATATTTCTTATGTAAATGGAGATATTGAAGATTTGGAAGCTTATGAAAATTATGAGGATTCGATAACTTTTATCCAATACCAGGCTGGAGCTATGGGATTAAATCTTCAAAAAGCTAATAAAATTATATATTTTAGCCCAACTGAATCAAGTGAATTATTTGAACAATCAAAAAAGAGAATTCATAGAGTTGGTCAAGATAAACATTGTTTCTATTATTTATTAATTACAAAAAATTCAATAGAAGAAAAAATTTATGAAAATTTAAAACAAAGGAGAAATTATACAAATGAACTATTTAAAAAAGATATATCTTAATTGGTTTACTTTAGGTTTAACTATAGGTTTAATACCTTATGTATTCACATTAATTTTAAATAATAACAAAATAATTTTAAGTTCTTTTGCTTATATATTTTGTTTATTAATTCCAACATTGGTTTTAATAATATCAAGGAGGATTAAATTTAAAAATGCTAGAAAGATTATATGAATTAACGATAAAGAAAAAAGAAATTGAGGCTGAATTAAAAGCTATTAACGAAGAAATATTAAATAACGTTGATAATTTAGAATTAGAAGATGACCACATAAAGGTTTCTATTATTCCAGAAAGTTCTTATAAAACTCTAGATATGACTAAAGTTAAAAATAAAGAACCTGAATTATATAATGAGCTTTTAGATGTTTATCCAAAAGAAGTTTCAAGAAAAGCTTATGTAAAGGTAAAAATTAAATGAAAGAAAAAACCTTTGAAAATAAAATAAAAGGTTTTTTAAAGGATAATAATTGCTATTTTATAAAATACTGGGGAGGAGGTTACTTTACTGAATCCGGAGTTCCTGATTTGTTGGTTTGTTGTAATGGTTATTTTTTAGGTTTAGAAATTAAAGCCGATAATGGTATAGTTTCAGACCTACAAAAATATAATATTGAACAAATTAAAAAAGCAGGTGGTATGGCAATGGTTGTTTATCCAAAAGATTTTGATCGATTAAAAGAACTAATAAGGAGGTTAAATAATGAATAATTTATTATGGGCTGAATGGTCAAATGTAGATGAAGACAATGTAGACGAAGTTAAACATATTTTAAAAGCTTTTGAAGATGTGATTAATGGCTTGTCAACTTTAGAAGATTCGGATTGGATTTTTAATAATTTAAATTCTTCTGAATCTGAAAAAGATTGCTATTTTAATTTACATGGAGAATTAGATGGCGGTTTTATTGGTTTATCAGAAGAATTTGAAAAATTAAGAAGTGTTTTATTAGGTGGAGTTCTTGATTGGAACGAAATCAAGAGAAGTTTAGGATGAAATGGTCTTACTCTAGAGCTGAACTTTTAAAACAATGTCCTTATAAATTTAAATTAAGATATATTGACAAACTAGAAACCATTCCAAATCAGGATTTTAATAATCCTCTATATCTTGGAACTTGCCTTCATAAATCAATAGAAACTAATTTTGAAATTGCTAAAAAAGAACTTTATAAAAATTTTTATATAACAAATGATTCAATTGAAAATGAATTAATTAAAATTGAATATTTAACTACTAAATTAAATTTACCAATTGGAGAACATGAAATTCTTATAGAAAATAGTTTTTATAAAGGTTATATAGATTTTATGGATTTAGATAATAATTTATATGATTTTAAATATTCAAATAACATTGATAATTATTTAGATTCAGGCCAATTACATGTTTACAAATATTTTTATGAAAAAATAACTGGTAAAAAAATAAACAAATTATATTACTTATTTTTTCCGAAAACTTTTATAAGACAAAAAAAGTCTGAAACTCTAGAACAATTTAGAAATAGGTTAAGAGACACCTTAAAAGAGCTTGAGATAAAAAAAGTTGAGGTTCCATATAATCCAGAAAAAGTTAAGGAATTTATGGAAATTACAAAAACTTTACCAAAAGATTTTCCCAGAAATCCCAATAAGTTTTGCGATTTTTGTGAATATAAAAATTATTGTTACAAAGGAGATGATTTAATGATTTTGCCAGAAAATAAGAGAAGGGACTTAAACGAAGTTACTAAAAAAACTATTTGGTTATATGGAAAGCCATTCAGTGGAAAAACTACATTTGCTAATAAATTTCCTGATCCATTGATGCTAAATACTGATGGAAATATTAAGTTTGTAGATGCGCCGTTTATTCCAATTAGAGATGAGGTTTCTGTAACGGGAAGATTAACGCATAGAAAATTTGCTTGGCAAGTTTTTAAGGAAGCAGTAGATGAACTAGAAAAAAAGGAAAATTCATTTAAAACTATTATAGTTGACCTTTTAGAAGACTTGTACGAATATTGCAGGTTGTATATGTATGACCAACTTGGAATTACTCACGAATCAGATGATTCTTTTAGAGCTTGGGACAAAGTTAGGATTGAATTTTTATCCACTATTAAAAGACTTATGAATCTAGATTATGAAAATATTATTTTAATTTCGCATGAAGATTCTTCAAAGGATATTACTAAAAGAACCGGAGATAAGGTAACGACAATTAAACCTAATTTAAATGATAAGGTGGCAAATAAAATTGCTGGAATGGTTGATATAGTGGCAAGAGTTTATGTTGATGAAAAACAAAGAATTTTATCTTTTAAGGCTGATGAAGTAGTTTTTGGTGGAGGTCGTTTAAAACTTAGAACCAAAGAAATTGAACTAGATTATGAAAAATTTGAGGAGGTTTACAAATGAAATTAGAAAAATTTTTAGAAAAAACCGCAGCTTATTATTTAACAATAAAAAATAGACAAGGTTTTACAAATGCAAATGATTATTTAAAAGATTGTTTTACTAACTATTATATGACTGAACACGAAGAAGAACTTGCAGAACTTGTTTGTGATTATATAAATGAAAAATATCTTGAAGATAATGTTTTAGGTAAAATGGAACAATATGTAAATAATAATGAAGTAGATACAAAAAAATTAGAAGATTTAATAGCGATTATGGAGGAATTAATATGAGTAACATTTGGGAAAAATTTGATAAAGAAATTGATAAAGATATACAAAAACAAATCGAAGATGCAGAGAATTCTGAATATGCAGAAGTACCTCTTGGGGATTATGAAGTTAAAGTAGATAACATGGAACTTAAAATTTCTAAAAGTGGAAATCCAATGGTCAGTATTTGGTTTAGAATTATAGCAGGTGATTATAATAATAATTTACTATTTATGAACCAAGTTATAAATCAACCTTTCCAAATTGGCCTTGCTAATAAAATTTTAAGAGCTCTATACCCTAATAAAAATATTGAATTTGAAACTTATAGCCAATACGCAAATTTAATCATGGATATTTACGAAGAAATCGATGGAAAATTTGAATATGCTATTAGATACGGCGAAAAGAAAGGATTTTCTACTTTTGAAGTTCTAGATATTTTTGAGGTCTAAAAGGTTATAATTAATAACATAGAGGGTATTAATTGATGCCCTCTATAAAGGAGGTAAATATGATTTTTTATGACTTCGAAGTTTTTCAATATGATTGGCTTGTAGTTTTTATAAATCCGATCGAAAAGGAAAAGAAAATTATAGTAAACAATCCTGAGGAGTTAGAAAAATTTTGTACCAAAAATAAAAATGAGATTTTCATTGGTTGGAACTCAAAACATTATGACCAATACATTTTAAAAGGGATTTTACTTGGAATGAATCCAAAAATTATTAATGATGAAATAATTATTAATAATAAAAAAGGTTGGGAAATTTCACCTGAATTTAGAAAAGTAACCTTTTATAATTACGACTTAAAAGAAAGAAATGACCCAAGCCTTAAAACGATTGAAGGTTTTATGGGAAATAACATTAAAGAATCATCGGTTCCTTTTGATATTAAAAGAAAATTAACCGAAGATGAGATTCAAGAGACTATTGAATATTGTACTTGGGACGTTGAACAAACAATGGAAGTTTTTCTAAAAAGAAAAAAGTCTTTTAGTAGTCACTTAGATTTAGCAACTATAGCAAATAATGGAGTTTTAGATTTAAGTTTATTAAATAAAACTAAAACTCAATTATCAACTATGATTTTAAAGGCTCGAAAAAAAGATTATGATGATGAATTTGATTTAATAATTCCCAAAAATCTAAAAATTAAAAAATATAAAGAATGTATTGATTGGTATTTAAACCCAGAAAATTTATGTTATACAAAAAACGTAGAGGGAAAATCGGGAAAAACTTTAAAAGAAAAAAATCAACTTGATATTAATATTGCAAATGTACCTCACGTTTTAGGTTATGGAGGAATCCATGGAGCAATTGATAAATATCACGGAGTTGGAAATTTCGTTTTAATGGACGTTACAAGCTTATATCCAAGTTTAATGATCGAATATGATTTACTTTCAAGGTCGGTTCCTAAACCAGAAAACTTTAAAGAAGTTTACCAAAAGAATTTAGACTTAAAAGCAGCAGGTAGAAAAGCAGAACGTGAAGCTTATAAGTTAACATGTAATTCAACTTATGGAGCCATGAAAGATAAATATAATGGATTGTTTGACCCAAGAATGGCAAATAATGTTTGTATTCACGGACAACTATTTCTAGTTGATTTAATAGAACACTTAGAGCCTTATTGTGAAATTATTCAATCAAATACTGATGGTATTTTGGTAAAATATGAAGATTTTTCTAAAGTAAAAGAAGTTGCTGATGAGTGGCAAAAAAGAACAAACCTGGAACTTGAATTTGATTTTTTCAAGGAAATTTACCAAAAAGATGTAAATAATTATATTTTCATTTCAGAAGATGGTTACAAAACAAAAGGTGGATTTGTTAAACAATTAAATGCTTTAGATAATGATTTACCAATTATTAATAAGGCAATAGTTAATTATTTAGTTAAAAAAATACCAGTAGAAGAAACTATTTGGTCTGAAAATAAGTTAAAAGAATTTCAAATGATTAGAAAAATTACTAATAAATTCGAGCATATTCTTTATGATAACAAAATTCTAAATGAAAAATGTGTTAGGATTTTCGCTTCAAAATCTATTCATGATGGAGGAATTTTTCAAAAATCGGCAAGAACAGGAGCTTATGGAAAAATAACTGATTCACCCGAAAGATGTTTTTTAGATAACGAAGATGTGAATGATAAACTAGTTCCAAAAAAATTGGACAAAAATTGGTATATAAATTTAGCAAAACACAGACTTCAACTTTTTGGAGTGGTCGCTTGATTAAGGTTCCTTGTGAAAAATGTGATTATAGAGAAGTTGGTTGCCACTCAAAATGTAAACAATATAAAGAATTTAGAAAGTTAAAGGATAAAGAAAATGACAGAAGAAAAAGGGAGGCCTACAAATATGATAAACATTTTCAAAGGATTTATAGAAGTTAAGGATAAAAAAGCCGTAGAATCCTTTAAAAATGTTAAAAATTTAAAAAATCTAAATGAAGTTAAAAATTTAAATGGTTATGCTGGAGTTTTAGCAAAAAATACCATTCTTATTGATATTGACGATAAAGAACAAGCTGATATTTTATATAAGATTCTTAAAGATTTAAAAATAAAAAGTTTAATATTAGAAACTTCAAGAGGTAAACACTTTTATTTTAAAAATACAGAAGTTAAAAAATGTTTTACGCACTCAAATTTAGCAATCGGTTTAAAAGCTGATATTAAATCAGGATTTACGAATTGCTATGGAGTTTTAAAAAATGACGGACTTGAAAGAAAAATTTTAGAAAATCCTGAAAGTTTAGATGAACTTCCAAAGTGGTTAATTCCAATAAATTCAAACATGGATTTTTTAAATCTCGGAGCTGGAGAAGGTAGAAATCAATCTCTATTTGGTTATATTTTGCCTTTACAAACTAATGGATTTAATAAAGAAGAAGCAAGAGAAGTTATAAGGTTAATTAACGATTATATTTTAAAAGAACCTCTAACTGTAGATGAATTAGAAACTATTTTAAGAGATGAAGCCTTCTCAAAGGAAATTTTCTTTAATAACAAGACTTTTTTATTCGATGATTTTGCAAAATTTCTAATAGCAAATGATTATGTAATTAAGTTAAACAATCAATTACATGTTTATCATAATGGAGTTTATTTTAATAATGATGATTATATTGAGAAAAAAATGATTGAGCATATTCCAAGACTTAGTTCTGCAAGAAGAAGCGAGACTTTAAAATATATAAATTTACTTGCTGAATCTAAAGAAAGCCACGATGAAAATTTAATTGCTTTTAAAAATGGAATTTTCGATATAACTTCAAACGAGCTTTTAGAATTTAGTCCTGATTATATTATTACTAACTTAATTGATTGGAATTATGATTCTGAAGCTTATAACGAACTTACGGATAAAACCCTTAATAAATTAGCTTGTGGAGATAAAGAAATAAGAGCCTTATTAGAAGAAATGATTGGTTATTGCTTTTTTAGAAGAAATGAACTTAGGAAAGCTTTTGTTCTAATTGGAGGAACTCAAAACGGTAAATCTACATTTTTAGATTTAATAGCCTATATTTTAGGAGATTCTAATATTAGTTCTTTAGATTTAAAGGAATTAGACCAACGATTTAAGACAGCAGAACTTTTTGGAAAACTTGCAAATATTGGAGATGATATAGGAGATTCTTATATTCCTGATACTGCAATATTTAAAAAATTAGTTTCAGGAGATAGGTTAAACGTTGAAAGAAAAGGCCAAGACCCTTTTGATTTTAACAATTATTCTAAATTAATTTTCTCTGCAAATAATATTCCAAGAATTGGTTCAGGCCAAGATTCGTCGGCCATAATGAATAGGTTAATTATAATTCCTTTTAATGCGAGATTTTCAAAGTCAGACCCTGATTTTGATCCTTTTATTAAATATAAACTGAGAAAAGAATCTAGCATTGAATATTTAATTAAATTAGGTTTAGAAGGTTTACAGAGAGTTTTAACTAATGGTTTTACTATTTCAGAAAAAATTGAAAAAGAACTTAGAGAATATGAAATTATCAATAACCCTATGATTGAATTTTTAGAAGAAGTAAATCCTGAAAATAAATCTACAAAAGATGTTTATAAAGCTTATAAAGAATTTTGTCTTATGAATGGAAATAATCCAGTAGGCCATACAAAACTTAGTCAATATATAAAAACTAATTTAGATTTAGATATTGTTAACAAAAAGATAGGAGGAAAGGTTTTTAAAACGTTTATAAGAAAATGAAACTATATTTAAAAATAACAAAATTAATGAAAGAAAAAAATCTAATTCAAGCTAGACTGCTCGAAAAAATAGATTTAGACCAACCGAGATTGTCGGCCATCATGACTGGAAAAGAAGCGAAAAATATTAGTCTTAGAACAGCTTTACAAATTTGTAAAGGCTTAGATGTAGATATTTATGAATTAATAGAAGGAACTGAATATGACGAAGAAAACGCCGATGTATAACGTAACTTTTAAAGATATAGAAAATTATATCCAAAAAGGCTATGAAAAAGGAAGGAAAGAAACCATAGAAAGAGCTAGTCAATTATCAATGGCGGTTCCAATTATGGTCCTTCGAGATGAATTTGGTTTTGGTGAAAAAAGAATTGATAAATTCATAGTTGCTTATATTGAATTATATAATTCTATATCTGAAGGCTATTTAGATTTAAACGATATTATAAAAACAATAAATGAAGAAACAGGAGTGAAAATAGTTGAAAGAAATCGCTGAAAAATTAGTAAAAATTTACGAAGAAAAAAACAAACAATATGGAAACAGTTTTACAGAACTTTATAACGAGTTAGGTCCTATCAGTGCAATTACTCAAATTCTTCATAAGTCAAATAGATTAAAAGCCTTAGTTAAAACTAATAATATAGATTCTATTAAGGACACTTTAATTGATTTAGCAAATTATTCTATGATGACTTTACAGGAGATTGAAAAACGTGAACAACTTTCAAAAGATAACACAAAATATTAATTCTCTATTAGATTTTTTAGTAGAGAACACTCAATATTCTAGAGAATATTGGCTTGAGTATTTACAAAAGGAGGTTGAATATGAATAATGAGGTTTTCACTACTTTAGGAGTTTCTAATAGAGAAAGAGCTAAACATGATTATTATGCGACAGATCCGAAAGCCGTTGAAATGCTTTTAGAGTTAGAAGAGATAAGACCTATAGTATTAGAACCTTTTTGTGGAGAAGGTCACATTTCAAAAGTTTTATTAAATCACGGTCACCACGTTATATCAAGTGATTTAATCGATAGAGGCTTTGGATTTAGATCTGATATTAAAGAATATAAATTAAAAGATAATAATTTATATTGTAGAGATAAATTAGTTCTTGATACTGATTTTGATATTGTTACAAATCCACCTTATAAACATACAAATGAATTTACAGAATATGTTTTAAACTTGTTAAGACCTGAATGTAAATTAATTCAATTTTTAAAATTACAATTTTTAGAAACTAAAGGAAGAAGAGAATTATTTAAAAAATATCCTTTAAAAAAATTGTATGTTAGCTCAAGTAGGTTAGTAGCAGCAAAAAATGGAGATTTTTCAAAGGAAAAAGGAAGCGCTATTGCTTATGGTTGGTTTGTTTGGGAAAAAGGATTTTATGAAGATCCAATTATTAAATGGTTTAATTAACAGGAGGATGAATATGAGAATAATAATTGAAGGCGCTGATGGCGTTGGTAAATCAACTATAACTAAAAAAGTTGCTGATAAATTTAATTTAAGTTTAGTTCATTTTACAAATAAAGACCCTAGAGATTTAAATTTTTATTATCAATCCCTTAGAAAAGATAATGTTATATATGATAGAAGTTTTTTATCTGAAATGATTTATCCAAAGATCTTTAATAGACCTCAAAAATTAAAAGAATATGAGTTTCAATATTTATTAGAAAAAGCAAAAGAACTAGATATTAAAATATTAATTATTAATAACTATGATTTTAATCTAAAAAATTTTGAAGAAAAGGTTATTAAAGATAACATAAATTTAATAAAAGATGATTATTTAAAACTTGCTGGAAAATATAATATCCCTATAGCAAAAAAATGAGGAGGAAGTATGGAAAATATTAGCGTGAAAATTTTAAATCCAGAAGCGATCCCCCATATTGAAAAAATGGTGGCTTTTACTGCTAGATTAACTCAAAGAGGTCAAAAGCTTAAAAGTTTAGATGATTGTATAGATTTGTATAATAAACCCTATAAATCATTAAAACCTTTTTGTGATGTACCTCATCCGACTTTACAAAAATTTGGAACTATTGATGTGATAGTTTTTGGAGCTTCAAGAAGATTTTTAGCTCAAATTACTAGACACCAAAACGAAGTAAAGTTTATGAGCGCAAGTTTACAATATTCTGATTATTCAGGAAATTATGATTTTGTAGTTCCAGAAGGTATTTCTAATAAAGATGCTTATTTAAAATCTTGTGAGCAATCAATGAAGAATTACGAAGAATTAATCAAAAATGGAACAAATAATGATGATGCTGGTTATTTAGCACCGCAAGCTTTAAGAAATATTTTAATTATTAGCGCAATGCCTTTTGAGTGGAAGCATATTATAAATCAAAGAATTTGTTCAAGAAATACTAGAGAGATGCAATATGTTATGGAACTTATTTATAAAGAATTAAGTAAATATGAATTATTTCAATATGGAGTAGGTCCATTTTGTCACTTCGGACCTTGTAAAGAAGGGAAGATGTCTTGTGGTAAAAAATACGAATTTTAAAGAAGGACAACTTATTATTTATAAAAATATGATTGGAAAAATAAAAAAGATTAGAAATCATGAAGCCTTTATTTGGTTTCATACTGGAGATACAGCAGCTTTAACAAATTTAGATGATTGTATTCCAATTATTAATGATTATTGTATTGAGGAATTATTGAAAAAATGATTCTTTACCTAGGAGTAACGACTGACGAATTTGAACTTCCTTTATGTGTTTCAGATACTGCAGCAGAACTCGCAAGAATGTATGGAATGACCCCTAATGCAGTATATTGCAATATATATAATAATCAAGATGGAACGAGAAATGGAATTAAGTTTTTAAGAATAGAGGTAGAAGATGAAACGCACGAGAAAGAAAATCCTTAATAAAGGAGATATATATTTAATTTTACAAGAAGTTATGTATAGCGTTGTAGATTTAGCTAATAAGGATTGTGATGACCCCTTAGAAACTGCAAAAGATATTAAATACGGTTTAAATGTAATTATGGAACAAATTGATAAACATTATGTGGAGGTAGAAGATGAAACTGAAAGTTAAATTTGATTTTGTGCATGATTTAAATAAACAAATGGAAGAGGCTTCTGAGGAAGAACTTAGAGAATATAAAGAAAATAAAGATGATTTTATAAAACGAGGAATTGAAGATTTTAAAGAAAATCTAAAAAATGAATTAAATTACGATGATTATTGCTGGATTGAAAATTTAGAGGTGGAATATGAAGATTAAGTTATTAAATTTTGGTGGGATTAAACCTGATAGAGCTCATTATAATGATGCTGGAGCTGATGTTTTTAGTTTAGATAATTATGTTATTAATCCAGGAGAGACTTTAAAAGTCCCTCTTGGAATTGGTCTTGAAATTCCTGATGGTTATGTTGGTTTTATTTGTCCGAAGTCTGGTTTATCTAGCAGGGGATTAGTTTCAGAACTTTCACCAATAGATTCAGGCTATAGAGGAGAAGTTCATGTGATTTTGCATAACCAAAGCGATGAAAAAATTATGATTAATAAGAACAAAAAGATCGGCCAAGTGGTAATTTTACCTGTAGTTTTAGCTGAATTTACTGAAAATTTGGATAATTCTAGGGGAACTGGAGCCTTCGGGAGCACGGGATTGTGATGGTTTTGTGAAGATTGATAAAAAATTATTTTCAAATGGATATAAATAATTACAAAAAAATAAAATGATTTTTTACAAATAGTTAAATTTAGATATATTTAGATAAACTAACAAATGGTTAAAATTAGATAAATTTAGATAAAGAAAAAAGGTTACTCTTTTAATAAATAGTTATATTTAATTAAACATAGATATACAAAAGGGTAACTTTGAGTGTTTAGATAAATATAGTTAAACCTAAGCATGATTTGGTAAATGTTTAGATACATTTAGTTATATTTAGATAAAGAAAAAAGGGTAACCTTTTTTGTGAAGATTTTGTGAAAGAGTAACCTTTTATGTTTGTGTGATAATACAATAAAATATTGTATAAAATAAATACAATTCATTTGGATACATTTAGATAAAAAGGTTACTCTTTGGTTACTCTTTTAAAAACAAAAGAGTAACCCACTCTAGGTATTGGAATTCCAATGTTTGTTGACAATTGGTCGGTTACCCTTTTTTGATGCTTTTTTGAAAAGAGTAACCTCAATAGATGTGTAGATTCCAATACTTTAAGGGAAAAAGGTTACTCTTTTACTGTTTTTCTGCATACTTAGAACATTTTAGAAAATGGTACAAAAAATAAAATAAATAAATAAATATATAGTATATAGAGAAAGAGTAACCTGTAACTATATAGGAAGTGTTAAAAAATTAACAATCTTTTTTGAGTTTTTTATGATTTTTAAGGTGTGAAATTACATTGAACGTTATTTAGAATGACCAGAATATACCCAGAATTGATTTTTAATTTTTGCTAATATAAATCAATGAGTAAAAAGGAAAGTGAGTTTAGAGGCCATTATGGATGAATTAAATGAGATTTTAGTTTTTAAAGAAAAGATGAAAATTTTACAGGAGGAGATTGTGAAATTGGAAACTTTAATCACAAAAATAAATAAGGAATTAAATCCTATTGTTGTCCAAACTTCAAAATTGGTTAACAATGAAGATTTAATTTTAGAACTTATTGAAATGAAGAACGAATATTTAAACAAAAGCGTGGAATTTGCGAAATTAAAACGAAAAATCATTAAGAAAATTATAAAAATGAAAAATAAAAATGAAATTGTTTTGATTTATAGAAGATATGTTTTGGGAATGAAACTTACAGAAGTTGCTAAAAGTATGAAAATAACGTATAAATGGGCTCAAGTCCTTCATCAAAGGGGTGTTAATTCCTTTAAAAACATAGTATAATAGTATTAGTATAAAAGGCTTTCTAGGGGAAGTCTTTTTTTTATTGTGCAATTAAATGATTGATTAGTAATCAAAAGATTACAAAAAAGAGGTGAAAAATGGTGTCTAAACAGCTCAAACCCAATGTTTGTGGAGCTAAAAAGACAAACAAGGAAGGGACTTGTAAATTACCAGCTGGATATGGAACAGATCACCTTGGAAGTGGAAGATGTAAATGGCACGGAGGTTGTTCTACTGGTCCTAAAAAATATAATGCTGGAAAAAATGGAGAAAGAAACGGATTATTTGCTAAATATTTACCTGATGAAACCATGGAAATTGTTAATGGAATCGAAGATTTAAATTCTGAGATGATTCTATGGGATAACATTAAAATTCAATATGCAGCAATTTTAAGAGCTCAAACAATTATGGAAGTTAAATCTAAAAAAGATTTGGTTAAAGAATTAAAATCTTTTAAAGAGCTTCCTAATGGAATGACACAAGAAGAATTTGAAATTCAGTTTGCTTGGGACCGTCAAGAGAGATTTTTAAATTCTCAAGCAAGAGCTATGACAAATTTGACTAATATGATTAGTAAATATGAAGAACTTATTAATAAACATATTACTACAGAAGAACAAATCCTAAAAGTTGAGAAATTAAAGGTTGAAATTGATACTTTAAAGGGAATTAATCAGGAAATTGAAGATTTATCTGGAATTCAAGAGGCTATTTATGGTAAAAAAGAAGACAATTAATTTTAATTTCTCAGAAAAACATATTGATTATATAAGGTCTTGCTTAGATAGTACCTATAATATAGCAGAAGGTGCAGTTCGTGCTGGTAAAACAGTTGATAATATTTTCGCTTTTGCCCATGATTTGATGTTGTCAGAAGATAGGATTCATCTTGCGACTGGTTCTACTGTTGCAAATGCTAAATTAAATATTGGAGATGCTAATGGTTTTGGTCTTGAATATATTTTTAGAGGTCAATGTAAATGGTCTAAATATAAAGATAATGAGGCCTTAATTATCAAAGGTATTTATACTGGAAATAAAGAAAGAATTATTATTTTTGCTGGTGGTGCTAAAGCGGATTCATTTAAAAAGATAAGAGGTAATTCCTATGGAATGTGGATTGCAACGGAAATAAACCTTCATCATAATGACACTATTAAAGAAGCTTTTAATAGAACAGCAGCAGCAAAAACAAGAAAATTCTTTTGGGATTTAAACCCGTCACACCCTAAACATTGGATTTATACTGATTATATTGATAAGTATATTGGAAATGATTTATTAAAAGTAAATTATGAACACTTTACTATTGATGATAATATAAACATTTCAGAACAAAGAAGAAATGAGATAAAAGCACAATATGATAAGAATAGTGTTTGGTATAGAAGAGATATTTTAGGTTTAAGAAGTGTTGCAGAAGGTTTAATTTATAGACAATTTGCTGATAATATTAATGAATTTTCATGTAATGGTATGAATTACATGACAATAAATATTGGAGTTGACTTTGGAGGAAATAAATCAAAGCATGCTTTTGTTGCTACTGGAATAACTCATCATTATAAGGATTTAGTAGTTCTTAAAAGTGTTCGAGTTGAGCCTGAAGATATTAATTCTTTAGTAAATGCTTTTTTAAATTTTGTTTTGGAAATTCAAAGAAAATTTGGATCTATAACTGCTATTTATGCAGACTCTGCGGAACAAGTTTTAATAAAAACCTTACAAAATGCTTTGTTAGAAAACAATATAAATATAAAAGTTAGAAATTCAATTAAAAATGAAATTGTAGATAGAATAAGAATAGTTAATAGATTGATCGCTGAAAGGCGATTTTTTTATTTGGAAGATACTGAAAGTTTACAAGAAGCTTTAACTATGGCAGTTTGGAATCCTGATAAGTTAGATTTAGAAAGACTTGATGATGGAACTTCTGATATTGATAGTTTAGATGCCTTTGAGTATTCTTTTGAAAAATATATAAAAGCTTTTAGCTGGGGGTGATAAAAATGATTCAAGATGAAATAAGGTCTATGTATGGAATTAATAGAATAGAAAATAATTATGATTTATGGCTAGATTGTTATAGAGGAGAAAGTCCTTGGCTTGGTGGAGAAAATCTTGAAAGTTTAAATTTATGTGCAAGTATTTCGTCAGAGCTTGCTAGACTTACAACGATCGAATTTGAATCTGAATTGGATTTAGAAATTTATCAAGAAGTTATTGAAAATGCAAGAAAATTTGTCGAATATGGTTTAGCTTTAGGTGGTTTAATTTTAAAACCTTATAAATTAAATGATAAATTAGCTATGAATTACTTAACGCCTGATATGTATTTAATATTAGGTTTTTCTGTGTTTGGAGAAATTAATCATGTTGTTTTTATAGATAGGATTTATAAAAATAAAAGATATTTTACAAGACTTGAAGAACACGAGCAAATTAATGATTATTGGAAGATAACTAATACTTGTTACGAATCGGATAATTATTATTCCTTAGGAAAGAAAATTTCATTAAAAGAAGTTAATGATTGGAAAAATATAAAAGAAGCTGGAGTTATTAAAGTAGATTTTCCATTATTTTCATATTTTAAAAACCCTACAGCTAATAATTTAGATCTACACTCTTTTGAAGGCGTTTCTTGTTTTTCTAGAGCTTTATCCTTAATTCAAGATGCAGATGAACAATATCAAAGAATTTTATGGGAATTTAAAGGAACAGAAATTGCAATAGATGCTGATATTACTGTCGTTAAACAAAATGGAGAGCTTCCTCATGGTAAAGAAAGATTATTTAGAAATTTAGGTTTAGACCAAAAAGATGGTTTTTATGAAGTTTTTAGTCCGGATATTAGAGATTCTTCTTTATTTAATGGTTTAAATAAGATACTTAGAAGAATTGAATTTACTGTAGGTCTTGCTTATGGAACTATTTCAGAAGTTGACCAAGTTGAAAAATCCGCTACTGAAATTAAAGCTTCAAAACAAAGAAGTTATTCTACTGTTGTGGATATTCAAAAAGAACTTCAAAAAACTTTAGAAAACTTAATAAATGTAATTAATTTTTATCTGAATACTAATTATGAAGCTAGTTTTTCTTTTGATGATTCGTTAGTAGTAGATGCAGAATCTGAACAAAAGATAAGACTTCAAGAAGTTTCAGCTGGATTAATTAAACCTGAAGAATATCTAATGTGGAGATATGGAGTTACAGAAAAAGAAGCTCAAAAAATGATGCCTGAAGTTATAGAAGATGAAGAGGAGACTGAGGAAGAATGAAATTAGTGAATTTAGAATTTGCAGATGATAATACTTTACAACTTATTGTAGATACCGAAGAGCAATTGAATGAAATTATTAGGTGTTTTAAAGAAAAAGAAATAATTGAAATTACCATGGAGGATGAGACTTCATATGTTATTTACCCATGTAATATTAATTACATTTCAATTATAGAAATAGAAAAATAAGTGATTTAAGCATCATAAAACTTACAAAAGTTAGAGGTGAAGAATGAAATTTTTAAAAGTTATTTTTAAATCGGGAAGAGTTTATGATTATCCAGTAGAAAATGAGATTAAAATTTCAAATAATTTTTTAATTATTAAAAATAAAGATGATTATGCAAAAATATGGTTAAATTCTGTTGCATCTTATGTGGTGATATATAATGTTAACACCGAAGTACATGAAAAAACTTCCTGATAATATTCAAGGATATTATAGGAATTTAGAAGATAAAACTTTAAAAGATATTGTAAAGCGTATAAACGCGTCTTGTACAATTGCAGAAACTACTTCTGAAGTTAGGATTCAGTCTTTATTAAATCTTGGATATGATTTAAAAGATATTAAGAAAGAATTAAGTAAAGATTTATATATAACAGCTCATAAATTAGGGAGTTTAGTTAATAAAGCCGGTTTAAAATCTTATGCTGAAGATGCAAAATATTATGCAATCGGCGGTAAAAAATTAAAAGAAAATCCTGCGGTTTTAAAAATGATTGATGTTATGAGTAAATCATCAGTAGAAGATTTAAATAATTTAACTGGAACTGTAGGTCTTGCTGGAAAACCTCTTGAAAAATGGTATAAGGAAACTTTAAATCAAGCAGTTATTGATATAACTTCAGGAACTTACTCAAGAAGTGAAGTTATGAGGCAAGTTGTCAAAGATATTGGAGATAAAGGTCTTGAATATATAGAATATTCATCTGGAAGAAATTTTTCTGTAGAAGCTGCTGTAAAAATGAATTTAGTTTCTAGTGTGAACCGTTTATCTGCTGAAATTTCATTGAAAAATGCTGAAGAAATGAATCAAGATTTAATGGAAATTACAGCACATGCTGGAGCAAGGCCAACTCATCAAGAATGGCAAGGTCAAATCGTTTCTTTATCAGGTCAAGATGGCTATCTAACTTTAAATGATATTGGTTATGGTTCTGCTGAAGGATTTATGGGAGTAAATTGTCGCCATAATTGGTACCCTTATTTTCCCGGAAAAAGTAAAAGATTCTGGGACGATGAAACTCTAGAAGATTTTAAGTATAAAGGAAAAACCTATGATGAACATTCTGCTTACCAAAGAATTAGAAATTTAGAAAAGACAGCAAGAAAACATGAAAGAAAAGCTAAATTATTTAATGCTATTGGGGATAAAGAAGCAGAAACTACTGAAAAAGTTAGAGAACAAATTGTTAAACAAGAACAAAAAAAATTCCAAAAGGTTATAAAAAATAACGGAACATGTTATAATAAACCTAGAACCTTAGAAGATTTTGAAGAATACTCTAAAAATTATTATGAAAAAAATATTAAAGGTCAAATTTCCAAAGAAGGTGAAGACGCCATTGTGAATATATTAAACAACCTCGTTGATAAAAGTGAATTTTCAATGCGATTTAAAAGTAAAAATTTTGATTCATTATTAGAATCGGAAAGATTTTTAAATCAATTTGAGACTGGTACGAGTGGTGGGACAATAAGTAATAAATATAGAAAAGAAGCCACAAAACAATTATTCGGTACAGGAAATAAAAGGCTCAAAGCTTCCGAAAGGGAAAAATATGGTTATTTAGGGAATAACAATTTTGTAAAAGATTATCAATTTAACAATAAATATTATTCAGGTGTTAATCAATATGGAGATGTTATAGTTCGATTTAATAAGAATATACGAGACAGAGTAACATTTACTATTGATAATAGTTTAGGAGAAGCAGTTAATAAAAGAATTATTAGTTCAAGTGTTAATGATATAAATGTAAGTTGTATGTCAAAAATTCGTTTACAAGAATTTAATTATTATGTAAAGCATGATGGTGAAATTAATACTGTTGAACAATTAATAGAAAAATTTCATGTTAGATATATAGAAACTCAATATCATGGAGATTTAAAGTTAAGTGATGTATCAGAAATATGCTTTACTGATACTATACCTAATAATCTTGAAAAACTAAAAGATTTAGGAATTAAATTATTTAAAATTGAAGGTGAAAACATTGTTGAAATTTAAAGAAGCAATAATTGATTATGACGATCAGATCTTATGTACATTAGAAGATGGAAGATGTGCTTTAGTAGATTTAAAAAATAAAACATTAGTTATTGAAATTTTATTAGATTCTTTTATGAAGTGGTTCCCTTATGGTGGGAATACGAATATTTCAAAAGAAAAAGTTGAGTTAACTAAAAAAATAATTGAAACTACTGATAAAATTGGTTGTAATTATTATGCTGAAAAATATTTAGAAGATGAACAAATTAAAAAACAATATGATAAATTAAAACAAGAAGCCGGATATAATTATTGACCTGAATAAGTCGTAAAACTGTTTAAAATCTCTTTTGTTTTAGTCCTAGACAAGACTTTAAAAGGTCTTTTTTGTGTGGGAATATAGCTCAGTTAGGTAGAGCAATCGGCTGTTAACCGATTTGACACAGGTTCAAATCCTGTTATTCCCGCCATTTTGGTTGTAGGACCTAAAACCTACATAACTCTATTAGTATTGGTGATACTTAAAATTGACCTGAGGAGGAAATTATGAAAAAAGAAGAACTATTGGAATTAGGATTAACTGAAGAACAAATTCAAGGAGTTTTCAAGTTAAATGGTCAAGATATTAATTCTATTAAGTCAGAAAGAGACAACTTAAAATCTGAACTTGAGGTTGCAAATAATAAAATTTCTGAACTTGGAGATTATGAAAATGTTAAAGCAGAAGTTGAAAAATATAAAAATGAAATTTCTGATTTAAAACTTAACCATTCTATTGAAAATTCTCTAATGAAATCTAAAGTTAAGAATCCTAAAGCGGCTAAAGCACTATTGGATATAGAAGCTCTAAAGAATTCCAAAAATTTTGATTCAGATTTAGAAAATCAAATTAAGTCAATGAAAGAATCCGATTCATATTTATTTGAAGTCGAAGGAAGTTCTGTTGGTGGAGCCGGTTCTGTAAATGAACCTAATGTTAAGGATATGACTTATTCACAAATGGTGGAATATTTAGAAAAGAATCCAAGTGCTAAAATTTAAGGAGGAATAATATGCCAGCTATTTTTGATTCAAAATATTTTAATGCGGAAGTTTTTGGAAAATACGTGGAAACGATTCCAAAACTAAAGAGAAACGAACTTTTAAAATCTGGAGCTATTGTAGTTAATGACAGAATTAAATCCATGTTATCTGAACAAACTGGAGGAAATATTGTAACTACACCAATGCTTGGATTAATTGGTGGAAAACCAGTAAATTATGATGGTAATACTGATATTGAAGATAATTCTACAAAAACATTCTCTCACACAAGAGTTGTTGTAGGTCGTGCAAACGCTTGGACTGAAAAAGATTTTTCTTATGATATTACAGGTGGAGTTAACTTCATGGATAATGTAGCAAGACAAGTTGCCGGTTATTGGGACGATATAGACCAAGACACACTTCTTGCAATTCTTGATGGTATTTTTGCCATGACTGGAACTGAAAACAAAAAATTTGTTGAAGCTCATACTTTAGATATTACTAAAGAAAAAGAAGAAAATGCTTTTGGAGTTACTACTTTAAATAATGCACTTCAAAAGGCAGTTGGAGAAAATAAACAATCATTTTCTCTTGCTATTATGCACTCACAAGTTGCAACTAATCTTGAAAATCTTCAACTTTTAGAATATCTAAAATATACTGATGCGAATGGAGTTACTAGAAACCTTCAAATGGGAACTGTAAATGGTAGAACTATCTTAATTGATGATTCTATGCCAGTTACAGAAGTTACTGATGCAGGTGGAAACTACACAGCTTATACAACTTATGTATTAGGTAAAGGCGCTTTTGAGTTAACTAATGCAGGAGTTAAGGTTCCATTTGAAATGGATAGAAATCCAAAAGTTAATGGTGGTCAAGATACTCTATATTCAAGACAAAGAAATTGTTTTGCCCCTTATGGAATTTCTTTCACAAATAAGAAAATGACTTCTCTATCCCCTACTGATGATGAGCTTAAGAATGGAACAAACTGGACTTTAGTTGCATCTAATGATGGAGAAACTATAAACCACAAAGCAATTCCAATTGCAAGAATTATTACAAGAGGCTGATTATGAGAGAATTTTACAAGAGATTAATTGACTATTACACATTTAACAGAATTGATTATTCTGATGAGAATATGAAATCTCTTGTAGATGAATGTATAGCTCAATTAATGAGTTTAGATGAGAATTTAAAGGATAAAATGGCCAAGTTTGATTCGGATGGTAAAAAATCCGAATCTATTGGTTCACAAAAGGTTGAATATTTAACTCTAGATATTGATAAAATCGCAAGTCTTGAAAGAAGAAATGAAAGTAAAATTTATAAGATTATTAAGGTTTATTTTGGCCATACTGGTTTGATGTATAGAGGTGTTATAAATGCTAACTAATTGTGATGTTACTATTTATAATAAATATATTGAAAACAGAGAAACTAAATATAAAAAATCTTATATAAAAAATGTTCATTGGGAAGATTCTGAAGGATTTAATATTTTAAAATCTGGACTTACTTCTGCTGATAAATCTAAAATTTATATTCCATTTTATTCTTGCGGAGATTATAAAACACCAATTGAATTTAAAAAATCTAAAGAAGGTTTTACTTTAAAATCTGAAGATGTGATTGTTAAAGGTCTTATTGAAGATGAATTTACAACTATTAAGGATTTAGAGAAAAATTATGATTATGTTAGATTAATTACTACTGTTGATGTTAGAGATTATGGTTCTGAAAATATGAAACATTTTGAAGTAGGTGGAAAATGATATTTTTTAAAGATTTTATTCTTGATGCTAAAAGAGATTTTACACCGGCTCAAAGATTTATTGATTCGGAATGTATGAGGTTGATGGACCCATACACGCCATTTGATAAAGGAACTCTAAAATCTGCACCTAATATTCAATCTGGAGGAGGTAAAATCGTCCAGCAAACCCCTTATGCTAAAAGATGGTATTATGAGCATGCTAATTTTAAGGAAGGCCCTAGAAGGGGAAATAAATGGTTTGAGAGAATGAAAGAAAATCATAAAAAAGATATTTTAGCGGGAGCTGCAAAGATACTTGGAGTTAAAAATGAAAAAAATTGAAGCTATTAGAAAATATTTTGATAAATGCCCTTTATTAGATGAGGAAGCTAGAATAAATATTGATTATATTGGAAATGAGGCTATTGAATATGCAATTTATTCTGAGCCTATAAATCCTATATATAAAGAATATGTAGATGGAGGAAAAATAAAACAATTTGGTTTTACCTTTACTACTATTAATTATTATTCTGCTGAAATTTTACAGCAATTAGAAAATTCAAACTTTTTTGAAGATTTTCAAAAATGGATTGAAGATAATAACGAGAATTATATTTTACCTGAAGTTAAAGGTTCAATTAAAATTGAGATTTTAACTAATGGATTTTTGTTAGATGCTGAAGCTGATAAGGCAAAATATCAAATACAATTAAAACTTATTTATAAGGAGGATTAATAAGAATGAGTGAAAAGAAATTAGTTCAAAGAGCCGACAAAGTCGCTTTTATGAAGGTTAAAGATAAGTTTGAAAGAATGCAAGGTTTTACTGGAATGAGTACTTCCAAAAACCCTAAAGAATACACAAGACAATATGTAGACGAACTTTTTGAAACTACTGATGTTGTTGGTATTTCTGCATCTATTGAATTTGCGTTTGACCAATTTGTTGGAAATCCAGTTCATGATAAACTTACTGAAATGATCGATAACGAAGTTGTTGGTACTGATGCAGTTGTAGAAATTATGGTTGTAGATTTTACTAAAAAAGGTTCTGCTGAAGGTGAATTCCAAGCTAGAACAAGAAAATATTCAGTTATTCCAAATACTGAAGGTGGTTCATTAGATGCTTACACTTATGAAGGTACTTTTAGAGTTAACTCAAATACTGAAAAAGGAACAGCAACTTCTACTGATAAATTCATGACTGCGGATTTTAAGAAAGCAGAGTAATTTATAAATTAACCTGAAACAAAAAAATGAGGTGAATAATTAAATGGCTAAATTTAAGTTTAGAGATAATACGTTAAAACTTGATATTGAAGATAAGGTTTATAATATTGATATTTCGAATTTTGAACAATCCGAAAAACTTCTAACAATTGCGAAAGATGCAATGGAAATCGGAGATAAGGGAAACAGTGAAAAAACTGTGGAAACAATGCTTATGATGATTCAAGATGCAATTGACACAATTCTTGGAAATGGAGCTACAGAAGAAATATTTAAAGATAGAAAAGTTAATTTGTTAGATTTACTTGACCTACTCGCTTATATTACTGAAGAGATAACTGAGTTTAGGTCTAACAAACTTGAAAGAATTTATTCGGTAAATCGTAAAAATGAACTTGCTGATTGATGGAGCCCCTAAAGAAATATATATAGATTCTTTAAAGTATAACATTAACTATGATTTTAGATATGGACTTCTATTTGAAGAACTTATGAATGACACTACAATTTCTGATTCAGAGAAACTTACCTTAGCAGTTAAATTATATTTAGAAAACCAATACGTAGAAAATTATGAAGAAGCGATAACTCAAATCTTTAATTTCTATTTATGTGGAGAAACACCTCGTAAAACAAAGAAGAAAAAAAGAGAAAATCCAGTGTTTTCTTATGAGGAAGATGCTGGATTAATTTTTGCAGCTTTTAAAGAGGTTTATAATATTGACCTAGTTGAAGATAAAATTCACTGGTGGAAATTTAGAGCTTTATTTGATGCTTTACCTGATACTTGCCAATTTAGAAAAGTTGTTGGTTATAGAGCAATTGAAATCAATCAAAATATGACGGATTCTCAAAAGAAATTCTATAAAGAAATGAAGAAAATTTATGCTTTAGAAGATAAACGAACATTAGAAGAAAAGGAAGCTGATTTTGCCAATGCACTTTTTGGGTGATTTATGATATTATTAATCTATACATAAAGGAGATGATTTTATTTTGAATTGCCCAAAATGCGGAAGCGATAACACTCGAATTGAGGTAGTAAATACTATTCACTTAAAAAGAAAAAGAAACTGGTTTTACTGGATAAGCTGTTTATGGATGATAGATATTTTTTGGTGGATTGGAATGTTTTTTCCAAGATTGATAATTCAATTATTAAAAGGCAAAACGTATAAAACCACTAATAAAATTGAAAAGCATTTAATTTGTAATGATTGCGGATATGATGGAAAAATTAAATAAAAATTACTGATAAGTTTAGGAAAAATCCTAAACTTATTTTTTTGTTATGAGGAGGTGAATTAATGGCAAGTGATGGAAAATTAGTATTTGATACCAAAATTGATGATTCGGGGTTTAAACAAGGTCTTGGAAAACTTAAAGGAATTGTAGGTAAAGGAGCAAAACTTGCAATGGGTGCAATTACTGCTGTTACAGCTGCTTTAGGCGCAGCCGCTGCAGGTGCTGCAAAAGTTGGTTCTGAATTTGAAGCCGGAATGAGTCAAGTGGCAGCAACTATGGGAATGACAAAAGCAGAAATTCAAGGCGGTTCTAAAGAATTTAAAAAGCTTGAATCTGCAGCAAGAGAAATGGGTGCAACTACTCAGTTCTCGGCAACTCAAGCTTCAGAAGCTTTAAATTATATTGCCCTCGCTGGTTATGGAGCCGATGATGCGGTAAAACTTCTTCCAAAAACCTTAAACTTAGCAGCAGCCGGAGGTCTTGAACTTGGTTACGCAACGGATATTGTGACCGATGCGATGTCTGCTTTAGGTCTTGAAATAAAAGATGCTGATTCTTTTATAGACCAAATGGCAAAGACTTCTCAAAAATCAAATACTTCTGTTGGTCAACTGGGAGAAGCAATTCTTACTGTTGGCGGTACAGCTAAAGATTTAGCAGGAGGAACTGTTGAATTAAATACAGCTCTTGGAGTTCTTGCAAATAACGGTATTAAAGGAGCTGAAGGCGGTACTAAACTTAGAAACGTAATTATGAGTTTGACAGCCCCAACTGATAAGGCTGGAAAAGCTATGGCAGCTCTTGGAATTACTGCTTATGATGCAGAAGGAAACATGAGGCCTCTTCAAGATGTATTTAAAGATATTAACCTTGAAATGGCTAATATGACAACTCAAGAGAAAAAAGAATGGTTAAATACTGTTTTTAATAAGCAAGATTTAGCAGCGGTTTCTGGTTTATTAGCTGCAAATGCAGTTAGTATTGATGATATATCAACAGCCTTAGAGGCAGCAGGTGGTCCTGGAGAAGAATTTAAAGAAAATATTGCAGCCCTTGGAAAAGAATTTGACCAATTTTCTGATAAGCAAGATTTCGTAAATCATGTTATGGAATCCTTTGGTTTAACAGCTGAGCAAGCTGGAATTCTTTATGAAGGTTTAAAATCTTCTTTAGAAGGAAGCACTTGGGACCAATTAGCAGCCGAAATTGAAAATTCTAAAGGTGCAGCTGAAGAGATGGCTAATGTTATGAATGATAATTTACAAGGCGATATTACTAAAATGAAATCCGCCTTAGAAGAATTATCAATTTCATTTTATAAAACTTTTGATACGAGTTTAAGAGAATCTGTTCAAACAGCAACTGGTTATGTCGATAAATTATCCCTTGCGATGCGTGGAATTAATGCTGATGAATTGGCAAGTTCTTTAGATGCCGCCGGAGTTAGCGTTGATGGTCTTAATATTAATCTTGTTGAAGCAGTTTTAAAAATGGATCAGTTTGATTCCAAAGCGGATTATGTTTCAATGGCAATGGACAAATGGGGATTATCTTCAGAACAAGCTTCAACGTTATTTGATACTCTTTCAAATTCCTTAGAAAATTCTGGAGATAAGGCTCAAATCGTCGGAGAAGTTTTAGGTCAAACTATTTCTGATTTAAACACTAAAATAGCTGAAGCATTACCAAAATTCCTAGAACTAGGAATAAATATTTTAAAAAATCTTTTAGATGGACTTTCTCAAAATATTCCACAAATAGCTGATACGGCAATTCAAATAGGAACAACTTTATTAGAAGGCTTAGGAGATATTGCAGTTCAATTTTTAGATATTGGTTTAACAATTATTGAAAATCTAATTACTGGAATTGGTCAAAATGCACCGCAAATTATAGAAACTATGATTGATATTGTAGTTAAACTTGGAGATACGATAATTTCACATGTTCCCCAATTACTAGAAGCAGGTGCTCAATTATTATTAGGTCTTGCTCAAGGGTTAGCTGATAATTTACCAACGATCATTGAACAAGCACCAAGACTTATTAACGAATTTACAAATGCTTTAATAGGAAAAATTCCAATGCTAATAAAAGTTGGTTTCCAAATACTTGTAACTTTAGCAAAAGGATTAATTGAAGCAATACCAACTTTAATTGCAAATATACCTCAAATAATAATGGCAATTGTCAATGCCTTTACTTTATATAACTGGGCAAGTCTTGGAAAAAGTTTAATTACTAAAATAGGAGAAGGAATTAGCAAAGCTCCTCAAGCCATAGGAAATGCAATTAAAACTTTACTTGAAAATGGAACTAAATTTATTAAGGATTTTGCAGAAACCTTATATTTAAAAGGATTTTATTTAATTGAAAAACTTTCTCAAGGTATTTCTGGAGGAGCGGGAAATATTGCAAAAGCTGCTGGAACAATTATTAAAAACATTGTTTCAGGTTTATTATCAGGACTTACCTCTTTAATTAAAGCTGGTTTTGAAATCATTAAAAGCTTAGCAACCGGGATTGCTGAAAATTTGCCAAACCTAACTGAAGTTGGAAAAAATATAATAAGTTCAATAAGTAATTTTATATCAGAAGGAATTCCAACTTTACTTGAAAAAGGTCCTGAGATTATTAATGCAATTATTTCGGGGATTGCATCTGCAGCCGGAGCTTTAGTTTCTAAAGGTGCAGAAATAATTGGAAGTTTTATTGAAGGAATTAAAGGAAAAACTGGAGAATCTGAAGCGGCTGGAACAGAAATAACAACTTCAGTAAATACTGGACTTTCTAAAGGAAAAGATGAAGCTTCAAAGTCTGGTTCAGATTTAGGTTCTAATTATGCCAAAGGAATTGAAAGTTCCAAATCAAATGTAGAAACCGGAGCAAAAACTTTAACCGCTTCTGCAAAAAAAGGTTTAGAAACTGGAAAAAATGATATTTCAAAAGTTGGTACTGAAACAGGAAAAACTTATGCCGACAAAACTAAAGAAAAGAAATCTGATTCGGAAAATTCTGGTAAAGAATTAGGAAAGTCTGCGGTAAAAGGTGCAAGTGAAGCCTCTAAAGAAATGAGTAAATCAGGCCAAACAGCCGGAGATGAATTTGTTAAAGGAATTAAATCTAAATCTTCTGATGCTAAAAATGTTGGTTCTGAAATTTCAAAATCTCTTGCTTCTGGAGTTACTTCTTCAAAATCTGAAGTTGATAACGCAGTTAAAAAAATAATTCAAGATGCTATAAATGCAATTCAAAATAAGAAAAATGAATTCCAAACTAAAGGTCAAGAACTTATTAAAGAGCTTGCTAGAGGTTTTGATAATGCAAAAAGTCAAGTTGATAATAATTTAAAAAGAATACTTCAAAATTGTGTTAATGCTGGAAATTCTTATAAAAGTCAATTTGTAAGCGTTGGCAGAAACTTAGCTAATGGTATTGCTCAAGGTATTTCTTCAGGTTCTGGAGCTATTCAAGCGGCGGCTAGAAACGCAGTTCAAAAAGCAGTTAACGCAGCAAAAAGAGCTGGTCAAATTAGGTCACCTTCTAGGCTTATGAAAAAAGAAGTCGGTTTTTATTTGTCCGCTGGTATGGCCGAAGGTATTAAATCTGGAGAACCTTTAATTGAAGATGCGAATAAAAACTTAATTTATAAGGCAGAAGCTCAATTAAAAAAACTCATTGAAAGAGGAGCCAGCCAAGATGTTCTTAAGAATTATCTTGGAAAAAATATTGAAGATGCAGTTAAATATGGAAACTTATTATTGAATCAATCAAATTTAGATTTTGATAAATATAATTCAAGTTTTAAGTTAATTGACAAGATAAAAGATGAAATTAAGATGAGCAAAAATCTAATTGAAGATGCTTTTGAAGATGTTCAATTGAAATTTAAAATCGATAATATTTTAAATTTACCAAACAATCAAAAATCAAATAATGATTATAAACCTGTTGCGATTAATATTTATGGAGCTAATTTCAACGATAGAAATCAAGCTAGAGATTTTGGAAGAGAATTAAATGCTCAAATAGAAAGAGAGAGAAGACGTTATGGCGGATAAAAAATTTTTAGGAGATTCTTTTGAATTCAGAGGAATTAATTTTCTTGAAAAATTTAATATGAAGGTGGTAAAAGTTGATTATATTTTACCACCAAAAAGAGAACGTAAAATTCAAATCCCAAGAAGAAATGGTCGTTATGATTATGGAGCTGAATGTTGGGAAGAAAGAATCATCAGAATAGAGTGCGATATTTTAAAACCTTTAGAACGTTCTGAACTTAGAGAGATTTCAATGGTTTTAGGAAGTAAAGGTAAATTATACCTATGGGATGAGCCCGATAAATT
Organism: Peptoniphilus asaccharolyticus DSM 20463; assembly: GCF_900176115.1. Classification (GTDB taxonomy): domain Bacteria; phylum Bacillota; class Clostridia; order Tissierellales; family Peptoniphilaceae; genus Peptoniphilus; species Peptoniphilus asaccharolyticus. The sequence continues at coordinate 774,414 of NZ_FWWR01000009.1, read as the reverse complement.
TTATATTGGAGAAATTTATGAAGGCGGAGAAATTTTTGAATTCCCAAAGGCAAATATAAGAACCTTTACCTTGGAATTTATTTGTGAACCTTTCGCTTATAGAGAAACTTCTTTTGTAGATATTAAAAACGGTCTAAATAAAATTGAATATCGAGGAACTTTTAAAGCGCCTTGTCAAATTGTTTTAGAAAGCGAAGAAGTTTTACAAAATATAACGATCAATACAACTTATAGGAGGAAATAAAAAATGTATGCTACAAATTATTTAGAAAAATCATTTTTAAATATTATGAAAAATATAACTTTAACTGCCCCGAATGAAGTTTACGCTGGATTATATATAACAAATCCAGGAGAAGAAGGTAAAGGTGTTGAGGTTAATTATAAAGGTTATGAAAGACAAGTTATTAAGTTTAATAATGCTTCTGAATCTGATGGTCAAATCCAAATTAAGAATTTAAATCAAATTAATTTTCCACAATCCCCAACTGATGCCGGAACAATAACTTATATTGGAATTTCCGATTCAAAACTTGGTGGGAACATGCTTGCGTATGGAAAATTAGTTGAAGATTTAGATATAAGAAGCGGAGAATCGCCTGTTTTAATGGCAGAAGAAGTTGTTGTTTTTTCAACTGGTCAATTATCTAAAACTTATAAGAAAAAACTACTTCACGTTTTTAAGGGGGAATCTATCCAAGGAGTTAAACCTCATCTTGCTTTGTTTAATGGAAATCCTGAATCAGGAGGAGCTGAACTTCTTGGAGATAATTATGAAAGGGTAGCGATAGAATTTAAATCCCCTGAAGAAAGTTCGTCTGGTCAATCAATTATTTCAAATTCACACGAAGTAATTTTTAATAGACCTTCAACTGATTGGGGAGTTTGGAATTTTACAGCTGTTATGGATAATAAAACAAATGGTGAACCTATATGGATTTATGATAGAGGAATTGTAAAAGAACTTAAAAGAGGTTACATGCCAAAAGCTGATATAGGAGCCTTAAAGTTCGCTATGAATTAAGAGGTGATTAAATGAATAGTTTAAAGCCTTTTAATTTATCCGGTTTTAATATTGCAGGTTCTCAAAATGAAGAAGTTGATATTTCAATTTATTGTTATGAAAAATATGAAACTACAATAAATTTTTCTAAAAATACTTTATTAACTGTAACTTGTAATGAAAGAATATCTAATAATATTAAACTAACATTATCAATTCCTGAAAATATAGATTTAGAAGCTGATTTGGGAGTTATTCCTAAATTAGAATTTTTTATAAACCTTGAAAGTAATTTTCAAGAAAATATTTTAAGTAAAATAAAACTCGCTGAAGATATTAATTTCGAAATTGATGTTAATAATGATTTTAAAGTCTCTTGTAGTGTTGGTTTAAATTCTACATTTGATTGTAATCTTTTTGAAAATTTATATATTAAAGGTTCGACTCTTGGGAAAAATATTTTAATCAAAGATTATGTTAATTCTGAGGAACTTTTAACTAATTTAAAATCAAGTGTTTTAAATAATTGGATAACTAAAGTTAATGCGTCTGGTAAAAGAATTGAAATAGATTCTGATAAATATACAGTCTATATTGATGAAGAAAATGCCTTAGATAAATTTTCAGGAGATTGGATTTATCTTTCAAGAGATATTGAAGCAATTGAAATTTCTTCTAGTAATAATAAGAAGATTAAAGGAAAAATTATTTTTAGGGAGCGATTCTTATGATGCTTGAAGTTTTTGATAAAAATTTAAAAAGAGTTGCTTATTTAGAAAATGCTTTTGGTATTATTGAAGATTTAAAAATTAATTCAATTAATTATTTAAACTTTAAAATCCCTAATAATGACCCTAAAGTAACATATTTAAAACCCTTTTATTATGTAAAATGCAATGAAAATTTATACAGGATTTTACCAAAAGTTATAGAAACTGAAGAAGTGGAAGTTTTAAGTGTTGAATGTGAACATGTTTTAGCAACGCTTTTAAATGATGTAATTTTTGGAAATGTGATTATAGGTAACTTAGGAACCTATACCAGAGAAGTTCTTGAATTTGTTTTAAGTAAACAAAAAATTAAAAACTGGAAACTAGGAAGATGTGATTTTTCAAGACAATTCGAATATTGTTGGGAAAATGAAAATTTAGCATCCGCCTTATTTTCAGTTCCAAAACCTTTAGCCGAAGATTATATGTGGACTTTTGAAACTGAAAATTATCCATGGACTATTAATTTAATTAAATTAAATAAAGATTCAAAACCCGATGCTTATATTCAAAAAAAGAAAAATCAATTGAGATTAGTAAGAACTTCAGACCCTAAACAATTATTTACAAGAATTTATCCTTTAGGTTATGGAGAAGGAATTAATCAATTAACAATAAAAGATGTTAATAATGGTATACCTTATTTACAAAGTCCTCAAAATATTATTGATAAATATGGAATAATTGAAACAACGTGGATTGATAGACGTTATGAAAATGCTCAAAGTTTAAAAGATTCCGCACAAGTGATGTTAAATGAATTCCAAGAACCTTTAATGGAATATGAAGTCGATTATCAAGCTATAGATGTTAGAGAAAAATTAGGTCTTGGGAGTAAAATTAGAATAATAGACGAAGACGATTCTTTTGATGATTTTGTGGTTGGAATCCGCTATGAATATGATGATATTAAAAAAACTACGATTACAATTGCTAATAAATCAAGAACTGTTGCTACAAGTATTGCAGATTTAGCCGATCGTCAAAGAATAGAAATGACTTATTCTCAAGGAGCTACTCAACTTTATGCTCAATCTTTACAAGTTAACGCTGATTCAAAACATGGGGCAGAAATTAACTTTTTTATTCCAAATGAGATGAGAGTTATAAATAAGGTTGTAGCAAAAGTAAAACTTGAATCTTTTAGAGCTTATTCCAAAGCGACTGAAGGTGGAGGGGGATATGTTGATTCCACTTCTGCTGGAGGAGGGGACTATGGTTCAACTTCTGCTGGAGGAGGGGACTATGGTTCAACTTCTTCGGGCGGCGGAGAGTACGGAACTACTCACGGTATAGAAGATGTACAGGCTGGAGATTATAGATACAATGTTATTGGTGGAACTGGATATGTGGAAATTTATAAAGTAACTCACCACGAACATAAGCTTAGTATTTCAGACCACTCACATAGTTTTAGTATTTCAGACCACTCACATAGTTTTAGGATTGATGACCACTCACACACAATAAGAATTCCAGACCATGAACATAGAATAGTCCCTGGAATATATACTTTTGGAGATCCCAAAAGGTTTGAAATAAAAGTTAATGGAAAATCAAGAGGTTATGTTAGTTCTACAAATTGGGAATATGATGTTACTAAATATTTATTAGATAATAAAAAAAGAATATCACGAGGAAGTTGGCAATCAATAGAAATTATTCCTAATGACTTAGCTTATATTTCTATAGATTTAATGCTACAAGGTTTTGTTCAATCGAGAGGTGATTATACAGTATGAAAGAAATGTACAAAGGAAAAGTTAATAGTCCTGCAACTTTACTTGTTGAAACAATTGATTCAAGTGTTACGAGTATAAAAGTAGCAGATGGAAGCGTATTTCCGGAAGGTCCAAATGTAGTGGTTATTGGAACCGATGGAAATGCTGAAACAATAAAATATGATAGTATTAATGGAAATATTTTAGTAGGTTGTGTTAGAGGTTTTCAAGGGAAAGCTTCAGTCTGGGATAAAGACACAATTATTGCTAGAAATTTTACCGAATATGATTTAGATGCTTTACAAGAAAATATTTTAGAGTTAAATAATAATAAAATTGATAAAGTACAAGGTCAAGGATTAATTTCAGATGCAGAAAAAAACAAGCTGATAAATATTGAAGATGGTGCAGAAAAAAATAAGGTAAACTCAGTAAACAAGAAAGTGGGAGATGTAGTTTTAAAGCTTTCAGATTTAGAAAATGATAAAAATTTCAAAACAGAATCTGAAATCCAATCAATGATTAATAACTCTACAAAATTAAAAAAAGAAGTTGTTGCGTCTTTACCTTCTACTGGTAAAGATGATGTTATTTATCTTTTAAAGAATAAAAATGACACTAATAACTTTTATACTGAATATATGTGGATTAATGGAAAATGGGAACTCATTGGAGATACTAAAGTCGATTTAACCGACTACGCGAAAAAATCTGATATAAAAACTAAACTATCTGAAATGGAAAGTGATAAAGAACATAGGGTAGTGACTGATACTGAAAAATCTACTTGGAATAATAAAGAGGATAAGATTGTAGGTAAAGGACTATCCACTAATGATTATACAGATAGTGACAAGGCTAAGGTTGATGCTATTCCGTCAAATCCAAAGTATACTGATACGATTACGTATGTAGTTGATAATTTAACAAGCACAGATACAGAAAAAGCACTATCTGCCAATCAAGGTAAAGAACTTAAAAGGTTAATTGATAATAAACAAAACAAAATAAATATAGTAAATGATTTGACAACAGGTGGCAACTCAAATGTTTTAAGTGCTGAACAGGGAAAAGAATTAAAAAGACTAATAGACACAAAGCCGGATAATGATACTACTTATAGTGTAGCAACAACAAGCAAGGATGGTTTGCTTTCAAGTGCAGACAAAACTAAGATAAATTCTTTGCCTTCTAACTTTGTTAATATGGCAGAGGGAGATAAGGATTTAAATAATATCACTAAGGTTGGTTTTTATTATGTTTCAAGTCCTACTGCAAATAAACCTCCAACGAGTAATTCTTATATAGCTTTAATAGTAACAAACACTACAAGTTTTGCGGGGAGTTATGTTCAACAAATTGCTATATCAGAAGATAAAGACGAACACAAGATATTCCTAAGAAAGAAGTATAGTAGTAGCTGGGGAGAATGGAAAGTAATAGGTGCTGATGGTACTGTTGAAACAGCAAGATTAAGAGATAATGATGGAGTTTGTTATAAATATGGGAAAGTTGTAAACCTTGTTGTTAGAGGCGGAACAAAATATTCTCTACTTAATGATAAAATCCCAGAGGGATTCAGACCTATTAGAGGAATTACTATAGCAATGCCATCTAGTAGGGGTACTGCCGGTGTTGATATTAGTGCAGATGGTGATATTAATGTAATAGGTGATTATGATAGAATAGGGTTTTCTTGTACTTATATGACAGAATAAAAAAAGGTGAGATATGGATGAAAAACAATGTGAAGTGCATAGAGATTATATATTAGAGAGAGTTAACAGGAATGAAATAAGAATAAATGACCATTCTAAAAGAATTGACTCAATAGAACAGCACAATAGTAGGACAGATGGAAAGATAGAAAATTTAATAGATAAAATGGATAGTCTTATTACAACTTTACGTTGGGGAATGGGACTAGCAGTAGGAAGCTTTGTGGGCTTCTTTTTTTATGTGGTTCAGCATGGACTTTTTAAATAGGAGTTGAGAAAATGAAAATAATGTTAGACCCGGGGCATGGTGGTGGATTGATAGAGCAGTTTAAAGAGATAACTGGAGAAGATTTTTACGAGGTACGATCATGGAAATAGGAATTAATGAATTGATAGAAGCTTATAGCAGGATTGCCAAGGTAACCCACTATCATATTTTTATACTTGCGATAATATTAGATATTATTACGGGATATATTAAAGCGGTAGTAGTTAAAGATTTAGATAGTAAAGTTGGACTTAAGGGAATTTTAAAACACCTTTCTGTAGTTGGATTGGTGTTTTTAGTTTGCCCTTATATGTGGTTATTAGGTTATGGAGGAATTGCAGTTTTTTTAATTTACTCAATAACTTTAACTTATGTAATAAGTCTTATTGAAAATTATGATGCGATAAGTCCTGGAACTTTACCGCCTTGGCTAGGTCAATTTTTCAGAAGAACGAAGGAAGATATTGACAAAATGGATATTACAGATTTAAAAAGGATTGATAAAGAATGAAATTTTTATTTAGACCAATAAAAAGAAATGCGTATTCAAGAAAAGGAAACTTGATTCAATATCTAGTTATCCACGATACTGGAAATTCTAATAAAGGAGCCGGAGCTCTTGCTCATAGAAATTACGTAGAAAATAACACTCGAGGAGCAAGTGCTCATTATTTTGTAGATGATAAAGTTATAGTCCAATATGTTGGAGATTCTTTATCTGCGGGTTCAGTTGGAGATGGAAAAGGAAAGTATGGAATCACAAATGCAAATTCATTAAGTATTGAAATGTGTATAAATTCTGATGCTGATTATGCTAAAACATATAAAAATACAGTAGAGTTAACCAAAAACTTAATGAGAAAATTTAACATTCCACTAGATAGAGTTGTCCGCCATTATGACGCAAGTAGGAAAAATTGTCCTGGTCACATGAGCAAAAACAATTGGAAAGCTTGGTGGCAGTTCAAAGAGGATATTCAAAAGCCGATAGAATGGCAAATTGATTTATCCAAGGATTCTGAATTTGGAAATGATGACTTTATAACTCAAATCGCAAATTCCATAGAAGGTCAAAAACTTAATGTTTTACCAAGTGTTACTATTGCTCAAGCAATTTTGGAGTCCAATTGGGGAAAATCTGATTTAGCTATTAATGGAAAAAATCTTTTTGGAATTAAAGATTCTAAAGAATGGAAAGGCGAAATTTACACTAAAAAAACTAAAGAACAAGATTCTTTAAAAACCTATACAATTACGGCCAACTTTAGAAAATATGGATCGTGGTTGGAATCAATTCAAGACCACGATAAGTTTTTTATTTCCACACCTTGGAGGGTTCAAAATTATCAAAGAGTTTTAAAATCTACAAATTACAAAGAACAAGCTCAAGCACTTCAAGCTTGTGGGTATGCAACTGATAGAGAATACGCAAATAAATTAATTAACTTAATTGAGAAATATAATTTACAAAAATTTGATAAAGGAGTTATTAAAATGGAAAATAAACCTAGTAAATGGGCAGAAAAAGATTGGCAATGGGGAATTGACAATAAAATAACTGATGGAACTAATCCTCAAGGATTATGTACTAGAGAACAAGTTGTGGCGATGATTAAACGTGCCAAAGAAAATGAATCTAATAATTAAATTTAAACCTCGTTGTGATGAAAGACATTGGTTAATAGCTAGAGAAGATGGCGAATATTCTCAGCACGCTCATTTGAGAACTAAACAAGAAGCTTTAAAAGTTAGAAATTTAATAGATCGTTGGGTATATCCTTATAATAAAAATTATAAAATAGCGGTTCAACGTCTTCTAACTGAAGAAGAATTCAAATCTTTAGATAAAAAAGATAGGTATTTTAATAGACGTTGATTTGTTGTCCGTTTGTTGTCTGAAACCTAGTTATGATTAAATATGATAAATTATAAGAAAATAAAGAAATGTGTAAATCTAAATCAAAAAGTTATATTTAAATAAAATAAAATATAACTTTCAATTTATAACATAATTATTCCAATAGTGATTTAATATGCTGAAAAAGGCTTTCACAATACCATTGCTTGTTATATAATTAATCAGAGGTGCCTATGAAAAATCCATTTAAAATGCTTGACAACTTTTTTATAAAGTTGATAAACCAAAAAATGAATAATGCATACACTAATTTTTTATTTTATCATATAACAAATTTAGGTGGAGCAGTGAGTGTGATTTCAATTACGCTCTTATTGTTTATAATCGGTGGCAAACCTAGAGAGTTATCCTTGGAAATAATTTTGAGTTTAATTGTATCTACTTTGTTAGTGCAAATATTAAAGAGAATTTTTTCTAGGAACAGGCCATATTGGATACTGGAAAATTTAAATACTTATGGAATAGATCTTTCGGATTATTCGTTTCCATCTGGACATTCAGCTGCGGCTTTTACACTTGGAATGACTATTGCTTTAAATTATCCAGCTATAAAAATAGTAGTATTAATAGTTGCAACGCTTATTGCAATTTCAAGAATATACTTAGGTGTACACTACCCCACAGATGTACTTGCAGGAGTTATTATTGGAATAATTGCCAGTGTAATTGTACATGAGCATATATACCAAGTAGCTATTACATATTTAAGAGGAAAGTTTATTTAGGAGGAACTAATGTTAGTAACTAACTTTTTACAAAAGAGAAAATCTGTAAGAGATTTTAAAACAACAAAAGTAGATAAGTATGAACTTGCAATTATAAAAGATGCAATTGAGCAAATTTCAAAGGAAAATGATGATCTTCTCAAATTTCAACTTTTAGAAAATGGTTCAATAGTTTCTGAAGGATTAAAAGGTAAAGCTGGATACGGCGGAGTTATGATAGAAGCGCCACACTATGTTAGTATATCTTCAGAAAAAGAAACATTAGAAAATAAATTAAAAATAGGTTATACACTTGAAAAGTTAAATACTAAAATTGTAAATTTAGATATAGATACTTGTTGGATTACAGTGGATGAAGTAGATAAAGAAACAATGAACAGTGTATTTGGAGAAGATGGAGAAAGAATAAATTATCTTATTGGATTTGGCTATGGAAAAGCTAAAAAACTATTCTCTAAAGAAACTACAAGTTCAAGAAATCCTGTAAAAGAAATGGTATTTGAAGGCGAAATAGGAAATCCTGTTTCAGCAGAGTTACTTGAAGAAAGAGGATTATTAGATATATTCTCAACAATAATATACGCGCCAAGCCATAAAAATTTCCAACCTTGGAGATTTGTTTTAAAAGATTCAGAGGTTGAAGTGTATATGGAAAAATCTGATGAAGATTTGAGAAGCCTAATTGACATCGGAGTTATAATGTTCTATTTTGAAGAACTTGCTAGAGATAATAGCATAGATGGAAAATGGGATTTAAATATTCATGAAGAAGGAAACTATCTAAAGATAGCGTCTTTTAAATTATAGTTTATAGAGAATCGGCTTGAAGTCGATTCTTTTTTTATATATTTTTATCAAAAAATAAAATAATTGAAAATAAAATTTTATAACTAATACTTAAATAAATAGCTTAAATTCTAATGTTTAAGTAATTTAAAAAAATTTATAATAATATTTTAAAAAAACTAATCTATATGGTATAATTGAAAATGTAATAAATTCTAAGGAGAAAGAACACTATGTCGGCTAAATTTATAATAGATACTCATAATGTTTTTTTATTGAAGCATAAAATAAGTATATTACAAAAAGATTTAGAAACTTACTTAGGAGATAGTGTAAACTTTTTTAAGAGAGCTATAGTTGTAACTAAAAATATCTAATTATGAGAATCGGTGTACGATTCTCTATTTTTTTGGGGGAAATAAAATGGAAAAAATTTATGAAGGCAAAGCAAAGGAAGTTTATAGCACAGAAAATAGTTCTGAATATATTATTAGATATAAAGATACTGCAACAGCAGGTAATGGGGAAAAGAGAGCCGATATATTGGGTAAAGGTGAGCTAAACCTTGCAATTACAACTGCTATTTTTAAAATGTTAGAAGAAAATAGAGTAAAGACTCATTATGTTGAAACTATAGACGAAAGACAAATGAGAGTTAAAAAAGTTGAAATAATACCTTTAGAAGTAATCGTTAGAAATATTTCAGCAGGTTCTTTTGCAAAGAGATATGGAGTTGAAGAAGGAATCACATTTGAAACTCCTACATTTGAATTGTCATACAAGAATGATGATTTAGGAGATCCTTTAATGGTTGAAGACCATGCGATAGCTTTAGGAATAATTACAAAAGAAGAATATGATTATTTAAAGAATGAAACATTTAAAATAAATGAATTACTAAAAGAGTTCTTTGGAAAGATAAACTTAAAGTTAGTAGATTTCAAAATTGAATACGGAAAAGATGAAAATGGAAATATATTGTTAGCAGATGAAATCAGCCCAGATACATGCAGACTATGGGATAAAGACACTAATCAAAAATATGATAAAGATATTTTTAGAAGAGACTTGGGAGATTTAATCGAAGGTTACAAAGAAGTATTGAATAGGATAAATGGCTAATGTGTGGAGTAATAGGAATATATTCAAATAAAGAAGTTAATAAGAAGCTATTTTACGGTCTTAATTCACTTCAACATAGGGGGCAAGAGTCAGCCGGTATATGCGTATACGATGGTGAAAAAATGCGTTTAGAAAAGAGTATGGGACTTGTTTATGACATCTTCAGCGAAGAAGTTTTGAACAGATTGCCAGGAAACATGGGAATAGCCCATGTAAGATATTCAACAGCGGGTGGTTCTTTTGAATACAACACTCAACCTCTAATTGCATTTAGTAGGGGAAAAGAAATAACTTTAGCGCACAATGGCAATTTAATCAATCATCAAATTTTAAAGACAAGACTTGAAGAAGAGGGAATTATGTTCCAAACTACCATCGATAGTGAAGTAATTTTATTCTTAATTTCAAGATACTATAAAGACGATATTGTAGAAGCTATCAAAAAGACAATGTCAATAATAAGAGGTGCATACTCTGTAGTTATGATGTTCGATGGAAAATTGGTAGCATTTAGAGATCCAAATGGTTTTAGACCTCTTGTAATGGGAACGGGAGAAGATGGAGAGTGTATAATTGCTTCTGAAAATGCTCCTCTTGAAATAATCGGAGTTACAGAAAAGAGAGATATTGAACCAGGAGAAATTGTTGTTGTAGATAAAGATGGTGTGAGAACTGAATTCTTTGAGAGTGAAGAAAAGAGACACCACTGTATTTTTGAATATGTATATTTTGCAAGAGATGATGCAACTCTTGATGATATAAATTCATATAATTTCAGAAGAAGATGCGGAGAGGTTCTATCGAGAGAAGCTCCTGTTGATGCTGATTTAGTAATAGCAGTGCCTGATAGTGGTACACCTGGTGCTATAGGGTATGCACAAGAAGCTGGAATACCATTTGCAGAAGGACTTGTTAAAAATAGATATATGGGAAGAACTTTTATCAAGCCTACAAATGAAGAGCGAGAAATCAGTGTAAAAATGAAATTAAATCCTCTTGGAACTGTGCTAAAAGGAAAGAGGATAGTTGTGGTAGATGACTCTATTGTAAGAGGTACTACTTCTGCAAATCTTATTAAGAGAATGAAAGAAGCTGGCGCTAAGGAAGTGCACATGAGAATAGTTTCTCCACCGGTTGAATACCCTTGCTATTATGGAATTGATACTCCAAGTAGAAAAAATTTAATTGCTGCAAATTATTCTATTGAAGAAATACGTGAGAAGATAGGTGCGGATTCTTTAGCTTTTATTTCCATGGACGGAATGATAGAAGCAAGTTTAAAGTATAAAGATATATTTTGTAAAGCTTGTTTCAACGGAGATTATCCCGTTGATCCGATACTCATTTGAGGAGGATATAAATCATGAATGAAGATATAAAAATAATTTATGTCAGGAAAAAAGAAGAATTTGATTATGAGTCTGAGGACCTAAAAAAAGAAATTAAAAATTCTCTAAATATAGACATTGGTGGATTGAGAACATACAGAAGGTATGATTTAGTGATAGATAATGAAACTTTAGACTCTATACTATATACAATTCTTTCAGAAAAACCTGTAGATGAAATCTATTTTGGCGAAGAAGTTAAGAAACTTGAAGATGGTTTTGAAAATGTGATTAGAGTTTCTTATCTTCCAGGTCAATTCGACCAAAGAGAGCAAGGTTTATTAGATACTATAGCCCTATTTACAGACAAGAAGATAGTGGCTAAAGTTTCTAAAGTTTATAAATTTACAGGGGTTGAAGCAGAAGAACTTAAGAAGATTGAAAATCTACTTGTAAATCCAGTGGACTCTGAAAGTGTTGAATTAGAAGACAAGTCTCAACTACTTGGTCAAACTTTAGATTCTAATGTAGAGAATATAGTATACGATGGATTTATAAATTATTCTGAAACTGAATTAGATGAGTTTTTAAAAGATAAAAATTTAGCTATGAGTTTAGAAGATTTAAAAGTTTTACAAGATTATTTCAAGAGCGAAAACAGAAATCCAAATGAAACAGAAGTGTCAATTATAGATACTTACTGGTCTGACCACTGTAGACACACAACTTTTAACACAGGTCTTGAAATCGAGTTTGAAGAAAAGACTGCACTTGATAGAGAAATAAAAAATTCTTTTGAATACTATTTAAAATTAAGAGAAGAATTAAACATAACAAAACCTATAAGCTTAATGAGTTTTGGAACTATCTTGGCAAAATATTTGAGAAAGAATGGAAAGCTTGAAGATTTAGAAGTTAGTTCTGAAATAAATGCTTGTTCTGTAAAGATAAAAGTTAAAGTGGACGTTGATGGAAAAGAAGAACTTAGAGATTATCTATTGATGTTCAAGAATGAAACTCACAACCACCCTACAGAAATTGAACCTATAGGGGGAGCTAGCACTTGTCTTGGTGGAGCTATAAGAGATCCATTGAGTGGAAGAGCATTCGTATACCAAGCTATGAGAATAAGTGGGGCAGCAGATCCTTTTACATCTATAAAAGATACTTTAGAGGGTAAATTACCTCAAAAGAAAATAACAACTGAAGCCGCTAAAGGATATTCTTCTTATGGAAATCAAATAGGTCTTGCTACAGGGTATGTGGATGAAATGTATCACCCTGGCTACGTTGCTAAGAGACTAGAAGCGGGAGCTGTTATAGCAGCTACACCTTTAGAGAATGTAAAGAGAATAGAGCCGGTTGATGGAGACATAGTTATTCTTCTTGGAGGAAAGACAGGAAGAGATGGAATAGGTGGAGCGACAGGTTCTTCTAAATCTCACGTGGTTTCTTCTATAAAGACAGAGTCTGCTCAAGTACAAAAGGGAAATGCACCTGAAGAAAGAAAAATTCAAAGACTATTTAGAAGAAGAGAAGCTGCTGAGCTAATTAAGAAGTGTAATGACTTTGGAGCAGGTGGAGTGAGCGTTGCTATTGGGGAATTGGCAGACAGCATAGAAATATACTTAGATAGAGTTCCTTTGAAATATGATGGATTAAAGCCAAGAGAAATAGCAATATCAGAATCTCAAGAGAGAATGGCTGTGGTAGTTGCTCCGGAAGACAAGGAAGCTTTTGTAAAATTAGCTGAAGAGGAAAACTTGGAAACTACACATGTTGCCACAGTAACTGACAACGGCAGAATGGTAATGTTGTATGGTGAGCAAACTATAGCTGATATGAGCTATGAGTTTATAAATTCAACAGGAGCGGACAGAAGTCAAAAAGTTGTAGTTGAGTCTGAAAGCATTCCATTATCTTTAAGAGTTGAGGACAAAGACCCTAAGCATTTAAAAGAATACTTAAAAGATTTGAATATAACTTCAAAGAAAAATTTAATAGAGCTATTTGACCAATCAGTTGGAAGAGCGACAGTGCTTTCTCCTCTCGGTGGGGTAAATCAAACTGTTCCTATCCAAGCTATGACAGCTAAAATTCCGTCATTTGATGGTGATGTAAAGACAGCATCTCTTATGAGTTACGGGTGTAATCCTAAACTATTAGAAGAATCTCAATACTTAGGTGGATACTACGCAGTAATTGAATCAATTGCAAAATTAATTGCTACAGGTAGTTCGCTTGAAAACATTAGACTTTCTTTCCAAGAATTTTTCGAGAGACTTGGTTCAGAAGAATCTTGGTCAAAACCACTTAAAGCTTTAATTGGAGCTCTTGAAAGTTCAGCATTTTTCGAAGCACCTCCAATAGGTGGTAAGGATTCAATGAGTGGTACTTTTGAAAATATAAATGTACCTCCTACACTAATTTCATTTGCGGTATCAACAGCAGATGTAGATGATATTGTATCGCCTGAATTTAAAAAGATGGGTAAATTGGGATTAGTCGAAGTTGAATATGACGAAAATGGAAAATTAGATTTACAAAAACTAAAAGAAAACTTTGAAAATATTCACAGAGATATATTGGCTAAAAATATAGTAGCTATAAGTGCTATAACAGCAAAGGGAACTCTTCCTCAAATATATGAACAAGCTATCTATAAAACAGGATTTAATATAGAACTTGAAGATTTATATTCACCAAGATATGGTAGCTTTATAGTTGAATATAAAGAAGATAGAGATTTTATTAAGAATATAGGAAAGTTTGCTGAAGATATAATTGTAAATGGAGTTAAACTTGAAGAGGCTGAACTTGAAGAAAGCTATATCCATACATTAGATAAGATATTTAAAGGAAAAGATAGTATATCTTTAGACAATAAAATTGAAAATAAAAAATCTGAACCAAGAAGATTAAAATCAACCAAACCAGTAGATACAGTTAGAGTTGTAATACCAGCTTTCCCCGGAACCAACAGTGAATGGGACACTAAAAAGGCCTTTGAAAAAGAAGGTGCTGAAGTAGATATACTATTATTCAGAAATAGAACTACAGAAGAGATTACAGAGTCTATAGAAGAGTTTGCTAAGTTGATTATAAACTCTCAAATCTTAGCGATACCTGGAGGATTCTCAATGGGAGATGAACCGGACGGATCTGGAAAATTTATAGCTAATGTAATCAGATCTCCAAAGGTAAAAGAAGCTATAGAGTATATGCTTGAAGAAAATGATGGTCTTATCCTTGGAATATGTAATGGATTCCAAGCACTTATAAAGACAGGACTACTACCTTATGGAAAGATTAAAGAGCTAAGAGAAGACGACCCAACACTTACATTTAACACAGTTGGTAGACATATAGCTAGTTTAGTAGATACAAAGCTGTTGACTACTAACTCACCTTGGTTGACATATTTAGATGAAACTAAATCTTACAAAGTTCCAATATCACACGGAGAAGGTAGATTTATAGGAACAGAAGAAACTATAAAATCACTATTTGAAAATGAACAAGTTGTGGCAGTGTATGAAGATTGCCCTAACGGTTCAGTGAATAATATAGAAGCTGTGATTTCAAAAGATGGTAAGATATTAGGTAAGATGGGACACTCTGAAAGAGTTGACAATGGTTTGTATAAAAATATAGAAGGTATAGAGTATCAAAATATATTCAAATCTGGAGTTGAATATTTTAAGGAGAGATAATGAATAGAGAAGTTTATAATAGTCCTTTGAATACAAGGTATGCTAGTAAAGAAATGAGCTATATCTTTTCTGATATTGAAAAATTTAAAACATTTAGAACTTTATGGACAGAACTTGCAAAGGCAGAGAGAGAACTTGGTTTAAATATAACATTAGATCAAATTAAAGAGCTTGAAGAAAATATAGACAATATAGATTTTGACAAGGCAGCTGAGTACGAAAAGGAACTTAGACACGATGTAATGGCACACGTAAAGACTTACGGAGAGGTTGCTAAGAGTGCAGCTGGCATAATACATCTTGGAGCTACAAGCTGTTATGTAACTGACAATACAGACATTATCGTAATGAAAAATGCTCTAAAGTTGATAGCAAATAAATTAGCAGTTCTTATAAAGAATCTTTCTGAATTTGCAGATAAGTATAAATCTCTTCCAACTCTTGGATATACTCACTACCAACCAGCGCAACTTGTGACTGTAGGTAAGAGAGCAACTTTATGGATTCAAGATTTTTTAATGGATTTAGAAGAGATAGAATATAGAATAAATCATTTAAGACTTAGAGGAGTTAAGGGAACTACCGGAACTCAAGCATCTTTCTTAGAACTTTTTGATGGAGAACATGAAAAGGTAAAAGAGCTTGAATCTAAAATTGTCAAAGCGCTTGGTTTTGAAAAAGCAGTATATGTTTCAGGTCAAACATACACCAGAAAAATAGATTTCCAAGTTCTACAAGCACTATCTCAAATAGCACAGTCAGCTCATAAGATGACAAATGATTTAAGACTTTTACAAAACTTAAAAGAAGTTGAAGAACCTTTTGAAAAAAATCAAATAGGTTCTTCGGCCATGGCATATAAGAGAAATCCTATGAGAAGTGAGAGAATAGCATCTCTTGCAAAATATGTTATAAACATTGCACAAAACCCTGCAATGGTAGAAGCAACTCAATGGTTTGAAAGAACTTTGGATGATTCTGCAAACAAAAGATTATCTGTTCCGGAATGTTTCTTGGCAACTGATGCAATTTTAGAGATAGCTATAAACGTGACAAGTGGACTTGTGGTTCACGAAAAAGTTATAGAAAAACACGTTGAGCAAGAACTTCCTTTTATGGCAACTGAAAATATTTTGATGGAAGCTGTAAAAAGAGGTGGAGACAGACAAGAACTTCACGAAAAGATAAGACAATACTCAATGGTTGCGGCAAGTAGAGTCAAGGACGAAGGTAAAGACAACAATTTATTAGAACTACTTGTCCAAGATGAAGATTTTGCAATAACAGAAGATGATATTAAAAATATTTTAAATCCTAAAAAGTTTATAGGTAGAAGTGAAAAACAAGTAGAAGAATTTTTAAAAGAGATTGTAAATTCTTCAATATTGGATTATGATACACAATATAAAGTTAATTTAAAAGTTTAATAAGGTATGTGAATAAAGAGTCATTTTTAAAATGATTCTTTAAATTTAATATATGTAGGAGGTAAGTTATTATGGAAAATGGCTTTTTAGAGAGAAAATTTCATCTAAAAGAAGCAGGAACAGATTCCAAGACAGAATTATTAGCGGGACTTACGACTTTTATGACCATGTCATATATTTTAATAGTAAATCCAAGTATACTTTCTGACGCTGGAATGGACAGGGGAGCTGTATTTACATCAACAATTATAGCTTCTTTAATAGCAATTTTAATAATGGGATTATATGCAAATCTTCCATTTGTTCTTGCCCCAGGAATGGGACTTAACGCCTTCTTTACCTACACAGTAGTACTTGGTATGGGTAAGAGTTGGCAATTTGCATTAACAGCCGTATTTTTAGAAGGTATAATATTTATTTTAATGAGTTTATTTAAGATCAGGGAAACTATTTTTACATCAATTCCAATAGGTCTTAAAAAAGCAGTTAGTGTTGGGATTGGATTGTTTATAGCCCTTATAGGGTTCACTAATGCCGGTATAGTAAAGCCTGGAGAAGGTGTCATAGTTCAAATGGGAGAACTAATGACAAAGAACTCAGCAGTATTTTTCTTTGCTCTTATATTGATGGCAGTTTTAACTGCAAGAAATGTTAGGGGGAGCTTTACTATATGGAATAATTGGTTCTACAGTACTAGCTTTAATTTTAGGCGTATCAAGCTTACCTGATGGTAATACAATATTCTCATTACCACCATCAATGGCTCCAGTAGTTTTTAAGCTTGAGTTCCACAATATTTTTACATTAGAAATGTTCTCTGTAATGTTTACTTTCTTATTTGTAGATTTATTTGATACACTTGGAACACTTACAGGTGTTGCGACAAAAGCGGGATTATTAAATGAAAAGGGAGAACTTCCAAACGTTGGAAAAGCTCTTTTAGCAGATGCAGTTGGTACAACAGCAGGTGCTTTACTTGGAACAAGTACAGTTACAACTTTTGTTGAATCAGCAAGTGGAGTTGCAGATGGAGGTAGAACTGGTCTTACAGCACTATCTTCAGGATTTTTCTTTGCAATTTCATTATTCTTATTCCCTCTATTCTCAGTTGTACCAGGAGAAGCTACTGCAGCAGCTCTTGTAATAGTTGGTCTATTTATGATGTCTCCAATATTAGAAGTTGATTTTAGTGACTTTACAGAAGCTATGCCGGCTTTCTTGACAATAGTGCTTATGCCTTTTGCATATTCTATAGCAGATGGTATTAGCTTTGGTATAATGTCATATGTAGTTATGAAATTGCTTTCAGGAAGAAGAAAAGAAGTATCTCCAGTTATATTTGTATTGGCGATTATATTCTTCGCAAGAATAGTGATGAAAGCTTTTTAGTAGTTTAGATTAGATTAATAAATGTAGGGAATCTATTGATAAAATAGGTTCTCTACATTTTTAATTTAGTTGTATATAGATAAATTTTATAATTTATAATTTTGATGTGATGTGATATTATAATAAGTAGAAAAATGTTTTCTTCAAACATATGGAGGTCAAAATGAGCAGAAAGTTGAAAAATGTAATACTGTTTGGAATTTTTATTGTTATTCTTTTTTTATCTACATTAACAAGACAATTTTCAACCGATATTTTATGGAAACAAGATGAGAATTCGGCTAAAGAGTTTCAGGGGATTTTATTCCAAAACCCTTCAGATGTAACTAATTTTAGAGTTTCAAGAAGTTCAGTTGATGGATATGATGGAAATCTTATAAAATATAATGTTGAGTTTTCATACATAGGGGACGGTTCAAGTTTTAGAGTTTTAGGAACTCCAGTAAGACAAATATTCTTCGAAGCTCCTATAGAAGCTAAATATAGTGTGGCGAATTTAAAAGGAGATTATGACAAGATAAGCAATATGTTGTTTAATGAAAAATTGTCATTAAAACTTCCACTTGATCCTAAAGAAACAAAATTACAAGCTAAATCTGAAATTAGAGTAAAGTTAGATTCAGAGGTTGAAAATTATAATTTTTCACTATATTACACACCTATGGATATAAAATACAGACAAAAGGATATAGTATCAAGAACATCTGTATTTTTAACAAATGCTAAAGTAGATAAATTTACTAATTTACAAAAAGTTACAGATGCACAAAATATATCTTTCTCAGATTCTGGATTTACTGTTAATGCAGAAGAGTTTAAAGATAATGCAAAACTTTCAGGGATATCAATTCTAAATAATCTATCAAGAATTATATTCATAGTTTCTACACTATTAGTATTGGCACTTATCTGGATAGATAAAAAGAATGTTTTATCTATAAATATTCTTCTCACTATGCTTATGACATTAACTTTTTATAGATTATTGGATATGGGAGCAACATCTATAGGAGCGCTTGTGATAATGCCTATAATAGGCTATATTGCAACTTGTATATCAAGACTTATGAGTAAGGATACTTTAAAACTTACTTCAAAGGAATTAAAACAAAATTTAGCTTACACTATAGTGTTCTTTACAGTAATACTTATTGTGGTTATAATTCCAAGAGCAATTTAAAATTAATCCTCTCTACTAAAATTAGTAGGGAGGATTTTTTTATGCTAATATTTATTGATTAAGTATATGTCTTAGGGTTTTAAGTTAAGATTGGTAGAAAAGATTTTGATCTAAAAATGATATTAAAAAAGTAAATTTGCAAATAAAAATAAGTGCTGTTTCCAGCACTTATTAATTTTAATCATTGTTTTTAGAAGAACGCTTTGTCTTTTCAGTGTCTTTGCTTTTATCTTTAGATTTGCTCTTCTTATCCTTGTTGTTATTGTTATTATTGTCTTTATCTTCGTTTTTCTTTTCTTCTTTTTTATTTTCGTACCAACCAAGTTTGTTAGTGTAATGAGCTTGAGTTCCTTTTAAGAAGTATTCACTTCTTCCGATAGCTCTTACATATTTCTTCTCAACATCATTTGGTTGCTCTGGAACTTTATTTTCCAAGTCTTCATGGATAGGTTTCATAATTCCTTTCCAAAGAGTGGCTGCGGCGTAAGACATGAAAGGAAGTCTTTCATTTTTGTCGTTACCAATCCAAACTGAACATACATAGTAAGGAGAGTATCCAACAAACCAAGCATCTTTTTGTTTGTTAGTTGTACCAGTTTTACCAGCCAAGTACATTCCAGAGAAGTTGGCATTTGTACCGGTACCTTGAGTAACTACATCGTGTAAGATGTTTGTCATTATAAAAGCTGTACCTGGTTTTATTACTTGAGTTCCAACTGGATCTTTTTTATAAATTACATCGCCTTGCGAATTTGTAATTTGGTTCACAAAAGTAGGTTTTTGGTAAATTCCTTCGTTTGCAAGTGGAGTATATGCTCCAGCCATTTCAAGTGGAGATATTCCGTGTGTCATACCACCAAGTGCAAGAGCAGCTGCATTTGCATCATTGTATTTAGGATTATCTTCAGGGCTAATAACAGTAGTAACTCCAATTTTCTTTAAGTTATCTATTATTAGCTTGTAGGCTTTATCTGTGTCGACAGCTTTTGAATAAGTTGTCTTAGTGTGTGCATTTAAATCTGAACCGATGTCTCTTGATACTAATATTGCACCAACGTTTGAGGAACGTTTAACTAAATTTCTAATAGTTGTCCAACCTGCGTAGCTTCCTACATTTGATGGACTCCAACTGCTTGTCCCAAGAACTTTGGCAGGTATCTTAGCATCTAAATATACATCAGCTGCAGTAGAACCATTTTCTAAAGCTGTCATATAGACTGAGATAGGCTTTATAGATGAACCAGGTTGACGAGGTACGTCAGCACGATTTAGTGTCTTTCCTCCTGAAATACCACGTCCGCCGATTAAAGCTTTTACTTGGCCGTTGTGTTGGTCCATAAGCACGGCTGAAACTTGTGGTTGAGGAATTCCATTGTCATCAGTTCTGTTGCCAGGGTAGTATTTAGCATTTGAAGTTACTTCTTCAAGATGTCTTTGCATATCTAAGTTCATAGAAGAAACTATGTTAAAACCACCATTGTATAATTTTGCATGTGCTTCTTCGCTTGAATATCCAAGGGATTCTAAAATGCTGACAACTTCTCTTTTTACTTCATCAACAAAGAAAGAGCTCAAACCTTTTTGGCTTCTTGTTCCTATTTTGATTTCTATCGTTTGATTTTTTGCTTCGTCATGCTCATTTTGAGTTATATAGCCTTGTTTTAGCATAAGGTCTAAGATAAGTTCTTGTCTTTCTTTTGAAACAGGATTGAATTCAGCCTTAATAGGTGTGTAAACACTGTTTTTAATTTGATTTAAATCAAACTTATCAATTCTACCTAAGTCAAAAAGAGCTTGTCCGATTTGAATAGTTTCTTTTGTGTTTTCTTTATCTTTTGCCGTAGGGTGAAGTACAAATTGTACAGTTTCCATATTATCTTCTAATGTCAAAGTTGCATTATTATATGGAGAGTACTTAGTCGGTCTATTTGTAACACCGGCAAGTAGAGATGATTCTGCAAGAGTTAATTCTGAAACGTCTTTGTTAAAGAATGTTTTAGAAGCTGCTTGAACTCCAACTGTACCTTTAGAAAAACCAGCAGAGTTTAAATATGCTTCAAGTATCTGATCTTTTGAAAGATGACTTTCTATGTTAAAAGCATAGAAGATATCTGTAAGTTTTCTGTTTACATCTTTTGATGAAGATGTATATAGATTCTTAGCAAGTTGCATTGTAAGTGTAGATGCACCTTGATCAAAAGAACGTGTCTTTAGGTCGTGGATTAACGCTCCGACCACTCTTTTAAAGTCAACACCATTGTGTTCATAAAATCTTTCGTCTTCAACTGCGATTACGGCTTTCTGTAAATGTTCCGGAATTTTATCCAGTGTGACATATTCTGAAAACTCACTACTTACTAAAGTTTCAACAAGTTGTCCATCGTCTGAATATACTTCGGAAGTTTCGTTGATTAAAGATCTGTAATTGCTCGGGTCTATTTTAGGAGCGGCTTTTAGCACGGAAAGTACATAGCCACCTGTGAATGTAGCCAAGCTTATCATCACTATCAAAAAAAGTATCAAAAATATTTTAATAAGGCCAGATATACCTATGCCTCGTTTTCTATTTTTCATCTTTGCCTCCTTGATTTTTTTATTATAACAGATTTTGACAGATTAGGATATAATGTAGATAAATTATAAACTTAAGTGGTGAATTTATGGCAAATAAAAGCAATTTATTTTTTAATATGGATAATGAAGAATTAGAAAAATTTTTAAAAGACTCGGGAGCTTTTATCAAAACTTTTAAAGCTGGAGAGTATATTTTTAATCAAGGAGATAAACCAAAATACACTTTTATAATTGAAAGGGGAAGTGTAGTAGTTGAAAATGTTGACTCAAACGGAAAGAAGAGTATAGTGAATGTGTTTAATACTATAGGAACAGTGTTTGGAGAAGTATATATGTATTTAGACACTGATGAGTATGACTATTCAAGTTATGCTAATGAGGCTAGTGAAATACTTTTTTTACCAAAGGAGAGTCTTGTAATAGATGATAATTTAAGTCCATCAAGGCTTAAGATAGTGAACAATATGCTAAATATTTTAGCGAATAAATCTTTTTTCTTAAATCAAAAGTTATTGATGATGAGTGCAGTAACTCTTAGAGAAAAGTTGATTAAGTATATTTTGAATCATTCAGAAGGCAATGAATTGATTTTGTCTTTAACTCGTGAGGAAATGGGAAATTATCTTGGAGTGCCAAGGCCATCTATCTCAAGGGAGCTTATGAATATGAAAAAAGAGGAGCTTATAGAAATAACTAAGACCAAAATAATTTTTGATAGAGAAAATTTAAAAAATTTAATTTAAGGTAACATATGTTACGGATTACATTGACAGTAAAATATATTATTTAATTACGAAAAAGGGATACGACAACTTTGTGTGGGATATAAAAATTTTACTTTGGAGGAATTAAAAATGGAAAATAAAATGTTTTGCTATCAATGTCAAGAAACTGCTCAAAATAAAGGCTGTACTAAAATGGGAGTCTGCGGAAAGACTGCCACAGTAGCTAATCTACAAGATATGTTAATTTGGATTACTAAAGGACTTGCTCAAGTTATGATTGAGTCAAGAGCACAAGGAAAGGATATTTCAAAAGAACTTAATCATGTAGTTTCATATAATATGTTCACAACTATAACTAATGCTAATTTTGATGAGGCGGCGTTTAATGAAATTATACTTAAGACAATTGATATAAAAGAAAAATTATTGAGTGAACTTGAAAACAAAGAAAATTTATTTGAATCGGCTTTATATAATGAAAGAGATTTAGAAAAGATATATCAAAAGGCAACTGAAGTTGGAGTTTTATCAACTGAAAATGAAGATATCAGAAGTTTAAGAGAACTTACAATTTATGGTCTAAAGGGATTGGCTGCTTATTCAAAGCATGCAAATGCACTTTTAAAAGATGATGGAGAAGTAGACGAATTTATTCAAAAGGCTTTAGTGGATACTCAAAAAGATTTGAGCGTAGATGAGTTAGTGAATTTAGTTTTAGACACAGGAGCCCACGGAGTTAAGGGAATGGCTCTTCTTGATGGAGCAAACACATCAGCTTATGGAAATCCAGAGATTACAAAGGTGAATATTGGAGTTAGAAATAACCCGGCTATATTGATCTCAGGACATGACCTAAGAGATATGGAAATGCTTTTAAAACAGACAGAAGGCACAGGAGTTGATGTGTATACTCACTCTGAAATGCTACCAGCTAACTACTATCCAGCATTTAAAAAGTATGAACATTTTGTAGGAAACTATGGAAATGCTTGGTGGAAACAAAAAGAAGAATTTGAAACATTTAATGGACCGGTTCTATTTACAACAAACTGTATAGTACCGCCAAAAGATAGCTATAAAGATAGAATTTATACTACAGGTGCTGCTGGATTCCCAGGTTGTAAACACATAAAAGGTGAAATTGGAGAAGAAAAAGATTTTTCTGAAATTATTGAACATGCAAAGAGATGCCCAGCTCCAATTGAAATTGAATCAGGAGAAATCGTAGGTGGGTTTGCTCACAACCAAGTATTTGCACTTGCAGATAAAATTGTTGAAGCAGTTAAAAGTGGAGCAATAAAGAAATTTGTAGTAATGGGCGGATGTGACGGAAGACACAAGGGTCGTGACTACTACACTGAATTTGCAAAGGCTCTTCCACAAGATACTGTAATCCTTACAGCAGGCTGTGCAAAATATAGATACAATAAGCTTAACTTAGGAGATATAGGTGGAATACCAAGAGTATTGGACGCAGGACAATGTAACGACTCATACTCACTTGCACTTATAGCTTTAAAATTAAAAGAAGTTTTTGAATTAGAAGATATAAATGATTTACCGATAGTATATAATATCGCATGGTATGAACAAAAGGCTGTAATAGTGTTACTTGCACTTCTATCACTTGGAGTTAAGAATATCCACTTAGGACCAACTCTACCAGCTTTCCTATCACCAAATGTGGTTGATGTGTTAGTTAAGAATTTTGGAATAGCCGGAAATCAAACTGTTGAAGAAGATATAGAATTATTCTTTGGCGAAGATGAAGTACAAGAAACAGTGGTTACAGGAAGCATAAATCCAAACACAACAATAGGTGATTTAATTAGAGAAAATCCAAGATATATTTCAGTGTTGATGGAAATGGGAATGGGTTGTATATCATGTCCAGCTTCTCAAATGGAAACTTTGAGCGAAGCAGCAATGGTTCACGGATATGATGTAAATGAAATTGTAAAGAGATTGGAAGAGGTAAAATAATGAGTGCATTTTTAGGATTTATTCACCACTTGATGTGGCAAAAGATAAACTTTACAAATAGCTTAGCTGAAGAAGTAATAAAAGATTTTGAAAATGTTGAGTCGGCAAGAGAAGAGATAGATGCGCTTGGCACTTTGGAAACTGGAGAGCTAAGTGAAATTATAGATACTTTTAATATACATGGCTGGCTTGCTGATAGAGTTGAACTAGTTGAAGAAAGACTTGCCAAAGCTGTTGAAATGTATTTAAAAGATAAAGATATTGAGAGCTTAAAAGTTAAATTTTTTGAAAAAGGGAAATCTGAAAACTTTAAAGGTTCAAAGTCTGAAGCTTATGCTCTTGTGAGTTCGAAATTTTTAGATGGTATGCCATGTGATGGTTCGATAACTGTTTTATCAGACGAAGATGACGTTGAGTTTGTAGTATATAAAGATGTGCATGCAGATATTTGGAATAAGTATGCAGGTGTTGAAACATATTGGACATTGAGAGATGAGTTTGTAAGAGGCGTTTTAAACGGCAAGTACACACTTGAGAAAAGAGATAATATATACTCTATAAGAGGTTGATAATGAAAGCTATAGATTATTTAGTAGAAGAGCATGACGAGATATTAGTATTTACAAATAGGCTCGAAGAAGAATGCTTAAAAATAATGGAAGATAAAATAATAGACGAAGAATTTTTCAGAGCTTCAATTAAATTCATAAGACAGTATGCAGATGGAGTTCACCACAAAAAAGAAGAGGATATACTCTTTAAATATATGGAAGAAAACTTGGGTGTTGCTGCTGGTAAGTTAGTCAGAAGTGGGATGTTGGTAGAACACCAATTTGGAAGAAGCTATTGTCTAAACATAGAAGAAAACTTGAATAAGTATTTGGAAGATAAAAAGGAAATTTATATTTTACAAATATTAGCAAATTCTATGGGATATGTAAATCTTTTAAGAGCACATATAGAAAAAGAAAATACTGTAGTATATCCATTTGGAGAAAAGAATTTATCTAATGAATTAAAAGAGAAGATAGAATTGGAATTTGATGAAACTATATCTAAAGAAAAAGAATTAGATAAAGAAAAGTTAAAATTGAAAAAAATTATTTTTAAAGGGGAGCTTTAGGCGGCGTTTTTTCTTGCGGAGAAAAGTCGGCGAAGGGTATGAATCCAAAGAAGTGAGTAAAATGAATATCATGCCCTTGCCGGCACTGTCGGACAATTACATTTGGATCATAGAAAAAACAATCGCATCGTCGTCGTGGATCCCTCAGAAGCGGATCTGCCTCTTCAGCTCATAAAAAGCAAAGGATACATTCTTGAAGCCGTGCTCCTGACCCACAAGCACCAAGACCACATCGGCGGCGTGAGGAAGCTAGCTTTCTTCCACCACCAAGCCGCCGTCGGCTCGGGCCTGCTTCGCCAATGCCAAAAAGACATCGCACATCTCATCACAATTTTCTGCCATGGCTTCTAAAAAAAGATCGCAGAGCTCATGATCGGCGGCAAAGCGGCGATACAACTGTGCCGACTCCGATTTGTTTTCGGCCAACAATTCCAAAATGGCCCTTCCGTTTACTCTTAAACTCATAAACTCTCCTCCGTTCATCGCTCCTATTGTACTCGATAAGAGTGCATGATAGAAGAGCTTCGACGAAAAAATAAAAATATAGACAAGTGCACTTGCAAAGACGGAGTAAAGTTGTTACAATACCATTGTTTTATCGAGATGTGGCGCAGTTTGGTAGCGTACATGTCTGGGGGACATGGGGTAGCAGGTTTAAATCCTGTCATCTCGACCAATAAATGAGAGCTGAATCGTAATGACGGTTCGGCTCTTTTTTTGTGCCGCAAAGAAAAAAGGTGCGGTGGTTGAAAATGGCTTCGCGGGGCGAATTCCTTCATAAAGTGGAAAATTCTATTAAAAACTGGATTCATTTTAGTGAAAATTTATCTTGACGATATCGGGGGGACAGTCATATACTTTTCTAGTAATGGTATTAAGTATCATTACTAATTAAAAATTTTACATGATGATTGGAGGTCATGGATGAAGAAGAAAACTCTTAGCCTTGCTTTGGCGGCGACCATGGTTTTGACGTCTTTTGAAGGCGTTTTTGCCGC
The DNA here is from genome assembly GCF_900176115.1 of Peptoniphilus asaccharolyticus DSM 20463. Classification (GTDB taxonomy): domain Bacteria; phylum Bacillota; class Clostridia; order Tissierellales; family Peptoniphilaceae; genus Peptoniphilus; species Peptoniphilus asaccharolyticus. The sequence continues at coordinate 747,943 of NZ_FWWR01000009.1, read as the reverse complement.
GTCGTTTGATGATGCGAAGAAGCCATCAGTTGCCGGTCAAAGTAAGGCGGCTCAGACAAGTCAAATCTTACAGGATTTTGACAAATCACAGCCCCGATTGGAGCAAAAGAAGGAAAAATTCGCCTATATCGTCGAATTTACGAACGAGAACCAACGTCATTCTGTTAAGGATGCGTTGTCGAAGATGAAGGATGTTAAGGTTCTGTACGAATATAAGATTCTGTTTAAGGCAGTTTCTATAGAGACGTATCCCGAACAAGCCGAGATAATTAAAACCATTCCCGGCGTAAAAAGCGTGGAGCGTTGTGGCGAGCTGGAACCTTTAATGGAAAATGCGAGGAAAGTTGTCAAAGCTAACGAAGCCACAGATTACTTAAAAGCCATCAATGCCACGAATCCCGAAATCGGGAAGCATTACGATGGCCGCGGGATGTTGATTGCCAACATCGACACAGGGATGGACTACAAGCACAAGGACATGCGTCTCGATGACGATGCCTTGGCTGCTGCAAAAATGCAGGAAAAGAATTTAAAACCCGAAGACAAGCCCTTTTACTTATCGCCGAAAGTGCCTCGCAGTTTTAATTACTTAAGCGGTGGCGCCATTACCAAGGAAATGTACGACGACGGCAGCGATTATCACGATCCACACGGCATGCACATCTCCGGGATTTTAGCGGCAAATGCTACGGAACAAGATTTACAGGCTAAAAACGGGATTCGCGGCATCGCACCAAACGCCCAATTAATGGCGTACAAAATGTACTCCGACGCCAGCGACGGCTTTGCCGGCGACGAAACCATGTTCCATGCCTTTGAAGACTGTATCCAACATGGTGCCGATGTTATTTCTATTTCATCGGGCTTTACGGGAACCGGTCTTGTAGGGGAAAAATACTGGGAAGCCATTCGTGGCCTGAGAAAAGCCGACATCCCCGTTTGCGTCGCTACGGGCAACTATGCCACATCAGCGTCAGATTCCTCTTGGGATCGCTACAGCAACAACGCGCTGAACATGACTGACACTGGGAACGTCACCCGTACGGCGGCACACGAAGATGCTATTGCCGTGGCTTCATCGAGAAATACGGTAGTGGAATTTAACGGCGTGAAGATCGGCGGAAAAGATATGCGCTATGCGCAAATTGGTGCGTTCTTCGATAAGGAATCCTTTAACAACAAAGAATACGACTTCATTTACTTAGGCAAATGCCAAGACGAAGACATCGCCGGAAAAGACGTTAAAGGCAAAATCGTCGTCATGGACCGTATTTTCTCCACCGATATGAAATACGCCTTCCAAAAAGTTAAAAACAAAGGCGCGGTTGGCGTTGTCGTCGTGAACACCGTATCCTACTACAACCGCGACGACTGGGAAAATGTACCTGCCATGGGGTACGAACAAGACGAGCGTACGCAAGTACAAGTCTTCTCGGTTTCGGGATACGACGGACGTGATCTTTGGGACATGATCACCGGTAAACAGACGACTGTCGATGAAAAGCAACAGACCAAAGGCGATTACCGTATCGACATGAAAGCATTCGATGCCCATAAACCCGCAGTAGGACAGGAAGAGCGTCTCTCCGTGGAATTTTTAAACGACAAAATCAAATGGGGCGACGACGAAGTGCCCGCAGGTTCCACATCCTGGGGTCCCCGTACCGACCTTCTTTTAAAACCAGACGTATCGGCGCCGGGTAAAAATATTTACTCGACCTTAAATGTGATTAATGGCAAGAGCACGTACCAATACATGAGCGGAACTTCCATGGCAACGCCGGTCGTGTCCGCCTCTACTGTATTGATTCGTCCACGCTTAAAACAAATTGAAAAAGATCCACTCATCAAAGGGTCGGGTATCGACCTCGTATCCTTGACGAAGATCATGCTTCAAAATACGGCGCGCCCCATGATCGATCCAACGACGAAGGATGAGAATGGAAATGCTCTTTATGCATCGCCTCGCCAACAAGGGGCAGGCATTATCGACGTAGAAAAGGCGTTGAAAAACAATGTCATCGTATCCGTAAAGGCCAAAGGTGGCGATGGTACGTACAACGATTATGGCTCCGCATCCCTTAGAGAAATTAAAGACGGATCGAAAGATTTCACCATCACCCTGCGCAATATTTCCGATCGTGACTTAACCTTCAATGTATCCGCTAGCCCGGTGACCACCGATGGCGAAACGCCGGTGAAAAAACTGGACGAAGAGTACAAGGATGAAACAAATCAAGACGGACAAAAAATTGTAGCGGAAATCCACCCGAAAAAAGTCGAAGGCGCCCGCCTGAACCTTGCAGCCGAAACTATTACCGTTCCCGCCCACAGCAGTTATAATTTGGCGGCGAAAATGGAAACGGGCAAGGCGAAAGATCAATTTGTCGAAAGTTTCATTACCTTTGAATCCAAAGAAGCCTCCGACAGCAAAAACGAAAACGCACAACCTTCCCTTTCCATGCCGGTGATGGGCTTTGCAGGAGACTGGAATAAAGAAACCATTATCGACAAATGGGCGTGGGAAGAAGGCTCAAAATCCAAGGGCATCGTCGGCTACGACGACGAAGGCAATCTGAAACGCCCCGGCACCATGAACCGCGGTCGTGGCGGCGAACACGGCATCGACCTCTTTAAGCCGGCAGGTGTTATTCAAAACACCGAAGACGGCAACCCGAACTTTGAACAAGATCCCGACTTCTTCTCCTTAAACAACAAAGGCAATTTCGGCGATCAAAAGAGCACTGGCGACAGCAAAATCCTAAAAGACTACACCACCGACAAAATGGTCACACCGACACCTTTGATTCTTCGCTCCGCCTACGATGCGAAAGTGGCCATCGTCAACCAAAAGGACGAAGAAGGCCAACGGAATTTAAAAGTGCTTTCCGTGCAACAATTTATTAAAGGCATATTAAACAGCAAGAGCAACACGGCAAAGGGCTTGAAAAAATCCAAGATGAAAGTGTACCCCGAATTGCAATGGGACGGCAAAGTGTATTCGCCGAAAACATTTAATCCGAACACCGACCAGACGGGGAAACAATTTAACGGGCAAGACGGCAAGCAATACATCGAGCCCGGCTTCACGCCCCTTGCAGAAGGCCAATACTACTATAAATTCCAATACCGCTTAACACCGGATTACCCATATCAAGTATCCTACATTCCAGTGAAGGTCGACAATACGGCGCCGAAAATTCTCTCCGTCGATTGTTCAGATCCTGACGAAATTAAGGTGGTGGCGAAGGATACCTATCACCAAAACCCGGACAAATCCAAGACCTGGTTTAACTACGATCAAAAACAACATCCCGAAGCCTTTGAAGAAGTTTCCAACAAACTTTGGTTCTTAGGCGCATCCTTCGTCGACGAAGACGGCAATTTAATCAAAGAGCCGAGCCTAAAAGTAATAAACAAAGGCTACGACGCCGCCACCGGCGAAACGCGCTACATCATCAAAGGCGCCAATAGCAACCTTCAAGGCAAAACCTTGGAATTGGCGGCTCTCGACGGTGCAGCCAACTTCTCCGACACCTTCCGCGTGAAATTCGACAACAATCTTACCAACGGTAAGCTGAAATACGAAGTAAACGCAAAGGCAAACGAAGATGAAAATGGCTACAAGGCAGAAGGAAGATATGTCATCGACGGCAGCAAACTAAAGACCGCCGCCCCACTTGAAAACAAACCAGCGGAAGAAAAACAAGAAGACGACAAAAAAGTCGAAGGCACGCCTGAAATCGTCTTGAACGAAAAACAGTCAACCATCGGTGCATTGGAAACGTCAGATCTTCGGAAAACGCCGAAGGCAAAGATTACGAAAAAAGCGAATGAATTCACCGGCATCGAGGAAGAAGTTTACGATACCGGAAACATGGAAGGCCCCTTGGATGAAAACGGCCAGCCCCTTCAATACCAAGACGGCAGCCCCATGAAGTACGACACGGAAACGGTGGCCAGTTTAAAAACAAAAGGCTACTGGGGAAAAATTACTCCCGATAAAGACGGCGGATTCCGCGTCTCAGGTACGCTGAAAAATGTATCGAAAGCGGCAAAGCTTTACTATCAATCGGCGACCATGATGCTGACGAATAAGAGAGAGCCGGTCATGACTTTTGGTTACGATGAAAAGACCGATACGATGTTCTTCGATTTCTACGGCAACAAAGACGATGTCAACAACGACAAGGGAACCAATTACGAACGGGACATTAAATTATTTGTCGAAGATAAACATGGCATGAGCAAAGACATCTACTTCAGAATGCCCGAAGAAAAGAAAAAAGATCAAGGCGACAAAAAGGTTCAAAATCCAGTGGAATCGAAAGTCGGCGACATTGAAGAACTGGACAACGGCGATTTAAAAAGCAAAGTCACCCCCGATACCGATGTCAACGGCAAGCCGATCTATAGACTTCGTGAAGAACTCAAAATCTACAAAGGCTACGCTGTAAAAATCACCTCCCTGAATCCGGGCAAAAACGGCTTAAAGCCATTGGGATCCAATGTTTACTACAGCGACGCATCCAAATGCAAGCAAGGGCAAGACTTTAGCCTGGACGACACGGTGCGCATTAACATTCTCCAAGGCTTCAACCACCTGAACTACAAAATCTATAAAATCGACTTGGATACATCAGGCAACGCCAAGATGGTTAACGGCAAAGTGGAATTGAAAGAAGACAATCTCATTTCCGAAAAAGGCAAATGCGTCTACTTTGATAAAGAAGCCGTGCAATTAGACATGGACAAAAACTTCTTTAACCCTACGGCAGACAGCAAGCTTTTCGTTCGCAAGAGTCCATTAGTAATGAAAGGCATCGTCGGCGACAAAGGTGGCTTCAACTGGCATTTAAGAATCAACGAAAGTATTGTGGACGAGTACTTGATCTACGGCGACCTTAAGAGCGACAACAGCCGACCATTTGAAGTGAAGATCCCATTTGAAGACGGCGACCGCATGGATTGGGCGGCAAAAGACTACTCCGGAAACGGCATGCCCGGAGACATCAAAGATAGCGAAGGAAACATCATTCAACGCGCCCTTAAAACCCAATACTACCTCTATTTAGATGATGTAAAACCGACGGTAGCCATTTTAAAAGATCCCGTGGGAAATAGCCAAGCCATTTCCTATGGTACAGATAAAAAACTGTATGTCGACGTAACGGACAAACGTACCAATGGACAAAAAGGAGAAATCCAAGAAAAAGAAATCTTCGTCAACGGCAAAACTTACATCGCCGACACGAACTTAGAAAAATACGGCGACGCGCCTTATGAAATCAAAGTCGTAGCAAAAGACTACGCGCGAAATACGACGGTTAAAATCGTCTCCTTCGATCCTCAAACCGAAACCGTCAAGGAAAAAAGAAATCCGATGGTATCCATCGCCATCCTGCCGGGCGAAGGCAATGGCACCATGGAAAACATACGCGTGAACCAAGGTGAAGACTTCGCTTTGCCAGAATGCACTTTAACGGCACCAACAGGGAAAGTCTTTGCGGGATGGCGCGTAGAAGAAGCCAACGCCTTTACCGATGCGAGCGCCGTTCACTACCACAGCACAGGATTGGCCGATGATCGTGAATTAAACGGTTTACGTCAACCGGGCGAAGTGGTGAACCCGAAGAGCGACATCGCCATTACCGCCATCTTCAAAAACGCCAAACCTATAGAAAAAGTGACCGTCAACTTCGAAAAAGCGGGCGGACAAGGTATGGAACAAACCATGGAAGTAGAGAAAGGCTCTACCATTACCTTGCCGCAAAACGGCTTGCAAGCACCGGCAGGAAAAGTATTTGAAGGCTGGCTCGTATCGGGCGAACTTATGCAACCAGGTGCACAAGTCACCATCAACGACCACATGACCATTACGGCGCAATGGAAAGATACAGCAATCAATCCTGATACCGGAACGAAGCCTGATCCAGGAACTAAGCCAGATCCCGGAACGAACTCCGGAAGTAGCGGATCGAGTCAAAATTGGTTCCACTTCACACCGAACCGCGGATCCGCTTCCCAAGATCCTACAAATGGAAACAAAGCGCCACAAATAAAAGGCGACTTCACGGGCCACTGGGCGGAAGCCGTCATACGAGACGCATTGAAAAAAGGCTACTTCAACAACATTGCAGGCGATGTGGCCTTTAAACCCGACCTACCAGTGACACGGGCACAATTCGTCACCGTATTGGCACGCTACGCTAAGGTGGATGGAAGCAAGTACCAAGCACCTACGTACAAAGACGTGGACACAGGTGATTTCACCGCCCCATACATCGCGTGGGCGGCAGAAAACAAAATCGTACTTGGCGTAGGAGACAATCGCTTTGCGCCGAATAAAACACTGGATCGTGCCGAAATGGCGACCATACTCTACAGATACACCAACACCTTGAAAATTCAATTGAAGGAAACAAAAAAAGTGCCGCAATACAAAGACTTCGACACCATTCCTGCATGGGCTCAAGAAGCGGTAATGCACATGAGCCGCTACGAAATCCTACAAGGAAACGAAGACAAGACCTTCGCTCCAAAAGGAAACTTCACCCGTGCGCAACTGGCAAAAGTCATCTATCAATTCGGCCACTAAAACAAAAAGACAGATCGGAAGGAACGGTCTGTCTTTTTTGTGCAAATTTGCGAAAACTATCTTCTTTTCACGGCCTATTATATAATCGAGCCATTTATAGGAAAGAAAAGGATTGAGTGCGCTCGATCCTTTTTCTTTAGAAAGGGGGACGAGATGACGCATAATTACGATGTGGACGCAATTAAGGCTCTGAAAGTGGAAATCAATCAAATGGATCCGGTGGATTTGGAGGATAGTTTGCAGGACATGGATCCCGTATCCGTGGCTTTATGGCTGAAGCTTTTGGATAAGGACAAAGCGGCGGATACTTTCGCCAAATTGTACGGGACACGAAGCGTCAATTAATCGACAGCCACACCGACGATGCCATACGCTCCCTGATTAAAGAGCTCGACGAAGACGAGCTGGTGGATACCCTGCATGAGCTGTCCGCCAATATGGTGCGCCGCCTCATGGACGAATTCGTCACCGGCGAGCGCCGCATCATAGTCAACAAATTATTAGGCTATCCGGAAGATAGTGTCGGCGCCATTATGATCGTGGAGTTGCTCTACATCAAAGCGTCCTCCGGTGCGGAGTACATCTTGGAGCGGGTGCTGCACTCGCCCCTTGGGCGACAAACTGTAGCAGATTTGGATCACCTAAGTAGGAGAAGTATATTTCTGTCATCCAAATAGTCCTTCAGAGCGAGGTACTAATGAAAGACACAATGGATTAATTAGGAGATTTCTTCCAAAGGGAAAATCATTAACATACTATGAAAAAAATCATTATCTTAAGATAATGAACTGGATGAATAAACTACCAAGAAAAATCCTAAACTATAAAACTCCTTTAGAGTGTTTTGTTCGGGAGCTTAATAATTTAGGATTAATTGATGACTTAGGTGATATAGTTCAATTTGATATTGAAATTTAGAAATAAAAAAATTTTTTTAAGATGCTTTTATATTTATTGCTTACAAAAATAGTTATGCTAAAATATCTATAGATAATATCTATCAATTTAAGGAGGACACAATGATAAAAAAAACATCTGTAATTTTTATCTTGTGCTTAACACTTTTATTCAATTCAATAAGTGTATTTGCACAAGCTACAAATGACAAAAAAGTAAGTTTAAAACTAGAAAAAAAGAATAATGACTACATGGAATTTTCAATAGAGCCAAAAGATATTATTGGCAAAATTTCAGGGGTAAAGACAGACACGGTGTTTATTCATGAAAAAATGAATAAGGCTAGCTTTAGATGGGTTAGTGGGAAAAAAGGATACTCCATTGAAGGAGAAAAACTTTACATACCACCTCTTAAGAACAAGCACACAATAACTCTTAATCTAAATGACGGAAGTGATCTTCATTTTATCCTAAAGGATGGTAAATGCGAAAGTATAGATTTAGCGCATCCACCAAAGGGAAAAATTCACTTAAAGTTAGAGGGTTATTTTGAGGGTGCTCTTGTGGGACAAAGAAAGTACGATGCAGTAAGTGCATCAACTGGAGCTGCAAGTGATAACAAGAACTCCGACATAAAAGTCTATGGTCAAATAACTGAAGAAAATGAAGCTCCTGATCCAAAAGCTTGGAAAGAACTTTCCAAATCTGATATAGAAGTTGATAAGGGATTAACAAAAATAACTTTAGACCCTAAGTCTGGAATGAAAGCTAACTTTAATGCTCTAGACTCTTCTATTACTCTAGCAGGTGAACCAAAAAATGTTGGTGACTATCCTGTGAAGGTTGAACTAGTTGATATATATGGCAGAAAGGCAACTAGTAATGCCGCTTGGTTCTCTGTTTCTGATATAGAATCAACTTACCTAGACAAGGTTATGAAGGATGTAAATACAAAGCTTAAAACAACTCAAAATAACAAGGTTTTATTTAATCAAGAACCTTGGTATATTGGTTACTTCAATGAAAATAATAAGGGAGCTAATCAATCCTTTACTGTTCCAAAGAACATAAATCTATGGCAAGGGTCTCATGAAAGTGGAACCTATGGACAATTAGGATTGATTTTGCCAATAAGTGAAAATCCAGATAAAAATAAATTTCAATACAGACCTGACGAAGAAAGAATTCCTATTCAAAATTTCATCCTAGAAGAAGGAACTAATCTTACACTTGTAAATATGAAGGTCTTCTCTGGAGTAAATATAATAGTAAAAAAAGGTGCTACTTTAAATGTTCATGATTCATCAATTTATGGAAGAATAACAGTTGATGGCGGTAGGCTTAGGATAAACTACGACCCTAATGGAACTTTTCAAGGTGAGTTTGGAAAGTCTTCAGGTGCAAAAGTTGTTTCTGGATCATCTATCCAAGGACAAATTATCCTAAACGATGGAGCGGTTTTGGAAAGCTCTTATATTTATTCAAATACAAATAATTTGACCGATGCCAATAAGGCTATAAAAAATACAAGACCTGTTGTCCTTGTTAAGGGTAAGGCCTTTATAAAGGGAAATGTTTTTGTAAAAGGAGATGAATCTCCAACAGGAAGCGAAGCAGATGGCTCACCTTATAGGGGTCAAACTGGTATGGAAATTGATGGTGGATCTCTTACTGTCTTAAAGGATTCGAATCTTTATGTTTATGGTGGTGGAACTACTGCAACTACATCTCGTGGTGGTAATGCTCTTGTTCTTAGAAATAATGGTAAAGTTCTAGGTGACGGAGGTCTTGCCCTTATGGGTGGAACTGGCCAAACTGGAGTAGGTGGATATGCAGCTTGTGGAGATGGAATCATATCAACAAAGTCTGCTTACCTAAGAGCTGGTAATGGTAGCATTGAAACGCCTGCTAAGGACGGTAATATTGAGATAACAAAAAATGTTATTGGAAGTGAGCATCATGGTGAAAAGGGAACCGGAAGAATAGCAGAAGAATATCCAGAGTTCTGGGGTCATAGTTCTATTCCTAAAAAGTTAGATGATGAAAAAATTGGAAAAACTCTTATCAACCCTAATGGTAAGGATAAGGTTGAGGGTGAAACTCCACCTGTTTTTGAAGAGACGAATTGTCAAATCAAATGCAACACCTATGGTAAGAGACCAAAAAGTTCTTCTTTAGGTGTTTTATATTTTATACATTTTCTAGGTCTATTATTCATTAAACTTAAGTTATAATTTAATTCATCAATATTCACTTCTGATAAATCCATACCCTTAGGATAAAACTCCCTCAAAAGTCCGTTACTATTTTCATTTGTACCTTTTTGCCATGCACAATAGGGATCACAAAAATAAGTTTTGCATCCTAATTCTTTTTCTATTTTCTCAAATTCTGAAAATTCTTTACCTCTATCAAAGGTTATTGTTTTTACTAATTCTTTTGGATAATCTTTTAATGCATTTATTATTGCTGGTGTTACGCTTTCCGACTTTCTATTTTCAACTAGGATTGCTATATAATATCTAGATTTTCTTTCTGCTAAAGTTACGAAACAACATCTACTTTTCCTTTTATGATCTAATCTGCCTGATTCCACTGTATCTGCTTCCCAGTGGCCTAATTCTTGCCTTCTGTATATCTCTTTAGGTCTTTTCTTAATTGTTCTACCTTTATCATTGAATTTTCCTCTTTTTTCTGCTGGCCTTTTAAATTTAGCTTTTCTTCTCAAATTTTTCATACTAGTTTTTGGCAGCTTTTTGGCGTGTATCATTCTATATATCGTTGATGTAGATGGTAATTCATGAATCTCATTTGTGTTTCTATTTGATATTTGTTCAGGGGACCAATGTTCGTTAATCTTTACAGTTAAATAATCAATAACATCTTTAGAAAATTTACTTTTTCTATGGCAGTCTTTTCTTCTATCAATATATTTATCATTTGCCTTTATCGGAAAGTACTTAGTGTAACTTCCCCTACTAACTTTTATCTTAGATGAATTTCTTTTAATTTCTCTAGATATTGTACTAGGTGACCTTTTAAGTGCTTGTGCAATTTTCCTTATACTCATTCCTAAATTTAAAAATTGGTAAATACAAGATCTTTCTTCTATGGTAAGATGGTTATAGCTCATAGTTAATCACTCCTTTTAATATGTTTTGTTTGGTCACTTACATATTAACACAGCTGATTAGCTATGAGTTTATTTATGTTGCACTTGTTATGATAAATTATCAAGACAAAAAACCAGGCAAATTCCTAAAAAGAGTTGAACTTGTTACAAATTTGTTCCACAACAAATCAACACAAATAAATGAAAAAAGCGATGATTCAAAAGAATGGATAAATAAATTAGCTAATGGTGAGGGAGAGGTTAAACTTGGAGAAGAGAAGTTAAATCTTGTTCAAGATGAAATTTCTGGACAAAAGGGCTATAAGGTTGATGGAAACTTCTTATATATCTACGGATTAAAAGTAGACGATAAAATAGATATTAACCTTGATGGATATGTGCCCCTTAGCTTAAAGGCTGTTGCAAGTAACTCCCCAGAAATACCATATTTATTAGTGGCCTTTAAGGGAGAAAAGGAAGAAAGACCTTATCGTCCTGAAAAAGAGGTTGATATTTCAGATGAAAGTGTCAACGCTGCAAAAAATTATATTAATGGTATTACAATAAATGACTCTGCCCTAAAGCAAGCAGGTGTAAATATCGGTAAAAATTCTTCAACTATAGATGCTTTCAAAGAAGCAATTAAAAAAGCTAAAGAACTTGCTAAAAAAACAAGTATTAATGATGAAGAAAAGAAGGAACTTGTTTCTTACTTCAATAATAAGTTTGAAGAACAAACAAAAAATATTAAACTGGATATGAATCTAGAAGATAAAAAAGTTATAACTAATAAATATGATGACACTAGGCTCCATGCACAATTAAATGATGGAAAAGTAAGTTACTCCTCTGAGTTGCAAAATCTATCCAAGGACTCCTATCCTAAACTTACAATTTATAGGATTGATAAAAACTCCTATGAAACAAGGCAAGATTTAGATGCAACTTCTGGGGCAACTGTACCACGCTTTGAAGATAACATCTTGGATGTAAAATACTATGATATTAAAAAGCTTTCAAATAACAATCAAGACAGAACTTCTGCAACAAATAACAAATACGAAATTGATATTAAAGAAAATGATATAAAAAGAGATTTCCCAGAAACGAAACTTTTAAAAATTGTTTTCTCTGTAGAACTTGCTAATGGTATTTATGCAAAAAGCTCTGACTTTGTATTTCTAAATGACACAAAGAATGAAGATAAACCTAGTGAAAATCCATCAACAGAAAATAACAGTACTTCAATTGTCGAAGAAAAAGATCCTATTAAGGAAGAAGCAAATAAAAATGTTGATGGTTCAAAGACAAAATCCACAGGTCATTATGAATACAGGCTAACAAAAAATTATTCGCCAACAAAAGTTAAACATACTAAAAAGACTTCTCAAAAATCTTTTATAGCTGGCTATCCTGATGGCTTGTTTAGACCAGACAATTCTGTTACAAGAGCTGAAGCTGCTCAAATGCTTTTGGTCTTAGAAAATGCCACTGCATCAAACTTAAAAGCAGACTTTAAGGACGCAAAAGACTCTTGGTACAACCAAGCTCTCAACTATACAATATCTAAGGGAATGTTGCTTGCTAAGGATGGCAATATTAGACCTGATGCCCCTATGACTAGGGGAGAATTTGTTAGAATGTTATATCCTCTTCTAGCAGATAAGTCAGGTGAACCAAGATTTAATGATATTGCAGGTCATGAGTTTGAAGCCGCAATAGTAAGAGCTAGTGCCAATGGAATAATAAAGGGTTATCCAGATGGAAGCTTTAAACCTGATGGAAAAGTAACAAGAGCAGAAACGGTTACTATGCTAAACAAATTATCTAATAGATATTTGACATTAGATGACCTTAAGAAAAATAATTCTAAAATAAAAGAATTTTCTGATGTTCAAAAATCTCATTGGGCATACTTGCAAATCATGTCAGCTGTAAACTATCCTATCCTAAATGAAGTTACAGAAACTTATTACACTTATAAGGATGGATATGAAGAATCTTGGGACAAGGTTTGGGTTGAAAATTCTAAAGAAGTTCCCGAAGATAAGAAGCAAAATGATAAACCAGATTCAAATGCAAAAAAGGATTATATTGAAAGTAAATTAGATGACAAAACTTCTAATGTTAATATAGAAGGGAAACTTACGAAAGATGCAAAGCTTGTGGTTGTAGATAAATCCACTACAAAGAATGGTAAAGTTACAATAACAGTTCCTGAAACGATTTTAAAGGATTATAAAACTTTAAAACCTGCACAAGACAAGCTTTATGAAATTGTAAAATCCTTTGATATAAAAATACTTGGTGACTACCAAGGAAAACTTAAAATAAGTTTGCCTGTTGGTGAAGAAAACAATGGAAGAAGGGCTACTATAAAGCACCTTTCAAAAGATGGTTTAAAAACTTATACATCAACTGTCGGAAAGGGCAGCGTAAGCTTTGAAGTAGATAGCTTATCACCTTTTGTTGTTATAGTCGAAAAGGATAAAGTTGATAAGGAACTTGCAAATCTAAAGAAACAACTCCAAGAAAAAATTGAACTTGCAAAGGCAAAAGATGAAACTAAGTTTACAAAAAAATCCTTTGATGCCTTGAAAGCCGAGATAGCAAAAGCAGACTCCTTAAAAGATTCTAATGATAAGGAAGCCTTAAAAGTGGCCTTAAAAGACTTGCAAAATTCACTTGACTCTTTGAAAAAACTTGGCGATTCATCAATTCTAGAGAAAAAGCTAGAAGAAGCCTCAAAACTAACAAAAGATGAATCTTACACAGAAGATTCAAGGAAAACTTTAGAAAACTTCTTAAATAGATTTGCAGGATATGACTTCGATAATGCTACAGAAAATGATATTAAGCATGAGTTAACTCTAGTTGAAGAAGCAATTGCTAAGCTTGTAAAAAAACCAAACCAAGTGATTGTAGAAGTATTGGTTAATAAGGGTGGCTCTTCAAGTGATAATCTAAAGGGAATTCTTGGAAAAACTTTCGCAGATTTGACAAGTAATTCTGGTAGCTACAAGATTGAAGATCCTAGTATAAGCGGTAAAGTCTTCCTTGGATGGAAAATAAATGATGGCTCAGAAATTTTATCAAGTGATGCCTTGAATGCAAAAGTCCTTACACAAGAAATGGTTAAGGACGGAAGAATAAAAATTTCTGCTGAGTTTAAGGATGAAGTCAATCCTTCAAAAGAAGATGCTAAGGCACCTAAGTTTACATTAGAAAAGAAAAATAAGGCAATTGCCATAGACAGAAATAATGAAGAGACTAAAACTTGGCTTAACCTTCTAAAAGGCTCTACTGCTAGCCTTTCTATATATCCTAGTGGAGACAAACTAAATTATACGACAACTAATTCTTCAGAAAGAGGCTACTATGTCTATACTAATTCTTCTCTTGGAGTTAGAGGTATAAATATTGGAGATATAGTGAAAATAGTTGTCCCTGGTTATAAGGATGTCTTTGTTAAGGCTGAAAAATTTGGAGCAAGCTACAACTTAGTTCAAATTGAAAACCCCGAAACTAAAGAAAATAATAAACCAAGCTCCGAAAATAACAATGTACAACCAAGCGAAGGAAAAAATCCTAAGCCAAACACTCAACTTAAAAAAATTATTTTTGCAGAATCTGACTATAGAAAGATAAGACTAAAAAAAGATTACCAAGACAACGGAGTATGGCTAAGTCAAATAGAAGAAAAAGCCATCGTTAAGAAGCTAAAAAATAATTCTTATGTTGACTTAGATAAAGTTAATATCCAGATTTATAATAAGCCCTCTACAAAATCTATAAGTATTTTTAATTTAGAAGCGGACGATATTATAAAAATATCACTAGATGGTTTTGAAGATGTTTATCTAAAGGCCGTAAAAAACGGAAGAAGTTACACATTAAATCACATTGAAAAGCCAACTTCTAACTAAATTAAATAATATAATGTATTTTAAATAGTGTCAGATAAAACTGGCACTATTTTTTTCATACTTTATCAAATCTCAATCATTTTCTTGGTAAAGAAAAAAGAGCAGTCCTAAGGCTCTCTTTTACTTTTATTTTTACTTTTATTTAATTTACAATATATTGTTTAAAGTAGTAGGATAAAAATATACACTGAAAAAATATTTTTTAAATATGTATTTAAAAGTCTTTTTTTATTATATAATGGGTATAGATAAAAATAATACAGTATACGAATAAAAAACTTAGCAGAAAGTAAAATATTTATCTTGTATGATAACTTTGTATACAAATAAGGGTATAAATTCCGTGGAGGTGAACTGTCTATGGAATTATATAGAGATGGTGATTTAGTATACAAAGTTATGCAACAGAGTGATTCTGCTGAAGTTATGGAATTAGTAGAAGATATATACTCAAGAATTGAAGATAAAAATACTTTTATTAGAGATACTAAAGAAGAGATGACAGCTGAAAATACTTTTTTGGTTGGAGTTTATAAAAATGACAAAATAGTGGCTTATAGATATACGAGCTATTCAAATAAAGAAGAAAGTTTAGCGAAGTATGTACAAAATTTAGACATACCTGACGAACCTATAGTTATTATGGAATCGGTGATGGTTCATGAAGATGCTAGAGGTAGAGGGGTTCAAAACAAGAGTAGAGATTTACTTATAGAACATATAAAAGAAAAGGGATTTGGGATTATGATGTCGACAGTGTCACCAGACAACGAACCTTCTTTTAGAAATGTTTTACTTAGCGGGTTTCAATTAGTAGAACTTGCAGATGTACATGCGGATGAAGAAAAGCCGGAAGGATGGACGAGATTTATTTTCTATAGGAATTTAAATAATCCTCTTGAATTCACCGGTGAAGAGAAGTTGGTAAGACCAAAGGATTTCGAAACTATAAAAAATTTACTTAAAGAAAAATTCTTTGGTGTTAATTATAGAGATAGTTATATTGTTTTTAGAAAGTTAAAATTATAGGAGGAGTAAAACAAATGGACTATAACAACAGGCAACTTGAAGAACGCTCAGAAATGTTAAAGGTTTTAGCACACCCAATCAGATTATGTGTGGTAAAGTATTTAATGGAAAATGGAACCAAAAATGTATCTCAGCTACAGGCTATATTAGATATTCCGCAACCTACTGTTTCATCACATCTAGGTAAATTAAAAAGAGCTAGAATATTAAATAGTAGAAGAGAAGGAACAGAGATATATTATGGAGTTGAGAGCAAACTAATTAAAGACTTAATAGTTGCTATATTTGAAGAAGATTAAAAATTAGATATTTTTAATGTTATTGAAAATTGTGTTTGGTATAGTCCTTTTAAATTGTTTGAAAATAGAACTATTAAAAATGCAACACAAAAGTATCTAAATTAATATAATAATCGCTCATTCATTCCACTATACAGTGGAAAAGTGATAGTTAAGTATGTTAAATTTTTACCGATAAAACTTTAACTTTTTACAAAGAGCAATAAAATTAAAAAAAATATTACGGGCTAATTAGCCCGTTTAATTTTGAAGGGGGAAAAAATGGAGTATCTTGTGTTGATGAAACACGTACCTAAATTTACAAGAGTTCAATTAGATCCAATAACTCATAATTTATTAAGAGATGGCATGAGGATGATAATTAACCCAGCGGATTTAAATGCACTTACTATGGCAATCCAACTAAAGAGACAAACTGGTGGCAGCATTACAATTCTTACTATGGGACCTGAAAGGGCAGCAGATATGATTAAAGAAGCTATAGCTATGGGAGCTGATAAAGGTTATGTACTTTCTGGTGGAACTTTTAGAGGATCAGACACTTTAGCAACTTCTTATGCTCTTTCTTCTGCAATAAAACACATAGGAGAGTTTGATGTAATATTAGCGGGAGCTCAAACAATTGATGGTGATACTGGACAAGTAGGACCTGAAGTTGCAGAATTTTTGGGAATTAACCAAGCCACTTATCTAAAAGATGCTAAGTATAAAGACGGAAGTTTTGAAGTTCTAAGAGAGCTATCATCTAATGTTGAAAAACAAGTGGTTAAAGCTCCAGTTCTATTTACAGTAGTTAGAGAGTGTAACGAAGTAAAAAAAGTTAGCAAAGAAAAAATTGAAAGCATAAGTGACGATCTTATAAAATTCATATCTGATGAAGATGCTGGCATGGATTCAGAACAACTTGGAGTTTCAGGTTCACCTACTGTTGTAAAAGAAGTATTTGCACATCAAAATAGAGCAACAGGTTTATTACTTGAAGGAAATATTGAAGAGCAAGTAAATAAGTTAGTTGAAGTTTTAAAAGCAGATGGAATTATAGGTAGGTAATAGTATGGAACATAAAAATATATTAAGTGTTGTTGAAATAAAAGAGGGCGTAACAAAGACATCATACCAAATTTTAGCTAAGGCAAGAGAAATAGCAGATGAATTGGAACAAGAAGTTTATGCTTTGGTTATGGGATCAGATGTAAAACAATATTCTGACGATTTAATAGCTCATGGGGCCGATAAGGTAGTTGTGGTTGATAACCATGACTTAAAGCAATATAGAACTCTTAGCTATACTAAGGCATTTGATAAGGTATTAGATGAATTTAAACCTTTTGCAGTTATGTTGCCTGCAAGTCAAAATATGAGAGACTTGGGAGGGAGAATTGCCGCGAGAAGAAAAATAGGTCTTGTTGCAGAATGTGTTCAAATTTTATTAAATGATGAAAAGAATGACATAAAATGGATTAGACCAACATTTGATGGACAATTGTATTCAGATATAAGAACAAATACTCTACCTCAAATGGGTACAGTGGCAGAAGATGTGTTTAAAGCTCTTGAACCTACAGAGAGGACAGGTGAAGTGATAGAGTTTGAAGCTGATATCAACATGGACGATTTGCTTACTGAAATCTTGGGAAGTGTTAAGAGAGGAAATAGCAATTTATCTTTAGAAGATGCTAAGATAGTAGTGGCTGGAGGTCTTGGACTTAAAGAGCCTAAAAATTGGCATTTGATAAATGAATTGGCAGAAGTTTTAGGCGCCGCTACCACAGGTACAAAACCTATTTCAGACCAACTTTGGATTCCGGCAGACAGATACGTTGGGATGTCAGGAAGAAAAGTTCATCCAAGATTATACTTTGCAATTGGTATTTCAGGTTCAGTGCAACACGTACAAGGTATGAAAGACTCTGATATAATAGTTGCAATAAACAATGACCCGGATGCAGCTATATTTAACGTGGCACACTATGGAATAGTTGGAGACTTATTTGAAGTAGTGCCTATGCTCATAGAAAAATTAAAAAAATTAGTTTAAGAGGTTCACTTAGGTGAGCCTTTAATTTTTGTAAATTAAGAATTTATGTCATTTATAAATGATATGGTATAATAGATTAAATATTAAATAAATTTTGAGTTCTAATTTAGTATGATTACAACTCAATTTTTATTTTATTGACAAAGTTTAGAATACTTTTGATAAAATAAATCAAAAGGAGAATGAGATGAAGGTATTAATCGCTACAGATTTATATAAGCCACAGATAAATGGAGTGGTAACTTCAGTTTTAAATTTATCTGAAGAGCTTAGAAAATTGGGAGTGGAAGTTAGAATTCTAACCCTTTCCAATTCTTTCAAGTCACATTATGAAAATGGAGTATATTATATTTCGAGTTTTCCTGTAAAGGTATATCCAGATATAAGAGCTTCACTTTCAGTTATAGATCCAATTATTTTAAGTGCTATAGAATGGAGACCTGACATAATACATACGCAAAATGAATTTTCAACTTTTAATTTTGCGAGAATTATTGCTACGGCTGCAAAGTGTCCGATAGTTCACACCTATCATACAATGTATGAGCACTATGTAAAATATGTGACAAAACATCAAAAAGCTGGAGAAAAATTTTTACATAGTTTTTTGAAGAGGGTTTTCAAATCATGTCAGAGAGTAATAGCTCCAACGGCTAAAGCTAAAGAATCTTTGATTGATATGGGTATGAATGTTGAGATAGATGTAATACCAACGGGAATAGATTTATCCAAATTTTCAAATGAAGTTGACATACTAGAAAAAAATCAAATAAAAGAAAAATATAATATAGAAAAAGATGATTTTTTATTTATGTTTTTAGGAAGAGTTGCAAAAGAAAAAAACTTAGATGAAGTCATAGAAAATTTTGTTAAATTGCAAAGAGACTATGCAAATATAAGTTTTCTAATAGTTGGTGGCGGACCATATTTAGATGAGCTGAAGAAAAAAGTTTCTCATGAGAAAATAGTATTTACGGGAATGGTGAGTCCAGATGAAGTTGGCAAATATTATGGAGTAGGTGATGCATTTTTATGTGCGTCTCAAAGCGAGACACAAGGTCTTACTTTCGTTGAAGCTTTGGCAAATTCACTACCTCTTTTATGTAAGCCGGATGAGTGCTTAGATGGACTTTTGGAAGTTGGATTTAATGGATATTATTTCAACAACTATATTGAATTTAAAGAGTCGGCGGAAGTTCTATTTGACAAAGTTGTTAGAGATAAGTTGAGAAAAAATGCTTATATATCTTCTAAGAAGTATTCAAAAGAAAATTTTGCGATGGAAGTATTAGAGCTATATAAGATGGTTTTATTAAATTATAATTACATATCTTTACCTAAGAGACCTATAGTAAAGGTAAAAAAGATGGTTAAAAAATATAAAACTTCAAAAAATAATTAGGAGTAATATGAAAAAGTTTATAACGATTTGTATATGTATTTTATCAATGAGTTCCATTTGTTTAGCAAGTGGAAGAGAATTAAAAATTTCTGCATTGGGGAATACAATTGACAGTTCAAAAGGTGTATTTTTAGATACAGATAGTAGTAAGGTTATGGCTCCGGTGAGAGATTTAGTAAAAAATTTGGGAGCTAATGTTGAATATCTACCAGCAACTGAAGATAGAACTGCCGGATTTGTGGTAACTTATAATGATATATCAATTGGAATGTTTGAAAATAGTTCAAGAGCATATCTTATGAAAAATTCAAATACAAAATCTGTTGATATAGGAATTAAAGTAGTAAATATAAATTCTAAAAATTATGTTCCTGTTAGATTTATTGCAGAAAATTTAGGATATCAAGTTGAGTGGAAAA
The DNA here is from genome assembly GCF_900176115.1 of Peptoniphilus asaccharolyticus DSM 20463. GTDB lineage: Bacteria > Bacillota > Clostridia > Tissierellales > Peptoniphilaceae > Peptoniphilus > Peptoniphilus asaccharolyticus. The sequence goes on along the minus strand of NZ_FWWR01000009.1, from coordinate 728,223 downwards.
ATTTGGATTCACATGACTTGGTGGAAATAACACAAGTTAATTAATGTTTTGTGAAGAGTGTGCTTAGCATGCTCTTTTTTATTATTAAAATTGGTAACGATATCATAAAAAATCTTGTTGCACTATATTCTATAGCATAGTAAAATCTCTACTAAGCATTTAAACGAGAATAAGTTTATTGCAGTAAATAATTATTTTTTAAGGAGGATAAACTATGAATAGGGTATTAAATTTTTCAGCTGGACCTTCTATGTTACCTGTAGAAGTTCTAGAAAAAGCAGCAAAAGAAATGTTAAATTGCAATGGTAGTGGAATGTCAGTTATGGAAATGAGTCATAGATCATCCTCCTATGAACAAATACAAGAGGAAGCTAAGAACACATTCAAAGAACTTATGGGATTGGACGATGAGTATGAAATTTTATTTTTACAAGGTGGAGGACATACTCAATTTGCAATGATTCCGTTAAATCTACTCGCAGAAAATGAAAAAGCAGACTATTTGGTAACTGGTTCATGGGCTAAAAAAGCTTATGAAGAGGCAAAGAGATATGCAGATGTGAAGGTGTTGGCTTCTTCAAGCGATAAGAATTTCAGTTATATTCAAGAGATAGTAGAAGATGAGATAAGAAAAGATGTAAAATTCCTTTATGTTTGTACTAACAACACAATATATGGAACGAGAATACGTCCTGAAACTATAGAGAAAATCAATGTGCCTATAGTTGCGGATATGTCATCTAACATCTTATCAGAAGAATATGACATGAAAAAATTTGATTTAATATTTGCAGGGGCTCAAAAAAATATTGGGCCGAGCGGAGTAACTCTTGTGGCTATGAAAAAGAATTTAGCTGGAAATGCGCAAGCTATAACTCCTACTATGTTAAATTATCAAACTCATTTAGAAAAAGATTCAATGTATAATACACCGCCATGCTACAACATATATATTTCAGGACTTGTAGCTCAATGGGTTAAGGAAAATGGCGGAGTAAAGGAAATGGAAAAGAGAAACAAAGAAAAAGCTAAGTTAATCTATGATTTTATAGACAATAGCAAACTTTTCCAAAATCCTATAGAGCCAAAGGACCGTTCTCTTATGAATGTTGTATTTGTTACAGGCAATAAAGACTTAGACGCACAATTTGTAAAAGAAGCGAAAGCAAAAGGTTTTGAAAATTTAAAAGGGCACCGTTCCATTGGTGGTATGCGAGCAAGTATCTACAATGCTATGCCAAAAGAAGGCGTAGAGAGATTGGTTGAATTCATGAAGGAATTCGAAATAGCAAACCGTTAATGGAGGTAAAATATGAAAAACTACACAATAAAAATAATAAATAATATTTCTAAGAAAGCTTTAAATTTGTTGGCAGATAATTTCTTGATAGAAGAAGAGAACGAACCGGTTGGAATTTTAGTTAGAAGTGCAGAGATGCATGATTATGATTTTTCACCTAAGACACTATATGTTGGAAGAGCAGGTGCTGGAGTAAACAATATTCCGATTGAAAAATGCTCTGAAAAGGGAATTGTTGTATGCAATGCTCCAGGTGGGAATGCAAATGCAGTAAAAGAGCTTACACTTATGGCGCTACTTTTAGCATCAAGAAAAGTGGTTGAAGGAATAGAATGGACTAAGACTTTAAAAGGTCAAGATGGAATCGATAAATTAGTTGAGACTGGCAAAAAAGAATTTGTAGGGCCTGAACTATATGGTAAAAAACTTGGCGTCATAGGTCTTGGAGCCACAGGGCAGTTGGTTGCTGAAACAGGAATTAATATGGGGATGCAAGTATATGGCCACGATCCATTTATTTCTTTAAAGAATGCACTACACCTAAATTCAAAAGTAAATTATGTGACAGAAGTTAGAGATATTTTTAAAAATTGTGACTATGTTACTATTCATATACCTAAGACAAAAGACACTGAAAATTTCATAAACAGAGAACTTATAAATATAGCAAAAGATGGCATTAGAATTATAAATATAGCGAGAGGCGGATTAGTGGATATAGAGGCACTAAGAGAAGCTTTGGAAAGTGGAAAAGTTGCTAAATATATAGTGGATTTTCCGGATAAAGAAAGCCTTGAACTACCAAACACTATAAATATTCCTCATTTAGGGGCATCAACTCCTGAAAGTGAAGAGAATTCAGCCGTAATGGTTGTGAATGAAATGATGGAATATTTATCATTTGGAAATATTAAAAATTCAGTAAACTTCCCAGATTGTGATATGGGAGTTTGTAATTCAGTCAATAGAATTACTGTAAACCACAGAAATATTCCAAATATGATTGGTCAAATAACAGCCATACTTGCCGAAGAGGGAATTAATATAGCAAATCTTTTAAACCGTCACAAAGGCGATTGGGCATACACTATGATTGACATTGATAGTGAAGTGAACGAAGGTTTGAAAGAAAAACTAAATGGCATAGATGGCGTAGTAAGAGTTCGTTTTATGAAGTAGGAGGGAATTATGGTACAAATTAAAAGATTTAGTGCTATTCGTCCTATAAATGAATTGGCAAGTAGAGTGGCGGCACTTCCATACGATGTTTACAACACAGAAGAAGCTAGAGTGGAAATAGAAAAAGAGCCTTATAGCTTTTTAAAAGTTGATAGCCCTATAGCAACATTACCTGTTGGGACTGATGAAAAATCTCAAGAGGTTTATAAAAGAGCTAAAGAAAATTTTGATGAGATGAAAGAAAATAGCTTAGTAAAAGATATTAAGTCAAATTTATATCTATATGAACTAACTTTTGAAGGAAGAAGCCAACTTGGGCTCGTGTGTTGCACAGCTATAGATGAATACTTAGACGGCACTATAAAAAAACACGAAAAGACAAGGCAAAGTAAAGAGGAAGACAGAATTAAACACATAGATGTCTTAGATGCCAACACAGGACCGATATTTTTAACTTATGAAGATAGCGAAGAGATAAATTCAATCTTAGAAGCTATACAAAATACTGAACCTGAGATAAATTTCAAATCAGCAGATAATGTAATTCACAGAGTCTGGACTATCGACGAAGAGGAGACTATTCAAAAGTTAGAGACAGAGTTTAAGAATATAGAGAATTTATATATTGCTGATGGACATCATAGAGTAGCTTCTGCGGCAAGAGTTGCAGAGATGAGAAGAAGAGAAACTCCTAACTATAACGGAGAAGAAGAATTTAACTTCTTTATGTCAATTCTATATCCTAAGAGTCAAGTTAAAATATATGACTACAACAGAGTAGTAAAAGACTTAAATGGTTTGTCAGCAGAAGAATTTATAGCTGAAATAGAAAAAGACTTTGATGTAGAATTTGTAGATGGCGAATTTGCTCCAAATCAAAAAAGTGAATTTGGAATGTATTTAGAAAATAATTGGTACAGACTAAATTTAAAAAATCAAAAAGCAAACACAAGTGTCATAGAAAACTTAGATGTATCTATTCTTCAAAACAATATTTTAGAAAAAATACTTGGCATTAAAGACCCAAGAACTGATGATAGAATTGATTTTATCGGCGGTGTAAGAGGTCTAAAAGAGTTGGAGAGAAGAGTGCATGAAGATATGAAAGTAGCATTTGCTCTTTATCCTACATCTTTGGAAGAATTGATGACAGTTGCAGATTTAGGAGAAGTAATGCCACCGAAGTCAACTTGGTTTGAACCAAAACCACGTTCTGGATTGTTCATACATGAATTAAAATAAATTAAGTAACGTAAGACGAGTTCTTACGTTATTTTTATACCTAAATTAAGTTTATATGATATATTTAACTTAACATTTATAGGAATTTGCAGGTGAGAAATGAAAATAGCTTTTTTAGACAGAGATGGTACTATAAACTTAGATTATCCTGATGAAGAATGGAAAAATATCAAAGAGCCTATTATTTTAGATAGGGCAATTGAAGGGATGAGAGCCTTAATTTATATGGGATATAAAATAATTATTATAACCAATCAATATTTAATAGGTGATGAGATAATAAGTTTAAAGCAATATGAAGATTTTACGAGCAAATTATTGAAGAAATTGAATGATAATGGAGTGGAGATATTGGACATATTTTTCTGCCCGCATTCTAAAAGTGAAAATTGTGATTGTTGCAAACCTAAGACGGGGATGTTAGAGCAAGCTTTGAGAAAATATCCAGATATAAATTTGGAAAAGTCGTTTTATTGTGGCGATTCTAAATCAGATTTAGAGTTCGCTAAAAGTTGTAATTTGAAGTTTTATGGAATAAATTTTGGAGAGGACAGTGTATCAAACTTATCTGAATTAAAGTTTAAACTTTGATGGGTAATTAAGTTTAGCATTGTTGTTTAACTTTAATTAATTAGGATATAATAAGATTAAGAGTAAAAGTAATAAGAAAGGAAATAGATATGAAATTTAATTTAGACAAAAAAGACGGAGCAAAAGTTATATTTTCTTTTTCTGATGTATCAAAAGATTTACCTTTAGTAAAATGGGCGAATGAACACGGATTTGAAAGTAAAGTAGGGGAAGTAGTTTATTTTCCAAATTTAGAATCAGATAGTTCTTTTTTAGTTGGACTTGGTGAGAAAAGCAAATTAGATGAAGAAAGTATCAAGTTGGCAACTTTTAACCTATATAAAAGCTTAAAGAAAAACAAAGAAAATGTAGTTTCTTTTGAAATGGAAGATTTTGGAATATGCCATAGAAAAACTATGATGGCGGTTTATGAAGGGCTTTGTCAAGCAAGCTACAACTTTACAAAAAAATCTTCAAAAGAAGAAGAGTTTGAATTAGAAGTTAACTACACACCTTTTATAAGACCTGAAGGAAAGTTGGAAGAAGGATTAAAATACATCGAAAACCAAATGAATGGAGTTTTCTTTGCACGTGAATTATGTAATGAAACTGCAAATGTAATGACACCTGACTTTTTAGCAACTTCAGTTAAGACTAATCTATCTCCATTGGGAGTGAAAGTAACTGTATTTGGAAAAGAAGAGATAGAAGATATGGGCATGGATGCATTCATGTCAGTTGCAATGGGTTCAGATAATGACCCAAGGTTTATAATTATGGAATACACTGGAGACCCAAGATCTAAGTTTAGAACAGGACTTGTAGGAAAGGGTATCACTTACGATAGTGGTGGATATTCTATAAAACCGGCTCCAAGTATGGTAAGTATGCACTCAGACATGGGTGGGGCTGCTACTGTTATAGGGACTATGATGGCAATAGCAAGATCAAAGGCTAAAGTTAATGTGGTTGGGGTAGTTGCAGCTTGTGAAAACTTAATATCAGGCCATGCATATAAGACTGGTGATGTAATTTCTTCTATGGCAGGAAAGACAATTGAAGTTGAAAATACAGATGCTGAAGGTAGACTTACACTTGCAGATGCAGTTTACTTCGCAACAAGTGAACTAAAAGTGGATAGAGTTATAGATTTAGCAACACTTACTGGAGCTGTATTGGTAGCTTTAGGAGAAGAATATACAGGAGTTCTTACAAATAACAAAGAATTCTTAGAAGAAGTAAAAGTAAGTGCGAAAAATGCTGGAGAAAAAATTTGGGAACTACCTAATGACCCAGCTTATAAAAAATTATTTGAATCAAAAGTTGCTGATTTAAAGAATACAGGAGGACGCTACGGTGGTTCTATAACAGCGGGACAATTTGTAGAGTGTTTTGTAGATGGAGATACTCCATGGATTCACATGGATATAGCTGGAACAGCATACCTTTCAAAGGCGAACGGGTATCTTCCAGAGAGAGCAACAGGAGTGCATGTAAAGACTCTTTACCAATTATTAAATCCTATGAAGGAGTGCTAAATAAAAATTTACTAAGGAGCAGAAATTATCTGCTCTTTTTTTATTTTAGTTTGTATTTTGTCTTGTGAAATACGCTTAAATAAATTAAATTTAATATATAGAGTTAACTAATATAAACAATAGAGGAGATTTATGAAAAAAAGCTACAATCAGCAAAAGCACATGAGATTGCTAACTATAGATTTATAACATGGATATATTGGATGACTATACTTACAGGTGCGATTAATGTATACGCAATAAAAGAGTTGGGAACTCCAATAACACATCACACTGGAAACTCTAGTGAAATAGCTATAAGTTTATACGAAAATGTTGATATCCCATATAGACTATTTGTTTTACTAGGTAGTTTTTTTGTGGGTTCAGCTCTATCAGGTATTTTATATTATGACAAGATAAGAACCCCCAAAAAGAGATATGGGTTTTCTCTTATAGTTGGTGGATTCGCTTTAATGGTAACTGAATTTTTAGATCTTGATTCATGTAGATTATTTTTACTTTCGCTATTGATAGGTATGCAAAACGGTATGTTTATAAAATACAAAGGCACACTTATTAGAACAAGTCATGTAACCGGATATTTAACTGATGCAGGATTTGCTTTAGGTTCGTACATAAGAGGCGAAAGAACAGAGTTTTGGAAAGTTAAATTTTATATATTATCTATTTTATTTTTTATAATTGGTGGGATTGTTGGATATGTTGTTTTAGAGGTATTTGACTATCCGCTGAGTGTAATAGGAATTTTGTACTTACTATGTGGTCTATATTACTTCTATCTGAGAAAATATAACCAAATTCATTTAATAAACACTAAATGAAATCTATAATAACTGATTTGATAAGCTAACACTTTAAAAGTGTTGGCTTTATTTTTTAGGATATAACAGATTTAAAGTAGTAAATAGAGAAACAAGTTTTAAATTGGAAATTAGGTTGATAAAGGAATATTTATGAAAAAGATTTTAATTTATACAATGGAAGGCAAAAGATGTGTTTTTACATGCTCTTATGAATGCCAAACAGTTAAAAGAAAATGGAAATGAAGTAAAGATTGTATTGGAAGGGCAATCAGTAGCTTTGCCAAAAGAACTTGAAGCAGAAAAAAATCCACTATACTTAGCTTTAAAAGAAAATGGCACTATAGTTGGAGCATGTTATGCTTGTTCGGAACCTTTAGAAGTGCTAGAAGATAATAAAAATGACGGACTAGAATTGATACAAGATATGAACGGGCATGCTGGAGTTTCGAAATATATTGAAGATGGGTACGAAGTTTTAGTATTTTAAATAATAAGGGGGCAGTAAATTATACTGCTCCTTTTAAAGTTCAATTTTCTCTGGAAAAGCTTCTTCTCGCATAATTCCCCACATCTTATCAATATAGGAGAGAGTGTAAAAATTTTCATAGTGATGAAAATAAAATGCACCTTTAGGAGTTAAAGTATAGTTTCCACTATCTTCTTTTATAAAACCCAATATTTTAGATAGCTTAAGTTCAAATCCAAAATATTTTTTTAAAGAACAGCTGAAAAATTTTTCAAAGTCTTTTTCTGAAAATTTTGTAGAGTAAGCTGTCCAAAATAAATAGTAGAGCATTCTCTGTCTTAATGTGAATCTAGTTGTGAGAGAAGTTGGCAATAGATTATTTTCTATTCTATTTATATATTCATTAATAGAGAAAGTATTAATTTTAAATTGTTCTTTTAGTAGTGTTGTTGCAGAACATCCAAAGCCAATATAATTTTCTCTAGTCATAGAAGAATAGCTGGAGTTATCTTTTGAAAAAGTCCAGATAGAGTTTTTAGAATATCCTTTCTCTGTAAGGTAGCTATCTATTGAATAATACAAATTTCTTTTTTCTCTTTTACTCATAGACTTAACAGAGCTCTTGGTGAAGTCAAAGTCAATAAATGGATAGAGAGCTACATGGTTTGCTCCTATCTCAAATGCCAAATCTATATCATTTTTTAAGTCCGAATAATTTTGACCAGGAAGAGCAAATATAAAATCCATTGAAACAGTTTCAAAATTTACTTTTGATAGAACAGTTGAAATAGAACTTATATCAACAATTTGTCTGTCTAGGATATTTTGAAATTTATTTTGGAAAGATTGTATTCCTATGCTTATTTTGGTAATCCCAATGCTTTTTAATCCCTGCAAACAGTCCACATTCACATCACTTGGATGTAGTTCAATTCCTATACCATCTCTTATAGAAAAATATTTAGAAATAGCATTTATAATATCAGATAATCTGTCAAGCGCAAGAGCAGGGCTTCCACCTCCAAAGTAAAGTGTAGTTACATCTTTTTTAGTAGGATACTGTTTGCCAACTAATTCAATTTCTCTTATTAAATAATCAATATATTTATCACACTTTTCTTTGTTATATACTGTCTTACAATAAGGACAAAAATTACATAATTTTTTACAAAAAGGAATGTGAATGTATAGTCCTAAGCTATCTAAGTCCAAATAAGGTAAAAATGAATCGTATTCATTTGTAAATTTAAATGGTTTTGTGGAGCGAGTTAGCCATATTTTCCCAAGAGTTGTAAGCATATTATCTCCTTAAATAAATTTTAAATAAGTTTTTAACATTTCAAATATAATTTTTATATTTCCACTAAACAATAAAGTGTATTCAGCTACGAAAAAATAACCGCAATTGTCGCAAAGACCTAGAACGTCAATACATCTTCCACATGTAGAAATTTTTCCGTTTTCAATAACTAAACATTGATGACAAGGAGTTGGAAAGCTATTTTCTACTAAGTAAGGAAGAGCTGCCTTTAAATTAAATATAGGCTTTCCGCTATCAATCTCGTCTGAAATAACTTGTGCAATTTTAGATTTTTCATCTTTTAATAATTTTAAATACTCTGTATCTGGATAAGGTGTATGGAAATTAAAAGATACAGCGCGAATATTTTCATTCTCATTAGCTACATTGCAAACGTGGCTGACTGTATCTTTGTTTATCTTATTGATGGCCATATATAGGCAAATATTATTAAAAGGGGATTGTTTTATATTTTCCAAAATTAAATCGTAAGTATCGCCTCTAATAATATTGTGAATTTCTCTATCTCCATCTAAACTCAAGAGAATTAAATCAGCTTCAGGTAAATTAATGGGGTAAGTTCCATTGGTTACAACATTTACTATTAGAAATCCCATTTCCTTAGCTTCTATTACTAAATCTCTTAAGTTTTTACCAGAGTCTTTCCAAAGAAAAGTTTCACCACCACAAAAAAATAAAATCCTCACTCCCATATTGTAGAGTGTTTGCATTTCATTTTTTATTTGTGAATAGGGATGAATTACAGATGTGATATTATTTACTGAACAGTGTTTACAGCTCAAATTACATTTATCCGTAATTATCACAGTACCAAGAATAGGTTTTCTTTTCTTAAAAATTATTGTTTTTAATCCAAAGTTTGCAAAATATAAAAAAGACGAAAGCTTCAAAATTACCTCCAAATAAATTGAGTAAATTCTCGTAATTTATCAAGATTATACCATAAAAAATAATATAAATAATTTAGATGGATAACTAATTAATAAATGGCAACACTAATTAAGTCAACAATAAAGCTTAAAAATATAAATGTAAGATTATTAATATATAACCTGAATAAATACGTAAAAATCAATATTTATCGCTACATTAATAAAGATGAAAGTGTTATGATATAAGTAAATATAAATAATAATTAGGAGGATTGTATGAAGAAAATAGTTTTATGTATGGTAACGTTTTTATATGTTTTAAGTATACCTTTTATAACGTTAGCAGAGGTACAAGTGGAGCGTTAGTTGGACAAGGTCATTCTTGGAATAAAGTTAAGATTGAAGATAATTACTATAATATCGATTTGACATGGAATGATCCTGTGACTTTTGATCACACCACATCATCAGGTTCTGAAGTGGCGAAATCTAATAATGAAAGATATGATTTCTTTTTGAAAAGTGATGAATTCTTTAGAAAGAATCTTCAAATTGAAAGTTGTCTAGATAAAATAGCAACTAGTAATTATAAGAATGTGCCAACAGGAAAAGTTAAATAAAATTTTTAAGAAGACTGTAAAAGGTATTCTTTTTATGTTTTAAATTGTCATTATTATTTTTTGTAGATATAATAATTTTAATTTAACAGAAGCAAATTATTAAAAGAGGTGAAATATGAAAAGAAAAGATTTAATTTTAATTTCAATTTTATTTTTATTTCCTTATGCATTTGTGGGACTGTATATTGATGCACACTACGGTTCTTTAATTGGTTATATGTTAGGTTTAGTTGTAATATGCCTTACAGTTCATTTTATAAGGAGATACAGTATTTTATTTCCGATAATCTTAAGTAGTATAGGCTCTACAATTATATCTATAGAAAGAGTTGGAAAATTTTTAGGACCTGAGTGGAACTATTTTTTCAAACCATTTAGTGCGATGCAACTGGTGTTGATAATTGGGTCTATTGTAATAATAACGCAAGTCACTACATATTTTTTTACTGGTGGAAAATTTGATATATCTAACTATTGGAAAGATACACTTGAACAAAACAAAGATGCTATGAAAAAATATTTTGATTCAGAGGCGAAAATATATTGGTATAACACCAACGAAGAATTTACTGTGGATGAATATATAAGAGCGAATTGTGAGTATCCGGGAGACTGGGAAGGTAAAATAGAGAAAGTTGAAAAGAAACATAATTTGATAATTACAGCTGTAAAAGTAGTTTTAAAAAATTCTGATGAGTCTTACCATGTAGTATCTTTTATAACATTAAAAAATAATAAAATTATTTGTCTGGAAGAGTATTGGGGAGATGATTCTAATATTCCAGAATGGAGAAAAGAGATGAAGATAGGTAGAAAAATTATGCAATAGATACTGGAGGAAGAGATGGAACACAAAGGAACTGCAAATTTAGAAACAGAGAGACTTATTTTAAGAAAATTTATGAAAGAAGATGCAGAAGCATTTTTCAAAAATTGGGCTAATGATTCAAATGTAACTAAGTTTTTGAGATGGAAACCGCATGAAAATATTGAAGTTACTAATTTGATTTTAGACGAGTGGATAGAAAATTATAATGACTTAAGTTTTTACCAATGGGCAATTGTTTTAAAAGACATAGAAGAGGTGATAGGCTCTATCTCTGTAGTAAAGATAGATGAAAAAATAAGTAATTTCCATATAGGATATTGTATAAGTGAGAAGTGGTGGAATAAGGGAATTACTAGTGAGGCATTTACAAAAGTTATTTCTTTTTTATTTGAAGAAGTTGGAGCATTGAGGATAGAATCTCAGCATGATCCTTTAAATATAGGTTCCGGAAAGGTTATGGAGAAGTGTGGACTTTTTTATGAGGGCACACTTAGAAATGCTGACTGGAGTAATAGAGGAATAGTGGATGCAAGTATGTATGCAATATTAGCTGAAGATTATTTTACGAACAAATAAAGTTAATATTAGATTTAAAATAACTAATTAATTTTTAGTTACTTTTTATTTTTAGCAAAACTTCCGCAAAAATACTACATTAAAATGAATTATATAAACAATTAAAAAACAAGTTGATAATTATTATCTATTAGTTTATAATCTTAAAAGTGTTCACAAAACAATAATTAAAATTATCGATAATATTAATGGACTTTGAAAACAAGGAGATATATATGACACTTATAATAGGAATGATTTTAACATTGGCAATTATTTTTGGTGCCAAAGATTTTATAAAGAAATATCCTGTAGCTAGCTACTTGATTTCTTTAATATTTTCGATAGCAGTAATTTACTTAGTTTATACAGAAACAGCTAAGATGCTTCCAGAATGGTTTGGAAGATACTTCTTAGAAACTTTTGTAAGAGGCGTTTTTGCAACAACCATATTTATGGTAGTTATGTTTTTAGGATGTGTTAGAAAGCACACTCCACTTACAAGAAAGCTTATGGAGATAAGAGCTGAACTTTCAATTATAGGATGTATATTTGCATTAACGCATAATGTAATTTTTGGTAAGAGATACTTTGTATGGCTTTTAATGGATAGATCTCAATTCCAAACTACAAATCAATTAGTTGCAGCAATAATTTCTGCAATATTAGTGGTATTGATGTTAATATTGATGATTACATCTTTTAAATGTGTGCGTTCAAAGATGTCAGCTATAACTTGGAAGAATGTTCAAAAATTGGCATACCCATTCTTTTATTTAATCTATGTTCATATAATGGTACTATATGCTGCTAAGTTTAATGAAAAAATTCTTGATATAGCAATTTATACAATCATATACTTAACATACACAGCTTTACGTTTAAAGAAAGCAAATTCAAAGATGTCTCGTTAGTGAGACATCTTTTTTATTGTTTAAATATATTATTTGAGGGGTTATTCTAATTAAGAATGTGATAAAATTTTAATTAAATAATTAGTGAAGAGGTTTATAATGAAAATAATGGTGAGTGCTTGTCTTTTGGGAGAAAATTGCAAGTATAACGGTGGAAATAATTTAAATCAAGAATTAAAAAATTTTTTAAAGACTCATGAAGTTATAAAGGTATGTCCTGAGGTTATGGGTGGGATTTCAACTCCAAGAGTACCTGCTGAAATAGTGAGTGGAGAGGTTATAAATAGAGAAGGTCAGAGTGTTGATTTTGAATTTAGAAATGGTGCATTAAGAGCTTTAGAAAAAGCTTATGAAAATAGAGTAGATTTAGTTGTATTACAATCAAGAAGTCCAAGTTGTGGTGCTAAAGAAATATATGATGGAACTTTTTCTGGCAAGCTAATAGAAGGCAAAGGAATTTTTGCTAGGCTATTAGAGGAAAATGGTTTTAATGTAATAGATGTAGAAGACTTTTCTCGTTTAAGATTAGGAGGAAAAGATGATTAAGTGTCTGATAGTTGGATTAGGAGGATTTATAGGAAGTATTTTAAGATATTTAATCGGCTTGCTACCAATAGGGAGTAAAATTAATTTTCCTTTAAAGACTTTAATAATAAATATAGTTGGTTCATTTATAATAGGAACTGTGGTAGCTATAGCATTAAAAGATAAAGAAGTTAGCGAAGAACTTGCACTATTTTTAAAAGTAGGAATTTGTGGTGGGTTCACAACTTTTTCGTCTTTTGCATTTGAAAGTTTTGATTTATTTAATAAAGGTGAATTTATAGTGGTACTTAGCTATATTTTAATCAGTGTAGTTTTTAGTATACTGGCAATTGCTTTGAGTCAGTATTTAATAATTAGATAGTATTTTGAGTAGAAGACAAAGGTCTTCTACTTTTTTTTAATAAAATTACTTAAAAAGTTTGACATAATGGTAAAATTGTAATAGAATTATTTACAGATAATTTATCATAACAAGTGCAACATAAATAAACTCATAGCTAATCAGCTGTGTTAATATGTAAGTGACCAAACAAAACATATTAAAAGGAGTGATTAACTATGAGCTATAACCATCTTACCATAGAAGAAAGATCTTGTATTTACCAATTTTTAAATTTAGGAATGAGTATAAGGAAAATTGCACAAGCACTTAAAAGGTCACCTAGTACAATATCTAGAGAAATTAAAAGAAATTCATCTAAGATAAAAGTTAGTAGGGGAAGTTACACTAAGTACTTTCCGATAAAGGCAAATGATAAATATATTGATAGAAGAAAAGACTGCCATAGAAAAAGTAAATTTTCTAAAGATGTTATTGATTATTTAACTGTAAAGATTAACGAACATTGGTCCCCTGAACAAATATCAAATAGAAACACAAATGAGATTCATGAATTACCATCTACATCAACGATATATAGAATGATACACGCCAAAAAGCTGCCAAAAACTAGTATGAAAAATTTGAGAAGAAAAGCTAAATTTAAAAGGCCAGCAGAAAAAAGAGGAAAATTCAATGATAAAGGTAGAACAATTAAGAAAAGACCTAAAGAGATATACAGAAGGCAAGAATTAGGCCACTGGGAAGCAGATACAGTGGAATCAGGCAGATTAGATCATAAAAGGAAAAGTAGATGTTGTTTCGTAACTTTAGCAGAAAGAAAATCTAGATATTATATAGCAATCCTAGTTGAAAATAGAAAGTCGGAAAGCGTAACACCAGCAATAATAAATGCATTAAAAGATTATCCAAAAGAATTAGTAAAAACAATAACCTTTGATAGAGGTAAAGAATTTTCAGAATTTGAGAAAATAGAAAAAGAATTAGGATGCAAAACTTATTTTTGTGATCCCTATTGTGCATGGCAAAAAGGTACAAATGAAAATAGTAACGGACTTTTGAGGGAGTTTTATCCTAAGGGTATGGATTTATCAGAAGTGAATATTGATGAATTAAATTATAACTTAAGTTTAATGAATAATAGACCTAGAAAATGTATAAAATATAAAACACCTAAAGAAGAACTTTTTGGTCTCTTACCATAGGTGTTGCATTTGATTTGACAATTCGTCTACATAAAAAAATTGAAATAAATCGGAGGGTTAAAATGACTTTTGAAGAATTAAAAAATTTAATTTGTGAAAATTTTGGAAATGATATGGATGAGATTACTGAAAGTGCTAACTTACAAGAGGATTTAGGTTTAGATTCTTTAGATGCAGTTGAACTTTCAATGGCAATTGAAGAAAAATACAATGCAGAAATTCCAGATGAAGATTTTGCAAAATTCATAACTGTTGGAGACGTTTTTAAATATATTAACGATAAAAACTAATGGAAAAGTACTTAGAGTTTACAAAGAGTTTATTAAAAGAGTTTGATAATTCAAAAACTAATTTTTTTGAAATCAATGTGGAGAATTATTCTTTAAAGCTAAAAAAAGAAGGTTCTAAAATTTTTAATGCTGAAGAGTTTGAAACAGAAATCGAAACAATTACAGCTAAAAATGAAATTAAAGAATCAAAAGTTGAAAATATTTCTTTAGAGGAAATTAAAGCTCCATTGGTTGGTGTATTTTATTCTGCTAAGGATCCTGAGTCAAAACCATTTGCGACTGAGGGAGATAATATCAAAAAAGGTGATGTGATTTGTATTCTTGAATCGATGAAGATGATGAATGAAATCAAATCTCCTTTTGATGGGATTATTAAAGAAGTTTGTTGCAAGAATGAAGAGCTTGTGGAGTTTGAACAAGTGCTTTTTATCTTGGAGAAAATATAGATGATAAAAAAATTGTTGATTGCAAATCGTGGTGAAGTCGCATTAAATATTTTAAGAAATTGTAGGGAGTTAGGTATAAAGACTGTTGTTGTCTATTCGAATGTGGATAGAGAACAGCCTGCTGTCTACCTGGCTGACGAAGCAATATGCATTGGAGAAGCAAAGAGCCAAAGTTCATATTTAAATCAATCAAATATTTTGATGGCGGCATTGGAAACGGGCTGTGATTCAATTCATCCTGGATATGGATTTTTATCTGAAAATGGGGATTTTGCGGATAAAGTAGAAAAGTGTGGTTTAAAGTTGGTCGGCCCTAGTTCCAAAGTAATGAAACTTATGGGAGATAAAATTTCCTCTAAAAATCTTATGATAGAGAATAGCGTGCCAACTGTACCAGGATTTAATAGAAAAATAGAAAATAAAGAAGAATTAATTGATATAGCTTCTGAAATAGGATTTCCAATTCTCTTAAAAGCTTCTGCTGGCGGAGGTGGAAAGGGAATGAGAAAAGTTTCAAAAGATGAAGATTTAGTTTTTGCTTGGGAGATGACTAGAAAAGAAGCTATGTCATCTTTTTCAAACGACAGCATATATATTGAGAAATTTATTGAAAATCCTAGACACATAGAAGTGCAAATTTTGGCTGATGCTTATGGGAATGTAATACATTTATTTGAAAGAGAATGTAGTTTACAGAGGAATAACCAAAAAATTTTGGAAGAGAGCCCATGTAATTTTCTAAGTGAAGATTTATTGAGCGAGATAAGAAATGCTGCAGTTAAATGTGCTAAGGCATGTAAGTATGAAGGCGCGGGAACGGTTGAGTTTATAGTTGAAGAGAGTGGTAATTTTTATTTTATGGAAATGAATACCAGGCTTCAAGTTGAACATTCTGTTACCGAGATGGTTACTGGAATAAATATTGTCAAAGAGCAATTAAAAATAGCATCAGGATTGCCGCTTTCTATAACACAAGAAGATGTGAGAAAAGAAGGGCATTCAATAGAGGTGAGAGTAAATGCACAAAATCCTTTATTGGATTTTCAACCTCAGTGCGGAGAAGTTACTTTTTATTTACCGCCCGGAGGTATGGACACTAGATTTGAATCTTCTCTTTACAAGGGGGCTAAAATCTTGCCTTACTATGACCCTATGATTGCAAAGCTTATAGTAAAAGATAAAACCAGATTGGGTGCTATAAAGAAGTTAAGACGAGCGATAGAAGAGACCATTATTGATGGAATAAAAACTAATTTGGGATTTCAATATGCAATACTACACGACAAAGATTTTATTAGAGGCAAAATAGATACTGGCTTTTTGAAGAGAAAGGAAGAGACTCTTCTTGAAGCGATGAGGCATGTGGAAAAAGGTGAGTAGATGGGAAGTTTGAGTAAGAGAAAAAATCTACTGGATATTGTGCGTAAAGTTAGAATTCCTCATTCAAAGAATAAAATAAGTAAAGATATACCTGACCTGTTTAAGGCTTGTAAAAAGTGTAAGAAAGCAGTTGAAATAGAAAAGTTAAAAGAGAATTTGTATGTATGTCCAAATTGTGGCGAGCATATGAAAATTCGTGGGATAGAAAGGTTTAACTATCTTTTTGAGGATGATTATACTAATTTAAATTTTAATTCTAAAATTTTAGATCCTATTTCTTTTCTAGATTACAATGAGTTGCGAGATGAACAGAAGAAAAAAACGGGTTTGGAAGAAGCAATTTCTATTGCAAAGGGCAAGATTGGAGATATTGAAACTGTAGTTGCTGTTTTGGAACAAGACTATTTGATGGGAAGTTTGGGAACTTATGTGGGTGAAGAGATAACTTCCATGTTTGAGTATGCGATTGAAGAAAAATTGCCTGTTATAATTTTTTCTTCAAGTGGAGGAGCGAGAATGCAAGAGGGAATATTTTCGTTAATGCAGATGGCGAAGACAGCAGCTGTAATAAATGAGTTTTCAAAACACGGACTACTTTATATAAGTATACTAACTCATCCGACTATGGGAGGAGTGAGTGCGAGTTTTGCAGGATTAGGGGATATTATAATTGGCGAGCCGAAGGCTTTAATAGGTTTTGCTGGGCCGAGAGTAATAGAGCAAACTGTAAGGCAAAAATTGCCTGAAGGATTTCAAAGAGCAGAAAAGCTTGAAGAGTGTGGTTTTATAGATTTTATTTGTTCAAGAAATAAGCAAAGAGAAGAGCTGTATAAAATTTTAAAGTTACATCAAAAGACGGGGGCAAGATATGAGTGTATATGAAATTGTAAAGAATGCGAGATCGGAAAAGAGAGTTAGAACTAAGGAAATAATTGAAAATATTTTTGAAGATATAATTTATTTAAAAGGGGATCGCAATTTTGGCGATTCTCATTCTATTATTGGGGGAATTGGTAGTTTTGAAAACACTCCAATAACATTTATAGGAATAGAAAAAGGAAATGGAATAGAAGATAGTTTAAAAAGAAATTTTGGAATGCCAATGCCGGAAGGTTATAGAAAGAGCATGAGGCTAATGAGACAAGCTGAAAAGTTTAGAAGGCCTATTATAACATTTGTAGACACTCCTGGAGCATATCCAGGGATAGATGCAGAAGAGCGTGGACAATTTGAAGCAATAGCAAGTAGTTTGAAGCTGATGTCTTCATTAACTGTGCCTGTAATAGCATTTGTTATAGGAGAAGGAGGCTCTGGTGGTGCTTTGGCACTTTCTGTAGCTAACAAAATATATATGTTTGAAAATGCAATTTATTCCATACTTTCACCTGAAGGGTTCGCATCTATATTATGGAAAAATTCTAATTTAGCTGATAAAGCTGCAGAGGTTATGAAGATAACGTCTAAGGATTTATACGAATTTGGAATAGTGGATGAGATAGTGAGAGAGAGAAACAACTTGCCTGATTATATGCAGATAAAAAAGCTTATAGCTGAAGAATTAAGTAGGACTAATTTTATGACGGCTGAAAGTTTGCAAGAAGAACGTTATGAAAAGTTTCGAAAGATAGGGAGATAGGATGGGATTAAAATTTTTAGACATAAAGAAAATAGACTTGGAAAACAAAATTGAAAATGAATATTTCACAAAAATTTTAGACACTTCTGATGAGTGGATAAAGAGTAGAACTGGAATAAGTTCAAGATATTTTGCTAAAGAATCTGTTTCTGATATGGCTGTAGAGTTGGCTAATAAACTGAATTTTGATAGAGAAAAAATAAGACTTGTATTGGTAGCGTCTTTTACATCGGAGAGAATATTGCCATCAGTTGCTGGATTAATAAATGAAAAGCTAAATTTAAATGAGAATTGCCTCTCAGCTGATATAAATATGGCCTGCACAGGATTTGTCGGTGCAATGATTTTGGCGGAAAGATTTTTAAGAGATGGAGAGTGTGCAATATTAATTGCTGCTGAAAAAATTTCAAGCGTATTAGATTTCTCTGATAGAACAACGTCTGTATTGTTTGGAGATGGATGTGCTGGAGTTGTTGTTGAGAAAAATAATAAATTATGGGTTACAGATGAAAAGACTTACGGAGATGAAAAAGCTCTTTCTATGAGAAAAGGTGAATTTGTAAGTATGCAGGGAAAAGATGTATATAGATTTGCGGTAGACAAGGTTCCAAAGTCAATAGAAAAGCTTTTTGAAGAAAGTGGCATAGAAAAAGAAGATATCGACCATGTCTTTGCTCATCAAGCAAACATAAGAATTTTGGATCAAATTTCAAGTAAATTAGATTTAGACATAGATAAATTTATGGTTAATGTAGATAAGCATGGAAATACATCTGCGGCTTCTGTGCCTATATTACTGGCTGAGAAAAAAGAATTTTTAAAAGACGGAGACAAAGTTATTTTTTCTGCTTTTGGAGCGGGACTTAGTATTTGTTCGGTGTTGATGGAGTGGTAATTTGAATATTAACAATTTATTAGATATAAAATATCCTATTTTACAAGGTGGAATGGCACATGTTGCAACCGGAGCATTTGCAGCGTATGTATCAAATGCCGGAGCAATGGGGACTATAGGGTCAGGTGGAATGACACCAGAGATATTAAAAAGAGAAATTGAAATATGTAAGTCTAATACAGATAAGACATTTGCAGTCAATTTGATGATGTTAAGGCCTGACATAGAAGAGATGGTTGAGGTGATAGTTGAATCTGGGGTCAAGGTAGTGACAGTTGGAGCAGGTAGTCCAAGTAAGTATATGGAAATTTTTGAGAGAGAGAAGATAAATGTTTTGCCGGTTATCTCATCTCCAGTTCAAGCTAAGAGACTATCTAAGTTTCCACTTCAAGGAATAATAGCTGAAGGAATGGAAGCAGGAGGGCATATAGGAGAAATGACATCCATGGTCTTAGTGCCTCAAGTGAAAAATGAGGTTGATATTCCAATAATAGCAGCGGGTGGAATTGGTTCTGGAAGTCAGATGTTAGCTGCGGAAATTTTAGGTGCTGTTGGAGTTCAAATAGGGACGGCATTTTTATTTACGGAAGAATGCCCAATACATGATGAGTATAAAAAATCGCTGTTAAAAGCCAATGCATCGAAAGTTACAACTGTAGGGAATATAAATGGCTTGCCAATGAGACTATTGAAGAACAATATGACCAGAGAGTATAAAAATCTTGAAAAGAATGAATCTAATATAGAGGTTTTAGAAATTTTCACTGTAGGCAGACTCAGAAAGGCAGTAGTGGAAGGTGATATTAAAAATGGTTCTTTAATGACGGGATATACTGTTGGTCAGTTTGATAAATTGATGCCGGTTAAAGATTTAGTTGAGAACCTTATGGGTGAATATGAAGAGGCTAAGAGATGTCTATTAAAATAAAAGAAAAATTTATGAACATTCCAATAGTTCAAGGTGGAATGGGAATAGGAATTTCAATGGGAGAACTTGCGGGTGCAGTTGCAGCCGAAGGCGGAATGGGAACAATATCTTTTGTGAACTGTGGTTATAGAGAAAGTGACTTCTTAGAGAATTCTATTGATGCCAACAAGAGAAGTTTTATAAATGAAGTTGAAAAGGCAAAAAAAATTTCAAAAGGCAATGGCATAATAATGGTTAATATAATGCACGTTGTAAACAATTTTGAAAACTATTTAAAATTTATAAATGATACAGATGTTGATGGTGTTGTAGTGGGAGCGGGTCTTCCTTTAGAATTGCCTGAATACATAGATAGTAAAAAAATAATTGCACCGATAGTATCCTCTGCAAGAGCTCTGAATTTAATTTGTAAAAAGTGGTTGAAAAAGTATGATCGGAGACCGGATTTTATAGTTTTTGAAGGACCTGAAGCTGGAGGACACTTGGGATTTAAAAGAGAAGAGTTGAATATTGACATCTTTGAAGAACTAAAAAGGATTATAGATGTAAAAAAACAATTTGAAAAAATTCATATTCCAGTGTTCATTGGAGGTGGATTTGGGACTAAGAACAGAATTTTAGAAGCACTTAAAAAAGGTGCTGATGGAGTTCAAATAGGAACGGGATTTTTATTTACAAAAGAATCTTCGCTAGAAGATATAGCTAAACAAACTTTGCTATCAACTAAGGAAAGGATAGTTGAAGTTATACAAAGTCCAGTTGGATTACCTGCACGAGCGTTGAAAACTGATTTTGTAGATTTTACATCTAAAAATAGATGTCCGGCAAAGCGTTGTTTAAATTGTATCTCAACTTGCGTTCCTTCAACTACACCTTATTGCATAAATGAAGCTCTTATACGAGCGGTGAAAGGCGACTTGAAAAACGGATTATTTTTTTGTGGAACAGATGTGAAAAATATAACTGAAATATTATCTGTTAAAGAGTATATAAAAAATATTTTGGGAGGAAGAGATGAGTAAAACAGCATTAGTTTTTGGTGGGCAAGGCTCTCAATATTCGGGTATGGGATTAGAATTATTTGAAAAATATCCTGTCGTATCTGATATTTATGGAGTCTTAGGAGAAAATTTAAAAGAAATTTCATTTCATGGAGAGATTGAAGAAATTTCAAAGACAGAAAATCTTCAACCCATAATGGTTGCGTTCCAATTGAGCACAATTAAACTTTTAGAAAAAGAAATTAAAATAGATGCGACTTGTGGATTGAGCTTGGGAGAATATTCAGCGCTTGTTGCAAGTGGTGTAATTGATAATAAGGATGCTATAGAGCTTGTAAAGAGTAGGGGAATGGAGATGCAAAAAGCTTCAGACTCTATAGAAAGTGCTATGGTAGCAGTTTTGAATGCAAGCGAAGAATATTTGAGAGAGATTGTAGAAAAGGATACATTAAAAGGAAAAGTATTTATAGCCAATATAAATAGTTCAAAACAAATTGTAATATCTGGTGAAAAAGAAAGCATAGAAAAATTAAGGGATATTTTAAAAGCTGATGGAATAAAAGCCATTCATTTAAAGGTGAGCGGAGCATTTCATACGCCATTTATGGAGAGTGCAAATTTAAATTATGTTAAGTCGCTGCAAAAAGTTGATTTCAAAGAACCAAAATTAGATTATTATCCTAATTTGACAGGAGAAAAGTATGCTGGAGAAAAAATGGTTGAACTGCTATGCAAGCAGATAGTGTCTCCGGTTCTATTGTTTAAGACTTTGAAGAACATGGTGGATGATGGAGTAGATAAGTTTATTGAAATAGGCCCTGGAAATGTTATTTCATCAATAATAAAAAAAGAATTTAAAGATGTGACTGTAGAAACACTTAAAAATGATAAGGAAATAATAAATTATATTGAGAGGTAGAGATGGAAGATAAAAAAATTGCATTAGTTACTGGAGCGACAGGTGGCATAGGAAGTGCTATAGCAAGAGATTTAAAAGCTCAAGGATATTCATTAATAATACATGGAAACTCAAATTTGGAAAAGTTGGAAAATTTAAAGTATGAACTTGGAGAAGATGTCTATACAGTTGTAGGAGACTTATCAAAATTTGAAGTGTGTGAAAAAATTGCAAAAGAATGTCTGGAAATAGCTGGACATTTAGATGTATTGGTAAATAATGCAGGAATAACTAAGGACAACTTAATACTTAGAATGACGGACGAAGATTTTATAAAAGTAGTGGAAACTAATTTGAACAGTGCTTTTTATTTGACTAAGTTATTCTGTAAATCGATGATAAAAAATAAGTATGGAAGAATAATTAATATAACATCAATTAGTGGAGTGCACGGAAATGCGGGGCAAGCTAATTATTCATCTGCAAAAGCAGCTATGATAGGACTAACAAAAGCCACAGCTAAAGAGTTGGCTTCAAAAAATATTTTAGTAAATGCAATAGCTCCGGGATTTATTGAAACTAAGATGACAGACAAACTTGGGGATTCAACTAAAGAAAAAATATTAACTGAAATACCTCTTAGAAGAATAGGACAGCCTGAAGAGATTGCAAAAGTTGTAAGCTTTTTAGCTTCAGAGAGTGCAAGTTATATAACAGGTCAAGTTATAAATGTTGACGGAGGAATGGGAATATGAGAAGAGTAGTGGTTACTGGAATAGGGATAGTCTGCCCTATAGGAAATGATAGAGACTCAGTAGTAGAAAATATTAAAAATAAAATATGTAGTATAGATAAGATAACACATTATGATACAATAGAGCGAGAAGTTAAACTTGCCTCAGAATTAAAAGATTTTAACGTGGATGAACATTTTGACAAAAGAGAACAAAAGAGATTAGACAGAGTCAATCAATTGGGAATAGTGGCAGCAAGAAGAGCTTTAAAAGATTCTAACTTGACGATTGAAGAAGTTGAAAAGATGAATGTTGGGGTCTATGTAGCTTCTGGAATCGGTGGACTTGGAACAATTGAAAAAGAACATGAAAGAGGAATGAAGAGAGGATTTGACAAGGTTAGTCCATACTTTATTCCAATGGCAATCTCTAATCTAACAGCATCAAATATCGCCATGGATATACATGCTCATGGATCATGCCAATGTCATGTGACAGCATGTGCTAGTTCTACTAATGCAATAGGAGAGGCGTTTAGAGATATAAAACATGGCTACGAGGATATTATTTTTGCTGGCGGAAGTGAGGCAAGTATAACAGAACTTGGCATAGGTGGATTTACATCTATGAAGGCACTTTGTACTTCAGAAGACCCTACAAGAGCATCAATTCCTTTTGACAAAGACAGAAGTGGATTTGTAATGGGAGAGGGAGCTGCAATATTGGTTCTAGAAGAATTGGAACATGCCAAGAGTAGAAATGCCAATATTTTAGCTGAAATAGTAGGATATAGCACAAACTGTGATGCATACCATATTACATCACCATCTCCGAATGGAGAGTATGCTGCTAAGGCTATGGCAGCTGCAATAAAAGAAGCTGGAATAAAAGAATCAGAAGTTGACTATATAAATGCCCACGGAACTTCCACAGAGCTAAATGATAAATACGAAACTGCGGCGATCAAAAAAGTTTTTGGAGCCGATACTGATGTTTTAGTATCATCTACAAAATCTCAAATAGGGCATTTGCTTGGAGCATCAGGAGCCGTTGAAACATCTATCAGTATATTTTCTATGAATGAAAATATTCTTCCTCCATTGGTGAACTATAAGAACTTGGATGAAGATTGTGACTTGAATTTTGTAACTGATGTTAAAGAATATAAAGCTAACTATATATTAAAAAATTCTTTGGGATTTGGCGGACACAATGCCACTTTGATAGTGAAGAGGTATTGATTATGAAGTTGAATTTCGAAGAAATAAAAAATATTCTACCACATAGGTATCCATTTCTAATGGTAGATAGAATAATTGAATTAGAAGAGGGTAAAAGTGCTATAGGGATTAAGTGCGTGAGTGGAAATGAACCATATTTTCAAGGACATTTTCCGAACTATTCAGTAATGCCGGGCGTATTACAAGTTGAAACAGTTGCTCAAGTTGGAGCAGTGGCGCTTTTATTAAATGAAAAGGGAAAGAATGTATTTCTTGGAGGAATAAAAAAGGCTAGGTTCTATAGACAAATTGTTCCAGGAGATGTACTTGAAATTCATTGTGAAATAATAAGTAAAAGAGGAAATATAGGCTTTGGCGAAGGCTACATAATTGTCGGAGAAGAGAAAGTTATGAGTTGTGAAATATCCTTTGCAATTGCCTAAAATATTAGGGGGATATTATGTTAAATGAGAAGTTTTCAGAAGTTTATGATAAGTTTAAGTTGAATTTATATAGATAATTTATCATAACAAGTGCAACATAAATAAACTCATAGCTAATCAGCTGTGTTAATATGTAAGTGACCAAACAAAACATATTAAAAGGAGTGATTAACTATGAGCTATAACCATCTTACCATAGAAGAAAGATCTTGTATTACCAATTTTAAATTTAGGAATGAGTATAAGGAAAATTGCACAAGCACTTAAAAGGTCACCTAGTACAATATCTAGAGAAATTAAAAGAAATTCATCTAAGATAAAAGTTAGTAGGGGAAGTTACACTAAGTACTTTCCGATAAAGGCAAATGATAAATATATTGATAGAAGAAAAGACTGCCATAGAAAAAGTAAATTTTCTAAAGATGTTATTGATTATTTAACTGTAAAGATTAACGAACATTGGTCCCCTGAACAAATATCAAATAGAAACACAAATGAGATTCATGAATTACCATCTACATCAACGATATATAGAATGATACACGACCAAAAAGCTGACCAAAAACTAGTATGAAAAATTTGAGAAGAAAAGCTAAATTTAAAAGGCCAGCAGAAAAAAGAGGAAAATTCAATGATAAAGGTAGAACAATTAAGAAAAGACCTAAAGAGATATACAGAAGGCAAGAATTAGGCCACTGGGAAGCAGATACAGTGGAATCAGGCAGATTAGATCATAAAAGGAAAAGTAGATGTTGTTTCGTAACTTTAGCAGAAAGAAAATCTAGATATTATATAGCAATCCTAGTTGAAAATAGAAAGTCGGAAAGCGTAACACCAGCAATAATAAATGCATTAAAAGATTATCCAAAAGAATTAGTAAAAACAATAACCTTTGATAGAGGTAAAGAATTTTCAGAATTTGAGAAAATAGAAAAAGAATTAGGATGCAAAACTTATTTTTGTGATCCCTATTGTGCATGGCAAAAAGGTACAAATGAAAATAGTAACGGACTTTTGAGGGAGTTTTATCCTAAGGGTATGGATTTATCAGAAGTGAATATTGATGAATTAAATTATAACTTAAGTTTAATGAATAATAGACCTAGAAAATGTATAAAATATAAAACACCTAAAGAAGAACTTTTTGGTCTCTTACCATAGGTGTTGCATTTGATTTGACAATTCGTCTATAAAAATATGTTTCATAATTTACAAGACAGAGAAGCGACTTTAACTGCTACAGAAACATTTACTATAGAGGTTATACATGCTTTAAAAAGACCGAGAGTTAGTGACTTGACAGAATTTTTGGAAATGTCTCATCCGAACATAGCTTATAAAATAGCCTCATTAGTTAAAAAAGGCTATCTTAAAAAGATTCAATCTAAAGAAGATAAGAGAGAATTTTATTTAGAAGTAACTCAAAAGTTCTATGACTACTATGAGATAAAAGAAGAGTATGTAAATGTGGTTATGGAGAGATTAAAAGAGAGAATTGGCGAAGAAGATAGCAAGAAATTAGAAGCCTTACTCACTATAATGAGTGAAGAATTGATGCCAGAGGTAACTAATTTTATATCTAGACAAGAACAAAATAAATAAATCGAAAAAGACGTCTTAATTTAAAAATTAAAACGTCTTTTTTATTTAAGTAATTTAATTATAATGATGATTAGTCTTTTAAAATTTCTAAAAGATAATTTCTAAATTCAGAACCTAACTCCTTATCTTTTAGAGCATACTCAACTGTGGCCTTTAGATATCCAATCTTTGAACCGGTATCAAATCTTTTTCCAGTAATTTTTTGACCTAAAATCTTTTCGTAGTTTAAAAGTTCTAACAATGCATCTGTGAGTTGGATTTCTCCGCCATGACCTGGCTTGGTGTGAGATAGAATTTCGAATATCTTAGGTGTGATTACATATCTACCTATTATGGCGAGATTTGAAGGAGCATCTTCTACTTTTGGTTTCTCAACCATATCCACAATATCATCATTTAAAAGTTTTACTATACCGTATTTACTAACATCATCCTTATCAACTTCCAAAAGACCTATTACACTATTACCTGTTTGGTTAAATTTTTCAATTAAAGATTTTGACGCATTATCTTCTAAATCTATTATTTCGTCTCCAAGCAAAAGTAGAAATGGCTCGTTAGATACGAATGATTTTGCACAATTTACAGCATGACCAAGTCCTAAAGCTCTATGTTGTCTTATAAAATGAATTTTAGCAAGTGAGTTTAATTCATTTATTCTATATAGCTCTTCAAATTTTTCTGTTTCTTTTAACTTTGATTCAAGCTCGATATTAGAATCAAAATAGTCTTCGATAGAGTTTTTGTTTCGACCTAAAATTATTAAAATTTCTTCTATTCCAGCTTCTACAGCTTCGCGAACTATATATTCAATGTTTGGAGTGTCTATTATTGGCAACATCTCTTTGGGAACGGCTTTTGTGAATGGTAAAAATCTTGTCCCCAGACCAGCTGCAGGAATTATAGCTTTTTTTATTTTCATAATTCACCTCTTGGTTTATAATACAACAAAGCACAAATCTTTTAAAGTTTTAAGAATTCATAGTATAATGATATAAGAGGTGGAATATGAGACCTACAAGGGAAAAAGCATTAGAATTATTAAAAGAATACACTAAGACAGATGCGCTTATAACTCATGCATTACAAGTTGAAGCTGCGATGATGGAATTTGCAAAAATGTTTGGAGAGGATGAGGAACTATATGGCATAGTTGGCTTATTGCACGATATAGACTATGAAAAATATCCAGACGAACACTTAAAGGTTGCTCCAAATATTTTAAGAGAAAACGATATAGATGAAGATATAATACGTGCTGTACTTTGCCATGGATATGGAATGTGTACCGATATAAAACCAGAAACTAATATGGAAAAGTCGATTTATACAGTGGATGAATTAACAGGCATTATAAATGCTTGCTGTTTATTAAGACCTTCTAAATCCGTTCTTGATTTAAATTTAAAATCTGTAAATAAAAAGTTTAAAGATAAAAAATTTGCAGCAGGTTGTGATAGAGAAGTTATACTTAGCGGATGTGAAATGTTAGGTATGGATAAAAACGAAGTTATTGAACACACTATTAAAGGTCTTCAAGACAGAGCTGAGATAGTCGGCTTAAAGGGAGAGCTCTAAGGAGATACTATGTTTAAAATTTTAGTAGTAGACGATGAACCTAAAATAAGAGAAGTAATAAAAACTTATGCTGAATTTGAAGGCAATGAAGTCATCGAAGCAGAAGATGGATTAGAAGCTATAGAAAAAGCAAAGTCCGATAAATTTGATGTCATAGTAATGGATATAATGATGCCTAAATTAGATGGCTTCTCAACATACAAGGAAATAAAAAAAATAGCAGATATTCCAGTGTTGATGTTATCTGCAAGAGGTGAAGAATACGATAAACTATTTGGTTTTGAAATAGGGATAGACGATTATGTTGTAAAACCATTTTCTCCAAAAGAGTTAATGGCTAGATTAAATGTAATTGTAAAAAGACATCAAAAGACAATTGAGAATGAAACATTAGAATTTGAAGGTTTAAAAATAGATTTAGATGGCAGAGATGTATATGTTGATGGTGAAAAGGTAGATTTGACACCAAAAGAATATGATTTGTTGGTCTATCTTGCAACAAATGAGAATATAGCCCTATCAAGGGACAAACTATTATCCAAAGTTTGGGGATATGATTTTTACGGAGATGATAGGACTGTAGATACTCACATAAAAATGCTTAGGAATTCAATAAGAGATTATAGAAAGTTTATAATTACAGTGAGAGGAACGGGCTATAAATTTGATACATCAGAATTTGAATAATAAAGTATTAGACAAAAAGAGCATGATGTTTAACTTTTGGAAATATTTTATGCTCTTTGCAGCTGCAATTCTATTAGCTCTATGGTTGTTTCAAATTGTATTTTTAAATAGATTTTATGAAACTATGAAAATTAGAGAAGTTACAAAGACAGGAGATTCTCTAAAAAATGAATTTAAAAATAAAAATTTTGAAAATATAATTTTAAATTATTCTCAAAACAAGGGGATGAACATAGAAGTTATAGATGAGGAAGGCTACTTAGTCTATCCACTAAATTGGGTGGAAGTTATAATGAACCCAAGAGTGTTGGATGAAAGAGGTTTTGAAGAATTTTTTGAAAATGTCGGACCTGGCAAAAAAACATATAGAGTAACACTTAAAAAGTTTAAGTATTTGGAAAATTCATCAATAGTTTATGGTGGATACTTAGGCAAGGAAAGTGGTAAAGATCACTACGTTCTAATAAAGACAAATTTAGAACCGGTGGATTCTGCTGTAGACATATTGAAAAATATATTGTTAATAGTATTGGGACTTTCTTTTGCGCTTTCCGTTATCTTGTCTTACTTTATCTCTAAAAGATTGTCTAGACCACTTGTAGAAATGTCTAAAACAGCTAGAAAACTGGGGAAAGGGAATTATGAAGTCAACTTCAAGTATGGAGATTATACAGAAATAAATGATCTTTCAAAGACTTTAAACTATGCTACTAATGAGTTGACGAAAACTATTGAGATGAGAAAAGACTTAATAGCAAATGTAAGCCATGATTTAAAAACTCCACTTACAGTAATAAAATCGTACGCTGAAATGATAAGGGATATTTCTGGAAGTAATGAAGTTTTGAGAAATGAACACATAGATATAATTATTTCTGAATCTGATAAATTGACACAACTCGTAAATGATTTGTTAGATATCTCTAAGATTGAATCATCTCTAGAAAGTGCTAAAAGAGAGAGAGTAGACTTGGTAGAGTTGTCTAAGAATGTGATAGATAGATTTACAGTTCCGTCAAATGTAATAGAGTTGGCAACTAATGGTGAGTGTGTAATTTTTGCAGACAAGAGAAGAATAGAACAAGTAATATACAACTTTATAAGTAATGCTTTAAAGTATACTGGCAAAAATAAAAAAATCCTAATCAAAATTGTCGAGGATGGAGATTTAGTGGTATTTAATTGCATAGACAACGGTGTTGGAATTGCAAAAGAAAATATAGATTCTATATGGAACAGATTTTATAGAATAAGAGATAACCATACTAGACCTAGGGTCGGAACCGGTCTTGGACTTCATATTGTAAAGAGTATTTTAGAAATCCATCAGTATGAATATGGAGTGGAGTCGGAAGTAAACAAAGGGTCAAGATTTTATTTTAAAGCTAAAAAATATAAATAATTTTAAGTATTAGAAAAGCCTAAAGGTCAACAAAAGGGACCTAAGGCCTTTTTTTAATTGGGAGCAAAATAAGATGGATATAAACAAAAAAATGATGTAGAATAGAGGTAAGTGGAAGATAGTGGTTTGAAGTGGTATATAATGGTGCGAAATGTTAATTGGTGAATACAGACATACCTTGGATGCAAAGGGAAGGGTTATTATACCTTCTAAATTCCGAGACGAATTAAAGGACAATTTCATTATTACCAAGGGTTTGGACAACTGCCTTTTTATTTATCCAAAAAGTGAATGGATAAAAATAGAAGACAAGTTGAAAGAACTACCTTTGACTAACAGAGATGTAAGAAGTTTTGTGAGAACTTTTTATTCTGGTGCAGTTGATGAGTCATTGGATAAACAAGGTAGAGTTGTTATACCGCAATCACTACGTAATCACGCAAGTATTGAAAAAGATGTTGTAATTATAGGAGTTAGTACAAGAGTTGAAATCTGGAGTACAGAAAATTGGGATAATTACAACGATTCATTAGGATTATCATACGAAGACATAGCTGAAAAAATGCAAGAATTGGGGATTTAAAAATGATAGAGTTTGCTCACAAGTCTGTTTTATTAGACGAGACAATAGACCTTTTAAATGTAAGAGAAGGTGGAATATATATAGACGGCACTATAGGTGGAGCAGGGCATTCTCGTGAAATCCTAAAACGTATCGGAGAAACTGGATTACTTATAGGAATAGATCAGGATACAAATGCTTTGAAGAAAGCAGATTCAGTTTTAAGAGAAGTTGGGGATAACTACAAACTTTTTCATGCTAATTATAAAGAATTTGAAAACATTTTAGATGAACTCAATATAGATAAAGTAGACGGAATTTTACTTGATTTGGGAGTTTCTTCTTATCAGTTCGACGAAGGGGATAGAGGATTTTCATATAACTATGATGCAAGACTAGATATGAGAATGGACCGTTCTTCGAGCTTGAGCGCTTGGGAGATAGTGAATGAATATTCTAAAGAAGAACTTACCAAGATAATTAGGGACTATTCCGAAGAAAGGTTTGCATCTAAAATAGCGGATAAAATAGTAAAAAAGAGAAGTATAAAAACTATAGATACAACTTTTGAATTGGTCGATATAATAAAAGAGTCAATACCTATGAAGTTTAGAATTAAAGGCGGACATCCTGCTAAAAAGACTTTTCAAGCTTTGAGAATTGAAACAAATGATGAACTTGGAGTATTGAGAAGTGCTCTTGATAGAATGATAAATAGATTGAATTCAAAGGGAAGAATGGCGGTTATATCTTTCCACTCTCTTGAGGATAGAATTGTAAAGGAAACTTTTAAATACAGATTTTTAGACTGTATATGTCCTCCGGAAAGTCCGATATGCACTTGTAATAAGAAGAGAGAAATTGAAATCATTACAAGAAAGCCAGTAGTAGCTACAGAAAAAGAATTGGAAGAGAATAATAGAGCACACAGCGCTAAGTTGAGAGTGGCAGAAAAAATATAGAGGTATTGCATAGATGTCTGATCAAAGAAAATTTAGGCAGGTAAAATTAAATAGTAGACAATTAAAGGTCAAAAAAAGAAAAAATTTGGCAAAACCATTGTATATGACAATTGCAATTGTTATTATAATGTTCTTAGGGGTTTCTATAGCTTATTCTCACCTATCAAGTATAGATAAGGAGATTATGGCAAAAGAAAAAGAAATTTCTGATTTAAAAAAGACTAAATTAGCTTTAGAAGCTGAAGTAAAAGGAATAAAAAGTTCTGCCGAAATACAAGATGAAGCAATGTATAAATTGGGAATGGTTTATCCATCACAAGAACAAATTGTTTACGTCGATATAAGTGAAAATAAAAAACAGTTAGATGTTAATAACAATGTTTTTTTGAGTCCAATTTTGTCGGTGCTCAAATCCTTTACCAAGGATTAGGGGGAGTATAATTGAAAGTAAAATTAAAAAGAGCTCGTGAGATTAATGGTTCACAAAAAAATGTGAATTTTAAGATATTTGTAATTTTTCTCGGGATGGCTCTTTTCTTTTGTATAATAATAATTAGATTACTCTACATAAATATAGTAAGAGGAGAAGAGTTGACAAGGAAAGCTCTAAACCAATTGACTAGTACAGAAGTCGTACAAGCTGATAGAGGTATAATCTATGACAGAAATAACAAAGAACTTGTAGTGAACATTACAAAATCAAATGTTTATTACAATATGGATTTTAAAAAGGGCGATAAATACACAGAAAAAGAAATAGCTGAAAAGAAAAAGAAGGTTGAAAAACATTCTCTTGAAATAGCAAAAGTATTAAAAGTCCCTCAAGCTGAAATAAAAAAGAAATTTGTTGGTGATAAGGTAGTTCAAATAGCATCTAATGTAGATAGAGATAAAGCCAATGAATTAAGAAATTTAAAAATAGAAAAATTATCAATAGATGATGTACCAAGAAGATTTTATCCTAACGGTAGTGTATTATCTGAGGTTTTGGGTTTTGTAACAGATGATGGAAATGGACAATATGGTCTGGAATCAAGTTACGATACTGCAATGAGTGGAATAGCTGGTAAAAATATATCTATAAAGGCTAATACACGTATGCAAATACCTTTAACTGATGAAGAATCTTATGCTCCAAAAGAAGGACAGAATTTAATTTTAACTATTGATGATAATATACAGAAATTTGCTGAAGAAGCTGCTGAAAAATCTAGAGTAAAACACAATGCCGAAGAAGTGAATATAATAGTTCAGAGTACCAAGAGCGGCGAAATCCTAGCCATGGCATCTGCGTTAAGCTATGATGCTAACAATCCTAAAGCTCCTGTTGGAGATGAACAAAAAAAGGATTGGGACATGCTTACACAAGATGAAAAAACCGTAGCTTGGTACAAAAACTGGACGAATTTCAATGTGAGTTCTCAATATGAACCCGGTTCAACTTTTAAGTTGATTACTGCAGCTGCTGGTCTTGAAGAAGCAACAACTTATCCGTTGAAAGAGTACCATTGTCCAGGTCAAATAAAATTCTTCGATAGAGTTATAAAATGTTCTTCGAAGAGTAGTGGTACAAAAACTATGCAACAAGCTCTTGTGGAGTCTTGTAATATAACACTTATGAAAATGGCCGAAGAGTTAGGGCCTGAAAGATTTTATAAGTATGTAAAAGCATTTGGATTTGGAGAAAAAACTGGAATAGATCTTCCAGCAGAGGCATCAGGCTCTATACCAAATAATTATAAGGATATCTCAGCCATAAGACTTGCTACTATGAGTTATGGGCATGGTATAGCAGTAACACCAATACAACTTATAAATTCAGTTTCTGCTATAGCAAACGGTGGAGATTTAAAAATACCAAGAGTTGTAAAAAGATTAGAGGACAGAAACAAAAATGTCTTAAAAAAATACGATTCAGTATCTAGAAGAAAAGTAGTTTCAGCGGAAACTTCAAAGAAAATGTTAGATATAATGTATAAGGTCGTTGAAGAAGGTACTGGTAAAAATGCTAGGGTAGAAGGGTATAAGATTGGCGGGAAGACTGGTACAGCATACGTTCCATCAAAGGCCGGTGGATATGAAGATGAATATATTTCTTCATTTGTAGGAGTAGCTCCTATAGACAACCCTGAAATTACTGTGTTAGTAGTTGTTCAAAAACCTAAGGGAGACTTTTTTGCGGCAACTGTTGCTACGCCGGCTGCTCAAGAAGTTTTAAAAAATTCTTTGGAATATTTAGGGGTTGAAAAAACTCAGCCTGTAGAGAAAAAAGAAAAATCTGACGAGCAAATATTAGTTCCTAATTTTAAAAATATGCTGGTAAGCGATGCAGGAAAAGAGTTAGTAAGCCTAGGACTAAAGTTTAATACTAATCAAAATTCATTGTTTGATGCAAGCATAGTTATAAAACAAGAGCCAAAAGCTGGAAGTTTAGTAAAACCAGGCTCAATAGTAGACTTATACGTTTCAAGCAGCAAAGAAAAATATATGCCTGATTTAGTAGGTAAGAGCAAGGAAGAAATAGAATTAGTTTTAAAAGCTTTGGATGTGAGCTATAATATAAACGGAAATGGTGTGGTTTTAGGACAAACCATAGCTCCGGGCACTAAATTAGGTGTTGATAGTAAAGTTGAATTTGAAATGAGTAATAGTGATGATAAATTAAATGCCAAGTTAGATGATAAAGGTGACAGTAATAAATCTGATAAAGTTGAAGATAAAAATCAAACTAAGGATAAAAAATCAAATTCAAATAGTAAAAAAACTGAAAATTCAAAAAAAATAAAAAAACTGAAAAGAAGGACAATAAAAACAGTTAAATCTGTGAGGTAGGTTAAATGCAAAGTATCAAAAATAATTTGTGGCTGATAATTGTGTGTATTGCAGTCGCATATGCTTTTCCGATTTGGGGAGCAATATCTATAGTAGTTTCAATAATATTAGGTCATTATTTAATACCTATTTTAAGACGTTTAAAAGCTGGACAGGCAATTAGAGAGGATGGGCCTCAAACGCATTTGGTAAAGAGCGGGACTCCTACGATAGGAGGAATAATATTTTTATTCACCGTTATAATAGTGAATGTGTTGGCTAGAAA
The DNA here is from genome assembly GCF_900176115.1 of Peptoniphilus asaccharolyticus DSM 20463. Lineage (GTDB taxonomy): Bacteria > Bacillota > Clostridia > Tissierellales > Peptoniphilaceae > Peptoniphilus > Peptoniphilus asaccharolyticus. The sequence continues at coordinate 694,159 of NZ_FWWR01000009.1, read as the reverse complement.
TTTAAATTTAGACTCTCTTATGATATTATTTTCAACCTTGGCATTTGGTGCAGTTGGATTTATTGATGACTATATAAAAGTTGTAAAAAAGAGAAACTTAGGTCTTACAGCTAAACAAAAACTTTTACTACAGATATTTGTAGCAGTGGTACTTTTGGTCTATCAATATAGTGGTGAAGCAGGCGCTACAGATATAATAAATCCTTTTACAATGAATAGAATTAGTTTACCTATGATATTGTATGTTCCTTTTATAATATTTGTAGTTGTGGGAACTGTTAATTCAGTAAATTTAACTGATGGATTAGATGGACTTTCAAGTGGAGTAACTATAATTTGCATGGCATTCTTTGGAATTGTTGCATATAAATTACAAAATATCGGAATAGCTTTATTCTGTTTGATATTTGTAGGAGCACTAATAGGATTTTTATTCTACAATAAATATCCTGCGAAAGTATTTATGGGAGATACTGGTTCTTTAGCGCTTGGAGGTGCTGTTAGTGCCATAGCAATTCTATTAAACTTGCCTTTGATTTTACCGATTGCAGGGGGGATTTATTTTATAGAAACTCTATCTGTAATAATTCAAGTAATATCATTTAAGACAACTGGAAAGAGAGTTTTCTTGATGTCTCCACTACACCACCATTTTGAACAACTTGGTTGGAAAGAGACAAAAGTAGTAAAAACTTTTTACTTTGTAGAGTTAGTTCTATGTTTGATTTCGTATTTTATGATTTTTGGATGGTGATATAAATGATAAACAATATATTAATACTTGGAATGGGAATAAGCGGAAAAGCAATTTATAAAGAGTTGAAAAAGAGAGATATAGATGTATTTGTGTATGATGACAATAAAGACAATTTAAAAGAATATGAAGAAATCTTTAAATCTCTTGATGAAAACAAAATTGAATTAATTGTAAAAAGTCCGGGAATTAAACCAACAAATGATATTTTGGTTGAAGCCAAAGAGAAAAATATAGAAATAATAACAGACTTAGAATTATTTTATATGTTATCAAATAAAAACATAGTGGCGATAACTGGAACGAATGGAAAGACAACAACAACATCTTTGATAGAATCTATATTAGGTCTTGAATATAAAGCTAAGGCTGTTGGTAATATAGGTGTTGGAGTAATGGATGTGGTGGATGAAGAATTAGATTATGTAGTTATAGAGTCAAGTTCATTCCAATTAAATGATGTTAAAACTTTTAAACCACATATTTCGGTTATAACGAATATCACACCAGACCATTTAGATTGGCATGGAAACTTTGAAAATTATAGAGATGCCAAATTAAATATATTAAAAAATCAAGACGAATCAGATTATGCCGTCTTAAATTACACTGATGAAATCCTAAATAAAGTGAACTCAAAAGCAAAAATATATTATTTTTCAATTAAAGACCATGGATTGAAAGGTACTTTTGTAAAAGATGGAAGTATTTATTTCAGGGACGATAAAGAAACTAAAGTTTTTGATTTAAAAGATTTAAAACTTTTAGGAGATCACAATTTAGAAAATGTATTAGCAGCTGTTTGTGTTTCTGAGATTGCAAATGTGAAAACGGAGTCTATTCAAAAAGCTTTGAGTGAATTTGCTGGCGTTGAACATAGACTTGAATTTGTAAAAGAAGTTAGAGGAGTTAAATACTTCAATGATTCCAAGGGAACTAATCCGGCTTCAACTATAAAGGCGGTTGGGTCATTTGATGGTAACTTGATCTTAATAGCAGGTGGATATCAAAAGAATGCTGATTACACTGAATTACTTCAAATTGCAAAGGATAAATTAAAAGCTCTTATCTTGTTAGGAGAGACTAAACACGATATAGAAAGAACGGCAAATAAACTTGAAATAGAAAGTACATTGGTACAAGATTTAGAAGAAGCAGTGTCTTTAGCTAAGGATATAGCTGTTGAGGGAGACAATGTTTTGTTAAGTCCTGCTTGTGCTTCGTGGGATATGTATAGTTCTTACGAAGAGAGGGGAACTCACTTTAAAAAGTTGGTGATGAATTTAAATGAAGAAATATAAAGAAGCTCTCAAGTCTTTGGACTTGGGTCTTTTTATAACAATACTTTTGATGATAGGTATTGGACTTATAGCTGTGACGTCAGCGTCTTATCCAGTAGGATCCAAATCATTTGGAGATGGTCTTTATTTTGGTAAGAGATACTTCACATTTATGATTATAGGCTTTATGGGAATGCTTATAGCTTATAAATTCCCAAGAGAATTTTTCAAAAGATATTCTTTTGTGTTATTTTGCATAACTATAATTTTAGTGTTGATGTTGTTTATACCAGAGTTTACAAAATCATCTCGTGGTTCTGGTAGATGGCTTAAACTACCTTTAATACCTATTAAACTTCAACCTTCAGATTTTGTTAAGATATCTTCGATATTATATATGGCAAAAGTGCTTTCTGAAAATAAATACAGAATGTATAAAAATGAAGTGTTTATAAAGATAGTTGCTATAATAGGATTTGCGGTATTACCTATAATGTTAAAGGACTTATCAACAGGACTTGTAATAGGTGCGACTTTGATGTTTATGTACATAGTGGGTGGAATATATATGCACCAGTTCGTAACACTTGGTGGAATAGGTGTAGCTGTATTAATACCCATGGTGCTTAAGTATTCATACCGTCTTGAAAGAATTTTAGGGTTTTTAAATAGTTCTGAAGGAAGTTTGGATCAGAACTACCAAATAAATCAATCTCTTTATGCAATAGCTATGGGAGGATTTGGAGGAGTGGGATACTTCCACTCAAGACAAAAATATTTCAATTTAGCAGAAGCTCACAATGATTTTATTTTTTCTGTAATATGTGAGGAATTTGGTTTTATAGGTGGTATATTTGTAGTAGCGCTATTCTTTATATTTGTATATAAAGGATTTAAGATTGCAAGTAAGACTAAAAATAACTATGATAAGTATGTGGCTGTGGGATTGACTTCTTATATTGGGCTACAGGCCATTATAAATATAAGCGTTGGAGTTGGTGTTTTCCCTGTAACAGGAATCACTTTACCTTTTATTTCATATGGAGGTACAGCTCTTATGATGTCAATGGTAGCAGCTGGATTCTTACTTAAAATATCAAAGGATGTGTAAATTTGAAATATATACTTTCAGGTGGAGGAACCGGTGGACATATATATCCGGCCTTGGCAATAGCAGAAGAAATCAAAAAAAGAGATGCTTCAAGCAAGATACTTTATGTTGGTAAAATAGGTGGACTTGAAGAAGAGTTGGCTAAAAAAGCAGGTTTTGAATTTAAAGGAGTTCATATAGAAGGACTTCCAAGAAAGAAAATAAATATTCAAACCGCAATCACAATGTTTGCTCTTTTAAAAGGACTTAGAGAATGTGATAAGATAATAAAGACTTTCAAACCAGATGTAGTAATAGGAACAGGTGGATATGTATGTGCTCCTGTTGTTATGAAAGCTCAACAAAAAGGCATAAAGACTATTATTCAAGAGCAAAATGCTTATCCAGGAAAGACTAACAAATTCTTGGCGAAAAAAGCTTCATTATTGGCTTTGAACTTTAAAGAAGCTGAGAAGTACATGGAAAACAAAAATATAATAATAACTGGAAACCCTGTTAGAGAAGATTTTGCACTGATGAATAGAGAAGAAGCCAGAAAAAGTTTGAACTTAAAAGATGATGAGAAGTTAGTATTGTCATTTGGTGGCAGTGGTGGACAAGAGTCAACTAATGATGCCGTGTTGGATATTTTAAAGAAGAAACTTGATTTTAAATTAGTTCATATAACAGGAAAACCACATTATGAAAACTTTGTATCTGAAATGATAGAAAATGAAAATGCAGAGATACTAAATTATTCAGATGAAATTCCAAAATATATGTTAGCAAGTGATTTGGTAATAGCTAGTTCATCAGCTATGACATTGGCAGAAATATCTCAAGTTGGAAGAGCTAGTATACTTATACCAAAAGCTTATACTGCAGGGAATCATCAATATTACAATGCCATGAGTTATAAAGAAGGCGGAGCATCTGTTGTGATTTCTGAAGATGAATTGACAGGAGATAAGCTTTTAGAGTCAATAGTATCTCTTTTAGAAGACAAAGACAAAATAGATGTAATGGCAGAAAATTCTAAAAAACTTGGCAATCCTGATGCTGTAAAGAAATTGGTTGATGAAATTCTAAAATTAGTTTAATTAGAAAGTAGAAACAGATGAAAAGACAGGATAGACTTGCGAAATATGAATATAGAAGAAAGAGAAAAAAATTCCTCAACAGACTTTTCTTTATCTTGACCTTGACTATTGTCATAGCTTTTGCTTTAAATAAAGCAGGCGTGTTTAATGTGGTAGATATAAAAGTGAAGGGAAATGAACGGTTAAAATCAGCGAACGTTATAAAGGCTTCTGGAATAAAAATAGGAGAGAGTTATTTTTCACTATCACCGGACACAAGAGAAAGAGATATTGAAAAAATACCTTTAGTTAAGTCTGCTAAAGTTGGATTTAATTTAAAAAGAGAAGCTGTTATAAAAGTGGAGGAGAGAGTTCCCAAGTTTCAAGTAGAGAACTTTTTAGAATACTATATAATTGACGAAGACATGAGAGTTATAGCTAGAGAAAATTCGAAATCAGAACTTCCTATGATTGAAGATAATTTCAAAAAATTTGGATTGGGAGATTATCTATATAAGGATAAAGATAAGGTAGAATTTTTCAAACAGCTTATTCAACAGTCTGTCTATGAAAATATTGAAGATATAAATTTTCAATCTAATAATTCCATTTTTACCAAAGATGGAATCCAAATAGTCATAGGTGATTTTGAAGACCTAGATTATAAATTCAGAATGCTTGAAGAAATATTAAAAGATATAGAGGCAACCGGTAAAAATGCTAGAAGGATAGAGTTAGATAAAGAAGATCCTATAGTTATGGTTGATGAGCAGACAAAAGGAAATAGTGAAAAGAATTTAGAGGAAAGTCAATAATTTTCTCTAAATATTGACTATTTGTAGATTATTTCATAAAATATAAATAAGTTTATGATAAAGACGTTTTAATAGGAGGATGTGTATGTTGGATTTCGATATGGACCATGACGAATTTGCGAAAATTAAGGTTGTGGGCGTAGGTGGCGGTGGAAACAACGCTGTAAACCGTATGATTAATGCGGGAGTAAAAGGTGTTGAATACATTGTAGCTAACACTGATAGACAAGCTTTAAAAAATGCATTAGCTGAAAATAAAATACAAATTGGAGAAAAATTAACAAAAGGTTTAGGCGCTGGAGCTAATCCAGATGTTGGAGAATCAGCAGCAGAAGAATCAAGAGACGAAATTAGAGAAGCTCTTGAAGGTGCTGATATGGTGTTCATTACTGCCGGAATGGGTGGTGGAACAGGAACAGGAGCTGCTCCTGTAATAGCAGATGTGGCTAAAGAAATGGGACTTTTAACTGTAGGGGTTGTAACAAAACCATTTACATTTGAAGGACATAAGAGAGCTAAATCTGCAGAACGTGGAATTAATGCACTTAAGGGAGTTGTAGATACTCTTGTAATAATTCCTAACGATAGACTTTTATCTATTTCAGATAAAAAGACTAGTTTCTCAAAAGCTTTTGAAATGGCTGATGATATCTTAAAACAAGGTATCCAAGGTATTTCAGATTTAATTTCTGTACCTAACTTAATCAACCTAGACTTCGCCGATGTTAAGACTATTATGTTTGACAAGGGTGTTGCTCACATGGGTATTGGTATTGCATCTGGTGATGACAGAGCTCAAGAAGCTGCTAAGATGGCTATTAACTCACCACTTCTTGAAACTTCAATACAAGGGGCTAAGTCAGTACTTCTTAACATAACAGCAGGTAATGATTTAGGAATCTTTGAAGTTAATGAAGCAGCTGATTTAATTCGTGATTGCGTAGATGAAGATGCTAACATTATCTTTGGAGCAGGAATTGATGAAACTCTTAAAGATGCTGTTAAGATCACTGTAATAGCAACTGAATTTGACCAATACAAAGAAGAAAAGTCAAAGACATTTTCCTCATTTCCAAGAACTGAGCTTAAAAGAGAAATTGAAAATAATAGTGAAAAAGATAGTGGGGATCTTAACATTCCACCATTCTTAAGAAATATAAGAAAGTAGTACCTCATCTTAGATGAGGTCTTTTTTTTAATAAATTTGGAGGTTAATTTATGAAGTGCCCATATTGCGGATATACCGATTCAAAAGTTTTGGATTCAAGACCTACTGATGAAGGAAATGCCATAAGGAGAAGAAGAGAATGCAATCAATGCAAAAATAGATTTACAACTTATGAGAAAGTTGAAGAAACTCCTGTAATGGTAATTAAAAAAGATGGCACTAGAGAAGCTTTTGACTCTCTGAAAATTATTAAGGGAATGATTAAATCTGTAGAGAAAAGACCGGTTTCTATAGAGGATATTGAAAAAGCTGCTTGGAATATAGAAAGAGAAGTGCACAGTTCTTTCAAAGGTGAAGTTACTTCTAACGAAATAGGAGAGATGGTTATGAAAGAGCTGAAGGATTTAGATGAAGTGTCTTATATTAGATTTGCTTCAGTATATAGACAATTCAAAGATGTAGAGAGCTTTTTCAAAGAATTAGAAGAGATGATTAAGAGTAGAAAGTAATGGATTTATTTAGTTTAAACTTAGAAAATAATTTAGAACAAAAACAACCCTTAGCTTCAAAAATGAGACCTAAAACTTTAGATGATTTTGTAGGACAAAAACATTTGGTAGGGCCAGGCAAATATCTTGAACGAGTTATAAAGTCAGATAGAGTGCCATCGATTATTTTTTATGGGCCTCCTGGAGTTGGAAAGACAACTCTTGCTGAAATAATAGCCATAACAACCAATAAACAATTTTTGAGAATATCTGCAGTCACATCAAATTTAAAAGAGTTGAGAGACACGCTGAAGATAGCTGAAGATTCTTTAAAATATGAAAATATAAGTTCGATATTGTTTATAGACGAAATCCACAGATTCAATAAGACACAACAAGATGCTCTTTTGCCATTTGTGGAAAAGGGAATAGTTACTTTAATAGGAGCTACCACTGAAAATCCATATTTTGAAGTAAATCGAGCTCTGATATCCAGATGCCAAATTTTAAATTTAAAGCCACTTTCTGAATTGGAAATAGAATATCTTTTAAAGAAAACTTTAAATGATAAAAAATCTTTTGATGGTTTGAGTATAAGAGTGGACGAAGAGGCAATAAAGTTTTTGGCTGTGACTTGTTCGGGAGATGCAAGGCTTGCTCTAAATTCACTGGAGATAGCTGTGTTTTCAACAGATGCGGTAGATGGTTTAATTCACATAACAGTTGAAGATGTTGAAGAGTGTATTCAAAAGAAAAATTTAGTTTATGATAAAGGCGGAAATAATCACTATGATGTGATATCAGCTTTTATAAAATCTGTAAGGGGTTCTGACCCAGATGCTGCAATATTTTATTTAGCAAAGATGTTAGAATCTGGAGAGGACCCTAAATTCATAGCGAGAAGGCTTATAATTTTAGCTTCTGAGGATATATCTAATGCAGACCCTTATGGCCTTGTGATGGCGAATGCAGCGTTTAATGCGGTGAATGTGATAGGGATGCCGGAGTGTAGGATTAATCTTGCTCAAGTTACCACATATCTTGCATGTGCTCCAAAATCAAATGCGTCGTATCTCGCAATAAACGAAGCCATGAATGATGTAAAAAATTCTAATTTTACTGTGCCTATGCATCTTAGAGATAGACATTCTCCTGATGTGGACTTAAATAAAAAATATATGTATCCGCATAATTATAGTGAAGGATATGTTGAGCAAAGATATTTACCGGAAGAAATTGACAAAATTTATTATCGTCCGACCGACAGGGGACATGAAGAAAAAATTAAGGAATTTTTATCTAAAATAAGACATTATAAATAGCCTTAAATTGACAAAAACACCGTATTTGTTCTATAATGAAATACATTGTTACGATAGGAGGAAGTATGAAATTAACAGTTAGAGAAGTTTTAAAGAACAGTAAAGATTATTTAAATAAAGAAATTGTGATTGAAGGTTGGATTAAGACAAGTAGAGCATCTAAAAATTTTGGTTTTATTGAACTGAACGACGGCTCATCTTTTTCAAGCCTTCAAATAGTTTATGGTGATGAAGTGGACAACTTCTCAGAAATTGAAAAGTATACTATCAGCTCTTCCTTAAAAATAGAGGGTACTGTAGTTGAAAGCCCGGGTTCAAAACAAAGTATAGAAGTACATGCTAAAAAAGTTACTCCTATTAGTATATCTGAACCGACTTATCCACTTCAAAAGAAAAGACACACAGTAGAGTATCTAAGAACACAAGCGCACTTAAGACCAAGAACAAACTTGTTCAATGCTGTTTTTAGAGTTAGATCTATTATTGCTTATGCAATACATAAGTTCTTCCAAGACAGAGGATTTGTATACGTACACACTCCAATAATAACTGCATCAGATGCAGAAGGTGCTGGAGAAATGTTCCAAGTTACAACATTAGATTTAAATGATGTACCTAAAAAAGATGGAAATGTTGATTTTTCAGAAGATTTCTTCTCAAAAGCAACTAATTTAACAGTATCGGGACAATTAGAAGCTGAGGTATTTGCAGAAGCTTTTGGAAATGTTTATACTTTTGGGCCTACATTTAGAGCGGAAAATTCAAACACTCAAAGACACGCAGCTGAGTTTTGGATGATTGAGCCTGAAATAGCATTTGCAGACATAAATGTAAATATGGATATTGCAGAAGAAATGCTTAAATATATAATAAAATACGTTCTTGAAAATGCAGAAGAAGAAATGCAATTTTTCAACAACTTTGTAGATAAGGGACTTTTAGAAAGATTAAACCATGTGGTTACTTCAGATTTCGGAAGAGTAACTTACACTGAAGCTATAGAAGTTTTAAAGAACTCAAATGCTGAATTTAAATATCCTGTTGAATGGGGAGTAGACCTTCAAACAGAACACGAAAGATATTTAACGGAAGAAGTTTATAAAAAACCTGTATTTGTAACAAACTATCCAAAAGAAATAAAAGCCTTTTATATGAAAGAAAATGAAGATAAGAAAACTGTAGCAGCAATGGATTTATTAGTTCCAGGTGTTGGAGAAATAATAGGCGGAAGTCAAAGGGAAGATAGTTTAGAAATTTTATCGAATAAAATGGAATCTTTGGGAATGAATTTAGAAGATTATTCATGGTATTTAGATCTTAGAAGATACGGTTCAGTTCCTCACTCAGGATATGGTCTGGGCTTTGAAAGAGCGGTTATGTATATAACAGGAGTGAAGAATATAAGAGACGTAATACCATTCCCTCGTACAGTAGGAACAGCAGAATTTTAGGAGGAAATATGTCAGTTTATAATCCAAAAGATATTGAAAAGAAATGGCAAGATTTTTGGGAAGAACACGATACTTATGTAACAAAAAATGATTATGATAAAGAACCATTTTTTGCATTAGTAGAGTTTCCATATCCATCAGGACAAGGTCTACATGTAGGACATCCTAGACCTTATACAGCACTTGATATAGTTGCTAGAAAGAAGAGATATGAAGGGTTTAATGTACTTTATCCAATGGGATGGGATGCATTTGGATTACCTACAGAAAACTATGCTATAAAAAATAAAATACATCCAGCAAAAGTAACAGCTGATAATGTTGCTAGATTTAAAGAGCAATTGAGATCTATTGGTTTCTCATTTGACTGGTCAAGAGAAATAAATACAACAGATCCAGATTACTATAAATGGACTCAATGGATATTCTTACAACTTTACAAGAAAGGTCTTGCATACAAACATGAAATGCCAATAAACTGGTGCCCTTCATGTAAAGTAGGTCTTTCAAATGAAGAAGTAATCGGTGGACATTGTGAAAGATGTGGAACTGAAGTAGTTAGAAAAGTAAAAAGCCAATGGATGTTAAAAATTACTGAGTATGCTGAAAGATTAATAAATGATTTAGATGATGTAGATTATATTGAAAGAGTAAAAACTCAACAAAAAAATTGGATTGGTAGAAGCGAAGGAGCTGAAATCAAATTCTCATTAAAAGACTTGGATTATGAACTTGAAATATTTACTACAAGACCAGATACAATTTTTGGAGCAACATATATGGTTGTTGCACCAGAACATCCTTTGATTGAACAATTTAAAGATAAATTAGAAAATTTAGATGAAATAGAAGCTTATAAAGAAGAAGTATCTAAGAAATCAGACTTTGAAAGAAGTGAATTAAATCAAGGTAAGACAGGTGTAGAACTAAAAGGTATTAAGGCAGTAAATCCTATATCTAATAAAGAAATACCTGTTTGGATTTCTGACTATGTGCTTATGACTTATGGTAGTGGAGCTATAATGGCAGTTCCAGCTCACGATACACGTGACTGGGAATTTGCAAAGAAATTTGGCTTAGAAATAATACCTGTTATAGAAGGCGGAAATATTGAAGAAGCTGCTTTTGTTGACACTAACACTGGAATAATGATAAATTCTGGATTTATGAATGGTCTAAGTGTAAAAGAAGCTATCGAAGCAATGTTAAGCCATATCGAAGAAAAGGGATTAGGACATAAAAAAGTTAACTACAAGTTAAGAGACTGGGTATTCTCTAGACAACGTTACTGGGGAGAACCAATACCTTTGGTATATTGCGAAGACTGTGGTTGGGTTCCAGTTCCTGAAGAAGAACTTCCTATACTTCTACCAGACGTTGAAAATTATGAGCCTACTGATGATGGAGAAAGTCCACTTTCAAATATTGATTCATGGTTGAATACAACTTGTCCACACTGCGGAAAGCCTGCAAAACGTGAGACAGATACTATGCCACAATGGGCGGGATCTTCTTGGTACTACCTAAGATATACAGATCCTAAGAATGATAAAGCTCTAGCTGATCCAGAAGCTTTAAAATATTGGACACCTGTAAATTGGTATAACGGAGGTATGGAACATACAACTCTACACTTACTATACTCAAGATTCTGGCATAAATTCTTATACGATTTAGGAATAGTTCCAACTAAAGAACCATACGCAAAGAGAACATCTCACGGAATGATTCTTGGTGGAAATGGAGAAAAGATGTCTAAATCAAGAGGAAACGTAGTAAATCCTGATGAAATTGTTGAACAATATGGCGCTGATACTTTGAGAACTTATGAAATGTTCATTGGTGATTTCGAAAAGAATGCGCCTTGGTCAGAAAATGGAGTTAAGGGTTCAAGAAGATTCTTAGAAAGAGTTTGGAATCTTCAAGATATTCTAACAGATTCAGAAGAATACACACCAGAACTTGAAAAGTCAATTCATAAAGCAATTAAAAAAGTTTCAGAAGACTATGAAAATTTAAAAGCTAATACAGCTATAGCAACACTAATGAGCTTGACTAATGAGTTCAATAGTTTAGGTAAACTTTCAAGAGAAGACTTTAGAACTTTCTTGATGTTATTAAATCCAGTTGCACCTCATATAACAGAAGAATTATGGGAGGTAAATAAATTAGGTGGTTATCTAAACGAGAACTCATGGCCTGTATATGATGAATCTAAGACTGTTGATACAGAAATTGAAATACCAGTTCAATTTAACGGCAAGGTTAGATACACTGTAAAAGTTTCTCAAGATGCAACTCAAGAAGAAGTTAAAAAAGTAGTTGAAGAAGATGAAAATTACAGTAACCAAGTTCAAGGAAAACAAGTAGTTAAAGAAATCTACGTGCCTAAGAAAATATATAATATAGTTGTTAAATAGAATAATAAGCCCTACCTTTTGGTAGGGCCTATATACACTCTAAATAATCTAAGTTTTGTTGATAAGCAATATGAGGATCTATGAGATTCTCTTATTTTTTTGTAACTTTATAACTAATATGGCATAAAAAGTCTGCGTGAGTTATAATTGTTAAAATGAGGTGAACTATGAGAAGTATGACCGGTTATGGAGTCGGAAAAATTGAAAATGAACACTATGATTTAAAGGTTGAAATAAGATCTGTAAATAGTAGGTTCACTGATATAAATATACGACTTCCTAAAATTATTTTTAATCTTGAAGAAACTGTAAGAAAAAATATAAAAGAGAGAATTTCAAGAGGAAAGTTAGATGTTTATATAAATTTAAACATCTATAATTCAGATAATATGAATGTTAAGGCTAATTTGGACCTGGCGAGAAACTATCATAGTGCTTTAAGTTCTTTAAGTGAAGAATTTAATATCTCAAAACCAATAACCCTTAGCGATTTATATTTAAGAGAAGGTGTATTAGAAGTACACGAAATTGAAAACGACTCAAGTTTCTACAAAGAAGCTATATTTGAAGCGACCAGCTTAGCTATAAGTAGCTTAATAGAGATGAGAGAAGATGAAGGTAAAAACTTAAAAGAAATTTTAATAAAAGACAAGGATCTTTTGTATGATATGGTTAGCAAGGTCAATGAAAAAGCACCTAAAGTTGTGGAAGAAAACTTGAAAAAAGTTGAAGATAAAATAAAATCAATAACAGGTGAAGAAAAATTAGATATACAAAGACTTACAACTGAATTGGCTATAATGGCAGATAAGTTGGCAATTGATGAAGAAATTGGAAGACTTTTTTCCCATATTTCGCAGTTTGATAGTATAATAGATTCTAAAGAGCCAGTAGGCAGAAAACTTGATTTTTTAGTTCAAGAAATAAATAGAGAAGTAAATACTATAGGTTCTAAATCTACAAATGTAGAAATTTTAGGGCTTGTAGTAGATATGAAATCACAAGTAGAGAAGTTAAGAGAGCAAATTCAAAATATAGAATAGATGGGAGTGATCTTTTGTCAGCAGGATTTTTATTAGTGCTATCAGGTCCTTCAGGAAGTGGTAAGGGAACAGTTAGCCAAGCTTTAATGGAAAAAAATGATCAAATATCTTTTTCAACATCAGTAACTACTAGGACACCAAGACCTAATGAAGTCAATGGAGAAAATTATTTTTTCACTTCAATAGAAGAGTTTGAAAAGATGGTTGAGCAAGATGAATTGTTAGAGTATGCATTTGTACACACTAACTATTACGGAACTCCAAAGAAGTTTGTATTTGATGAAATAGAAAAAGGTGAAATTGTACTTCTTGAGATAGATGTTCAAGGAGCACTACAAATTAAAAAGAGATATAAAGAAGCTGTATTTATATTCCTTCTACCACCAACAATGGATGAATTAAAGTCTAGACTTATAAAGAGAGATACTGAGACTGAAGAAGAAATAAATACACGTTTTAAAAATGCTTTTAAAGAACTTGACTTTGTTGGAGAGTATGACTATTTTGTAGTTAATAGTAAGGTTGAAAATGCAGTTCAAGATATAGAAAATATTATTGAAGCTGAAAAATTAAGAGTAAAACGTCATAAAGATATTAAAGCAGAAGTTATGGCAGAAAGAGGAGGAAATAAGGAATGAATATTCCCTCATTTAATCAATTAAGAAAAATATCAAGTAGTAGATATGGACTTGTTATGTTAGTTTCAAAAAGATCTAGAAAATTAGTGGATGGAAATGATCCTCTAATAAAGACTAAACATGAAAAGCCTGTTTCTATAGCAATAGAAGAGATAATAGATGGTGCTGTAAAATTTGGAGAACCTATGAGCGATAAAGAATATCTTAAAAAAATAGAAGCACAAAAAGAAGCTAAGTTAAATAAACTTAGAAACAATGATGAATCAGAACTTGATGTAGATGGTGTTGAACAAATTGGAGAAGATTTAATTGAATCTTAAAAACAAAAATATATTATTAGGAGTTACTGGAGGGATTGCAGCATATAAATCTCCGGGAATTGTTAGTATATTAAAAAAGCTAGGAGCTAATGTAAAAGTTATAATGACAGAAGCTGCTACAGAATTTATAACTCCTCTTACATTTCAGACTATGTCAAATGAAATAGTTCATTATAAAATGTTTGAACAACTTACAAATATGGATGTAGAGCACATTTCATTGGCAAAATGGGCTGATATGATAGTGGTTGCTCCTGCAAGTGCAAATACAATTGCAAAGTTTGCAATGGGAATAGCGGATAATCTTTTAACTACAGTGTTAAGTGCTAGTAGGTCTAAGGTTATGATAGTTCCGGCTATGAATACCTATATGCTAAATTCAGTAGCAAGCATAGAAAATATGGAAAAGTTAAGAAGTCGTGGAGTTATAGTTACAAACACTCAACACGATTTACTTGCGTGCAATGATGTTGGAGATGGAAAGATGTTAGAGCCATCTCAAATTGTTGAACTTATAGATTTCCATTTGGCAGAGAAGGATTTGGAAGGGTATAATTTTGTTATAACAGCAGGTCCTACTCAAGAGTCAATAGATCCTGTTAGATTTATTTCAAATCACTCAAGTGGTAAAATGGGATATGAACTTGCAAAAAATGCATCTAAAAGAGGAGCTAAAGTTACATTGATTTCAGGGCCTACAAATTTAGAAAAGCCAAATGTAGCAAATTTTATTTCAGTTAAAAGTACCCAAGATATGTTTGATGCTGTAGAAAAGAACTTTGATAGTGCGGATGTACTTATAAAAGCGGCAGCTCCTGCTGATTTTAAACCTAAAAACTATAGCGTTGATAAAGTTAAAAAGACAGAATCTAATATCGAAGCTTTGGAACTTGTGCCAAATCCTGATATAGCTAAGTATTTTGGAGCTATAAAGAAAAATCAAGTAATAGTTGGTTTTGCGGCTGAATCAAGAGATGAATTAAATTATGGTTTAAAGAAACTGGAATCTAAAAATTTTGACATGATTGTTATAAACAATATAACTCAAAAAAATGCCGGTTTCAAAAAAGATATAAACACTGTAAAAATAGTCGACAGAAATAAAAATATCACTGAGCCGGGGACAATGTCAAAAGAAGAACTTTCTCATGTGATAATTAACAAGGCATTAGAATTTTTAAGAGCAAGATAATTTCTTGCTTTTTTTATGATGTGGAGGAATATATGAAATTTGTAGAAGTTTTTATAAAAAATAATATATCAAAAATAGATATCTTGTATACATACTCCACTGATTTAGATTTACAACCAGGTATGAGAGTTGTGGTTCCATTTGGAAAGGGAAATTCAACTAAGATTGCACTTGTACTCAGAGTTGTAAATTCATTTGATGGGAAATATAAATTAAAAAAAGTAATAGAGCAAATAGATTACGAACCAATACTGACAAAAGATTTGATTGAGTTGGGATTTTATATGAATGAAAAATATCTCACAACCTTTAATCAAAGTTTTGCACCAATACTTCCGCCGGGTGACTTTAAGACAGTTAAGACAAAATTTAAAATTGTTGATGAGAGTGGATTGTCAGAAGCTGAAATATTTAGATTGAAAAATTTAGAAAATCAAGATAAAGAGTTTATCTCTCAAATGCTACAACGCAAGAAGATTAAATCTGAAATTTTAGTGGATACAGAAAGTGGAATTAAAACTCAACTTTTTATAGAGCTTGAAGAAGATTATTTAGATAGATTGGCTAGTGGAGAAGTTAAACTAACTGAAAAACAATCGTTAGTTTTAAAATATTTATCCAAAAATGGAAGTGTAAAGCAAGCTGATTTATTGATGGAGTTAGGCGTGTCTAATTCTCCGATAAAGTCTTTGGAGAGTAAAAACTTAATTAAGCTGGTAAACAAGCAAGTCTATAGGGATTTAAGAGAAGCAAAGACATATAGTGCTCACAATCTAAATTTAGAACAAATAAGTGCAGTAGAAGGAGTTTTGAAAACTGAAAAAACAGTATCTCTTTTGCATGGTATGACTGGGAGCGGAAAGACAGAAGTTTATTTAAAATTAGCTGAAAAGATAATTGAACAGACTGGTCAAGTTATAGTATTGGTTCCGGAAATTGGTTTAACGCCTCAGATGATAGAGAGGTTTTTTGGAAGATTTAAGGGAAGGGTTGCCGTTATACATTCCAAACTTTCTAGAGGAGAGAGATATGATGCTTGGAGAAAGATAAAAAACTCTGAAGTTGATATAGTCGTTGGAGCGAGGTCGGCAGTGTTTGCTCCTTTTGAAAATTTAAAATTGATAATTGTAGATGAAGAGCATGACAACTCTTATAGATTTCACAACGCATTAAGATATGACACAATTGAAATAGCGAAAAAGAGAATGGAATTATTGAATGGTAAAGTTTTACTTGGGAGTGCAACACCGGATGTAACAAGCTATTATAAAACTCAAACTGGGGAGTATAGTCTATTTAATTTAAATAAAAGGGCAGTGACTGGGGCTAAGCTACCGCAAGTAGAAATAGTTGACATGCGAGAGGAACTATTAAGAGGAAATGTTTCTATATTTAGCGAAAATTTGAGAAGTAAACTTGAAACTACTATGAAAGAAAATAGACAGGCGATACTTTTCTTAAATAGAAGAGGATTTTCACATTTCATATCTTGTAGAAGTTGTGGCCATGTTATAAATTGTGACAACTGTGATATCTCCATGACATATCATAAATCGATTAATAGACTTAGATGTCATTACTGTGGAGAAACAAAACCTGTACCAAAAGTTTGTCCGAAGTGCGGTAGCAAATATATAAAACAGTTTGGGATAGGAACTCAAAAGGTTGAAGAAGAGTGTCAAAAACTTTTCCCAGATAAAAAAATTATTAGGATGGACCGTGATACAACAACTAAAAAGGATGCTTATGAATCTTTTTATGAGATGATGAAGAATGGCGAAGCTGATATATTGATAGGAACTCAAATGTTGGCGAAGGGACTTGATTTTGAGGATGTGACTTTGGTTGGAGTCATAGCTGCTGATTTGTCTTTGCACATTTCAGATTATAAGGCAGAAGAAAGTACATTTGATTTGTTAACTCAAGTTTCGGGCAGAGCTGGAAGATCAAAAGAGCAAGGCTATGTTGTAATTCAAACTTATTCTCCAGATAATTACTCTATACAGTGTTCATCAAGTTCTAACTATATAGAGTTTTACAAACAAGAAATAGAAAATCGTAAATTATACGGATATCCTCCTTTCCAAGAGATGATAAATATATATTTTTCATCTGAGAAAAACCAAAGTTTGGAGAACTTTGCCAATGAAATTTTAATGAATATAGGGAGAAAAATAGTTGGTTATGAAGTACAATATAGTAGAATAATAAATATGCCGAAGATTCAGAATGTCTATAAAGTAAAATTTACTTTAAAAGTAGCGCCTGAAAATTCGGATAAGTTATCTCGGGAAATAAAACGGGTATTAGATGAATATAAATCTAAAAGTGAGAATTTAAATATATATACAGATGTAGAATTTAAGAGGTGATATAGTGGCTATTAGAAATGTAAGAATAGATGGAGATCCAATTTTAAGAAAGAAATCAAAAGAGGTTTCAGAAGTAACTCCTAGAGTTAGAGAACTTATAAGCGATATGTACGATACAATGTATGACTCTGATGGAGTTGGAATTGCTGCAGTACAAGTTGGAATTTTAAAGAGAATAGTGGTTATAGATGACAGAGAAGGAAATAAATTTACTTTAATCAATCCTGTTATAAAAAATCCTACAGGTGAACAATTGGGAATGGAAGGTTGCCTTTCTGTGCCACAAAAGCAAGGTAGAGTAAAGAGATATAATGAACTTGAACTTGAGTACACAGATGAAAGTGGAGAAAGACACGAAGTGGTTGTAAATGAATTTTTAGCTAGAATTGTACAACATGAGTTAGACCATTTAGATGGCGTACTATATTCTGATAGAGCTGAAGAGATGTATGATTTGAGTGAATTAGAAGATATAAGCGAGGAATAGTAATTTGAAAGTAGTATTCATGGGGACTCCTGAATTTTCTGTATTGCCACTTGAGGAAATTAATAAATATCATAATGTTGAATTAGTTGTGACTCAAGAAGACAGAAAAAAGGGGAGAGGTAAAAAATTATTACCTCCAGAAGTAAAACTGGCTGCAGAAAATTTAGGTTTAAAAGTTTATCAACCTGAAAATATAAATAGTGAAGAATCCATTGAAGTTTTAAGAAATATAGAAGCGGATGTATTTGTGGTAGTGGCATATGGTCAAATCTTAAAACAAGAGATTTTAGATATGCCGAAGTACGGCTGTATAAATATACACGCATCTCTTCTTCCAAAACTAAGAGGAGCGGCACCTATAAATAGAGCGATAATTGATGGAGATAAAGAAACCGGAATATCAATTATGAAGATGAACAAAGGTCTTGATACTGGGAATGTGGCTTTAAGTGAATCTATTTCAATAGAAAATTTAAATTCTGAACAGTTGGCACTTGAACTTTCAAAAATGGGTTCAAAGCTTATATTAAAGTTTTTAGAAGATGTAGAAAATGGGAATATAGTATATAAACCTCAAGATGAATCTATTTCAACGTATGCTGAAAAAATAACAAAGCAAACTGCATATATAGATTTTAATAGTATGAATACTTTCCAAATAGATAGATTAGTCAGAGGTATGACAGATAGAGGTGGAGCTATAGCTCAATATAAAGGCGATAGAATAAAGATATTTGATGTAGAGTCTATAGATGATGGTTCTAACGAAAAACCGGGCAAAGTTTTATCTGGATTAAAGGTCAAAACTTTAGATGGAGCAATAGAGATAAAAGAACTTCAAATGCCTGGAAAGAAAAGAATGGACTCCAAAAGCTTTATGTTGGGAAATAGACTTGAAGAGGGAACCATATTAGGGGAGTGATTTTTTGTACGGATATGATTATTTAAGTTATATACTACCGGCAATTTTACTATTGTTATACGCACAATATAAAGTTAAAAGTGCTTATTCTGAATATTCTAAAATTGATTCAAGAACGGGGCTTACAGGTGCAGATGTTGCTGAAAAGATATTGCATAGCCATGGGTTGTATGATGTGAGAATAAATAGAATAGCTGGTAATTTAACAGATCACTACAATCCACAGACAAGAGAATTAAATTTATCTGATGGAGTTTACTCAAAGACAAGTATAGCTTCTCTTGGGATTGCAGCTCACGAAGTTGGACACGCAATTCAACATCAAGAAGGATACACACCACTAAAACTAAGAAGTGTTTTAATTCCTATGGCAAATATAGGCTCTAATTTTGGAGTATATATGGTCATAATGGGACTTATTTTTTCACGAGTATTAGTCAATGTTGGAATAATATTTTTTGCAGCTTCAGTTTTATTTACCATAGTTACACTACCCGTTGAATTTGATGCGTCAAGAAGAGCTCAAATTGAATTGGAAAACTACATGGGACATGAAGCTCTTATTGGTTCGAAAAAAGTTTTAAGTGCAGCGGCACTTACTTATGTAGCATCGACAGTTATGGCAGTTTTACAATTGTTGAGATTGTTGAGCATTTCAAGGAAAAGATAGAAGAATGAAAGATATGAGAAGAAAGGCACTAACTATAATTGACGATGTTATTTATAAAGGTGCCTTTCTAAATGAGGAACTTTTGATAGCATATAAACCAAAAGATGATATAAGGGATTATAATTTACTTACTCAAATTACAACAGGCGTAGTTAAAAACAAACTACTTTTAGAATATGTCATAAGGAAGAATTCTAAAATTAGAATAAAAAAAATACATAAAACTATTTTGAATATCCTTATGATTGGAGTTTATCAAATCTTATTTTTAGATAAGGTTCCTAGTTATTCTGTTGTGGATGAGTCTGTGAAACTTGCTAAAATATACGGGAATAAAGGCTCAATTGGTTTTACAAATGCAATTCTTAGAAATATTGTGGCCAAAAAAGATGAGATAATAAAATCTAATTTTTATACAGATGAAATAGAAGACATAGCTCAAAAATTTTCTGTGTTATATTCACACCCTATTGAGTACGTAGAGAGTTTGTTGAGTGAAAAAGAAGAGGCATTTGTAGAAGAACTTTTAAAAGCTAATAATGATAAGCCACCATTTACGATAAGAGTGAATACCAAACTATGTAGTAGAGAGGATTTAAAAGCAACTTTAGAAAAAGATGGATACGTTGTAAACGAAACTAAGTATTCCAAATATGCATTACAGATAGAAAATCCAAGTGGGATAATAGAGACTTCATCTTTTAAAAAAGGAGAATTTTATGTACAAGATGAGGCATCTATTTTAGCAGTGGAGTTATCTGATTATAGAGCAAAAGATATTCTTGATTTATGCTCCGCTCCGGGAGGTAAATCTATAAATGCAAAACTGTTAAATAGTGATGCAAGTATACTGTCTTGTGATATTTCAGATAAGAAAACTTCTTTGGTTAAAGAAAATTTTAAGAGACTAAATTTGGAGTCTTCGGGAATTATAAAAAATGATGCAACAATCTATAATAAGAATTTAGAAAATAAGTTTGATCTTGTGATCGTAGATGCTCCGTGCTCAGGGCTTGGTCTTATAAGAAGAAAACCTGAGATAAAGTGGAATAGAAGTTTAGAAAATATTAAAGGTTTATCAAAGATTCAAAGCGACATACTAAAAAATGCAGCAAGATATGTTAAAATTAAAGGTATGATAATATATTCAACTTGTACCTTAACAGTTGAAGAAAATGAAGAAGTGATTGCTGAATTTTTAAGAGAAAATTCAAACTTTGAAGTTATAAAAACTAAAGAAAAGGATACTTTAAAACTATATCCAAATGTTCATGGAACAGATGGTTTTTCAATAACTAGATTGGTAAAGGTAAATGAAAATTAATAATATGGCACTTGCTGAGTTACAAGAGTGGACTCAGCAAAATGGATATCCTAAGTTTAGAGCTAAGCAGATATATACGTTTTTTAATAAGAATCAGAGGATTGATATTGAAAATTCGAATTTATCTAAAGATATTATAGAAGCTGTTGGCTCTGATTTGGATATAGCAGAAATTGAATGCGAGTTTTCATCGAAGTTAGATTCAACTAAAAAATATCTTTTTAAATTAAATGATGGAAATTTAGTAGAGGGAGTTTTGATGAAATATAAACACGGCTATTCTCAGTGTATTTCAACGCAAGTTGGGTGCAGAATGGGGTGTGTTTTTTGTGCGTCAACAAAAGCAGGTCTTATAAGGAATTTAGCTCCGGCAGAAATGTTAAGACAGGTTTATAGTGTTGAAAACAAACTTGGCATAAGAGTTTCTAATATAATTCTAATGGGGAGTGGAGAACCATTAGATAACTATGAAAATGTAATAAAGTTTCTAAAAATTTTTCATTCTGAAGAAGGTCACAACATGAGTTATAGAAACATGACTATTTCAACTTGCGGGGTAGTCGATAGAATATATGATTTAGCTAAAGAAAATTTGCCTATAACATTGGCGATATCTCTGCATAGCCCAAATGATGAGACGAGGTCTAAAGTACTTCCAATAAATAGAAAGTATAATCTTGACAAATTAATAGAAGCTTGTAAATACTATTCAGAAGAGACTAAGAGTAGGATAACTTTTGAATATACATTAATAAGTGGAGAAAATTCGTCTTTATCAGATGCAGAAGAATTATTCGATTTACTTAAGGGATTAAAATATCATATAAATTTGATTCCTTTAAATTCGATTGAGGAATATCAAAAAGGTAGACCATCTATTGAAGAAATTGAAAAGTTTAAATCAAAACTTATATCTTACGGAGCTGAGGTTACTGTTAGAAGAGAACTTGGAAAAGATATAAGTGCATCATGTGGACAACTTAGAAGAAAGTATGAAGGTGGTATTAATGAGGTTTGTTCATAGAACCCATAAAGGTAATATAAGAGAAATCAATGAAGACTATTATTATGTTCCTAAGGAAGATGGAAATTTATTTATCTTAGCGGATGGAATGGGTGGACATTTGGCTGGAGAAACTGCATCTAAAATGGCAGTAGAAACAGTGGTTGAAGAATTGTCAAAAAAAGAGTTTAAAAGTACTGAAGAGCTTATAGAAAGTTTAAAAGAAGCTGTTAGAAAATCCAATGAAATAGTTTATAAAAAATCTCTGGAAGAATTAAATTTAAGAGGTATGGGTACCACTATTAGTATAGTATATGTATACGACAATAAGTTTTTCTATACTAATGTAGGAGATAGTCGAATATACAGAATAGACGGCAGTATAGAACAGATTACAAGAGATGATTCTTTTGTAAATTACTTAGTGGACTTAGGAGAAATCACCGAAGAAGAAGCTAAGGAACATCCGAAGAAGAATGTAATAACTAGGGCTATAGGTACTTCGGAAAATTTGATTCCAGAAGTGATGAGTTTCGATTTGAACTCAGGAAAGATACTTATGTGTTCAGATGGACTTTCAAATATGGTTTCAAACGAAGAAATGTTAAAAGTTTTGCAAAATGAAGAACTTGAAGATTCAGCTGATGAGCTATTAGAAAAAGCTTTAAAAGCAGGCGGAATTGACAATATTACATTTATCATTATAGAAATTAAGTAGGTGCTTTATGATAGGGAAAATACTTGGTAATAGATACGAAATATTAGAGAAAATTGGCACAGGTGGAATGGGAGATGTATACAAAGCTCATTGTCACAAGCTAGATAGAATAGTAGCTATAAAAGTGTTGAAAGCTCAATATAACGATGACAATAATTTCATTAGAAAATTTAAAAGAGAATCTTTAGCAGCTGCAAGCATATCACATCCTAATATTGTAAGTATTTATGATGTTGGGACTGAAGAAGTTGATAGCGAAAAAGTTCACTATATAGTAATGGAATTTATAGATGGTAAGACATTAAAAGAATTAATAGCAGATGAAGGTAAAATACCTGAAAAAAGAGCTCTTAATTATTTAGCTCAAATAACAGAAGCTCTTAAAGTAGCCCATAATAAGGGGATAGTTCACAGAGATATAAAGAGTCAGAATATAATGGTCACAAAAGACTATAGAGTTAAAGTGACTGACTTTGGTATAGCGCGTGTCGCTGATAATGCAACAGTGACAGCTACAAATGCCATAATGGGTTCTGTACACTATTTTTCTCCTGAACAGGCAAGAGGTTCTAAAGTAGATCATAGATCAGATATATATTCACTTGGAATAGTTATGTTTGAAATGTTGACTGGCAGAGTGCCCTTTGATGCAGACAACCCTGTGTCAGTTGCCCTTATGCAAGTACAAGGTAATATGCCAATACCTTCTACAGTGGTGCCGGATATATCTAAAGAAACTGATTCAATAGTATTGAAAATGACACAAAAAGACCCTGACGATAGATATGCAGATGTCTCAGAGTTGATGAAGGATATAAAAAATATACAACTTGGGAAAACTAATCCTAATATGTATTCAACTACTACAAGAACGGGAAGGACTTCTAATCTATACGCCAATAGAAATACAGAGCCATCTAAAAAAGTAGTTAGAAGAAGAGCAACTGAAAATTATCCTAGAGAAAAGAAATCTGAATCTAGAGAATATAAGAAGAAAGAAAAATCATCACTACCTGTAATGTTAGGTGTACTATGTGCTTTGTTGCTTGTATTTTTAATTATATATATAGGACCAAATGCATTTAAATCATCACAAGAAGGAAAGATTGTAACAGTGCCTGGATTGGTAGGCAAGAGTGATAAACAAGCTAGAGAAGAATTAGAAGCTCTTGGGCTAGTAATAGATATAGAAGCTGTTGAAGATCAAGGTGAAGATTCAAAAATTGAAGATAGACAAGTTTTAAGTCAAGATCCCATAGCGGGAGAGAAGATAAAAGAAGGAAGTACTGTAGTGGTTAAGGTAAATGTGAAACCACAAACAGTTGTTGCTCCAAATCTTGTTGGAAAAACTTTAGAACAGGCAAAATTATTATTGGATCAATCAGGTCTTTTGGTTGGTGATATAAAGAATTTACCATCTGCAGACTATGAAGAAGGTCAGATATTCCAACAAGAACCTGAAAATGGAGAAAATGTACCTGCTGGATCAAAAATAAAATTATATATATCTTCAGGTAAAGATAAGAAAGTTATAAAAATTCCTAATATATCTGGTTTGAGCGTAGATGATGCAGAGATAACTCTGAAGAGTTTGGGATTTGAAGTTAAAATCAAAGAAGTTAATTCTTCAAATGTTGATTTTGGTGAAGTTTCAGATTATAACCCTAAGGGAGAAGCTGAACAAGGTTCAGTTATAGAACTGCTTATCAGTAAAGGGCCTGAAGAAAGTTCCAATGACAATGATAACTCTGATAAGAAATCAAGAGAAGAACATTCATCAGCTCCTTCAGATATAAATGTAGATGTACCTGATGATGGGGAAACTCATAGTTTAACAATTACAAGATATACTAAAAACGGCAAGCAATATGTACTTGCCGATTTTAAAAATCTAAAAGAAGATTTTGTCCAAAATATTGATTATGCTAAAAAAGGTGACAGATTTGAAGTTATACTTGATGGCAAAGTAATAAAAGACATTGTTTTAGAATAGGTGATATATGAAGGGTAAAATTATAAAATTAACAGGTGGGTTTTACTATGTAATTAGTGATGATACAGTTTATGAAACAAGAGCCAGAGGTCTTTTTAGAAATGAGGATAAAAAACCTTTGGTTGGAGATATTGTAGAGTTTAAAATGCAAAGCAATCTAGGATATATTGAAAATATATATCCTAGAAAAAATGTACTGAAAAGACCTACTGTTGCAAACGTTGATCAAGTGTTGATAGTTATTCCAACTAAAGACCCTATGTATAATTTAAATTTAGTAGATAAGATAATAGCTTCTTATGAAGATGAAGTTGAAATCTTAATAGCTATAAATAAATATGATTTAGATAAAAAAGAAGCAGAGTACTTATTTGAAACATATAGAAAAGCAGGTTTTAAAACTTTTTTAATTTCCTATAAATACACTTTTACAGTTGATTTACTAAGAGAGTATCTAAAGGGAAAAACCACTGCTCTTTCGGGAGTTTCTGCAGCAGGCAAATCTACTATAATTAGTCACATATTAAAGAAAGACGTTCAAATAGGAGATGTGTCTGAAAAGACAAAAAGAGGAACACATACAACGAGACACGTTGAAATAATTTCTGGGGATGACGATACTTATGTATTTGATACTCCTGGATTTTCAAGTTTTGAATTAGATATAAAAGCAGATGAACTAAAAGAATATTTTAGAGAGCTTGAAAAGAATAGAGAAAATTGTAAATTCCAAGATTGCAGACATATAAATGAACCTGGGTGTGCAATAAAGAAATTAGTGGAAGAGGGAGAAATTCCTCAATCAAGATATAATAGTTATGTTCAAATTTACAATGAGTTAAAAGAAAAGGAGCGCGTATGATTTCACCATCAATACTATCATGTGATTTTACAAAAATAAGAGAACAATTTGAAATGATGAACAAGGCTGGAGCAGACTATGTTCATGTGGATGTAATGGATGGAATGTATGTACCAAATATTTCATTTGGGCTAGCTATAATTTCTCAACTTAGAGAGTTAACAGAAATACCGTTTGATGTGCATTTGATGATAGAGCAACCTGAAAGATATATTGAGGACTTTGTAAAAGCAGGAGCAGATATAATAACAGTCCACGCGTCAGCTACAAAGCACTTAAATAGAACTTTAAACTTGATAAGAGAAAAAGGCGTTAAAGTTGGACTAGCAATAAATCCAGCTGAGAGTTTGTCCATTTTAGATTATACAATCAAAGACTTAGACTTACTTTTACTGATGAGTGTAAATCCTGGATTTGGGGGACAAAAATTCATAGAGCAAGTTTATGACAAGATAGCATGTGCTAGAGAGATAATCGATAGAGAAAATCCAAACTGTATTCTTGAAGTTGACGGGGGAGTTAAGTTAGATAATGCAGAGAGAGTTTATAAAAGTGGAGCAAATCTATTAGTTGCCGGTTCAGCTGTTTTTGGAGTGGAAGATCCGATGAAAGCTATTGAAGATTTTAAAAGGATTGGAAAATGAAAGGTGTAGTAGTTTCAGGAGGGAGCAAAGTAAATCCTGAAATATTAAAAGAGTACACAACAGATGCGTATATAGTATGTTGTGATGGTGGAATTAAAAATTTTTACAATTCTACTATCTTGCCAAACATAATAGTTGGAGATTTTGATTCAATAGATGAAAAAGGAAAAAAATTTATTGAAGAAAAAAATATAGAAAAGAGAGTTTATAATCCAATTAAAAATTTTACAGACACAGAGGCTGCAATAGATATTGTACTTGATATGAACTTTAGTGAAATAATAATACTTGGAGCTTCAGGCACTAGGATGGATCACACTCTTGCTAATATATTTTTATTGCAAAAGCTATTTGGAAAGACTAGAGCGAAAATGGTAGATAACCATAATATAATAGAGTACGTTGAAAAAGGAGAGTATTTCTTTAAGAAAGATAGGCATGGTTACATCAGTGTAGTGGCTATAAGTAAAGAAATAGTTTATTCTACAGATGGAATGAAATATGAAGCTGATGAATTAAAAATTTCAACAAGTGAAATTAGAGGTGTCAGTAACGAAATTAAGGGTGACACAGCAAAAATCACAGTACACGAGGGAAGAGGATTTATCATCAGGTCTATTGATTGATAAATCCTTTTTTATAAATAGATCTAATTGTGATATTATAGGAGATAGGAATGATTTTTTTAGCACTTATACTTGGTGTAATAGTTGCAAAAATATTTGGCAATCTTGAATTAAATAAGATGGAAATAAAATATGCTGGGCTTTTATTTTTAGGTGTGGGAATAGATGTACTCTTAACTATATTAACTACTCATGATTTCGGAAAATTGACATGGGTGTTTATTAAATACTATAGCTTTTTTCACATCTTGTATTTAACCATTTTGGGGATGACATTAATATTTAATTTTCAAAGTAAGGGGCTTGTTCTGATGGGCACTGGATTTATAATGAATGTTATTCCAATTATTTTAAATGGTAAGATGCCGGTTAAATATGAATATTTGAGTAAAATTCCACAACAGAGGGCTGAAATTATACTCAATTTTAGAAGTTTAAGCCATGGAGTTTTTGGAAACCCTAAAGCTTATTTTCTATCGGATATAATTTATTTACCAATACCGTACAAAACTATTATTAGTGTAGGAGACATAGTTATAGCATTTGGATTGTTTTTAGCTATAATAATTCAGGCGGGAGTAGTTTTTAAACAGGAGACATAGATGAATATACAAGAAATTTTTAATTATATACGAATAAGAGACCTGATAGATATCTTTATAATAGCAATACTTACTTATAATTGTCTTAAACTTTGGCAAGGAACTAGAGCGGAACAATTAGCAAAAGGTATAATAGTAATTTTGATTTTAACTAAATTGAGTGAGTGGGGAAAATTTTATACCATTTATTGGCTACTTGATAAATTAATGACTTGGGGAATTGTTGCCATTTTGGTTGTATTTCAGCCGGAACTTAGAAAGGGACTTGAACTTATAGGAAGATCTTCTAGTTCATTTAGAAATTCTAGAGATGTTGTAAGAGTTCCGCGTACTGTAACGGAAATATGTGATTCAGTGGGTTCTTTAGCTAGACAAAAGATAGGTGCGCTGATAATAGTTGAAAGACAAACTGGATTAAATGAAATAGTAGAAACGGGAACAAGAGTTGATGGATTGGTATCAAGTGGATTGATAATAAATATTTTTATTCCAAACACTCCTTTGCACGACGGTGCCGTTATAGTAAAGGGAGATAGAATTGTGGCAGCTTCTTGTTTTTTACCACTTAGCGATGCAGATAATATTTCAAAAGAGTTGGGAACAAGACATAGAGCCGGAATTGGAATAAGTGAAAAATCAGATTGTTTGAGCATAATGGTAAGTGAGGAAACAGGATCTATATCTGTAGCTGAAAAAGGAAAAATTTCAAGATACTTAGATTTAGAAACTTTGGAGACAATACTTAATAAGATTTATAATCCAACACTAGTAAATCAAAGTAGTTTATTTAAGTGGAAAATTGGTGGTGAAAAAAATGCGAAAAATGAGTAAAAACACCATGTTTAAATTCATATCAATTATATTTGCACTCTTTTTATGGTCATACGTGAGAAGTGAAGTTGACCCTGAAAGAACGGTAACATATAAAGATGTTGATGTGCGTTTTGAAAATTTAGCTGAAATTAAGGAACATAATTTAGCTGTAGTATCTAATATGAATTTAAAAACTAATATATCTATTTCTGGTAAGACTTCTGAAATGGCAAGAATGAGTAGAGAAAATATTTTAGCATCTATTAATCTATCCGGATATTCAGAAGGGGAAAATAGCATTCCTATAAAGGTAAGCATAGATAACAACAGTGGAGTTAGAGTAGCTTCTAAAGAACCATCAAGAATAACTGTAAAGATTGATGAAGTTATAGAAGAAAAGATGGAAGCTGTTATAAGCACTAAGGGACAACTTGCTGAAGGATATGTATTGGGAAATATAAAGCCGGCTGAAAAAGTTGATGTTAAAGGTGCATCAAGCATTGTACATTCAATAGAAAAGATAATATCAGAAGTAGATGTTACAGAAATGTATAAGAGTGAAGTTAAGACAGGTAAGATAATAGCCTATGATAAAGATGGAAAAGAAATTGATAATCTTACAATAACACCGAGTTCGATAGATATCGAAGTGCCGGTACTAAAAACTATGACAGTGCCAATAAGATTGAATATTATTGGTAGAATACCGGATGGAATGGACACTCAAGCATTCTCTATAGAACCAAGTTCTGTAATGATTAGAGGAAATTCAGCTGTAATAAATGGAATAACTGAACTTACAACTCAACCTGTGGACGTTAATAGCTTGATAGGAAATAGAGTTGAAGTGGGATTAGTTTTACCAGATGGAGTCTCATTGGTAGATAAAGATATAAAAATTGTAGCTTCCTCAGAAGATTTAACACCTAAGAAAACTGCTATTAATTTTAGTAAAGAAGATATAATTTTTGAGGGGTTAGACGATAAAGAAATAGTTTCAGAATTAAATAATCTGAATGTTGAATTTGTACAAAAGAATGTTTTGGAAGATTTAACACTAAATAAAAAAGATGTAAAAGTTATTTTGAATTTAAAAGATTTAGGAGTTGGAACTTATGAAATAGCACCTAAGATAGAGGTACCAAAAGAATTTAAGGTTGAAAAAATAAGTCCTAAAGTAGTTAAGTTGGAAATAAAGAAGAAGGGAATTTTTTAGGTAGATAATATGACAAAAATACTTTTAGTAGAAGATGAAGAGTCAATTAGAAAATTTGTTAAGATAAATCTGGAAAGAGAATTTTACGATGTCTATGAAGCTGGAACGGGTGAAGATGGAATAGACATAGCAAGACAAGTAAAACCTGAAATAGTTGTTTTGGATGTAATGCTTCCAGGGATAGATGGCTTTGAAGTTTGTCAAACACTTAGAGAAGAATTTCCAAATCTTGGGATTATAATGCTGACAGCTAAAGCTGAAGATTATGATAAGATAATGGGACTTCAATATGGAACAGACGACTACATGACTAAGCCATTTAATCCAACTGAGCTAACTCTAAGAATAAAATCTCTTGAAAGACGTTTAGAAATAGAAGATACAGAAAAAAATATGATGATAGAAGGACCTTTCAAATTAGATACTTATTCAAGAAGATTCTACAAAGATAATATTGAATTAGTACTAACTCCTACTGAATATCAAATAATGAAGATTTTTATGGAGAATCCTGGAAAAGCTCTTAAGAGAGATGAGATTTTGAGAATGGTATGGGGAGAAGAGTTTATTGGCGATTCTAAAATTGTCGATGTAAATATACGTAGATTACGTTCTAAAATAGAAAAGAATGCAGCCAAACCAACTTATATAGAAACTGTTTGGGGCGTAGGGTATAGATGGTCAGGGGTGTAAGTTGAAGTATTCAATAGGAAAAAAGCTTGTCAAAAATTTCCTGTTTATTATCATACTTACTGTAGCTATCATAAGTTTGTTTTTGATAGTTGGATTTAGAAATTTCTACTATTCAAATATAGAAAATGAACTTTCATCAAGATTAAATTTATCTATAGATTCTTTTGAGAAATTTTATTCGGATAGAACTTTAGAGGATTTAATCTTGGAAGATACTGAAATGCTATGGGCGAATACAAATTCAGAGGTTCAAATTTTGAACAATGATAAGTATGTAATCTATGACTCTATAGGTGCTATGCCAACAAACACAATCATTACATACGATGTTAAGTCTGCAGAAAATGGAGTTAAGTCCACTTTTATAGGCTCTAATAGCTACACTAATGATAAAGTCATGGCTTTGACCGGCAAACTACGCAATTCAGCTGGTATGGATATAGGATATTTAAGATTTATAAGCTCTTTAGAAGAACCTAACAAAGAAATATTAAAGACATCTCTTGGTATACTTGGATTGGGCGTGGTTGTAATAGCTATAACAACTGTAATGAGTTTGATTTTGGCAAATTCTATAGTAAAGCCTATGGGAGAGTTGATATCTGTTGCGGCGAAAATGGCTGATGGACAATACAAAATTAGGTCTGAATTAAACACTCCGGATGAATTTGGTCAGCTTGGCAAGACGTTGAATTCAATGGCAGAAGAAATTTTAAAAAGAGAGCAGATTAAGAATGATTTCATATCTTCTATATCACATGAGCTTAGAACACCTTTAACATCTATTAAAGGGTGGGCAGTAGTGCTAAAGAGTGCAAGAGAAGATGAAAAGACCCTTTTAAACGATGGACTGAATATAATAGAAAATGAAACAGATAGACTTTCTAAGATGGTTGAAGAACTGTTAGATTTTTCAAGATTTATATCAGGTAGAATTCAACTTGAAAAAGATACTCTAAATTTGACGGATGTTTTAAATGATATAGCAAAACAAATGAGACCAAGAGCCGAGTTAAACAAAATTGAATTTCAATCCAACATAGATTCTGAAAAGGCAATTTTAATAGGTGATGAAAATAGAATAAGACAGTTGCTTATAAACTTGCTTGACAATGCTATTAAATTTACATCAACTGATGGGTTTGTAAGATTCACATCCAGTGTTTTGGAAGACAGCATAGTTATTCTTATAACAGATAATGGACAGGGAATAGATAAAGATGAAATTCAGCATGTAAAAGAAAAATTTTATAAAGGAAAGCATTCAAAGAGCCATAGTGGGATAGGACTTTCTATAGCTGACGAAATTGCTAATTTGCATCAAGGAGAGTTAAATATATATTCTGAAAAGAATATAGGAACAACTGTCAAAGTAACTCTACCAATAGTAAAGGTACAAAAAGATGAAGAAGAAAATTAGAGTTTTAGGATTAATGTTTATTATAATGGCACTTACAGGATGTTCATTTGTAAATATTAATATGAGAAATATAGCAGCTCCTAAGATAAATAAAACGCCTATCAATGGGAGTTGGACAGTTACAAAAGTTATTTTTATAAAAGATAACAAGGAATATTTTAATTATAAAGATAAAATAGGTTCGGATATATATTTTTCTAACAATGGGTTTATAATAGATGGATATTATTTTGAAAATCCTTCGATTAAATCAAAGGTAGTTAATACTGAAAAATTTTTGGAGAGAAAATACCAAATTGAACCTAGTGACTTAGGTATAGATAAGGAAAAACTCACTGTTGTAAATTTATATAATTCAAAAGACTTAGTCTATCAAATTCTAAAAGTTGAAGAAAATGAATGTTATATATATTTAGATGGTGTTTTTCTACAACTATCGAGAGTTTCAGAAGATGTAAGTGAAGAAGAATTTCAAGATATTAAAAGCAGAGAGGAATCAAAACTTACAAATCTAAAAGAAAAACTGGATGCCAATTCTAAAGATAATGGAATCTTAATAGGACTAAAGTATGATGATGAAAATAGGTTTAACTATAGAAGTTTCTATTTGAAGTTCAATAACAACGATTTAGAATCAGTTGGAGAGGTAGAAGGTTTAAAAATTATCGGTGAAAAGGGAATTATATCTATAGATGAAGAAAATAAGTATGTAACATTGATCAATGAAACTGGAGATTCTAAAAAGACAGAAGAAGTTAAAGATTCAGAAAATTCAGAGATAATGTATGTATCAGAAGATTATATTAGCTTAAAGAAGAATTATGAAGACGATAGGAAAAGTCTAACTTTTAAATACACAAATGAAATTGATAAAGATAGGAGAATTCCTCTATCTAAGTTGATTGATGATGGGGATAAAATATTTAAAAAACAAGCTTTAAAATCTGCAGAAGAAGGCTATATAAATGATTCCAATTTTGGAATAAGGAGAAAAAATGGGAGGTTTGAAGTTTTTGGATTGATGACATACAGAGATGCTTCAAAAGAAGATGTTTTTTTTGACTTAGGGATTGATATAAATAGAATCTTGGAAAATACTGCTGAATTAAATATGCCTTTTGAAAATATAAAGACATATTTGCCGGATTTGAAAGATGCAGTTATGTCATCAAATAATAGATTTATAGTGACTATAGAAAATAACAGCTTAAACATTTATAATATAGTTGATGCAGCATTGGGTTCGAAGAAAATATATTCAATAGAAATACCGCAAAGTTCAGAAATTGTTCAAATTGAGAGATTTGTAGGTAGTAACTCAATTAATATTAAAGAAAAATTAAACACGAATTAGAGGTGTAATATGTCTAAAGTTATGGAAGCCGTAGGAGGTAATACCGAATTTATACTACTTTCAATTTATGGGATAATAATTGCTATAGCAGTTACAATAGTATTGAGTATAGTTGCTAAGAGACTTAAATTTGCTAAGTATTTGCCTGGTATTGTATTAATCACAATAGGAATATTTGTATTATTTTCAGTTATAAGTGATTTGTTCAATCCAGAAAATGTAGATGCTTTAGCAGTATTTTTAATAGGTTGTTCTAGTGGTGTAATATCTCTTTTAGTTGCACTTATATTTGGAATAATACAAGGTGGGAAATAAATTCAAATAAAACTCCTAAATTAGCAAAAGCTGTTTAGGAGTTTTTTATTTGTTCTTCAAAGCTTTTTATTAAAAGCAGTTTTTTATCTCGAGTTAATTTTTTTATTGAACACTCTCTTTTTAAAGCATCACTCTTATTTGAAAATGTCTCGTAATATACGAGTTCAACAGGAGTGCGAGAACGGGTATATTTAGCGCCGGTTTTGTTGTTATGTGCAGACACTCTATTTTGCAAATCAACTGTATATCCGCAATAGAGAGAGTTATCATTGCACTTTAAAAGATATACGTAGTATTTTTTATTCGTCATAGCCAAAATCAAATTCTTTTAAAACATTTTTTATCATATCATATTGGTATCCTTTGTATATCAAATGATTTATTAATTTAGATTTTGTGTTCATATCTTTTTTTAATGTTTTAAACTTTTTCTCTGCGTGTGATTTTAAATTTTCATATTCTATATTTTCATCTAAATTATACACTGCACTCTCAGCTAAGTCTTTATCAATTCCGTGAACAATAAGTTGATTTTTAATTTTATTTCGACCGTATTTATTTATTTTTAATTTATCATTTACAAAAGCAGAAACATATTTTCTATCGTCAATATATCCTTTTTCAACTAAATAGTCTGCAGTCAATTCGACAACATCTTCATCGTAACCTTTTTTGGACAGATAGTCTTTTACTTCTTTTACAGTTTTTTTATTTTGAATATATCTAAATACTGACTTAGCAGCTTCAAACTTTTGATTTTCATATTTTATATTTGAAATAGTGTCTGGTTCTATTTCCATTCCCTTATATAAATTAAATTTGACTAATGTATCTTCAATGATTTCTGTTCCAGAACCATCACTAAAAAATACAGTATAGTTTTTTGATTTTGGGAGGAATACAATTTTTTCAATAATCATTTTATCACCTATTAAATTTTAACATTTTTATTTGATAAAAGCTTGATTTTAATTAAGATTGTTATAGTTTTAAAGTTTTTCTATTTATGATATTATAACTATTAGAAAATTATAGAGGTGCATAATGTTTGAAATAATCTCGCAAGGCTTAAGGTATGTATTTATAGTCATAATTTATTTATTCTTATTGAGTATTATTAGACTTATTTACATGGACATAAAAAAAATGGATATGAAGGGTTCTTATATGGATGCAGCTTATTTAAAGGTTGTAAACAGATTGGATTCTTTGGATTTTAAAATGGACGAATTCTACGTTCTAAAAGGGGTTACCATAATAGGTAGATCTTCAAAATGTGATATTACTATAAAAGATAAATTTGTTTCAAAGGAACATATTGAAATAAGAGAAGAAGATGGAGTATATTTCTTAGAAGATTTAAATTCTGCAAATGGGACTTTTTTAAATGGAGAAGAGGTTCATGATATTATAGAACTTAGAAACGGAGATAAGATTGGTGTGGGATTCATCCAACTTTTATTCGTTGACGACAGGGGGTAGATTATGATTACTAAAGTTTTTAGATCTGATAAGCCAAGAAATCTACTCTTAGTATTTGAAATTTTAGCAGTATTATTACTTTTCTTTTTTAACAATCAGCACGTAGACAAATATATAGTAATATTATTTTTTGGATTGATTTCAGTAATTTATATTTCAAATTTCATATTAGGTAGGATTTCAACTGGGGACAATTATATTTTCCTCATTGTTTCCATGCTTTTAACTATTGGTATTTTAACTATTTATAGATTAAATCCCGACTTAGGACTTAAACAGTTGGTATGGTCTTTAGTTGGAATATTGATTTTCTATATAACATACTTTGTTATGAGAGCGCTTAGAAAAATAGAAAACTGGACATATTTTTATGTTGCAGTTTCAATTATGTTGTTTTTAATAACTCTGTTGTTTGGAGTTGAAAGAGGTGGTTCTAAGAACTGGATAAAGCTAAGCGAAAGTGTTTTATTACAGCCTACAGAACTTACAAAGATAGTATTAGTTTTCTTAATAGCTTCATACTATACAGAGTATCAATATAAAATTCCAAAGAAGTTTAAGTATAAATCTATTTTGTTAATGGGAACTGTATACCTATTAATAGGTTTATTGTTTATTCAAAAGGACTTGGGGACAGCGGTAATATTTTTGTCAATATTCACAGGAATACAGTTTATCTATGAAGAAGATAGAAAGATGATTTTATTAAATCTTCTGTTGGTAGTTATAGGTGGAGTGGCAGGGTACTTTTTGTTTAGGCACGTAAGAGTGAGAATTGGAATTTGGTTGGATCCGTGGAATCCTGAGACTATATATAAGAGTTCAGCGCAAATAGTACAATCTCTATTTGCCATTGCAGAAGGTGGATTTTTTGGAACGGGAATAGGACTTGGACATCCTAAGTTAGTTCCTGTTGGGACTTCAGATTTCATCTTCCCTGTAATATGTGAAGAGATGGGAATATTTGCTGGAATAGGTATAATAATGCTGTTTTTACTATTGGCTTATAGAGCTGTGAAGATAAGTATAAGACAAGAGTATAAATTTTATAGAATACTTGCCATAGGGATAGGAATTTTATTTGCTGTTCAATGCTTCTTAAATATTGGAGGAGTTATAAAATTGATTCCAATGACAGGTTTGACACTTCCTTTTGTGTCTTATGGTGGTTCATCTATGATTTCAAGTTTCATAGCTCTTGGAGTGCTACAAGTTACAAGTGAGGATATGTCTTATAAATATGAGGGATAGAGATGAATATAAAAGAAAATAGGAGAATGTTAGTTGTCCTAATAGGATTAATTATAATGTTCTTAGGTTTGATATTTTATTTGAGTTATTTTACAATATTTGAGGCCAAAGAAATAGTAAACCATCCTGCCAATAGACGTGATGCTATAAAAGTTGCGGCTTTTAAGAGAGGAACTATAGTAGATAGGAATGGAGAGGTTTTGGCTCAAACTGAAGGTGAAAAATATAAATATACAAGAGTCTATCCTCATCCAAGAGCTTATGCGCATATTGTAGGATATTCTAGTAGGACTAAGGGCAGTTCTGGATTAGAGGCCTCATATAGCGAAGAACTTTTGGGAACTAAGGGTTCTAATATACTTAGGTCGATAAGGGCTTTCTTCAACAAAGATATAGATTCTGATGTTGGAAATAATTTAACTCTTACAACAAGCACAAAGATACAACAGTATATAAGAGATAAATTAGCTGAGAGTGGAGAAAAAGGTGCAGTAGTAGTTATGAATCCAAAGACTGGAGAGATACTTGGTATGGCGTCTTATCCGGACTTTAATATACAAAATATAGATTCTGATTATAGCGCAATAGTTGAACAAAATAATGGGGCATTTTTCAACAATGCTATTCAAGGTGGATATGCTCCCGGTTCTGTATTTAAAATAATATCTGCTGCAGCTATAATAGAATCTGGAATAGACCAAAAGTATAAAGATACAGGAGAAGAAGAAATCTTAGGCCGTGCAATAAAAAATGCAGGCGGAAAAGAATATGGGAATATAGACTTAAACAAAGCATTTACTTACTCTGTGAATACTTATTTTGCAAATAAAGTAGTTGGAGTTGGAAAAGAGAAATTTGTTGAAGTGGCTGAAAGATTTATGATGAATAAACAAGTTGATTTTGATTTAAATACAAAGACAACTTATCTATCAACATCTTCTTTCAAAGCTTCGTCTTGGGACCAACATGCCTTGGCAAGTGCCGGAATAGGTCAAGCAGATATATTAACCACACCACTTGAAATGTGTATGGTTGCTTCAGCTATAGGTAATGAAGGTAAGATGATGGCTCCATATCTTGTTAGCAGTGTACAATCACCAGATGGATCAAATATATACACTAGAGAGCCGAAGGTTCTTTCTGAAGCAGTTTCACCTGAAGTTGCATCTCAAATAGGAAAGATGATGGTAAATGTAGTTAAAAATGGTTCTGGTAAGACTGCTAGGATAAGAAGAGCTCAAGTTGCTGGAAAGACTGGTACAGCTCAGATATCTAAAGATGCTGATAAGTATAATGCATGGTTTGTTGGATATGCACCTGCAAAAGATCCTCAAGTAGCTGTTGCTGTAATAATACAAGATGTTGAAAAATTTGGTGGAGAGATAGCAGCTCCTTTGGCGGGAGATATAATAAACTATTCACTAGGAGTGTTGGACTGATGATAAATGGGCAGTATGTAAGCGCGATGGTTGCAGCAGCTGGAATGGGTAGAAGAATGAAAACTGAATTAAATAAGCAGTTTTTAGAAATAAGTGGAGATAAGATACTATCTCATACTTTGAAAAAAATACTTGCGTCAAAATATATTGACCATTTGACTATTATCATAAAAGATTCTGATTTAAATTATTTAAATGATATCTTGGAGAATTTAACAATAAATATACCTTACAATATAGTTTATGGCGGTGCTGAAAGACAGGACTCAATTTACAATGGACTTTTGAGCATTCCTGAAAAAACAAAGGTGGTCTTGACTCATGATGGGGCGAGGCCACTTGTAGAGGTATCGAAGATAGATGAAGTTATAGAGGCTACTTTTGAAACGGGAGCCGCTACACTTGCAAATACTGTGAAAGATACTATAAAGATTTCTAAAAATGGAAAGACAGTGGATTATACTCCAAATAGGAATGAATTGTGGGCAGTTCAAACTCCACAGGTATTTTTAAAAGATGTGCTAATGAATGCATATAATCAAGCGTATCAAGAAGGATACTATGGAACAGATGATTGCTCATTGGTAGAAAAAACTGGTAAGAAAATCAAATTAGTCTGGAATGGCTATGGAAATATAAAGATAACTACTCCGGAGGATTTGATTTTAGCTGAGGCTTTAATAGGAAGTGACTTATGAAAATAGGTATAGGATATGATGTGCATAAATTAGTCGAAGGAAGAGAGTTATTTCTTGGAGGACTAAAGATTGACTACGAAAAAGGTCTTTTAGGTCATTCTGATGCAGACGTTTTAATACATGCAATTATGGATGCCATACTCGGTGCTTTAGCGCTTGGAGATATTGGAAAGTTATTTCCAGATACCGACATGGCATATAAAGATATAGATTCTAAAATTCTACTTGGTAGAGTTGTAGAAGTGATGGAATCTAAAGGTTATAAAATAGGAAACATTGATTCAATTGTTATCTGTGAAGAACCAAAGTTAAAAAATCATATAGCTGAGATTAGAAATATACTTGCAAAGATTTTAAAGACAGATGTTGAAAATGTTTCTGTGAAGGCAACAACCACTGAAAAGTTAGGCTTTGAAGGAAGAAAAGAGGGAATAGCAGCACAAAGTGTTGTATTATTAGAGAGGGGAAATATATGAAATTTTTTATCGATACTGCAGATGTAGAAGAAATAAGAGAAATTAACTCTTGGGGAGTTGTTTCAGGAGTAACTACAAATCCAAGCTTAATAGCAAAAGAGGGAAGAGTATTTGAAGATGTTGTAAAAGAAATTACTGAAATAGTTGATGGACCGATATCAGCTGAAGTAACAGCACTTGATGCAGAAACTATGGTTGCTCAAGCAATGGAACTTGTTAAAATTTCAGAAAATATTGTAATAAAAATTCCTATGACAGCTGAAGGACTTAAAGCTGTAAAAGTTTTGTCTAAAAAAGGAATAAAAACAAATGTAACTTTAATCTTTTCAGCAAACCAAGCTCTTTTAGCTGCAAGAGCCGGAGCAAGCTATGTAAGTCCATTTATAGGCAGACTTGATGATATAGGACAAGATGGTATGGACCTTATAAGAGATTTAGCAGAAATTTTTGGTATTTATGGTCTAGAAACTGAAATTATTGCAGCATCTGTAAGACATACAAGCCACGTATTAGAATGTATGAAGGCTGGAGCTGATATTGCAACAATACCATATAAAGTTTTCAAACAAATGTTAGTACATCCATTGACAAATTCAGGTATAGAAAAGTTTTTAGAAGATTTTAAGACAGTTGAAACAAAAGGAGAGTTTTAATGAACAGAAATTTAGCACTTAATTTAGCGAGAGTTACAGAAGCAGCAGCTATAAACGCAGCAAAATGGCTTGGAAAAGGCGACAAAAATGGAGCTGACGGAGCAGCTGTAGATGCTATGAGAAGAATGCTTGACCAAATTGAAGTTGATGCAGAAGTTGTAATCGGTGAAGGTGAAATGGACGAAGCACCTATGCTTTACATAGGTGAAAAAATTGGAGAAGGAAAAGTAAATGCTGATAAAGTTGATATTGCAGTAGACCCAGTAGACGGAACTACAGCAGTATCAAAAGGTATGAACAATGCAATAGCAGTTATAGCAATGGCCCCAAGAGGATGCTTGTTATTTGCTCCAGACGTGTATATGGACAAAATAGCTTGTGGTCCAAAGGCAAAAGGATGCATTAATCTAAATGACACTCCAACTGAAAATATAAAGAGAGTGGCTAAAGCTCTTGATAAAAATATAGAAGATATAACAGTTGCAATTTTAGACAGAGAACGTCATCAAAAAATAGTAGATGAAGTAAGAGCTCTTGGTGCTAAGATAAAATCATTCTCAGAAGGAGATATTATCACAGCCGTTGAAACCTGCTTCGAAGACTCTGGAGTAGATTTACTTCTTGGAATAGGTGGAGCACCAGAAGGAGTAATAGCAGCTGCAGCCATCAAATGTCTTGGAGGAGATTTCCAAGGAAGATTAGCACCATCTGACGAAGAACAACTTGAAAGATGTAAAGCTTTAAATGCAGATTTAGATAAAATTTATACAATAA
This sequence comes from Peptoniphilus asaccharolyticus DSM 20463, assembly GCF_900176115.1. Lineage (GTDB taxonomy): Bacteria > Bacillota > Clostridia > Tissierellales > Peptoniphilaceae > Peptoniphilus > Peptoniphilus asaccharolyticus. The sequence goes on along the minus strand of NZ_FWWR01000009.1, from coordinate 654,292 downwards.
ATGATTTAGTAAAGGGAAATGAAGTTGTATTCTCAGCAACAGGAGTTTCTAAGGGAGAACTTTTAGATGCTGTTAAATTCATTTCAAAAGATATTGCAACTACAGAAACATTAGTGCTTAGACTTCCAAGTGGTACAGCGAGATACGTTAAATCACAACATAAGCTATCTCAAAAACCTGAGTATGCTCAATAATTTTGGAGGATAAATTGCATAATAATACTGGAAATAGTGAAGTATTAAAAAACAAAACTATAGAAGATTTAAGAAATATAGCAGTTTCCATGGGGTTAATAGACCACAAGTCTTTAACCCGTGGAGACTACTATAATTATATTGTAAATGGTAAAAAACCTAAAGTAGACAACTACGACGAAGAATTTTTAGGGAAATTAGCTTTAGTTGATGTTAGACGAATTGCTGGAGACATGGGTGTACAAAGTCCATATAAGTTTAAAAAAGAAGAATTAATTAAAACCATTTTAGAACGACAACTTAACTTATCAGATCAAGATGTGAACAGGTCCAAATTAAATTCCATGACACTTTTAAAACTTCGAGGAATGGCAGATGAACTTGGAATTGAAAAATCATATACTCTAAAAAAACAAGAAATAATAGATAAAATATTAAATATTCATCCTGACCAAGATGTTGAGGAATTTGATGAATTTTATGAAGATTTTATTTCTGAAGAAGTTGAAGAAAAAGAAGTTATAGATGTATCGGATTTATCAGATAATGCCACTGAAATAATTGAAGATATGCAAAATATAAATTATGTAAGTGGGATATTGGATCTTTATCAAGATGGATATGGATTTTTAAGGGTTAATAATTATCTTCCAGGCGAAGGAGATATATATGTTTCTCCAAGTCAAATTAGAAAATTTAGACTTAGAAATGGTGATGAAATAGTAGGTGTTCCAAGGCCTGATAAAGAAGGCGAGTCATACAATGCGCTAATATATATCAAGTCGGTAAATGGGGTTGAACCTAATAAGATTATAAAGAGACCTTATTTTGACAATTTAACACCTATATATCCAAATCAAAGATATATTCTTGAAAATAATCCAAAAGATACCGCAACAAGAATGATTGATTTGATTGCTCCGATTGGAAAGGGACAGAGAGGTCTTATAGTTTCTCAACCTAAGAGTGGAAAGACTACACTTTTAAAGAAATTAGCTCATTCAATTTCGAAAAATTATCCTGAAGCACATTTGATGGTGGTGCTTATAGATGAAAGACCTGAAGAAGTTACAGACATGATAAGGTCTGTAAAGGGAGAGGTAATCTATTCTACTTTTGATGAACAACCTAAAAATCATACAAAAGTTGCAGAGGCAGCCATAGAAAGAGCAAAGAGATTAGCTGAACAAAAGAAAGACGTAGTGATTTTGCTTGATTCACTAACAAGACTTACTAGAGCTTACAATTTAATAACTCCAGCAAGTGGTAAAACCCTATCCGGAGGTCTTGACCCACTTTCATTACACAAACCTAAGAGATTCTTTGGGGCGGCTAGAAATATTGAAGAAGGTGGTTCGCTTACTATACTTGCTACAGCCTTGGTTGAAACAGGTTCTAGAATGGACGATGTAATCTTTGAAGAGTTCAAGGGAACTGGTAATATGGAAGTCCATTTGGATAGAAAATTATCTGAAAAGAGAATATTCCCTGCAATTGATATCTTCAAATCTGGAACTAGAAAAGAAGAACTTCTGTTAAATGAAGAAGAAATGGAATTCAATTGGGCTATAAGAAGAGCAATGAATAGTGAGTCAACTCAGGAATTAACAGAGTTTTTATTAGATACGATTCAAAAATATGATAAGAACAAAGATTTGTTAAAAGTTTCAGTGGATAAATTGAATAAAGATTATGATAAGTATAAGTAGTAAAGAAAATAAAATTTATAAATATTTGAAGTCATTACAACAAAAAAAATATAGAGATAAAGAAAATATATTTTATACAGAGGGTTTTGTAGTTTTAAAAGAAGCTTTAAAGTACAAAAATCCTAAGTATATTGCTATAAGCGAGTCAAAAGTATTAGAGCTTGAAAAATTAAATATAGAAACTCAAATCTATGTTATTGCTGACAAAATATTCAAAGGCATTTCAGATACTGTAAATTCACAAGGTGTGATAGCTTATTTTGAGCAAATTCATAATTTCGGAATAGAAAATATAAAAGCAGGAAAGTACATTTTGCTTGATGATGTGAGAGACCCAGGAAACGTGGGTGGGCTTATAAGAAGTGCTGATGGTTTTGGAGTTAAACTCATTATGACTCCTGAATGTGTGGAGTTATATAACCCAAAGTTGATACGTTCAACCATGACATCTATTTTCAGAGTTGAAATTCATATTTTAAATAACAAAGCAGAAATAGAATCTCTAAGAGAAAGGGGATTTGAAATAGTTGCTACAGATGTTGATGGTGGAGAAATTTCAAAAGACTTCAATTTCAGAGAGAATACAATTTTAATTCTTGGAAATGAAGCAAAAGGCGTTTCAAATGAAATGCTAAATTTATCTGAGAGAAAAATATATATACAAACTCAAAATATTGAATCGCTAAATGTAAATGTGGCGGGTTCGATATTGATGTATGAGATGATGAGATGATTTTTGTAGATTACTATGCAAGAGATGAAATTGTTAAGAACCTTGAAAAGCATGGGACAGTAGTTCGGACAAAGAGAAATGAAAATATTCTCGACGGAATAGAAGCTCACCCAGACTTGTTGATAAGAAGATTGGACTCGAAAACAGTTGCAGTGGATTCAGAAAATTTTGAATATTATGAAAAATATTTAGAATGTAAAAAAATAATCGAGGTTGAAGGGATAAGAAGTCCATATCCAAACCATGTAAAGTTAAATTTTGCAGTTTATAAAAATCTCTTTATTCATAATTTAAAATTTACAGACGAAAAAGTTTTGGAATTTTATAAAGAGAGAGATTTTACATTTATAGATGTAAAGCAAGGCTATACGAAGTGCAATCTGGCAGTTGGCAAAAATTGCCTTATAACTTCAGATGTAGATATTTATGAAAAATTAAAAGATTTAACAAATATTTTACTGATAGATCATAAGCAAATTGAACTTAGAAATTTCAACTACGGATTTATAGGTGGATGCACAGGACTTGTAGATGGAAAGTTATTTTTCACAGGTGTATTAGATGGGCATTCTTCAAAAAATAAAATTATAAAATTTTTAGAAGCTAATAATGAAAATTTTGAGTTTCTGACAGAAAGTACTATAATTGATATAGGAAGTATTATCGAGATTTAGATTTAGAGTCTGATTTATTTCAGGCTCTTTTTTATAGAGACGAATTGTCAAATCAAATGCAACACCTATGGTAAGAGACCAAAAAGTTCTTCTTTAGGTGTTTTATATTTTATACATTTTCTAGGTCTATTATTCATTAAACTTAAGTTATAATTTAATTCATCAATATTCACTTCTGATAAATCCATACCCTTAGGATAAAACTCCCTCAAAAGTCCGTTACTATTTTCATTTGTACCTTTTTGCCATGCACAATAGGGATCACAAAAATAAGTTTTGCATCCTAATTCTTTTTCTATTTTCTCAAATTCTGAAAATTCTTTACCTCTATCAAAGGTTATTGTTTTTACTAATTCTTTTGGATAATCTTTTAATGCATTTATTATTGCTGGTGTTACGCTTTCCGACTTTCTATTTTCAACTAGGATTGCTATATAATATCTAGATTTTCTTTCTGCTAAAGTTACGAAACAACATCTACTTTTCCTTTTATGATCTAATCTGCCTGATTCCACTGTATCTGCTTCCCAGTGGCCTAATTCTTGCCTTCTGTATATCTCTTTAGGTCTTTTCTTAATTGTTCTACCTTTATCATTGAATTTTCCTCTTTTTTCTGCTGGCCTTTTAAATTTAGCTTTTCTTCTCAAATTTTTCATACTAGTTTTTGGCAGCTTTTTGGCGTGTATCATTCTATATATCGTTGATGTAGATGGTAATTCATGAATCTCATTTGTGTTTCTATTTGATATTTGTTCAGGGGACCAATGTTCGTTAATCTTTACAGTTAAATAATCAATAACATCTTTAGAAAATTTACTTTTTCTATGGCAGTCTTTTCTTCTATCAATATATTTATCATTTGCCTTTATCGGAAAGTACTTAGTGTAACTTCCCCTACTAACTTTTATCTTAGATGAATTTCTTTTAATTTCTCTAGATATTGTACTAGGTGACCTTTTAAGTGCTTGTGCAATTTTCCTTATACTCATTCCTAAATTTAAAAATTGGTAAATACAAGATCTTTCTTCTATGGTAAGATGGTTATAGCTCATAGTTAATCACTCCTTTTAATATGTTTTGTTTGGTCACTTACATATTAACACAGCTGATTAGCTATGAGTTTATTTATGTTGCACTTGTTATGATAAATTATCTAGAGGAAGAAATGAATATAGAACTTACAAAAGCAGAAGAAAACAAAATTTTAGAATTTAGACACCACATGCACGAATATCCAGAACTTTCTAATATGGAATTCAACACTACAAAAAATATAAAAGAATTTTTGAGTACAATTGATGGAGTTGAAATAATTCCACTTGATGTTCAAACGGGAGCAGTTGCAAGAATAAAAGGAGCTAAAGAGGGGAAGACCATAGGGCTTAGATGTGATATAGATGCAATCAGTCAAACAGAAAAGTATGATTGGGAACATAAGTCAAAGGTGAACGGAGTGATGCATGCTTGCGGTCATGATTTTCATACAGCATCTCTTCTTGGAGCAGCAATCATTTTAAGCAAATTGAGAAGTCAAATGCATGGCGATGCTATTTTACTTTTTCAAAAAGCTGAAGAAACTACCACAGGCGCTAAAGAGATGATAGAGGCTGGACTTTTGGAAATTACAAAACCGGATATGTTCTTCGGTTTACACAATTGGCCTTTAGTTCCAACGGGAAAAGTAATTTGTAAAAATGGAGCGCTTATGTCAGCCAAGACAAATTTTGAAATAGAAATTATTGGAAGAGGTGGACACGGTTCAATGCCTCATTTAAATATTGACCCAATAGTTTGCACATCGGCTGTGATAATGTCTTTACAAACGGTTTTAAGTAGAAATATAGATCCTTTTGAGCAAGTTGTATTTTCTATAAATTATGTAAACGGCGGAAGTAAAGAAAACTTGGTTGTAGATAATACAATAATGACGGCTACAATTCGTTCATTGAGTAGTGAAGCCATGGCAAGAGCAAAAGAGAGAATGGAGAGAATTGTAAGAGACATTTGTTCTGCCTATGAATGTGATTATAAAATTACATATCATGAAGATATTCCTCTAACTTTCAATTCAGAAGAAATGTATAATTTGGCCGTTAAAGCTGCTGAAAAAATAGTTGGAAGAGACGATATAGTTAATATAAAACCAACAATGGCAAGTGAAGATTTTGCGATTATAATGCAAAACGTTCCGTCATTTATGTATTGGTTTGGAAGTGGAATAGTTGGAGAAGAAAATCAAGCACTACACCATTCATGTTATCATGCGGCAGATAGTGGAATAAAAACAGCATCCGAAGTTTTAGCAAGCGCAGTTATAACAGCTCAAGGCTTGTAGAACTACAACATAGTGTATTAAAGTTTATTTTTATTTGTAATTTTGAATAATTTAATTCAAAATTTTTTGATAATTATTACTATACATTTATTATAGAGCCAATAAACTAAATGAAAAATATATCCTATTTATCATTGCTGTACCATTTGGGATTATTCATTTAGAGACTGTTTTAATGACTTTATTTGCTATTGTAGGTGGATTTGTATTAGGATTACTTTATATAAAAAGTAAAAATTTAATTTATCCAATAATAATTCATTTTATAATAGATACTGCTCCAATTATTACGGGGCCTATTCTTGAATCTATTTTTAAAATTGTTAATGTAGGAGATTATGTATATCCTATGGAGTATTTAATAATGTTTTTAATATTTTTTGTTGGTTATTTGATAACGAGAAGTATATTAAATAGACAAAGTTTGAAAGAATAAGTTATATGTAAATTAAAGAAAATCATAATGAGCTAATGAACAAAAAAGTAAGTATTATAAATTGCTATAACTATTAGTATATAATGGAATTAAAAAACCCAGGAAATTTCTCCTGGATTTTTTGTACTATCAAAAAGGTAATTCCTTCTCTTATTTATTCAACTCCAACCATTACGTTGCTAGCTTTTACTATAGCGTTAGCTTCTTTGCCAACTTCAAGACCAAGCTCTTCAATGGCGCTATTTGTGATTGAAGAAGTTATTATAACATCATTGCCAAGATCTATTTTAACGATTCCGTTAACAGCACCTTTTTCAATAGCTACAACTTTACCTTTAAACACATTACGTGCACTAATTTTCATCTTTAACCTCCTTAAATTTTATATTATAAAAATACCCATTATGAATTTGTATAAACTCAAATTCATAAGATAAAAATATTGATTATTTTTATGAATTGTGTTATCATATCTTACAACGTTGAAGGGACGAGTAATATAACTATCTCTAAAGAGAGGAGCCGGCTGGTGCGAGGCTTTGAGTAACGATATGAAAACTAACCCTGAGTACTTCGGTAATGCGGAGCGTGTAGGTCGCGATAAGACTTTTGAGGAGCAATTAAGGTGGAACCACGGTCTAACGTCCTTTTGGGATGTTGGGCTTTTTTTATTATAAAGTTTCACTTGATGCCCACGTAAGTATTGTGGGTTTTTAATGGAGGAAAGAATGATAGTAAGATTACCGGATGGTTCAGAAAGAAAATATGATTCAGAAAAAACTGTAAAAGAATTGATTCTTGATATTTCTGAAGGATTGGAAAGAGCAGCAGTTGGAGCAGTTGTAAACGGAGAAGTTAGAGGGAAACTTGAAACTGTAAACGAAGACTGTGAATTTAAAGTTGTAAAATTTGATGATAAAGAAGGAAAACAAATTTTCTGGCATACAACATCTCATGTTATGGCATACGCAATCCAAAGATTATATCCAAATGCAAAATTTGCGATAGGACCTTCAATAGACAATGGATTCTACTATGATATAGATGTTGAATATAGATTTGTACCTGAAGATTTAGAAAAAATCGAATCTGAAATGAAAGCTATTATAAAAGAAGCTCCAGCAGTTGAAAAACTTTCAATGCCAAGAGCTGAAGCTATAGCAATGTTCAAAGAAAAAGAACAAGATTACAAACTTGAACTTATAGAAGGCTTAGAAGATGAAAATATAACTCTTTACAAAATTGGAGATTTTTACGACCTATGTAAAGGACCTCATCTTGATACAATAAAGAATATTAAAGCAATTAAGTTAAATTCAATCGCCGGAGCTTATTGGAGAGGCGACGAAAATAACAAGATGCTTCAAAGAATTTATGGTATTTCATTTGAAAAGAAAAAACAACTTGATGAATATATCGAAAGAATTGAAGAAGCTGAAAAGAGAGACCATAGAAAACTTGGAAAAGAACTTGAACTTTTCACAATGCATGAAGAAGGTCCAGGATTCCCATTCTTCCACCCAAATGGTATGTTAGTTAGAAATATACTTTTAAATTGGTGGAGAGATGAGTTACTACAAAATGGATATGGTGAAATTTTAACACCAATCATCTTAAATGAAGAGTTATGGCACAAGAGTGGTCACTGGGATCACTATAAAGAAAATATGTACTTCACTAAGATAGATGGTTCAGATTATGCTGTAAAACCTATGAACTGTCCTGGTTCTACAATTGTGTACGCTTCAAGCCCACACTCTTATAGAGAACTTCCAATCAGACTTGCGGAATATGGTCAAGTTCATAGACATGAGCTTTCAGGAGCGCTACACGGACTATTCAGAGTAAGAACATTTACTCAAGATGATGCCCATGTATACTGTCTACCATCTCAAATCGAAGAAGAAGTGTTCAAATTAATTGATTTAGCTGATAAGCTATATGCTACTTTTGGATTTAAATACACAGTTGAACTTTCAACAAGACCTGAAGATTATATGGGAGATTTAGAGTCTTGGAACAAAGCTGAAGCGGCACTTGAAGCAGCTTTAAAAGACAGAGGAATGGAATATACAATCAATGAAGGAGACGGTGCATTCTACGGCCCTAAGATTGACTTCCACCTTGAAGATGCAATTGGAAGAACATGGCAATGTGGTACAATCCAACTTGACTTCCAAATGCCAATTAACTTTGACTTAACTTATATTAATGAAAATGGAGAAAAGGCAAGACCTGTAATGCTTCATAGAGCATTATTCGGTTCAATAGAAAGATTCCTTGGAATTTTAATTGAACACTTTGCAGGTAAGTTCCCTCTATGGTTAGCACCAGTGCAAGTTGCAGTTATACCTGTTTCTGACAAATTTGCAGATGGAGCAAATGCAATTGCTGATAAGTTAAGAGCAGCTGGCTTAAGAGTTAAGTTAGATGCAAGAGCTGAAAAAGTAGGTTATAAGATTCGTGAGGCACAAGTTAAAAAAGTTAACTATATGCTTGTAGTTGGAGAACAAGAAATTCAAAGTGGAAAACTTTCTGTAAGAAAGAGAAGCGGAGAAGAAATCAAAGATGTTGCAGTTGAAGACTTTATAGCAGATTTACAAAAAGAAATTGCAGAAAAAACAATAACTGAATAGTTTTAATAAAGAGGAGGCTAATGTCTTCTCTTTTTTTGTACTTAGTATATAATATGATAAAAAGATAAATTGATAAATTTTTTTAGAAAGGAGTCTCTATGAATAAGAATATAAAGAAAATCCTATTTATAATTTTAATAATCTTCGTTGGAAGTTATATACATAGCTTGAATACTAAAATTAGTTTTCTACAAAGAGAAATAGAGAATAATAGATATGAAATTCAGGAAACAAAGAATGAATTACAAAGCTATATAGATAAGAAGTTTGCGATTGTAAAAGATAAGAGCATATATTTTGAAAATATAAATTTAGAAGATAATACTGTAGAGAGTGTTGTCAAATTATTTTTGAAAGATGAATTTAACGATAAAGAAGTTAAAATTGAGGTTAATGGAGCTTATAAGAAAGCTGAATATAAAGATGGATACTATTTATATAGTGAAAGAGTTCCTATAAATAGCAATTTTAATTTGGGTAGGGTGAGTGTTAAGGCAAATGGAATGGAAAAGACAGAAGAAATAAATTTGATTTTGAGTGTACTCAACAATGTCTTGGGAGAATATTATTTTGACACGCCATGGGATAATCTAATTAAAAACAATCTAAAGGATGACTTTTCAGAAATTGATTTTAGAGGAAGAATATCAATGAGTTATAGGGCTAACATGAGCTGCGGAGTTGTGGCTGATAAAATTGATTTTGTAGTTTTTGAAGATGATAAAGAGATTGATAGAAAGACAATAAAATTAAAAGAGTGGCACAATGGATATTTTGACGGAGTTATTGAGAGTGCAAAGTATAAATTTAAAAATGGCTCAAAAGTACAAATTAATTTTGAAGTAGTGGACGGTTATGGTTTTACACATATTATACCTAAATACTACAGTGAGTTAGGAAAAGAAGAAAATACATTAAGAGCGCTGTACCAAATTGTAAAGGATAAAAGTGGAAAATTAATTTAAAAAGAAGACTGTGAGGTCTTCTTTTATTTATTTAGTGAATATATTTTCGATTGTATCTTTTTCTTTTTTGAAATATAAAACGCCATTTTTATTTACCATTGTCAGATGGCCTGTGTGAACCATGTGTTCAATATGGGACATAGTTTCTCCAGTGGCAAACCATTTTTGTGGTTTGGGAAATTCATCCCAATTGTTAGCTCGAATTCTCCATGTGATTTTGGATGAAATTTCTTTTACAGTGTATTCTCTATTTCTATCCATTACTGTCAAAATTTCTTGTAGTCTATTTTTGTGGTGCTCTAAGAGTTGTTCAATCCTCTCCGTAGGATTATCAATTATTTTTCTGTGAGATGAGAATATATAATCTAAATTTAGAGTTTTGAGTTTTAAAAGCGTATTTACGTAAGTGCCCAAGATGTCTGGATATTTAAAACCCCAAAAAGTTATGTTTGGAGTTATTGGATCGAGTACAGTGTCGGCTCCGAATAAAATTTTATGTTCTTTATCATAAAGTCCTATATGACCTGGAGTGTGTCCTTTTAAGTCTATAATTTCAAATTTAAAATCGGCTATCTCTATAATTTCTCCAATCTTTAGTTCATCAAATTCAACGGTGTGTTCAAGTTTAAAATTATATCCAGGGTTATCTGCTATGGTCATTTCGTCTTCATCAACTCCGTAGAGTTGTTTAAAGCCATTCATCATATTCCAATAATCATCTGACACCATAGAATTTATAAATTCTCCATCAGTCTTGCTGACATATACTTTGCAACCTGCATCGCTGAACAAGTTTACTAAACCGGTGTGGTCTGCATGTAGATGGGTGATTATTAACTCCACATTTAGCTCTCTAAGTCCTGCAAGTAAATCTGATTTAGTTTCTGTACGGTTATATCTGGTGTCTATTAGCAGTGTCTTATCTTTTCCTTTAATAATGTATGAATTTATAAATTTTAGTGGGCTATTTGGCAAGGTCACTTCAAAAGTATATATATTTTTAAATATTTCTTTCATATCAAAACTCCTTTAGTAAGTAGTATATCAAATATAAATTTAAAAAGAGGAACAATAAAAGAAAGTATGAAGATTTAAAATTTAGTTTGAATTTATAATTATATGATATAATTTTCTTAGTTTGTTAAGGGGATTGAGATGAATAGAAAAGTATTTAAAAGCGATGTCTATTTAATTTTTGACAAGTTATTAAAGACGAGAAGCTTATCAAAAAATGAATTTGAGTTTTTAATTCTAAATAGAGATTTTGTCTTAGATGATGTGTACCGATCGGCAAAGGCAATTACAAAAAAATTTTTTAATAAAGAAATATATGTTAGAGGACTTATTGAAATTTCAAATTGCTGTAAAAATGACTGTTATTACTGCGGAATAAGGGCTTCTAATAAAAATGTGAATAGATATAGACTTTCTAAAGAGGAGATATTAGATAGTGTAAGGCTTGGCACTGAACTTGGTTTTAAAACTTTTGTTTTGCAAGGTGGCGAAGATGGTGGATTTAAAGACGAAGATTTAATTGACATAATAAAAAATATAAAGACAATTAATCCACAGACTGCCATTACTTTATCTGTCGGAGAAAAGGAATTTGATGTACTTAAAATGTATAGGGAAGCTGGTGCTGATAGGTTTTTGTTGAGACACGAGACTAAAAACAGAGAGCACTATTATAAGCTGCACCCTAAGTCAATGAGTCAAGAGCATAGATTAAAAGTACTTAGAGATTTAAAGACACTTGGATTTCAAACTGGTTCTGGAATAATGGTTGGCTCACCGGGGCAGACCATTGAAAATATAGCGGAAGATTTGGTATTCTTATTGGAATTACAACCTGAGATGGTTGGGATAGGGCCTTTTATACCGGCGCAGGGAACTCCATTTGAAAATGAAGCCAGTGGCTCGGTTGAGATGACAGTGTTTTTGCTATGTATTCTAAGAATTATGTTTCCAAAGGCAAATATACCGGCCACTACATCTCTTGCCACTCTTTCGAAAGAGTGGAGAGATAAGGCCATAGAGTATGCAGCTAATGTATATATGCCAAATATGACTCCGACTTACAGGAGAATGGATTATTCTCTTTATAAAGATAAGGCATGTTTTAAAATAGAAGCAGCGGAAAATTTAGAGGAATTGAAAAAGTTATTTGGAAGTCTGGGATATCGTGTTGTTATGAGCAGAGGAGATTTTAAAGATGTATGATGTAAAAAGTAAAATAGCTACTGAATTTATAGATAATGATGAAATATTAGAGTCATTAAAATATGGAAAGAAGAATAAAGATAATCTTGAACTTCACAGGCAATTATTAGAAAAAGCTAGGAGTTTAAAAGGGCTTGCACATAGAGAAGCAGCAATACTTTTAAACTGTGAAGATAAAGAAATCATTGAAGAGATGAAGACTATAGCAAGAGAGATAAAAGAAAAATTTTATGGAAATAGAATTGTACTCTTTGCTCCACTTTATCTTTCAAATTACTGTGTGAACGGATGTGTGTACTGCCCATATCACAGCAAGAATAAGAGCATACCAAGACTAAAGCTAACCCAAGAAGAGATTAGACAAGAGGTAATAGCTCTACAAGACATGGGGCACAAGAGAATAGCAGTTGAGCTTGGAGAAGATCCAGTAAATAATTCATTAGAATATGTTTTGGAAAGTATAAAGACAATTTACGATACGAAACATAAAAACGGTTCTATTAGAAGAATAAATGTAAATATAGCTGCAACTGACGTGGAAAGCTATAAAAAGTTAAAAGATGCTGGCATTGGAACATATATCCTATTCCAAGAAACATACAATAAAGAAAATTATGAAGCACTTCACCCAACAGGACCTAAGTCAAACTACGCATACCATACAGAAGCCATGGATAGGGCTATGGAAGCTGGTATAGATGATGTTGGTATTGGTGTATTATATGGGCTTGAAAACTATAAGTATGAGCTTGTAGGGCTTCTAATGCACGCTGAACACTTGGAGGCTACATTTGGAGTTGGACCTCATACAATTTCAGTTCCAAGAATATGTCCAGCAGATGATATAGACACAGAAGATTTTAAAGATGCATTAGATGATGAAACTTTTGAAAAGTTAATCGCCCTTATCAGAATAGCAGTTCCTTATACTGGTATGATAATCTCAACAAGAGAATCTATGGAAATGAGAAGAAAGGCATTAGACCTTGGAGTAAGTCAAATTTCAGGTGGTTCAAGGACAGCTGTTGGTGGATATATAAAAGATATAGAGTCTGAATCTGCACAATTTGATGTCTCAGATAAGAGATCATTACAAGAAGTTGTAAATTGGTTGCTTGAACTTGGATACATACCAAGTTTTTGTACGGCTTGCTACAGAGAGGGCAGAACTGGAGACAGATTTATGAGTTTATTAAAGAGTGGGCAAATAGTGAACTGTTGCCATCCAAATGCACTTATAACTCTTGAAGAATACATGTGTGACTATGGAAATGAAAAAACACTTGAAGAAGGAAAGAAAACAATCGAAGAAAATCTAAAAGTGATAAAGAACGATAGAGTTAGAGAGAGAACTAAAGAATACTTGGAGAAAATAAAAAATGGAGAAAGAGATTTTAGATTCTAAGGGGATGAAAACTCCCAAGGGAAATAGAATTCACATAGGCATTTTTGGGAATACAAATTCAGGTAAGTCTACACTTGTAAATTTGCTCACAGGTCAAGAAACTTCTCTTGTCTCCAATGTATCGGGGACGACAACCGATCCGGTTTATAAACCAATGGAAATTCAAGGGGTAGGAGCGACAACCCTAATCGACACAGCCGGATTTGACGACAGTTCAGAACTTGGAGAAAAGAGGATGGAGCGTACTAAAAAAGTTTTAGAAGAGTGCGACATACTTATCTACGTGGAAAGGGACAATCCAAACGACGAACTACTAAACAGCTTAGAGTCTGTAAAAAAACCTTTGATAAAAATAAATAATTCTAATTTAAAAAGAGATGGATATATCAAATTTAATAAAGAGGAAATTTTATTAAAGATAAGAGAAGTTGCAAAAGATTTGATAGGGGAAAGGCCTCTATTAGATGGGCTGTTATTTGGTGGAGAAGCTGTAGTGTTGGTAATGCCACAAGACCTACAAGCTCCTAAGGGCAGACTGATTTTGCCACAAGTTCAAACAATGAGGGCGCTCCTCGACTTAGGGTGTTCTGTTTTTTCTTGCAAGACAGATGACTTAGAAAGGACTTTAAATCTTTTAAAAGACGAACCTGACATGATAATAACAGATTCGCAAGTCTTTGCAGAAGTATATAAACTAAAACCTGAAAACTCTAAGATAACTTCATTTTCCATATTAATGGCAAGAGCAAAGGGCGATATAGAAGAGCTTGTAAAAGGTGCTAATCAAATAGATCTATTAAATGAGAACTCAAAAGTATTGATATCAGAAGCTTGTACACATGCTCCACTTGAAGAAGACATAGGCAGAATAAAAATCCCAAAGATGCTAAGAGCTAAGTATGGAGAGATGCAAATAGATTTTTCAAGAGGGCTTGATTTTCCAAGCGAGTTGGACTACGACTTAATAATTATGTGTGGAAGTTGTATGTTTAACAGAGCAAGGGTTATGAGCAGAATTCAAAAGGCACAGATTTCCAACATACCAGTTACAAACTATGGACTCACTATTTCAAAGTTAAAGGGTATTTTGGATAAGGTGGAGTATTAGACTATATAAAAGAGAGGGGAATAAAAATTGAAAAATTATAGCTTTGGTTTAGTAATCTTGCTGATGGGAATTATATTTTATTTTACTGATTTATTTAGTAGACATACGCAAATAATTTTTGGTTTTTTATTTCTTATATATCTTGGCTATTTAACTTATAAATATTTTAAAGAGTTAAAAATAAAAAATAGTTTAAAAAAGTGAGTTTGAAATTGCTTTTTTTGTTGCAAAATACAAGTCTTTGTGTTAATATACCAAGAGTAACCGCACGAACTAGGTGCAAAATTTAATTACCTATTAGGCGAGTCTTAAAAATGAGGAGGTGCTACAAGTGTACGCAGTAATTGAAACAGGTGGTAAACAATACCAAGTAAAAGTTGGCGATAAGGTAAAAGTTGAAAAATTAGACGTTGAAGAAGGCGCTAATGTAAGTTTTGACAAAGTCCTAATCGTTGGTGGAGAAACTACAAAAATCGGTAAACCTTACGTTGAAGGAGCTAAAGTAGAAGCTAAAGTTCTTGCACAAGCTAAGGATAAGAAAATTGTTGTTTTCAAATACAAATCAAAGAAGAACGAAAGAAAAAGAAGAGGACACAGACAACCATACACATTAGTAGAAATCAGTGCTATTAACTAATGGTTGAGGTAACTCTCTATAGAGAAAATAATTTATATTTTGGTTTCAAATCTACAGGTCATGCAGATTATGGAGATTCTGAGTATGATATAGTTTGTGCGGGAGTTTCTATTCTCACTCAAACGCTATATTTTCAAGCGATAAACAATTTGGGTATTGCAGAAGAAGATATATACGATGAACAGGACTCAGGATATTTAAAAATTATTTTCAAAAATAAATCTGATTATAAAAAAATGCAAGACAGTTTCTTGTTTTTAAAAGAAGGAATAAGCTTGCTTGAAAAAAATTACTCAGAGCATGTAATGCTTAAAGTAGATAACAACTCACAGGAGGTGGGATAATGATAAAGTTTGATTTACAGTTATTCTCTTCTAAGAAGGGTGTAGGTTCATCAAAGAACGGTCGTGATTCTAATTCTAAGAGACTTGGAGTTAAGAGAAGTGACGGACAACCTGTACTTAGCGGCAACATTATTGTAAGACAAAGAGGTACTAAGTTCCATCCGGGACTAAACGTTATGCGTGGTAACGATGATACACTATTTGCAACAGCAGATGGAGTAGTTAAATTCGAAACTAAAGGCAGAGGTAACAAAAAGATAGTTAGCGTTTACGCTTAAACACAAAAGTCGTAGAAACCTACGGCTTTTTTTCTTAGAAATATTATAGAAATCTTAGCTTTAACTTAACAAGTTTGGTTAGATTTAGATGATATAATTAAAGAGTGATGAAATATGTTTATAGATAGAGCAGAGATAAAATTACAAGCAGGTCATGGCGGAGATGGAGCTGTGGCTTGGAGAAGAGAAAAATATGAGCCAGCTGGAGGACCTGCCGGAGGAAACGGAGGCCGTGGTGGCGACATCATAATTAGAACAGACTCAGGTCTTCATACTCTTATGGACTTTAGATATCAAAGAGTTTACAAAGCTGAAAGCGGCGGAAACGGAATGAACAAACTAAAGTTTGGTAAAGATGGAGAAAATATAGTCTTGCGTGTTCCAGTTGGTACTCTTGTAAAAGATGCAAAATCAGGTGGTGTAATTGTCGATTTAAAAAATGTTGACGATGAATATACGATTTGTAAAGGTGGCCGTGGAGGAAAGGGTAATGCTAAATTTACCACTTCTACAAGACAAGCTCCTTCTTTTGCACAAGCTGGTACAAGAGGAGAAGAAAGAGAAGTAATTTTAGAGTTGAAGATGCTTGCAGACGTTGGGTTAGTAGGTTTTCCAAATGTTGGGAAGTCAACTATGCTATCAGTTGTGACAGCAGCTAAACCTAAGATTGCAAACTATCACTTCACTACTCTTACACCAAATCTTGGTGTTGTGAGCCTTGGAAGTGAAATGAGTTTTGTACTTGCCGATATACCGGGTCTTATAGAAGGCGCTAGTGAAGGTATCGGACTTGGAGATGAATTCTTAAAGCATGTTGAGAGAACTAAGGTGCTTATACATGTAATAGATGCTTCAGGTCAAGAAGGTAGAGATCCTATTGAAGATTTTTACAAGATTAATGAAGAATTAAAAAATTATAATGAAAGACTTTCACAAAAGAAGCAAATTATATTTTTAAATAAGACAGATATACCAGGTGGTGAAGAAAATGTTGAGAGAGTTAAAGAAGAATTATCAGATTATAAAATCTTTACTGGTTCAGCAGCAACTACCGAAAATCTTAATGAACTTATGAAAGCTGTTTATACAGAACTTCAAAATGTAGAAGAAGAGTATGAAACATATGATGAAGTGCACGTTGAAGAAGAAGTTCGTGAAGAGGGAATCAAGGTATATACTGAAAACGGTGAGTATATTGTAGATGGACCTTATATAGACAAATTGTTGAGGTCTACTAATTTCGAAGATAGAGATTCACTTCGTTATTTCCAAGAAAACTTGAGAAAGAACGGAGTAGTAGATAAACTTAAAGAACTTGGAGTAGGCGAAGGTGATTCAGTATTCATCGGAGACTACGAATTTGAGTTCTTTGAATAGGAGAAAAATGTTAACAGGTAAACAAAGATCATATTTAAAGTCTATTGCCAACACTTTAAATCCATTAATTCAAGTTGGCAAGGGTGGAATTGGAGATGGAATGCTATCTCAAATAGATAAGAGCTTAGAAGACCATGAATTGGTAAAGATAACAGTACTAAAAAATTCACCCGTGGAAGCAAGAGAAATTGTGGAAGAGATATTAGATGCTACAAATGCTGAGTTTGTGCAACAAATAGGAAATAAACTTACTATTTATAGAGAATCTAAGGAAAACAAAAAAATAGAATTATAAGGTTAAGCTAATGAAAAAGTATGGCATAATGGGTGGGACTTTCAATCCTATACATCTTGGACATTTAATGATAAGTGAATATATTAGAGAGGATATGCAGTTGAACGAAATAATATTTGTTCCAACTGGCAATCCTCCTCATAAGAAGACCACTGATGCAGAGCTTAGATATAGAATGGTGGAGCTTGCAGTTGAAGAAAATCAATATTTTTCAATATCAGATATCGAAGTTAGAAATAGCGATATAAGCTACACAGTAGACACTATAACAAAGCTTGAAAAGGAATTAGATGGCAAAATTTATTTTATAATCGGTTCGGACACTTTATTTCAGTTAAAGACATGGAAGAAAATAGATTTGCTATTTGAAAAAGTCGAATTTATATGTGCAATACGTCCGGAATATGTATCCACTCAAATATTGGATTTGGAACTTAAATATTTAAAGCAAAAATATAAAGCTGAAATCCATATAGTTGAAACTCCTCTTTATGAAATTTCATCAACTGATTTGAGAAATAGAATTTCTAAAGGCAAGTCAGTGAAGTATCTCATTCCAGACAAGGTTATAGACTATATAAAAGAGAAGGAATTGTACAAGTGATAGAAAAATATAGAGATGAAATTATTTCGCTAATAGGTGAAAAGAGATTTGAACATACCATAAGAGTTTCAGAAGAAGCTCAAAAACTTGCTATAGCACATGGAGTGGATCCTGAAAAGGCAAAAATAGCCGGAATGCTTCACGATTGTGCTAAGATAAGAGATTTAGATAAACTCTTGGAAAAATGTAGAGAGTACAATTTTGAGTTAACTCATGATATGCACTACTCACCTCAAATAATACATTCTTTTTTAGGAGCAGAAATAGCAAATAAAAGATATGGTATAGACGATATTGAAATTTTAGATGCAATAAGATTTCACACCACTGGCAGAGCTAATATGAGTATGCTAGAAAAAGTTATATATTTAGCAGATTATATAGAGCCTATGCGAAATTTTGATGGAGTTGAAAGAGCTCGCAAGTTGAGTTATGAAGACATCGACTTGGCTATGCTTGAAAGTTTAAATAATACAATTTTATTTTTGGCAAATAAGATGAATTATATTGCAAAATATACATTTGATGCTAGAAATTATCTATTGGAGATGAAAAATGGCAAGGTTTTTTAAAGCATTTTTTGCTACATTGTTAATTCTTATTATTATCTTTGTAGGTTCAATTGGATATTTTATATTAAAAAACCATATTGAAAATCCTAGTGATTTCTTTAATGAAGTTTTTAACGATAGTAATAAAAGAGAAACTTTTGTAGTTATGGGAGTGGACGTAAAGGATGTAAAAAACATTGAAAATGGCACACGTTCAGATACCATGATGATAGTTAGCATGAATACTGAGACAGGACAAACAGATATAATTTCCGTTCCTCGTGATACTTATGCTAAAATAGAAGGACATGGAAGACAAAAATTAAATCATTCATTCAATTTTGGTGGTCCTAAATTGACTCTTCAAACTATAAATGATACTTTGGGGACAGAGATTGAAAACTATGTTGTAGTTGACTATGGCTTTGTAAAAAAAGTTACAGATGTAGTAGACGGAGTGGAAGTGGATGTTCCAATGGACATGAAATACAACGATGAATGGTCTGATCCACCTTTACACATAGATCTTAAAAAGGGACTTCAAACTTTAAATGGAGAAGAAGCAATTCAGTTTTTGAGATTTAGAAAAGGTTATGCAAACCAAGATTTAGGAAGAGTGGAAGCTCAACAACAATTTGCAGGGGCATTCCTAGCAAAGTTGAAAGAACCTAAGACTTGGCTTAAAGCACCACTTTTATTACAAGCATATGAGCAATATACCGATACCAATATGCCTTTTTCAACTGTAATAAAGTTGGGTAAGAATGTTGGGAACTTTAAAATGGAAAATATAGAAAAACATACTTTACCAGGTAGAGCAGGGTATAAGAATAAAATTTCTTATTTCTTTTTAGATGAGAAAGGTACAGAGAAATTGCTTAGAGAATTAGATTTAAAGCAAGGAGAATAAATGATAAACAAGAAACTTGAAATTATAAAAAATGCATGTGAAGATAAAAAAGGTATGGATATTCAAGTTTTGGATATTCAAGAGATGTCAGGTATTGCAGAATACTTTGTCATAGCAAGTGGAAATTCATCAAACCAAGTTTCTGCAATAGCAGATGAAGTTGAAGATAAGATGGCAGAAGCTGGATTTGAACCTACTAACAAAGAAGGTAGAAATTCAATGAGGTGGATTCTATTAGATTTTGATGATATAATAGTACATGTATTCCACAAGGATGAAAGGGAATATTATAACATCGAAAGACTTTGGTCTAATAGTGACAACTTTAAGGATAAGGGGGACATATGAAAATAATTCAAACAGAAAAGGCACCTGCAGCAGTAGGTCCATATTCACAAGGTACAATTGTTGGTAATTTAGTATTTACTTCAGGACAACTTCCATTAGTTCCAGAAACAGGTGAATTAGTAACTGATGACATCAAAAAAGCAACTCAACAAAGTTTAGATAACGTAAAAGCTATCGTTGAAGAAGCTGGATCAAGCGTTGATAAGATTGTTAAAGTTAATATCTTTTTAGATAACATAGCTGATTTTGCAGCAGTAAACGAAGTTTATACTGAATTCTTTGGAGATCACAAACCAGCTAGATCTTGTGTAGAAGTTGGAAAACTTCCTAAAAATGGTCTTCTTGAAATAGAAGCAATAGCTGAATTATAATTTACTTAAGTAGAGCCTTTTAAAGGCTCTATTTTTTATATACTACAATTAGAATATAAAATCTAATTGTAAACTGGATGGCAAATATGGCTATAGTAAAGTAGAAAATATTTTTTGGGTTTTGACACCAAATTTATGAATTTTTAAATTTACAACACTAAATTATATTATAACATTTAAATAAAATTATTAACAGACTATTCATATAGATATATTTATGGTAATACTATTATTAGTAATAAATATAGGACACTTGTATTAAGGAGGAGATTCCATTGTACATATTAAAAGAAAGATAAAAAAACAATAAGATGTAAACTTTGAAAGGAGAATGAAATGTTAAAATATTATAAATTCAATAAAACAGTTTCCGCTTTTTTATTAGCTATATAATACAAGTTTTTGTACCAGCCATGGTTTTTGCTAGCAATAGTGACACAGTTATGGAAGAAAATTATTCAAAAGTTGAATATGGGGATGGTAGAAATGTAGTTGAGGCTTACTCTGAAGATGGTAAAGAATACATTCGAGGATATATTGATGGTGTTTTAGATAAAGTTGCGATAGTAGATGATTCAACAATAAATGTTGAACAGTATGATAGCTCACATAATAAGGTGGCTACATACAATTTAAGTGCAGGGGGCAATTTAGGTAGAGCTACTTTTTTATCACATAACAATTCGACAGCCTATAAAAATTATTATATAGATGTATCATGTAGTGAAACTACAATTAATACTTCTTATCAAATAAACACTAAAGAAGCTGCTATAGTAGATGTAGTTTCTATTCTTGCTGGTGGTCTAAATTTAACAGGGGCAATTGCGAATAGAGTATTAGCCGGTATTCTTCAAAGTGCTGGAATAACTATAGCAGGGGGATTTATAAAAGGAGTTTTATCTACAAATGTTAATGCGAGAGTTACAACATATTATATTAGAGGAAAAGATTCAAGAGGAATGGGTTCAGGGTCTTTAACAGGACACAAATATTATGTGACAGATCAAAAATATCATACAGGAGAAACATATTATGACGGATATAATAGTAATATGTGGGGAAATCATAGAATTTCTAATGCACTGAGTTCGCAGATATATCCTAATCTACAATACGCCCTTGAATTGATTAGTGAAAGATAAAATGAATGAAAATAAGAAAAAATACTTACTATTAACCTTAACATATATTATCCTAAATATAGGATTAATTTCTAAATCTAATGTTATAATAGCTATTTCATTACTATTCATAGCTTTGACACTGCTAATCTTAAAAAGATTTGGGGATATAAGCTTAAATAAATTAGCTATTTTAGAAATAGTATTTATCGGGCTTATTCCAATGAGTTATTATATTTCTATGAATTTAGAAAATATTAAATATAGATTAATTATTTCTATTTTTAATACTATAGTGTTAGTAGGTATAATTTTAAGGCATATGATAATATCAAAGAAGGCAAGAAATAAAAAATAAATATGAATAATAACTGAGAGTACTATTTTAAAGGATTATTTAGTATACTCAGTTTATTCATCTATTAAAGATATCGTTAAAAGTTTTTTTATTAGTTATATCAGTTTTAAAAAAATTTGTTTTTATACATACATATTCTGTAGAATAGATTATATTATTTTCTTCTTTAGTTATTAAATATTTTTTATTTTCAATTATTACTAGCATATCTTCCCAAAAAGTAGAATTATTAAAAGCTGAAAATTTAAATTCTCCGTGATTTTTAAGCAACTTTATGCAAGTAAATTAAGTTGTTGCTTGTTATAATCATATTCAATAAGAGCATTAATATCAATGTTTAATAACACTAAATTATAAAGTAATTCTTTTTGAGATACTGAATATTCAAACCAATTAAAATTAGACAATTTATATTTTTCAAGTTCACGATATAAAAATTTTATTAAATTTAGGTCGCCATGTAGATGTTATTTAGTGATTTCATATAATCTATTAATAGAAGTGAATAAGGACTAATTAATACTATATATAAAATAAAGGGGCTGTTGCAGAATAGGTAAATCTATTCTCCTCATCCTCTTTTTTATTAAATATTTAAATTTAGCCATTGTATTTGTTGTTTAAAATAATTTTTAAGACAGGTTTATCTCGTTTTTTCTTAAAATTGGGTACACTTAATAAAGCTATACTTTTTGAAATTTTTTTCTTAAGCAGCTTTGTATTTTATGATTTCTAAGTTATTTTTTATTATTTTTGAAGCTAATTTATTTAGGAATGGATTTAATGTATATATGCAATTTGGATGGTGCGATATGTTTTATCCTATGATAAATCCTGATGCACTTGCTAGTTGTATGTTGTATACCGGTTTTAGTTGACCATTTTTCATATGGTCTTTTTTCATTCGCATAAATGTTGAATCATAATCTGTTTTTGAGTATGAGTTTCTATTCTCTCCCATTATTTCTAGATGTTCTTTGTATTTTTCAAACTTTTCTTTCCAGTCTTTTAGCATTTCACAATCTCGTTGAATTTGTTTTTTCTTTTTCCTTGTCCATATACAAATTCTATATTTTTATCTATACATTCTTTTGCAATTGAGTTAAAAACTGTTCTTACTACTTCAAGGACTTCTTCTGCTGTTGAATTTTCATTAAGTCCTAAGTGTTTTATAGCTTTAATTCTTAGCTTTTCTTGATATTTTTCAATACTTCCTCTCCATACAAAGCTATATCTATTTGCATAGGCTTCTATCTTTGTTCCATCTATGTATATGCTTGATAGGTCTATTTGTTTTTCTTCTATTAATATTTTGACCATTTGATTAAGTAGATCTGGAG
The DNA here is from genome assembly GCF_900176115.1 of Peptoniphilus asaccharolyticus DSM 20463. Taxonomy (GTDB): domain Bacteria; phylum Bacillota; class Clostridia; order Tissierellales; family Peptoniphilaceae; genus Peptoniphilus; species Peptoniphilus asaccharolyticus. The sequence continues at coordinate 631,340 of NZ_FWWR01000009.1, read as the reverse complement.
TTAGTTTTAGTATTTTTTGTATAAATCTATTTATTGTGCTATGGTCAGGTGCTTGTTCTTCATTGAGTAAGTATTTTATTCTTAGATCATATTTACAAGATTTTTCTATTTCTCTTGATGAGAGTATTCCTTCTGAATAGCAATATATTAGTATTTCTAGCATTGTTACCGGGTTTACAGTTGGCTTTCTTCCGTATGATGAGTAGACTTTTTTTAGTTCTGATAGATTCATCCTTTCGATTATATTTTTTACAAGTCTTAATTTTACATCATCTTGGATATATATTTCTGTATTAAAGTTTAATTTTAATTGTATTGTGTCATTAACTAGTGTATATTAGTTAATGATGATGTATTTTTATTTTTTTCATAAATACATTTTATCAAAAAAGACGAGGATTTTTTAGTTTCCTCGTCTTTTTTATTTTAGGACTTTTGCAACAGCCCCTTTGATATTTTCTTTAAAAGTATATAATACATTTATTCAAAAAATTCTGCAGGATCAGCTTTTTCATCATGTGTCTTGATTGGCTTGAAAGTTATACGCGCTATGTTGAATGCATGGTCCCCAATTCTTTCAAGCGTACCGATGATGTCTACAAAAAGAGAAGTTTCAACAGTGGCCTTTACGTGTCTTGTAGTAAGTCTGTTAAAGTGAGACTCTCTCAATCTGTATTCTAATTGATTTAATTTGTTTTCATCATCTTTCATTGTGTCGTATAGAGATATATCATTAGTTTTAAAGACATCAACCGCATTGATATATATTTTGCTAATTAAATCATATACATCTCTTAACTCTTCTATTGCATCTTCACTAATCTTTTCTCCGGCATCAAAAATCATTGCATAGTATTCAGCTAAGTTTTGAGCCAAGTCAGAAATTCTTTCAAAATTTTTCTGAACTTGTAAATCAACTGAATATTCAAGAATCATATCAGAAGATAGATTTTCTTTGGATATTTTTAGAAGATAGGTTGCTATTTCCGTATCTTGTGCATTCACAATATCTTCAATTTGATTTACTTTTTCGAAATATTTTCTATCTCCAGTTTCTAAATACTGTTGAGATGTTTGAAGAGTTTGAAGAGCAAGTGTAGAAGCAGACTCTATGGCAAGTCTAGCTTGTTTAAGGGCTCCGGCTGGGAAGTTCTTAATCATTTGTTCATCAAATTCAACTTTACCGTAATCAATGGCCAATTCATCTTTACCAGGCATTAACTTATCAAGTACTTCACCAAATTTGGAAATAAATGGTAAGAATATAAGCATACCTAAGAAGTTAAACATGAAGTGTCCAACAGCTATAGTCATCATCTTGTTAAGTTCAAATTTTTCGGTAATGAACAATAAAAGATGATAGTAAGGTGTTATTAAAATTAAAAATACTATAGATACTCCAACGTTAAATATAATGTGGAATAGAGAAGTTTTCTTAGCGGAAACAGTACCACCGATAGAAGCTAAAAGAGCTGTGATAGTAGTACCGATGTTGGCACCGAATACCAAACCAAGAGATGCTTTTAAAGTTAGGGCATCAGTTTGATATAGGGATTGAACAATACCTACGATAGCACTGGAAGATTGAATTATACCAGTTACAATAGCTCCGACAATAGCACCTAAGACTGGTGTTGTTGACATTTCTACTACAAAAGATTCAAATCCTGCAATGTTTTTTAAATCTTTTAGAGCTCCACCCATCATATTAAGACCGATAAATAGTAGACCGAATCCTATTATTATTTCACCCGCATAAGTGCTTTTCTTTTTTGTTGCCAACATATAGATTAAAACACCAATCAAGATAATAAAATAGGCTAAGTAGTCTAAATCAAAACCGATAAGTATAGCAGTTACTGTAGTACCGATGTTGGCACCAAGAGTTATACCTATGGCTTGTTTAAGATTCATAAGTCCGGATCTAACCAAACTTATAGCGATTACTGTAGTGGCTGATGATGATTGCATTATACCCGTCATGAGTATACCGACAAATATTGCGCTGATTGGAGAAGAAGTATATTTTTCAATGTAACTTCTAATTTTAGTTCCAGCAAAATTTGTCAAACCATCTCCCATAAGTTTAATACCATATAGGAAAAGTGCTAGACCTCCTGCTATTAATTGCCAATTAATTTCAGCAAGAGTAATTGTTTGATCCATTAAATTCCTCCAACTAATTTATTATAAACATAACCTTTATAATTATAGCAAATTTTAGACTTGTGAACCATTTAAAATAGAAAATAGCTTTACTTTTTTTAACAAACATGTTATTTTATTAACAAATAGAAAAACATTTTCATATTTCTTCAGAGCGAGGTGCAATTCCTCACCGGTGGTGATAGTCCACGAGTCGAAAGATTGAATCGGTGAAATTCCGATACCGACGGTATAGTCCGGATGGGAGAAGAATATTTAGGGGAGATAATTATATTTTCACGCTCTTGTGGATTTATAATTGTTTTGTCTTAATTTGTCATCCATCTGGAGCTCTAAGAGCTTCGGTTTTTTTGTGTAGAAATTATGATTTTGTTTCATTTAATGTAATGAGAATTTTAGAGGGAAATTATTCAGCAAAGGGAAGTAAAGTTGCAATTGTAGCCAGTAGATTTAATGAATTTATAACATCTGAGCTATTCGGGGGAGCGGTGGATTGTTTAAAAAGACATGAATTAGAAGAAGAAAATATAACAGTATGTTGGGTGCTGGGAGCATTTGAGATACCACTTTTCGCACAAAAATTGGCCAATACACAAAATTATGATGGCATTTATATGTCTTGGAGTAGTAATAAGAGGTAGTACACCACACTTCGATTATGTATGTAGTGAAGTTTCAAAAGGCGTGGCGAAGATATCTTTGGATACAAACTTGCCAGTTGCATTTGGAGTTCTCACAACAGAATCTATAGAGCAGGCCATAGAAAGAGCGGGAACAAAAGCGGGAAACAAAGGATACGATGCTGCAATGACAGTTATAGAATCAATTAATCTGTTGAAAGAAATAGAAAACATATAAAAAGGAGCTACATAGCTCCTTTATATTTCGTATATGATCACTTGATTTAGTTCAAGTGATTTTTTTATATCTATAATTCTCTGATTTGATGAACCCCTAAATTTTAAACTTAAATCTTTTAATTCATTTACAAATAGACCATCTACGAGCACATCGCAAAGTTTTAAGAGTTCAAATTTTTTATCGTTTTCTAATATTTGTTCAAATGTATATCCGGAATAAATCCAAATGGACTTGTTGGTATATTTTTTTATTTTTTTTACAACGGATGTAAGGTCGGGAACATTTTGAAACGGTTCGCCACCAAGTATAGTTAGCCCGTTGTTAACAGACTCAGTTAAGTGCTCTATAACTTCAGACGTTTGTTCGTCTGTCCAAAGCTCTCCGGCTTTAAAATCTTGATATTCTTGATTAAAGCATTCAGGGCAGTGGTGAGTGCAACCAGTTACAAAGAAACTTGTTCTTATTCCAGGGCCATTTGCAACATCATATCGTCTTATTTGTCCGTAGCGCATTAGATATGCAACACTCTATCATTGATTTCCTTAGTTCTTCCTTCATTCCAGAAGTTCTCTCCAAGGTAGCCGCAAGTACGTCTTACAACAGTTAGAGTAGATTTATCTTTATTATGACATTGTGGGCATTCCCATTCATGATCGGCATTTAGTTTGATTTCTCCATCATAGCCACATTCTGCACAGTAATCGCTCTTAGTGTTGAATTCTGCATATTGAATGTTGTCGTAGATGTATCTAACTATAGTTTCAAGTGCTTCTAAGTTATGTGACATGTTAGGAATTTCAACATAGGATATACATCCACCAGTTGATCTGTCTTGGAATTTAGATTCAAAGGCAAATTTTTCAAAAGCAGATATATCTTCTCTTACATCAACATGGAAAGAGTTTGTATAGTAGCCTTTGTCAGTTACATTTTCTATAACTCCAAATCTATCCCTGTCTATGCTTGCAAATCTATTTGTAAGTGACTCAGCAGGAGTTGCATATAGAGTAAACTTAATACCAGTTTCCTCAGTCCATCTCTTAACAGCATTGTTTAAGCTGTCCATAATTTTCATTGCAAAATCATATCCCTTAGGGTCTGTATGAGAAACGCCTTTAATTAAGTAAGTTGCTTCATATATTCCAATGTACCCCATAGAAACAGTAGAATATCCGTTTTCAAGAAGTGGAGCTATTGACTCATGTTTTCCAAGTCTTGCAATGGCACCGTGTTGCCAGTGAATAGGTGAAGAGTCTGAATTTACTTTCTTTAGGTGTTCATATCTCAAAAGTCCAACTCTCTTAACAAGTTCAAGTCTCTTTTCTAATATTTCAAAGAACTTTGATTCGTCTCCGCTGGCAAGGATTGCTATTTGAGGTAAGTTTAATGAGCAAGCACCCATGTTGAATCGTCCTTCAAATTGGTAAGCACCCTTTTTATTTTTCCAAGGTGGTAAGAATGCACGACATCCCATAGGACTAAATACATTTCCTTCGTAGTTGTTCTTCATTTTCTTAGCAGAAATGTAATCTGGATACATTCTCTTAGCAGTACATCTAATAGCTAATGAAGTTAAATAGTAGTATTTAGAATCCGGCTTAACATTGTTTTCGTCAAGCACATAGATTAATTTAGGGAATGCTGGTGTAACATAAACACCCGCATCGTTTTTAATACCTTGTATTCTTTGTTTTAAAATTTCTTCAATAATTTGAGCAATTTCATCAATGTAAGGGTCATTGTCCTCAAGTTGCATAAATAGAGTTACAAAAGGAGCTTGACCATTTGATGTCATTAGAGTATTTATTTGATATTGGATAGTTTGAATTCCACTTTCCAAGTCTTTTTGAGTCATTTTTGTTGCCATTTTTTCAGCAAGTTTTATATCTCCAAGCGTATCTATGGCAAGAGTTAAGTTTTTGTCATAAGAACGTCTTAAATATTTTCCAAGACAAGCTATGTTTATACTTTGTCCACCATATTGATTAGATGCTATTTGAGCTATGATTTGAGTCATAACATTACAAGCAACTTGGAAAGATTTAGGAGTTTCAATCATTTTTCCATTGACTACTGTTCCGTTGTCTAACATATCTTTAATATTTACTAAGCAACAATTAAAGATAGGTTGAATTATGTAGTCCATATCATGTATATGAATTGCTCCACATTCATGAGCATCAACCAAATCAGCCGGAATCATTTTACGTTTAGCAATGTCTTTTGAAACTTCGCCGGCAATTAAGTCACGTTGAGTTGAGGCTATGATGGCATTCTTATTTGAATTTTCATCCATTATGTCTACATTAGTTTGATTTAATAAACCCAATATTTCATTATCTGTTGTATTTTGTTCTCTCTTATAGGATTGCACAGCCTTATAATTTTCGTAAGCTCTTGCAGTGGCTGGGTTATTATATGCAATCAATTTATAATATACAAGCTCTTCTATTGTTGAAATAGACATTGGTTCTTTACTTAGCATAGCTTGCTCTTCAATTTCTAAAGCTATTTTTTCAGCTTGTCCTTCTATGCAAACTCCGCTCATTGAGTTCATTGCTTTCTCAATTGCAATTTCTATTTTTTCCCTATTGAAATCAGCTTTCTTGCCATTTCTCTTAATAACCTCTAACATTGCCACCCAATCCTTTCAATCTCATAGTTTTCATCTTTTATTTACTTCAATTAGTATACTATATATGGTGGTGATATTCAATTAGAAAGTGTGATAAATACAATATATAGAAAACTTCATCATAGGGGTATAAACGTCTATATAAAGGGATTTGTTAGATAAAATTTAAAATAACAGTTACATATAAAAAATGTATAAACATTTTATAAAAATAGATGATAGGCTATAATAGTATGAGTATGAAATTTAAATTGAGGTAGAGTTATGAAGATATATATTTTTTCAGATGTTGTATGCACATGGTCTTGGGGGCAAGAGAAAGTATTAAGAGCAATAGATTATTTATTTGGAAATAAAATTGAATTTGAAAATATAATGGGAGGAATGATTTCTGATTACCATGATATTTTGCCTATGAACATGAAAGATCAGGACTCAAATGAAACGGCAAATGGAATACTAAGACGAATTTGGACAGCTGGTTCAACAATTCACAAGATGCCTGTGTCTAAAGATATTCCGAATTTACTTTCAAGAGAAAATCCGAGTACAAATAAATTGGATAAGTTTTTTATTGCAGCAAGAGAAACTTCGTCTGATAAGGCAAATTTATTTTTAAGAAAATTAAGAGAAGCCACAATAGTTGATGGAATAGATACTATGCAAGTAAAAAACATTGAACCACTTTTAAATGAAGTTGGAATAGACTTTGAAGAGTTTTTAGAAAGTTTTGAAGAAAATTCTAATCAAAGTTTCTTAGAAGATAGGATGAGCACTTTTGACAGAAGGCTTGAAGCTTTTCCAAATTTTATGTATGTTAATGAAAAGGGAAGAGAATTTCTTATTAAAGGATATAAATCTAAAGAAGAATTGTTAAATTTTATATTTGAGCATTCAGATTTAAAACCAATTGAAATAGAGCAGAGTGAAGAAAATATTTTTGATTTTATAAAGAAATACAAGAGAGTGTTTTTGCCTGAGATATATGAGTTATTTACAGATGAGGAGCTTGTAAAGAATACTTTAAATAATTTGAAGGAGAATAATTTAGTTGAAATTAAGATTGTAGGAGATACTAAGGAGATAAAGTTTGGCTCTATATCAAATATTGGGGAGACTTGTTAACTCGAGTCTCTCTTTTTATGTAGAAATTAGAACATATATGCTAATCAAACTATCAATTCTAAAGCAACTAATAATTCTAAAAATGAACATAGGAAACAAAAAACACTAGGGTTTTGAATTTTTTATCCATTTCCCCATCATTACTTACAAGTAAAAATATTTTTTAAATCAGAAGTTAGAATATAAGCAGGCCTTCTTAATAGACTCCTGCTTCTCTTAAAATAGGTTCTAAGCTTAGAAGAAATATTAAAGTTTTTAGGAATAGAAAAGATAGAATAGACTCGTCAAACTCAGCAAGAGTAGTAAAAACAAGCATATTATTCACGGCACTAGGATTAAGCAATAAAATCAAAATCTCTTTCAAAAGGACGACCACAAGACTAACAATCATACTTTTTTTCTTAAATTAATAGTATATTTTTTACTAGGGATATGATTACCATTAATTTTTAGAAGTCTAGAATAATGGACTTAAATTCTATTTGAAAGTAGATCATAAAAAGCTAACAAATTAATATTATTATTTTTCACCTATATCCACATCCAAGACTTCTTTTTACTCATTATATATATGACTAAATTCCTAGAAGTTACTTTTAATTTTTTTACATAAAATTTTTTGAGAAAATGTAAAAATTTTATTGACAGTTAAAAAGAATCTATTATATTATGAATTGAAAAAAATAAATTAAAAGGAGAGCCTATGAGAATAAGCAAAAAAAATATTCGAACACTCGCTTTAGCAATGAGTATCGCCACAATTGCGACATCATTACCTAATAACATTGTCCAAGCAGCGTCAGAAACATTGGATAAAGCAAAGGTTCAAAGTCAAGAATTGGAAATGAGAATGTATTTCTCAAAAGCACCTGAGATTGGTGATACAAAACTTCATATAAATACAAAAAAATTAATGGACGATAATAAACTTGCTTTTGGAGATAGACTTCTAATGAAGCTTATTATCGGTAATGAACAACTAAAAAAAACCCTAGTTAATTCTGTAGACGAATTGTCAAATCAAATGCAACACCTATGGTAAGAGACCAAAAAGTTCTTCTTTAGGTGTTTTATATTTTATACATTTTCTAGGTCTATTATTCATTAAACTTAAGTTATAATTTAATTCATCAATATTCACTTCTGATAAATCCATACCCTTAGGATAAAACTCCCTCAAAAGTCCGTTACTATTTTCATTTGTACCTTTTTTGCCATGCACAATAGGGATCACAAAAATAAGTTTTGCATCCTAATTCTTTTTCTATTTTCTCAAATTCTGAAAATTCTTTACCTCTATCAAAGGTTATTGTTTTTACTAATTCTTTTGGATAATCTTTTAATGCATTTATTATTGCTGGTGTTACGCTTTCCGACTTTCTATTTTCAACTAGGATTGCTATATAATATCTAGATTTTCTTTCTGCTAAAGTTACGAAACAACATCTACTTTTCCTTTTATGATCTAATCTGCCTGATTCCACTGTATCTGCTTCCCAGTGGCCTAATTCTTGCCTTCTGTATATCTCTTTAGGTCTTTTCTTAATTGTTCTACCTTTATCATTGAATTTTCCTCTTTCTTCTGCTGGCCTTTTAAATTTAGCTTTTCTTCTCAAATTTTTCATACTAGTTTTTGGCAGCTTTTTGGCGTGTATCATTCTATATATCGTTGATGTAGATGGTAATTCATGAATCTCATTTGTGTTTCTATTTGATATTTGTTCAGGGGACCAATGTTCGTTAATCTTTACAGTTAAATAATCAATAACATCTTTAGAAAATTTACTTTTTCTATGGCAGTCTTTTCTTCTATCAATATATTTATCATTTGCCTTTATCGGAAAGTACTTAGTGTAACTTCCCCTACTAACTTTTATCTTAGATGAATTTCTTTTAATTTCTCTAGATATTGTACTAGGTGACCTTTTAAGTGCTTGTGCAATTTTCCTTATACTCATTCCTAAATTTAAAAATTGGTAAATACAAGATCTTTCTTCTATGGTAAGATGGTTATAGCTCATAGTTAATCACTCCTTTTAATATGTTTTGTTTGGTCACTTACATATTAACACAGCTGATTAGCTATGAGTTTATTTATGTTGCACTTGTTATGATAAATTATCTGTAAAAAATGACGACATTAAAGAAGATTACACTAGTGTTCAAATCATGGGACTAGTAGGAAGTTCTATAATGCTATTTAGAGAATTCACTGCTGGGGACAGAATTGAACTTTATATTGTAAAGGGAAATAAAGAGACTAGAGTAGGTAATATTACTGTTAAGGGAGAAAGAAGTTTAGAACCAATTGTGGAGCAAACAAAAGATAAGATTATGATGTCTTCGAAGATGACAGGGTCTATAGAAATGGTTGTACACACCAAAAGTGATGGTAAATGGAAAAAATTCATATTTGATAAAAAAAATACAGCTAATGCAATTTCCTACGACTTTACAATGAAAAAGTTGCAAACTGAGTATGGAGCAAATATCGGGGATGAATTTGTTGTTGTTCATCAAGAAAAGGGAAAAGGGAAATCCATTAGCAAGAAAATGCGTTTTAAGAATACTTATGAAGCACCTGATGTAAAATTTAAAGAGCGTAAAAATGCAAATGCCTCGGCAGGTTTTACTATTTCTCTTCCTGATAATAAGAATCTTGAGCCAACACCAATTCAAAATAAATTTCCACAACTTAAACTTGTAAAAGGAAATGAAAAAAAAACATATACTATTAATAAGTCATCATTAAATCAAGACCTTACATTAGTAGATGGCGGATTATTCTATTCTATTCCGAAAAGCACTCCTAATAATGCGGAATTTAAATTTTCTCAAGTAGGTGAAAACTTTAATTCTTCTAATCTTGTGACTGAAACTTATAAAGTAGACATGACAAAAGCAAGCCCACTTTATGAAGAACTGAAGACCTACCCCGATGAAAAGAAAGAAAAGTTTAAAGTACAAATTGAAACAATTAAAAACAACCTAGAAAAAGAAGACAGAACACAAGAAGAAGTGGATCGGGCAGTAAATGCTTTAGAAAATATTATCCTGCCGAACCTTAGGGATAAGCTTGTTTCTAAGCGTCAAGAAGCGAGAAAAATTATTGAAGCTCTAAAAAAACTTGATGAAAAGACTAAGCAAAATTATATAGGAAAAGTAATAGGCGCCTCCACTGAGGAAGAAATCAATGGCTTTGTCCAAGAGGCAAGGAAAAAAGATTCAGAAAAAGATGAGCTTGAAAAGTTTAGAAATCAAACTCTGGAAGAAATTAAAAATTTAAATAATCTATCTGATGAACAAAGAGCTAAGGCAGAAAAAGAAATAAAAACGGCAAAGGAATACTCTAAAATTGCCGAAATTTCCAAGAAATATAGAAATCTTGATGCAGAAAATGGTATTAAAAATAATTTGAGTAAATTGAAAGAAGAAACAAAAGATAAAATTAATAAACTCCATGCTCTCTCAGAAAATGATAGAAAGGCCTTTATTGAAGAAGTTGAAAAAGCTGAGTCAGGAAATTTTGTAAAAGCCATTTATCAAAAGGCTTTAGATAAAAGCATAGAAAATGAAAAAGCAAAAATACTTGAAGACCAGAGGAAGGATGCTCTCAATAAAATAAAAAATCTGACAAACTTACCGAAAGAAAAACTTGCTCAAGCCGAAGAGGAACTAAAAAAAGCAAGTAATAAAGTAGAAATTGATAAAATTGTAAGTAAATATGAAGAAGAGAGCAAGAAAATAAGTCAAGAAAAGATGCTTGAAGATGCAAAAAATGAGTACAGCAAAAAAGTTGATGACTTGATTTACTTAACAAATGAGGATAAGAGCAAATTCAAAAAAGATATTCAAGACGCTAAAATAATGGATGCTATAAAAAGTGCATATAAGAGGGGGGTAGAAATTAATTTATCTAAAGCCAAAGCTGCAGCCTTGGAAAAAGTAACAAACTTAAAAGAACTAAGTGAATCTGAACTAGAGTCTGCTATTGAGGAAATTAAAGCAGTAAGAGACATTTCCGAAATTACAGCAATTGTTGAAAGATACACAAAAATCAACGAAGAAAGAAGTAGGACAAAAGAAGATCTTGAAGCCGCAAAAAAAGCTGCAATCGTGGAAGTAGAAAAGCTTTCTAATTTATCACAAGATGAAGTGAAAGGCTATGTAGAACGTTTGAATGTAGCTGGAAGTGTTAATGAAATTAATGATATTAAAAAAGAAGCGATCCATAAAAATGAAGATAATCTAAGAGAAAAAAACAAGGCAGAAACTTTGAAGGCTGCAAGAGAAGAACTGAAGACTTTGGTGGAAGAAGCAAAAACAAAGAAATTGTCTCCAGATTCAAAATTAAAAGAAAAATTTGAGAACACTCTAAAAACTGCTGAAGCTGCACTTAATGGACAATCCTTAGATGAAATGAATGTTGCAATTGGGGATTTAAAACGTGTATTGGATGAAGTAAAACAAGAGGAAAAAACGACTCCACCTGAAACAGATCAAAAGAATCCTTCGCCTACACCTGACCCAAGTATTCCTGCACCACATGAACCAGAAATACCGAAACCACATGAACCAGAAGTTCCGAAACCACATGAGCCAGAAGTTGAGAAACCATGGTTTAAAGAAAGAGACGAATTTTCACGAAATATATACAGGTATTATTCTACTCCTCAAGATTCCACACCAGTGCGAACTGTAAATGCAGTAAAGGAAGACAAAAGATATCAATCACAAGAATATTCGGATATTGCTAATCATTGGGCAAAAGAAGCAATTAATTTTAGTTTAGAGAATGGGCTATTTGATGATATAGTAAAAGGTAATCGCTTTGAACCTAATCGACCTATGACACGAGCTGAGTTCATTGCTGTTCTGGGAAGATTTGAAAAAGTAAATAAACTTACTGCGGACAAAATATTCCAAGATATTGATATTAATGCTTATTATGCGAAATATGTAAATTGGGCAAAAGAAATTGGACTTGTTTACGGAATGGATGCAAAAAACTTTGCACCGAACAAAGAAATTTCGAGAGAAGAAATGGCAACTATTCTTTACCGTTACAAGCAAATGAAGAAAATTAACTTTGATGGTGAAGCAAAAGAATTTAAAGATCAAGACAAAATTCCTCAGTGGGCTAACGAAGCTGTTAGAGAACTTTCTAAATCACAAATAATTTTAGGAATGGATGATGGGAACTTCAATGGGAAAAAACCACTTTCAAGAGGGGAAATTGCGCAGATTATATTTAACATCAATAAAATTAAATAATAAGAGAATCTTTAAATCTGCACTTTATGAAAAGATAATGGTTTTCTATATTTGATTTGATTTAAAATTTGTGGAGCGCTGATTTAAAAACTTATCTGTGAACTACTATGTAACATAATGAAATAAGCTGATTCCATTATGTTGGACTTAGTACAAGATCTTTAGGACTAAATTCCTATAAGTGGCTTTTGTATTTTTCATATATAAATATCTGTTAGAGATTTACTCCCCAACAGATATTATAGATCCTAAAGTTTTTAAAAGAGGTGTAAGATGAAAGTTTTAGTTGTAGTAGATATGCAAAATGATTTTATAACCGGAAGTTTGGGAACGGAAGAAGCGGTTGGAATAGTAAAGAACGTAAAAGAAAAAATTGATACATTTGATGGAAAAGTGTACTACACAAGAGATACTCATAAGGAAAATTATCTTGAAACTGAAGAGGGAAGAAATCTGCCCGTTAAACATTGCATTGAGGGAACTAATGGGTGGAAAATTCACCCTGAGTTGGAAATAAAAGGTAAAATTTTTGACAAGGGAACTTTTGGCTCAATCAAGTTAGGAGAAGAGTTACAAAATTTAAATAGAGAAAATGAAATAGAAAGTGTAACATTGGTTGGGTTGTGTACTGATATTTGCGTAATTTCAAATGCGCTTTTAATAAAGGCGTATTTACCGAATACACCAATAGAAGTGGACAAGAGTTGTTGTGCTGGAGTGAGTGTAGAAAGTCACGAAAATGCACTTAGAGCAATGGAAATGAATCAAATAAAAATTATATAGTTAAACTAAAAGACCTCCTAGTCTAAGCTAAGAGGTCTTATTTTTTAGTTATTTATTTCTTATATATTGGTCAATTGCAGCAGCGGCATCTTTTCCAGCTCCCATTGCAAGGATAACTGTAGCTGAACCAGTTACAGCGTCTCCACCGGCAAAAATTTCCTGTCTTGAAGTTTGACCATCTTCGTTAGCTACAATTCCGCCCCATTTGCTAGTTTCTAAGTTATCTGTAGTAGAAGCTATTAGAGGGTTTGGATTTGTACCAAGAGCCATGATAACTGTTTGATATTCTGTTTCGTATTCAGAACCTTTTATTGTTACAGGTTTTCTTCTTCCTGATTCATCAGGTTCACCAAGTTCGTTTTTAACATTTACAAGTCCACGAACCCATCCGCTTTCAGTTCCTAAGATTTCAACTGGAGCAGTTAGCATTTTGAATGTAATTCCTTCTTCTTTTGCATGGTGAACTTCTTCAACTCTTGCAGGAAGTTCTTCTTCTGTTCTTCTGTATACTATATCAACTTCTGCACCAAGTCTTCTTGCAACTCTTGCAGCATCCATAGCAACATTACCGCCACCTATAACGGCAACTTTTTTACCAAGCACTACTGGAGTGTCATATTCACTTTCAAATGATCTCATAAGGTTGTTTCTTGTTAAGAATTCATTTGCAGAGTAAACTCCGTTTAAGTTTTCTCCAGGAATGTTCATAAATCTTGGAAGACCTGCTCCAGAACCTATGAATATAGCTTCAAAACCTTCATCATCAATTAGAGAATCTATAGTTACAGTTCTACCAACAACTATATCATTTTCAATTTTAACTCCGATTTTAATTAAGTTTTCAACTTCATGTTTAACTATTTCGTCTGGAAGTCTGAATTCTGGAATACCATAAACTAATACACCACCACTTTGGTGAAGAGCTTCAAATATAGTAACTTCATATCCCATCTTTGCAAGTTCTCCGGCACAGGATATACCAGCAGGACCACAACCGATTATTGCAACTTTGTGTCCGTTTGATCTTGGTTTTTCAGAAAGAGTTACATTACTTTTTCTTGCATAGTCTGCAGCAAATCTTTCAAGTTTACCGATCGCAACTGCATCTCCCTTATTAGTTAGAATACATCTTTGTTCACATTGAGTTTCTTGTGGACAAACTCTACCGCAAACTGCAGGAAGTGCTGTGTATAATGAAAGAACTTTAGCAGATTGTTCGAAGTTTTCGTTTGCTATTTCTTTTATAAATCCAGGGATATCTATAGATACAGGACATCCACCAACGCACAGAGGTTTTTTACAGTTTAAACATCTCTTAGCTTCTATAACAGCTTCTTCTTCTGTATATCCAAGACAAACTTCTTCGAAGTTATGGCTTCTCACCTCAGGGTCTTGATTTGAGATTGGAGTTCTTGTAAATCTATCAAATTTTTCGTTCTTAACAACTTCTTCAACTGCTTTATCATTTTCACCAGTAAGACTTTCTTCGATGTCATGAAGAATTTCTTTATGTTGTTTAGCAATTGCAATATCTATATTACAAGTATGGTCTTTTTTCTTTAAGTCTAGGTAGTTTTCAGTGTTATCTGCGAATTGTCTCTGTCTTGCAATAGCAGAGTCGAAATCAACTAAGTGACCGTCAAATTCAGGACCTTCAACACATGCGAATTTCATAACGCCATCAACAGCAACTCTACAAGCTCCGCACATACCTGTACCATCAACCATAATAGGGTTTAATGAAACGATAGTAGGAAGTTCGTATTTTTTAGTTGTCAGGCATACGAATTTCATCATTATCATTGGCCCGATAGAAACACATTGGTCATACTTTTTATTTTCATTTTCAATTAAGTCTACAATTTTATCTGTTACTAGACCTTTGAATCCGTAGCTACCATCATCAGTACATATGTATAGATTGTCACATACAGAACCAAGTTCTTTTTCAAGAATTACAAATTCTTCGTTTTTAGCACCGATGATTACATCAACTGGAACACCATGTTCATGTAGCCATTTCGCTTGAGGATAAACTGGAGCAGTACCGACACCACCGGCAACCATAAGATATTTTTTAGATTTAAGTTCTTCTAAATCTTCTTTTAAAAATTCTGAAGGAACACCCAATGGTCCAACGAAATCTTTTAGGACAGCACCTTCTTCAAGGGCACAAAGTTTTTGAGTAGATGGTCCAGAAGCTTGAACTACAATTTGAACAGTTCCACGTTCCATATCGTAATCAGATATTGTTAGTGGAATTCTTTCTGAGTATTGGTCTGTGATGACTATTATAAACTGTCCGGGTTGAGCTGATGCGGCAACTCTTGGAGCATATACATCCATTAAGTAAATGTTCGGAGCTAAAAGCTCTTTTCGCATTATTTTATACAGACGAATTGTCAAATCAAATGCAACACCTATGGTAAGAGACCAAAAAGTTCTTCTTTAGGTGTTTTATATTTTATACATTTTCTAGGTCTATTATTCATTAAACTTAAGTTATAATTTAATTCATCAATATTCACTTCTGATAAATCCATACCCTTAGGATAAAACTCCCTCAAAAGTCCGTTACTATTTTCATTTGTACCTTTTTGTCCATGCACAATAGGGATCACAAAAATAAAGTTTTGTCATCCTAATTCTTTTTCTATTTTCTCAAATTCTGAAAATTCTTTACCTCTATCAAAGGTTATTTGTTTTTACTTAATTCTTTTTGGATAATCTTTTTAATGCATTTATTATTGCTGGTGTTACGCTTTCCGACTTTCTATTTTCAACTAGGATTGCTATATAATATCTAGATTTTCTTTCTGCTAAAGTTACGAAACAACATCTACTTTTCCTTTTATGATCTAATCTGCCTGATTCCACTGTATCTGCTTCCCAGTGGCCTAATTCTTGCCTTCTGTATATCTCTTTAGGTCTTTTCTTAATTGTTCTACCTTTATCATTGAATTTTCCTCTTTTTTCTTGCTGGCCTTTTAAATTTAGCTTTTCTTCTCAAATTTTTCATACTAGTTTTTGGCAGCTTTTTGGCGTGTATCATTCTATATATCGTTGATGTAGATGGTAATTCATGAATCTCATTTGTGTTTCTATTTGATATTTTGTTCAGGGGGACCAATGTTCGTTAATCTTTACAGTTAAATAATCAATAACATCTTTAGAAAATTTACTTTTTCTATGGCAGTCTTTTCTTCTATCAATATATTTATCATTTGCCTTTATCGGAAAGTACTTAGTGTAACTTCCCCTACTAACTTTTATCTTAGATGAATTTCTTTTAATTTCTCTAGATATTGTACTAGGTGACCTTTTAAGTGCTTGTGCAATTTTCCTTATACTCATTCCTAAATTTAAAAATTGGTAAATACAAGATCTTTCTTCTATGGTAAGATGGTTATAGCTCATAGTTAATCACTCCTTTTAATATGTTTTGTTTGGTCACTTACATATTAACACAGCTGATTAGCTATGAGTTTATTTATGTTGCACTTGTTATGATAAATTATCTACATAAAAACACCTCTTTTATAAATTAGACTACTATATTATACTGAATAGCAATTTAAATAACAATCCATATAGTGAAAAACCATAAAAATCGATCTTGGTGTTTGTAAAATAAAGTATTCCAGAGATTATTAGTGCGAACAAATTAATTATTAAATTATTGAATTAGAAAACTTAGTGTAGTATATTAAACTGTAACATTGCGGGAGGAAGAATGAGAGAGTTTAGTAATAGATTAAAAAAAATAGTAATAAAGATAGGATCTTCATCGATTACACATGAAAATGGAGCAGTTAATATAGAGAGAATAGAAGAGCTGGCAAAGGAAATTTCCAATATACAAGACAAGGGGATAAGTGTCGTGCTAGTTTCTTCTGGAGCTATAGCTTGTGGGGCGAAACAACTTGGCATGGAAAAGAGACCAAGAGATACAATAGGCAAGCAAGCAACTTCTGCAGTAGGTCAAGTAGCATTGATGAATACATACAACAGAGCATTTGGAGAATACGGATATAGAGTTGGACAAGTGCTACTTACAAAGATGATTGAAACTGATGAGCAAATGAGTGGAAATGCTAGAAACACATTTGACCAGTTGATGAAGATGGAAGTTGTGCCGATTGTAAATGAAAATGACACCATTTCTACATTTGAAATTATGTTTGGAGATAATGATACATTGTCTGCTGTTGTGGCAAGGCTTATAGATGCGGATTTATTGATACTTTTGTCAGACATCGACGGATTGTATACAGATGACCCAAATAAGAATCCAGATGCAGAACTCATAAGAGAAGTGAATATAATAGATGATAAATTAATTTCAATGGCAAAGGGTTCGGACTCAAGTGTTGGGACCGGTGGCATGGCAACCAAGATAAAAGCTTGCACTATGTGTATGGAAAAGGGAATAGACGTAGTAATATCAAATTCTGATGATTTGAAAAATATTAGAAGAATAGTTAAGGGAGAAGAAGTTGGGACAATCTTTAAGGGATGATTTATTAGAAATAGCAAATAAAACTAAGAGAGCGAGTAGAGAGTTAAGACGTCTATCAACTCTTGATAAGAATAGAGTTTTAAAGTCAATTAAAGATAGTTTGCAAAACAGCTCAGAAGAAATACTAAAGGCCAATGAAGTGGATATAGAAAATGGCATAGCTGATGGAATGAGTGATGGATTGTTAGATAGATTGCTTTTGACAAGAGACAGAATAAATTCTATGGCAAACTCAGTTGATATAATAATAAATTTAGAAGATCCGGTTGGGAACATGGACGAAGTAAATAAATTGCCAAATGGAATTCAAATAGGTAAAAAAAGAGTTCCTATAGGAGTGTTGGCGGTTATCTATGAAGCAAGACCAAATGTAACATTGGATGCGGCAATACTTGCGATTAAATCTTCAAATGCAATTATTTTAAGAGGCGGCAAAGAGGCAATAAACTCAAATAAGGCAATAGCAAATTCTATAAGATATGGAATAGAAAAAGCCGGATTTGATAGAAATATGGTAACATTAATAGAAGATACTAGCAGAGAGTCAGCAGTTGAACTTATGAAGCTAAGAGGTTATATAGATCTTTTAATACCAAGGGGAAGCCAACGATTGATAAATTCTGTAGTAGAAAATTCAAATGTTCCAACTTTAGAAACTGGAGTTGGAAATTGTCACCTATATATAGATGATTCAGCAGATATTGAGAAAGCTCTTAAAATTTTTGAAAATGCTAAGACACAGAGAATAGGAGTGTGTAATGCACTTGAATCATTGTTGGTGAGCGAAAAGGTATCTGATGAATTTTACACTGGGTTGCAGAATATAATAGATAAATATAATATAGTGGTTCATGGTTGTGAAAAGAGTTCTAAAAAATTAAATGAAGTTATCTTGGCAACTGATGAAGATTATAGAACGGAATATTTAGATTATGAATTCTCTATGAAGATAGTGAGCGGAGTAGACGAGGCTATAGAGCACATATACGAGTATTCAACAAACCATTCAGAAGCTATAGTAACGGAGAACTTAGTAAATGCTATGAAGTTTACAGATGAAGTGGACTCGGCTTGTGTGTATGTAAATGCTAGCACGAGATTTACCGACGGAGCGGAATTTGGCTTTGGAGCTGAAATAGGAATATCAACTCAAAAACTACATGCACGTGGACCTGTAGGTCTAAAGGAACTCACAACATATAAGTATGTTTTACTTGGAGAAGGTCAGACAAGGAGTTAGAAATGAAATATTATAGTACAAGAGGAAAAAGCTTTGTGAATTCAACAGCAGAAGCACTTTTAAAAGGCTTAGCTGATGATGGTGGACTTTTTATACCGGAAAAAATTGAAAAAATAAATTTTAATGAAGAAGAAATAGAGAGATTAGACTACACTGAGTTTGCATATAAAGTAATCTCAACAATATTTGATGATTTAGACAAAGAAAAATTAAAAACAGAGATAGAGGCAGCTTATGATACATTCCCTAAGGATTTACTACCAATAAAGAATGTAGATAATCTATATTTTATGGAATTATTCCATGGAAAAACAAGAGCGTTTAAGGATTTTGCTCTTTCATTACTTCCAAGACTAATTAAAATAGCAAAAGAAGAAAATAAAGTTGATGATAAGACTTTAATATTAACTGCCACATCTGGAGATACTGGCTCTGCTGCAATAAGTGGATTTGCTGGAGTGAAAGATAGCGAGATAATAGTATTCTATCCAACAGATGGTATAAGTTTAATTCAAAGAGCTCAAATGGTAAATTCCGGAGCTGAAAATGCAACTGCAGTTGCAATAGAAGGGAATTTTGACGATGCTCAATCAGCGTTAAAAAAGATATTTAACGATTCAGATTTCAAAGAGAAGCTTAAAAGTGCAAAATATATGCTAACTTCTGCGAACTCAATTAATGTTGGGAGATTAGTTCCGCAAATAGCTTATTATTTTTATTCATATTACAAATTGGTAAAGAATAAAGAAATTGAAAATGGAGATAGTGTAGCGGTAACTGTTCCAACAGGAAATTTTGGGAATATATTGGCTGCATATTTTGCAAAAGAAATGGGACTTCCAATAGAAGATTTTATATGTGCATCAAATAAAAATAATATACTTGAAGATTTTATAAATACAAATATATACGATACACACAGAGAATTCTATAAGACAAATTCTCCATCAATGGACATATTGGTATCAAGTAACTTAGAAAGATATTTATCACTAAAGTCAAATAATGCTAGTGAAATTGAAAGTATTATGAATGATTTAAAAGATACAGGTAAATTTGAGTATAAACACGATCTAAATATGCATGGATATTCATGCGGTGAAGAAGAAACTTTAGAAATAATAGATAAAATTTATAAGAAGTCAGGATATGTTATAGATACTCACACAGCAGTAGCTGTAAAGGCAGCCGAAGAGTATTTAAAAGAAAATAATAAAAAAGTTTTAATAGCAGCTACAGCATCTCCAATAAAATTTGCTATGGAGATTTCTAAAGCAATAGGTCTTGATCTTAAAGATGAAAAGGATGCAATAGAAAAAGTTGCAAAACTTTCAAATGATATTGAATTCTTAAAACAAGTTGATATTAAAGATGGAGACGAAATAGTTATAGAAAAAGAAAATATCAAAAAATTTATAGAGGAGAGAATACTATGTTAGTAAGAGTACCGGCAACTTCAGCAAACATAGGTCCTGGATATGACAGCTTTGGTATGGCATTTAATATATACAATGAATTTGAATTCAAATTAGGCAAGTTAAAAGAAAGTAGCTTGATTTCAAAATCATTTAAATTTTATTTCAAAAAATTGGGGTTGGATTGTCCTGAAGTTGATATAAGTGGAGTGTCAGAAGTGCCTAGAAGTAGAGGGCTTGGATCATCAGCAACATGTATAGTAGCGGGGCTTATGGCTGCCAATGAATACAATGGTTCAAAATTGGATAAGTACGAGCTTTTAAAACTGGCTACTGAACTAGAGGGACATCCTGATAATGTTGCAGCAGCTATCTTCGGAGGGCACACTATAGCTTTTGGAGATACTGTTGTTAAAGTAGAAGTGTCTGAAAAATTAAAATTTTATGCTTTAGTGCCAAATTTTGAGATGTCTACAGAAGTTTCAAGAACTTTGGTTGCTAAAACACTTTCGACAAGCGAGGCAGTACAAAATATAGCTGGGGCAGCTATGATTACAAATGCACTAAGACTTGGAGACTTTGAGTTATTAAAATCTGCTCCTGAAGACACAATTCATCAACAAAAAAGATTTGAAAATATAGATGAATATGAATCTGTAAAAGAAATTTTTAATGGAGAAAATTCAAAACTATTTTTAAGTGGCTCTGGTTCAACAATATTGCTAGTTGGAAAAGCAGAAACAGATTTTTCAAAAGAATTTAAAAAGCTAAGCAAATTGAAAAACAATTGGAAGGTTTTTGATTGTGAAGTAGACAATGAGGGAGCTAAGGTATATGGAACTTTTTAAAGAGATAATTTATCATAACAAGTGCAACATAAATAAACTCATAGCTAATCAGCTGTGTTAATATGTAAGTGACCAAACAAAACATATTAAAAGGAGTGATTAACTATGAGCTATAACCATCTTACCATAGAAGAAAGATCTTGTATTTACCAATTTTTAAATTTAGGAATGAGTATAAGGAAAATTGCACAAGCACTTAAAAGGTCACCTAGTACAATATCTAGAGAAATTAAAAGAAATTCATCTAAGATAAAAGTTAGTAGGGGAAGTTACACTAAGTACTTTCCGATAAAGGCAAATGATAAATATATTGATAGAAGAAAAGACTGCCATAGAAAAAGTAAATTTTCTAAAGATGTTATTGATTATTTAACTGTAAAGATTAACGAACATTGGTCCCCTGAACAAATATCAAATAGAAACACAAATGAGATTCATGAATTACCATCTACATCAACGATATATAGAATGATACACGCCAAAAAGCTGCCAAAAACTAGTATGAAAAATTTGAGAAGAAAAGCTAAATTTAAAAGGCCAGCAGAAAAAAGAGGAAAATTCAATGATAAAGGTAGAACAATTAAGAAAAGACCTAAAGAGATATACAGAAGGCAAGAATTAGGCCACTGGGAAGCAGATACAGTGGAATCAGGCAGATTAGATCATAAAAGGAAAGTAGATGTTGTTTCGTAACTTTAGCAGAAAGAAAATCTAGATATTATATAGCAATCCTAGTTGAAAATAGAAAGTCGGAAAGCGTAACACCAGCAATAATAAATGCATTAAAAGATTATCCAAAAGAATTAGTAAAACAATAACCTTTGATAGAGGTAAAGAATTTTCAGAATTTGAGAAAATAGAAAAAGAATTAGGATGCAAAACTTATTTTTGTGATCCCTATTGTGCATGGCAAAAAGGTACAAATGAAAATAGTAACGGACTTTTGAGGGAGTTTTATCCTAAGGGTATGGATTTATCAGAAGTGAATATTGATGAATTAAATTATAACTTAAGTTTAATGAATAATAGACCTAGAAAATGTATAAAATATAAAACACCTAAAGAAGAACTTTTTGGTCTCTTACCATAGGTGTTGCATTTGATTTGACAATTCGTCTAGAAAAAATAATAGCTTTAATAATTGCAACTCTAACAATTAATCAATTAGGTCTGCAAAACAAAAAGACTAAATTAGAGATACAAGAATTAAAGCTAAAAATTAAAAAACTTAGGCAGAGGGAATAACCCTCTCCTAAGTGGATTCTACCAAAAACATTATGTTAAATCAAGCTTTGAACATTTTAATCGGGATATCTATTATAATCATTCTCTTGCTTTTAATAATATTAGCAATTAAGAAAAATAAAAAGCAAAAATTAGAAAAGGAATTAGACAATGAACGAAGAAAAAACAAGTGAAGCCCAAAGAAAAGCTTCTAGAAAATGGGAACAAAACAATAAGGAAAGAAATTACTATCTAACTTTGAGAAGGTCTGCAAGAAATTTCATAAGAAATCATGCCACAGAAGAAGATTTAGAAGAACTAAAAACACTAATTGAAGAAAGATATAAAGATTAATGTTTTACAATAGATAATTTATCATAACAAGTGCAACATAAATAAACTCATAGCTAATCAGCTGTGTTAATATGTAAGTGACCAAACAAAACATATTAAAAGGAGTGATTAACTATGAGCTATAACCATCTTACCATAGAAGAAAGATCTTGTATTTACCAATTTTTAAATTTAGGAATGAGTATAAGGAAAATTGCACAAGCACTTAAAAGGTCACCTAGTACAATATCTAGAGAAATTAAAAGAAATTCATCTAAGATAAAAGTTAGTAGGGGAAGTTACACTAAGTACTTTCCGATAAAGGCAAATGATAAATATATTGATAGAAGAAAAGACTGCCATAGAAAAAGTAAATTTTCTAAAGATGTTATTGATTATTTAACTGTAAAGATTAACGAACATTGGTCCCCTGAACAAATATCAAATAGAAACACAAATGAGATTCATGAATTACCATCTACATCAACGATATATAGAATGATACACGCCAAAAAGCTGACAAAAACTAGTATGAAAAATTTGAGAAGAAAAGCTAAATTTAAAAGGCCAGCAGAAAAAAGAGGAAAATTCAATGATAAAGGTAGAACAATTAAGAAAAGACCTAAAGAGATATACAGAAGGCAAGAATTAGGCCACTGGGAAGCAGATACAGTGGAATCAGGCAGATTAGATCATAAAAGGAAAAGTAGATGTTGTTTCGTAACTTTAGCAGAAAGAAAATCTAGATATTATATAGCAATCCTAGTTGAAAATAGAAAGTCGGAAAGCGTAACACCAGCAATAATAAATGCATTAAAAGATTATCCAAAAGAATTAGTAAAAACAATAACCTTTGATAGAGGTAAAGAATTTTCAGAATTTGAGAAAATAGAAAAAGAATTAGGATGCAAAACTTATTTTTGTGATCCCTATTGTGCATGGCAAAAAGGTACAAATGAAAATAGTAACGGACTTTTGAGGGAGTTTTATCCTAAGGGTATGGATTTATCAGAAGTGAATATTGATGAATTAAATTATAACTTAAGTTTAATGAATAATAGACCTAGAAAATGTATAAAATATAAAACACCTAAAGAAGAACTTTTTGGTCTCTTACCATAGGTGTTGCATTTGATTTGACAATTCGTCAAGACAAAAGGAAGGCAATATTTATATCACTTTTCTGTATGTTTTTATGGGGTTCGGCAATTCCCATGATAAAAATGCAATATGAGTTTTTATCAATTGTAAAGGGAGATATTGGCTCAAGATTATTAGTAGCTGGGATTAGATTTTTTATTGCGGGACTTATAACTATATTTTATTTTAAAATATTTAATCGAGAAGAAAAAGTTGATTTTAAAAATTTAAACTATAGGTTCTTAATTAAAATAGCATTGTTGCAAATTACTCTGCACTATATCTTTTACTACACAGGTCTATTCTATACAAAAGGGGTTAAAGCATCTGTAATACAATCTTTTAATGCATTTATTATTGTAATCTTTTCAGCTCTTTTGATAAAAGGGGATGGGCTAAATAAGCGTAAATTATTGGCTCTTTGCATAGGGACAATTGGGATAATATATGTAAACTCTGGTGGTGATTTGAGTACTTCATTTTCACTTTTAGGTGAGGGAGCAATAATTATGGCAATTACCTTAAATGGACTGGCTACTGTGCTTGTGAAAAAAGAAGGTGCGGGAATAAACTCATTTGTAATATCAACCTTCCAATTTTGTGTGGGATGCATTCCGCTTATAGTGATTGGTTTAATGTTAAAACAGACAGTATGGACAATTAATATTAAAGGAATTCTTTTAATAATATACGGTGGATTTGTATCATCTACTGCATTTACTCTATGGTACATGGTTTTAAAAAATCAATCTGCTGGAGAGTTTGGAATATATAAATTGTTCGTGCCGATTTTTGGTTCAATACTTTCAGTGATAATATTGGGAGAAGATTTTAACATAAGACTTTTAATAGGTTTTATCATGGTTATAATAGGTGTATTAGTTTTAAATAAGAAATTATAATTTTATATAGTGGCATAAAAATAACCCCATTTATATGGGGTTAAAATTTATTTTTAGTTTTTAATATTTAGTAAGAAAGATTCCATAACAGTTGCCAAGTTTTGAGTGTGTACAGAACCTTCAACTTCATACATGTTGCCAGAGCTCTTTAAGAATAATTTCGGATTTATTTTTTCCAAGATATTTTTTAAATCTACATTCAAATTTTTAGAACGCACCACATAGAAATTAGAAATATCACCTATAGGGAATCCTAAAATTGAAATATAGTCTGGTAAATTAGAAATTTCTTTTGCATGTTTAATAACTTCAGGAACACTTTTATTTCTAAAAACTTTATAAATAAAATGTATTCCATCTACATCTGTGGCGAATTTAGTTATTTTAAGTGCTTCTTCTGATAACTTATCCAAAGGATTTGTAGCTTTAGATTTATTAGCTTGTTCAACTAAGTTTATTACTTGGGCAGTATGTTCTACAATTTTTTCTTCTTGTTTTTCTGAAACGACATCTTCTTCGTTTACAATTTCTTTATTTTCTATATTAGAATTTTCTTCAGTAACTATTTTTTCAGCACTAGGTGTAGTTTCTACTTCAGGATTATTTTTAGTAGCTATTTCTTTGGCTACAGAAGGTTTAGAAGATTCTTCTTCTGAATTTTTAGTATTTATTTCTTCATCGATTTCGGTTTCAACAGGTTCATTTTTAGAAATTAAAGGCTCAACAACGATGTTATGAGATTCATTAGCTTCCTCAGTATTTTTCGTGTTGTTTTCAGATAGAGGATTTAGTTTATTTGAATCACTATAAATCATTTCAGAAGGTCTACTTTCCCTTGAAACTTTACCAAGTTTAATTTCTTTAACCTTTTTTAATATCTCGGATTGATTTACATTTAAGATACTTTGAAGATTTTCTACAATTTTAGATTTTTCAAAGTAGTCGTCAATAGCTCTCTTACCACTCACTATGTGAATAGATATTTTTCCATTTTTTCTAGATGCAGATTTGATCTTTAGAAGTCCAAGTTCTCCAATTCTTTCACAAACTGGGCCAACTGACTCAACACTACCATATCCTCGAACCATCAAAATACTTCCTGTATTGTTAGTTGATAGATTACTTAAAATAAGGTGATTTGCAGTAGACTCTATTTGTTCTATTTGCATAAAGCTAATGTCGTTAGAATCAATTATGATTTGATTGTCGACAGGACTTATGTAGTAGTCGTCAATTTTTAAATTTGTAGCCTTGTTAATTATAATTCTAACTATTGCATTTGCAGTGATTTGTTGGATCAGATCAAGTCTTTGGGTGTAGTCAATTTCAAATTTTAAATTGTTTGAGTTAGTTTTAAAATATATTTGATTTGAAATTTCTTTGGCTTCGGGTTTTTCATCGTTGACTTTAAATTTATCTCCAACTATATTATCTGTGCCAAAAAATACATTTGTACTCTTTGGTAGGGCATATTTAATACCATCAATTTCTCTTATACTTTCAATATCTGAAGTATGTATTTTTTCATAAGCTAATTTAATATATCTTTCTTCCATAATTACCTCTTTCAATACTATTTTATCATAGATTATTGTAAAATATAATTAGGATTTAAAAGAGGTGTAGTATGGAAATTGGATTCTTAGGCATTTTATTTGGATATCTTATTCCAATGTCGAAGTATGTAATAGGTGTTTCAATTTTGATATTATTCTTTGGAATTTTAAAATACTCAAATTTGAATAAGTTAAATAAATATTTGATATTATTTATATCATTTTATCTAATAACCAGTTTTAATGTTATAGAGAGAGAAATGATACCTAAAGATATTTCAACAACTGGAATAGTAGTGGATGACTATGTAAAGAATGAAAATAAATACGTAGTCAAAATAGCTAATAGAAAAAATGTATTGTTATATTCTAAAAATAATTTGGCAATAGGAGATGTAGTTGAGTTTTCTGGAAAAGTTTCTAATCCTATTGGAAAGATGAACTCCACAGATTTTGATTACAAGACATATTTACTGAGCAAGAATATAAAATTCATTGTTTTTTCAAAAAATGAAGAGATAGTTGGAAAGAATAAACTATTTGGATTAAGAGAAGAGTTTAAAAACCATGTGAAAAATAGTTTTACCAATTTGTCTAAAGAGCATGGAGAGTTTTTAACATCTGTTATCTTATCAGACTCTGACTACATAGATGAGCAGGAATTAACTACTTATAGAAATCTTGGAATAATACATTTAATTGCAATGTCAGGTTTTCATATAGGGATAGTGTTAGCTTGTTTAGAAAATATATTTAAAATTTTAAAAATACCTAAACTCATTAGAAGATTTCTAGCTATAGGGTTAACTTATACATATATATGGCTGGTGGGAGCTCCAGTAGCTGCTGTAAGAGCTTTTATAATGGCAAGCTGTCAGTTGGTTGCATTCGTGTTATATAAAAAATATAGCCCGCTTAAGAGCTTGGAAATGAGCGGCTTGTTGATACTCTTATTAAACCCTTACAATATTTTTTCGATTTCATTTTGGATGAGTTATACGGCTGTATTGGGCATTTTGATTTCATATAAGAGGTATAGCTATCTATATAAGAAAAACTTTTTTACAAGGGCATTTGGAGTTTCTATGAGTGTTTTTATTGCCATATCTCCAGTTATGGCATATTTTTTCTACGAAATAAATCCTATTTCCATAGTATCAAATGTAATATTGGTTCCAATTTATTCAATTGCTATTATTTTAGGTTTTATAGCAACTTTTACACCTTTTGGATTTATAGTTAAGCCATCTATAGAAGTTTTACTCAGGATTACAGATTTTATACCCAAAGTGTTAAATGTAAATTGTAAAATAAACATCCCTAAACCAAGTTTGGTTTACATATTAATTTTATACTTGGCAATATTTTTTATAGTAAGGGACATAAAATTTAAGGAATATAGATTTAATAAATTTGTATTTGTAACTATTGTATGTTGTACAAGTTTATTGGCGGTAAATAGCATAATAGATAATTCTAAGCTACAGATAAATGCAATATATGTGGGTCAAGGAGATTCAACTCACATAAGTTATAGAGGTGAAAATTATTTAGTAGACACTGGCGGAGGAGTTTCAAATTTTAGACCGGGCAAGGTATATCTATTAAACTATTTAAAAGCTAAGGGAATAAGAAAAATTGACAAGCTATTTATATCTCATTTTGATGAAGACCATGTGGATGGAGTATATGATTTAATAGGCAATATAGAAATAAAAGAAGCTTATGTACCTTATATTGCTGATAATGATTATGTAAGGACTTTAAATACACACAGTAATCTAAGACAATTTACTAAGGGAAATAAGTTGAGTGAGAATGGAATAAATTTTTATAGTTTAAATAACTATTTGGAACATAGAGAAGAAAATGACAACTCTATGATAATGTTAGTTCAGCTTGAATGGTTTAGAGCACTTTTCACTGGAGATGCCAGCATGATAGATGGCATAGGAAACGAGATAGATTTTTTGAAGGTAGCACACCACGGCTCCAGGAATTCAACTTCAGCTAAATTTTTAAAGAGTTGCAATCCAAAGTTTGCAACAATTTCTGCGGGGATAGATAATTCTTATGGACATCCGCATGAAGAAGTGACTTCAATGCTTAAATTGTTGGAGACTAATTACAAGGTTACATCACAAGTTGGAGAAATAAATTTCAAATTGGGAAATAAGATTAAATTTAGTGGTTATCTTGAAAAAAGAGATTATAGAGTTAATATTATAGCTCTTTTTATGGATTTGATTGTGTTAATATTGTTGGTGAAGATTAATGAGAGAGAATTAAAGGAGAATTATGGTTTATCAAGAACTTTATAATACAGATATAAGTGGGGCATACTTATTTTATGGAAGTGAGCAGCTAATGATGGATAGGGTGCTCAAAGATATAATTGAAAGTCAAACTTCTGAAAATTTTAGAAACTTTAATTTACAGTATATAGATGGGAAAAATTTAGAAATAGGAACTTTGATTTCAGCTGTAGAGACATTGCCGGTATTTGATTTAAAAAAAATAGTCATTGTTAAAAATTTTGTTGATTCTATAAAGAATGTACAAGATGAAATAATAGAAATGATGCAAGATATGAGTGAAACTTCTATTTTAATATTTTTAGACTATGAAAATGAAGTGTTAAAGACAACTAAGTTCTACAAATATTTTTCAAAGACAAAGAAGAATGTAGAGTTTCCAAAATTAAAAGAAAATGAGTTCAGAAAATTTTTGGGTGATTATATTTCAGAAAGAGGATTTAAAATATCTCCATCAGATATAAGTTACTTAGCTCAAAAGTCTAGTTATAACTCTAGAAATTTAAGTATTGTATTGTATGATGTGAAAAATGAAGTAGACAAGATTTTAGCCATAGCGAAAGATGTTGTTTCAAGAGATATGATAGATGAAGTTTATATTTCAAATATAGACACAAATATTTTTAATTTTTTAGAGGCTTTGACTAACAAAAATATTTCTACAGCTCTTTTAGAATTAAACAATCTATACCAAGTTGGAGAGCCTATACAAAAGATTTTTTATATGGTATCAAGGCAGTTTAGATTGTTGTTGTCATATAAAAATTTAAAAGAACAGGGTTATCCGGATAATAAAATAATGGAACAACTTGGGATAAAGCAATATGAATTTTCTAAATTGAGAGTATCTGCGACTAGATATGAAAAAGAAAAGTTAAAAGAGATATATGGACTTTTATTAGAATATGATCACACTATAAAGACCAGAACAGTAGACGAGAGAGCAATGTTTGAAAGTCTATTGGTAAAGATGGTTATATAACAAAAAACCCGGGATTTCCCGGGTTAATCTATCTGATGTAATCAATTATTTTGCAGAGTTTAATTTTTTAGCAAGTTTAGATATTTTTCTTGATGCATTATTTTTATGAAAAACATTCTTAGTAACAGCTCTTTTAAGCTTCTTGTCAGTAAGTTTTAAAAGCTCTCTTGCTTCTTCAACTTTTCCACTATCAATAGCTGATTCAAACTTTTTAATATAATTTTTAATTTCAGTTTTAACAGACTTATTACGTGCTGCATTTCTTTTTGCAACGTCTATTCTTTTGATTGCTGATTTTATATTTGCCATGAAATTCACCTCCACACTCAATTTGCGCTCTTGTTATTTTAGCATTATTATCTCGTAATTGCAAGATTTAATTACAAGGTATTCTTGTAAAGTCTAATTCTACCGCATTTGATAAATCTTTTCCATGATTTGTCAGCTTTATTATACCATTATTTAACGTTATAAGTTTATTTTCTATATTTTTTATAATAACATCATGGTATTCTTTTTCAAAGTCAATATTGAATTTGAAATTTACATCTTCTATCTCAATCCCTGAATTCAACCTGAGTCCAAGCATATTATACTCATTCAAACGTTCGATTTTATTTAATTTTTCAAAGACATAATCATTTTTATTTTTTAAATAATTTTTTAGTGAAGTTACATTCGAGTATCTAATATTTCCTATGTTTGATTGTGCAGAACATCCTATGCCAATGTAGTCTTTAAGTTTCCAATATCTCAAATTGTGTTTGCATTCAAAATTATTTTTAGAAAAATTAGATATTTCATATTGCTTTAAACCAAGTTTTTCAAGTTCATTCACTACAAATCTATACATTTTCCTATCTGAAATTTCATCTGGGAAATTATAGAGATGCATATTTTTGTATAGGGGAGTGCCTTCTTCAAGAATTAAAGAGTAATACGATATATGTGGGACATCATATTTTTTAATTATTTCAATAGATTTTTCTATATCTGAAATAGTTTGACCTGGCAAAGCTAACATCAAATCTAAATTAAAATTCTTAAAGTCATTAGCTTGTAGTAAGTCGATTGCCTTGTATATTTGATCAGCAGTGTGAATTCTACCGATGGTTTTTAAAATTTTGTCATTAAAACTTTGAGCACCCATAGAAATTCTATTTATTCCACTTTCGATATAAGTCTTAATTGAATTATCTGAAAGAGAATTTGGATTGCTCTCAGTAGTTATTTCACAATCTTCTGAAAGGAAAGCAATTGATTTGAGGTAGTTCATGAATTTTCTTATAAGAGTAGGAGAGATAGCGCTGGGCGTTCCTCCGCCTATAAATATAGAGACAATTTTTTTGTTAGATAGATAATCTTTGTACTCACTTAGTTCATTGATAAGCGAATCTACATACATTGAGTGAGTGTCTGATTTTGAAACTTCTGAATAGAAGTCACAATAGAGACATTTTTGTTCGCAGAATGGAATATGAATATAGAGGGAAAGTTCTTCTGCCCCTTGGGTGTTTAAAAAGTCCCAAAATTCTTGGGACTTGAAATTTAAAGTATTCATTATTTTTCCTCGTCGTATTTGAGTACGGCTAAGAAGGCTTCTTGTGGAACTTCTACATCTCCAACCATTCTCATACGCTTCTTACCTTCTTTTTGCTTTTCAAGAAGTTTTCTCTTTCTTGAGATATCTCCACCATAGCACTTAGAAAGCACGTCTTTACGAAGAGCTCTTATAGTTTCACGAGCAATTACCTTATTTCCAATTGCTGCTTGTATAGGAACGGCAAATTGATGTCTTGGTATTACATCAGTAAGTTTTTCGCATATTCTTCTTCCTTTGTTGTAAGCAGTGGACTCATGAACTATTATTGAGAAAGCATCTACAAGATTACCATTGATAAGTATATCGAGTTTAACCAAATCACTTTCTTGATAGCCAGTAAGTTCATAGTCATAGGAAGCATATCCTCTTGTTTTTGATTTAAGAGCATCAAAGAAATCATATATTACTTCGTTTAAAGGAAGGTCATATTTTATAAGAGCACGAGTTTCTTCAAGATATGTCATATCTATAAATGTACCACGTCTGTTTTGACACAAATCCATAACTGCTCCAACGTAGTCAGTAGGAGTCATAATTTCAGCTCGTACAATAGGTTCTTTTATAGATGCTATTTCAGTTACAGGAGGAAGATTTGTTGGGTTTTGAATATCCAAATGCTCACCGCTAGTAGTAGTTACTTTGTAGATAACAGATGGTGAAGTTGTTACGATATTCAAGTCAAATTCTCTCTCAAGTCTTTCTTGAATGATTTCCATGTGTAGTAATCCTAAGAAACCACATCTAAAACCAAAGCCCAGTGCAACTGAAGTTTCTGCTTCAAAATCAAGAGCAGCATCATTTACTTGAAGCTTTTCAAGTGCATCTCTTACTTCTGTATATTCTTCTCCTTCACCAGGGTAGATACCACAGTACACCATAGGTACAACTTTTTTGTATCCAGGGAAAGGACTGTCAGTAGGATTGTTTTTATGAGTGATAGTATCTCCGACTGTAGCTTCTTTAACATTTTTAATACTTGCGGTGATGTAGCCAACATCCCCGGCTTGTAGCGAGTTAAGAGCTATGTGAGAAGAAGTTACTACACCAACCTCAACAACTTCAAAAGTTTTTCCTGTTGCCATCATACGAATTTCATCGCCAGGTTTTATAGAACCGTCATGAACTCTTATATAACAAACAACACCTTTGTATGAGTCGTAATAAGAATCGAAAATCAAAGCCTTTAAAGGTTTGTCTTCTGAACCGTGAGGAGCAGGGACATCTTCAATAATCTTTTTAAATACATCTTCAATGCCTATACCTTTTTTTGCAGATACAAGTGGTGCACCTTCAGTGTCTATTCCAATTATATCTTCTATTTCTTTTTTTACTTCGTCTATTCTTGCACTAGGTAAGTCTATTTTATTTATAACAGGAACTAATTCTAAGTTTTGGTCTAAAGCAAGATATACATTCGCCAAAGTTTGAGCCTCAACTCCTTGACTTGCATCAACTACAACTATAGCTCCTTCGCAAGCTGCTAAAGATCTAGATACTTCATAGTTAAAATCGACGTGTCCGGGAGTGTCTATTAAGTTGAAAATATATTCTTCGTTATTTTCATCTTTATAGATTAATCTTACGGCCTTTAATTTTATTGTTATACCTCTTTCACGTTCCAAGTCCATAGAGTCTAAAACTTGTGACTCCATTTCTCTTGAAGTGAGCATTCCCGTCATTTCTATAAGTCTATCTGCCAGCGTAGATTTTCCATGGTCAATATGTGCGATTATAGAAAAATTTCTAATATTTTTTTGTCTAGACAAATTTAACCTCCAATTATGCCAAAATCACTAAATGGCCAAAATCTAAATTTAACGACACCTTTAATGGCATCTTTTTTTACAGGTCCAAAGTATCTTGAATCCAAACTCTTGCCAGGATTTCTGTTATCACCCATTACGAAAAATTCATTTTCTCCTAAAGTCCATGAAGATTGATCGTATATTTCAGTGTAAACACCTGAATCAATATAGGATTCTTGAAGTTTAGAATCATTTAAGTAAACCTCACCGCCTTTTATTTCAACAGTATCTCCAGGTTTACCAATAAGTCTTTTAATATATTCTTTTCCTTTTTCATCCGGAGCATCTATAATCACAATATCTGATCTTTCAGGATCTTTAAAACGTAAGGGAAGTATCATAGCAATCAGCCTATCATTTTGATGAAGAGTGGGCTGCATAGACTCTCCCATGACCATATTAGAACTAAATATAAAAGTTTTAATAAGTAGAGCAAGTATTATTGCAAAAGCAAAAGTACTTATGTAACTGAGAACTACATTTTCTTTTTTTTCATTTTTCATTTTCATAACTCCTTTAATTGCTATTTAAAGCTTATAGCATTAAAATATTTTACCATATATTCACTAATTTTAAAATTATAACTACTTTTACAAATGTTTGAAGAATGTTAAGAAAAGTAAATTTAAAGTGATTTAAGTTTTGAATTTAAGTATAAATTGAGGGGGGATAGAATTTTACTAACTAATAGTAATATTTGGTTGATATAGGAAATATAGTTTTATTTTAACTTAATAAGTTAATAAAAATAATGGTCAAAAAAATTTTATAAAAAGTATTGACATTCTTTGACTAAACGTATAATATTTAATCATAAGCTTTAGCACTCAAATAAAAAGAGTGCTAACAAAAGGGTGGTAACATGGATTCGAGAAAGGTAGAAATTTTAAACGCAATTATAAATTCCTATATAAGTTCTCCAAGTCCAGTTGGTTCGAGGACAATCTCCAAGGACTTTAATCTGGGAGTTAGTTCTACGACCATTCGTAATGAAATGGCGGATTTAGAGGATTTAGGCTATTTAAATAAACCGCACACCTCAGCTGGAAGAATTCCATCTGCTAAAGCTTATAGATTTTTTGTAGATGAACTTCAAAAACATTTTTTAAATGATGAAATTATAAGAGATAACTTAATGGAAATTATGTTAACTGGTGCAGATAGCATAAATGATGTATTTAGAAATGCTGCAAAAATTTTAGCAGAGAAGTCAAATTATATTTCTTATGTAATATCATTTAAAAAACCGGACGCTAGAATAAAACTTGTGCAATTAGTTTTGATAGATCCTTTAACAGTACTTCTTTTAGTAGTAGGCGATAAGGGAGTTGTTGAAAAACATTTTTTCAAATTAGATGTGCAGATAACTGAAGGCGAACTGGAAAATATAAATTCACTACTGAGTGATAATTTAGTTGGAATAAATCTTATGGAGTTAGATAGATTGGATATTTCCATATCAAGTTCTATGGCACAATGGGCCAATTTTATAACAGATGTAGTAAGAACCATATCTGATTTTAATAAGGAAGTTGAAAAAATAGATTTCTTTTATGATGGAATAAAGAATGTATTTAATTTCCAAGATGAAATAGATAAAAGTCAAGTAATAGACATAATGAACCTTATGGAGAGCAGTTATTTGGCAGATAAGCTAAACGAAGTAGATGAAGATCTAACTGTGATAATAGGAAATGAAAACGAGATAGATATAATAAAGGAAAATTCAATTATAGTATCTTCTTTTCATGATAAAAATAGAGAACTAATAGGTAAAGTTGGGATTTTAGGTCCTATCAGAATGGACTATAGAAGCCAAATTCAAAATGTGAAAATTATCAGAGATAATTTGAAATTAGCTATAGACAATATGTTGAGGTGAGATGGTGAACGAGAAAGACTTAGATGGCAAAGAAGAAAATTTAGAAACTGAAGAGGTAGTTATTGAAGACTCAGCAGAAGAAGTAATTGCAGAAGAAAATAAAGAAGAGCAAGAGTCTGAAAGAGAAAATCAATTAAAAGAACAATTGATAAGATTACAGGCAGATTTTACAAACTATAAAAGAAGATCTGAAAATGAAAAGAAAGATTACCTATCATTAGGTTCTCAAAAAGTTATTTTAGATTTGCTTGGAGTTGTTGATAATTTTGAAAGAGCTCTATTACAAGAGTCTGAAAAAGATGGATTTTTTGAAGGGGTTGAATTAATTTACAATCAATTAGTTGAGCTTATCAAAAAATATGAAGTAGAAGAAATAAATGAATTAAATGTAAAATTTGATCCTAATTTACACCACGGAGTACTTGTAGAGGAAAGAGAAGGTGTAGAAGAAGGCCTTGTAATAGAGGTTTTACAAAAAGGATATAAAATGAAAGAAAAAGTACTTAGACCGGCTATGGTTAAAGTTTCACAATAATAGGAGGAATTTAAAATGGGAAAAATTATCGGAATTGACTTAGGAACAACAAACTCAGCAGTTGCAGTTATGGAAGGTAGCGAATCAGTTATCATCCCTAACATCGAAGGAAATAGAACTACACCATCAGTTGTAGCATTCACAAAAGACGGAGAAAGACTTGTTGGAGAAACAGCAAAACGTCAAGCTATAACAAATCCAGAAAGAACAATTCAATCTATAAAAACTCACATGGGTACAGATTATAAAGTTTCTATAGATGGAAAAGATTATACACCTCAAGAAATTTCAGCTATGATTTTACAAAAATTAAAATCAGATGCAGAAAGCTATCTTGGAGAAAAAATTACTGAAGCAGTAATTACAGTACCAGCATACTTTACAGATGCTCAAAGACAAGCTACAAAAGATGCAGGAAAAATCGCAGGTCTTGAAGTTAAGAGAATTGTAAACGAACCTACTGCTGCAGCTTTAGCTTATGGCGAAGATAAGGATGAAGATTTACAAACAGTTATGGTATACGACCTTGGCGGTGGTACATTCGACGTATCTATCCTTGAACTTTCTGATGGGGTATTTGAAGTACACGCAACAAGAGGTAACAACAAACTTGGTGGAGATGACTTTGATAAGAAGATTATAGACTTTATAGCAGAATCATTCCAAAAAGAACACGGAGTAGATTTAAAAGCTGACAAGATGAGTCTTCAAAGATTAAAAGAAGCAGCTGAAAAAGCTAAAAAAGAACTTTCTTCAACTATGTCAACAAACATCAACTTACCATTTATTACAGCAACAGCTGAAGGTCCTCTTCACTTGAATATGGACTTAACAAGAGCTAGATTTGATGAACTTACAAAAGATTTAGTTAAAGCTACTGAACAACCAGTTTTAGATGCTATGAAAGATGCTGGAATGAGCCCATCAGACATAGATAAAATACTTTTAGTTGGTGGTTCTACAAGAATTCCAGCTGTTCAAAGCTTTATAAAATCTTTAGTTGGAAAAGACCCACAAAGAGATATCAATCCTGATGAATGTGTTGCACTAGGAGCAGCAATTCAAGGTGGGGTATTATCAGGAGACGTTAAAGATCTTCTATTATTGGACGTAACACCATTATCATTAGGTATTGAAACAATGGGTGGAGTTACAACAAGATTAATTGAAAGAAACACTACAATCCCAACAAAGAAGAGTCAAACTTTCACAACAGCTTCTGACAATCAAACATCAGTAGATATTCACGTACTTCAAGGTGAAAGACAAATGGCTGGAGACAATGTAACTCTTGGAAGATTCCAATTAGATGGAATTGCGCCAGCAAGACGTGGAATCCCTCAAATTGAAGTAACATTTGATATAGATGCAAACGGAATTGTAAATGTTTCTGCAAAAGATTTAGGAACTGGAAAAGAACAACACATTACAATAACATCATCTACAAACTTATCTGATGAAGAAATAGAAAAGAAAGTAAAAGAAGCAGAAATGTATGCTCAAGATGATGCTAAGAAGAAGGATTTAATTGAAGCTAGAAACACTGCTGACTCAATGATTTATCAATCTGAATCTACTTTAGAAGAAGTTAAAGACAAGATTAAACCAGAAGATAAAGAAAATATAGAAAAAGCTATTGAAGAATTAAAATCAGTTAAAGATTCTGAGAACTTAGATGAAATTAAAGCTAAGACAGAAGAACTTACAAAAGCTTTCTATGCAGTTTCTGAAGAAATTTATAAAAATGCAAATCCTGAAGCAGGACAATCTGATACACAAAAAGAAGATGTTGTAGATGCAGACTATGAAGTTGTGGATGAGGATGAAGAATAATTAATATTTTAAAGCTAAATCACACGATTTAGCTTTATTTTTTTTGCTAAAAAGGTTAAAATATAATTTTAGAAATGTGGTGAAAATTTGAGAGACTTTTATGAAATTTTAGGAGTTGAGAAAAGAGCATCTCAAGCTGAAATTAAAAAATCATATAAAAAACTTGCAAAAAAATATCATCCAGACTTGAATCCAGGAAATGAAAAAGCTGAAACTAAATTCAAAGAAATAAATTTAGCGTATGAAGTTTTGTCTGACGAAGATAAAAGACAGAAATATGATAGGTATGGAGAAGAAGGTCTAAATGGTGGTGGATTTGAATCATCAGGATTTGGAGGGTTTTCAGATATATTTGGAGATATATTCGATATGTTCGGAGGTTCTTCTGGATTTAGGGGTTCGAATCAATACAGGGGTCCGATTAAGGGCGATGATATTAGATATGATATAACACTTGACTTTAGAGAAGCTGTTTTTGGAATAGAAAAAGAAATAAGTTTGAGAGTTAGACAAAACTGTCATGTATGTGAAGGCACAGGCGCAGAAAAAGGTTCTGAAAAGAAAACTTGCGATAAGTGCCACGGGACAGGTCAAGTCAGAGTGGAAACCAACTCTGCATTTGGAAGATTTGTAAGAGTTGTGGAATGTGATAAGTGTCATGGAACTGGAGAGGTTATTGAAAAGCCTTGTAAGTACTGTCATGGAACAGGAAAAGAAGTAATAACTAAAAAGGTCAAGGTAAAGATACCAGCAGGGGTAGATAACAATACTATCGTATCTATGAAAGGCCAAGGACATGCTGGAGAAAATGGCGGGCCAAATGGAGACTTGTTTATATATATTACGGTTAGAGAGGATTCAGTATTTAAGAGAAGTGGATTTGATTTACACTTAAATATTCCTATAACTTATATGGATGCAGTTCTTGGAGCAGAAATAAAAGTTCCTACTCTGACAGAATTGGCAGACTATAAAATCCCTTCCGGAACAGCTGGAGGTACAACTTTTAAATTAAAAGGTAAAGGTGTTCCATATGTAAAAAGAGAAGGGAATGGAGATTTATATTTCACTGTAAATATAATTGTTCCTAAAAAAGTAAGTAATGAGCAGAAAGAATTACTTGAACAACTTAGAGAAAAGAGTAAGGATACTGTTCAAGAAAATAAGTCATTGTTTGATAAATTGAAAGAGTTTTTTGAATAGGCAAGATCTTAGATTTTGTCTATTTTTTTACAGGGGGATAAAATGAAGTATATAGAATTAGTCTTAAAGGCAAAAGATGAAAATCGTGAAGATATTTTAAATGTTTTATATGATAATGACATTTATATATTTGAAGAAGAAGGAAAAGAAATAATTGAAGAATTAGACAAAACAGAAAAAGATTGGGATTTTGTTGATGAGAGAATTCTTAATTTAGAACCTGGAATGAGAACTTTTAAGATTTACTTCCAAGAGTCAGAAATAGAAATTGTAGAAAGATTAAAAGAGCAATTATATTCTCTAGGTGAACTTAAAATTGAAGAAACAGATGATGAAGACTGGGCAAATAATTGGAAAAAATACTATGAGCCAGTTGAAATAGGAGAGAGTTTAGTAATAATTCCATCTTGGTTAGAATATGAAGGAACACATGAAAATAAAATATATATAGAACCGGGAATGGCTTTTGGTACAGGAACTCACGAGACAACTTATATGTGTCTTGAAGCTTTAGAGGACTATGTAATAGAAGAAGATACAGTTTTTGATATAGGATGTGGCTCAGGTATTTTAGGCGTTGCAGCTACTAAATTAGGAGCTGAAAAAATAGTAGCTGTAGATATAGACTCTAAATGTACACAAGTTAGTAAAGAGAATGCAATACTTAATAATGTTGAAGATAAGGTTGAAATCCACACTGCAAATCTACTTGATGTAGTAGATGGAAAGGCTGATATTATTGTTTCAAATATAATTGCAGAAATAATAACTGAAATGGTACCTGATTTAAAGAAGCATCTTGAAGATGATGGGATATTTATATCATCAGGAATTATAGTAGAGAAAATATATATGGTAGAAGAAGCATTAATTGAAAATGGATTTGAAATAATTGAAAAAAGAGAAAAGAATGGCTGGGCTCTTGTAGTAGGTAGAATATGTACAGATTCTTTGGAAGATTAACAGAAGATATTCAAAAAGCTATATTAGACAAACAAAACTCTCATCATTTTGTAAGGGTTCTTAGAATATCTGAAGATGAAGAGGTTGAAGTGGTAACAGAGTCAGGAGTATACAAAGCTCTTTTTGAAAGTTTTGAAAAAAAGAATGTAACGTTAAAGATTCTGGATAAAGTAGAAAACAAGCATGAAAGTGATGTCCAATTGACTTTGGTGCAAGCTATTTTGAAGAGCGATAAGATGGAAGCGGCAATAAAAGGGGCCATAGAAGTTGGTGTTTATTCAATAAGGCCACTTATAGCTAAGAGAAATGTAAGTGACATTGATAAAAAGACTGATAAGAAAATTGATAGATGGCAAAAAATTTCAGAGGTTGCTGCTAAACAATCCAAAAGAGATTATATTCCACAAGTTTACCATCCAATAAAGATAGAAGATTTAAAGGATTTTGATGGTGAGTTGATAGTTTGCTATGAAAATGAAGAGGACCTTAGATTTTTAGATGACGAATTGTCAAATCAAATGCAACACCTATGGTAAGAGACCAAAAAGTTCTTCTTTAGGTGTTTTATATTTTATACATTTTCTAGGTCTATTATTCATTAAACTTAAGTTATAATTTAATTCATCAATATTCACTTCTGATAAATCCATACCCTTAGGATAAAACTCCCTCAAAAGTCCGTTACTATTTTCATTTGTACCTTTTTGCCATGCACAATAGGGATCACAAAAATAAGTTTTGCATCCTAATTCTTTTTCTATTTTCTCAAATTCTGAAAATTCTTTACCTCTATCAAAGGTTATTGTTTTTACTAATTCTTTTGGATAATCTTTTAATGCATTTATTATTGCTGGTGTTACGCTTTCCGACTTTCTATTTTCAACTAGGATTGCTATATAATATCTAGATTTTCTTTCTGCTAAAGTTACGAAACAACATCTACTTTTCCTTTTATGATCTAATCTGCCTGATTCCACTGTATCTGCTTCCCAGTGGCCTAATTCTTGCCTTCTGTATATCTCTTTAGGTCTTTTCTTAATTGTTCTACCTTTATCATTGAATTTTCCTCTTTTTTCTGCTGGCCTTTTAAATTTAGCTTTTCTTCTCAAATTTTTCATACTAGTTTTTGGCAGCTTTTTGGCGTGTATCATTCTATATATCGTTGATGTAGATGGTAATTCATGAATCTCATTTGTGTTTCTATTTGATATTTGTTCAGGGGACCAATGTTCGTTAATCTTTACAGTTAAATAATCAATAACATCTTTAGAAAATTTACTTTTTCTATGGCAGTCTTTTCTTCTATCAATATATTTATCATTTGCCTTTATCGGAAAGTACTTAGTGTAACTTCCCCTACTAACTTTTATCTTAGATGAATTTCTTTTAATTTCTCTAGATATTGTACTAGGTGACCTTTTAAGTGCTTGTGCAATTTTCCTTATACTCATTCCTAAATTTAAAAATTGGTAAATACAAGATCTTTCTTCTATGGTAAGATGGTTATAGCTCATAGTTAATCACTCCTTTTAATATGTTTTGTTTGGTCACTTACATATTAACACAGCTGATTAGCTATGAGTTTATTTATGTTGCACTTGTTATGATAAATTATCAGATTTAAAACTTGAATCTAAAAAGATAGCTTTGGTAATAGGACCTGAAGGTGGATTTGAGGATAGCGAAATAGAAAAACTAAAATCTTATGGAGCGCATATCATATCTCTTGGAAAGAGAATATTAAGAGCGGAGACAGCTGCGATTACTGCTAGCTACCATGTTATTAATTGTTTGGAAGGGGAAAGATGAAAAGAACATTTTCTATAACTACTCTTGGTTGTAAGGTTAATCAATATGAATCTGAAGCTATGAGTGAACTGTTTGAAGAAAAAGGTTATATGAAAGTTGACCAAGAAACAGAAGTTGCAGATATATATATAATAAATACTTGTACGGTTACCAATTTGTCTGACAGAAAATCTAGACAGGTAATTAGAAAGGCAAAGAGAGAAAATCCTGAGGCCATAGTTGCGGTAGTGGGGTGTTACTCACAAGTTTCACCGAAGGAAGTAGCTTCTATTGAAGGTGTGGACATAGTGTTGGGAACTACTGAACGTGCTGATATTGTAAATATGGTTGAAGATTTTCAAAGCAATGGACAATCTATAAATGTAGTTAGAAGTTTAGATGGAGACTATGAATTTCAACCTATAAATATCTCAAAAGAATCAGATATGACCAGAGCATACATGAAAGTACAAGATGGCTGCAATAGATTTTGCACTTATTGTATAATTCCTTATGCAAGAGGTAGAATCAGATCAAGAAGTATTGAAGATTCTGTAAAAGAAGCTAAAAGGCTTGCTGAAGCTGGATATAAAGAAATAGTTCTTACGGGAATTCACATAGGTTCTTACGGAAAAGAGTCTGGAAAAAACTTAATAGAATTAATAGAAGAAATAGCCAAGGTTGATGGTATTGAAAGAATTAGAATGTCATCTGTTGAACCTATGACTATAACGGAAGATTTTTTAAAAAGAGCAATAGCTACTGGAAAATTCTGCGATCATTTCCATTTGTCGCTACAAAGTGGTTGTGACAAAGTCTTAAAAGAAATGAATCGTAGATACACAACCGAAGAATACAAAGCTGTGGTTGATTTAATCAGAAAATATATGCCAAAAGCTGGAATAACTACTGATATAATTGTCGGATTCCCTGGAGAAACAGACGAGGAATTTGAAGTCACATGCAAATTTGTAGAAGAAGTAGAGTTTTCTAGAATACATGTGTTCAAGTATTCTATGAGAGATGGGACTCCTGCCGCAAAAAGAACTGACCAAGTCCACGGTCAGGTAAAACACGAAAGATCTCAAAAGCTTATTGAGTTAAATGAAAAGTTGATGAAGAAATTTGCTTCAGAGCAAGATACTTTAGATGTCCTATTTGAAGAAGAAATTGATGGTAAGTTTGTGGGATATTCAACTAACTATTTAAGATGTTCAATTGAAAGTCAAGATGACTTAAAAAATATCACCAAAAGTGTTAAAATAGTATCTAACGAAAGCGAACCTTTCGAAGTAGTTTTAAGTTAGGAGGGAATATAATGGATTGTTTGTTTTGTAAAATAATTTCTGGTGAAATTCCATCTGATAAAATTTACGAAGATGATTTAATTTATGCTTTTAATGATATTGACCCACAAGCCCCACAACATTTTTTAGTAATTCCAAAGCAACATATAACTTCTCTATATGAAGTTGGCAAGGAACACAAAGATTTACTTGGACATATTATGTTGAAGATAAGTGAAATAGCTAAAGAAAAAAATTTAAAGGATGGATATAGAGTTATAGCAAACACTCGAGAAGATGGAGGACAGACTGTTGAACACCTTCATTTCCACGTATTAGGTGGAAGAAGTATGAAATGGCCACCAGGTTGAAAAAGAT
This sequence comes from Peptoniphilus asaccharolyticus DSM 20463, assembly GCF_900176115.1. Taxonomy (GTDB): domain Bacteria; phylum Bacillota; class Clostridia; order Tissierellales; family Peptoniphilaceae; genus Peptoniphilus; species Peptoniphilus asaccharolyticus. The sequence continues at coordinate 588,746 of NZ_FWWR01000009.1, read as the reverse complement.
ATTGAAATTTAAAGCTTTAGAGTGTATAATTAATAAGAATTAGCTAAGAAAAGCTACCTTTCTATGAGGGGAGGGGAAACAATGTCAGAAATTAGAGTTGGAGAAAATGAATCTCTTGACAATGCTCTTAAGAGATTTAAGAGACAATGTGCCACTAGTGGAGTTCTAAAAGAAGCTAGAAAGAGAGAACATTACGAAAAACCAAGCGTAAAAAGAAAGAAAAAATCTGAAGAAGCGCGTAGAAAGAAGCGTTCAAGACACTAAGAGGTGTAGTATGTCACTAAAAGACAAACTCATGGAAGATTTAAAGTCTGCTATGAGAGACAAAGACAAGTTGGCTAAAGATACTATCACACTTGTACGTGCCAGCATCAAACAAAAAGAAGTAGATGAGAGAACAGAACTCAATGATTCCGATATACTTGACATAATTTCTAAACAAGTTAAAGAAAGAAGATCGGCAATTGATGAATTCAAGCGTGGGGATAGAGACGATTTAGTTGAAAAGACCAATGCTGAAATTGAAATACTACTTAAATATTTGCCAAAGCAATTAGATGAACAAGAATTAACTGAAATCATCAAAGAAGTTATGAGTGAACACGGAATAGAATCTTCCGCTGACATGGGTAAACTTATGAAGAATGTTATGCCTAAAGTCAAAGGAAGAGCTGACGGTAAACTCGTAAGTGCAGTTGCTGGAAAATTACTAAAAGCCTAGGGAAATCCTTAGGCTTTTTTTGTAAAGAGGTATAGTATGAAGAAAATTATTTTAGGAGTTTTTTTATCAATATTATTGTTCACAAGAGTAGATGCAAAAGTTTTGGTTGTGCCAGTTGAAGGCGAAATCAATTCAGCAAAAGCTAATTTTGTAAGTGAATCTATAAAAAATTTGACAAGTGAAGATACAGCTATATTTAAAATAGACACATACGGTGGAGCTATAATTTCGGCGGAGCAGATTAAAAATTCTATAATGAATTGTGAAGCTAAAACCATTTCTGTAGTAGATAATAAGGCGGAATCTGCTGGGGTTCTTCTGACAATAGCTAGTAGCGAAGTTTATATGGTCGAAGGCTCTACAATAGGTTCTGCTGAGCCGATACCAAATACTGAAAAGACACTTTCTTATTGGAGGTCTGTATTAGAGGATACAGCGTCTAGAAGGGGAAGAAATAAAGATGTAATAGTATCTATGGCAGATTCCGACATTGCAATAGAAAATGTTATTGAGAAGGGCAAATTATTAAATTTAAATGCTCAAAAAAGCAAAGACCTCGGAATATCCGATGAAACTTATAAAAATTTTGAACAGTTTTTACTGGATAAGAACATAGATAAATATGAAACTGCAAGAATGAGTGTGGGAATGAAGTTTTTAGATGTTATTTCATCCCAATCAATTTCATCTTTATTATTAATAATAGGTATGGCGGCGTGTGTTGTAGAATTATTCATGCCTGGTTTTGGAGTTGGGGGAGTAGTGAGTATAATGGCTTTTGGACTCTTCTTTGCAGGAAATATATTTGCTGGAAATGCAAGTTGGTATGCGATGGCTATTTTTGTTCTTGGTATTGTGTTGGTATTTATTGAAATTATGATGCCTGGATTTGGAATTGCGGGTATAAGTGGAATAGTTTCGTTAGTCTTAGGTGTAATATTTGCTATGGGAAGTTTAGAAGTAGCTGTTAAATCTCTCTCACTCGCCATAATAGTCACTATAGGAATAGGTATGTTTATGGTTAAAAAGGGAATGAAAACAAATTTATTTAATAGTCTTAGATTAAATAATTCGTTATCGTCTGAAGAAGGGTTTTTAAGTGTAGATACTGCTAAGCTAAATGTTGGAGATATTTGTATAACTAAGACTGTATTGAAACCTACAGGCTTTATTGAATATATGGGAACAAAGTATGAGGCGATTTCTGTAGATGGATACATAGATAAAGATGTTGAAGTTGAAGTATCAAAAGTAGAAAAATCTAAAATCTACGTTAGGAGGACAATTTAATGATGTTTAATAGTGGAGCGATTTTAGGAAGTGGGGTAATAATCCTATTTGTAATAGTTTTAATATTCTTCTTCTCATTTGTACCGGTTGGACTTTGGATAACAGCTTTTTTCTCAGGAGTTAAGGTTAAAATATCAACTTTAATTGGAATGAAACTTAGAAGAGTAAGACCTGGTAGAATAGTTAATCCTATGATAAAGGCTACAAAAGCGGGGTTGAATTTAAGGATTGAAGATTTAGAAGGTCACTACTTGGCTGGTGGTAATGTAAATACTTTAGTAGATGCACTTATAGCTGCTGAAAGAGCTAATATACCGCTTCCTTTTGAAAGAGGAGCAGCGATAGACTTGGCGGGTAGAAATGTTTTAGAAGCTGTACAAGTTTCTGTAAATCCTAAAGTTATAGAGACACCTAATATATCTGCAGTAGCTCAAGATGGTATTGAAGTTATGGTAAAGGCTAAGGTAACAGTTAGAGCTAATATAGACAGATTAGTAGGGGGAGCTGGAGAAGAAACAATAATAGCCAGAGTTGGGGAAGGTATTGTAACTACTGTGGGTTCTTCTATGACATATAAAGCTGTTCTTGAAAATCCTGATTCAATTTCAAAAATGGTTCTTGAAAAAGGATTGGACTCAGGCACTGCGTTTGAAATCCTATCAATAGACATAGCGGATGTTGATGTCGCTAGAAATATAGGAGCTAGACTGCAAACAGACCAAGCGGAAGCTGACAAGAGAATCGCTGAAGCGAAAGCTTCTGAAAGAAGAGCAATGGCACTAGCTCGTGAACAAGAAATGAAAGCTGAAGTAGAAGCAATGAGAGCGAAAGTTGTTGAAGCTCAATCACAAGTTCCTCTTGCGATGGCAGAAGCACTTAAGAGTGGCAACATAGGAGCTATGGACTATTATAAAATTCAAAATATAAATTCTGATACAGATATGAGAAAAGCAATATCAAATGTAACAGATGGTAAGGTAGATGATAAATAATGGGAAAAATATTAGTTCCAATTATATTTATCTTAATAAATTTATTAATAGACAAGAAAAAAGAAAATAAAAAGAAAACAACAATAGAAAACAAAAATCCAGAAAAAATAAAGCCTGTTGCAAATAATAAGCCTAAGAAAAATAATAATAGAAAAAATAAAGATTCTATAGAAGATTTAATAGGCAGTTTTATTGACAGTATAAAGCCGCATCTCTCTCCGGAAGATCAAAAAAAATATGCTAACAAGACTGAAAATAAAAAAGTTTCAAATAAAAAAGAAACTAATGAAGTTTTAGAAAGCATACGAGCTGAAAGAGAAAATATAAAAAATGACAATTATACTCCTATATCCTCTGAATTCAATGATGAGATTATAGAGTTAGATGTAAAAAAAGAATTTACTAGAGATGAACTTGTAAAGGCTATAATTATGAAAGAAATTTTGGATAAACCAGTATCACTTAGGGAGAGCTAATCTCCCTTTTTGTGTGTATATGTAGAATACAAGCCATGTTTATGATATAATTTTAGGTTACAGGAGGTATTAATGGCAGAGTTAAAAGTTGATATTTCTAAATTAAATAATGAATTAAGACCGATTTTATTTGGGAAGTTAGATGAGTATTTAATAACAATAGAAAAAAGTTTTGATGTAAATATAAAAGCTTCAGATTATTTTTTGAATGTAACTGGAGAAAGAGCTGAATTCGCTAAAATTTTATTAGAAAATTTAGTCGAATTGATATTGAGACAAAAGTCTTTAGAAAAAAGCGAGTTTGATTATGCATTAAGTTTGGTTAAAGATGGACATACAGAGTCTATAGCTGAACTGTTAAATGAGACAATAGTTTACACTGCAATGGGTAAGCCAATAAGAGCAAAAACATTAGGTCAAAAAAAATATTTAGATGCTATCAAGAAAAATGATGTATGTTTTGGAATTGGGCCAGCAGGAACTGGTAAAACTTATTTGGCAATGGCTTGTGCAGTAAAGGCATTTAAAAATCAAGAGGTTTCTAGAATAATTTTAACTAGACCAGCTGTAGAAGCTGGAGAAAGCTTAGGGTTTTTGCCTGGGGATTTACAAATGAAAGTAGACCCTTATTTAAGACCTTTATATGATGCTCTTTTTGAAATGTTGGGAGTAGATAACTACAATAAGTATGTAGAAAAGGGCATGATAGAAGTTGCTCCTCTAGCATATATGAGGGGAAGAACGTTGGATTCTGCTTTTGTAATTTTGGATGAGGCTCAAAATACTACTAATGAACAAATGAAGATGTTTTTGACAAGGCTTGGATATGGTTCAAAAGCCATAATCACAGGCGATATAACACAAACAGACTTGCCAAAATCAAAAACCTCAGGTTTAAAGGTAGTCTTGAATATACTTAAAAATGTTAAAGGAGTTGGAATAACTTATTTAACTTCAAAGGATATTGTAAGACACCCATTAGTGCAAAGAATTATAGAAGCTTATGATAAATTTGAAAAGAGAAAATAATGGAAATACTTTTTGATGATAGACAAGATGATGTATATCTTGATGAAGCTGGAAATGAATTAATAAAGAAAGCTGTTAAAGAAACTTTAAATTATCTAGAAATAGATGATGAAGTTACAGTAAGTATTTCATTTGTAACTGCTGAAGAGATACAAACTCTAAATAGAGACTTTAGAGGTGTGAATAAAATTACAGATGTACTTTCTTTTCCATTGGAAGATGAATTTGACATACATCCTATAATGCTTGGGGATGTTGTTATAAATACCAAAAGGGTTCTTGAACAAGCTGAAGAGTTTGGACATTCAAATGAGAGAGAAATAGCTTATTTGACTGTGCATTCTGTTCTACATCTTTTAGGATATGACCATATGGAAGATGATGAAAAGAAAGAAATGAGAGAAATAGAAGAAGCTGTTATGCAAAAATTGGGAACTTTGAGGTGATTGTATGAAAAAGGGAGGATTTATCGCTTCTTTTAATTATGCAGTTCAGGGAATAGTTTCGGCATTAAAAACAGAACGAAATTTAAAGTTCCACTATATAGCAGCTCTTATAACTATATTTCTTTCTCTCTTTATGGATTTTACTAAGACTGAATTTTTAGTGCTCCTACTGTCTATAATTTTTGTAGTAGTTGCAGAAATGATTAATACTGCGATAGAGAGAACAGTTGATTTAATAGTACAAGAGTACAACCCAATCGCTAAGTATGTAAAAGATGTTTCAGCGGGAGCTGTTATGTTGTCAGCTATAAATGCATTAATAGTAGCTTATCTATTGTTCTATAGTAAATTTGCCAGATATACTGAATTTGGTCTTAGAAGAATTGCCAATTCGAATGAACACTTGGCATTTGTAACAGTTTTGATAGTTCTTATTTTAACTGTTGGAGGAAAATATATAAGAGCAAAGAAAAATGGTGGCACATATTTTCAAGGGGGTGCTATTTCAGGGCATTCAGCTTTGGCATTTTGTGCAGCTACTATTATTTCGTTGGTTACACGTAAGGCACTTATCGCATTCTCTGTATTTGGAATAGCACTGTTAGTTGCTGAAAGTAGAGTGGAAGGAAAAATACACACTATTAGTGAAGTGATTTCAGGAGCTATACTAGGTACGTGTGTGGCGATTTTGATATTTAAGGTAGTGGGATAATGGAAAATAATAAATTAATAGAAATGGCAATAGAAGCTAGAGATAATGCTTCATATACGCCATATTCAAACTTTAGAGTTGGTGCAGCAGTTGAAATGGCTGATGGTTCTGTTTACTCAGGAGGGAATATAGAAATTTCTTCATATTCACCAACAAATTGTGCAGAGAGAACGGCTATATTTAAAGCTGTTAGTGAAGGGCACAGAGAAATTAGAAAGATAGCAATTGTATCTAGCGGAGGAGAAACTTTTCCGTGTGGAGTTTGTAGACAGGTTATTAGAGAATTTGGCAAGGATGTTGAAATTATAATAGCTACTACACCAGAGGATTATAAAGTTTTTACGTTGGAAGAATTACTACCACATAGCTTTGGTCCTGAAGACTTAGGAGTGAAAAATGTTTAAATCAGGTTTTATAACTATAATAGGAAGACCGAATGTTGGAAAGAGTACACTACTTAATCAAGTAGTTGGTCAAAAGATATCTGCTATTTCTAACAAGCCACAAACTACGAGAAATAAAATTACATTCATCTATACTGAAGATGATTTTCAAGCAGTATTTTTAGATACACCGGGAATACAATCTCCAAAAAATAAATTGGGAGATTATATGCTTAAGACTTCAGAGTCTACACTTAATGAAGTGGATGTGATAACTTATATAGTTGATTGTTCTCCAACAATTGGAAAATTAGATTCATATATAGTAAACACGTTAAAAGAACTAAACATAAAAACACCTATTATATTATTAATTAATAAGATAGATGAAATTCAAAAAGAAAATTTATTTGAATTGATAGAAATGTATTCTAAATTAGATCTATTTACAGAAATAATTCCTATTTCAGCTTTGAAAAATGACGGAGTTAATGAATATTTAGAAGCGCTTAAAAAATATTTGCCTGAAGGACCACAATACTATCCAGAGGATTTGGTTACAGATCAACCAGAAAAATTTATTGTCGCTGAACTTATCAGAGAAAAGGCGCTTAGAAATTTATCTGAAGAAGTTCCTCATGGAATAGCTGTCTCAATAGAAAAAATGAAGTATAGAGACAATAAAGAAATATGTGACATTGAAGCAAATATATATATAGAACGTGAATCACATAAAAAGATAGTTATTGGTAAAAATGGGGACATGATAAAGAAAATCGGAACTCAAGCCAGAATCGAAATAGAAAATCTATTAGATTACAAAGTAAATCTAAAGTTATGGGTTAAGGTTGAGAAAAATTGGAGAGAGAAAGAAATTAAGTTAAAGAATTTCGGATATCAATGAAACCAGCAATAACTACTGAGGCAGTCATACTATCAGAGACTAAGTATAGTGAATCTAGTAAAATATTGAGGGCTTATACAAGAGAGATAGGCAAAGTAAGTATAATGGCAAAAGGTGCACTTAGACCCAAATCAAAGCTTGTTACTTTTAGCCAACCCCATTGCCATTTTTTATGTAAATTGACTCAAGGTAAAAACTTTTACTATATAGAGCCAATTAATATAATTGATTCGAATTTTTCTCTTAGAAGAGAATATAACACCATTGTTTTAGCTGGATTTATATCTGAAATGGTGGATAAAAGTTTTTTAGAGGGAGAAACAAATAAAACTATATTCGACTTAATAGTAAAGACACTCAAATTGATGAATCAGAATAAAAATGTCGAAGCTTTGGTTTTGGCATTTAGCTTAAAATATATAAGCTATATGGGATATAGACCGAATTTAAAAGAAGTCGATGAGGCGTATTTTTCAAATCACGAAGGTGGAGTAACAAATCTTGGAGGGGTAGCTTTAAATATAGAAGATATTTACTACCTAAAAAAATTGTTGTATACTTCATTAGATGAAATAGTATTTGAATATGATAAAAGCAGAACATTATTTCTTTTAAATTTAGTAGCGGATTATATAAAATATAATTTAGAAATTCACGAATTCAATTCTTTAAAAATTTTATAAGAATTGTAGAAGGAGGAGCAAATGTACTTTCAGGAATTGATACAAACATTACAAAATTATTGGCAAGAAAAAGGCTGTATATTAATGCAACCATATGACATCGAAAAAGGTGCGGGAACAATGAACCCTCAAACTTTCTTAAAGGCTTTAGGACCCGAAGAGTGGAAGGTTTGTTATGTAGAACCATCAAGAAGACCTGCAGACGGTAGATATGGAGAAAATCCTAACAGATTATATCAACATCACCAACTACAAGTGATTCTAAAACCATCACCAGAAGATGTTCAAGATTTATATCTAAATTCTCTAAAAGAGATAGGAATAGATCCTTTAAAACACGATATAAGATTTATTGAAGACAACTGGGAATCACCAACTCTTGGAGCATGGGGACTTGGTTGGGAAGTATGGTTAGACGGTATGGAAGTAACTCAATTTACATATTTCCAACAAGTTGGTGGAATAAACTGTGAATTAGAGTCTGCTGAATTGACTTATGGTCTTGAAAGAATAGCTATGTATCTTCAAGATGTATCTAATGTATATGATATTCAATGGAATGAAAATGTAAAATACGGCGATGTATTTAAAGTTGCTGAATATGAGCAATCAAAATATGCTTTTGAAGTATCCAATACCGAAATGTTAGTTGAACTATTCAATACTTATGAAAATGAATACGAAAGAATTATAAAAGAAAATTTAGCTCTTCCTGCGTATGATTATTGTTTAAAGTGTTCTCATGCTTTTAACTTATTAGATGCAAGAGGTGCTCTTTCTGTGTCTGAAAGAACAGGTTATATACACAGAGTTAGAAACCTTGCTAGACAAGTTGCTAGTTTATATTTAGAGCAAAGAAAAGAAATGGGATATCCATTAAAGAGGGGTGCTGAAGTTGAATAAATATTTATTAGAAATCGGAGTTGAAGAATTACCTTCAAGATTTTGTCAGATGGCGATTGACCAATTAGAAGCAAAAGCAAATAAGTTGATGAAGGAATATTCTTTAGGATATGAATCAATAAAGGTAAATGCTACTCCTCGTAGACTTACACTTTTTATAAATGGATTAGATGAAAGACAACCTGATGTGGATTTAGAAGTTAAAGGGCCAGCAGCTAAGATAGCTTTTGATGAAGCTGGAAATCCTACTAAGCCACTACAAGGTTTTATGAAATCTCAGGGTATTACTGAAAAAGATATATTTAAAAAAGAATTAAAAGGTACTGAGTACATTTATGCAAAAATTCATAAAAAAGGCGCAAGTTTTCAAGAAATAGTTTCTGATAATATGTCAGACTTAATAAAATCTATTAACTTCCCTAAGAATATGAAATGGGGCGGAAAGGCAATAAAATTTGCAAGACCTATTAGATGGGTAGTTTCTATTCTAAATGATGAAGTAGTTCCATTTGAATTTGAAGGAATAACAGTTTCTAATGTAACTTATGGACATAGATTTTTAGGAAAAGGTGACATAGTTGTTGATCACGTAGATAACTATGAAAAACTTTTAGAAGAAAACTATGTAATTTTAGACCAAGATAGAAGAAGAGATATTATAAAATATGATTCAATGAAATTAGCTAAATCTGTAAATGGAGAATTAATACCAGATGAAGATTTAACTGAAGAGTTGACATTTATTGTTGAATATCCAACTCCTATTATGGGCGAAATTAAAGAAAAATATTTACAATTACCAAAAGAAGTTATAACAACTCCTATGAGGGACCATTTAAGATTTATACCAATCTATAATTCAAATGGTGGATTATTACCTTACTTTATAACTATTAGAAATGGTAATGAAGACCATAAAGACATAGTAATAAACGGAAACTTAAAAGTTTTAGAAGCTCGTTTAGAAGATGCTGTATTCTTCTATAAAGATGATATCTCAAAACCTTTAGAAGCTTATAAATCTAATCTAACAGGCCTAATGTTCCACGAAAAATTAGGTAATATGTCAGATAAGACAGACAGAGATACTAAGTTGGCAATTAAAATCGGAGAGGAATTACAACTTGGAGAAACTACTAAGGAAGATTTGAAAAGAGCTTCAGAACTTTCCAAAGCTGATTTAACTACAAAATTAGTTCAAGAGTTTACAGAATTACAAGGTGTGATGGGTTCAATCTATGCGGAAAATTCTGGTGAACCTGAAATAGTAGCTAAAGCTATAAATGAACAATATATGCCAAGATTCTCAGGAGATAAGTTACCAGAGTCAACAGTAGGTTCTGTACTTGCAATAGCCGATAAACTTGATAGTATTTGTGGTATGTTTGCAGTGGGATTAATTCCAACTGGTTCTCAAGACCCATTTGCACTTAGAAGACAAGCTATAGGTATTATAAATATAATTCTAAATAAGAAATGGGATATATCACTTAGCGATCTTATAGATTCATCACTTTTCTTATATACTGATGGATTACAAATTGCATTTGATTATGACGTAGTTAAAAAAGAAATAATTGATTTCTTCAAGGGTAGAGTTCAAACAATTTTACAAGGACAAGAAATAAGATACGACGTAATTGATGCAGTTCTTGGAAATAGTGACAATATACTAAATATATTTACAAAGGCTCAAGACTTAAATAATTTCTTTAAAGAAGATAGAAAAGATGTAGTTGATAGTTTTGTGAGACTTGAAAATATGTTAGATAAAGCAGATAAGATAGCTGAAATCAATGAAACTTTATTAACAGAAAAAGAAGAAATCGAACTATATAATAAATCTAAAGAAATTCTTCCAATTGTAGAAAAATCAATTCAATTAGGAGAATATGAAAAAGCTATTAATGATTTAGCTGAGCTTTCAGTTCCAATTCAAAATTTCTTTGAAAATATTTTTGTTCTAAGTGAAAATGAAGATTTAAAGAATAACAGAATGAGCTTATTAAATTCAATAGATGTAGTAATTAAGGAGATATTGGATATTAAAAAACTTGTTATAAATTGAGGTGAGTTTTGGAGTTAACAAAGAGGCAAAACGAAATAGTTGCCATTGTCAAAGAAAAAGGGCCTATAACGGGTGATGAAATAGCTAAGGAGCTAAATATATCCAGATCTACTATAAGAAGTGATTTGACCATACTTACAATGATAGAAATTTTAGGAGCACGTCCTAAAGTTGGATACTATTATTCTATGGAAAATCAATCAAGTGGATTTAAAAAGAAAGTAGATACAATTCTTGTAAAAGATACAATGAGTGTTCCTGTGGTTATGGATGCAAACACTAGTGTATATGATGTCATAGTGGGATTGTTTTTAGAAAATGTAAGCTCAATATTTATATCACAAGATGGAGTTTTGTCAGGAGTTGTTTCTAGAAAAGATTTACTTAGAACAACTCTTGGTAAAATGGATTTAAATATAACTCCTGTGGGCCTTATAATGACAAGAATGCCTAATATAATCTATGTTAAAGAAGATGACAATATATTAGATGCGGCAATAAAGATTTTTGAACATAAGATTGACTCCTTACCTGTGGTAAGAGAATCTAAAACAGGGTTGAAATGTGTCGGAAGATTTACAAAGACAAATATTACTAGAATTTTTGTAGATTTGGTTAGAGAGGATTTTTAGGAGGACTAATGACAGAGAATACACTCGTAATATATGTAATTTCGGATTCTGTAGGAGAAACCGGAGAGCTTATAGCTAAGGCTAGTGTCAGACAGTTTGAAACACACAACTATGAGGTAAAAAGATATCCTTATCATAATAGCATAGAACAAATAGAACCGATTTTATACGAAGCAGCAAAGGAAGAAAAGTCTCTTATAATTTACACCAACGTTGTCAAAGAAACTAGAGATTTTATTGAAGAAAAAGCAGAAGAGTTAGATTTAAAAGTTGTGGATGTAATGGGAGAACCATTAGCTAAACTTGAAGAAGTTTTAGGTTATAAAGCTTTAAGAGAACCTGGACTTATCAGAAGACTTGATGAAAATTACTTTAAAAAGGTAGAAGCAGTAGAGTTTGCTGTTAAGTATGATGATGGAAAAGACCCTAGAGGGGCTAAAAAAGCAGATATTTGTCTAGTTGGTATATCTCGTACATCAAAGACTCCTTTGTCAATGTACTTGGCTAATAAACATTATAAAGTTGCAAATATACCGTTGGTGCCAGAAGTGCCAGTTCCTAAAGAAGTTTACGATAAAGATATTCGTAGAGTAATAGGACTTACTTGCAATCCGGAAAAGTTAATATCTATAAGAACAGAACGTCTAAAAGCACTTGGTCTTTCTTCATCTGCTAAGTATGCGGATATAGAAAGAGTAAAAGAAGAATTAGATTATTCTAAAAAGGTTATGCAAGAATTAGGATGTGTAGTTTTTGATGTAACTAATAGTGCTATAGAAGAAACAGCTGAACTTATAATAGAACATATGAAAAAAGTGTTTTAAGAGGTGATAAAATGATCCCTAGAAAGAGAAGAGAAGAACTCGAACATGTTATTTTATATAAGATCGCAACTTTTTCAGACCAATCAAAAGGAAGATTGGTTCCCGAAGAGGATTGCGATATGAGAACATGCTTTCAAAGAGATAGAGATAGAATATTACATTCTAAAGCTTTTAGAAGACTGAAACATAAGACTCAAGTTTTTATTTCACCTGAAGGAGATCATTTTAGAACTAGATTAACTCATACTTTAGAAGTTGCTCAAATAGCTAGGACAATAGGTAGGTTGCTTGAATTGAATGAAGATTTAATTGAAGCAATGGCTTTGGGACATGACTTGGGTCACACTCCTTTTGGTCATAGTGGAGAGACAATCTTAAATAGATTACATCCTAATGGATTTAAACATAACGAACAATCTATAAGAGTGGTTGAATTTTTAGCTACTACTGAAAATAGAGTTGGATTAAATTTAACTTATGAAGTAAAAGATGGTATTTTAAATCACTCAGGAGAAGGACAGGCTCAAACTTTAGAGGGTAAAATTATAAAATATGCAGATAGAATAGCCTACATTAATCACGACATTGATGATGCTATTCGAGCTGGAATTATAAAAGAGAGGGATTTACCTTCTGAGTTGACAGAGATATTAGGTTCTGGGCACTCTAAGAGAATAGATACTATGATAACTTCAATATATAAAAATTCTTATCATAAAGATTTTGTAAAGATGGAGCCGGACATAGAACGAGCTACATTAGAACTTAGACAGTATATGTTTAAAAATGTTTATTATGACAAGACTGTAAAATCTGAAAATGAAAAAATATACCACATAATAGAATCTCTATTTAATTATTACATGGAAGATTTAAAGAGAATCCCAGAAGCTCACTTAAATTTATACAAAGATAGAGAACATATAGATGAAGATGTGGTTAGTGATTATATCGCAGGAATGACTGATATATATGTAGTCGAAATATATAAAAAGTTGTTTATTCCAAAGGGTTGGGCTAATGAGTTATATAATAGATGACGAAGTATTAGAAAAGATAAGGGCTCAAGTAGATATTGTTGATTTAATATCTGATTATCTACCTTTGAAAAAAAGTGGCTCTAACTATATGGGACTGTGTCCATTTCATAATGAAAAGACACCGTCTTTTTCAGTGTCTCCAACAAAGGGAATATTCAAATGTTTTGGATGTGGAGTTGGGGGAGACCATATAAGCTTTATAATGCAAAAAGAAAATCTTTCTTTTAGAGAAGCTGTTGAATTTTTGGCAAATAAATACAATATAGAGCTAAAAGAATATAAAAATAACGAATCTAAACAACATAGAGAGTTACGAGAAAAGATTTACGAAGCAAATAGAGATGCTGCTATTTATTATATGAATTGTTTAACTAAAAGTTCTGTAGCTTTAAACTATTTGAAGAATAGATCAATAGATAAGTCTATAATACTTAAATTTGGAATAGGATACTCTCCAGATGGATGGACTAATTTATATGACTATTTAAAATCAAAAGGCTATAGAGATGAAGAGTTAGAAGCGGCGAATTTGATAAGTAAGTCTAAAAGAGGGACATACATAGATAGGTTTAGAAATAGAATTATGTTCCCTATATTAGATATATCTAAAAGAGTTATTGCTTTTGGTGGCAGAACTCTTGATTCTTCAATTCCAAAATATTTAAATTCAAGTGACACTATTATTTTCAATAAAGGCGATAATCTCTATAACATAAATAAAGTAAAAGAAGAGAATAAAACTGGAAAAATTATATTGGTTGAAGGATATATGGATGTTATTTCACTTTATAAAAGTGGTATAAATTATAGTGTAGCTAGCCTCGGGACGGCTTTTACTGAAAATCAAGCTAAGCTTATTAAAAAGTATGCTGAAGAGGTCTACATCTGTTATGATTCAGATCAGGCAGGAATTAGAGCGACAGACAGAGCGATAGATATACTACTATCACAAAATGTGAAACCTAAAATAATACAACTCACAGATGGAATGGATCCTGATGATTTTGTTAGAAAGTATGGCAAATTAGATTTTGAGTTAGAATTATCTAAGGCTGTCACTTATTTGGACTATAAAATAGCCAAGATAAAGTCCAGATGGAATTTAAATTCATCTGAGGGAATTGTTGGCTTTACAACTGAGGTTTCTGATCTCTTAATTAGACTCAAAAATCCAATTGAAAGAGATGTATACATTGATAAAATATCAAAAAATTTTGGGATTAAATCAGAGTCTATAATATCTTATATTCAATTAAAGGGTAGAGATTTTAAAAGTAAATTAAAAAAAGACAAGTTTGTCGAAAAAAAGAATCTTGTAAAAAAGGAACAAAATTCTTTAGATGTAAAAAAATCAAGAGCTCAAATTGAAGTTCAGCTTATTTCATATTTAATACATGGTAGAGATTTATTCAATATAGTAGATTCTAATTTAGAATCATATGAATTTAGCGGAATGAAGGAAAGAGATGCTTTTGAGATTATAAAAAATTTATATACCGAATCGGATTTAGATAATTTAGAAGAGCATATTAAAGATAATAAGCTAATAAGTGAAGAATATTTATCTAAATTGATGGGAGTAAAAGTAGATTTGAGAAATTCTACAGACATTTTGAAAGAATTAATAGATACAATTAAAAATTATAGTTTAGAAGATAGAAGAGATAAATTATTAGAAAAGATTAAATCTCTAGATGGTAAGAAAGAATTTGATGTGCAAGAATTAAATGGCTTGATAGATGAGTTAAATGAGCTAAATCTTAAGCTAAATCTTCCTGGCTAGGAGGCTAAAAAATGACAGAAAAACTTAATGATATAAATAAACCTCATTCAAAAGAAAGCATTGTTGGTGGGTTAAGAAATATAGGTAGGGCAAAAGGTAATCTTACTTATGAAGAGATAGTTGCGGCTCTTGAAGAAATACCTTTGGAAAGTGAAGAGATAGATAAAATATATCAAGACTTTGAGAGCGAAGGTATAGAACTTTTAGACGATGAAAAGATAGAAATTGAAATTTCTAATCAAGTAGACGACGATGAAGACATAAAAAAAGAAGATCTATCAGTTCCTAAAGGGGTTAGTGTAGATGACCCTGTTAGAATGTACCTTAAAGAAATAGGTAAAATACCACTACTTACTGGAGATGAAGAAGTTTCTATTGCCAAACGTATGGAGACAGGTGAAGAATTAGCTAAAAAAGAATTGGCAGAAGCTAACTTAAGACTTGTAGTTTCTATTGCCAAGAGATATGTTGGAAGAGGAATGAGCTTTTTAGATTTGATCCAAGAAGGAAATCTTGGTCTTATGAAAGCTGTTGAAAAATTCGACTACACAAAAGGATTTAAATTTTCAACGTATGCTACATGGTGGATAAGACAAGCTATAACTCGTGCTATAGCTGACCAAGCAAGAACTATCAGAATCCCCGTGCATATGGTAGAAACAATAAATAAATTAGTTAGAGTTCAAAGACAATTAGTTCAAGAACTTGGAAGAGATCCATCTCCTGAAGAAATAGCGGCAGAGATGAGCTTGGATGTAGAAAAAGTTAGAGAAATACAAAAAATTGCTCAAGAACCAGTTTCTTTAGAAACTCCTATAGGAGAGGAAGAAGATTCTCATTTGGGAGACTTCATACCTGATGAAGAAATTCTATCTCCTTCAGATGCAGCTACGTTCACTCTGTTAAAAGAACAATTAGAAACTGTATTAGAAACTCTTACAGAGAGAGAAAAGAAAGTTTTGACATTGAGATTTGGCTTAGAAGATGGAAGAGCTAGAACTTTGGAAGAAGTTGGAAAAGAATTTGATGTAACTAGAGAGAGGATTAGACAAATAGAAGCTAAGGCTCTTAGAAAGTTGCGTCATCCAAGTAGAAGTAAGAAATTAAAGGACTTTTTGGAATGAGATTATCAAACAGATTAGAGACAATTGCAATGATGGTTTCAAAAAATTCAAAAGTAGCAGATATAGGCACCGATCATGGTCAGGTGCCTATTTTTCTATCTGAAAATAATATATCAAACTACATAGTTTGTTCTGATATAAGTGAACCATCCCTGAGAAAAAGTGAAGAGATAGTAAAGAGTTTTAATAACATCTATCCAAGGCTTGGAGACGGACTTAATGTACTTGAAAAAAATGAAGTTGATGAAGTTATAATAGCAGGAATGGGTGGACATTTAATAGTTAAGATTTTGGAAGAGAATTTAGAAATTGTAAGAAATTTAAAATCTCTTATTTTACAGCCAATGCAAGGAACAGAATATTTAAGAGAGTATCTATACGAGAAATATAAATTCATAGACGAAAAAATTGTGTATGAAGATTCTAGATACTTTGAAATAATTCAAGTTGTATACACAGGAGAAAAGACTTCAGTAGATGAGATATACTTTGAAATTCCAAAGGTTTCTTATGATAAAAAAGAGAAGATTTGCACTGAGTTTATAAATCACAAAATTAAAAAAAACAAAGATATAATTGAGAATATAAAAAAATCTAAGACAGAAAATAATAAGATTGATTTTATAAAATCAAAAAATGATAGATTACAGAGGTTGTTATGAGTTATAAATCAGTAGATATTGTAGAATATGTAGAAAGACTTGCTAATCCTGAATATCAAGAAAAATGGGATAACAGTGGCTGGCAGATAAAAAATAGTGCAGATGTGTCTAAAGTTTTGATATGTATGGATTTAACTTTAGATAGAGTTGATTATGCAATAGATAATGGGTTTAATTTAATTTTAACTCATCATCCACTGTTCTTCTTAGGAATTAAATCGATAAAAGACGATTACAAGTCACAGATGATAAAAAAATTGATTTTAAATAATATAGGAGTATATTCTGCACACACTTCTTTTGATGTTTCGAAGCAGGGTGTGAATAAAGTTCTTTTTGATTTTTTAAGCCTTGAAGATTCTGAAGATTTAATAATTACAGAGACCAAAAGTGGTTTAGGATTGGTTGGTAAAAACAAAAAGTTTGGAGATATTTCTGAACTTCTAAGATTTTTAGAAGAAAATTTGTTAGATGATAGCTATAGAATATATGGCAGAAGAAAAAAGAATCTATCTAAAATAGCTTTGTTAGGTGGTTCTGGAGCCAGTGAGATGCAAGCAGCTATAGAATCTGGAGCAGATGTATATATAACATCAGATGTTAAGCATCATGATGCTCAATTTGCTTATGAAAATGACTTAATTGTAATAGATATAAGTCATAATGATAGTGAAAAGTTGGCTTTAGCATGGCTTAAAAAATATATTGAGGACAACTTCGATTTAGAAATAAAAGTTCTGTCAGAAAATGCTTTCACCTTAAAACTTGATTAAAATATTAAAATTTGTTAAAATTAAATAAGAGTAAGTTATTCAATCGCATCATTTTTGATGAGGAAAGTCTGCGCTCCACAGAGCAGGATGCCAGTTAACGACTGGTAGGGGCGACCCTAAGGCTAGTGCAACAGAGATATACCGCCTTGAAAAAGGTAAGGGTGGAAAGGCGAGGTAAGAGCTCACCAGGTTTTCAGTGATGAAAATGCTATGTAAACCCCATTCGGAGCAAGACCAAAATAGGACAAAACAGATGCTGCTCGCATCTGCCGGGAGGTAGGTCGCTTGAATTATTTGGTGACAAATAATCTAGATAGATGATTGAACAAGACAGAACGCAGCTTATAAACTTACTCATTAAAATTAAATTAATTTAAGTTAAAAAAGATTACAAAAGAGTTAAAAAAATTTAACGTTTTGTAATCTTTTTATTGCTTTTCTGTTACCATTTTGTTATACTTTAGAAAAGATAAGAAGTCTATAAAGTATAAGGAGTGTTTTTATTGTTTAATATAAGTAAGAGGGTGCCTCTAGGAGTTGCAGCTCTAGCAGTTGTTTCCATATTAGGGCTAAAGGATACCGGAATTTTTATAAGCAACCACGTACAAACTACTTATAGCGGAAATCAAGTTTATTTTGAAACTGGTGAAAAGGCAGAGATTGTAGAAACTTCTGCTAGAGGTTACATAGTTGCTAAAGGTGCTGCTAGAGTAACAATACCAATGTCAAAAATTGCTGTAACAGAAGTTACAACATCAACATATAAAGTCGTACAATCAGTAGCAATTAAGAATGATGAAAATCAAATTCTAAGAAATCTATTTTTAGGAGAAAATGTTACATTAAATTCTAAAAAAGATGGCGTTTTAAATGTTACTACTGAAGATGGAATAAATGGAAATGTTATTGCAGAAGCTCTTGAATTTGTTTCTTCTAATGTAAAGAACATAAATAAGGAAGATGCTATTGCAAAAGCTAAAACTTATGGTGATAACGAAATTAAGATGACTGTTACAAAGAGTTCAGCTAATGTAGCTACTGCTTCAGCAAGTGTTGCTTATTCAGCAGAAGTTACTAGTGCTTCAGCTCAATCAGCTATCTATTCTGCTACTAACAAATTAGGTTCTCCATATATCTATGGTTCAACAGGATCTACTGGATATGATTGTTCAGGTTTAGTTTATGCAGTTTATAAAAATGAAATGGGAATTAATCTTCCAAGAGCATCTAGAGACCAATCTAAATATGGAATGCAAGTTTCTAGAAATGAGTTACAACCTGGAGACTTAGTTTTCTTTAATACAACTGGAAGCGGAGTTTCTCATGTTGGAATATACAAAGGAAATGGTGCATTTATTCATGCGTCAAGTGGTCAAGGAAAGGTTATAACTTCAAATTTAAGTGAAGATTACTACAATGATAGATATGTAAATGCAACAAGAGTATTATAATTTAATTTGATATTTACTAATCCAAGGCGAAAACCTTGGATTTTTTATATATAAATTTAAGTTGTGTGAACTTATTTAGTTTGATATGATGGATGTAAGAATTAAGAAAATACTTAAAGGAAGTGTTGATTTGACTAAGAATTTAGTCGTTGTAGAGTCGCCTACTAAGGCGAAGACAATAAAGAAAATGTTAGGTAAAAATTATAAAGTCATGGCGTCTGTTGGACATATAAGAGATTTACCAAAGAGCAGACTAGGAATTGATATAGAAAATAATTTTGATCCTGAGTATATAAATATAAGAGGAAAAGGACCGTTAATAAAGGAATTAAAGAAAGAAGCTAAAGATAGCGACAACATATATCTCGCAACTGACCCCGATAGAGAAGGTGAAGCTATCTCTTGGCACTTGAGTTATATATTGGGTTTAGATCCTAATACTCCTATTAGAGTTACATTTAACGAAATAACAAAGGATACTGTTAAAGAGAATATAAAGAAGCCAAGAAAAATTGATATAAATTTGGTAGATGCTCAACAAGCAAGAAGAGTTTTAGACAGACTTGCTGGATATAAAATTTCACCTTTACTTTGGAAAAAAGTAAAGAGTGGATTATCAGCAGGTAGAGTTCAGTCTGTGGTTTTAAAGCTTATTTGCGATAGAGAAAGAGAAATAGAAGAGTTTATTGCAGAAGAGTATTGGTCAATAGAGGCTATACTAAAAAAAGGTAGAAAATCTTTTGAAACTAAATTTTATGGTAAATTAAAAGATGGAAAAGCTGTAAAACTTGATTTAAAGGATGAGAAAGAAACCAACGAAGTTTTAAAAACTATAGATGAGGATAATTTTATAGTGCACTCTTTAAAAGAAGGTACAAGATCTAGAAATCCTTATAATCCTTTTACAACTTCAACTATGCAACAAGAGGCTTCTAAAAAACTTGGTTTTACTACTAAGAAGACTATGATGGTTGCTCAAAGTTTATATGAAGGTGTAGCTCTACCGAAAATAGGTTCTGTTGGTTTGATAACATACATGAGAACTGACTCTACTAGAATAAGTGATGAGGCTTTGAAGGCCATAGGAGTTTATATAAGCGATGAAATAGGTAAAGAGTACCTAGAGTTTCACAAGAATAAAAATAAGAAATCTAACGTACAAGATGCGCATGAGTGTATTAGGCCTACTGATGTATTCAAGACTCCATATTTAATAAAGGACTCTCTTACTAAAGATCAATATAAATTATATGAATTAATATGGAAGAGAACCGTGAGTTCACAAATGAAAGCTGCCCAATACGCAACTATGAGTTTGGATATTTTATCAAATGACAATATATTTAAAGCTTCAGGTTCTCAAATAAAATTTGATGGATTTTCAAGAGTCTATAATTACTCTAATGAAAAAGATAATATCTTACCTGAATTAGTCAAAGATGATGTATTAAAGGCGAAAGAAATTATGCCGAATCAACATTTTACACAACCTCCAGCAAGATATAATGAAGCTAGTTTAATCAAATATTTGGAAGAGTATGGAATAGGTAGACCATCAACTTATGCGCCTATAATTTCAACACTGCTTTCAAGATATTATGTAGTAGTAGATGAGAAGAAGCTTGTTCCTACAGAGTTGGGCGTTACTGTAAATGAAATATTAACTGACAATTTTTCAGATTTAATAAATAAAGATTTTACGGCTAACATGGAAACTAGCCTTGATGAAATAGCTGATGGAGAAAGAGAATGGAAAGAGATTATATCTTCTTTTTACTCTAAACTAAGACAGGATTTAGACAAAGCAGAAGCAAATATTGAGAAAGTTGAAATAAAAGAACAAGAGACAGATGTCATATGTGACAAATGTGGAAGAAATATGGTTATAAAGATGGGAAGATATGGGAAGTTTTTAGCTTGTCCTGGATTCCCGGATTGTAGAAATACAAAACCGCTCGTTGAAAAAATAGGAGTAAAGTGTCCTAAGTGTGGTGGAGAAATAGTCGTTAAAAGAAGCAAGAAGGGTAGAAAATTCTATGGTTGCGATAATTATCCAGAGTGTGATTTTGTAACTTGGAATAAGCCTATAGACAAAATGTGCCCTAAGTGCGATTCTATTTTAACTGAAATGGAAGGAAAAGGTAAAAAGAGAATTAAGTGTAGCAATCCAAATTGTGATTATCGTGATACAATCGAGGAATAAAATGAATAGAGATGAGTTTATAGTTAAGTTTCCCAAAGAACTTTCAGAAAAATATAATGTTGTCTATAAGTGTGAATTAGAAGATATTGTTATGTTCTTTACTGATGAAGCGAGTGAGAATATTGAGAATGCTTTAAAAATTATATTTCAAAAGGATATAGGGTTTGAAGTTATCAATACTAAGTTGTTGAATTTTAAGAGAGATGAATTTTATGACTTGGGTGACGATAAACTCATCTTAAATTTTTCTCTAAATAAAAATACCAATTTAAATACTGAGTTTAGTAGTGATTCAGAAGCTTCTAAAGCTCTAGATACTATATTGGTATATGCTTTAGAAAAAAGGGCATCTGATATACATTTTGATTCTCAAATAAATGAGATTGTGGTCAGAATGAGGATAGATGGCATACTTCATGATGTGAGCAAAATTTCAAGGTTTAGCTACAATCTAATATCCACAAGAATAAAAGTTATATCTAATTTAGATTACACAGTTAAAAATAAACCGCTTGACGGAAGATTTACTTTTAAAAAAGACGATAGGTCTGTGGATATAAGAGTTGCTATAATTCCGACGGCAATTTATGAAAAGATTGTTTTGAGAATTTTGGATAAGACTGCAATCGATTTTTCTATGGATGGTATAGGGCTGTTTGGGGAAGATGCTGAGAAGGTTAAAAAACTTGTTAGACAACCTAGTGGGTTGTTACTCGTTTCAGGGCCAACTGGAAGTGGGAAGTCTTCCACTTTATATACGCTTTTAAAACATATCTATTCAAGAGAACTAAATATTATAACTGTTGAAGATCCTGTTGAGTACAAGATAGATGGAATAAATCAAATTGAAATAAATAAAGAGCTGGGTAGAGGTTTTAACGAAGGATTAAAGAGTATTTTAAGACTTGATCCAGACAAAGTAATGGTAGGCGAGATAAGGGATAAAGAAACGGCACAAACGGCCCTTAGAGCAGCTATTACAGGTAGATTAGTATTATCCTCTATTCACACAGCAGATTCTCCATCTGCAATTTACAGATTGAGGGATATGGGGATAGAAAACTATCTTATATCAGCCGGACTTATAGGTATAATATCTCAAAGGTTGGTTAGAAAGCTTTGTGATTGTTCAGAACCTGTAACGGAGTATGTAGACATTTTTAATAGAGAGATAACTCATTATAAACCTGTTGGTTGTAAAAAATGTAGGAATGGATATGTTGGAAGAACAGCAGTGTTTGAAATCTTAATTTTAAATGATGAACTTAAAGAAGCAATTGTAAAAGGAGTGTCTTTAAAAGAATTTAGAGATTTATGTTCAAAAAATATGATTTCTTTAAAAGATAGTATGAAACATATGTTGAGCAGTGGTGTAACCTCATTAGAGGAAATTTATAAAAATGTTGAGTCTACAGGTGAGCTATGATTTATAGGTATACAGTTTTAAATGGCAATGAGAGGATAGATGGGCAAATTGAAGCTGATAGTTTATTAGAGTGTGAAGAAAAACTAATTTCTAGAGGGTATAGTATAGTAAAGATAGACAAGGTGTCTAAGCTGAATTTAGAAAATTATAAAAACAGAGAATTCAAAAATGAAGATCTGTACATATTATTCTATCAACTTCATATTCTGATAGAGTCAAAAATAAGTATTCCTGAGGCTGTTTTAATTTTGTCCAATACTTATGCAAAGAGTAAAGCTATGCATTTAAAAAATATATACAAAAATATAGCTGGTGGTATGAAATTGTCTGAATCCATAGGTGATGAAAAGGTTTGTCCAAAGTTTGCTGTTAATATGATCAAAATAGGAGAAGAGTCGGCACAACTGGATTTGGTGTTAAAAGAGTTATCAAATTACTATTTTGAAAAAGAAATATTTAAGAAAAAGCTGTACACAACTCTTACATATCCTGCAATTTTATTCATATCTACTATTCTGATTATGAACTTTTTAGTTTTGTATATATTGCCTACTTTTTCTAATATATTTGCTGAGTCTGGAGTTGAATTGCCATTTATAACAAGAATACTTATAAAGGCATCTAATATTTTAAGATTAAACTTTATATATTTTTTCTCTGCAATTATTTTAATTATAGCTTCAGCTCTAATTTATATAAGGACAGATTCTGGGAAGCTAAAATTAGAAAATATATTATTAAAGTCCAAATTGTATAGAGTTATTCAATCTTATAATTTTATAGCTATGATGAATTTTTTATTAAATTCTAAAGTGATTGTTTCAGAAGCGCTCAAAATATCAAGAGAATCTTTAGACAATTTGCATATGAAAGCAGAAATATACAAAGCGGTTGATAAATTATATGGCGGAGTGGATTTGGCAGAGTCATTAAAGGGTTCTAAATTTTTTGACAACATATCTCTTTCAATACTAAGAGTAGGAGAGAAGTCATCTTCTATAGAAAAAGTGATGAATTCATTAAAAAAATATTATGAGAAGAAATTGGATATGGATTCTAAAAAGTTTTTAGCTTTTATTGAACCTATTATCATTTTAATTTTATCTATATTCGTAGGATTTGTTGTGTTATCTATTGCACTGCCTATGTTTGATGTGGTCAATTATATAGGATAGGAGGAAGTTATGAAGATTGTAAAAAAGAAAAAGAATGGTTTCACTTTAGTTGAATTAGTTGTAGTTATTGCAATACTTTTAATTTTGGTATCTATTGCCATACCTAGATTTACAAAGTCGAATTTATCAGCTCAAGCAGCGACACATAACTTAAATGTTAAAGAAATAAAAAACGCGGCGATAATGTATAAGATGGAGAATCCTGACACAACTGGAACTATATCTGAAAATGATTTGAAAACATATTTTGAAGGTGATTTTCCAAAACCGGCAAAGGCATTGAAGGAAAATTCTTTTACAGTTTCAGTTGCAAATAATGGCAATGTAACTGTAAGCCCGGGAGAAGTGAAAGTAGAGGGAGATAATTTAGTTGCGGTAACAAAATGATTGAAGTATTTATATTTATATTAGGTGCAGTGGTGGGTTCGACACTTGCTTGTTTAAATTATAGAAGAAGAGATATAAAGTCTTTTATCTATGGAAAATCTAAATGTGAAAAATGTAATGCAAATATAAAGCCTATGGAAAATATTCCGATAATATCTTTTTTATTCTTAAGGGGAAGATGTTCTAATTGTAATTCTAAGATAGATATTACAAATTTTTTATATGAGATAGCAACTCCAATTTGTTTTCTTTTGGCATACCATAAATATGGGTTGAACTATAAATTTTATATCAGTGTAATTCAAATTATTTTTATGATGAGCATTGCGCTAAACGATTTAAGAACTCAAGAGGTATATTATTTAGATATAATCATTCTGCTAATTTTTAGCTTGGTGAATTTGTTTGTTGGAGATAGTCTAATTAGAATAGTAAATGCAGTTTTAATTGGCAGTATATATTTTATATTTTATAAATTAGATATGATGGGAGACGCAGACTTTATGGTTGGAGCTATTGGAGGATTGTATTCAAATTCATACTTCAAGTGCTTTGTAATGTTTAGAAATACATTTGTACTTGCTTTAGTTTACATTGTATTAATGAAACTAATTTATAAAAAAAGAGATGAACACAAGATGGCTTTCTGTCCATTTATAGTAATGGGAATTCTTACGGTGATGTTATGAAAAATTATACAGCTTTTTTATTTGAAGATTTGAAAATATTTTTGTTAGGTAAGAAGGAAGATGAAATATGTCTATATCCTCAACTAATAGAGAATGGGGTCATATTGGATTTGAATTATGTTTATTACTTAATGAAGGAAAAACTGGAAAGTATAGCTTTTGAAGGAAATGTGATTTTTTTAATAAATTCTTCTAAATTTTTAAATTTTGAAATAGATGTGTCCAATATAAAGAAAGATGAAACAGAATCTTATATACATTATGAACTGCAGAAGTTGCTACCAGAAAGTGTTGAAAATTATTATTTTACATATGAATACGATGAAACTTTAGTAAAGGTTAGATTGGTAGAAAAATCATTTTTAGATAGTTATAAAGAATTGGCAAAACTTTTAAAGCTAAATCTCGTGGGCATTTTTGATGTTGAAGATGCAATTTCAGAAAACAACTATATTAATTATTCTCTAAACAGAGCCAAGATAATTGAAAAAGATTTTAGAAAAGATATTTTTTCAAAAGAAATATCCAAAAAATTAGAAGAGTATGATTTAAATGCTGAAGATATAGCTAATATTTATAATGGAAATTTTAATGGTGAAGATAGTGCTGTAGTAGAAAAATTAGAAAGACTATTAGAAAGTTTTAAGTTTGAGAGGGTAGCGTGGCTTAAGAGATTTTTAAAAGATAAAGACTACATCTATTTTGGAGATTTGCCAATTGAAAATCTATTTGGAATCAATTTAAGAAAGCTAAGTATAAATGATTTAAAACTAAAAAATAATTTTATAGAGAAGAAGAGTAGTAAGAGTAAATATTCAATTTTAGCTGTTGTAGTTTTAATAGCATTTAATGTCATACTATTTTGTATATTGAATAATAGGGAGAACACAGCTAGGTTAGAATTTTCTAATACACTAAAACAAATGGCAGAGGAAAAATCTATTAAAGATTCAAAGAAAAAAGAATCTTATAAATATTCAAATAGTGATGTAGAATATAATAAGAAGTTTGAAAAGTTAGTGCAGAAGTTAGAAAACTTTAATCATGATGAAATATTTTTTGAAGAATATAGATTCTATGATGATAAAGTTAATATAAAGGGAATTGCAAATTCTACTAATATATTGAAAAGAGCAATGGGACAAAGCAAAAATGCAAAGTTACTTTCAAGCTCTATCAAAGATGGATATTTATATTTTGAAATAGAAGTAGTATTGAGGGATTGAATGAAAATAGGAAAGTTAACTGATGAAGAATTAAAAGAGCATATATTTAAATATATTTTTAAATCGAGAAGTGAAGTTTTAAAAAACTCTGACATAGGCATAGACACAGCGGTTTTAGATTTGGGAGATAATTTGGCTGTGCTTTCAATTGACCCAATAACTGGTACAAATTGTGGGATAGGCAAACTATCTGTAAACATTTCATGTAATGATGTGGCTACAGAAGGGGCCGAACCAGTTGGAATACTTCTAAGTGTATTGGCGCCACCCACATGTGAGCTAAATGATTTAGAAGAGATAATGATAGAAGCTAGTAGAGAGTGCAGAGAAATAGGTTTAGATATCATAGGTGGACATACAGAGATTACAGATGCAGTTAATAAAGTCATTGTCACTTCAACCGTAGTGGGGAAAATAAATAAGAGTATGGCTCTTAAAAGAAATAGGGTTGAAAATAGAGATGTAGTTTGCGTTTCAAAATATATAGCTATGGAAGGTAGTTACATAGTTGCAGATGCAAAAAAAGATATTTTAAATTTATCAGATAATGAATTAAAAGAAATAGAAGAAATGGCAAATGGAATTTCAATAGTTAAAGAGGCCATGATTGCACGAAATTTTGGAGTTAAATTTATGCACGATATAACAGAAGGTGGAGTATATGGTGCACTTTGGGAAAGCAGTGAATTCTTAAAGAAAAAATTTATAATTAAAAAAGATTTAATTCCTTTAAAAGAAATAAGCAACAAGATATGTAATAAACTTTCTTTGGATCCTTATAGACTTATATCAAGCGGTTCGCTTATAATGATTTTTTCTCAAGAGGACTTTGAAAAATTTAAATCAAAATGTGATGAAGAAGATATAAAAGTAACCAAGATAGGATATATCACAGATGGAAATAATATAGAAGTTGTTTCAGATGAAGTAGAGTTTATAACAAACACTACAGTGGACGAACTTTATAAAGTGGTGTAAGTAATATTTGAAAAAATAGTTGATAAATGGTATAAATTATAGAGTAAGGAGGATTTATGAAATATAAACTAATTCTATTATGGGTGTTTATTATTTCTATTTTTATACCAGCGAGTAGTTACGCAAATAACATGTTTAATATAAAAATTGATAATAAAAATACGCAAGTAAACGAAGTAAGTGTAAAAGTTGATGGAAATCTTTTAAAGACAAATTGCAGTGCTTATACTGTCAATGGAAGAACTTTTGTGCCTATTAGAGAGTTGACTGAAAGTTTAGGTGCGAAAGTATCATGGGAAAATAAAACTAAGAGTGCTACTATAGAAAATGAAAAACAATCTATAAAAATGAAAATAGATTCAGATGTAATCTATGTTAATAATGAAAAAAACACAATATCAAAAGATTCTATACCTAAGTTTGCAACATACTTAAAACCTAAGTATGAAACTAAA
Source organism: Peptoniphilus asaccharolyticus DSM 20463 (assembly GCF_900176115.1). Lineage (GTDB taxonomy): Bacteria > Bacillota > Clostridia > Tissierellales > Peptoniphilaceae > Peptoniphilus > Peptoniphilus asaccharolyticus. The sequence continues at coordinate 561,311 of NZ_FWWR01000009.1, read as the reverse complement.
ACAATGGTTCCTTTAAGGTTTTTATCTGAGACTTTTGGATATTCTGTTTCTTGGGATCAAAGTTCACAAACAGCAATAGTTAATACTTCAAAAAATGCCGAACCTATAGTTGAGCCTGTGAAAGAAGAAAATACAGGACAAAAAGCAGGAGCATTGACCATAAATGAAACAAAAAATGGTATAATAGTCAAGCCTAAAAACACAGATGGTTTTAGGTCTGAAAATGAATTAAAACAGATGAGTGAACTTGACAAAAAAGAAAAACTGGTAGAGCCTCAAAAAAAGAGAAATATTTCAAAAACTCTTAAGACAAAGGGCAAGGTAACTATAGTTTTAGATGCAGGTCATGGTGGAAAAGATAGTGGTGGACTTAGCAAAGATGGGTATATGGAGAAAGTACCTACTTTAAAAGTTGCAAAAAGATTGTCTGAAAAATTAAAAGACAAGGGCTATGAAGTCATAATGACTAGAAATAGTGATGTGTACATAGAACTCTTGGATAGAGCTGGAATCTCAAATGATTCTGAAGCTGAGTTATTTTTATCTATACATTTTAATTGCTCTGCGAATTCGGGAGCTAAAGGAATAGAAACTTTCTATGCTAGTGAAAAAACAGTTGGTATTAAGTCTGTTGAGCAAAAACCATTTGCTCAAGAGATTCAAAAAGCAGTTATATCTGTAACAGGAGCTAATAATAGAGGGGCAAAAGATGGTTCTAGTTATTTAGTTTTAAATAAGACTAATACTGTAGCTGCACTTGTTGAACTTGGATTTTTATCTAATGAAGAAGAGTTAGAAAAAATTAAGGATGATGAGTACATAGATAAATTAGTTGAGGGAGTTTATCAAGGTATAAATAACTATGTAGACAAGTATGTAGAGAAATAAGGTTGTTAACCAGTATAGAGTTTTGGTTAGCCTGAGGAACTTGTAGTTCCATAAAAAGAGGTCGACGACCTCTTTTCTTTTTGGAGGGAATATGAGAAAAGATAGAAATAATAATGAAATGAGAAACATAAAAATACAAAAGAATTATCTAAATCATCCAGATGGTTCTGTCTTAATAGAATGTGGGAATACAAAAATCATATGTACAGCTATGATAGAAGATAAAGTTCCATTTTTCTTAAAAGGTAAAAATACTGGGTGGCTTTCAAGTGAGTATTCCATGCTACCAGGTTCAACTGATACAAGAAAAGTTAGAGATTCTTCAAGAGGGAAAATTGATGGCAGAAGTCAAGAGATACAAAGATTAATAGGTAGAAGTTTAAGACAGGCAATAGATCTTTCTAAAATAGGAGAGAGAACTATTTGGATAGATTGCGATGTAATTTCTGCTGACGGGGGTACTAGAACAACTAGTATAAATGGAGCTTATGTAGCTTTAAGATTAGCGGTTGATAAGTATATAGAAAAAGGGATTTTTAAAGAAGATCCTATAATCAGTAAAATAGCCGCTCTATCTGTTGGAGTAGTAAATGGAGAAAGTTTAGTAGACTTGTGCTATAAAGAAGATTCAAAGGCGGATGTTGATTTGAATTTAGTTATAAATGATAAATTTGAATTTGTTGAAATTCAAGGAACTGCCGAAGGAAGTCCTTTCTCATTTAGTAAATTAAATGAGCTTTTAGATTTATCAAAAGAGTCTTTTAATAAGATATTCGAAATTCAAGAAAAAGCTAGCAAGAAAAATAAAAAGATTGTTTTATCTACAGATAATGAGCATAAAGTTGAAGAGATAAAGAAAATTTTAGATGGATTAGACGTTGAAATACTAACTAAGTCAGATATATTAAGTGGTGATTTAGAGGTAGAAGAGAACTCAAACACATTAGAGGGAAATGCTCATATAAAAGCTGTAGAGTTGAAAAAATATACTAAACATTGCGTTATAGCTGATGACACTGGGTTATTTGTAGATGAACTCAATGGAGAACCGGGAGTCAGATCAGCAAGATATAATGATAAGTTTGACCACGACGATAAAGAAAATAGAAAATTGCTTTTGAAAAATTTAGAGAAATCAAACAGTAGAAAAGCTCAATTTAAAACTGTTATAGCATATATAGGAGAAAATGACGAAGAATTATTTTTTGAAGGTATCTGCAAAGGTGAAATAACTAAGACTGAAAAAGGTGAAGCAGGATTTGGATATGATAGTATATTTATGCCAAAGGGATATGACAAAACTTTTGCTGAATTAGGAGCTGAAGAAAAAAATAAGATAAGTCATAGAGCAAATGCTTTAAAAAAATTCAGAAAATTTATTGAAGAAGAATTAAGTAAATAAGAGGGTTTACAGTGTAAATTAAATTTCAGTTCTTCAAAATTTGAGGAACTGAAAAATTTATGCTTGAAACATTAGTAAATTTTTGATAAAATAAATTCTGTTGTAGGGGTATAGTTCAGTTGGTAGAACATTGGTCTCCAAAACCAAGTGCCGTGGGTTCGAGTCCTGCTACCCCTGCCATATAGTTACCGTTATTTACTAAGGTTTTAGTGAATAGCGGTTTTTTTATTTAAAACGTATTAAAAATTAGTGTGATAATTTAAGTTTGTATTTTAGTAATTTGAAATTGATTTTTTATCATATTTACTATATATTATTTTAGAATGGAGGGGTAGTTTGAAGATATTATTCGATGCCAACGGAGGAGACAATGCACCTTTTGAAATAGTAAAGGGAGCTATAGATGCTAGAAACGAACTTGGTGTAGAAATAGCCCTTATAGGGAATGAAAATGCAATAAAGAGTTCGTTAGATGAATTAAATGAGACAGCAGAGATAGTCAATGCGACCGAAAATATTGAAAACAATGAAGAACCTGCTTTTGCACTTAGAAAAAAGAAAAATTCTTCAACAGTTATAGGGTTAAGTCTTTTAAAAGAAAAAAAATATGATGCCTTTATATCTGCAGGAAGTACAGGTGCATTATTAGCTGGAGGCCTTTTTATAGTTGGGAGAATAGAAAATGTAAAGAGAGCTGTTTTACCAACTTCTATACCTAATTTAAAAGGATCTACTCTAGTTATAGATTCTGGGGCAAATATGGACTGTAGCGAAGATTTGCTACTACAATTTGCAAAAATGGGAGATCAATATTTAAAAATCAATGGAATTGAAAATCCAAGAATAGGACTTTTAAATGTAGGAGTTGAAGAACACAAAGGAAATTCTTTGACTAAGGCAGTTTATCCTATGTTAAAAGAATCAGGATTAAATTTTGTTGGAAATGTTGAAGCAAGAGATATATCATTAGGCGTTTGTGATTTAGTGGTATGTGATGGCTTTGTAGGGAATGTAATGTTAAAGAATACTGAGGGTACAGCTTATTTTGTTTCAAAGGCACTTGAAAAATTAGTTGCTAAAAGTAATCTATCACAAGAAACTCTTAAAGAAGTAGGGAGTTTAATGGCAAATGCTAAAAAATCACTTGATTATAGTGAGGTTGGTGGAGCTATATTGCTAGGAATAAAAGAAATAGTAATAAAAGCACATGGAAGTTCTGATAGTAAAGCAATTAAGAATGCAGCTAAACAAGCAATGTCTGCATATGAAACAAAGATAATTGATAAAATAGAAGAAATTTTTAGTAGGTGAGGAAATGAGAGAAAGAATTTTACAATTAATAGCAGATCAATTTGGAAGAGACGTAGATGAGTTAGAAGAAGAAATGACTTTTGTTGAAGATTTAGGGGCTGATTCAATAGACATAGTTGAGCTTGTTATGAGTATTGAAGACGAGTTCTCTATTGAGCTTGAAGAAGAACATTTAAAAGAGCTATCAACAATTGCTGATGTAATAGATTACGCTCAAGAATTAAACATTGAAGGTTAATAAAAAAGACATCAATAAATTGTATTCTGAGATAGGATATGAATTTGAAAATCTACAATATTTGGAAACAGCCTTAACGCATTCATCATATGTAAATGAAAATTCTGGATTTGGCGAAAACAATCAAAGATTAGAGTTTTTAGGCGATGCTGTGCTTGAGTTAATAATCACTGAGGAGTTGTTTTTAAATAATTTAGATTTTAGAGAAGGTAAGTTATCTAAGCTCAGAAGTAAGGTTGTAAGTGAACAAGCTCTATACAAAGTTGCAAAGAAAATAGATTTAGGTGCTTTTATGAGGTTTGGCAAGGGAGAGTTCAAAGCTGATGGGAATTATGGAGCAGCCATAATGTCAGATGCTTTAGAGGCATTAATAGGTGCGATATATCTTGATGCCGGGCTTTGTAAAACGAAAGAAATTGTTTTAAATTTATGTAGAGAAAATTTAACAGCAGCATTTTTTAATAGATAATTTATCATAACAAGTGCAACATAAATAAACTCATAGCTAATCAGCTGTGTTAATATGTAAGTGACCAAACAAAACATATTAAAAGGAGTGATTAACTATGAGCTATAACCATCTTACCATAGAAGAAAGATCTTGTATTTACCAATTTTTAAATTTAGGAATGAGTATAAGGAAAATTGCACAAGCACTTAAAAGGTCACCTAGTACAATATCTAGAGAAATTAAAAGAAATTCATCTAAGATAAAAGTTAGTAGGGGAAGTTACACTAAGTACTTTCCGATAAAGGCAAATGATAAATATATTGATAGAAGAAAAGACTGCCATAGAAAAAGTAAATTTTCTAAAGATGTTATTGATTATTTAACTGTAAAGATTAACGAACATTGGTCCCCTGAACAAATATCAAATAGAAACACAAATGAGATTCATGAATTACCATCTACATCAACGATATATAGAATGATACACGCCAAAAAGCTGCCAAAAACTAGTATGAAAAATTTGAGAAGAAAAGCTAAATTTAAAAGGCCAGCAGAAAAAAGAGGAAAATTCAATGATAAAGGTAGAACAATTAAGAAAAGACCTAAAGAGATATACAGAAGGCAAGAATTAGGCCACTGGGAAGCAGATACAGTGGAATCAGGCAGATTAGATCATAAAAGGAAAAGTAGATGTTGTTTCGTAACTTTAGCAGAAAGAAAATCTAGATATTATATAGCAATCCTAGTTGAAAATAGAAAGTCGGAAAGCGTAACACCAGCAATAATAAATGCATTAAAAGATTATCCAAAAGAATTAGTAAAAACAATAACCTTTGATAGAGGTAAAGAATTTTCAGAATTTGAGAAAATAGAAAAAGAATTAGGATGCAAAACTTATTTTTGTGATCCCTATTGTGCATGGCAAAAAGGTACAAATGAAAATAGTAACGGACTTTTGAGGGAGTTTTATCCTAAGGGTATGGATTTATCAGAAGTGAATATTGATGAATTAAATTATAACTTAAGTTTAATGAATAATAGACCTAGAAAATGTATAAAATATAAAACACCTAAAGAAGAACTTTTTGGTCTCTTACCATAGGTGTTGCATTTGATTTGACAATTCGTCAATAAGATCAATATAGATTATAAGTCTTTACTTCAAGAGTATTCTCAAAACGAAGTTAATAAGAAAGTTAAATATGTATTGAGCGCTGAAATAGGGCCTGACAATAATAAGACATTTTTATATGATGTTTTTTTAGACGGAGAGTTACTTGCAAAAGGTGAGGGTTCGTCTAAGAAGAAGGCTCAACAGATGGCAGCTAAAGAGTGTTTGATAAAATTAGGAGAGATATATGAGTAAAAAAAATATAATACCAATTTTTGTACCTCATGAGGGCTGTCCCAATGACTGTGTGTTTTGCAATCAAAGAAAAATCACAGGTATTTCAACGTCAATAACAGAAGAAGATATTAAGAATACCATTGAGACTTATTCAACTTATTTTAAAAACAATAATAAAATTGAAATAGCCCTCTACGGAGGGTCTTTTACTGCAATTGACATGGATAGTCAAGAATGGATACTGAAGGCGATAAATAAGTATGTTTCGTTAGAGAAGTTTGATTCTATTAGACTATCAACCAGACCAGATGCAATAGATGAGGAAAGGTTGAACCTATTATCTAAGTACAATGTAAAAACTATTGAACTAGGAGTTCAAAGTTTAGATAGAGATGTTCTTAGAATGTCTAAAAGAGGGCATAGTGTAAGTTCAGTTTACGAATCAGCTGAACTCATAAGGTCTTTTGGATTTAATTTAGGTTTACAACAAATGCTTGGGTTGTATGGGGATGATTTAGATAAGAGTTTATTTACGGCTAGAGAGTTTGTGAAAATAGGACCTAAATTTGTGAGGATTTATCCGACTTTAGTCATAAAAGACACAGAACTTGAAACGCTTTACAATTTAGGAGCATATAATCCACTTAGTGTGGAGGAAGCTGTTGAATGGGTATCTCAAATAATGCCTATTTACACTAAAAATAATATAGAAGTTATAAGAGTTGGACTTCAACCAACTGATAACATACAACTTGGAAAAGATGTTGTGGCTGGACCTTTTCATCCTGCAATAAGACAATTGGTGGAGAGCAAACTAATTGTGCAACAAATTTTAGAGGTATTGAAGGAAGAATCTCCAAAGAAAATAAAGATATTTGCTTCAGGCAGAAATATTTCTCTAATAGCAGGTAACAAAGGAACTGGTAAGAAATATCTTGTAGACAAATTGCATTTAGATAGTATAGAAATGAAAATAGATCAAAAATTGGAAGATGAAATTAAGATTTATTTTGCGAACAGAGTGATATACATTAAGGCTGGTGAGTAGATGATTTTAAAAACCATATACATACAAGGGTTCAAATCATTTTTAAATAAGACAAAAATTGATTTCAACAACTCTATAACAGCTATAGTTGGACCAAATGGAAGTGGAAAGAGCAACATAACTGATGCTATCATTTGGGTTTTAGGAGAAACTTCAATAAAAAATCTTAGAGGAAATAAGATGGAAGATGTTATTTTCTCGGGAACTGACAAGAGAAAAGCTACTGGTTTTACAGAGGTAAGCATTGTATTTGACAATTCAGATGGAAGCATCCCGCTTGATTTTAGAGAAGTTCAAATAACTAGAAGAATGTATCGCTCACTTGAGTCTGATTTTTTAATCAATGGAACTAAGTGCAGATTAAAAGATATTAGAGAATTGTTTTTGGACACAGGTATAGGCAAAGATGGATATTCTCTTATAAGCCAAGGCCAAATAGATAGTATTTTAAGTAATAAACCTGACGAAAGAAGACAGATATTTGAAGAAGCAGCTGGAGTTTCAAAGTATAAGTTAAGAAAACACGAAAGTGAATTGAAATTAAAACGTACTAAAGAGAATGTTTTAAGATTAAATGACATATTATCAGAATTAGAGACTAGGGAAGATGATTTAAAAATAGCTTCTGAAAATGCTGCTATATACTTAGAAAAAAGTAAGGAACTAAAAAGACTAGAAATAAGTTCAGCTTCGTATGAATTAGTTGACTTAAATAATAAAGTAAATACCAGCCAAGAAGAATTGAAAGTCCAAGAGGAAAATCTCACTAAACTTCTTGAAAATATAGACTTTTCAAAGAATGAAATAGAAAGCGTTTCTCTAGAAAGTGAAAGTTTAGAAAAAGAGTTAGAATTAGCTAAGAATAAACTTAGAGAGCATGAATTAGAGCTACAACGTGAAAAGTCTGAATTAGAATTGATGTCCGTGAAGGTAGACAACTATACTAAAAATTTAGACAATAGTATTTTAGCTCTAACAGAAATGGAAACTTCATCATCAAGGGCAGATGATAGAATTGTCGAACTAAAGCAAGAAAAAGAAGACTATATTTCAAAAAATGACAACTTAAAATTAGAAAGTGAGCAACTTTCGAAAAAAATAAATAATCTAACTTTTGAGTTAAATAAAAAGGAAGAAGAAATCAATTCTCACAACTTGGGAATTAAGAATATAGAAAATGAATTATCAGCTATTAATTCAAAACTTAGTATTCTTGATGTAATGAAGTCTGAAAAATCTGGAAGACTTAGTAACATTAAAGAGAATTTAAAAACTTTGTATGCGAACAATAGTGAAATTGAAGATTTAAGATTAGCAGCTGAAGAAAAATATACAAATACTAAAGAGAATTTAAAATCTATTAGAGAAAGTATAGGAAATAAAAAAGATCAGAAAGAAAAATTAAATGGTTCTCTATCTGGAATCTATGCTTCTTTACAAGAATTACAAAATAAGCTTTCTCATAAAGAAGCCCAATATACTGCACTTAAAAATTTAAATAATTCTTTTGAAGGTTACAATAAGAGCGTAAAAAGTCTTATGAATGTAACTAAGAGAGGAGACTTCTCTAAGGAAATAGTAGGCCCTGTAGCAGAAAATTTTAAAGTTAAAAAAGAGTATGAAACGGCTATATCCGTTGCTCTTGGAGCATCTCTTCAAAATGTAATTGTAGATAAATTGAGTTCAGCAAGAGAGATAATAGAATACTTAAATAGACAAAAAATGGGAAGGGTTACATTTTTACCTATGGATAGTATGAAATTCAAACCATCTGGAGATGTGCCAAGCTCGGATAGTGTTCTTGGTTTAGCCTATGAACTCATAGATTTTAGCCCTGAATTTGGAAATATATTTAAAAATCTATTAGGAAGAACTTTAGTTGTAAAAGATTTTAATTCCGGAACTAACATATCTAAACAATATGGAAATAGATATAGAGTAGTTACTCTTAGAGGAGATAGCTTTAACATAGGAGGTTCTGTTACTGGCGGAAGTTTAAATAAATTCACTTCGGAGATAGTTTCCAGAAGAAATGAATTGGCTGAACTAGAAAAAGTTATAAAGACACTATCAAAAGAAAAAATTGATTTAAATGAAAAATACCAGAAATTAAAGTTTGATATAGATACAATTGATGAAGAAATAGTATCTTCAAGTAGAGAAGAACTTGGATTAAGTGAAGAAATTATCAAGATAGAAAATAATTTATCTGGCTTGAATAGTTCTTTAAAGTCAAATCAAATCTATATTGAAAAGTACACTGTTGAAGAAACAGATTTAGCAAAGCAGATAGAAGAAGATTTTAATACAATTAAAGAATTAATCGAAAATAGAGAGCATTTCAATGATAAAATGGCGAAGAGTAGTGCGGATTTAGATGACAGTAGTTTAAATACTTTAAAAGAAGAATTAGAAGGTTTAAAGGAAGAGAAATTACAGCTTACTCTTAATATCAATGATGTAAATGCGAAGATACTTTCTTTGCAAAGAGAGATGGAACTTATAAATGATTCTGAGACAAATGCAGAGGTTAATAAAAACAATTTGAAATCTACTATAGATAACTTAAGAGAAGAAATAGAGATTTCAAATAATAAAATATCTCAAACAAAGATACAAATAGAATTACTAATTGATTTAAAATCAAAAGTTGAATTAGAAGTTAGCTCATTTGAAGAAAATAAAAAGACTTTAGTTGAAAACATAAAATCAAAGAGAAAAAATTTAGAAGACTATCAAGATAAGAGAATTTATCTAGAAGCTGAAATCGCCAAGATAAATTCAAAGATTGAGAGATTGGAAGATAGAATCTCTATCATAAGAGAACATATATTGGAAACTTATGGAATTTCAGAATTTGATGAAACTGTTGAAGACATAAAGGTTTCAAAATCTAAAATTTCAGAATTAAAAAGAGAAATAGAAGAATTGGGAACTGTAAACCTTGGAGCTGTTGAAGAGTATAAACTATTAGTGGAGAGGTTAGAGTTCACGCGAAATCAAATTGATGACATGCTTGAGTCTCAGAAAGAGATAGAAGAAATAATATCTAAATTGGAATCTGAAATGAAAGTCCTGTTCTCTAGCACATTTAATAAAGTTTCTAAGTATTTTGAAGAGATATTTAAGATTTTATTCAATGGCGGAAGAGCTAAAATAGAGTTGGAAGAAAATGTATTAGAAGGTGGAATTGAGATAAAAGCAGAGCCACCAGGAAAGAAATTGCAGTCACTTTCTCTATTATCCGGTGGAGAGAGAGCTCTTACTGCGGTAGCTTTATTATTTGCTCTTTTAAAGGTAAGACCCGCACCATTTTGTATATTGGATGAAATTGATGCGGCATTAGATGATGCAAACATTAAAAAATATGCAGATTATTTAATGACATTAGAAGATATTCAATTTATAATTATTACACATAGGAAATTAACTATGGAGATTGCCAATGTTCTCTACGGAGTGACTATGGAAGAAAAAGGTATTAGTAAGATAATTTCAGTTAAACTTGACTAGGAGGGAACTATGTTTAAGTGGATAAAAGATAAGTTCAAGGGCAATAAAAGTGAAACTATCGAAGAAAAAGATTTAAAAATAGAAGAAGAAATTAAAGAATCTATTGAAGAAGCTATTGAGGAAGTTCAAACAGAAGAAACTGTAGCTACAGAGCAAACTGATGAAAATCTTATTCAAGAAGATATAGTTGAAGAAGAGATTGTGGAAGAAGTATCAACTATTGAACTTGAAGAAGTTTCAGAAGAAGTAGAAGAGGCTAAAACTGTAGTAGAAGAAACAGAAGAAAGCATAGAAGAGCTATCAACTGAAGAATCAACTGTAGAAACTATTGTCGAAACTCCAGAACCTCAAGAAACAATTGAAGAAGTTAAGGAAGAAACTGTAGAAACAGTTGAAGAAGTTGTAGAAGAACCTCCTGTTGTAGAAGAAGTTCAAGAAAAACCTAAATTTAATTTATTTAAGAAATTAAAAGATGGTCTTTCTAAGACAAGACAAGAAATGGGAGTAAAAATAAACACTATCTTGGGAGCGTATGTAAAGATAGATGATGAATTGTTAGAAGACTTAGAAGATGTATTAATTTCAGCTGATATTGGTATGGAAACAACCATGAAGTTAATAGATAATCTAAGAGAAACTATAATTCAAGAAAAAGTAAATGACCCGAACCAAGTAATGCCTTTATTAAAAGGTGAAATTAAGAAGATAATGAATCCTGAATTGGATTCAACAATAGAAACTTCAAATCCTACAGTAATATTAGTTATAGGGGTAAATGGAGTTGGAAAGACAACTACAATAGGTAAGTTATCTTCAAGATTAAAATCCGAAGGAAAGAGTGTTTTAATTGCTGCTGCAGATACGTTCAGAGCTGCTGCAATAGACCAACTTAAAACTTGGGGAGATAGAGCCAATGTAGAAGTAATAAGCCATTCAGAAGGGGCGGATCCGGCAGCTGTTATATATGATGGAATAAGTGCTGCAAAGTCTAGAAAAGTTGATGTATTGATATGTGATACTGCAGGAAGACTTCATAACAAAGCTAATCTTATGAAAGAGTTGGAAAAAATTAATAAGATTATATCAAGAGATTTTCCAGACGCAAAAAGAGAAACACTTTTAGTTTTAGATGCAACTACAGGTCAAAATGCACTTAGCCAAGCTAAGACATTTAAAGAAGTTGCTGAAATAACGGGTATCGTACTGACAAAACTTGACGGTACAGCAAAAGGTGGAGTTGTAATAGCTCTACAAAGTGAATTGGGAATACCTATAAAGTTAGTTGGAGTAGGAGAAAAAATAGAAGATTTACAAAAGTTTGAAATGGATTCATTTGTTGATGCCATTTTAGAGTGAGGCGTAATGTAATATGTTTAGCAGACCATCAAGAATTGAGATAGATTTAAATAGACTTGAAAAAAATATAGAGGCTATAAGAAAACACATACCTGAGAAAACTAAAATTATAGCCATAGTGAAGAGTAATGCATATAGTATGGGAGATGTGGAAATAGTAAGACATCTAGTAGAGTTGGGGATTTCTAATTTTGCTGTAGCTGCAACTTCTGAGGGGATTAGAATAAGACGTGAATTTAAGGATATAGAAATTTTAGTCTTAGGGTATACTCCTGAGTACTTATATGAAAGTTCAACAAGAAACAATCTGACTTTAACAGTATATAGTTACGATGCTGCTAAAAAAATAAACGAAATATCTAATAAGATAGGCATGGATACCAATGTGCAAATTAAATTAGATACTGGAATGAATAGATTAGGTTTTAAAAATACGGGAGAAAGCTTGGAAGAAATTAGTAAAATTTCAAAATTATCTAACATAAAGATAACAGGAATATTTTCACACTTTGCTGATTCTGAAGAAAATAAAGAATTTACAGAAAAACAATTTAATGACTATATTACTTTTACAAAAAAATTGGAAGAAATGGGCATTGAATTAGGAATGAAACATATAAACAATACAGGTGGAGTTTTTTTACATCCGGAATATTCTTTAGATGCTGTTAGACCTGGGATAGCCTTATACGGTACACACGACGGCAGAAAAGAGGATGCCATAGACTTTGGACTTGAATTCATAGCTGATATAAAGTCAGAGGTTGCCCATGTAAAAACTATCCAACCCGGCGAAGGTGTAAGCTATGGATTGGTATTTAAAGCTGATAAGCCTACTAAAATAGCAACTATACCTATAGGATATTCAGATGGAATATTAAGAGCTATGTCAGGTAAAATAGATGTGCTAATTCAAGGTAAGAGATGCAAACAAGTTGGCGTTATATGTATGGACCAACTTATGGTTGATGTTACAGGTGTGGATTGCAACGTTGGAGACGAAGTTGTATTAGTTGGAGAGCAAGGCTCAGAAAAAATATGGATAAATGAATATTCAGAAGCTGCTGATGAATGTAACACTCCATTCTTGACACACTTAAGCCCTAGATTATGTAGAGTCTATATTAAAGATGGTAATATAGTAAAATCAACTGACGAAATATTAAATTAAAACAAATCCCTTTTTATTTAAGCTATTCAATAAATGAAAAGGGTTTTTTATTTTCTATAAATACACAAAATAGAATAAAAAAATTTTGGCTCTATGTCAAATATTGGGGAGACTCGTTAACTCGAGTCTCTTTCTTTATGTAAAAATGGGCACATAGACGCTAATAAAGATATCAAAACTAAAATAGCAAAAAACAACTAAAAATAAGCATAGCAAATAAAACCCCTAGGGGTTTTGCAAATTTTCCCGTTTTCCTAATCTCTACTTACATGAAAACATAATTCTCTTTCTAAACAAGTCAAAATTTCTCATACCAAAACAATTTCTTTTTAATGTTTTTATCTTTGTATGAGTTCCTTCAAGAGGTCCATTTGACCAAGAGTAATCAAATGAATTACATATTTCTTCAAACCAGTTATTAAAAGAAGTGATACAAGATTTAAATTCTTTTAATTTTGATTCATCTGCTCTTTTTATCCATTCTCTTAAAGCTTTTTTAGCTCTAGTTTTGTTTGGCTGACTAAGTACATACTGGTACCCACAGGGCACACAGTAGAACAATTCTTTTAACTTGTATGCTTCTTTTAATTCCTTGTTCAGTTCAATCATAAGTGATACTTCATTAGCTTGTTCTGAAGTTAGCTTAGAGGTAGGTTTTGTAATTAAACTCTTACTTCTTTTAAAATATTTCCTAAGCTTTGATGATACATCCTTTTGTATTCTCTTTCTAACATTTTCTAATGCCCAGGATACTTGTCTTATGAAGTGGTACCTATCTATGATATGTATTGCGTTTTTAAAGAATGATTTCTTAACTGATTTAAATGTTTTAGACATATCACTTACAAAAAATTTTACTTCGTTTCTTTCTTTGTTTGGTATCTTTTCAAAGTACCCATACAATGTATTCTTATCTCTTGATGGTAAGATATCTATGATAGAGTGTTTAGATCCATCAAGAAGAGAAGTCTGATACCTGTTATTACCACTATCACCTTTAAATTCGTCTATACATAATACTTCTGATAGCCTATCTCTAGAAGCACTTAAACAATTTAAAATTCTTAATACTGTGTTTGAAGAAACATTATACCTATTAGCAATAGAAGATATAGAATACACCTCATCAAACTCAGAAACAATAGCAAAAACAAGTCTATTGGTCATAGTATGACCTTTGGCAATAAAATCAAGATTCCTCTCAAAACGAGAACCACAAGACTTACAATCATATCTAGTTTTCTTTAAGAAAATCAAAGATTTCTTACCTCGGATGTGAGTATCCCTAATCTTTTGAATTCTATGATCATGAACCCAGATCTTTTTAGAACCACAATGAGGACAATAGACATCTTAGAAACAGAAGCGTGAACATTAACAAAATTATTACTCTCATCAACTCTATCAAAAACTACATCTTTAAAACCAAACAAATTCATGATATTATTATTTTGCACTTATATGCACCTCCAAGCTTTGTTTTTGGTTACTTAAAGTTTAGGACTAAAAGCGTATAAGTGCAATTTTTTTTGCAGATAATTTATCATAACAAGTGCAACATAAATAAACTCATAGCTAATCAGCTGTGTTAATATGTAAGTGACCAAACAAAACATATTAAAAGGAGTGATTAACTATGAGCTATAACCATCTTACCATAGAAGAAAGATCTTGTATTTACCAATTTTAAATTTTAGGAATGAGTATAAGGAAAATTGCACAAGCACTTAAAAGGTCACCTAGTACAATATCTAGAGAAATTAAAAGAAATTCATCTAAGATAAAAGTTAGTAGGGGAAGTTACACTAAGTACTTTCCGATAAAGGCAAATGATAAATATATTGATAGAAGAAAAGACTGCCATAGAAAAAGTAAATTTTCTAAAGATGTTATTGATTATTTAACTGTAAAGATTAACGAACATTGGTCCCCTGAACAAATATCAAATAGAAACACAAATGAGATTCATGAATTACCATCTACATCAACGATATATAGAATGATACACGCCAAAAAGCTGCCAAAAACTAGTATGAAAAATTTGAGAAGAAAAGCTAAATTTAAAAGGCCAGCAGAAAAAAGAGGAAAATTCAATGATAAAGGTAGAACAATTAAGAAAAGACCTAAAGAGATATACAGAGGGCAAGAATTAGGCCACTGGGAAGCAGATACAGTGGAATCAGGCAGATTAGATCATAAAAGGAAAAGTAGATGTTGTTTCGTAACTTTAGCAGAAAGAAAATCTAGATATTATATAGCAATCCTAGTTGAAAATAGAAAGTCGGAAAGCGTAACACCAGCAATAATAAATGCATTAAAAGATTATCCAAAAGAATTAGTAAAAACAATAACCTTTGATAGAGGTAAAGAATTTTCAGAATTTGAGAAAATAGAAAAAGAATTAGGATGCAAAACTTATTTTTGTGATCCCTATTGTGCATGGCAAAAAGGTACAAATGAAAATAGTAACGGACTTTTGAGGGAGTTTTATCCTAAGGGTATGGATTTATCAGAAGTGAATATTGATGAATTAAATTATAACTTAAGTTTAATGAATAATAGACCTAGAAAATGTATAAAATATAAAACACCTAAAGAAGAACTTTTTGGTCTCTTACCATAGGTGTTGCATTTGATTTGACAATTCGTCTGCATAAAAATATCTGTTAGAGATTTACTCCCCAACAGATATTATAGAGCCAAAATTTTTATTGGGTCAAAAAAATAACTTGACAGTGGAGCGTATAGAATGTATACTAAACAAGGTCAATGAGAAAACTTGACTCAAAAGGTGATAATATGATTGAAATTGAAAATGTACTCGAAGTAAATATGTTGTTAGATTTTTATTCTAAGTTACTTACTGAAAAGCAAGAAAAAGCTATATCAATGTATTATGAAGAAGATTTTTCTTTAAATGAGATAGCAGAAACTTTGAATATAACTAAACAAGCTGTATCTGACAATATAAAAAGAGCGGCACAAAATTTAGAACACTATGAAAAAATATTAGGTCTTGTAGAAAACTACAATAACTCTTTGAGCAAAAAAGAAAAATTATTGAGTTTATTAGAAGATCTAAAGAATAGTTCTACAAATTTGGATTTAGAAATATTTGATAAAATTGTTACCTTAATAAATGATGAGGAGGTTCAAAATGGTATTTGAATCACTTTCCGAGAAATTACAGAATACATTGTCAAAATTGACAGGAAAGGGTAGACTCACCGAGAAAGATATAGACGCTGCTATGCGTGAGGTAAAACTCGCACTTTTAGAAGCGGATGTAAATTTCAAAGTAGTTAAAGACTTCATCAAAAAAGTTAAAGAACGTTCTTTAGGACAAGATGTTCTTGAAAGCTTAACTCCTGGTCAACAAGTAATAAAGATTGTAAATGAAGAATTAAAGAACATGATGGGAACTGGAGAGGCTAAAATTGATTTATCAAAGAAGCCTACGGTAATCATGATGTGTGGTCTTCAAGGTGCTGGTAAGACAACTACTTCGGCAAAACTTGCAAGATTAATAAAAAAATCAGGAAACAGACCTTTATTAGTAGCTTGTGATGTATATAGACCTGCTGCAATTAAACAGTTGCAAGTGGTCGGAGAGAGTGTTGATGTTCCGGTTTATACAATGGGAGATAAAATAAGCCCTGTTGATATAGCTAAGGCGGCATTAGAACACGCAAAGAAAAATCAAAACGATGTGGTCATCATAGATACTGCTGGTAGACTTCACATAGATGAAGAATTGATGGAAGAGCTAAAGGAAATTGATAAATGGACTAATCCTTCCGAAATTTTACTAGTGCTTGATTCTATGACAGGACAAGATGCAGTTAACGTTGCAGAATCTTTTGATAAATTGCTTAAACTAACTGGTGTTGTTCTTACCAAATTAGACGGCGACACTCGAGGCGGAGCTGCCTTATCAATAAGAGCGGTTACTGATGTTCCTATAAAATACATTGCCATGGGAGAAAAATTAGACCAATTGGAAGTTTTTCATCCAGACAGAATGGCTTCAAGAATTTTAGGGATGGGTGATGTTCTTTCTTTAATAGAAAAAGCTCAAGCTAATGTTGATGAGAAAAAAGCTAAAGAACTTGAAGAAAAATTAAGAACACAAACTTTTACTTTGGATGATTTTCTAGATCAAATGGAACAAATGAGAAATATGGGTCCACTTGAAGATTTAATAGGAATGATACCGGGAGTAAATAGTAAAGCTTTAAAAGATATTAATTTCGATGGGAAAGAATTTTCCAGAGTAGAAGCTATTATAAAGTCTATGACCAAGGAAGAAAGAACAAAACCTGAAATAATAGATTCTTCCAGAAGAAAGAGAATAGCAGCTGGTAGCGGTACAGATGCTGTTGAAGTAAATAGGCTTTTAAAACAGTTTAAAGAAATTAAGAAGATGATGAAGCAATTTGGAAATATGGGCAAAACAATGAAAAAGAAAAAGTTTAGAATGCCTTTTCCGTTTTAGTGCTAAAAATTTATTTATATAAATTTAATTTGATTATGGAGGTGAATTATGGCAGTTAAAATAAGACTAAGAAGAATGGGAGCAAAAAAATCTCCTTTTTATAGAATAGTTGTAGCTGATTCTCGTAGTCCGAGAGATGGTAAGTTCATAGAGGAAATTGGTTATTACAATCCTTTAACTGAACCTAAAAAAGTAGTTGTTGATGCAGAAAGAGTAAACAGCTGGATAGCAAATGGTGCTAAGCCTACTGATACAGTGGACAGACTATTTAGAGAAAACAGCATTTACGCAGAAAAAAAGAATGTTTCAGAAGAAGCAAAAGTAGATGCAGAGTAATCTCTGATGGAGGTTCAAATGGTTGAATTAGTTGAATACATTGCTAAGTCTTTAGTTGATAATCCAGAAAGTATCAAGTTGGAATCAAAAGAAACTGATGACCAAATTGATATATCTCTGTATGTTTTGCAAAGTGATATGGGAAAAGTTATTGGTAGACAAGGTAAGATTGCTAAAGCAATAAGAGCTGTCCTAAAAGCTGTTTCACTAAAAGAAAATAAAAAGGTCAATTTAGAAATTGAAGAACTTGAATAATTATACAGTTGTAGGTCAAATAATTAATACCAGAGGCATTAGGGGAGAACTTAAGGTTTTACCTTTGACAAGTAAAAATGAAAGATTTTTAGAACTTGAAAATGTCTACATTGGTGACAATTTAATACCTCAAAAAGTAAGTAAAGTACAAATTACTGATAGATTTATCTATATTCAATTTGATGGACTAAACAATATCAATGATGTTGAAAAATTCAAAACTTACTATATTTATGTAAGCGATGAAGACAGAGTTGAACTTGAAGAAGGAGAATATTTTATATCTGATATTATCGGATGTAAGGTTTATAAGACTGACGAAACTTTTGTCGGTGAAGTTGTAGATTTTATTGAAAATCCTGCAAATGACGTTTATGTTATCAAGGGAGAAAAGGAGTATTTAATTCCTCAAGTTTCTGAATTTGTAAAAGACATAGATATTGAGTCCAAAAAGATTATTATAGACCCTATCGAAGGTATGCTAGAGTGAAATTTAGTGTTTTAACTTTATTTCCAGACTTTTTTGAGATTTTGGAAAGTTACAGTATAATTTCAAGAGCTATAAAAGAAGAAAAAATTGATCTAAATACAATAAATATCAGAGATTTTTCTGAAAACAAACATCATAAAGTTGATGATTATCCCTATGGCGGAGGGCCTGGAATGCTTATGCAAATAGGACCTATTAAAAAGGCTATAGACTCAGTTAAGACAGAAAATAGCAAGGTTATATATCTTTCAGCTCAAGGAAGTGTATTGACACAGAATAAGTTGAAGGAATTATCTAAAGAAGAACATTTAATTTTATTAAATGGACACTATGAAGGTATCGATAATCGTGTTGTTGAAAACTACGTTGATGAAGAAATATCAATAGGGGATTATGTTTTAACTGGTGGAGAGATGGCATCTATGGTACTTATTGATGGAGTAACTAGACTACTTCCAGGGGTTTTATCTAGTAGTGAAAGCTACAGTGATGAATCTCATTACAGAGGTATTTTAGAGCATCCTCAATATACAAGACCTATGGATTTTGAGGGTCTAAAGGTTCCAGAAGTGCTATTAAACGGTAATCATAAATTAATTGAAGACTATAGGCGAAGAGAAGCTCTAAAAAACACTTTTTTGAAGAGACCTGATCTTTTAAAAGAAGAGGTATTGACTTCAGAAGAATTAAATATACTAAATGAATTAAAAAAGGACATATGACGAGAGGAGGGCAATATGGACATTATAAGAGCAATAGAAGCTGAACAATTAAGAGACGATCTTCCATCTTTTAACGTTGGAGATACAGTTCAAGTTCACTATAGAATAATTGAAGGTTCAAGAGAAAGAGTTCAAGCTTTCGAAGGAACTGTTATAAAAATTCAAGGAAAGAGCTCAAGAAGAACTTTCACTGTTAGAAGAATTTCTTATGGTATAGGAGTTGAAAGAACTTTTCTTATGAATACACCAAGAATTGCAAAATTAGTTGTAGTTCGTAAAGGTAAAGTTAGACGTTCTAAACTTTATTACTTAAGAGATAGACAAGGTAAAGCAGCTAAAGTTAAAGAAAAAACTAACTATTAATATAAAACTCAGGGTCGTAAGATTCTGAGCTTTTTTATTATAAAGTTATACATACTTAGAATTTATTTAACTTTTATTTTTTAATGATTATAGTTATAATATAATCATTAAAGGAGTTAGAATATGAAGAAATTTTTTATTATCATACTATTATTAATAATAGGAGGCGGAGCAGGGGCTTTATTTTTATTAGGGCACAGAGGCTCTGGAGAAACCTCTAAAGCTTACCAAGGTTTTAATTTTGTTGTAGAGGGAGATAAGATAAAGAAAGGTGAATTTGATAAGATAGATGGTCAATATTACCTATCTTTAGATTTTATAAAAGAATATGTAGATGAAACTGTAAAATATGACGAAAATGAAAAGACTGTAATTTTTGTAAATGAGCAAGGCACAAAGAGAATTAAAGTTGGAGCAAAAGAAGGAGTTTTAAACTCTCAAAAGATAGGATTAAGAGATCCTATAATAGAAAAAGATTCTAAAATCTACGTTCCAATAGAAGCTTTTATATATGACTATCCAGTAACTTTAAAGTTTATCCAAGATAAAAATTTATTGATTATGGATTATGACAACTTGGAATATGCTGTTGGAGTATCTCCTGGAGATGGATTGAACATGAGAGAGTCAGATAGCACTAAATCTCCAATTGTTTCTATTCTTAAAAATGGAGATAAGGTCTATGTATATGGTGAAGAAGGCGACTTCTATAAAGTTAGAGAAATTGAAGGATATGCCGGATATATAGCTAAGTCCAAATTAGAAGTGAACTTACCTAAGAATAGATTTAAAATTGAAAAAGATAAAAAGAAGAGAGAGGCTAAGGCCCCTCTCAATTTAACATGGGACTATACTTACGCTAGACAGTCAGATGATGTGGTTAGCAGCATAAAAGAACTGCCAGGCGTGAATGTAATATGCCCTACATGGTTTTCCGTTAGCGATGGTTCAGGAAATATAATTGATAGAGGAAGACAAGACTATGTAAAGAAGTATAATGATTTGGGTGTAGATGTTTGGGGATACTTAGATAATTCTTTTAAAGCTGATTTAACAACAGAATTTTTAAGTAAGAGTTCATCAAGAGAAAAAGCTATAGAAAAAGTTTTAGCTCTTACAAAACAATATGGATTAAAAGGAATAAATATTGATTTTGAAAACACTAAAATAGACGATAGAGATGGAATAACTCAATTCGTAAGAGAATTGACAGGGGTTTTCCATGCTAATAAATTGTTGGTAAGTGTTGATGTGACACCTCAAATTTCATCTAATGTAAAAAAAGAACCTTATGACAGAAGAGAACTTGGCAAGATAGCAGATTATGTTATGCTAATGGCTTATGACCAACACTGGTCTACATCAGATAAAGCAGGTTCTGTAGCTGAATATAATTGGGTTGAAGGAAATATAAATTTAGTTATAAATCAAATACCAAAAGAAAAACTTATATTATGTGTTCCATTTTATTCAAGACTTTGGAGTGAAGACGATAAGTCTTTGAATAGTGATGCACTTTCAATGGGACAAGTTAATAAAATTTTAGCTGATAGAAATGCAAAAATAGAATGGGATAACAAGGCAAAACAAGATTATTCTGAATACACTTATAATTCAAAACATTATAAAATTTGGGTTGAAGATTCTAAGTCTATTGAGTGGAAAACTTCTCTTGTTGGAAAATATTCTCTAGGTGGAGTTGCTAGTTGGAGAAGAGGTTTTGAAACTGGAGATATATGGCAAACTATAAAAAATGTTCTAAAAGATATAAAAAAAATTTAACAATTGTTTGACAAAAGTTTTAAGGGGTTATAAAATATCTCTATACTCTGGAAAGGAAGTGTTATTATTTTAGCAGAAACACATAGACGAGTAATCCGAAGAGTTAATCAAGAAATAAAAAATGAATATGGAATTAATTTAAATATAGATAAACTTACATGGGGTTCTGTAGCTCCAGATGTACTACCTTATTATAGAATGATAAGACACTATAAAGATGAAAGTATAAAATACATTTCAAAAGAAATAGTGTTGTTAATTCATCTATTTAGGTATTCAAAACTTGAAAATTTAAATAAAATTCAAAATAATTATTTTTCAAGAAAATTAGGGATAATATCACATTATTTATGTGACTATACTTGTTATCCTCATGCATATAGAAAAACATACATGGGCAATATGAGAGAGCATATGAAATATGAATCAGACCTTAACAAATATTCTGCAAAGCATGAATTTGAACTATTTTCATTTAAGAATTTGAATGTCAATAGTGAAGACAATCTTGTTAAATATGTTGAAGAATATATCGAAAGCATAGTTAAGGAATATATGTTAAATCAACCTAATTTCTCAAATGATTTGAATTTTGGTTTTTTATTGTCTTGATAATTTATCATAACAAGTGCAACATAAATAAACTCATAGCTAATCAGCTGTGTTAATATGTAAGTGACCAAACAAAACATATTAAAAGGAGTGATTAACTATGAGCTATAACCATCTTACCATAGAAGAAAGATCTTGTATTTACCAATTTTTAAATTTAGGAATGAGTATAAGGAAAATTGCACAAGCACTTAAAAGGTCACCTAGTACAATATCTAGAGAAATTAAAAGAAATTCATCTAAGATAAAAGTTAGTAGGGGAAGTTACACTAAGTACTTTCCGATAAAGGCAAATGATAAATATATTGATAGAAGAAAAGACTGCCATAGAAAAAGTAAATTTTCTAAAGATGTTATTGATTATTTAACTGTAAAGATTAACGAACATTGGTCCCCTGAACAAATATCAAATAGAAACACAAATGAGATTCATGAATTACCATCTACATCAACGATATATAGAATGATACACGCCAAAAAGCTGCCAAAAACTAGTATGAAAAATTTGAGAAGAAAAGCTAAATTTAAAAGGCCAGCAGAAAAAAAGAGGAAAATTCAATGATAAAGGTAGAACAATTAAGAAAAGACCTAAAGAGATATACAGAAGGCAAGAATTAGGCCACTGGGAAGCAGATACAGTGGAATCAGGCAGATTAGATCATAAAAGGAAAAGTAGATGTTGTTTCGTAACTTTAGCAGAAAGAAAATCTAGATATTATATAGCAATCCTAGTTGAAAATAGAAAGTCGGAAAGCGTAACACCAGCAATAATAAATGCATTAAAAGATTATCCAAAAGAATTAGTAAAAACAATAACCTTTGATAGAGGTAAAGAATTTTCAGAATTTGAGAAAATAGAAAAAGAATTAGGATGCAAAACTTATTTTTGTGATCCCTATTGTGCATGGCAAAAAGGTACAAATGAAAATAGTAACGGACTTTTGAGGGAGTTTTATCCTAAGGGTATGGATTTATCAGAAGTGAATATTGATGAATTAAATTATAACTTAAGTTTAATGAATAATAGACCTAGAAAATGTATAAAATATAAAACACCTAAAGAAGAACTTTTTGGTCTCTTACCATAGGTGTTGCATTTGATTTGACAATTCGTCTCTTATAAAATAGCATCATTTATAATCGAGACAATTTATTCATATAACGAAGAAATGGGTTATCAATTTATTTAAAATAAATTTATTAATTTCTCCCGTCTTGTTGATGGGAGATTTTTTGGGGGAAAAATGAGAAACAATTCAGAAGTAAAAAGTTTAGATTTAAAAGAAACACAAATGGCAATTAAATCTTTGAAAGATTATTTTCAAAGAGATTTAGCTAATACATTAAATTTAGCTAGAATATCAGCTCCAATTATGGTAAGACCTGAAACGGGTATGAATGATAATTTAAGTGGTGTCGAAAGGGCAGTTGCATTTGATTTCAGAAAATATGGAATAGGTGTTGAAATTGTACAGTCTCTTGCTAAATGGAAGAGATATGCATTAAATGAATATGGCTTTAAATATTATGAAGGTTTATATGCAGATATGAACGCTCTAAGACCAGATGAAGAACTTGATGTAATCCACTCAGTGTATGTAGACCAATGGGATTGGGAAAAGATTATAAAGGCAGGAGACAGAAATGTTGAGTTTTTAAAATCTACAGTGAGACAAATCTTTGAAGTATTTAAGAGAGCTGAAGAGTATATCAACCAAGTATATCCTTATGTATTAACTCAAAAATTACCTGAAGAAATTTTCTTTATAACTTCTGAAGAGCTGTTAAATAAATATCCAAATATGACTTCAAAAGAAAGAGAAAATGCTATAACTAAAGAGAAAAAAGCTGTATTCATAATAGGGATAGGCTCAAAGCTTTCTAATGGAGAGCCACATGATTCAAGAAGTGCTGATTATGATGATTGGTCTTTAAATGGGGATATATTGTTCTGGAACCCTGTATTAGAAAGTGCTATGGAATTATCTTCTATGGGAGTTAGAGTTGATGAAAAATCATTAGCTAAACAACTTGAATTAGCTGGAAGAGAACACCTAAAGGATTTAGCTTATCATAAGGGAGTTCTTGAAAATACTCTTCCACTAACAATTGGTGGAGGTATTGGGCAATCAAGACTTTGCATGTATTTCCTTGAAAAAAGACACATAGGTGAAGTTCAAGCATCAGTTTGGGATGAAAAAACTATTGAAGAATGTAAGAAAGATGGAATAATTCTATTATAAAATTTTTTGTTATTTCATTTTTGGTAACACAACAGATGATAAATATTGTATAATAATATTATCTGGAGGAAACTAATGGAGCAACTTTATATCAATGGTGAACAATTGAATTATAAATTTTGTCTAAAAGATGTTAAGAGATTTTTAATTGAAAAATTTTTGTATGATAATGACTCTGAAGCATTAAACATACTTCTTAACATATATCAAATTGAAGAATCTGTTGATAATATATGCCCTACATATATTTCTTTAAAGCACCTAAAAAAAGATATATTAAAGTTTCTAAAAGATAAAGAAGGCGTGGATTTAATAGCTAATAACTTAAGCAGTTTGATTCATGACGATGTAAATAGATTTGAATTGTACGTTTATTTAGAGGGCTATAGAGCTGGTATAAACGCTAAAAAATCTGTAAATCTATTGGAAATAATGACTTGTAAATATTTTACAATCGAACAATTATACAATAGAAAAAAATTATTCAATAAAGAAATTTTAAGACCTGAAATTCTTGAATTAAAAGCTAAGATATTAAATGATTTTAAAAATGATTCGAATGTAAAGAAACAAGTTTACGATTTAGTTTTTAAATTCAATTTAAAAGTTTTAAAGAGAAAAGTCTATAATTTAAATGCTCATGTTGACAAGCAATTGGTATTTAATTTAGATGGAGGCAAAAAAATTAAAGAAACTAACTCTAATCTTACAAGAAGAGAATTAAAAGGTTTGAATAAAAAAATAGTCAAGTTCCTTTGTATGGACGGCATAAGAATATTTGAAAATGCATATTGGGAAGGAATTAATGACCAAGTTATAAAGAGATATAAATAGCATTTCGTGTTATAATTATATAGTGAGATTGATTAAAGAATAAAAACTAAGAGTGATCTTAGTTTTTTTTATAGGATAAATTATGAGAATATTAGGAATAGATCCAGGATATGCCATAGTTGGTTACGGAATAATAGATGTAATCGGAAGTAGGGTAAAACCTGTAGTATATGGAGCAATTACAACAGACAAAGATTTGACTTTTCCAAAGAGACTTGAGAAAATCTATATAGAGTTAAATCAATTAATAGAAAAATATAAGCCGGATGATATAGCTTTCGAAGAGCTGTTTTTTAATAAAAATACCAAGACAGCCATACAAGTTGCCGAAGCAAGGGGCGTGGAAATACTAGCCGTGAAGCTTCACGTGAATGAACTGTATGAATATACACCACTTCAAATTAAAGATGCGATAGTTGGATATGGTAGAGCTGAAAAAAAACAAGTTCAAGAAATGGTTAGAATGATACTTGGTTTGAGTGAGATTCCTAAGCCGGATGATGTGGCAGATGCGCTTGCAGTTGCTGTTACGCATTCGTCTTCGCTTAAATTCAAGGAGTTATTTAGGATGAAATAATGTTTGATTTTATAAAAGGTGAAGTAGTTGAAATAAACGAAAATTATTGTGTTGTAGAAAACAACTCAAAGGGATATGTAATCTATATGCCTAAGATAGAGTTAGAGGATTTAAGTTATAATCAACAAAAGATTTTCGTTAGACTTATAGTCAGAGAAGATAGTTTAACTCTCTATGGATTTTTGACTAGAGAGAGCAGAATTTTATTTGATTTGTTGACATCGGTGTCTTCGGTTGGCCCTAAAGTTGGACTTGGGTTACTATCTGCTATTCCATTAGGTAATATAGTTTATGCAATAAGTTCAGAGGACTCAAATGTACTTACAGGAGCTCCGGGGGTAGGTAAAAAAACTGCTCAGAGGATAGTTTTAGAGTTAAAGGATAAAATTCCAAAATATAACTTTAATTTGGCTATTGAAGATGTTGTGGAAGTTATAGAAAATGACGGAGCTATAGATGCGCTGATTTCATTAGGTTATAATACTAATGAGGCAAAATTAGCTTTAAATGGAGTCGATAAGTCTTTAGACATAGGTGAACAAATAAAATATGCCTTAAAAAATTTAGGCAAGTAAGGATGAATTTATGGAAAGCAATAGATTAATAGAACCCCAGTTTGGGAGCGAAGATGCTATTGTAGAAAATAGTTTACGACCTAAGAGGTTGGATGAATACATAGGTCAATACAAAGTTATAGAAAAATTGAATATATTCATTGAAGCTGCTAAAAACAGACATGAACCTCTGGATCATGTGCTTCTTAGTGGGCCGCCAGGGCTTGGTAAGACAACACTTAGTAATATAATTGCAAATGAAATGGGAGTTCATATAAAGGTGACTAGTGGTCCGGCTATTGAGAAAGCTGGGGATTTAGCAAGTATTCTAACGAATTTAGAAGAAAATGATGTGATTTTTATAGATGAAATTCATAGAATTCACAGAACTGTCGAAGAAATTTTATATCCGGCGATGGAAGACTACGCACTAGACATAATAGTTGGTAAAGGGCCATCCGCAAGGTCTATAAGATTGGATTTGCCAAGGTTTACTCTTATAGGTGCTACTACACGAGCTGGACAGTTGACTTCTCCTTTGAGAGATAGATTTGGTGTAATATTAAACTTAGAAATGTATGATTTGGATTCTTTGACAGAAATCATAATGCGTTCAGCAAGTATTCTAAATATAGGCATAGATAAAGAGGGAGCTTTGGAGATAGCGAAAAGATCTAGGGGCACTCCTAGAATAGCTAACAGACTTCTAAAGAGAGTTAGAGACTATGCAGAGGTTAAAGAAAGTGGAGTTATAACACAAAATGTTGCTCAAAAAGGTCTTAATCTATTGGGAATAGATAGCTACGGTTTAGATGGTTTAGACAGAAAAATTATTATGACAATGATAAATAATTTTCAAGGTAGACCTGTTGGCATTGATGCAATAGCAGCATCTGTGAACGAAGAAAGAATAACCATAGAAGATGTATATGAGCCGTATTTACTACAAATAGGATTTATAAACAGAACTCCGAGAGGAAGAGTAGCTACTAAATTGGCCTACGACCATTTCGGCTTAGATTATAAAGAACAGGAGAGTTTTATATGAAGAAATTGTTTTTGATTTTAGCTTTGATTTTTATAATACCTTCAAAGGCGTATGCTGAAGATAATTATTTTGAGATAAAGATAGGGAATTCAGCAACAAAGATTGAACTGACTTCTGATAAAAATTTTAGTTTAGTAGATACAGAACTTAATAAAATTCAAGATTTAGGAGTTAAGAATATATCTGCTGAGCTTGTAAATGGAAAAATATTTTTGAAGTCAGGTGATAGAGTTCTATCACAAAATTTCCCTTCAAAAGGGGAATTCAAACTTGCCAGCGAAAGTTTTATAAAACTTAAAAATAAATATAGAGGTTATTTTCAATTTGAAATAGAAAATAATAAATTAAATGCAATTAATTATATAGAACTAGAAGATTATCTAAAGGGTGTAGTTAATAACGAATTAGATTATTCTCATCCTATGGAGTCTTTAAAGACACAAGCCATTACTTCAAGAACTTTTGCGCTATCAAATAAAAACAAATATGCCAAACAAGGATATAATTTAACCGATACTACATCTTCTCAAGTATATAGAGGACAGAGTTCAGAGCACGAAAAGACTACAAAAGCTGTTAATGAAACAAAGGGAATGTATTTAACTATGAATGCAAAACCTATTTCAGCTATTTTCGGAGCCTCTTCTGGTGGAGTTATAGCAGATGCAAAAGAGGTTTGGGGCGGAGATTATTCTTATTTAAAGAGAAAAGAAGACCCATATTCTTCGGATTATAAATGGGAATTAAAACTTTCAAAGCAAGATTTTATAAAAAAAATAAGTAAAAAATATCCACTTTATGATATTTCAGTTATAAATATAGTTGAAACTGATAGCTCTGGAAGAGTAAAAGAAGTAGAAATTTTAGGCGATAAGATTTACAATATAAAAGCTAGTGAACTTAGAAGTATTTTAGGTTCTACTAAAATGAAAAGCACTCTATACACTGTTCGAACAGGAGATGAAATTATCTTTAACGGCAAAGGCTATGGACATGGAGTTGGACTAAGTCAGTATGGAGCTGTGAATATGGCAAAAGAGGGAAAGGAATATGAAGAAATTCTTCAATTTTATTTCCCAGGAACAATACTTACGAAATAGAAAAGAGAGAAATGAAGACTTCAGATTTTAATTATGACCTCCCGAAGGAATTAATAGCTCAACATCCTTTGGAGGATAGAACAAATTCAAGATTACTAAAGCTAAATAGAAAAAATGGAAATATTGAACATGAGCATTTTTATAATATAATAGATGAGCTAAATGCAGGAGATGTGCTTGTAATAAATAATACGAGAGTTATTCCTGCTAGAATTTATGGACACAGAAAAGACAAAGAAGAACTGATAGAGTTTCTTCTTTTGAACCATAAAAACGATACTTGGGAGTGTTTGGTAAAGCCAGGTAAAAAAGCAAAACTTGACACTGAAATAATTTTTAGCGACGAATTAAAAGGTAAAATTGTAGATATCACCGAAGAGGGAAATAGGTTCATAAAACTAGAGTATGATGGTATATTTGAAAATATTTTAGATAAATTAGGGGAAATGCCACTGCCACCATATATAGTTGAAAGATTGGAAGATAAAGATAGATATCAGACAGTCTATTCAAAATACAATGGTTCTAGTGCTGCTCCTACAGCCGGATTACATTTCACAAAAGAACTTTTAGAAAAGATATCTAAAAAAGGCGTGGAGATAGTAGAAGTTACTTTACACGTTGGTTTGGGAACTTTTAGGCCTGTCAAGGTAGATGATGTCAATGAACATAAAATGCATTCAGAGCATTACAATGTTACAAGAGAAGCTGCTGATAAGATAAATAAAGCAAAATCAGAAAATAGAAGAATAATTGCTGTTGGGACAACTTCTATAAGGACTCTTGAAAGTGCTTGTGTAGATGGTAAAGTAGTTCCGGGTTCTGGAGATACTGATATTTTCATTTATCCAGGATATGAATTTAAAATTGTGGATGCACTAATAACTAACTTCCATTTACCAGAATCAACTTTAATAATGTTAGTGGCGGCTTTTACATCAAAAGATATAATATTAAATGCATACGAAGAAGCTGTAAAAGAAAGATATAGATTTTTTAGCTTTGGAGATGCGATGTTTATAAGATAGGAGAAATATGTTTAAATTTGAATTACAAAAGACAGCTAAAGATTCAAAAGCAAGATTAGGAAAAATAATAACTCCACATGGTGAAATAGAAACTCCA
This sequence comes from Peptoniphilus asaccharolyticus DSM 20463, assembly GCF_900176115.1. Lineage (GTDB taxonomy): Bacteria > Bacillota > Clostridia > Tissierellales > Peptoniphilaceae > Peptoniphilus > Peptoniphilus asaccharolyticus. The sequence goes on along the minus strand of NZ_FWWR01000009.1, from coordinate 532,049 downwards.
ATATTTATGCCAGTAGGTACTAGGGCAACTGTAAAGACAATGACACCAGAAGAAGTTAAAGATTTAGGTGCTCAAATAATATTATCAAACACTTATCACTTATTCTTAAAACCAGGAATGGACATAATAGAAAAAGCTGGTGGACTTCATAAGTTTATGAATTGGGATAAGCCTATATTGACAGATAGTGGTGGGTTTCAAGTATTTAGTTTAAGTGGAAATAGAAAAATAACAGAAGAAGGAGTTGAATTTAGATCCCATATTGATGGATCTAAGAAATTCATATCTCCTGAAGTTTCCATTGATATTCAAAATACATTGGGTTCAGATATAATTATGGCTTTTGATGAATGTGCACCATATCCTTCAAGCTACGAATATATTTATGACTCCATGATGAGAACCACTCGTTGGGCAGAGAGATGTAAAGCACACCATACGAGAGAAGACCAAGCTCTATTTGGAATAATACAAGGTGGAATGTATAAAGATTTAAGGGAAATTTCAGCTAAAGATTTAGTTTCTATGGATTTTCCTGGATATGCAGTAGGTGGGCTTAGTGTCGGAGAGCCTCTTGAAATTATGAATGAAGTGCTTGACCATACTACTGAATTCATGCCGCAAAACAAACCAAGATACCTTATGGGAGTAGGCTCACCAGACTACCTATTTGAAGCTGTAGAAAGAGGTATAGACATGGCGGATTGTGTACTACCTACTCGTATAGCTAGAAACGGAACTGTCATGACTTCTCAAGGCAAACTTGTAATAAAGAATGCAAAATACAAAGAAGATTTTTCACCATTAGATCCAGAATGTGATTGTTATACTTGCAGAAATTATTCTAGAGCTTATATGAGACATCTTTTCAATGTTGATGAAATATTGGGCTTAAGACTTGCTACAATACACAATTTGAGATTCTTAATAAAATTAATGGAAGATATAAGAGAATCTATAAGAGGAGATTATTTCTTAGAATTTAAGAGTGACTTTTATAGAAAATATGGATATAATAAATAAGAGAGGAGAGAAACATGCAAGATTCTAGTACAATGTTAATGACATTTGGACCTCTTATACTTATGATGATAGTATTTTATTTCTTATTGATTAGACCTCAAAAGAAAAAACAAAATGAGATCCAAAGCATGAGAAATAACATAAAAATCGGAGACGATGTCATCACAATTGGCGGCATAATGGGAAAAGTGTTGCTAGTAAAAGAAGACTATGTAGTAATTGAATCCTCAGCTACTAAGACAAGACTTGACGTAATGAAATGGGGAATTGGTTCTTTAGCTTCAACAAAAGCAGAATAAATGGAGGTACTTATGAAACACGTAAAAACTCTTACAAACAAGAGACTTAAAGATACTTATGAAAAAGGCGGATGTGGCGAATGTCAAACATCATGTCAATCAGCTTGCAAGACTTCTTGTACAGTTGGTAATCAAAAGTGTGAAAACGAAGCAAAATAGGGTTGGTAACAACCCTATTTAACTTTGGAGGAAGAAATGAGAGATATTCATAAATTTTATTTAAATGACAAATATATAGTTCTAGATGTAGCTAGTGGCTCTGTTCACATTGTAGATGAGTTAGTATACAAGGCAATAGATTTTGTTGAAGTAGAAAATTTAGATAAATCATACGAAAATATAAAAAAAGAATTTTCAAATATATATTCAGAAGAACAAATCGAAGAGGCAATTTCTGAAATAAAATCTCTAATAGAAAATGACATGTTATTTGCCGAAGATTTGAATATAAAGACACCTGTCTATAATCCACAAAATATAGTAAAAGCTATGTGTCTACATGTAGCTCATGACTGCAACTTAAGATGTAGATATTGTTTTGCATCTCAAGGAGACTTTAAAGGTCAAAGACTTTTAATGGATCTAGAAACAGGTAAGAAAGCTTTAGACTTTTTACTACAAAATTCTGGGAATAGAAAAAATTTAGAGGTCGACTTCTTCGGGGGAGAACCTCTTATGAATTTTGAAGTAGTTAAAAAGCTTGTAGCTTATGGTAGAGAAGAAGAAAAGAAATATAATAAAAACTTTAGATTTACATTGACAACAAATGGAGTCTTGTTGGACGATGATAAGATTGAATTTATAAACGAACACATGTCAAATGTAGTGCTTTCTCTTGATGGAAGAAAATCTATAAATGATTATATGAGACCTACTATTTCTGGTAAGGGTTCATATGATGTTATAATACCTAAATTCAAAAAGTTAATCGACGCCAGAGGGGATAAAGATCATTATATAAGAGGAACATTCACAAGTGAAAATTTAGATTTCTCTGAAGATCTAAAGGAATTCCACCGATTAGGCTTTAAATCAACTTCAATTGAGCCTGTAGTTACTGAGGAATCAGAGCCTTATGCTATAAGAGAAGAACACTTACAGAAGATTCTTGATGAATATGAAAAAATGAGTAGAGATTATTTAGAAATTAGAAAAGATGATCCAGACTTTAAATTTTTTCATTTTATGATAGATTTGTCAGGTGGACCTTGTGTAATAAAGAGAACTGTGGGTTGTGGAGCTGGTAGTGAATACATCGCTGTCACACCTGAAGGAGATATATTCCCTTGCCACCAATTTGTAGGAGAAGAAGAGTTTAAGTTAGGAAATGTAAATACTGGTATAGAAAACACAGCTGTAAGAGATGAGTTTAAATGTTCAAATGTATTTACTAAAGAAGAATGTCCAACTTGCTGGGCTAGATATTACTGCAGTGGAGGATGTCATGCCAATTCTCACTATGCAAACAATAATCTTAGAAAGCCTTACAGAATAGGTTGTGAAATGGAAAAGAAGAGAATTGAGTGTGCTATTTCAGTTCTTGCTAATGAAAATGAATAATGCTAGAGGTTCTATATAATATATAGGACCTTTTTTGTTATGTATTATATTTAATCACCATTTATAACAGTAGAATAGTGATTTTACTCGGTAATTATGGTATACTTTAATACATAAAAATGGTGATATTATGGAAAAATGGTTTATAAAAAGTGCTAAGGCTAATATAAATTTTGATGATTTAAATCTATCTGATTATATGAAAAAAATATTATCGAATAGAGAATTAAGTGCTGCAGAAAATGTGCAGTCTTTTTTGAATCCGGATATTTCAAATTTACATTCTCCGGTATTTTTACCAGATTTAATAAAGGCAACTAACATAATAAGAGAAGCAATAAATCAACAAAAGAAAATAAGAATAGTTGGAGATTACGATGTAGATGGAGTTACATCTACTTTTATTTTATGTAAAGGTCTTAGAAATTTAGGTGCAAATGTAGATTATAAAATTCCGCATAGGGTTGAAGATGGATACGGAATAAACAAAAATATAATAGATTCTGCAAAAGAAGATGGAGTAGATTTAATAATAACTTGCGACAATGGTATAGCGGCCATGGAAGCTTTGGAACACGCGAACAAATTAGGAGTTGATGTCATAGTTACAGACCATCATGAAGTTCAATATGTTGATGGTGCTGAGCAACTTCCAAAAGCAGTGGCGGTAATAAATCCAAAGAGAAGTTCTTCTAAATATCCTTTCAAAGGAATATGTGGAGCTGTCGTTGCCTATAAATTAATCGAACAACTCTATGTTATAACTGCAATGGATGAAGAAGAATTATTAAATGAATTCTTACCATTTGCAACTATAGGTACTATATGCGATGTAATGAGTTTAGTAGACGAAAATAGGGCTCTTGTATCAGAAGGACTTAAAAGATTAAACTCAACTTCAAATGTAGGCTTAAAAGCTATGATAGAAGCTTGCCAAATAGATGGAGTTTTGGATGTGTATCATATCGGATTTATAATAGGACCAACTATAAACTCGAGTGGTAGGTTAGAGAGTGCAGAACTGTCATTGGAGCTGTTCCTTAAAACAGAATATTCCGAAGCAATTGTTATTGCCAAAGAACTTAGGGAGTTGAACCAAAAGAGACAAAAGCTGACTGAAGAAGGTTATCTAAAAGTTGACGAACTCATCCAAAAATATGAGCTAGATAAAAAATTGAGAGTTTTAATGGTAAAGGAAACTTCCATAGACGAGTCTATAATAGGAATTATTGCGGGTAGAATAAAAGAAAAGTACAATAGACCCACTTTAGTGTTTACAAAGAGTAAAGATTTTTTAAAAGCTTCGGGCAGAAGTATAGACGAGTATGATATGTTTGAAAGCCTACAAAAATATAAAGACAGATTTGTTGCCTTTGGAGGGCATAAGATGGCGTGTGGGCTAAGCATTGAAGAGGATAATCTAAAAAATTTAATCGTTGATGTAAACAATGATTCCACCTTATCCAAAGAAGATTTGGTGAAAAAAATTTATATAGATAGTTTACTTCATCTTAGAGAGATAAATTTAAATATGATAGCTGATTTAGAGATACTAAAGCCGTATGGGAATGGAAATCCTAAGCCAGTATTTTCAAGTTTAAATTTAAGAGTTTTTAATTTTGCAGTGTTAGGCAAAAATAAAAATGTACTTAAATTTGATGTCTCAGATGGGAATAGTAGCAGAAAAGCTTTGTATTTTAAACCTGTCGAAGAGTTTGTAGAGGAAATGGCAGCTCAAGCTGATATAGAACAAGTTTACAATATGATTGAAAATAAAAATCATAACATTCTGATAGATTTAGTTTATAGTCCGACTATAAATGAATTTAGAGGGGTACAAAATATAGAACTTAGAGTATCTAGTATAAGAATTAGTAAAAAGAATATATAGACTGGTGATAAAATGATTGAAAAACTTATAGAAAAAATTAAATCTTATAATCCAAGTGCAGATTTTGAACAGATAAAATTGGCTTTTGAAATAGCTGAGGTAAATCATAAGGGACAAAAGAGAAATTCTGGAGAAGATTATATAATACATCCTTTAAATGTAGCTATGATATTAGCTGACATGAACATGGATACGCCAACTATAATAGCTGGATTACTACATGATACTATAGAGGATACTGAAGTTACCTTTGAGGATGTTGAAAAAAACTTTGGAATTGAAATAACCTATTTGGTTGATGGTGTTACAAAGTTAAAGAAATTAAATTATAAGAACAAACAAGAAAAACAAGCTGAAAACATTAGAAAAATGGTTTTGGCAATGGCAAAAGACATCAGAGTTATCATTGTGAAGCTAGCTGATAGACTTCATAACATGAGAACTTTAGAGTATATGACAGATGCTAAAAAGCACGAGAAAGCTCGTGAAACCATTGAAATATATGCTCCTATTGCAGATAGGCTAGGTATGAGCAAAATCAAATGGGAATTAGAAGATTTGTCTTTAAGATATATTGACCCTGATAAATACTATAAGCTAGTAGATATGGTCAATAAGAGAAGACAAGAGAGAGAAGATTTAATCAACAGAATAATAGCTGAATTAAAACAAAATTTAACTAAGCTAGGAATAGTTGCTGATATAAATGGTCGACCTAAGAATTTTTATTCTATTTATAAAAAAATGGAATTCAAAGGAAAAGACTTTGAGGAAATATATGACTTATCAGCGGTTAGAGTTCTTGTGGAAGATATAAAGGATTGTTATGGAGTTTTAGGTGTAGTTCACACTCTTTGGAAACCTATTCCAGGAAGGTTTAAAGACTATATTGCAATGCCTAAACCAAACAAATATCAATCCCTTCATACAACTGTAATAGATAATCATGGAGAAACTTTTGAGGTTCAGATAAGAACTTATGAGATGCACCAAACAGCTGAGTATGGTATTGCTGCTCACTGGAAATATAAGGCGGGCGTTTCTAAGGGAACTAGTTTTGATGAGAACTTAACTTGGCTTAGACAACTTTTAGAATGGCAAAAAGATTTAAGTGACCCTAACGACTTTATGGAAACTTTAAAAATAGATTTCTTTGCAGATGAAGTTTTTGTATTTACACCACAAGGTGATGTAATCAATTTACCAGAAGGTTCAACTCCTCTTGACTTTGCATATAGAATTCACTCACAAGTAGGTAACACTTGTACCGGTGCAAAGATAAACGGGAGAATAGTTTCTCTTGATTATAAACTAAAGAGTGGAGATATAATTGAAGTCATTACAAATTCTAATTCAGGGCCATCTAGAGATTGGCTTAAGATTGTAAAGAGCCCTCAAGCTAAAAAGAAAATAAATCAATATTTCAAAGTAAAAGATAGAGAAAAAAATATTGAAAGAGGAAGAGACTCACTTGAAAGAGAAGTGAAAAAATTAGGCTATAAACCTTCAGAAGTCTTAAAAGAAGAGTGGCTAGAAGAAGTTAGAAAGAGAATAAATTTACTTTCGGTTGAGGATCTTTATGCTGCCATAGGATTCGGCACTGTCACTGTGACTCAAGTTATGACTAGAATTAAAGATTTTTATAATGCTGAGCACAAAGATGACGAGCTTGAAGCTATACCTTTAAAGGCAGAACCAAGCAGAATTGCCAAAGGCGGAGTTGTAGTTGAAGGTGTAGATAATTTAAAAGTTAGATTTGCTAAGTGTTGCAACCCTGTACCGGGAGATGACATAGTAGGATATATAACTTTTGGAAGAGGAATTTCGGTTCATAGAAGAGACTGCACAAATGTTGCAAATATAGAAGACGATCCAAGGTTTATAGATGTCAAATGGGATACTAAAGAGGGAGATAGCTATAGCGCTCAATTTGAAGTGAGAGCTTTTGATAAGTTTAATGTAATTGGAGATGTGGCTAATAGAATAAATGAATCTAAACTCAATATGACTGCATTAAATGCTAGGACTAAGGATGGAGATTTATTTGTAACAATAACATTAGATATAAAATCAATAGATGAACTCTCAAGATTAATAGAAAAAATTAAGAGAGTTGAAAATGTAATAGATGTTTATAGAATGAAGGCGTAGGTTATGAGAGCAGTTATACAGAGAGTTAAGAAAGCTTCTGTCAAAGTAGAAGAAAATATAATAGGCCAAATTGGATATGGGCTATTGATTTTACTGGGAGTAGAAGCTGAAGATACACAAGAAGATTTTGAGTATATTTATAAAAAAACTACTAATTTAAGGATATTTGATGATGATAATGGAGTCATGAATTTGAGTATAAAAGATATACAAGGAGAAATTTTAGTGGTTAGTCAGTTTACCCTATATGGAGATGCTAGAAAAGGGAATAGACCGTCATATATAAGGGCAGCTAAATTTGATTCTGGAGTTAAATTCTATGAAGAATTTATAAAAAGAGCTCAAAGTGAATCTTTAAAAGTTGCCACTGGTGAATATGGGGCTGATATGGATGTTGAACTTATAAATCACGGGCCGGTTACTATCCTATTGGATAGCAGAAAGGAATTTTAGTTTATGGAGAGAAAATTCAAGATATTGAGGTTGGTTTTGGGTTCTTATGCCACAAATTGCTATATTATTTTTACGGATGATGAAGCTGTAATAATAGACCCAGCAGCTGAATCAAACAAGATAATAAAGGCTATTGAAGATAATAACCTAAAACCATCAAAGATATTGTTAACACATGCGCATCCTGATCATTTTGGAGCATTAGAAGAGATTAGAGACAAGTACAAAATAGATGCTTATGTATGTAAGAATGACGAGGAGATGCTTGAAAAGAGATCAAGAGATTTGAAAAAGATGCTTGGCATGGACTCATATATAAAGGCAGACCAATATTACTCTGAAGGAGATGCTATATCTTTTTCAGGTGGAGATATTAAGGTAATAGAAACTCCGGGACATACTCCTGGAGGAGTTTGCTTGATGATTGACGATATACTTATATCTGGAGACACACTTTTTTATAGATCAATAGGAAGAACTGATTTGCCTGGTGGAGACTATGATGTCTTAATGGAATCTTTAGAGAAATTAACTAAGTTAGACGATGGAGTTATAGTTTTGCCAGGACATGGACAAGAAACTCAAATTGGTTTTGAAAAAGCATATAATCCTTTCTTACAACAGCTATGATAAAAGTAAATATTGACAATCAAGGCTTGGCACATGAAATATATGAATTTTTAAGAGTAGTTTTTCCCTCTTATGAGAGGGAAAGTTTTATTTATGCAGAAATATCTGACAACTTTCTTAAAATAAATAGTGAAGAGTATAATTTTTCAATACCAATAAAAGAAGTTAAAAATCTTCAAAGATATTTGAAATTGGAGCTTATTAATCGATTACGACAAGCTGGAGTAGAAACTCCTAAGTGGGGAGTTTTGCATGGTATAAGACCTCTTAAATTGATATATAATTTAGATAAAGAGTTGGGAACTCACAAAGCTAAAAATTATTTAAAAGAAGAATATGCAATATATGAAAGTAAGATAGATTTAGCATTTGATATATTGAATGTTCAAAGAGATATAATAGAGTCAAACTTAAATAATTACAGTGTGTATGTTCATATACCTTTTTGTCCAAGCAAATGTGCTTATTGTTCATACCATACTCTTAGTAGTAGTTCAAATTTGGTTGAAGACTATGTAGATAGAATAGTTGAAGAAATAAACACTGAGGCCAAGTTTTTAAATAAACACCCTAGCAGTATTTATATAGGCGGCGGAACTCCCACTTCAATAGGAGTTAAAAATTTAAGCAGAATTATAGATACACTTAAGAACAATTTTGGAACTGTTAAAGAATTTACAGTTGAGGCTGGTAGAGTTGAAACTTTAGATGATGAAATGATAAATATGTTGCATCAAAAAGAAATAGACAGAATTAGCTTGAATCCTCAATCTATGAATTTAAATACTATTAAAGCTATTAATAGAACTAATTCAGTTGACGAGTTTATAGAATGTTATGAAAAGGTAAAGGGTAAGTTTAAAGATATAAATATGGATTTAATAATTGGATTGGAAAAAGAAAACGAATATGACTTTTTTAAATCTTTAGATAGTATTATTAAATTAGCTCCTACAAATATAACAGTTCATTCTTTGGCATTAAAAAATGGTACAAACTATTTAAAAAATCAAACCAGTTCAAAGTTTGATTCAGAGTTCAACGATAGAGTTATAGAACGATTAAAAGAAAATTCTTATAATCCTTATTATATGTATAGACAAAAGAGGATTATCGGAGGGAATGAAAATATAGGATACTCACTTAAAGGTCACGAATGTATTTATAATATAATGATGATTCAAGAACTACAGGATATTTGGGGATTTGGAATGGGTTCTACATCAAAAATACATTTAAGTGATAAAAAATTTGAACAAGTATCTAATTTTAGAAGTATGAGAGAATATCTTCTAAGGAATAAAGAAATTTCAGATAAAAAATTGAGAATATTATCTGGGAAAAACAGAGGTGAATTATGAAATTAAGCCAGTTGGTAGATAATTTTAATGAGTTGGAAATGGAAGATTTAGAAATAAAAAATATAAGATACAACTCAAATGATGTTGAGCCAGGCGATCTATTTGTAGCTATAAAAGGATATGTTACTGATGGACATAAATATGTTAAAAATGCTTATGAAAGTGGCGCTGTAGTAGCTATTGTTGAAGACTATGTAGAAGTTGATATACCGCAAATACAAGTTGAAAACTCAAGAATTGCTTTAGCTGATATGTCTCATAAATACTTTGGTGAACCATCAACAAAATTAAATATGGTTGGCATAACAGCGACTAATGGAAAAACTACAACATCATTTATGTTGGATACTATATATAGATTGGATGGTTATCGTACAGGTATAATAGGAACCGTATATACAAAATATGCAGATGTTATGGTTCCATCTATTTTGACGACTCCAGAATCTTATGACTTACAAAGATACTTATATGATATGGTAGGGAATAATATTGAAAAAGTTACAATGGAAGTATCTTCTTCAGCACAAGAACTATATAGAAATAAAAATATAGATTTTGACATTGTAACATTCAACAATTTTTCAAGAGAACATATAGACCAACACGGTAGCTTTGAAAATTATTATAAATTTAAGTCTAGACTTATAAGAGAAGCCCAAGAGAAAACAGCTTGTGTATTAAATATGGATTTTGAAGAAATAGAGAGGTTAGCCAAAGAAACTAAGGGCAAAGTAGTAGCTTATTCTTTAGAAAATTCAAATTATGATTTTACAATTAAAGATTTAGATTTAAGCACAGGATTTGGAAAGTATCGTTTTGAAATTTTAAAAGAGGTTAATTTTAATGGAGTTAAGATAGCACCTGACAGTTTCGAAGTTGAATTATCAGCTTCTGGATTTTCTTCTGTTATGAATTCAGTAGCTGCAATAATAGTTGCATTGTTAGAGGGAATAGATAAAGAAATTATCATAAAAGCTCTAAAACTATTTACTGGAGTCGAGAGAAGATGTGAAATGATTTATGATGGTGATTTCAAAGTACTGGATGACCACTTCGCAAATGTAAGAAATATTGATGTAACTTTAGATACATTAAAACAAATGTCATATAAAGATTTACATGTACTATATGCAATAAGAGGAAGCAGGGGAGTGGAACTAAATCGTGAAACTTCTGAAAGAATGGTTGAATGGTTTGAAGATTTACATTTAACAAAGGTATTCGCCACATTGAGCAAAGATGTTGTAGGCAAGAAAGATATTGTTTTGGATGAAGAACTTGAAGTGTTTAAAGAAATAATGTCTGCACACAATATGGAATATGAAATAATTGATACTTTAGCAGATGCTATGAAATCTGTTTTAGGTGAGATTAATGAAGGGGATGTATTATTACTTGCTGGATGTCAAGGTATGGATAAAGGTGCAGGATTTTTATACGATGAACTTTTAGCTGTTGGAAAACCTAATTTGGATATTTTAAAAGATAAAGTAGAAAACAGAATATGCTAAAATTGACACACAGAATATAAAATAATATAATTGAAGTGTTTAGTACCTTATCTGACTATGTCAGGGGTAAGAGGGCTTACTAAGAAATAAAAGACCGCTCGTCCCAAGGGACGAGTTTTTAATATGGAGGAATAAATGTCTGATAAATTAACTGGATTAAGAAGATCTCATTATTGTGGAGAACTTAGAGAAAATAACATTGGTAATGAAGTAACTGTTATGGGTTGGATTGCAAAAGAAAGAAATTTAGGTTCTATTGTATTTGCCGATGTGAGAGACAGAGAAGGAATTGTGCAAGTAGTTTTTGATGACACTGTAGATAAAGAACTTTTTGAAAAAGCTACAGGATTGAGATCAGAGTTTGTAGTAGCAGTAAAAGGTACTGTAAGAGAAAGATCTTCTATAAACGATAAAATTCCAACTGGTAAAATAGAAATATTAGCCAATGAGTTAAGAATTTTAAACAAATCAGAAGTTCCACCTATATATATTAAAGATGATGACAATGTATCTGAAAATATGAGATTAAAGTACAGATCTTTAGACCTTAGAAAACCAGCAATGCAAAAAAAATTATTTGCAAGATCTAAGTTTTATAAAGTTACAAGAGATTTTTATGCATCTGAAGGGTTCATTGAAGTTGAAACACCTATGTTAACTAAACCAACTCCTGAAGGAGCAAGAGACTATTTAGTTCCTTCTAGAATCAATGAGGGACAATTCTATGCATTGCCACAATCACCTCAACTTATGAAACAATTACTTATGTGTTCTGGTTTCGATAGATACTTCCAAATAACTAAGTGTTTTAGAGATGAAGATTTAAGAGCTAACAGACAGCCTGAATTCACTCAAATAGATACTGAAATGAGCTTTGTAGACATAGAAGATGTAATAGAAACTAACGAAAGATTTTTAAAATATGCATTTAAAGAAATGGTAAATGTAGATTTACCACTTCCTCTTAGAAGAATGACATATAAAGAAGCCATGGATAGATTTGGTGTTGATAAACCGGATTTGAGATTTGGTTTAGAACTTGTAGATGTTAAAGAAGAAGTTAGAAATTCTGGATTTAAAGTATTCGACTCTCAGGTTGAAACAGGATCTATCAGAGGTATTAATATAAAGAACGGAGCATCTCAATATTCAAGAAAACAAATTTCAAAGCTTGAAGAATTTGTTAAGACATACGGCGCAAAAGGTCTTGCTTGGATTAAGTTAGAAAACGGAGAAGTATCTTCACCTATATCTAAATTTATCAGTGAAGAAATTCTAAATTCTTTAATAGCTAAAATGGAAGGTAAAGATGGAGACCTATTAGTGTTTGTAGCTGATGAAGAAGATGTAGTATTTGACAGTTTAGGTAATCTACGTAACAAGGTTGCAAAGGATATGGACTTAATAAAACCTGGCCATTATGAATTATTATGGATTACTGAATTCCCGCTTTTCGAATATGACAAAGAAGAAGAAAGATATGTTGCAAAACACCATCCTTTCACAGCTCCAATGGATGAAGATTTGGACAAACTACAATCTGACCCTAAAAACTGTAGAGCCAAAGCTTACGATATAGTAATCAACGGAGATGAAATGGGGGGCGGAAGTATCAGAATTAACGATCCTCAAATTCAAGAAAAGATGTTCAATGCCCTTGGATTCACAAGTGAAGAAGCGCAAGAAAAATTTGGTTTCTTAATTGATGCATTTAAATATGGAGCGCCACCTCACGGCGGTATAGCTTATGGACTTGATAGAATGGTTATGCTATTTACAGATTCATCAAATATAAGAGACGTAATAGCTTTCCCTAAAACTCAATCAGCGACAGACTTGTTGACTGGAGCACCTGCATATGTATCTGAAAAACAACTTCAAGAAGTTCATGTAAAGGTGATAGACTGACACTTCAGGGGGTGTTAGAATGAAAAATTCTGGTGTTGTTATAAATACTGATGGTGATTATGTAAACGTGGTGAGTGTAAGAGCAAGTGCTTGTGGAGGCAGTTGCGAGACTTGTGGCGCTCACTGCGAGTCTAAACCTAAGACTATAAGAGTTCTAAACACAATAAATGCTGAAATAGGTGATATAGTAGAGTTGGAAATAAATTCTGCTAAAGTGTTGGGATATATAGCTCTAGTCTACGGAGTACCTCTTATTGTATTTATAACAAGTATAATAGTATCATTTATGGCTTTAGGAGAAAAAAATCAACTCGGTAGTCTTTTAATTGGATTAATAGCTTTAGCCATAACATACTTTATAATAAAGAAAATAGATGGAAAATTAAAACTTACCAGTTCTGAAATAAAACTGAGAAAGATTGACTAATTATGAATAAAGAAAACTCGCATAAAACGATATTAACTTTTTCTATAATTTTTTTGGTAGTTACTAGTGTTATATTTGCTTATTCTAAATTGAAGTATAACAGTTATTTGTCAGAATTAAATAATTTAGAATCTTTAAAGAAAGAATTGCAGAATATAAAAGAAGAAGTTGAAGTAAATTCCAAATCTCTTGCAATCAAGGAAAAAGATTTAAATGATAAATCTATAGAATTTTTTACAACTTACGGATTTGACTACCTCAAAGAAGATGATGAGTTAGTACAAGAAGAAGTTAAGAGATTGCAAGATGAAAACAATAGAATAAAAAATGACTTAAAAGAAGAACTGAAAAAATATATACACTATTTTGACGGAGAATATTATGAATCGGAAGATTTCAGTGGTTTGGTTGCTAAAATAACTTCTTTAGATGATAGAGAAATTAGTGAGCAGTTAAATCCTGATATATATTCACAATTGGCTATAGACGGGTTTATGAATGAAGCTAAAAAGACGGGAACAATAGCTTATTTAAATTCTATAAATGGAGAATCTAAATTCAACAATCTATTGTTATTTCTAACTGCAATTTATTCGGATAACTTGTATGAAGTTTCTCATGACTTGACAGATATTCCTGAAAATTTAAATTCTATCTATAATAATGTTTTGACTACACATCAAATATTTAAAACATTAGAAAGTTTTGAGTTAAATACAGGGACTCTAACCAGTACAAACTTAAATGAATTAGTTTATAATACAGAAGCTTTTGTAAGAAAGTACTATGAAAACCAAGCGGTTATAGCAAAATTAACAGGTGAGACTTATGAAAAATCTGAATAATAATTCTAAAATTGTATTGAGTTCAGCATTTATGATAATAGGATGTGTATTGCTTTTCTTTTCAAAATCTAATCTTGATTTGCTAAATAATAATATTTCTGTAGAAAATGCAAAATATCAGTCTGAAATTTTAAAAATAAAGAAAGAGAATAAAAAAGCTAAAGAGTCCATAGATGAATTAGATAAAAAATTGGGTAAATTGAATTCTAGAAAAGAAGTACTTGAAAATTTAGTTCCTCAATATGATTATGAGTCAAACAAATATGACGACTATATTTCTTATCCTGTGTCTTTAGACTACAATGTACAAAATATTAAAAAAATAGGATTGAAAAATTCAGAAGCGAGAATAAACTCATTCTACTTTAACAATAAAGTAAGAGATTTAGAGAGTGCTAAGTCAAACTTGTTGATTTCAAGTATATTGCAAAATGATTATTTAATAAGAGAAGTAAACTACAATCTGTTAAGGAGTAATTTTGAGATTTATAAATACAATGGAATTTTAAATTACTATAACAGTACAAATAATTATTTTTCAAAAGCTAAGTCAAAGATAGAATCAAAAGATAGACTAGTTAGTTTATATCAAAATATGGTTGTGCTAAAAAGTTTAGGATTGGAAATGTTAGACCATTTGGCATTTGTTGGTGCAAGTGACCAAAAAGAAATAGACTTACAAAATATAAAAAGACAGACTAGCGTCATAAGTTCTAGTAATTATAGCATACCTCAAAAATTTACAGAGGCATACTACAAGAAACTTTTGTTCGGAACAGATGTTTATTCTATTTCAAATATTTACACCAACTATGTTAATATTAAAGAGCAAAAATTTGAAAATGGAAATATAAAGATTTTAAAGGATTTTAGAGGTAGAGTACACATAATTTCTGAATTGAAAGATGAAAAAATTATAAACTACTACTATGACACTTCGGGAAATGTATATAAAGTGGTAGACTTCTCAGATGGAATCGAACCTATTGACTTTATTAAAACTCCGGGAGTTATGGAACATTCTTTAAAGTTATATAAATCTGCAAAGTAAAATTAAAAATAAAGCTGGGGAAATAGTTCCTCAGCTTATTTGTGTAGTATTTATTTTAGTAAGATAAGAAATTTAGAAATGTTGAATATAAACAAAAAAAGCTTAGGATACTATTTTTAGCACCTAAGCTTTTTTGAAAATTAAACATTAAACTTGAAATTTACGACATCTCCGTCTTTCATAACATATTCTTTACCTTCACTTCTAATAAGGCCTTTTTCTCTTGCTTCAGCCATTGAACCAGAATTTACAAGATCTTCATAGGAAATTATATCTGCTTTTATAAATCCTCTTTCAAAGTCTGTGTGAATTTTACCAGCTGCACCAGGAGCTTTGGTTCCATTTACAATTGTCCAAGCACGTGTTTCCATTTCACCAGTAGTCAAATATGAAATAAGACCTAAAAGTTTATAGCTTGATTTTATAAGTTTATCAAGTCCGGCACTTTCAAGACCAAGTTCTTCCATAAACATATCTCTTTCATCATCTTCTAAAGCTTGAATTTGAGATTCTATTTCGCAGCTAATAGCTACAACTTCATCATTTTGTTTGCTTGCAAATTCTCTAACACGTTTAACTAAATCATTTTCTTCATCACTGCTAACTTCATCTTCTGAAATGTTAGCTACATAGATAACACTCTTATCGCTAAGTAATTGGTAATTTTTAATGATTTTCTTTTCTTCTTCAGTTAGTTCTAAATTTCTTGCAGGTAGACCTTCTTCAAGTAACTCTTTTAATTTTTTTAAAAGTTGAACTTCAGGAGCTAAAGTTTTATCTCCTTTTAATTGTTTTTCAGTTTTTTGCAGTCTTTTTTCGATTTGTTCTAAATCTGAGAAGATAAGTTCTAAATTTATGTTTTCTATATCTCTAATAGGATCTACAGAACCATCCACATGGATTACATTGTCATTATCAAAACATCTTACAACGTGAACTATTGCATCAACTTCTCTTATATTAGCTAAGAATTGGTTGCCTAGACCTTCTCCTTTACTAGCTCCTTTAACAAGACCAGCTATATCAAAAAATTCTATGTGAGCTGGCACAATTTTAGCTGAATTACTCATCTTTGATAGTACATTAAGCCTTTCATCAGGCACACTTACAACTCCAACGTTTGGTTCAATAGTTGCAAATGGATAATTTGCTGCTTCAGCTCCAGCTTTAGTCAAAGCATTAAAAAGTGTTGATTTACCTACATTAGGTAGTCCTACTATTCCTAGTTTCATTTTTGTCCTCTTTCATTAGTTTATTTAAATTTACAATTTAATTGGTTTTATCTAAGAAATATATTATAATAAAATTAACAAATTTAAAAGAGGTGAAAATAATGAGTGCCATAGTCATGAGTGATTTGACAAAAAGAATGGGCAAAAAAAAGGTATTTCAAAACCTCAACTTAGAAGTTTTAGAGGGTGAATTTTTTGCACTTTTAGGACTTGAAGGGGCTGGAAAGACAACAATTGCTAAAATAATATTTAATTATCTTAAACCTGCTAAAGGGCAAATAATGGTTTATGATATGGATTGTGCTAAAGATTCTAAATATATAAAAGAAAGTGTTTCATATATACCAGAAGAAGCCGTTTTCAACGAAAATATAAGAGCTTCATATCTATTTAAGAAAACTTTAGTTTCACATAATCTACAAAATACTGATGAATTAGAGAAACTTTTAGAGCTTTTTAATTTTAATCAAAGATTGAGATTCTCTGAAATGACAGAATCTGAAAAGAAGTTATTTGCGGTTATAAACGCTCTTATTATCAAACCAAGATTGATAATAATGGATCAACCATCAAAGTTCTTATCTAACGAACAAGTTTCAGTGCTTTTTGCTCACTTAAATTATTTGAAGGAAAGTGAAGGGTTAACTGTATTTATGCTTACAGATAGTCTTATGGAAGCACAAAGATACTGTGACAGAGCAGCTTATCTATATGATGGTAAAATAAGAGATATTGAGTACTTAAAAGATAAAATTTCTAATGACAAGCTTATAAGAATTCATAAGAATTTATCTGATTTAACACCATTCACAACAATAGGAGCTATTCTACTAAAAGATTCTCCTTATGAAAAGATTTTCTATTATGATAAAGATATGAATTTATTATCTAATGTAATTAGCCAACACATGATTGACGATTATACAATCGAAAATTCTTCTCTTAGAGATAAAATAGCAGCTTATTACGATTCAGAAAATCCGTATGAAGTAGAAGTCGAATATCATAGACCTATTGTAGCAAAATCAGAAACCGTTGTTGAAGAAGTTACTGAAATGTCAGAAGAAACTACCGAAGTAATTCAAATTGAAGAAAATATTTCTGGAGATTCTATATCAACAACTGTAAGTCAAGATACTATACAAATAGCTCCAAAGGGAACAACCTTAGAAAATGGAGAAATTGTTATGGAAGATGAAGATGCATCTGAGAAAGAGGTGGAACAATGATTTTTTCTAGGGAATTAAAATCAAATTTGTCAAAACTTTTTGCTTGGTTATTAGTCATCGCTATATTGACAGGGCTTTTAATGGCTATATATCCGCTTATGTTGGACGGAAATATGAAGAGTATATTTGACAGTTTTCTTTCTTCTTTATCAGATAATGTAAAAAATATTTTAGGATTTAAAGACGAATTAGATTACACTGACATCTCTGAATACTTGGGATTTATCTTCCAATATGTAGCAGTCTTTATCGCTATGTTTGCTATGCAGCTAGGAGCAAATTCTTTAGCTAAAGAACAATCTCAAGGTTCTATAGGATATATATATTCAAACCCTATTTCAAGAAGCGAAATAGTAACTCAAAAACTTTTAGCAAATATACTAACTTATTTTATTATGCTTGTGCTTTTAGCTTTAGTTACTTTTGGAATAGTATATGTAATTCAAACAGAAGTTGAACTTAGCATACAAATAGTAATTTTTGCTATAGCTAAAATATTCGGTGGAATGTTTATCGGTGGATTAGTATTTATGAGTATAGGTCTTTTCTTTAGTTCTATGTCAAAATCTACTAATTTTACTGAAGGAACTTCAATACTATTTGTTCTATTAGCTGTATTAGTGACAGTTTTTGGGAAAATATATGGATCTACATTTAAAATGATAGTTGAAAAATTTACTTTAGAAGTTTTCAATCCTGTATTTTTTGTAAAAGAACAATTTGATTTCACTGGAATGGGAATAAATTTAGTTATATTAATTATATTTATTTTACTTTCATATGTTATATACAATTCAAAAGAATTAGATTATTAATCCTGTGTTATACAGGATTTTTTTCTTGATGAATATTAACATATATGCTATACTTGTAAACGATGATTTACTACACACACCTTTTGATGTATTGAGAGTTGCAGAAATGTCCTTAATTACAGATGATGAAGGTGGAGGATATAAACAAAGGGGGAATTTTTTTGTCAGTAGTAGCAATGAAAAACTTATTAGAAGCAGGTGTTCATTTCGGACACCAAACAAGAAGATGGAATCCTAAGATGGCTAGATTCATCTTTACTCAAAGAAACGGTATCTATATAATAGACCTTCAAAAAACAGTAAAGAAAATCAACGAAGCTTATGAATTCATAAGAGAATTATCAGCAGAAGGTGGCACTATTCTTTTTGTAGGTACAAAGAAACAAGCTCAAGATGCTATCGAAAAAGAAGCTAAGAGATGTGAAATGCCATTCATTAACCAAAGATGGTTAGGTGGTCTTTTAACTAACTACCAAACAATTAGAAAAAGAATAGATAGACTTCAAAGAATCGAAGAAATGGAAGAAGATGGAACTTTTGAAGCTCTTCCTAAAAAAGAAGTTATCCAAATAAGACACGAAGGAGAAAAATTAGAAAAATTCCTTGGTGGTATTAAAGACATGGATAGAATTCCAGATGCAATATTTGTAGTTGACCCACGTAAAGAAAGAATAGCTGTTAAAGAAGCTCATATTTTAGGAATTCCTGTAATCGGAATTATCGACACTAACTGTGATCCAGATGAAATTGATTTTCCAATCCCAGGAAATGACGATGCTATTAGAGCCGTAAAGCTAATTACTGAAACAATGGCAAATGCAGTATTAGAAGGTAAACAAGGTACTCAAAATGTAGATTTTTCTGAAGATAACAAAGAAGAATCTGTAGAAGTTAAAAATGAAGAATCTCAAGCAGAGGATACTGTAGAAAATATAGAAGCGTAATTAATTTTGAGAGTTCTAAAGCTTGTCTTTGAACTCTCTTTTTTTAGGAGGTAAATTTATGGAAATAACAGCAGCATTAATCAAAGAATTAAGAGACAAAACATCAGCAGGTATGATGGACTGTAAAAAAGCGCTAAAAGAAGCAGACGGAGATTTAAACAAAGCCGTAGACCTTTTAAGAGAAAAAGGATTAGCTTCTGTTGCTAAAAAATCAGGAAGAATCGCTAGTGAAGGTATTGTAGAATCTTATGTTCACGGTGGAAGAATTGGTGTTTTAGTAGAAGTAAACACTGAAACTGACTTCGTTGCTAAAAATGATGAATTCAAGAGTTTTGTAAAAGATATAGCTATGCAAATCGCAGCTGTAAACCCTAAATATGTAACTCGTGAAGAAGTTCCTGCAGAAGCTTTAGAACATGAAAAGAAAGTTCTTACAGAACAAGCTCTAAACGAAGGAAAACCTGAAAAAATCGTTGAAAAAATGGTTGCAGGAAGACTTGAAAAATTCTATGAAGAAATCGTACTTCTAGATCAAAAATTCATCAAAGACCCTGATGTAAAAGTTCAAGATTTATTAAACAATATTTCAGCTAAAATTGGTGAAAAGATTAACGTAAGAAGATTCGTTAGATACGAAGTTGGCGAAGGTCTTGAAAAAAGAGAAGAAGACTTTGCAGAAGAAGTTGCAAAACAAATAGGTAAATAAGGAGCCGACATGGAGCCTAAATATAAAAGAATTGTTTTAAAATTATCAGGAGAAGCTTTAGCGGGTGAAAAGGGAGTAGGTATAGATATTCCAACCGTTAGAAAAATTTCTGAACAAATTAAAGCAATTCACTCCCTTGGAGTTGAAACTAGTGTTGTAGTTGGCGGAGGAAATTTCTGGAGAGGAAGAGATTCTGCTGATATGGACAGAGCTACTTCAGACTATATGGGTATGCTTGGAACTGTTATGAACGCTCTTGCTTTTCAAGATTCTCTTGAAAATATAGGCGTTATGACAAGAGTTCAAACTGCAATAGAAATGAAGGATGTAGCTGAACCTTATATAAGAAGAAAAGCTATAAGACATCTTGAAAAAGGTAGAGTTGTTATTTTTGCGGCTGGAACAGGAAGTCCTTATTTTTCAACAGATACCACATCAGCTTTAAGAGCTGCAGAAATTGATGCAGAAGTTATACTTATCGCTAAAAAAGGCGTTGACGGAATTTATGACAGTGATCCTAAATTCAATGCTAATGCTCAAAAGTTCAAAGAGTTGTCATACCTTGAAATTTTAAATAGAGAGTTAAAAATTATGGATACCACAGCAACTTCATTGTGTATGGATAATCAAATTCCATTAGTTGTATTCGGAATAGATGAAGAAAATTCTATAGTAGATGTTGTTGAAGGTAAAGATATGGGCACAAAAGTGCGTTAAGGAGAGAAATATGATATCTGATATTAAAAAAGATTCTGAACAAAAAATGTCTAAATCTATTTCAGTTTATAAAGAAGATCTTCAAAGTATTCGTGCTGGTAGAGCAAACCCAACTTTATTAGATAAAATTACAATTGACTATTACGGACAATCAACTCCGTTAAATCAAGTTGCTGGAGTTTCAGCTCCTGAACCAAGATTACTTGCAATACAACCTTGGGATGCAAACACTATTCCTGAAATCGAAAAAGCTATTTTAAAGTCTGACTTAGGAATAACACCATCAAATGATGGTAAGATAATAAGACTTGTAATTCCTCAATTAACTGAAGAAAGACGTAAAGATCTTATTAAAATAGTTAAAAAGAATAGTGAGAATGCAAAAGTTGCTCTTAGAAATATTAGACGTGATTCAATGGAAGATATTAAGAAATTAGAAAAATCCAATGAAATAACTGAAGATGATAGAAAAAGAGCTGAAGACGATATTCAAAAAATCACAGATAAATATATCGAAGAAGTAGATAAAATCACTAAAGATAAAGAAAGTGAATTATTGGAAATTTAAGGTTAGGGCCCAAGAGGGTCCTAATTTTGTATGGAGGAATAATGGATATTGATATGACTAACATTCCAAAGCACATCGGCATAATAATGGATGGCAATGGTAGATGGGCTAAGAGAAGAGGTTTGCCAAGAACTTTAGGACACAGAGAAGGTACAAAAAGAGTAATTGAAATTGTAGAAGCTTGTTATAAACTAGGAGTTAAATCGCTTTCTCTATATGCTTTTTCAACAGAGAATTGGAAAAGACCTGAAGAGGAAGTTTCAAAATTAATGGATTTATTAATCTACTATATCGAAAATCAATTGGAAAAGATAAAGAAAAATAATATAAAAATTAATGTTTTAGGCGATATTTCTTGTCTTCCAAGCAAAGTTAGATTATCTGTTGAGTGTGCATTGAATGAAACAATGCATAATGATAAAATGATATTAAATATTGGACTAAATTATGGTGGAAGAGATGAAATCATAAGAGCAACTAAGTTAGTCGCCAAAGACGTTTTAGATGGCAAGACTAATGTTGAAGAAATTACTTCTAAGGTATTTGAAAATTATTTGTATACTTCAGGCCAAGATGAGTTGGACCTTTTAATAAGACCATCAGGAGAGCTTAGAGTTAGCAATTTTATGTTGTATCAATTAGCCTATAGTGAATTTTGGTTTTCAGATGTATTGTGGCCTGATTTCACAGAGGATGTGCTTTTAGATGCAATAAAAGATTTTCAAAAGAGAAGTAGACGCTATGGGGGAATTGATGAGTGATTTACGCACTAGGACTATAACAGCGCTAATAGGTTTAATTTTAATATCATTTGTTCTATACTTTGGTGGGATTGCACTTAAGAGTGTGGTTTTGATTACAAGCATATTTGCAATTTATGAAATGAACAGGGCATTAAAGTTAATAAATATAAAACTTAATATTTTAGCACTTGCGCTTGGAATAATTGGAATTTTAGTTTTACAAAGCTTAAAATTCAATGTTTTTTATAGTTTAATAATAGTTTTCTTTGTAACAGCAATAAGCTATCTTTTCTCCAAAAATATATCTTTAATGGATAGCGGATTAACTGTGATGATGTTTTATTATATACCTTTAAATTTAAGTTTATTAGTAGAATTGGACAAGACACCTTTTTTATATCTAGTGTTTGTAATAGCATTTTCTACAGATACTTTTGCATATTTAAGTGGGTCTAAATTTGGAAAGATAAAATTATTAGAATCAGTGAGTCCTAAAAAATCTGTTGAAGGATTTATCGGAGGTATTTTAGGATGCCTTATATGTTCAATATTATATTTAGTTTATTTTGACTTAAATTTAAGTGTATTGAGTATCATATTTATTGTTTTGGCATCTATAATGGGACAAATGGGAGATCTATTTGCATCTAAAATTAAAAGACTTACAGATATAAAGGATTATAGTAATTTATTGCCAGGACATGGTGGTATTATGGACAGAATCGATTCTATTTTATTTATAATACCGCTTATATACTCTCTCTTAAATATAATTAATAATCTGTAATTTGGGAGGAAAAATGAGTACATTAATTGGTTCAATTATAGTATTTATGTTGGTTATAACTTTGCATGAATTGGGGCATTTTACTGTAGCTAAACTTTGTGGAATAAAAGTTAATGAATTTTCTATTGGAATGGGCCCAAAGCTTTTAAATACTACTAAAGGTGAAACTTTATACAGCTTAAGATTACTACCAGTGGGTGGATACGTCGCTATGGAAGGAGAAGAGGAAAACTCCAATGACCCAAGAGCCTTTAACAATGTGAATGTATTTAAAAGAATGGCGGTAGTTGTAGCTGGTGTAGTTATGAATTTCCTATTAGCTGTAGTAGCTTTTTTGCTTGTTTTCTTGATGATTGGAGTGCGCACAAATACAATAGACACCGTACTTGATGATTCACCGGCTAAGGTTGTCGGTCTTTTAGAAGGCGATAAAGTAATCAGTATAGGAGATAACACTGTTAAAAATTGGAATGATATAATCGAATCTATATCATCTCAAAAAGGCGAATTTAAAATAGTTGTAAATAGAGCAGGAAAAGATATTTCTTTTAATATAATTCCAGAAGAAAGAGATGGAAGATCAATTATAGGGATTACTCCTAAAGTCGAAAAGTCATTATCTAATTCCTTGGGAGCAAGTTTTAATCATACATTATTTATGATAAAAGATGTATTTAAAACAATGGGGATGCTTTTTACAGGCAAGGCTAAGGTATCTATGCTTGCTGGTCCGGTTGGAGTAATAAATATAATAGGTCAAGAAACTGCTAAAGGATTTATAAATCTTCTAAATATTTTAGGGCTTATAAGTGCTAATTTGGCAGTTATAAATCTACTTCCTATACCGGCACTTGATGGAGGAAAATTATTATTTTTAATAATTGAGTCCATAACTGGGAAAAAACTTAATGAAAAAGTTGAAAATGCTTTGAGTTTAGTGGGACTATCATTTTTATTTGGAATAATGATTTATGTTACGATTTTTGGCGATTTAAGCAGAATACTAAATGGGTGATGAAATGATTAATAGAAAACAAACTAAGCAAATTATGGTGGGAAATATTCCAGTAGGTGGAGACGCTCCTATCACAGTTCAATCTATGACTAATACAAAAACTAAGGATGTTGAGTCCACAGTAAAACAGATATTAGCTCTTGAAGATGCTGGATGTGACATTATAAGATTTGCTGTAAATGATAGAGAAGATGCAGAAGCTATTTTGAAGATAAAAAAATCAATACACATTCCTATAGTTGTGGATATACAATTTGACCACAAATTAGCAATTATGAGCGCTGAAGGTGGTGCGGATTGTATAAGAATAAATCCTGGCAATATCGGCAACAAGAATAAGGTTAAAGAAGTTGTGGAAGCATGTAAATATCATGGTCTGCCAATCAGGATTGGTGTTAATTCAGGCTCCATTCACCAAGATTTATTAGATGAACTCGGTGGAGTAAATGCCAAATCAATAGTACAATCTGCAATTAGGGAAATAGAAACATTGGAAGACTTAAATTTCTTTGATATAAAGGTATCTTTAAAAGCATCTAATGTAAATCTGTCTATTGATTCATACAAAGAATTTTCTAAAATATCTGATTATCCACTTCATTTAGGAATAACAGAGGCTGGCCCAGCTTTCCAAGGCGCTATAAAGTCAGCTCTTGGAATAGGATATCTTTTAAGAGAGGGAATAGGGGATACCATTAGAGTTTCACTAACTTCTGACCCTATTGAAGAGATTAGAGTTGGAAGAGAAATCCTAAAGTCTCTAGATATTCTAACAGATGGTATAGATATAGTTTCGTGTCCTACTTGCGCAAGAACAAATATAGATTTATTAAAATTAGTTGAGGAGGCTGAAAAGAGAATTTCTCCACTAAAGAATAATCTAAAGGTTGCATTAATGGGATGTGCAGTAAATGGTCCAGGAGAGGCTAGAGAAGCTGATATAGGAATAGCTGGTGGACATGGAGAGGCTATTCTATTTAAAAAAGGAAAAATTATAAAAAAAATCCCTGAAGATAATTTGTTAGATGAATTAGTAAAAGAAATAGAAAATATGTAGGTAAACTATGAAATTTGAAGAGTTGTTAGAAAAATTAAATTTAAAAGATAAATTTAGTGCAAATGAAATACAATTTAAAAAATGTATTTTAGATAAAGGTAACTTAAGTGCAGAATTCAAATTTATATCAAATTCAGATGTAGAAGATGAAGATGTTTCTATATTAGAAAAATCTTTAGAGAAATTCTTAGAACTGAATATAAAATGTAATTTTGAAGTAATAAGCGCTCTTTCCGTTGAAGATATAGTTATAAATACAATATTGGAGTACAACCCTTCTGTTCAGACTTGTATAGATGAAATCGAATTAAATGTAACTGAAGAATATATAACTATAGCTCCTCCTAAAGAGGAGTTATATTATTCTTTTACTTCAAATGGATTAGGTGAAAGACTAAGAGAAAGTTTGTCTACATTTAAAGATTATAAAATAGAATTTTTAAAACCTGAAGTAACTTGTTCATGCACAACAGAGGATTTAGAAAAAAAGCTTGATGAAATAGAACAATTTGAAAAAAATTTAGTGCAAAACACAGAGACTGTAAGAGAAGTATTTAAAGAAGAGAAGAAAGTAGAAAAAGAATTTAAATATGGCAAAAAAGATATTTGCGAGACCACTCAAATAATTAATGTCAACTTAAATCAACCTAAAGTAACTATAATAGGAAAGATATTTAAAATTGATATTAAAGAAATAAGAGATTCAAAATTCATATATACATTCTCTCTAAGCGATCACACAGGCTCATATTATGCAAAAGTATTTTTATCAGAGGATAAAAAAGAAGAGTTTGATGCTAATTTAAGAACTGGAACCACAGTTCTAATTACAGGCAATCCGCAATACGACAACTTCTTGAGAGATCAGTCTCTATTTATTAGATATTTGGAGATAGTCCCAGAAGAGGTACCTGTTGATGAACAAGAAATAAAAAGAGTTGAACTTAGACTCCACACCAGAATGAGTACAATGAATGGAATTAATCCATTTGATGATTTTGCCAAAAGAGCAAAAGAACTTGGTATGGATACAATTGCAATAACAGATGTTGCTGATGTCCAAGGTTTCCCAGAGGCTATGGATGCAAGTAAAAAATATGGGCTTAAAATTTTATATGGATTAGATGCAAACTATGTTGATGATAGTCCAAAAATTTTAATCAATAGAGAAAATTCATCTATGCAAGGGCGTACCTTTGTAGTATTTGATATCGAGACTACCGGATTTTCTCCTAGGACTGATGAAATAACAGAAATAGGTGCTGTAAAAGTTAAAGATGGTGTTATTGTAGACCACTATTCTCAACTTATAAATCCACAGAGATCAATTCCAGAAGAAGTTCAAAGATTAACAGGAATTACTCCAGCATTAATAGCAGAAGAACCTACTATAGACAAAGTAATATTTGATTTTTATGATTTCTGTAAAGATAGCGTCTTAGTTGCGCATAATGCAACTTTTGATACAAGATTTATAAGAAGAGATATGCTAAAGCATAACTTGAATTTTGAATTTGATATAGTAGATACATTGTATTTAGCAAGAGCTCTTGTGCCAGATATGAAGAGATTTAACTTGGGTGCTTTGTCTAAAAAATTTGGAGTGTCACTTGTAAATGCGCATAGAGCTGTAAATGATGCTCAAGCAACTGCTTTAGTATTTATAAAATTACTTGAAATGGCAGAGGCGGAAAGTGCAATTTGTGATTTGAATATTTTATCAAAAAATATAAATCCGGCAATATTATTTGAAGTGCCGGTGTCTATTTTGGTAAAAAACACTACAGGCTTAAAAAATCTATATAAATTAGTTTCAGCATCTCATTTAAAATACGTTAGCAGAGTTGCTAAAGTGCCTAAATCTTTAATAGAGAGGTATAGAGATGGACTATTAATAGGCAGTGGAAATACTAAATCACCTTTGTTTGAAGCAGTATTAAATTTAGAAGATGAAGATAAGATAAGAGAAATTGCCAAATTCTTTGATTATATTGAGTTACAACCAATTGAAGATAATATTGAACTTATACAAAGCGGAATGGTCAAAGACAAAAGGGAACTCGAGAGCATAAACATTTATCTTTATAATTTGGGAAGAGAGCTAAATATACCAGTTGTTGCAACGGGCGATGTATTCTACTTAGAGCCGGAAGATGATTTGACAAGAAGAATTATACTTTCAAATCAAACTCCCCCTGTTAGAGGGGCTAATGTACCTAAGACTTTCTATTTTAGAACCACAGATGAAATGCTTAGAAGTTTTAGCTACTTAGGAGAAAGAGAATCCTATGAGGTTGTGGTTGAGAACACCAATAAAATAGCAGATTCAATAGACAAATTAGACCCTATTCCAGAGGGAACTTATCCTCCCTCTATTGATGGAGCAGAAGAAGATTTAAGAAAAATTTGCTATGACAAGGCCCATGAAATTTACGGAGAAACTCTCCCTAAGCTTGTTGAAGATAGATTAGAGATAGAGCTTAAGAGTATTATAGACAATGGATATGCCGTTTTATATATAATTGCACAAAAGCTAGTTGCAAAATCAAACAACGATGGTTATCTTGTTGGTTCAAGAGGTTCTGTAGGCTCCTCTTTCGCGGCTACAATGGCTTCTATAACAGAAGTTAACCCTTTGGTTCCTCATTATGTATGCCCTGAGTGTAAGCATTCAGAATTCTTCACAAAGGGAGAAGTTGGTTCAGGAGTAGACTTGGATGATAAAAATTGTCCTATTTGTGGCACAAAGATGAAAAAAGACGGTCATGATATACCTTTTGAAGTTTTCTTGGGATTTAACGGAGATAAAGAACCCGATATAGATTTAAACTTTGCTGGAGAATATCAACCTAATGCTCACAAATACACCGAAGAATTATTTGGTGAAGGTTATGTATTTAGAGCGGGTACAATTGGTACGGTTGCTGAGAAGACAGCTTATGGATATGTTAGAAAGTATTTTGAAAGTCAATCTATTCACTCTGCTGAAGTAGATAGATTAGTTAATAATTTAGTTGGTATAAAAAGAACTTCAGGCCAACACCCTGGAGGAGTTATGATTGTGCCGAAGAGTAAAGAGATTTTTGATTTTACTCCAATACAACACCCAGCAGATGATATCAACTCAACTGTAATCACAACTCATTTTGACTATAACTTTATACATGGTAAAATTCTTAAACTAGATATACTTGGACACGACGGTCCTACTATAATCAAAATGTTAGAAGATTTTACGGGTGTAGATTCTAACAAGATAGCTCTAAATGATCCAAAAACTCTAAGTTTGTTTAGAACGGCTGAGGCTTTAAACTTAAATACCGATGTGTTTGAGACTAAAACAGGTACATTAGGAATTCCTGAATTCGGAACAAACTTTGTAAAACAAATGTTAATAGAAACAGAACCTAAAAACTTTGCAGACTTGGTTAGAATTTCAGGTCTATCACATGGTACAGATGTTTGGACTAATAATGCTCAAAGTTTAGTTAATGATGGTAGAGCAGAACTATCTGATGTTATTTGTACAAGAGAGGATATAATGACTTACCTAATACGTGCCGGAGCTGAAAATAAAATGGCATTTGACACTATGGAAAAAGTGCGTAAAGGTAAAGGTCTTACAGACGAACAAAAGGGAATTATGAAGAACTTAGCACTTCCTGAATGGTATATAGAGTCTTGTGAAAAGATAAAATATATGTTCCCGAAAGCTCATGCTGTTGCTTACGTAACTCAATCTTTTAGAATAGCTTATTTTAAGTTGTATTATCCTTTAGCTTTTTATGCTACATTCTTTACTATAAAGTTAAATGACTTTGATGGTGAACTTGTGTTACAGGGAAGTGAAGCTGTTAAGAACAGAATAGAAGAAATCAAAAGCTCTGATACTTTAACTGCTAAAGAAAAAGGACAGCTTACCATATTAGAAGTAGTGCTTGAAATGTATGCTAGAGGATATGAGTTTGAAAATGCTGATATATATGAATCAGAAGCTAGTAGATTCTCTATTAAGAACAACAAAGTTCTGCTTCCGCTTAGAGCATTTATAGGAGTTGGAGAGTCAGTTGCAAAACAGATTGTAGCTGAAAGAGAAAATGGGGCATTTATTTCTATAGAAGATTTTAAGAAGAGAACAGGTACAGGAAAGAGTACAACTGAAATATTAAAACAAAATCATTTGTTAGATGATTTTCAAGAAACTAACCAGATAAGTTTGTTTAGCTTCTAGTTGCTTGAAATAATTTTCAAATGTGATATAATTGTATTATTAAATAGCAAGTTACTAAAGAGTGGGTTCGCCCACTCTTGTTTTTGTAATGGAGGTGTATAATGAGCAAAAAAGAAATAATTGCCAAAATTAAAGAGATAGCTCAAAGACATGCCGATGAACTTGGGTATGAATTAGTTGATATTGAATATAAGGTTGGCAACAAACATGACTTATTATCTATTTTTATCTACAGAGAGGGAGGAATAGATTTAGAAGATTGTTCCAACATGAGTAGAGCTGTAGACGATGAGGTTGAAAAATTAGATATTATAGAAAATCCTTATTATTTGGAAATATCTTCTCCAGGATTGGATAGACCATTAAAAACAGAAGCCGACTACAGAAGGAATATAGGTAAAGAAGTTACTATAAAGCTTTATGCACCTATTGATGGTAAAAAACAGATTGAAGGTGTTCTATCTGGTTATGATAGTGAATGCGTACAAATTGAAATTGAGTCTGAAAACATCAATATTCCAATTAAATCAATTGCAAATATGGTACAAACCATTAAATTTTAGGAGGAAGTATGAATCAAGAGTTCATAGAGGCCTTAGATGAGCTAGAAAAAGAAAAAGGAATTTCAAAAGAAATTGTTTTTTCTGCACTTGAAGCAGCTATGGTTTCAAGTTATAAGAAAAATTTTGGAACAAGCCAAAATGTAGACGTAAGTATAGATAGAGAAACTGGAAAGATAGACATCTTTGCTCTACAAGATATAGTTGCAGATGAAGACTTGATAGATGATAAAACTCAACTTTCAATTACTATGGCAAAAGCTATAGATCCGAAATATGAAGTTGGAGATGTATTTTCTAAGATGGTAGATCCTGCAAAATTTGGTAGAATTGCAGCACAAACAGCTAAGCAAGTAGTTATTCAAAGAATAAAAGATGCTGAAAGAGACATTATATTCGATGATTTTACAGACAGAGAAAATGAAATAATTACAGGACAAGTTCAAAGAGTTTCTTACGGAAATGTATTCTTTGATTTAGGTAAAACTGAAGCAATTCTATTGCCATCAGAACAAATAAAAGGTGAAACTTATAAACAAGGTGATAGATTTAAACTTTTATTAGTTGAAGTAAAGAAAACTACTAAAGGTCCTCAAATAATATTATCTAGATCTCATCCAAATCTTGTGAAGAGATTGTTTGAATTAGAAGTTCCTGAAATAGCTGAAGGTATAGTAGAAGTTTACTCTATCGCGAGAGAAGCTGGTTCTAGAACTAAGATAGCAGTTTTCTCAAAAGATGAAGAAGTAGATCCATTGGGAGCTTGTGTAGGATATAAAGGTGCAAGAGTCAAAGCTATAGTGGACGAATTACACGACGAAAAAGTTGATATAGTTATCTATAGCAAAAATATCGACACATTCATAGCTAACGCTCTAAGTCCATCAAAAGTAGAAAAAGTTTTTGCAAATGAAAAAGAAAAATCAGCATTAGTTGTAGTCCCAGACTATCAATTATCATTAGCTATTGGTAAAGAGGGACAAAATGCAAGATTAGCAGCTAAACTAACTGGATGGAAGATTGATATAAAGAGCGCAACTCAGTATGAAGATTATTTAACAGCTGAAGGAATTACAGAAGAAGATTTATATGAACAATATGGATATAAATCTGACCTAACAGAAGATACTGTAAGCTAAGAAGAATCAGTAGAAAATATTGAAAAAGCTCAAGTTGATACTGATGAAGAACTTTTAGAAAATGAAGAAAATGAAATTTAAATTATATATTTAAAGGCGTTGGAGAATTTATGGCAAAAGCGAAGAAAATACCTATGAGAAAATGTTTGGGTTGTGGTGAAAATAAACCTAAATCAGAACTTATAAGAGTAGTAAAAAACAAAGAAGGCGAAGTTTTCCTAGACGTTAGTGGTAGAAAGAATGGCAGAGGTGCATATCTGTGCTATGATGAAAATTGTTTGGACAAAGCAATAAAGTCTAAAGCTTTAAACAGAGCATTTGAAATGGAGATAGACGATGAAACTATTGAAGAATTAAAAAGATCCATTAAAGATATGCCTTAATTAGGAGGTGGCCGTATGTCAAAAATTAGAGTACATGCATTGGCGAAAGAATTAAACCTAAGTAGTAAAGATTTACTACAAAAGATGGAAGAATTAAAAATTGACGTTAAAAATCATATGTCAACATTAGAACCTGAAGATGAACAGAAGATAAGAAATGTATATCAGCCTAAAACTGAACAAAAAACTGAAACTACAGATAATAAAAAACCTAATGTCAATGACAATTCAAATAAAAAACATATAGATAAAACAAATCATCAACAAAATAAAAATAAAGACATGGATAAGAGTGGTCAACAACAATTGAATAAAAATTTTGATAATAAACAAAATAAAGAAGTAAAAGAATCAGATAAAAAACCTAACAAAAAACATATGGAAAAAGAAAAAGTTAAAACAGAAGATAATAACTTTAAAAATAAAAATAAGAAACACAAAAATAAAAAAGGTGAATCTGAAGAAAATAATAATGAACCTAATAACAGACGTAGACAGAGAGATTTAACTAAAAAAACTCCTGTTAAAAAGAGATCTAAAGCTCAAAAGAAGCAAGATAGAATAGACTCTATAAAAAATGATGATTCACCGATTAAAATAAAAGCTCCTATAACAGTAAAAGATTTTGCAGAAAAATTAGCATTGCCAGTAACGCAAATAATATCTAAATTAATTGTATTAGGTGTAATGGCAAGTCAAAATCAAGAAATTGATGAAGATACTTGTATCTTAGTGGCTGATGAACTCGGAGTAGAAATTGTAATAGATGAACCGGAAGAAGAAGTTTCTATCGAAGAAAAATTAGGTCTTGATTTTGAAGACGATGAAAAAGACTTAAAGAGTCGTCCACCAGTTGTAACGGTAATGGGACACGTAGACCACGGCAAGACATCTATACTTGATGTAATTAAAAAATCACACGTTCAAGAGTCTGAAGCTGGAGGAATCACTCAACATATAGGTGCTTACACAGTTACTGTAAATAAAAAGAAAATAACATTCTTAGATACTCCTGGTCACGAAGCATTTACTTCAATGAGACTAAGAGGAGCGCTTATAACAGATATCGCTATACTAGTAGTAGCTGCTGATGATGGTGTAATGCCTCAAACAGTTGAAGCCATATCTCATGCTAAATCTGCTGGAGTTCCAATAATAGTTGCTATTAATAAAATGGATAAACCAGGCGCTAATATAGATCGTGTTAAACAAGAGCTTCTTGAAAACGGACTTATGAGCGAAGACTGGGGTGGAGATACAATAATGGTTCCTGTATCTGCTAAGACAAAAGATGGTATAGATGATCTTTTAGAAATGATAAACTTAGTTGCAGAAATACAAGAACTAAAAGCTAATCCTAATAGAATGGCTGTTGGTACTGTTATTGAAGCTAAATTAGATAAGGGTAAAGGACCTATGGCAACTGTTCTAATTCAAAAAGGTACTTTGAACTTTGGAGATACAGTAGTTTCTGGAGTAGCAAGTGGAAGAATTAGAGCAATGACTGACGATAAGAACAGAAATATTAAAAAAGCAGGCCCATCTATGCCAGCTGTTATTTTAGGTCTTTCTGATGTTCCAAATGCCGGAGAGCTTATCTATGCTGTAGAAGATGAAAAAACAGCTAGAACTATAGCTGATTCTAACAGAGAAGAAATAAGAGAAAATAGAATTAATGCTGGAAGCAAAGTTTCTTTAGATAATTTATTTGCAAGAATAAAAGAAGGAGAAATGAAAGATTTAAATATTGTAGTTAAAGCTGATGTTAAAGGTTCAGTTGAAGCTTTAAATCAATCTCTTCTTAAACTATCTAATGAAGAAGTTAAAATAAATGTTATCCATTCCGGTGTTGGTGGAATCAATGAAAGTGATGTTACTTTGGCATCGGCATCAAATGCGATTGTAATCGGATTTAATGTAAGACCTAATATCAATGCTTTAGAATTAGCTAAAAACGAAGAGGTTGATGTTAGAACTTACAGAGTTATATATGACATAATTGACGATGTTGAAAAAGCTGCTAAAGGTATGCTTGATCCAGACATTATAGAAGAAGTTATGGGAAGATGTGAAGTTAGACAAACTTTCAAACTTCCCGGAAATATAATTGTAGCTGGAGTTTATGTACTTTCAGGTAAGGTAGTTCGTAATTCTAAGATAAGAGTATTAAGAGAAGATGTAGTTATACATGAAGGTGAAGTAGCGTCTCTTAAGAGATTTAAAGACGACGTAAAAGAACTAAACACTAGCTTCGAAGGTGGTTTAGGTATTGAAGGCTTTAATGATGTTAAAGAAGGCGACCTTATAGAATGTTATATCATGAAAGAAGTTAAGAGGGATTAATATGAATCCAAAACGTACTCAACAAATATCAGAAGAAGTTAGAAGAGCTATATCTGATGTAATACAAAATAAATTAAAAGATCCAAGAGTTCCTGATATTGTAAGTGTTTCAAGAGTAGACGTTACAAATGACCTTTCATTTGCAAAAGTTTATATTTCATTTTTCACTAGTGAAGTAGAAGAAGCTATGCAAGGAATTAATTCATCAAAGGGCTTTATAAAAAAAGAATTGTCTAGAATGGTTAAGTTAAGAGCTATGCCAGAACTAATTTTTATTCATGACGATTCAATTGAAAGAGGTTTAGAGATGAATAGGTTGATAAATGAGGTTAATCATGGTTCTAGAACAGATAGCTAAAGAAATAAATTCTGCCCAAAAAATATATGTAGCTTCCCACATTAATCCAGATGGTGATAATGTGGGTGCTCTAATGGGCACTTATATAATTTTAAAGGACTCTGGCAAAGATGTTACAGCGGTTAGGATAGATGAAGTTCCAGATAATATAAAATTCTTACCACGTCTTTCAGAAACTGTATCTGATGAAGGATTAGAAGCTCCAGATCTATTCATATCTGTAGACTGTGCAGATTTAGAACGTTTAGGTGGTTTAAAAGACCTATATCTTTCTGCTAAACGTAGAATCAATATAGATCACCATAGCACAAATACAAATTTTGGAGATATTAATTGGGTTGATTCAGATTCTCCAGCAACTTGTGAAATGGTATTTCATTTATTCAATAACCTAGGTTATGAGATAAGTAAAGATGCTGCAACTTGTATTTACACAGGTATTTCAACTGACACTGGAAGTTTTAAATATGATAGTGTAAAAAAATCTACTTTCGAAGCCGCTGGAGTTCTAATTGATAAAGATATTGATATAAACCAAATTGCTGTAAATTTATATCAAAGTCGTTCTAAAGCAAAAACAGACTTGTTGATAAAAACTTTAAACTCTTTAAAATACTATCACGACTCTAAACTTGCCATAGTTCATGTCAATGATGAATTAATAAAACAATGTGGGGCTCATAAGAGTGATTCTGATGGTATCGTTGAATTTGTAAGAGATATAGATGGGGTTGAAGTTGCTATTCTTTTGAAAGAAAAAAGCGATAGTATAAAACTTTCTGTCAGAACAAAAGAATATGTAAGTGCAATAAATATAGTATCTTCTTTTGGTGGAGGAGGACACATTAGAGCTGCAGGAGCAACTTTAGAGTTACCACTAGACAAAAGAATAGAAGATATAGTTAAAATTGTTGAAGGTGAATTAAATGGATGGCGTTCTGATAATTGATAAGCCAAAGGGTGTAACTAGCCATGATGTGGTATACATGGTTAGAAGAAAATTGGGTATAAAAAAGGTAGGTCATACCGGAACATTAGATCCAATAGCCACAGGCGTATTGCCAATCTTAATTGGTAAAGCAACCAAACTTTCAGATAAACTTTCATCTACAACTAAAGAATACATTGCTGAATTTAAATTTGGTATTCAAACAGATTCATTAGATATAACAGGTAATATCACTCATGAAAGTAAAATTATTCCATCTAAAGATGATGTGATTAATACTTTAGATAACTTCAGAGGTAAGATTTTACAGGAGCCACCAATATATTCAGCAATAAAAATTAATGGAAGAAAGCTTTACGAATACGCAAGAGCTGGAGAAACTGTAGAAATACCAAAAAGAGAATGTAATATATTGTCTTTAGAATTATTAGAGGCAGCTGAAAATAAATTTTCTCTATATATACATTGCTCATCTGGTACTTATGTTAGATCTTTAATTAGAGATATTGGATTAGCACTCAATTCTTTTGCAACTATGACTGAGCTTAGAAGAATTTCTACAGGTAAATTCAAAATAGAAAACTCTATAACTAAAGAAGATTTGGAAAATTTTGATTTAAATAGTATACAAGATAAGTTGATTCCAATGGATAAAGCTTTGTCTTTTGAAAAAATAGAACTTAAAGATGAAATGTATTCTAAAATAATTAATGGTATGATTTGTAAAGTAGAGAATATCTATGACAAAAATTCTGAATATAATGTATATTGTAAAAATAATTACATTGGAATTGGAAAATATATGTATCATAACAATATATGGGGTATTAAGATAATAAAAAAGTTAATAGGTAACTAGTTAGGTGGAATATTTTGGAAATAATAGAAATAACAACAAACTATAAATCGGAAAGTGATTGTTTTATTGCACTAGGTAATTTTGATGGAGTGCATTTAGCTCATAAAAAACTTTTAGACACATTGGTTGAAACTTCAAAACCAAGTGGCTGCAAAAGTGCAATACTTGCATTTAAAAATCATACTAAAAATATTATAAATAAAAGCCCTCAAAGATTATTGACTTCTAATGAACAAAAATATTCAAAATTAGAAGATATAGGCATCAATATTTGCTATGAAATCATGTTCAATTATGATTTGATGAGAATGTCAGCGAGAGATTTTGTTGTGGAACTTTTATACAACAATTTAAAAGTTAAGGGAATAGTCGTTGGATTTGATTATAGATTTGGACACAAAGCAAGTGGAGATATATATCTTTTAAAAGAACTTTGTAATGAGTTAGGAATTGCTTTAACAATTTTAGATGAAGTTATAATTGATGAAAATATAGTTTCATCAACATTGATTAGAAATTTGATTGAAGATGGAAAAGTTGATGAAGTAAATAAATATCTTGGTTCAGATTTTAAAATTAAGGGAACAGTTATTCATGGCAAAAAACTGGGAACAAGAATGGGTATACCTACAGCTAATATAGCTATAAACACCAACTATGTAATCCCAAAATATGGAGTTTATGATTCAACTGTAATAGTTGATGGAGTTTCTTATAAAGCAGCTACAAATGTAGGGAAAAATCCATCTATTGAAAACTCAGGTTTGAGGATAGAATCTCATATAATAGATTTTAATGAAGATATATACGATAAGAAAATTGAGTTAATTCTTCATAAATTTCTTAGAGATGAACTTAAATTTGAAAGTGTAGAAGAACTTTTTAATCAAATGTCCAAGGATATTGAATTAATAAAGAATAGTTCTATTGCTAAAAATATTTAGTTATGTTATCATTATTTAGTACTACCAGACATAGGTTTGTCGTTCCTCGACGCTTACTTTTGTCTAGGCTAATATAAATTTTAGGAGGAAACAATGTTAAACAAAGAAGCAAAAACACAAATTATTGAAGATTACAAGTTACATGATAAGGATACAGGTTCTGCAGAAGTGCAAATCGCTATTCTTACAAATAGAATAAATGAACTTAATGTTCACCTTAAAGAGCATAAAAAAGATCATCACTCTAGAAGAGGTCTTTTAAAAATGGTAGGTAAGAGAAGAAATCTTCTTAGATACCTAAAAAATAAAGATATCGATAGATATCGTGAACTTATTGAAAAATTAAGCATAAGAGGTTAATAGAGCGGGGAACCGCTCTTTATTTTTTAAAGAGGAGGAGTTTATGCAAAAAGTTTTTACTTTTGACCTTGCGGGTGACCCGTTAGAAGTTACAATTGGAAAAGTTGCAGAACAAGCAAACGGAGAATGTTTACTTAGATATGGAGATACAGTAGTTCTAGTTACTGTAACGGCTTCAAGCAAAGCTCGTGAAGGAATTGATTTCTTCCCACTATCTGTAGATTTTGAAGAAAAAATGTATTCTGTAGGTAAAATGCCTGGAGGATTTGTTAAAAGAGAAGGTAGACCTACTGAAAAAGCTATACTTTCAGCTAGATTAATTGACAGACCTATAAGACCACTATTCCCTGAAGGATTTAGAAATGATGTACAAGTTGTTGCAACTGTACTATCTGTAGATCAAGATCATCAACCTGAAATATTAGCAATGATAGGATCTTCTATTGCTCTACACACTTCAGACGTACCTTTTGATGGCCCTACAGGTTCTGTAATGGTTGGTATGATTGATGGTAAATATGTAATCAATCCAAATGAAGAAGAACGTAATATTTCTGATATATCTTTAGTAGTTTCTGGTACAAAAACAGCTATCATGATGGTTGAAGCAGGAGCTAATATTGTAACAGAAGATGAAATGTTAGGTGCTATATTAGCAGCTCATGAAGAAATCAAAAAAATATGTTCATTCGTAGATGAAATTAAAGCTGAAGTTGGAAAAGAAAAAATGGAATACGAAGTATTCGTTCCAAATCAAGAATTAAGAGAAAGAGTAATTGAATTTGGAAAAGATATCATCGTAAGTTCTGTTAATGAAGCTGATAAACTTCTAAGACTTGAAAAAGTTGAAAAGGCTAAAGAACAAGTTCGTGAACACTTTGAAACTGAAATGGAAGAATTCTCTAGAGATATAGAATCAATTCTTGAAGAAATAGAAGTTAACGAAGTTAGAAGACAAATTTTAGAAGATAATTTAAGACCAGATGGAAGAGCCTTAGATGAAATAAGAAAACTTTCATCAGAAGTTGGCCTACTACCAAGAACTCATGGTTCAGGTCTTTTTACAAGAGGTCAAACTCAAGTACTTTCAGTTACAACATTAGCTGGATTATCTGAAGTTCAAGTTATAGATGGGCTTGGAGATGACAAACCTAAACGTTATATTCACCACTATAATTTCCCTCCATTCTCTGTAGGGGACACAAGACCTATGAGAGGACCTGGAAGAAGAGAAATAGGACACGGAGCACTTGCTGAAAGAGCTTTAATACCTGTTCTACCTTCAGAAGAAGAGTTCCCTTATGCAATAAGAGTTGTTTCTGAAGTTCTATCTTCAAATGGTTCATCATCTCAAGCTTCAATATGTGGTTCAACACTTTCTCTAATGGATGCTGGTGTGCCTATAAAAGCACCTGTTGCCGGTATAGCTATGGGTCTAATCGAAGGACATGGACAAACTAAAATATTGACCGATATCCAAGGTTTAGAAGATCACTTCGGAGATATGGACTTTAAAGTTGCCGGTACTAGAGAAGGTATTACTGCAATACAAATGGATATCAAAGTTGAAGGTATCAGTAGAGAAATATTAGAAGAAGCACTTCGTAGAGCAAAAGAAGCAAGATTATATATATTAGATCATTTAAACACAACTATCCAAAAACCTAGAGAAGAACTTTCTAAGTTTGCGCCTATAATACACATGATTGAAATAAATCCTGAAAAAATAGGTGATGTAATTGGAAGTGGTGGAAAGACTATAAATAAAATTATAGAACAGACAGGAGTTAAAATAGAAATCGATGATGATGGAAAAGTTTCTATCTTATCTGATGATTCTTCAAAAGCTAAAGAAGCTATAGAAATTATCCAATCTATTGTAAAAGAAGTTGAAGTTGGAGATGTATATAGTGGTAAAATCAAAAAAATAATGAAATTCGGTGCTTTTGTTGAATTGAAAAAAGGCGTAGAAGGTCTATTACACATTTCTGAAATGGCTCATGAAAGAACAGAAAAAGTTGAAGATTTATTTAAAGTAGGAGATAAAGTAGATGTTAAAGTTATAGGCATTGATGCAGAAACTAAAAAACTTTCTCTATCTAGAAAAGTACTACTACCTAAACCTGAAAAAGAAGCAGCTAAGGAAACTTCAGCAGAATAATTTTAAATAAAAATTTTAAATCAGGGTACTTAGTATCCTGATTTTTTAAGGAGAATTATGAATATAAAAATAATCAATAAAAGTAATAACCCAACTCCAGCTTATGAAACTACAGGTTCAGCTGGCATGGATATAAGAGCAAATTTAGATGAACAATTTATTTTAAAACCTATGTCAAGAGCAGCAATTCCCACAGGCCTTTATATGGAAATTCCAGAAGGTTACGAAGCTCAAGTTAGAGCTCGTAGTGGTTTGGCTTTTAAATATGGCATATCTCTTACTAATGGAATCGGAACAATTGATTCAGATTACAGAGGAGAACTTAAGGTTTTACTTATAAATTTGGGTGATGAGGACTTCGTTATAAATAACGGAGATAGAATAGCTCAATTGGTAATTGCAAAATATGAAAAAGTTGAATTTGTAGTAGTTGAAGACTTGTCTGAAACTGATAGAAACACTGGTGGATTCGGGCATACAGGATTGTCTTAAGTGGTAGATAAAAATAGCTTATGGTATAATATTCTAGAGGTGTTAGGGTGAAAAAAAAGAAAAAAATAAGAAAAAAACAAAATAAAAATGGACAACCTGCCCTACTTGGAATTGCCTTAATTTTATTTGGGCTCATAAGTTTTATAAGCTTATATAGTAGTAAAATGGGTTTATTTGGAATTTTTATTTATAAAGTATTTACACTTTTATCAGGTAGTGGGAACTTTATAATTCCATGTATTTTAGTAATTTCGGGAATATTACTATTACTTCCGACCTATAGAGATGATATTTTGAAATACTCAATATTATTTTCTTTGATATGTTTGTGTATCTTGGTGTATTTGGATGGAACCAAAAATATCGATCTCACACTTGTAGACAGAATAGCCATGTCTGTAGAATATCTCGATATAGCCACATCAGGTGGTGTAATAGGTTCTATTTTTGGATTCTTTATGTATAAATTTTTTGGTTCTATTGGCACGTATATGATATTGGCAACAATAATTTTAGTATGTGTATTCTTAATACTTAAGATTAACCTTGATACGGTAAAGAATTTCGGCACTAGTTTTTCAAGTTTAGGAAATTCTATTGGTACTAGTTTCTCTCACTTTAAAGAAAATATGTTGGATAAACTAGAAGAGAAAAAATTACAAAGAGAATTTAAAAAACAAGAGGTAGAAACAGCAAATCTTTATAATAGAGATTCTTCAAATATGGCAAATGTAGTCATTAGAGGAATTGAAAACGACGAAGAAGAAATTCAAGAAGACTATGAAGATGAAAATATAGAGGAAATTTTTGAAGATACTGTATCTAATTTGGATGAAGATGTGGCTAATGAAGGTATCGAAGAAGAAACTCAATTTGAAATTGACCTATCTGATGATGAAGAACTTTTAGATGTAGATTTAGAAGCTAAGGAATATATCAAACCACCTGAAGAACTTCTAACTTTAAATTCAAATAGTAATGGCGATTCTAAAGAACAAGTTAGAAAAAATGCAAAAATCATAGAAGATACAATGCACATATTTGGCATAGATTGTAAAATTGTTGCCATAAATAAAGGTCCGGTTATAACTCTTTATGAATTAGAACCCGCTCCTGGAGTTAAATTAAATAAAATTGTTGCACTTAGCGACAACTTGGCTATGGCATTAGCCAGCTCTGATATCAGAATAGAAGCGCCTATACCAGGCAAAGCTGTGGTGGGTATAGAAGTGCCTAACAAACTCAAAGATTCTGTTTCTATAAGAGACATGATTTCAAGTAGCGAGTTTAAAAAATTAAAATCTGATTTGCCATTGGCTTTGGGTAAAAATGTAGCAGGGGATATTATAGTTTCGTCTATAGAAAAAATGCCCCATCTATTAATAGCTGGAGCTACCGGCTCTGGTAAGTCAGTTTGTATAAACAGTATTATCACAAGCATTATATATAAGAGTTCTCCAGAGGATGTAAAACTGTTACTTATAGACCCTAAGGTAGTTGAACTTAGTATCTACAACAATATTCCACATCTTTTAATCCCAGTGGTTACAGAACCTAAAAAAGCATCTTTTGCTTTAAACTGGGCTGTTGGAGAAATGGAGAGAAGATACTCTTTATTTGCTGAATTTGGAGTTAGAGATTTAAGCACATTTAATAGTAAAGCTGGTGCTTTAAATGAACCTATTCTTCCTAAAATAGTCATCATTGTAGATGAGTTAGCTGACTTGATGATGGTGGCTCAAAAAGAAGTGGAAGAATATATTGCAAGGCTTGCACAAAAAGCTCGTGCGGCAGGTATCTATTTAATACTTGCAACTCAAAGGCCTTCTGTTGATGTAATAACAGGAACAATAAAGGCAAATATACCTTCTAGAATAGCTTTTTCAGTTTCTTCCCAAATTGATTCAAGAACCATCTTGGACATGGCTGGAGCGGAAAGATTACTTGGAAAAGGTGATATGTTATTCTATCCAGGTTTCTATTCAAAACCTGTGAGAATACAAGGTGCTTTTATACATGACGATGAAGTGGAAAGAGTGGTAGATTTTGTAAAAGCTAATAGCTCTTCAAATAAAAAATTAGAGGAAAAAATAGTTAAGGAAATTCAAGAAAAAAAAGAAGTAATTTCCGATAGAGATGAATTATTTAATGAAGCTGTAAAATATATAATATCTGATGAACAAGCTTCAATTTCATACCTACAAAGAAAACTAAAAATAGGATATTCAAGAGCTGCCAGAATAGTAGATCAACTTGAAGATTCCGGAATTATAGGACCTCACGAAGGTTCAAAGCCAAGGAAATTGTTACTTACTGAAGAAGAAATTAAGGAAATGTTGGGAGAAGAGTTTGAATAAAGTACATTTTATAACATTGGGTTGTTCTAAAAATGATATAGATACAACCACTATGAAATCAAATTTAAATAATAATAGCTATGAAATTACATCTAATCCAAATGATGCAAATGTAATAGTTGTAAATACTTGTGGATTTATCGAAGCTGCAAAAGAAGAATCTATAAACACTATACTTGAAGCTGCAAAGCTAAAAGAAAATGGAAATTTGAAGAAATTAGTATTGGCTGGTTGCTTGGCTCAACGTTATTCAAATGAGTTAATGGATGAAATTCCTGAGGTTGACGGAATAATCGGAACAGGTAGTTTCAAAGATATAAATGACGTAATTGATTCTGCATTTGATGGAGACAG
The DNA here is from genome assembly GCF_900176115.1 of Peptoniphilus asaccharolyticus DSM 20463. Taxonomy (GTDB): domain Bacteria; phylum Bacillota; class Clostridia; order Tissierellales; family Peptoniphilaceae; genus Peptoniphilus; species Peptoniphilus asaccharolyticus. Next base: position 489,633 of record NZ_FWWR01000009.1, on the reverse strand, counting down.
AAAAATATTACTAGAAGACTTCAATGAATACACTCAAGAGATAAACTATAAGGATGATGTTCAAGTCTCTGAATATGTTAGAATTGCTGAAGGATGTAACAACAATTGTAGCTATTGTATTATTCCTAAATTGAGAGGTAGAAACAATTCTAGACCTATTGAAGAAATTGTAAAAGAAGTAGAGTACTTAACTGCTAATGGAACAAGAGAGATAATTTTAATTGCTCAAAACTCTACAGATTATGGTATAGATTTGTATAAGGACTATAAGCTAAAAGAGTTAGTAGCTGAGCTGTCTAAGATAGAGCTACTTAAATGGATTAGAATTCTTTACTTATATCCAGATAACTTTACTGATGAATTGATAGAAGAATTTAAAACAAATCCTAAGCTTTTAAAGTATGTAGATATACCTCTTCAACATATTTCTGACAATGTTTTAAAGAAAATGTACAGAAAGACTTCTAAAGCGCAAATAGAAACTTTAATTAAGCAACTGAGAAATAATATTCCAGATATAGCTATACGTACAACATTTATAGTTGGATTCCCTGGTGAAACAGAAGAAGATTTCGAAGAATTAGTTGAATTCTTAGATGAGTATAAATTAGATAGAGTAGGGGCTTTTGCTTACTCGAGAGAAGAAGATACGCCTGCATATTTTATGGACAATCAAATTGACGAAGAAGTTAAAAATGAAAGATTAGAAAGAATAATGGGCATACAACAAGATATATCGGCTGAAATTATGCTTGGAAAAATAGGCTCTGAACTTGAAGTGCTTATCGAAGAAGAAATAGAAGACGGAATCTATTCTGGGCGTTCTTACTTAGATGCACCTGAAATAGATGGTAATATTTACGTTTCTAGTGATAAAGAGCTTGAAATAGGAGCTTTCTATAAAGTAAGAATTTCAAACTCCTTAGAGTTCGATTTAGAAGGTGAAGTAATATGAATACAGCAAACAAATTAACTATGTTAAGAATACTAATGGTACCTGCTTTTGTTCTATTTATGTATCTTAACTTTGAAAATTCTAGAATTGTTGCTACTGTAATTTTTGCGATAGCATCCTTTACAGATTTTTTAGATGGATATATAGCTAGAAAAAATAATTTGGTTACTAATTTTGGTAAATTTGCAGATCCTTTAGCGGACAAGATATTAGTTGCGGCAGCATTGATATGTCTAACTGAACTAGGGGATATCCCTGCTTGGGGTGTAATTATAATAATTGCAAGAGAATTTGCAGTGACAGGATTTAGAATAATTGCTGCTTCTGAAAATATAACAATTGCAGCAAGCCCATTGGGTAAGATTAAAACAGTTAGTCAACTTGTATCATTGATTATTCTTTTAACTAATATAACCATGATATATAAAGTTGGAATTATAATTTTTTATGTAGCTATAGCTTTTACTATAATTTCGGGTATAGACTATTTTGTAAAAAATAAAAAAGTATTGGATTTAGAAAATATATAAGAGGTAAATATGTTAGCATCAATAATCACTGTAGGCACAGAAATATTAGTTGGTTCAATTTTAAATACACATGCTGAGTATATTTCTAACAAGTTAAATGATTTGGGAGTGCATGTAAACTATCACATATCTGTTAGAGATAACTTAGAAGAGATGGAAGATGTAATTAAAGAACAACTTAAAAAAGTAGATATAATTTTCCTTTGTGGAGGTCTTGGGCCTACTGCAGATGATGTTACCAAAGAAGCTTTGGCTAATGTAATAGACCGAAAAATTATATTAGATGAATACCAACACCAAAAGTTATTAAGTAGGTTTGAACAATCTAATCGTAAAATGACCGAAAACAATTTAAAACAGGCAATGGTTATTCAAGACGCCACATTATTAGATAATAAATGGGGTGTGGCTCCTGGTGAGTGTATTGAATATAAAAACAAAAAAATATTTCTCTTGCCAGGTCCTCCTAAAGAACTAAGACCTATGGTAGATGAATATTTAACTGATTATATAATTGACGAAAATGAAGTTGTAATAAGATCTTTAAACGTCGCAGGATTAGGAGAGTCCGTTGTTGAGGATAGGATTAGAAAACTGAATTTAGAGACTGAAAATATAAGCATCAATACATTTGCTAAATTTTACGATACAGAAGTTAAAATTATTGCAGAAGGACATGATAGAAATAGTTTAATTGAACAAGTAGATTACATTGCCAATAAACTATATGAGGCTTTTGGTTCAAAAGTTTATTCAGAGGGGAATATTTCTTTAAATCAAACATTAGTTGACTTATTAAAAGAAAGAAATATTAAAATAAGTTTTTCTGAATCAATCACAGGAGGACTCCTTGCAAGCCAAATAACAAGTATATCTGGAGCTAGCAATGTATTGAGTGAATCCTATATAACTTACTCAAATGAAACTAAGTCAAAAATATTAGGGGTTAAACCTGAAACTTTAGAATCATTTGGTGCTGTTAGTAGAGAAACTGCTTATGAAATGGCTAAAGGATTAAAACAAATAAGTAATGCTGATATATGTGTTTCAACAACTGGTGAAGCTGGGCCTAATCCTAGTGAAAAAGAAGTTGGATTATGTTATATATGTTACTATTTTGGTGAAGATAATTATAAAATTGTAGAAAATAAATTTAGAGGTAGCAGAAACGACATACAAAAAAGAGTTTGTGATACAGCTATATTAGATTTAATTTTAATGTTAAGGGGGTAATTATGGACGATCAAAGAAAAGTATCCTTAGAAAATACTATATCTAGGATAGAGAAGGCATACGGTAAAGGCTCTATAATGAAATTAGGTGCCGATAGTAAGTTAGAAATTGAAGCTATACCTACTGGTTCGCTTACTTTAGACTATGCCCTAGGCGTAGGTGGTATTCCTAGAGGAAGAATTATAGAGATATATGGTCCTGAATCATCAGGTAAAACAACTTTGGCTCTACACATGCTAGCTGAAGCTCAAAAGATGGATGGAATAGCAGCTTTTATAGATGCTGAGCATGCTTTAGATCCTGTTTATGCTAAAAATTTAGGAGTAGATATAGAAAATTTAATAATCTCACAACCTGATACAGGAGAACAAGCTTTAGAAATTACTGAAGCATTAGTTAGATCTAACGCTGTTGATTTAATAGTTGTAGACTCTGTTGCAGCCCTTGTTCCAAAAGCTGAAATAGAAGGTGAAATGGGAGACTCACACATGGGTTTACAAGCTAGACTTATGTCACAAGCGCTTAGAAAATTAACCGGTGCAATAAATAAGTCTAAGTCATCTGTTATATTTATAAATCAGCTTAGAGAGAAAATCGGAGTTATGTTCGGTAATCCTGAAACCACAACAGGTGGTAGAGCGCTTAAGTTCTATGCATCTATAAGAATGGACATAAGAAGAACTGACACTTTAAAGAAGGGTGATGAAATGATAGGCAACCGTGTTAAAGTTAAGGTTGTTAAAAATAAAGTAGCCCCTCCTCATAAAGTAGCAGAATTTGACATCATGTATGGAAAGGGAATTTCTAAATCAGGAACAACTATAGACATGGGTGTATTATCTGATGTAATTGTCAGAAGTGGAGCATGGTATAGTTATGAAGATCAAAAACTTGGACAAGGAAGAGAGAATTCAAAAGAATTCTTAGAACAAAATCCAGAACTTGCATTTGAAATAGATAAGAAGATTCGTCAAGCTCTAAATCTTCCTACAGATGATTTAGTCCCACCAGTAGTTGAAGAAAAAGATAGTATGGATTCTGAATAAAATGAAACTATTATATTTTACAGATTCTCATTTGAGAGTTACTAATCCTAAAAATAGGACTGATGACTTTTACCAAACTTTAAAAAACAAAATGAATGAGATACTTGAAATAAGCTTAGAAGAAGATGTAGATTACATTTTACACGGTGGAGATCTTTTTGATAGACCTGACACACCTATATCTTTGGTAACAGACTTCTCACAAATTTTTCAAAAATTCAAAGCACCTATCTATATAGTTAGTGGCAACCATGATATTTTTGGACATAATCCCTCAACAGTTCATAGAACTATGTTTGGGCTTTTAGATAGTTTGGGAGTCATAAAAATGATAACTGATAAAGTAATTTTAAAGAAAGACGTCACTGTTCAACTGACGTCTTTCCCTTATACTATAGACATGGATAACCCTCATAATAGGGAAGGTTATATTGTAAGAGACAAGGGTAATGCTGATTATGCAATCCATTTAACTCATGGTTTCCTAATAGACAAAAAGCCTCCTGAAATGATACCTCACACACTTATTTCAGATATCACCGATACTGTTGCAGATGTGACTTTTGGTGGGCATATTCATTATGGTTTTAAAACTTTAAATGTAGACGGCAAGTACTTTATCAACCCAGGTTCTATAGTTAGAATTTCAAACTCTCTAAGTGAATTTAAAAGAAAACCTAAAATTGTTATTTTAGAACTAACTGATGAAATAAATGTTAGAGAAATAAACTTAAAAACTGCTCTTCCAGCTGAAGAGGTATTAGACAGGAGTGAAATTGAACACCATAAGTTCAAAACACAGCAGTTTAATGATTTTAAATCAACTATTGAATCGTCATCTAATTTACGTAGCTTTGATGTATTTGATATATTGGTTGATATAGCTAAAAACGAAAATATATCAAAAGAAGTCAGAGATGAAGCTATAAGACGTGTCGAATCAAAACAAATTGAAGGAGCTGATTACAATTGATTTATATAAATTCTATAGAAATTAAAAATTTTCAGTCTCATGAAGATACAAAACTAGATTTTCACAGAGGATTAAATGTTATAGTCGGTAGATCAGATAGTGGTAAAACTGCTATTTTAAGAGCTATAAAATGGGTCTTCTACAATGATCCACCTCCAGGAAGCTTAATTAGACACGGTGCTAAAGAAATGAGTGTTAGAATAGAGTTTAATACTGGAGCTGTAGTTACAAGATTGTGGAGCAGTAAAGAGAATAAATACATTCTAATCAAATCCACCGGTGAAGAAATTGTTTTGGAAAAATTCAATAGAACAGTTCCTTTTGAGATAATTCAAGAAATTAACATTCAAAAAGTAGAGTTGGGTTCAAGTGTGAAAAATGGCATAAATATAGCAGAACAATTAGATGGACCATTTTTGTTGACTGAATCAGCCTCTGTGAGAGCGAGTGCTATCGGAAGATTAATTGGTGTAAATTTTATAGACGATGCACTTAGAGATGTAATCAAGGACAATAAGAATAACTCCAAAAAATTAAAAGAAGCTGAATTCGACAAAGAATTATTATTAGATGATTTAAAAGGATTTGATTATTTAGTTGATGAAGAAAAAAAGATTAATTTTATAAAAGATTGTCGAGATAAGATTGAAAACTATAGTTCTAAAGTTGAAAATTTAAAACAACTATCAAATTCTCTAAAAAATATAGATGAAGAAATAATTTTAACAAAACAAGTCCTTCAAAAATATTCTAATTTAAATGAACTTGAAAATAAACTCATAGCTCTGTCTAGTTATGTAGATAAGATAAAATATTATTCAAAACTATCTAATAATATCTCGAATAACAACGAAGATATTAAGGTATCTGAAAATCAAATTATAAACTTAAAAAATTTAGATGAACTACATGACAAATTTTTAAGTTTAACTCAAAATATAGAAGAATTGAGTTTTTTAAACTCATTAAATACTACTCTTAAAACAAATGCCGAAAGAATTAGTAAAGGTATTGATTATTTAAAATTATTTGAAAATATCGAAATTACTAGTTCACACTTATTTGAATTATCAAAAAACTTAGAAATATACTCAAAATTATTGAACATTAACAAAAATTTCAATGCTATAAATTCGAATATTGGTGCTATAGATAGAGAAGTAAAAAATGAAGAAGAAGATATTTTAAAATTGACTGAGGAATATGAAAATATTTTTGTTGAATTGGGATATTGTCCTTTATGTCATAGTAAAATTGATAGTTCTAATATAGCAGAACATATACGAGGTGAAATATGAACTATGAAGACAAACTTTCTTATTTAAAGAAAGAAATAGAACGCAGAAAAGAATTAAAAAATAAAGCAGAAGGTCGATTGGAAAGCTTAAAGGTTCAACAAGAATTATTAAATAAAGAGCTTGATGAGCTCAATATAAAACCGGAAGAGTTAGATTTAACTATAAATGAACTTCAAAGCAAAATCGATTTGCTTTTTAAAGAAATAACCGACAATATGCCGGAGATTTAAGATGGATATCAATACTCTAAATAAAAAAATAGAAGATTTAGAAGCCAAGCTAAATGTTCAAAAAGGTCGTAGAGATATAGTCCAAAAAAATTTAGATTCTCAATTGGAAAAAATAGAAAATCTAAAAAAAGATGAGACCATACTTTCTCAAGTAGAAATACTACTTAACATGGCTAGTGAATACGGACGTGAGCAAGCTAAAACACAAGTAGAAAGTTTAGTTAGTAGCTGCCTAAGCTTTATATTTGAAACTGATGTAGAGTTTGTTATTGAGTTAAATGATGGAAAGATAACAGGTGCAGATTTTTACGTTGTGTCAAACTATGATGGATACACAGTTAAAACTCAACCCGAGACTTCCCGTGGTGGAGGTATAGTTGACATCATATCTATTGCACTTAGAATAGCTATGATAGAAATCTACAATCCAAAAATTGAAGGCCCATTAATTTTAGACGAACCCGGCAAACATGTCAGCGAAGAATATGTATTCAATTTAGGTGAGTTCTTAAGACGATCTTCAACAATGTTTCATAGACAAATTATAATGGTAACTCACAATAAATATTTATCTGAGATATGTGATAAATCATTCTTAGTTGAGCAGAAGAACTCGGTTTCTAAAGTAAGTCCTATTGAAAATGAAAATTAGCCTATCTTGACTATTACTCGAAATAGATATAAAATTGTAGGGTACTCAAGTATTTATTTAGAAATTAATTTGAAATTTGGAACTTGAAAATTTAATAAGGAGGTGTGTAATGCTACAAAATATTATTTTTATTATAATATCTCTAATTTTTGGTTGTGCAATAGGCTACGGTATTAGAAAATATATAGCTGAAGGAAAGACAAAAACAGCTGAAGAACTTGCTGTTAAAATTGTCACAGAAGCTGAACACAATGCTGAAGCTAAAAAACGCGAACTTCTTCTAGAAGCAAAAGACGAAATACACAAACTGAGATCAAACAATGAGTATGAATATAAAACTCGTAGAAATGAACTTCAAAAGTTAGAAACTAGAATTCTAAACAGAGAAGAGGCCGTTGAAAAAAGAGCTCAGTCTTTGGAGAAAAAAGAAGATAAATTAAACTCTAGACTTGAAGATGCTAAGATTAAAGTCGAAAAAGCTGAAGAGTTAGTTTTAAAAAGAGAAGAAGAGTTACAAAAAGTTGCTGGTTTGACAGCTGAAGAAGGTAAATCAATACTATTAAATCAGTTAGAAAGAGAAATCACTCAAGAATCTGCACTTATAATTAAAGAAAACGAACTAAGAATTAAAGAAGAAAGCAATAAATACGCACAAAACGTAATAGCTCAAGCAATTCAAAGAATAGCTGCAGACCAAGTTGCAGAGGCGACTGTTTCTGTAGTGCAATTACCTAATGATGAAATGAAAGGTAGAATTATCGGACGTGAAGGACGTAATATAAGAAGTATAGAGTCTTTGACTGGCGTTGATTTAATTATCGACGATACTCCTGAAGCTGTAGTTCTATCATGCTTTGATCCTGTAAGACGTGAGATTGCTAGAATAGCTCTTGAAAAATTAGTACAAGATGGTAGAATTCATCCTACTAAGATTGAAGAGAGTGTTGAAAAAGCAAAAAATGAAGTTGACATTATGATTAAAGAATCTGGAGAACAAGCAGCTTATGATGCTGGTGTTCATGGATTACATCCTGAAATCATAAAATACCTTGGTAGACTTAAATTTAGAACAAGTTATGGCCAAAATATGTTAAAGCATGCTGTTGAAGTTGCTAACATAGCCGGTATATTAGCTCAAGAAATTGGAGCAGATGTAAAACTTGCTAAAAGAGGTGGTTTACTTCATGATATTGGAAAGAGTATCGACCATGATGTTGAAGCTCCACACGTTGACTTAGGTATTGAAATTGCTCGTAAATACAATGAACCTGATGTTGTTATAAACTGTATACAAGCTCATCACGGGGATGTTGAATTCAAATACGTTGAAGCTGTACTAGCTACTGCTGCAGATGCTATTTCAGCTGCTAGACCTGGAGCAAGACGTGAAACTGTAGAATCTTATATCAAACGTCTTGAAAAACTTGAAGAAATTGCAACTTCTTTTGAAGGAATAGAAAAATCTTATGCAATTCAAGCAGGTAGGGAAGTTAGAATAATAGTTAAGCCAGAGATTGTAAGTGAAGCCGAAGTCACTTTATTAGCTAGAAAAATTGTTAAAGAAATTGAAGCTCAATTAGATTTCCCAGGACAAATTAAAGTCAATGTAATACGTGAAACAAAAGCTATTGAATATGCTAAATAAATTCTAAATAAGTTAATAAAACCTGCCATAAGGCGGGTTTTTTTGTTATTATAATTAATATAATACGTTGGGAGAATACAAATGATTAATAATTTAATAGATGATTTCTTAGGATTTCTATCGAGTTCAAAAGGTGCATCTGAAAATACAATTAAAGAATATTATTATGATTTGAGAACTTTTATGAGATTTATTCTCATTAGAAGAGGTATTGTAGAAGATATCGATTTTAAAGATATTGATATAGACTTAGTTGACTTGGATTTAATAAAAAGCATAAAAAAAGAAGATATCTATTCTTTCACTTCATTTTTAGATAGAAAGATGAAAAATTCTAATCGTACTAAAAATAGAAAATTATCTTCTATAAGAACATTTTTTAAATATCTAAGCACTAAAGTTGATTTAATCGAATATAACCCAGCTGAAGATATTGATAGCCCTAAAATCGAGCGTTCTCTTCCTGTATATTTAGATTTAGATGAGGCAATGTCCATACTAAAAGAGATATCTAACTCAAACCAACAGCCAAAATATAAGTCTAGGGACTATGCTATAGTAACTTTATTTTTAAATTGTGGAATGAGGCTCTCAGAGCTATCCAGTTTGAATTTAGATGACATTAAGACTAATATACTGCGTGTGACTGGAAAAGGCCGTAAACAGCGTGAAATCTTCTTAAATAATGCGTGTCGAGATGCATTAGATGAATATTTAAAATTTAGACCTGATGTAGATGACGAAGCTCTATTTTTAAGTATGAGAAACAATAGGATGAATAATCGATCAATACAGCACATGGTTGAAAAGCATATTAAAAATTCTGGATTAGATACAAGTAAGTATACAGTCCATAAACTAAGACATACTGCAGCGACACTCATGTATCAATACGGTTCAGCTGACATAAGAAGTCTACAAGAAATACTTGGTCACGAATCAGTTAGTACAACACAGATATATACTCATGTAAATAATAAAGCTCTAAAAGAGACTATCGAAAACAATCCATTGTCTAATATAAACTACAATCAAAACAATGAAAATGACAAAAAAGACAAATGATTAATTAAACAATAACATTTTAGTCACAAAATTATTATTTTGTGACTAAATATTTTTCTCTCTTTTAAAGTAAACCTATACTTCCTGTTCAAATGATTGATATTAAAGCATATAAAAACCCCTTATTCTTTTCTTAATTCTGAATAAGGGGTTTTTGTTTATCATAATTTCATCTGTAAATAGGTATAGAAATAATTTCACCTTGCATAATGGTAGATGAATTATTATTTAACTTTATTATTTGGTCCACGTAATCTCTTTTATCTATTCCATTGTTGTACTTATCTGCTATATTCCATATAGTTTCGTTCTCACTCACATAGTGATAAACTACTTCTTCAGCTTTAGGTCTTTTCAGTTTAAAACCTTCCAAATTTTCTATCTTTAATCCTGTTGTAAATAAAAACATCATAGCAATAAAAGTGATTGCCCTAACTTTGTTCAATCTTAAATTACGTTTCATATTCCACCTCGCAAATATATGTTCTGAATCTATGTTCGGAATGTTTGTTCTTATTAGATTCTATTAGAACATTTGTTTTTTGTCAAGTCTTTTTAAACGTTTGTTTGAAATATATGTTCTATTCTGTTATACTTAATATAGAGGAGGTATAATATGTACGAAGATTTAAATCAAAGAGAAAGAGATGTATTGTTTTATCTAATACAACAAATACAATTAAAAGGATATCCCCCTACTGTTAGAGAAATTTGCCAACAACTTAACATAAAAAGTACATCAACCGTTCACGGTAGTTTAGAGAAACTTGAAATAAAAGGATATATAAAAAAAGACCCTACTAAGCCAAGAGCTATAGAGATACTTAATAATAGTGAAGATGTGTTTTTAAATAAGAAAAAAACTGTAGATATACCTATAGTTGGACAAGTATCTGCAGGAGCACCTATATTAGCTTTTGAAAATATAGAAGATACATATCCCCTTCCAATTGAATTTGCACAAGATAGAAATCTATTTATATTAAAAATTGTTGGAGAAAGTATGATAAATGCAGGTATACTTGATGGAGATTTTGTAATCATTGAAAAACGTGACTTTGCAAAAAATGGAGATAAAGTCTTAGCTTTAATTGGAGAAGACTCAACTGTTAAAACTTTTTATAAAGAAAAAGATGGATTTAGATTGCAACCAGAAAATGATTTTATGGAGCCTATATATGTAAAAGACCTTAAAATCTTGGGAGTAGTTGTTGGATTATATAGAAAGATGTAAGGAATTTCCTTACATCTTATTTTTTACTCTATTAATATCATCTTTAAATTCTGTCAAAACATTTATCAATGCGTATTTGCCGTGATAATATGAAAGTCCACCTTGGAAATATGCATAATAAGGTTCTCTCATAGGACCATCTGCTGAAAGTTCTATTGAAGAACCTTCTATAAAGCCTCCAGCCGCCATAATAACCTTGTTTTCATACCCAGGCATATCCCATGCTTGAGGAGTAAATTGATGGTCTACTGGCGAAGCACTTTGTATCGCTATGCAGAATTTTTCTAAAAGTTCAGGTTTTTTAAGCTCAATGCTGGTTATGATATCTGATCTCTTATCAGAACTCTTTGGTAGAGTTGCATAGCCCAATTTTTCAAAAGCCAAACTGAATAGTCTAGCAACTTTAATTGCATCTTCGACAACTTTAGGTGCTATAAATAGACCTTGTAAAATCTGCCTAGTCATTCCAAAACTAAGTCCACACTCTTTACCTATACCAGGAGCTGTTAGGTTATTTGAAATCCTATCTATTAAATCTTGTCTACCTACTATATAACCTCCAGAGTAAGCTAATCCACCACCTGGGTTTTTTATTAATGAGCCGGCCATATAATCTGCTCCAAAATCTGTAGGCTCTTCATAATCTGTAAACTCTCCATAGCAATTATCTATAAATATAATCACTTCAGGATATTCTTTTTTTATAGCTGTTATCACATCTTTTAGTTCGTCAGTTGTAAATGCTTTTCTGTTTGAATAACCAGTTGATCTTTGAATGGCAACTACTTTCGTTTTATCTGATATCGCCTCTATGGATTTTTTTATATCTATATGACCATCTATTAAATCCACTTGACCATATTTAATTCCATTTTCTATAAAATTACCAGGTTCATTCCCATCTATTCCAATAACTTTTCTCAAAGTATCATAAGGCGCACCACTGATATATATCAATTCGTCTCCATAAGATAAAATAGATTTTAATGCCAAACTTATTGCGTGAGTTCCACTTACAATATTAGGCCTTACTAAGGCATCTTCTGTATTAAATATATTTGAATATATACTCTCTACTTTATCTCTGCCCTCATCTCCATAGCCATACCCTGTAGTCCAATTAAAATCTGTAGATTTTAGACCATTTTCCCTCATTGCATCCAAAATTTTCATTTGATTATAAAATGAAATCGGTTCAAATTCTGAAAATGAACTCTTAAGCTCATTCTCACACTCTTCTACAAACTTAAATACCTCTTTGTCTATTTTGAACCTATCTAAAAAATTATTTTCCAAATTTCTCCCCTACCAATTTTTCAACTTTTCCAAATAAATCTTCGTCTTCTCTATCTAGCCAAACTATTCTATCATCACGTTTAAACCAAGTGAGTTGTCTCTTTGCATAGTGTCTGGAATTCTTTTTTATAAGCTCAGACATTTCTTCTGATGTTATTTCACCTTTTATATATGACAATACTTCTTTGTATCCTATAGCTTTAAAGGATTGAGACGTCTCAGGATAGAGTTTTATTAATTCATTAACTTCCTTTAAAAGTCCGCTATACATCATTTGGTCAACTCTTTTATTTATATTATCATATAATTTAGCTCTATCCATATTTAGCCCTAAATATAGTAGATTATATTCTTCGTTTTTAGTATTAAAACTGGAATTATCTTTCTTTCCATTTTTGGCAATCTCTAAAGCTCTAATTATTCTGTGAGAATTATTTTTATCTATTAATTCAGCAGAATTGGGATCTAATTCTACTAGCTGTGCATATAGATAATCCAATCCTTTTTCTTTTGCCAATTGATTTAAATGTTCTCTATAGGCATCATCTTTGCCACTTTCTTGAAAAGTTAGATTATATACAATTGAGTTTATATATAAACCTGTTCCTCCAACTAATATTGGCATTTTATTGCGCTTATTTATATCTTCAATCAAAGTTTTTGCTTTTTGTTGGAATTCATAAACAGAAAACTCCATATCTCCATCAACAATATCTATCATGTGATGTACTATATCCGTTTTAGAACAATCTATCTTAGCAGTACCAATGTCAAACTTTCTATATATCTGCATAGAATCAGCAGATATAATTTCTCCATTGTATTTCTCTGCAATTTTTAATGATAATTCTGTTTTTCCTACCCCTGTAGGGCCTGTTAAAATAATTAAATTCATTTATCCTCTCAAAAACATCTTTTCCAAATCTCTCTTTGTAAGTTCCAATACAGTTGGTCTTCCGTGAGGACAAGTATAAGGGTCTTCACAGTTTACTAAATCCTTTACTAACTGTTTCACTTCGATTGAGCTCAACTTTTCATTCGCTTTTACAGCAGCTTTACATGCTTTTTTCATAAGTGAATAGGGATTGACTTGATATGCAGACACCAATTTTTCATCTACACCTTGAAGTGCCTGTCTCAAAAAATCCTCAAAGTTATGTCCAATTATAGATGGAATTGCTCTTACTACTAAAGAATTGTCTGAGAACTTTTCAATATCAAATCCAATTTTATTTAAAATTTCTGTGAACTCATCAAACTTATCTAATTCAACACTCGACATATCAAATATTTCTGGTTTTAATAACATTTGAGAATCCACTCTTCTTTGATTAAACTGCTTTAAAAACTGCTCATATTTAACTCTTTCATGTGCAGCATGTTGATCTATCAAGAACCACCTGTTGTCTCCAGATTCAAGTATTAAATACGTGTTAAACAACGAACCTACATATCTTGCATCTATCAAATTTATTTCTTTTTTAAAATCTTCAGTTTCTTCTTTAGCTATATCATCAGCTATAAAACTATTATCTTCAGAAATTACAGTTTCAGAATCTTCTAAAAGTTCATCGAAAGACTCACTTTCATATACGCTATTAGATGAAATGTTTTCTACATCTTGCGTATTTTTGATGGTTGGTTTATGAAAGACTTCTCTTGATTTAAAATCTTTATCTACATAAACATTGTCATCTTCAAAAGAAAAATCAGATTCTTCTTTAAATATTTCAAATATATTTACGTTTTCTGTTTTTGGTTTCTCTTCTTCAATAGGTTTAATAAATTCTCTATTAGGTTTTAATGTTTCTTCAGCTAAGTCTTTAAGTAACTGTACTATTGTTTCTCCATTAGAGAACTTAACTTCATTCTTCTTAGGATGAACATTTACATCTACTATAGCTGGATCTATTTCTAAAAATATAACAAATGCGGGATATCGTCCCAAAGGTATTTGAGAATAATACGCCTTCTCTATACTTCTTGAAATATCCAAATTCTTAATAAATCTTCCATTTATATATAGATATTGTTCTGACCTTGAAGTTCTGTATAGTGCATTGTCAGAAAAGAAAGCATTGATTTTATACTTTTCATTTTCAAACTTTTTATTTATTAAGTGACTGCTTATATCTCTTCCCAATATACTAAACAAATGGTCTTTAAAATTTTTGGTAGCAGCTTTGCTAAGAACAACCCTTGAATCTCTTATCAATTTAAAAGATACATCCGGTGTACCTAAAGCTATCTTTTTAATTACATCTTGTATCGAATTAAATTCAGAAGTTTCTTTCTTTAAAAATTTCTTTCTAACAGGTGTATTAAAAAATACATCTTTAATATAGAATGTTGTCCCTTTAGGCAATCCTATATTATTTTTATCTGTGATTTTACCATTTTCAAAAGTTGCTCTAGTTCCGGCTAATTCAGTTTCTGTCTTAGTCAGAACTTCTATTTTAGAAACACTTGCGATACTAGCTAAAGCTTCCCCTCTAAATCCAAGTGAAGTTATCTCTGTTAAGTCTGTAAAATCACTTAATTTAGACGTAGCATGCCTGTAGAAGGCTTTTTCTATCTCTTCTGATGCAATACCTATACCATCATCAGAAACTTTAATATACTCCCAAGGAGCGCCTTTAATTTCAACTACAATATTTTTAGCTTTAGCATCTATTGAATTTTCTACAAGCTCTTTAATAATTGAAGCAGGGTTTTCTATTATCTCCCCTGCTGCAATTTTAGATATGGTTAAATCATCTAATATATTAATTGTCATTTATATCACTTGCCTTTGCTACAATTTCACCTAATAAATTTATAGCTTCTAATGGTGAAAGTGTATTTATATCTATCTTGCTGACTTCATTTATAAAATCAGCATACTCTGGCTCTACAACACTAGTAAAAGATTCCATTTCAATTTGAACATTCTCTTTGCTTTCATGCATATCCAATATATCTTTGGCTCTTTTTACAATTGAGTCATTTATACCAGCAAGTTTTGCAACTTCAATCCCATAGCTTTTAGAGCTAAATCCTTTTATAATTTTTCTCAAGAAAACTATATCTTCTCCTTGTTTGTCAACGGCAATTGTTAAGTTTTCTATTTCTTGATATATATTAGAAAGGTCAACTAATTCATGGTAATGAGTTGCAAATAGAGTTTTAGACTTTATCTTTTTGATTATATATTCACTTATAGCCCATGCTATTGATAATCCATCAAATGTACTAGTCCCACGTCCGACTTCATCTAATATAATTAGAGAATTTAATTTAGCATGTTTTAGGATATTGGAGACCTCTTTCATTTCCACCATAAAAGTAGAATCTCCTCCCGCCAAATTATCAGAAGCTCCGATTCTAGTAAAAACTCTATCTGTTATCGAAATATTGGCTTTGTCTGCCGGCACAAAAGAACCTATATGAGCCATTATAGTTATGATGGCCACTTGTCTCATATAAGTAGATTTACCGGCCATATTGGGCCCAGTTATTAAGTTAAAGAACTTATCCTTGCTCAAATTTGTATCATTTGGAACAAACATAATATCTTTATTAAGAGCCTCTACTATAGGGTGTCTGCCAGATATTATTTCAATGTTATTGTTCTCAAACAAATTAGGTCTAATATAGTTGTTTTCATTAGCCACATTTGCAAGAGAAGTTAAAACATCTACTCTAGATATCTGTTGAGCTGTGCATTGTATAATTTTTAGGTTGTTATAAATTTTATCTCTTAAATCTTTTAAAATTTCCTGTTGTTTTTGAAGCGCTAACTCCTTTGAGCCGCTAATTTTAGATTCTAACTCTTTTAACTCAACAGTATAGTATCTCTCTGAGCCCACTAATGTTTGCTTTCTTATATAATCTTCAGGAACTTTATCAACAAAAGATTTTGTAACATCTATAAAATAACCTAAAATTTTATTGTATTTTATTTTTAAATTCTTTATAGATGTCTTTTCTCGCTCTCTTTGTTCAAGCTCTAGTATTAACCTTTGTCCATTTTCGCTTGCATCGAATAATTCATCTAACTCACTATCAAATCCCTCTCTAATAAATCTTTTTTCTTCGATTATATGAGGCGGATCTTCAACCAATGTATTATTAATCTCACTCATCAATTGGTCTAACGTAGAGATGTGTTTTACATAATTTTTTAAGAACACGGACTCCGATGACTGTACTTCTTCTTTTATTTTTTTTATCTTCATAAAAGAATTAGCTAGAGATTTTATCTCTTTTGGTGAAATTTGAGAATTAGATATTTTAAAACTCAATCTTTCTATATCATTTATTTGATTTAGTTGAAGATTTATTCTATCGATTAGTATCAAATTGTTTTTTAATTCTTCAACTAAATTTAATCTATATTCAATTCTATCTTTATCAACTAAAGGCTTTTCAATCCACTTTTTTAACTCTCTAGAGCCCATAGAAGTTTTAGTGTCGTCAAGCACTTGGAACAAAGAACCTTTTTTTGTACCCGTGGTTATACCTTTAACTAACTCTAAATTATGCTTTGTTTGCTCATCTAAACCCATATACTCTTCCACTCTATATACTATTATGTCTTTTAAATGAACAAGACTAGATTTTTGAGTAATACCTAGATAATTTATCAAAACAACTAAAGATTCATATTCATTTTTGTACTGTTTTAATTGTAGCTTAATATCATCTGATAATTCTTCTAAAACAGTGTTTTCTATTTCTAAATAGTCATCGTCTATTTCCGAAACAAATATATCTTTGTTTCTAATTGCTTTTTTTAAGTCAGCGCTATTTTTAGATGACGAATTGTCAAATCAAATGCAACACCTATGGTAAGAGACCAAAAAGTTCTTCTTTAGGTGTTTTATATTTTATACATTTTCTAGGTCTATTATTCATTAAACTTAAGTTATAATTTAATTCATCAATATTCACTTCTGATAAATCCATACCCTTAGGATAAAACTCCCTCAAAAGTCCGTTACTATTTTCATTTGTACCTTTTTGCCATGCACAATAGGGATCACAAAAATAAGTTTTGCATCCTAATTCTTTTTCTATTTTCTCAAATTCTGAAAATTCTTTACCTCTATCAAAGGTTATTGTTTTTACTAATTCTTTTGGATAATCTTTTAATGCATTTATTATTGCTGGTGTTACGCTTTCCGACTTTCTATTTTCAACTAGGATTGCTATATAATATCTAGATTTTCTTTCTTGCTAAAGTTACGAAACAACATCTACTTTTCCTTTTATGATCTAATCTGCCTGATTCCACTGTATCTGCTTCCCAGTGGCCTAATTCTTGCCTTCTGTATATCTCTTTAGGTCTTTTCTTAATTGTTCTACCTTTATCATTGAATTTTCCTCTTTTTTCTGCTGGCCTTTTAAATTTAGCTTTTCTTCTCAAATTTTTCATACTAGTTTTTGGCAGCTTTTTGGCGTGTATCATTCTATATATCGTTGATGTAGATGGTAATTCATGAATCTCATTTGTGTTTCTATTTGATATTTGTTCAGGGGACCAATGTTCGTTAATCTTTACAGTTAAATAATCAATAACATCTTTAGAAAATTTACTTTTTCTATGGCAGTCTTTTCTTCTATCAATATATTTATCATTTGCCTTTATCGGAAAGTACTTAGTGTAACTTCCCCTACTAACTTTTATCTTAGATGAATTTCTTTTAATTTCTCTAGATATTGTACTAGGTGACCTTTTAAGTGCTTGTGCAATTTTCCTTATACTCATTCCTAAATTTAAAAATTGGTAAATACAAGATCTTTCTTCTATGGTAAGATGGTTATAGCTCATAGTTAATCACTCCTTTTAATATGTTTTGTTTGGTCACTTACATATTAACACAGCTGATTAGCTATGAGTTTATTTATGTTGCACTTGTTATGATAAATTATCAGATAAAAATAACAATTCTGATGGACTGACTTTATCAACTTCATCAGCTACAAAAGATATTAAATCTTCTTTTGATATAAATGTCTTTTTAGTAGTAAACAGCTCACCTGTACTATAATCTGAGTACGCTATGCTAACTCTGTAGTCTTTAACTACAATACACATCAAATAGTTGTTTTCTCTGGAATCTATATAATTAGTGTCTGTAAAAGTACCGGGAGTAACTATCCTTGTAACTTCTCTTTTCACTAAATTTTTGGCTAACTTAGGGTCTTCCATCTGATCACATATAGCAACTTTAAAACCCTGTTCAATCAATTTAGAAATGTAAGTTTCGCTCACATGATATGGAACTCCACACATTGGAATGTCATGCACCTTGTTGCTTCTCTTAGTTAGAGTTAATCCTAGAGCCTTTGAAGCCTTTATAGCATCATCAAAGAACATCTCATAGAAATCACCTAATCTATAAAATAAAATTTCATTAGGATATTGCTCTTTAATTTTTACATACTGTTCCATCATAGGAGTTAACGTGTTTGACATAACTCACCTTTCAAATTAAATGAATTTGCATCAGTAACATGTACCTTTACAATTTTTCCTATTAAATCTTGACTACCTTCAAAATTTATCAACTTAAATTCTTCAGTTCTTCCACTGAGCCTACTAGCATCTTTTTTACTTACATCTTCTACTAATACATCTACATCTCTTCCAATAAATGCTCTATTCTTTTTATTTTGTATAGGATATAGAGTATCGATTAACCTTTGGAATCTATCGTGTTTAACCTTATCAGGCACTTGGTCTGGAGAATTGTATGCCTTAGTTCCTTCTCTTCTTGAATAGATGAATGTGAATGAAGTATCGTATTCAACTTTCTTTACAAGGTCTAAAGTTTCTAAAAAGTCTTCTTCAGTCTCTCCAGGGAATCCTACCATTAAATCTGTACATAGAGCTATATCTGGATTTATGGTCTTTATTTTATCGATTTTACGTAAATAATCTTCCTTAGTGTAGTTTCTATTCATCATCTTTAAAATTCGTGATGAACCAGCTTGCACAGGTAGGTGTAAAAAGTTTGATAAATTATCTAAATCTCTAAAAGCATAAATTAAATCATCAGATATATCCTTAGGATGTGACGTCATAAATCTAATTCTCTCTATTCCCTTTATATCAGATATTTTGTAAAGTAAATCAGAGAACTTTATCTTATCTTCTAAGGTTTTCCCATAGCTATTTACATTTTGACCTAATAGAGTAACCTCTAAAGTTCCTCTTTGAGCCAAATCTTCAATTTCTCTAATTATTTCTTTAGGGTCTCTACTAGTCTCTCTACCTCTTGTATAAGGTACGATACAATACGTACAGAAGTTGTTGCAACCATACATTATATTCACATATGACTTATAAGAATATAATCTATTCGCTCCTAAATCGTCATTAATCTGTTTAGTTTCTTCTCTTATATCCATTTGAAGCTTGCCTGTGTCGTATGAGTTTAAAAGTAGTTCTGGAAGTTTCCATATATTGTTAGTTCCAAAAATCAAATCAACATTCTCAAATTTATCTTGTACGTACTCTCTAGATTCTTTTCTCTGCATCATGCATCCACAAACACCACATTTTAAATTCGGTTTTGATTCTTTAAGGTGCTTTAAAACTCCAAGTTGTCCATAAACTTTATCTTCAGCAGAATGTCTTACAGAACAAGTGTTGACTAACACTAAATCACTTTTTTCAAAATCATCTGACAACTCAAAGCCCATTTTCTCTAAAATCCAATTGATTTTCTCTGAGTCATGTTCGTTCATCTGACATCCATGAGTTATAACACAAGCCTTTTTATTAGGGCTTATCTCATCTCTAACTCTATTTATATATGAGTCAATATTATAATTTAAATCATGTACTAATGAGTAATTTTCGTTCATCTTTACCTCTTTTCAAGCTATAATTATATCATATTTTTAGTTTATTAATTTCAATTGTCAGCTTTCGCCATTTTCAAAAATTCACGAGTAGCCTGTTTTAAATATCTATTATGTTTGTAGAAGAAATATATTTCTCTTGATGTAAATTCCTTAGGCAGTTTATAATAACAAACTTCTGCAGTCTTACCAATACTTTGAATAAGTATATCTGATATAAATGAAATACCTACTCCATTTATACTTAAGTTGTAACTTGTAATCTGTTGATCTAATTCAAATACAATATTTGGATTAAAGTTTTCACTTTGGCAAATTGTATCTGCCTTTATTCTGGTATCATTTCCCTCTTTTAGAAATAGACGAATTGTCAAATCAAATGCAACACCTATGGTAAGAGACCAAAAAGTTCTTCTTTAGGTGTTTTATATTTTATACATTTTCTAGGTCTATTATTCATTAAACTTAAGTTATAATTTAATTCATCAATATTCACTTCTGATAAATCCATACCCTTAGGATAAAACTCCCTCAAAAGTCCGTTACTATTTTCATTTGTACCTTTTTGCCATGCACAATAGGGATCACAAAAATAAGTTTTGCATCCTAATTCTTTTTCTATTTTCTCAAATTCTGAAAATTCTTTACCTCTATCAAAGGTTATTGTTTTTACTAATTCTTTTGGATAATCTTTTAATGCATTTATTATTGCTGGTGTTACGCTTTCCGACTTTCTATTTTCAACTAGGATTGCTATATAATATCTAGATTTTCTTTCTGCTAAAGTTACGAAACAACATCTACTTTTCCTTTTATGATCTAATCTGCCTGATTCCACTGTATCTGCTTCCCAGTGGCCTAATTCTTGCCTTCTGTATATCTCTTTAGGTCTTTTCTTAATTGTTCTACCTTTATCATTGAATTTTCCTCTTTTTTCTGCTGGCCTTTTAAATTTAGCTTTTCTTCTCAAATTTTTCATACTAGTTTTTGGCAGCTTTTTGGCGTGTATCATTCTATATATCGTTGATGTAGATGGTAATTCATGAATCTCATTTGTGTTTCTATTTGATATTTGTTCAGGGGACCAATGTTCGTTAATCTTTACAGTTAAATAATCAATAACATCTTTAGAAAATTTACTTTTTCTATGGCAGTCTTTTCTTCTATCAATATATTTATCATTTGCCTTTATCGGAAAGTACTTAGTGTAACTTCCCCTACTAACTTTTATCTTAGATGAATTTCTTTTAATTTCTCTAGATATTGTACTAGGTGACCTTTTAAGTGCTTGTGCAATTTTCCTTATACTCATTCCTAAATTTAAAAATTGGTAAATACAAGATCTTTCTTCTATGGTAAGATGGTTATAGCTCATAGTTAATCACTCCTTTTAATATGTTTTGTTTGGTCACTTACATATTAACACAGCTGATTAGCTATGAGTTTATTTATGTTGCACTTGTTATGATAAATTATCAATATAAATGGATCATCATTAAAAACCTCTAACGGTACAGATTTAAATTCATCACTTAAGTATGCTTTTGAAATTATTTCATTATATTCCAGCTTATAGTCAATTAACTGTTTATTTGACTCATAACTAGACGGTACAACCAAAATTATATGGTCTTTCATTAAAATTTGTCTGTCATATATCTCCGGATCAAACTGATAGTTATCTATGACTATATCAAGTTCACCAGATGCTAAAGAATTTTCAAGTTCTACTGTATTGTCTTCTACTATATTTAACTCCACTTTAGGGTATTTTTTAGAAAAATCTGAAATTATAAATGGTAAAACATGAGAAATAAATAGTGAAGTTCCACCTATGGAAACTTTTCCCGCCTTTAAATCTCCTAAATCATTTAAATAGTTTTCAAAATTATCTTCTATTTCTAATATTTTTTCAACTGACTTTATATATTCTAACCCAAACTCGGTCAATCCGATGGGTTTTGTACTTCTATCAAAAATTTCATATCCCAAGTTAACCTCTACTTTTTTCACTGCCGCACTGAGTGAAGGTTGAGATATGAAAAGATTTTTTGCCGCTTTCGAAAAGCTCTTTTCTTTATATACTTCGTATATATATTCCATTCCCCTGAACAATATAGACACCTACCTATGTTTACATAACTATTATTTGCTTAATTTTATGATACAAAATATCTATACTTATAGCAAGGTTTAATTTATAATTGCGCATAATAAAAAATGGTTTGAATGAATTGCTCATTAAACCATTTTGAAAATTAGTTATTATTTTTTATAAATTTGTCAATTTCTTCTCTAGTAGGCATAGATATAGCAGTTCCTTTTTTCTGAACAGATAGAGCAGATACTGCAGTAGCAAACTTAGCAGCTTCGAATAAATCTTTTCCATCAGATAATGCTGTAAGCAATCCGCCGTTAAAAGCATCTCCCGCTCCTGTTGTATCAATTGCATCAACTTTATATGCAGGAACAAGCATATCTTCGCCATTTGAATATACATAAGCCCCTTTTACACCCATAGTTATTACAACTTCTTGTATACCTTTTTGAAGTAAGATATCCTTTGCTTCTCTAGCTGTTTCCAAATCCACAACTTCAACGCCTGTAAGTCCTTTAACTTCTGTTTCATTAGGAGTTACCATATAAATATCCTTGAAAAAAGCATCTTCTATTTTTTGGTATGGTGCTGGATTTAAAATCACTTTAACATTTTTTTCTTTAGCTTTTTTCACCACATATTCATTTGCATCTTGATTTACTTCATATTGAATAAGGACATAAGAAATATCATCAAATTTATCATCTATAGAATCTATTTCTTCTTTTTTTATTGTGTTACATGCTCCAGGCACAATTAATATTTGGTTTTCAGCTGTTTTTTCATCTACACAAATTAAAGCTGCTCCTGTTGAATCTTCTTTAGAAAATATAATACCGCTCTTGTCCATTCCAATATTTTCAGCTATATCTAATGCTATCTTACCGAAGGGATCATTGCCAATTTTAGTTACGACCACGATATCTGCTCCTGATTTATGAGATGCAACCGCTTGATTAAATCCCTTTCCTCCAGGACCCGTATTGAACTCAGTTCCTCTTACAGTTTCTCCTGGCTTAGGTAGATGATCTGCTCTTGACATTAAATCAACAACAAAACTTCCAAATACCATTACTTTTTCTTTCATAATATTCACCTACTTAAAAAGAGGAGTGGATTGACCATTCCTCTTTATTATTTTTTATAATCTTATTTTACTACTAATTTTAATTCAACCGGAATAGATTTTTCAACAGTTTCACCATTAATAGCTTTTACTGCTGCTTCAATTCCTAAAGAACCAATTTCTTTTTGGTTGCTGAGCTATTGTAGCTGCTAATTCACCAGCTTCAACTGATTTAACAGCATCGTCAGTAGCGTCAAATCCAACTACTTTGATATCTTTTCCGCTTGATTTGATAGCTTCAAGAGCTCCTAAAGCCATTTCATCATTATGAGCGAATACTGCTTGGATATCAGTATTAGCTTGAAGGATATTTTCCATTACTGAAAGACCTTCAGTTCTGTCATAGTTAGCTGTTTGTTTAGCAACAACTTGTAGTTCAGAACCTTCGATAGCTTCGTTGAATCCTTGTCCTCTTTCTCTTGCTGAACTAGACCCTGGAATACCTTCTAATTCTACAACATTACCTTTACCTTCAAGAAGTTTGATGATGTGTTCTCCAGCCATTTTACCACCAGCTACGTTGTCTGAAGCGATGTGACTTAAAACTTCTCCACCGTTAGAAGCTCTGTCTAATGTTATTACAGGGATTCCTGCTTGATTAGCATTCATAACAGCTGCAGCTACTGCATCAGAATCTGTAGGGTTAATTAAAAGTATATCTACTTTTTTAGTAGATAATTTATCATAACAAGTGCAACATAAATAAACTCATAGCTAATCAGCTGTGTTAATATGTAAGTGACCAAACAAAACATATTAAAAAGGAGTGATTAACTATGAGCTATAACCATCTTACCATAGAAGAAAGATCTTGTATTTACCAATTTTTAAATTTAGGAATGAGTATAAGGAAAATTGCACAAGCACTTAAAAGGTCACCTAGTACAATATCTAGAGAAATTAAAAGAAATTCATCTAAGATAAAAGTTAGTAGGGGAAGTTACACTAAGTACTTTCCGATAAAGGCAAATGATAAATATATTGATAGAAGAAAAGACTGCCATAGAAAAAGTAAATTTTCTAAAGATGTTATTGATTATTTAACTGTAAAGATTAACGAACATTGGTCCCCTGAACAAATATCAAATAGAAACACAAATGAGATTCATGAATTACCATCTACATCAACGATATATAGAATGATACACGCCAAAAAGCTGCCAAAAACTAGTATGAAAAATTTGAGAAGAAAAGCTAAATTTAAAAGGCCAGCAGAAAAAAGAGGAAAATTCAATGATAAAGGTAGAACAATTAAGAAAAGACCTAAAGAGATATACAGAAGGCAAGAATTAGGCCACTGGGAAGCAGATACAGTGGAATCAGGCAGATTAGATCATAAAAGGAAAAGTAGATGTTGTTTCGTAACTTTAGCAGAAAGAAAATCTAGATATTATATAGCAATCCTAGTTGAAAATAGAAAGTCGGAAAGCGTAACACCAGCAATAATAAATGCATTAAAAGATTATCCAAAAGAATTAGTAAAAACAATAACCTTTGATAGAGGTAAAGAATTTTCAGAATTTGAGAAAATAGAAAAAGAATTAGGATGCAAAACTTATTTTTGTGATCCCTATTGTGCATGGCAAAAAGGTACAAATGAAAATAGTAACGGACTTTTGAGGGAGTTTTATCCTAAGGGTATGGATTTATCAGAAGTGAATATTGATGAATTAAATTATAACTTAAGTTTAATGAATAATAGACCTAGAAAATGTATAAAATATAAAACACCTAAAGAAGAACTTTTTGGTCTCTTACCATAGGTGTTGCATTTGATTTGACAATTCGTCAGTAATTAAATCTTCTACATTTGAAAGTTCTTTAGCTGGGTCATCTTGAGAATCTAAAGCGATTATTTCTACTCCTAATTCTTTAGCTTTTTCTTCAGCACCTGTCTTTAGGTCAACGAAGAATGGGTTTTGTAATGTAGATACAACTAAACCTATAGTCTTACCTTCTTGATTGGTATAATAGCTATTAACTTAATGATTCGTTTAGATATCTTGCAACGTGTACTCCACAAGCTGATGCTTGAGATAGTGAATGAGTTGCTCCACCACCATCACCAACTACATATAGTCCTTCTTTTATAGTTTGGAAGTTTGAATCTACTTCCACTTTAGAGTTATAGAATTTAACTTCAACTCCATAAAGTAGAGTATCGTCATTTGCTGTACCAGGAGCAATCTTATCTAATGCATATATCATTTCGATTATTGAATCTAATTGTCTCTTAGGTATAACTAATGATAAATCACCAGGTGTAGCCTTTAAAGTAGGAACTGTGAAGCATTTCTCCATTCTTTCTTTGTTAGATCTTCTTCCTTTTACTAAATCTCCAAATCTTTGTAACAATACTCCACCGCCAAGCATATTTGATAATTTAGCAATAGACTCACCATATTCATTTGATTCTTTA
This sequence comes from Peptoniphilus asaccharolyticus DSM 20463, assembly GCF_900176115.1. Classification (GTDB taxonomy): domain Bacteria; phylum Bacillota; class Clostridia; order Tissierellales; family Peptoniphilaceae; genus Peptoniphilus; species Peptoniphilus asaccharolyticus. Next base: position 463,982 of record NZ_FWWR01000009.1, on the reverse strand, counting down.
AATGGCTCTGTGAATTTATTTGCAACTAACAATGCGAAGTTAGTGTTTTGGCTTTGTAGTTTAGGATCTGCATAAGCATGTCCATTAACTGTTATAATTCCACTTGTGTTTTCAGCTACAACTTGGCCGTATGGATTCATACAGAAAGTTCTTACAAGCTCATTATATGCTTTTGCTTGATAAACTATTTTACTTTCATACACGTCATCAGTTATATGTTTGAAAACTTCAGCTGGAAGTTCTACTCTAACACCTATATCAACTTGGTTTGATTCACATTTTATTCCAAATTTACCACAAATTTGTGATACCCATTTAGAACCTGATCTACCTGAAGCAAGCACTAAATTTTTACATTTAAAACTTTCATTTCTATTTGTTGTAACAATGTATTTTTTTTCATCTTCAATGTATTCAACATCTAAAGCTGTAGTATTAAATAACATTTCCACTTTATCTTTAGAGTATTCATACATTTTCTCTAATATTTTTACATTTCTGTCTGTACCAAAATGTCTAACCCTAGCATCTAATAAATGTAGGTCATGTCTTAGTGCTATTGTTTTTAAATCAGAAGATGCTGTTGAATAAAGTTTTGAATCTGCTCCATCAAAATCACAAAGTACACTATCAACATATTCCATAAGTTCTATGGCTTTTTCCCTACCTACAAATTTATGCATATCTCCACCAAAATTTGTAGTTATATTGTATTTACCATCAGATAATGTACCTGCTCCACCATATCCATTCATTATGTTACATGGTTCACAGCCTATACAATTCTCAACTTTTCCAGTTTTGATAGGGCAATTTCTCCTTTGTATCGGATTCCCCTTATCTATCATAATAACTTCTAAGTCAGTATCTAATTTTGTAAATTCATAAGCAGCAAATACTCCACTGGCTCCTGACCCAACTATTACAACATCAACTTCTCTCATCAATACCTCCAGAATAATGTTTTATATAATAAATATATTATTTATTAACAAATTTAAATTAAAGTTCCTACAATATAATTTAAGACTCAATGTACACTTTATCTTGACCATCAACTTCAGATAGTTCAACAACCACCTTTTCTCTTTTTGCAGTAGGTAAATTTTTTCCAACAAAATCAGGCCTAATAGGTAACTCTCTATGGCCTCTGTCAACCAATGAAACTAATCGTATAGCCTTTGGTCTTCCTATCGATAGAATAGCATCAAGAGCAGCTCTAACGGTTCTACCGGTATATATTACATCATCTACTAATATAACTGTCTTGCCATTCATATCTATATTTAAGTCTAGTTCTCTGGAATTTTCTCTATCATCTCTAAAATTAATAGGATTTATAGCATATACAGGTACTTTTATTGATTCAATTTCCAATATCTTTGAAGATATTCTATCTGCTATATCTTCGCCTCTACTGACTATACCTAATAATATTAAATCCTCTGGGCCCTTACTTTTCTCTAATATTTCATTTGAAATTCTTGAAATAGCACGTTTTATAGCTATCTCATCCATAATAATATTTTTCATATATCTGCCCTCTTCATAAATTTTTCAAATCTAATCGGTATTTCATCTTCAAAAAGCATTTCTTGATCAGTTATAGGATGTTTAAATTGTAGCTTACAAGCATGCAACATTTGTTTGTCTATTTTATACTTATTTTTTCTACCATATAAAGGATCCCCTAATACAGGGTGATTGATATATTTCATATGTACCCTTATCTGGTGAGTCCTACCTGTAGCTATTTTTATTTCTAAAAATGTGTGATTTTCAAAAACTTTAATAGGTTTATAATATGTTAAAGCTTCCTTTGAATTAATGTCTGTGACTGCAAATTTAATTCTATTCTTAGAATCCCTTCCTATTGGCTCGTCTATAAAACCAGAATCAGTAATTTTCCCTTCAACAATAGCCATATATACTTTGTTAATCTCTCTGTTTTTAAAAATCTCAATTAATCTATCATATGCTAATGAAGTTTTAGCAACAATCATAAGACCACTAGTGTCTTTATCAAGTCTATGGACAATTCCTGGTCTTAATTCATCACCCGTATCGGCTAATGAATCTAATCTATATAAAAGTCCATTTACTAGTGTATTATCTTCATTTCCCGCCCCAGGATGTACTACTAAACCTTGAGGTTTTGAAATAACGGCTATATCAGAATCTTCAAAAAGTATCCTAAATTCTATATCTTGAGGAACTAGTTTTAAATCTTCTCTATATTCAACTGTTATTTCATCGTTAACTCTCAATTTATATCCAGCTTTTTCACTCTTGCCATTAACTAAAATAAGCTTATCATCTACTAGCTTCTTTATCTGACTTCTAGATAAATCAAGTTTCTGATTTAAAAAGATATCTAAACGCTCATTGTCTAAATTTGAAATGAATTTATTTTGATACATTTCTTTTTTTCCCTGGATTATCAAATAATAATACCATTATTATAAAAATAATAGTCCCTACAACAATGAATGAATCTGCTAAATTGAAAACAGCAAATTCATATCCAAATATGTTTGTAGAAATAAAATCTACAACATATCCCAAACGCATTCTATCGATAAAATTACCAATACTTCCACCCAGAATAAGACCTATTGCCAAATTAAGAGCTTTAGTATTTTTATGATAATCTTTAAATAAAACACTCAAAAGAACAATTATAACAACTATTGTGATAATTGTAAAAAGCAAACTTTTATTTTGTAATATTCCAAAGGCTGCTCCTCTGTTTTCCAAATAATAAAAGTTCAAAAAATTGTCAATTATTACTTTAGGTGGCTGACCTTTTAAGTTAAGTACAACTAAATACTTACTCAATTGATCTATAACTATAAGTAACATCGCAAATAAAATTACTGCCATTTTTACCTCACTTAGGAAATTTCATATTAATTACAAAATTTTCCTTTTTAGTAACATTTTCTATGCTTTGAAAAATCATTCTTCCACTTCCCCTAACAGACAAAATATCTCCCTCATTTAGTTGCAAAGAATTTTTTGATTCTATTTTAAAATTAACCTGTACTCTTCCAGATTTTATAAGAATATCTGTTTTAGAACGTGACATTTTTAAAACTGAACTTAAAACTGTGTCTAATCTAAGTGATGAAACTATATATTTCTTTTCGATATACTCCATATCTTCATAGCTAAATTCATCGTTGGTAAAATCTACATTCTGTCTGCCGATTTTATTTAAATTAAATCTTAAAAAACTAAACTGTTCAGCTTTTACAAACACAAAAATATTATTATCATTAATAATAATATCTCCTACCTTATTTCTATCTATTCCCAATCTTAATATAGATCCTAAAACATCTCTGTGATCTATATCTTCTTTTTTCTTTATAGAAAGATAATTTATCTTATCTTTTTCTATATCTGATAGATGTTCAGGATACATATATATGATATTTCTTTCTGCATGAGGATAGCCTCCTTCTACAGAGTAATTTATATCAAATTTATTTAAAATAGATTTAGCTAATTCTATTTCATACGGATTCAAAAAATCAGTAGATAAAATTTCATGTTTATTTAAAATAACTTCAATCTTATCTACTACCTTTTTTATCGTTATTAATTTATCATCAGGAATGTGTAAGAATAGATTATCTCTATTTATTCTTACCAAGGAAACATTCCACTATTTTTAAGTTCTTCTTTTAAACCATCAATTTCAACATTCTTTGGAGCTAAAACAAAAATGTCTTTGTTTACTTTTTGAATTTTACCATCCATAGCATATAGAGCTCCACTTACAAAATCAAATATCTTTCTCTTTACTTCTAAATCAAGTTGCTCAAAATTAAGTACTACTGACTTATCAGCTCTTAAATCATCTACAACATTAGGAGATTCATCATATGATAGAGGTTCATGTACTGAAATTATCATATTAGACGCATTTAAACTCAATACTCCACTATCTGATTTTCTCTTTGTTGCCCTAACAGGAGTTTCTTCAATATGTCTTTCTTCCGGAAAATTTTCCTCATAATCTTCATAGTCATATTCTTCCGAAAAACCAAAAACCTTCTTCATTTTATCCATAATTTCTGCCATGCGTTACCTCCCAATTCTCTTTCCAAAAATTTTGCTGCCAATCCTAACCATGTTAGAACCTTCTTCAATTGCTAACTTATAGTCTTGGCTCATTCCCATAGACAAAATATCCATTTTAACTTCTGAATAATTATTTTTTATCTTTTCTTTTAGCTTAAACATTCTCTTAAAGCAATCTCTAAGTAATTTTTCATCTTCAGTGTCTGGAGCTACAGTCATAAGTCCTTGAATTTTAACATTGTTGTATTCCAAACATTTTTCAAGAAAGTTTCTTACATCATTGTAAGCAACTCCTCCTTTTTGCTCTTCACCCGCTATATTTACTTCTATTAGACAATCTACAACTATATTAGAACTCTTTGCTCTTTTATCAATTTCCTCAAGCAAATTAACTCTATCAAGAGACTGTATTAACCTAACTTTATCATAGATATATTTTACCTTATTTGTTTGTAAATTGCCAATCATATGAAAATTTTGTTCCGGTAAAACTTCAAGTTTATCTCTAAGTTCTTGTACTTTATTTTCTCCAAACTCTACCGCTCCCCCACTTACAGCTTCCAATATTTCATCTGTACTGTGCATTTTTGAAACGGCAATTAAACGCACTTTTTCTCCAGTAATAGATTTTTTTTCTAAATCTTCTACTTCTCTTAACAAATTTTCCATATTTAATTTTATTGACATCTCAACACTTCCTTAGTTTAAAATCTTAGATTCTTCAACTTGTTTTGGATTTATAACGATTTTATCATTCAAAGTTACAGTCTTAACTTCCTTGTCATTGATTTTTATAATTGAATTCTTATCGCCTGTAGCTATATAAGAAGATTCTTCAAATGGAACTACAACTTTTATAGGAACAAATTTAACTAATCCGTGAATTTCTTGCACAAACACACCAAATTTACCATTTCTCTTAATTATTGATGACTTTGGTATTTCAAGACAGTCTTCGTTCTGCAAAATTATATCATAGTCTTTAATCCTTTCCTGGTAGACATTATAAAAGTTCTGCGATAACTCTACTATAACTACAGCTCCACCTTTAGATTTATTTATCTTAGAAATTTTACCAATTAATAAATTATCCTCATTTCTAAATTTTAAACTATCTCCGATTTCTTTACCTTCGATAGCTTTTAGATTATCTATTTGTAATGCAATCTTATAATTTAAATTATTTATCAACTTGTATAACTTATCACCTTTATTAACTTCTACTTTAGTCTTAAACTTTCCTAAGTTTTTATGTGAGTTTAAATACTCATAAGTATAATCACTTAAATCATCTATAGTATAGTATTTTTCAAGTCCATCAATTTTAAAAGACACAACTGACGAAAAATCTGCAGAATAAGTATAGTTACTCTTAGAAATTTTATTTTGTAGTTCTTCTTTCTTCTTGTTTAATACATATACAGGTAAATTAATCAATTCTGAAAGTTCACTTATATTTAAATTGTTATTTGAGTACAAATCCAATCCGTCAATCGAATGTATAGCCTCAGTGAAATTACCTTCTCTAAGATAATTTTGTATTTTTTCTATAGATGGAATAGACTTTTCAGAGCTATATTCTACATGGTTTTTAGATTTATAACTTAGTGCAGAATTGACTTTTATCAATTCATCATTCAAATCTGAAATGTCGTCCATCATATTTAAACTAGCTATTTCATAACCCACTGGTACTTTTTCGCCTTCGCTTGTATTGTATACGCATATACCAGTGTTATTAGCTATATATACTTTTTCATCTAAAATATTAAATCCAATAGCAGGGACTTTCTTTTCATACGTTTTTAATGTGGCAAATTCAGTTTTATAATCTTTGTACATTCTTCCATTAATTGCTCTAAACCCTATTGTAAAGAGAATTAATATAAGCACACCTATTACCCATCTACGAATAAAATATTTATTCTTTTTCAAACCCTTAATTTTCAAAATACCCCTTCTTGCTATTCAAAAAATATTTCTTCTATTTCTTGCTTATAGCCTCTAGTCATTAGTTCCACTACAGCTTCTCTAGGGTCTTTATTGTTATATAAAACTTCATAAAGTTTCTCTGTAATAGGCATATTTACACCGTATTTCAAAGCTAGATCATGAGCTGACTTAGTTGTTTTAATACCCTCTACAACCTGTCCAACTTTTTCAGAAGCCTCTTCAGAAGAAAGCCCCTGTCCTATTAAAATCCCAGCTCTTCTATTACGTGAATGCTTTGATGTGCAAGTAACAATCAAATCACCTATCCCTGAAAGACCATTAAATGTTTGGGGATTAGCGCCTAATTTCATTCCCAATTTACTCATTTCGTAAATTCCTCTAGTTGCTAAAGCGGCTGTTGTGTTATCTCCATATCCTAGACCATCACTCATACCAGCTGCCAAAGCAATTATATTTTTAAGCGCTCCGCCTATTTCAACCCCTATTAAGTCAGAATTTGTATAAACTCTAAAGGTATCAGTTGCAAAAGTTTCTTGAACCAACTTGCTTGCATTATTACTCGTTGAGGCAGCAACTATCGCTGTAGGAATTTCTTTTCCAACCTCTTCTGCATGAGATGGACCAGACAGTGAAACAAATTGAGAATTAGGCATTATTTCAGCACTTATCTCACTAACTCTATCTAGTGTCTTAAGTTCCAGACCTTTTGATAGATTTACTATAACTTTGCCATCGGCTTTATCTTTTATACTCTGTGCAACTTCTCTAAATTTTTGTGTAGGCACAGCCATCACAATCATTTCGCAAGAATCCACACAACTTAAAATATCAGACTGTGCCTTTAATCCTGCAAGCTCTACCCCCGGTAGATATTTTTCATTTATACCTTTTTCATTTATAGATTTTCTATCTTCGTCATTTCTAACAAAGAAATTTACTTCATGACCTTTTTTGTGTAGCAGACGAGCTATTGCAGTTCCCCAGCTTCCGCCACCAATTACAGCTATTTTCATAAATTAACCTCTCACTTTATTTTTGCCAATTTTATTTTCCGAACCATTCATAATTCTTTTTATATTGTCTTTGTGTCTGTATACTCCCAATATTCCAATTGATAGTACCATCAAAATTTGAATACTAGTTAAATCTTCAAAAATTATAAATAAAATAGAAATTAAACAAAAATATAATATAGATGCCAAAGATACCATCTTAGTCACTATAGCAAATAGTATCCATGCAATTACAGAAATCAAATCTAAATTAAATCCTAAAATTGCATAACATCCTATTGTAGTGGCTACACCTTTTCCACCTTTAAAATTCATATAAAAAGGATAATCATGCCCTATTATCAGTGCAAAAGCGCATATATAAAGCATATTTTGATTTACATTAAATGTATTCTTCAATAAATGCACCATCAATAATCCCTTTAAAAAGTCAATTAGAAAAGTTAAAACTCCTATTTTTTTGCCAAAAGCTCTTATTGCATTGGTTGTGCCTGCATTACCTGACCCATATTTTCGGACATCCTTATTTAATAAAAGATTACCCAAAATATATGAACCTGATATAGAGCCCACTAAATAGGATAGCAGCACCCATGTCATTTTATTTCTCTCCCCTATTTTTCAAACTTATAATTATAGGAACCCCATCAAAAGAATATGCTTCTCTTATTTGATTTTCTATATATCTTACATAAGAAAAATGGAATAGTTCTTTATCATTTACAGATAATTGGAATTTTGGAGGTCTTACAGCAACTTGAGAACCGTAATATAATTTACCTCTCTTACCTTTGTCAGAAGGAGGTTGGTTGATTAAAACTGCTCTGTTCAATATATCATTTAACACACCAGTTTTTATTCTATGGTTATAGTTGTTGTTTACTATTGAGATTAAATCTAATAGCTTATCAACTCTTTGTCCTGTCATAGCAGAAATAAATACTATAGGAGCATAATTTATAAAAGGCAATCTCTTTCTTATATTAGCTTCATACTCTTTTACAGAACTATTATCTTTCTTAATAGCATCCCACTTATTTACCGCCACTATTATAGCTTTGTTATTATCATGAGCATATCCAACTATCTTAGCATCTTGCTCACTTACACCTTCTACAGCATCAATTAAAAGAACGCAAACTGAAGATCTTTCAATAGCTGTTAATGTTCTTATAACTGAATATCTTTCAATATTTTCGTATATTTTTTTCTTTTTACGTAGACCTGCTGTATCTACTAATATAAAGTCTTCATCATTATATCTAAACTTAGAGTCTATAGAATCTCTAGTTGTTCCTGGAATATTAGTTACAATAGAACGTTCTTCTCCAGTTATGTGATTTAATAGAGATGATTTCCCTACATTTGGTTTTCCGATAAATGTTACACGAATTTCATCATCAAAACTTTCCTCTGTAGTTCTTTCAAATCCTTCTATTACTTGGTCAAGTAAATCTCCAACGCCCATTCCTTGTTCGGAACTTATGCTTATAGGCTCTCCTAGACCAAGTTCATAAAAATCATATAAATTATTTTTAGCTACTTTTGAATCAAACTTATTTACCGCTAATAGAACCTTTTTATTTGATTTTCTCAAATAATTAGAAATCTCTCTATCACTTGCAGTAACTCCTCTTACGCCATCTGTTAATAAAATAATTACTTCACTCATATCTAATGCTAAATCTACTTGAGCTTTTATACTAGACATAAAAATATCTTCATCTTTTAAATCAAGACCACCTGTGTCTACTAATAAAAATTTTGCTCCTAGCCATTCAGCATCTGAATATATTCTGTCTCTAGTAACACCAGGCGTATCTTCAGTAATTGAAATTTTACGACCTACTATTTTATTAAAAAGTGTGGACTTGCCAACATTGGGAGTTCCAATGATGGAAACAATCGGCTTTTCCATACTCTCACCTCTTCTTTAGTATGCATAATATTATACCATTGTGCCGTATTTGTTTCAATTATAGTGTTTTTAAGTAATTGATGATAACCACTTAAAAGTGTATAATTTAGTTGATATTAATTTATATTTTCTGGAGTTGAAATGAGAAACTTAAACGATTTAGCCGATGCAAAAAGGCTTATAAAGCTTGCAATACACGCAGGTAGATTACAAATTAAAAATGGTGCGGAAATATATAGAGCAGAAGATACTGTTCTTAGAATATGTAAGTCATCCCAAAACGTAAGTAAAGTTGATGCACATGTGCTACCTTCTGGTATATTTGTATCTTTAGAATTTGATGAAGATATAATAACGGTTTATAAGAGCGTGGGGTCCTCTACTACCAATATGTCAAAGATAGACAAAATAAATACTTTCTCCAGAAATTTTGTAATAAGTGAAATGTCGCTAGACGCTGCTTTTAATACTTTAAACGCAATTGAAAATGAAAATGACGTAGAGGCTTTTAAATTTGATATCTATGCTGGATTTTGCGGAGCTTTTTTCTCTGTGCTATTTGGTGGAGGGTTTAGAGAGTTTATATGTGCATATATAGTCACTTTTGCTACCTCTATGCTTTTAAGAAAAATAGAACCATTTAAGTTGAATTTTGTGGTTACAAATTTTATAGGTGCTTTTTCAATTTCAATGCTTACAGCTTTGCTGTATATGTTAAGATTGCCTAAATCAATTGATGAGGTAATTATAGGCTCTATTATGATTTTAGTCCCTGGTTTAGCAGCTACTAATGCAGTTAGAGATATAATGAACAGTGATTTTTTAAGCGGGCTTATAGGTCTTACCAAAGCTATATTTATTGCTCTTGGTATTGCGATTGGTGTCGGATTAACACTTAGATTGTTGAGGTTATAATGAACTATATTTTTCAATTTGTTATGTCTTCATTTGCCACTTTGGCATTTTCATACTACTTTAATTGTCCTAAAAAATCATTAATATATATTGCCATACTTGGCGGATTTTCTTGGATTATATACGCTATAATGCGTGATTTTGAACTATCATATATTCTTTCTGGATTCAGTTCAGCATTTGTAATTGGTATAAGCAGTGAATTTTTAGCTAGAAAACTAAAGATGCCTGCTACTATATTCTTAATCCCCGGTTTAGTTCCACTTGTGCCGGGAGCTGGTATGTACTATACCATGTACTATTTAATAGAACAAAACTATGTTGCTTTTCAAGACAAAGCCATTGAAACAATATTCCTTGCCGGTTCTCTTGCAGCTGGAGTTGTAGTTTCTTCTTCAATAATTAAAATAATTTCATTTTATCAAAATAAACGAAAAAGAGGTTAACCTCTTTTTTTTATTTTTTAAATACAGCATACTTTCATATTTTGTAAAAATTTAAACTTGTAGTGGTAAACTAAAACTGGACATAGTGGGGTGTCTTTTTAATTAGACTCACATATAATTCAAGTAAAAAATACTAGAGACTCTTACTAAACAAGAACAGGAGATTTACCATTGAATATACCAAAGAACAACGTCTTGAAATAGGTCGTCAGGTCTACGATAATGAATTGACCAGATGTGTTGTAAGCGATATGACAGCTTTCCGTGTAAAAGGAATCTACTACGAATTAACCTTATTCTAGCGATTTTCGAAGTGCTGTCAAGATTGGCGACTTGATGAGTACATTTTCTATTTTATAAAGGCGGTATGCTTAATTTCATTTTTCATTATCAAAAACCTCCTGTTACTTTAGTGATGCGGTCGCCAAACCAACACCATTGTAACACGGAGGTTTTATTTCATATACTAAAGTTTTTTATTTACCCCTGGTTCTACCAGGGGTTTATTTGCCGCTAAAGCACCAATAAAAAATATCTATCAGATTAAATCTGATAGATATTTTTGTTATATTATTTATTTATTTTCTTCAGAAGATTTTTCAAGAATAGTTTCTGATCTTTGCATATTTAGATAGTTGTTATATCTTTCTTTTGCGTTTTCTTCTGCGATTTCAAATAATTGTTCTGCTCTTTCAGGGAATTGACGAGCTAATGAAGTGTATCTAACTTCTCCTTGAAGGAATTCTCTGTATGATCCCTTAGGTTCTTTAGAGTCTAAAGTGAATGGATTCTTTCCTTCTTTCTTTAGATCTGGGTTGTATCTATATAAGTGCCAGTAACCTGCTTCAACTGCAAGTTTTTCTTCTTCTATAGAGCATCCCATACCCTTCTTGATTCCGTGAGAAATACATGGTGCGTAACAGATGATTAGTGATGGTCCATCATAAGCTTCAGCTTCTTTAATAGCTTTTAATGCGTGGTTCTTATCTGCGCCTAGAGCTATTTGAGTTACATATACATAACCATAAGTAGCTGCCATTAGACCTAAATCTTTCTTTCTAGTAACTTTACCTGCTGCTGCGAATTGAGCAGTAGCACCTGTTGGAGTTGCCTTAGAAGCTTGTCCACCAGTGTTAGAATAGATTTCAGTATCTACTACAATTACATTTATATTTTCGCCTGATGCAAGAACGTGGTCAAGTCCACCGTATCCGATGTCATAAGCCCATCCGTCTCCACCTATTATCCATTGAGATTTCTTTATTAAGAAGTTTTCAAGGCTCTTCAATTCAAATAATAATTCATTAGCTTCTTCATTGTCATATTTCTTTTCTAAAGCTACAAGAACATTAGCTGCTGCTGCTTTTGAAGTCTTGTAATCAGCCATATTTGTTATCCATTCGTTGAAGATAGCATTTGTTTCAGAATCAACATTTAATTCAATAAATTTTTCCATTAAAATCTTAATTCTGTCTCTTGTAACTGTTTGGCTGATTGCCATACCGTATCCAAATTCAGCATTATCTTCAAATAGAGAATTTGCCCAAGATGGACCGTGTCCTTCGTCATTTGTGCAATATGGCATTGATGGTGCTGAACCACCCCAGATTGAAGTACAACCTGTTGCATTGGCAATACTCATTCTATCTCCAAATAATTGAGTAACTAATTTTATATATGGAGTTTCTCCACAACCTGCGCATGCTCCTGAGAATTCAAGGTGTGGTTGGAAGAATTGTGAGTTTTTAACATTGTTTGGTTCAAAGTCAGCTTGTTTAGATTTTACAGTTGTTGATGCATATTCCCAATTTACTGCTTGGTCAGCATATACATCTTCAAATGGAGTCATAACTAAAGCTTTTGTTGGAGCTGGACAAACTTGAGCACAGTTTCCACATCCTGTACAGTCAAGAGATGATACTTGGATTCTGTATTCATATTGGTCAGCGCCTTTTCCTTTTCCTTTTACTGTTTCGAAAGTGCTTGGAGCTCCTTCTTTTTCAGTTTCATTCAATAAGAATGGTCTGATAGCAGCGTGAGGACATACTAAAGAACATTGGTTACATTGGATACAGTTTTCAATCTTCCAATCAGGAATATTAACAGCTATACCTCTCTTTTCGTATTTAGATGTTCCGTTAGGGAAAGAACCATCTTCCATTCCTACAAATGTAGAAACAGGTAGGTCATTACCTTCTTGACGGTTTACAGGGATTAGAATATTGTTTACAAATTCTGAAGCTCCCTCAATGCTATGGTTAGCTGTATCTACAGCAGATTTCCATTCTTCTGGAACTGATATTTTTTGAAGTGCATCTATTCCTTGGTCAACTGCTTTATAGTTCATAGCAACTATTTCGTCACCCTTAGAACCATAGTCTTTTACAATTGCTTTCTTAAGAAGTTCTGTAGCTTGTTCAATTGGAAGTACTTCTGATAATTTAAAGAATGCTGATTGCATTACCATGTTAGTTCTTCCACCAAGTCCGATTTCTGCAGCTATCTTAGTTGCGTTTATTGTATAGAAATTAATTTCATTTTCTGCTATATATTTCTTCATAGCTCCTGGAAGCTCGTTAGCAAGAGTTTCTTCATCCCATACTGTGTTAAGTAAGAATGTTCCACCTTTTCTAAGTCCTCTTAAAAGATCATATTGGTGTACATATGATTGTTTTGAGCAAGAAATGAAATCTGATTCAGCTAATAAATAAGTTGATGTGATTTTTTCTTTGCCAAATCTCAAGTGAGACATAGTAACCCCACCTGATTTTTTAGAGTCGTAGTCAAAGTAACCTTGAGCATACATATCTGTATTGTCCCCGATTATCTTTATAGCACTCTTATTAGCACCTACAGTACCATCAGAACCAAATCCCCAGAATTTACATCTGATTGTTCCCTTAGGTTCAGTTGTAATTTTTTCTTCTATTGGTAGAGAAAGATTTGTAACGTCATCTTCTATACCTACAGTAAAGTTGTGTCTTGGATCTTCATTATCAAGATTTCTATATACTGCTAACATTTGAGATGGGTTAGTATCTTTTGAACCTAAACCATATCTACCGCCAACAATCTTAGGTGCATTTTCTTGTCCATAGTAAATATCTCTAACGTCTAAGAATAGTGGTTCTCCAGTAGCTCCCTTTTCTTTTGTTCTATCAAGAACTGCAATCTTCTTAACAGTTTTTGGCATAGCTGCTAAGAAATGTTCTTTAGAGAAAGGTCTGTATAGGTGAACTTTTAATAAACCTACTTTTTCTCCATTAGCAGTTAAGTAATCTACTACTTCTTCTATAGTTTCTGTAACTGAACCCATAGCAACTATAACTTTTTCAGCGTTTTCATCGCCGTAGTAGTTAAATAGACCATATTTTCTTCCAGTTAAATCAGAAATTTTATTAATATAATCTTCAGTGATTCCAATTATGTCAGTATAGAAATTATTAGAAGCTTCAACTTCTTGGAAATATATATCTGGGTTTTGAGCTGTACCTCTTACCTTTGGTGATGCAGGGTGTAATGCTCTTGCCTTAAATTCTCTAACAGCTTCTTTATCAACTAATTTAGCTAAATCATCATAATCTAAAACTTCTATTTTTTGAACTTCATGAGATGTTCTGAATCCATCAAAGAAGTGTGTGAAAGGAACTCTTCCCTTTATAGCTGATAAATGAGCTACTGCTGCCATATCCATAGCTTCTTGAACAGAACCTGAAGCTAACATAGCAAATCCTGTTGCACGAGATGCCATAACGTCTTGATGGTCTCCAAATATTGAAAGTGCATGTGATGCCAAAGCACGTGCTGCTACGTGGAATACTCCTGGAAGTAATTCCCCTGCAATCTTATACATGTTTGGTAGCATAAGTAAAAGACCTTGAGATGCTGTATAAGTAGATGTCAAAGATCCTGCTTGAAGTGCTCCGTGAACTGCACCAGCTGCTCCAGCTTCAGATTGAAGTTCTTTTACAAGTACTTCTTGACCAAATATATTTTTTCTTCCTTGTGCAGCCCAAGCATCTACATGCTCTGCCATAGGTGAAGAAGGTGTAATCGGAAATATACATGCCACCTCTGAAAACGCATATGCGACATGCGCTGCTGCTTCGTTACCATCCATCGTTTTAAAATGTTTAGCCATTTTAATCCCCCTAGTTAGTTTTAAAAATTTTTTCTCTCTTTATTATTATAAATCTAATAAATTATAATTGCAATGATTTGAGCATAATAAACGCCAAAAACGTGTATTTTACTTGTTTAGAACCTATTTCACATTGTGAAATCAGTCCAATCTATAACCTAATATCCTCTTATTTAACTCTTCCGCAGGATTATATCCTTGCTCTTTTTGTTTAAAATTCTTAGTTGCAATTTCTATAATTAGTGCAGAATTTCTTCCAGGCTTAACTGGAATATCAAATTTAACTACTTTTTTATCCAAAATAGTTTCGTATTCATTGTCTATTCCCAGCCTATCGTATTCAGCTTCATGATCCCATGGTTCTAAATTCACTACCATTTCTACTTCTTTTGAATCCATTACAAAGCCGATTCCAAATATTTTTTCAACATCTATTATGCCAACTCCCCTAATTTCCATAAAATGCTTGGTAATTATAGGAGATTTTCCTATCAATCTATCGTCTATTCTCTTTATGATTACAGAATCATCAGAAATCAACTTAGAACCCTTTGATATTAAATCCAAGGCTGTTTCACTCTTACCGACACCGCTATTGCCCTTTATTAAAACACCAACACCATAAACGTCCAAGAGAACCCCGTGCATTCTTATGGTAGGAGCTAATTCGATCTCCATATAATTTTGGAACTTTATGGAGAACTTTGAGAAAGTTTCTTCAGTTCTAAGTAAAGTTATATCCATCTCCTTAGCTAATTCCACTATTTCATCATGTATCCATCTATTACGCATAAAAATTATAGCTGGAATTTTACATGAAAAAAGTTTTTTTACGGCATTATACCTCTCTTCAGACGTCATTTCATTTAAGAAATACCATTCCTGTTCTCCAATTATTTGAACTCTCTTGTCGTCAAAAGAATCGAAGTGACCATTTAACTGTAATCCAGGTCTGTTTATATCTAATGTTTCCAAATAAATATTATTGAAATTATTTGATTTATATAAAATGCTTAGATTTAAATCGTTTATAACCTTGTTTAAAGCTATTCTATCCATTTAATCCTCCGTGAAAATGTTGGTAAATACTTTCTGCGGCAGTTCTATTCATACCATCTACTATTTCTAATTCATCTACAGAAGCTTCTTTAATTTTTTTTATAGATTTAAAATGCTTCATCAAATTCTGTTTTCTAACTTTCCCTATGTTTTTTATATTGTCGAGTTCAGATATAAATATATCTTTTTCTCGCAACGATCTATGGTAATTAATTGCAAATCTATGTGCTTCTTCTTGAATTTTATATATCATTCTGTATCCGCTACTATTTATTTTTAAATTGTATTCTGTATTTTGATATATTATCCCTCTTGTTGTATGAAAATCATCTTTAACCAAACCACATACCGGAACATCTATATTCAATTCACTCAAAACTTTCAAAGCAATATTTACTTGACCCTTACCGCCATCCATCATTATCAAATCTGGAAATTTAGAAAAAGAAGAATTTATATTGCTATTCTTTTCTTCTATACCTCTCTTAAATCTTCTTGTCAAAACTTCTTTCATAGATGCATAGTCATTAGGCCCTTCTACAGTACGTATTTTAAATTTTCTATAGTCACTTTTTTTAGAAACTCCGTTTTCAAATACAACCATAGATCCGACAGATTCTATTCCATAGGTATTTGAAATATCATACGCTTCAATCCTCTGTGGAATTCTGTCTAAGTTTATTAAATTTTTTATTTCTTCCAGAGATTTTGTATTTTCTTCTATTTTCTTTTTATACTTGTCTGCATATTTATTAATCATTTCTAAAGCATTTTGCTTTGCCATTCTGACTAATTTTAATTTATCGCCTCTTTGAGGAACTACTATTTCAACATTATGACCTCTTCTCATAGATAAGAATTCTTCAAGTAATTTTTTATCTTCCGGCTCAGATTCTATTATTAACTCTCTAGGTATGAACGTAACCCCTGCATAGAATTGCTTAATAAATGCACTTATTATCTCACTATTTTGATTCTCAAAATAATCTTTCATGAAATAATGTTCTCTTCCTATGATCTTACCTTCTCTTACAAAAAATACTTGAACTAAGACTTCATCTATGCCTCTAGCTATTCCTATTATGTCTTGATTCTCTGAAATATTAGTATTTGAAATAATTTGTTTCTCTTTTAATATTTCTAACGATTGTATATCATCTCTATACATTGCAGCTTTTTCAAACTCAAGATTTTTAGAAGCTTCTAACATTCTTTCTTTTAGAGATAGAATCATTCTTTCATCTTTTCCCTCTAAAAAATTTGATATCTCTTCTACCATTTTATTGTACTTATCCTCATCTACACCACCTTTGCAAGGAGCTATGCATTTTCCTATAAAGTAATTTAAGCAAGGTCTGTACTTTCCTATATCTTTTTTTAAATTTAAACTACATGTCCTAAGAGGATACGTTCTGTTTATTAAATCTATGGTATCATTAACTGCTGTAACTGCTGGATACGGCCCAAAATACTTTGCCCCATCCTTTAATATCTTTCTTGTCTTTAACACTCTTGGAAATTTTTCATTAGTTATTTTTATATAAGGGTATTGTTTATCATCTCTCAATAAAATATTGTACTTTGGTAAATTATCTTTTATCAAATTACTTTCTAATATAAGAGACTCTATCTCATTTTCAACTATTATATATTCAAAATCGGCGATGTGTGAAACCATCGCCTTTACTTTTGCATAACTCTTTCCATAACTTCCAAAATATTGACTCACTCTTTTTTTCAAATTTTTAGCTTTACCAACGTATATGACTTCATCTTGAGCATTTTTCATAATATATACGCCTGGTAAATCAGGCAAGTTTTTAAGTCTTCCTTCTATATCTTCCAACAAATCACCTTTAAATTTCTCTAGTGTACTCCTTCAGCCAAGTTCTTTCTTCTTCTGACATAAGTCCATTTAATTTTTCGTATACAGCTTTGTGATATTTATTTAGACATTCTTTTTCTTCCTTAGTCAACAATTCTACTTTAACTGCATCCAAGTCTATTGGCGCATAAGAAATAGTTTCAAATTTCAAAAATTGTCCATAATCATTATATTTATCTTCTACAACTTCTAGTATGTTTTCAATTCTAATTCCGTATTTGCCATCCTTGTATATACCGGGCTCATTAGAAATTATCATACCAGGAGCTAAAGTTTTATCTGAACGAGTGTTAAATTGTGGTGGACTTTCATGAACTCCTAAAACATATCCCACTCCATGTCCTGTACCACATCTATAATCTTCATTTATAGCCCAAACTTCTTTTCTAGCTATTGCATCCAAGCATAAGGATTTCGTTTTTTCCGGAAATACAGCTCTCATAAGTTGTAGATGTGACTTTAGAACATATGTGAAATGTTCTTTTTCTTCTTCAGTTAATTCACCTACTGCAAAAGTTCTTGTTATGTCAGTAGTTCCATCTAAATATTGTCCACCTGAGTCAACTAATAAAAATCCTCTATTTTCAATCTTAGCTGCTGATTTCTCATCTGCAGAATAGTGCATCATGCTTGCATTTGGTCCATAAGCAGATATAGTTCCAAAGCTCAAATCTAAATATCTTGAATCGCTTGCTCTTAGAGAATCTATTTTGTTAGCACATGTCCATTCAGTTTCGTTACTCAAATCAGAATTTTTTAACCAATACATAAATTTAGTCACATATAATCCATCTCTTATATGTGATTCTCTAATATGTTCTAACTCTCCGGCGCTCTTAACACTCTTCAAGTAACCTACAATGTCATCTTTACCTAAAACCTCATTTTTTTCTTCTATAAGCTTGTATAATTTGGTATTAGTTTGCGGACTTAAGATAAACTTTTCACTTTCTAATTCACTCAAGACTTCAAATATTTCATCATACTCATAAATCTCTAAATTCTCTTCTAATTCATCTTTAAATGATTCTATTTTACTATTATCAATAAACAGTTTTGCTCCTTCTAAAGTTACAAGTGCATAAGCAAATGTAACAGGAACGTTTTCTATATCGTTTCCTCTTGTGTTAGATAGCCAAGCAACGCCCTCTAAACTAGTTACAAGAGTTGCTGTTGCATCTTTAGCTTTTAGACTATCTCTTACGATATTTAATTTTTCTTTTGAGTCTCTATCGCTCCATTCACTATGAGAAAAAGACTTTGTTTTGTTAAAACTTCTATCAGTCCATATTTTTTTATATAGGTCTATATCTACAAGTTCAGAATTCGGAACTTCTTTTTCCATAGTTTCGTATTCTGAAATAGGCATATACAGCGCATTATATCCTATTCTCTTGCAATTGATACTTTTTAAAAATTCATTTACAGTAGGAACTCCATCCACACCTATCTTCATAAGTTCAAATCCAGTCCCGGCTATTTGACGCTCAGCTTGTTCAAAATATCTACCATCTGCCCAAAGATAAGCTTTATCCTTAGTTACTACTGCCGTTCCTTGAGAACCGGTAAACTTAGTTAAGTGTTGTCTTTCCTTATAATATTGTGCCAAATACTCACTATTATGCGGGTCTGATGTCAAAACTAAATATGCATCAAGATTATTATCTTGCATTAAACTTCTCAACATATTTAAACTCATCTATATCTCTCCTTACGATAAATTTTAATTACTTTTAGTTACGTATAGTGATAACTTACTGCTAATTTCTATTTTACTATTAGTTGTATAAAAAAAATAGAGCTTTTCAGCTCTATCTTATTCAGATATGTCTTCTAGTCCACTATTTAATGCCAAATTATATTGTTTGAATATAGCTTCTTCCAATTCTTTTCTTGTTTCTGCATTGATTGGATGTGCTATATCTTTAAATTCCCCATTAGGAAGTTTACGCGAAGGCATAGCTACAAAAATAGATTCTGCCCCTTCAATTATCTTGATGTCATGAATCACGATTTGGTCATCGAATGTTACAGAAACAACTGCTTTTAATTTGCTGTCTTCTGGTAGTTTTCTGATTCTTACATCTGTTATTCTCATACTATTATCACCTCTTTTATGTATGTTATTATACAGACGAATTGTCAAATCAAATGCAACACCTATGGTAAGAGACCAAAAAGTTCTTCTTTAGGTGTTTTATATTTTATACATTTTCTAGGTCTATTATTCATTAAACTTAAGTTATAATTTAATTCATCAATATTCACTTCTGATAAATCCATACCCTTAGGATAAAACTCCCTCAAAAGTCCGTTACTATTTTCATTTGTACCTTTTTGCCATGCACAATAGGGATCACAAAAATAAGTTTTGCATCCTAATTCTTTTTCTATTTTCTCAAATTCTGAAAATTCTTTACCTCTATCAAAGGTTATTGTTTTTACTAATTCTTTTGGATAATCTTTTAATGCATTTATTATTGCTGGTGTTACGCTTTCCGACTTTCTATTTTCAACTAGGATTGCTATATAATATCTAGATTTTCTTTCTGCTAAAGTTACGAAACAACATCTACTTTTCCTTTTATGATCTAATCTGCCTGATTCCACTGTATCTGCTTCCCAGTGGCCTAATTCTTGCCTTCTGTATATCTCTTTAGGTCTTTTCTTAATTGTTCTACCTTTATCATTGAATTTTCCTCTTTTTTCTGCTGGCCTTTTAAATTTAGCTTTTCTTCTCAAATTTTTCATACTAGTTTTTGGCAGCTTTTTGGCGTGTATCATTCTATATATCGTTGATGTAGATGGTAATTCATGAATCTCATTTGTGTTTCTATTTGATATTTGTTCAGGGGACCAATGTTCGTTAATCTTTACAGTTAAATAATCAATAACATCTTTAGAAAATTTACTTTTTCTATGGCAGTCTTTTCTTCTATCAATATATTTATCATTTGCCTTTATCGGAAAGTACTTAGTGTAACTTCCCCTACTAACTTTTATCTTAGATGAATTTCTTTTAATTTCTCTAGATATTGTACTAGGTGACCTTTTAAGTGCTTGTGCAATTTTCCTTATACTCATTCCTAAATTTAAAAATTGGTAAATACAAGATCTTTCTTCTATGGTAAGATGGTTATAGCTCATAGTTAATCACTCCTTTTAATATGTTTTGTTTGGTCACTTACATATTAACACAGCTGATTAGCTATGAGTTTATTTATGTTGCACTTGTTATGATAAATTATCTACAAAATAAATTGTTAAATTACAAACTCTCAATTAATCATTATTGCAGTTAATATTTTAAATTATTACTTTAATTATGTTATAATATTGTTATTACAAGGGGGATTAAATGGATAACTTTAACATAGATGAACATAAATATAATCACGTGCATTTTATTGGAATAGGCGGAATTTCAATGAGTGCAATTGCCCAGATTTTACTTAACTATAACTATTCTGTATCTGGTTCTGATAGAAAATCGTCTCCTATCACAGATAAACTTGAATCTTTAGGCGCAAAAATATACTTTGAACACAGTCCAAAAAACATCAAAAATGCAGATTTGATTATTTATACAGACGCAATTAGTTTAGACAATCAAGAGTTAGAGGCTGCTATAAAATCCAAGGTAGATATTATTGATAGAGCTTCATTCTTAGGTCAACTTATGAAAAATTATAAAACATCTATAGCAGTTAGCGGTACACACGGGAAAACTTCAACTACTTCAATGCTAACTGAAATATTATTAAACACAGAAGAAAATCCAACTATACTACTTGGTGGAAATTTAGATGAAATCGGCGGAAATGTTAAAATTGGAGATAAAGATTTGCTCCTAACTGAGGCTTGTGAATACAGAGCAAATATTTTAAAATACTTTCCTACAACTTCAATAGTATTAAATATAGATGAAGATCATTTGGATTTCTTTGACAATATAGAGCATATAATTTCTACATTTGAAGGGTTAGTTAAAAACCTTACTGTTCAAGATACATTGGTGCTCAATGTAGATGATGAAAAAGTTAAAAATTTACAATCAAAAGCTGTTTGTAAAGTAATCACTTGCTCTGCTAAAGATCAATCAGCTAACTACTTTGCTAAAAATATAAATTTAAAAAACGAATGTCCTACTTATGATTTATATCATAACGGAGAATTTAAGGGTGAAGTTCAACTTTCAGTTCTTGGAGAACATAATGTTTATAACTCACTTTGTGCAATAGCAGCTGCTTACGAAAATAATATGCCTTTAGATATTATTATTAAAAGTTTGAAAAAATATACTGGAGTTCATAGAAGATTAGAGTTTAAGGGTGTTTATAATAATGCTTCTGTAATAGATGATTATGCACATCACCCAACTGAAATAAAAGCTTCTTTAAAAGCTCTAAAAACTCAATGTAAATCAAGACTATTCTGTATATTCCAACCTCATACATTTACGAGAACTAAATTATTATTAGATTCTTTCTCAAAATCTTTTGATGATACAGACCTGACTATAATCACAGATATATATGCAGCCAGAGAAAAAGACTATGGAGATATACACTCAAAAACTTTAGTAGATGCCATTATAAATTATGGAGATAAGGCTGTTTACATGAGCGACTTTTCAGATATAGTAACCTATTTAAAAAATGAGTTACAACCTAATGATATAGTAGTTACAATGGGAGCTGGAGATGTATTCAAAATAGGCGACGACTTATTAAAATAAAATTTGTTATATTAAAAAAAGGCTCTATAATATCTGTTGGGGAGTAAATCCCTAACAGATATTTTTATGCAGACGAATTGTCAAATCAAATGCAACACCTATGGTAAGAGACCAAAAAGTTCTTCTTTAGGTGTTTTATATTTTATACATTTTCTAGGTCTATTATTCATTAAACTTAAGTTATAATTTAATTCATCAATATTCACTTCTGATAAATCCATACCCTTAGGATAAAACTCCCTCAAAAGTCCGTTACTATTTTCATTTGTACCTTTTTGCCATGCACAATAGGGATCACAAAAATAAGTTTTGCATCCTAATTCTTTTTCTATTTTCTCAAATTCTGAAAATTCTTTACCTCTATCAAAGGTTATTGTTTTTACTAATTCTTTTGGATAATCTTTTAATGCATTTATTATTGCTGGTGTTACGCTTTCCGACTTTCTATTTTCAACTAGGATTGCTATATAATATCTAGATTTTCTTTCTGCTAAAGTTACGAAACAACATCTACTTTTCCTTTTATGATCTAATCTGCCTGATTCCACTGTATCTGCTTCCCAGTGGCCTAATTCTTGCCTTCTGTATATCTCTTTAGGTCTTTTCTTAATTGTTCTACCTTTATCATTGAATTTTCCTCTTTTTTCTGCTGGCCTTTTAAATTTAGCTTTTCTTCTCAAATTTTTCATACTAGTTTTTGGCAGCTTTTTGGCGTGTATCATTCTATATATCGTTGATGTAGATGGTAATTCATGAATCTCATTTGTGTTTCTATTTGATATTTGTTCAGGGGACCAATGTTCGTTAATCTTTACAGTTAAATAATCAATAACATCTTTAGAAAATTTACTTTTTCTATGGCAGTCTTTTCTTCTATCAATATATTTATCATTTGCCTTTATCGGAAAGTACTTAGTGTAACTTCCCCTACTAACTTTTATCTTAGATGAATTTCTTTTAATTTCTCTAGATATTGTACTAGGTGACCTTTTAAGTGCTTGTGCAATTTTCCTTATACTCATTCCTAAATTTAAAAATTGGTAAATACAAGATCTTTCTTCTATGGTAAGATGGTTATAGCTCATAGTTAATCACTCCTTTTAATATGTTTTGTTTGGTCACTTACATATTAACACAGCTGATTAGCTATGAGTTTATTTATGTTGCACTTGTTATGATAAATTATCTGCAAAAAAAATTGCACTTATACGCTTTTAGTCCTAAACTTTAAGTAACCAACAACAAAGCTTGGAGGTGCATATAAGTGCAAAATAATAATATCATGAATTTGTTTGGTTTTAAAGATGTAGTTTTTGATAGTGTTGATGAGAGTAATAATTTTGTTAATGTTCACGCTTCTGTTTCTAAGATGTCTATTTGTCCTCATTGTGGTTCTAAAAAGATTTGGGTTCATGATCATAGAATTCAAAAGATTAGGGATACTCACATCCGAGGTAAGAAATCTTTGATTTTCTTAAAGAAAACTAGATATGATTGTAAGTCTTGTGGTTCTCGTTTTGAGAGGAATCTTGATTTTATTGCCAAAGGTCATACTATGACCAATAGACTTGTTTTTGCTATTGTTTCTGAGTTTGATGAGCTTTATTCTATATCTTCTATTGCTAATAGGTATAATGTTTCATCAAACACAGTATTAAGAATTTTAAATTGTTTAAGTGCTTCTAGAGATAGGCTATCAGAAGTATTATGTATAGACGAATTTAAAGGTGATAGTGGAAATATTAAGTATCAGACGTCTCTTCTTAATGGATCTAAACACTCTATCATAGATATCTTACCATCAAGAGATAAGAATACATTGTCTATGTACTTTGAAAAGATACCAAACAAAGAAAGAAACGAAGTAAAATTTTTTGTAAGTGATATGTCTAAAACATTTAAATCAGTTAAGAAATCATTCTTTAAAAACGCAATACATATCATAGATAGGTACCACTTCATAAGACAAGTATCCTGGGCATTAGAAAATGTTAGAAAGAGAATACAAAAGGATGTATCATCAAAGCTTAGGAAATATTTTAAAAGAAGTAAGAGTTTAATTACAAAACCTGCCTCTAAGCTAACTTCAGAACAAGCTAATGAAGTATCACTTATGATTGAACTTAACAAGGAATTAAAAGAAGCATACAAGTTAAAAGAATTGTTCTACTGTGTGCCCTGTGGGTACCAGTATGTACTTAGTCAGCCAAACAAAACTAGAGCTAAAAAAGCTTTAAGAGAATGGATAAAAAGAGCAGATGAATCAAAAATTAAAAGAATTTAAATCTTGTATCACTTCTTTTAATAACTGGTTTGAAGAAATATGTAATTCATTTGATTACTCTTGGTCAAATGGACCTCTTGAAGGAACTCATACAAAGATAAAAACATTAAAAAGAAATTGTTTTGGTATGAGAAATTTTGACTTGTTTAGAAAAAGAATTATGTTTTCATGTAAGTAGAGATTAGGAAAACGGGAAAATTTGCAAAACCCCTAGGGGTTTTATTTGCTATGCTTATTTTTAGTTGTTTTTTGCTATTTTAGTTTTGATATCTTTATTAGCGTCTATGTGCCCATTTTTACATAAAGAAAGAGACTCGAGTTAACGAGCCTCCCCAATATTTGACATAGAGCCTAAAAAAATACTAGTTGATATCAACTAGTATTTTTCATTAATGTATTCTTCTATAAGAGAAGACTTTTCTACTTCTTCAAATACTTTTTCATTTTTCAATATGTCTAAAAGCCAAATTGCTTTTGAATGAAAAATAGCTTCTTTTTTATCTTCTAAAACTATCTCATATAAAATATGTTTTAGACTCTTTGATTCGCACTTAATATAATAAGACGAAACATTCTCAAAATTTTGTAACTTTAAAATTTTAAATGCAGTTTCATCTTTCTCGTGATAGTATTTATTACCTAAATTCAAGTAATAATTATAATATCTCGAATGTTTCTTAGTGTTTTTTACTTCTCTTGCTAACATTCTATAATATTTTGCCATACCATTATAGTATTGATAATTGTACATTCCTTTCTCGTAAGAATCTATCTTTATGAAAGGTCTGGCATTCTCTCCGGCAAAATATTCGTAATTATATTGTAAAAACTCTTTTTTACTTATATCGCCATTACTATACTGCATAATCAAAAAAGATCTCCGTTCGAAAAAATCTTCAAACTTATTTTTTTTTCTAAGTGGTGTCACTTTTTCCTCAAATCTAATTAAATAACGCAGTAAATACTGGCAATACCATTAGAAGCGCCAATATTATGGCAATTATTTTTACAGTATTCTTGTTCAATTATTTCTCCTTGCCAACTTCTATTATATTTTCTTTCAATTCATCTGTGATTTCAGAAATTTCTGTATCAATGTTAATGAAAATTTCTTTACCTTCAACGTCCTTTATCTTATCTAACTTCTTCTTTAAGAATTCTAAATCTTCAATATTTAAGTTTAAAATTTTGTAAATTCCATCAATATATATTTTTTCAAGGTCATAATCCATAGCTAATAAACCACATATAAAACCATAGAAAGATTCTTTGTCATTAAGTCTGTAATCTGTTGCGTTTATCAATCTTACATTATAATCAAGACTAAAAATATGATCGTCGTCTACTTCTACAAATGCTATATTGCCATTTCCATTTTTAAGATCTTCATTAGCATTTTCAATTAACCATCTAGTTTTTCCTGATCCTTTTGGGCCTAAAATGTACTTAACCATAATTACCAATCCTTTCCTTTACATTGTCCTTGATGAAATCCTTTTTCCTGCATTTCTTTTACTATATCGTCTCTGATTTTCCACCAAGACGTGTTCCAATTGCAGAATAAAGAATTCTCTTCAGGTGCTCTACCTATTATTCTTTGAACCACTATAGACGAGTCTAAATGTCTCAAAAATAAAATAGTCCTTTTTTTATATTCCTCTAATGTGATTATATCAATTTTACCTTCTTGATACAATTGCCCCATTATAGTACCTTTTAAAATATATAAGGCATGAATTTTTACTTCTTCGACATTTAAAGCATTTAATAAATGAGCCGTTTCAATGTTATCTAATTCGTCATCATAAGGTAAATTTAGAATTACATGTGCACAAACTCTTATATTTCTTTTATGCGCTCTTATCACCGCATCTACAAATTCTGCTGTTCCATGTCCTCTATTTATCTTTTGTAATGTCCTATAATTAGCTGTTTGCAAGCCCAACTCAATAGTCACTAAGTATTCTTTATTGACTTCTCCAAGAAAGTTCAATATTTCATCACTTAGACAATCTGGGCGAGTTGATATGGACACTCCAACAACCCCATCTATCAATGAATCTTTTATATTCTTTACAAATTGCTCATATTCTAAATAAGTATTTGTAAAATTTTGAAAATATGAAATATACTTATTGGCTTTATATTTCTTTTTAATAATGCTCATGTTGCTCATGAGCTGACTTTTTATAGAACCACAACTATTTTCGAAACTTCCCCCTTCTTCTCCGCAAAAAGTACATCCACCTCTTCCTAACTTTCCATCTCTATTGGGACAAGTTAAATCTAACTTTATAGGTAATTTGTAAACTTTTTCACCAAATCTATCATGTAGGAAATCCGAATAATTGTTATAAACCATATTACATCTCACATTCTAAAACCATAGTTTATAGGGGTCTTAATAACATAAAACCCCTAAATAAATCTATTCTTCGTCATTTAATTTGCTGAAAGCTTCTGAAACTTTAGTAAATTCTTCATCTTCTTCAATTTCTGTAAGTTCTACTTCTTCATCAGAAAGTTCTGCATATTTGAAAAGTATTACATCACCATCTTCAATTTCATCTTCTGGAATTAAAGCAATATATTTTTCGCCTTCTACATCAAATATATCTATTACTATACAGTTTAATTCTGTTCCATCTTCCAATGGAATACCTATTACATCGTATTCAAATTCTTCTTCGTGATCGTGATTGTGTTCATTATGCATAATTATGCCTCCTATTTTATTTCAAATTTTTTAGTATTTGTTTTACAAATTCATAAACTCTTTGTGTAGATGCTATTTCTAAATTTTCTCCAGGTGCATGAGGTCCTCTTATATTAGGTCCTATTGAAAGCATATCTATATCACCAATAGTTTCTTTAAAAATTCCACACTCAAGTCCTGCGTGTATAGCTTCTAATTCCAGGTCTTTACCAGTTAAATCTCTATACACTTTTGTAGCAACTTCTCTCAAATTAGATTGTGCCTTATATTCCCATGCAGGATAGTCACTCTTAATTTCGTATTCAGCTCCTACTAGTTTAGCTATTTCAATATTTCTTACTCCTATTTCATCCTTTAAAGATGTAAGAGCAGATCTTATATTAGTTAAAATTCTAATTTCATTTTCATCAGATTCAACTACACCTACATTTATAGATGAGCCTACTAAACCTTCTATATCATTACTCATGGATTGTACTCCGTTTGGTAGTATTAATATAGTTTGTACAATTTTTTCAGCTAATTCGTCTGTAAGTGCTTTTGTATGCTCAGAAGTGTTTTCTAAATTCAATCTTACATCAGGATCAGTGTTGCCAAATTCTTTTACATAATCTCTATTTAATATGATTACTTTCTTTTGAATTTCTACAATTTCCTTTTCATCTATTGCTATTATAGCTTTAGCATGTCTTGGAATTGCATTAGGTTTTGCTCCACCTGAAATGTCAACTAAATCAATATTATCTCTTAGTTCATAAAGAGCTCTAGCTAAAA
Source organism: Peptoniphilus asaccharolyticus DSM 20463 (assembly GCF_900176115.1). Classification (GTDB taxonomy): domain Bacteria; phylum Bacillota; class Clostridia; order Tissierellales; family Peptoniphilaceae; genus Peptoniphilus; species Peptoniphilus asaccharolyticus. The sequence goes on along the minus strand of NZ_FWWR01000009.1, from coordinate 436,051 downwards.
GTTTATTGGAATTACCAAGACCTTTTTGTATTTCTTGTCCTGAATGTCCACCCTTTAGTCCGGAAATTGATAGTTCATAGAATGATTTTTCTTTTGAAACTTCTTTAAATTCTTTTTTAAATGTAAGAACATCTCTTCTGCCACCAGCACAAGCTATACAAGCCACGCCTTCTGTTTCAGAATCTAAGTTTAAAAGCATTTGTCCTTTTAAAATACTTCCATCTAAATTAGAAGCTCCTGTCATTCCACTTTCTTCGTTTGAAGTTATAAGCACTTCTAGAGGTGGGTGTTCAATATCTTCTGATTCTAAAATGGCTAATGCCATAGCCACAGCAATACCATTATCAGCTCCAAGAGTAGTTTCATGAGCAATAATCTTTCCATCTTCAACTGTGAATTCAATAGGATCTACATCAAAATCGATGTTTGATTCTTCGCTCTTTTCACAAACCATATCCATGTGACCTTGGATAATTAAAGTTGGAGAATTCTCATAACCCTTGCTTCCAGGTTTTCTAATAATTACATTGTCATTTTCATCTCTTGTATAATCTAAATCATGTTTCTTTGCAAACTCTACTAACCAAGTTGCGATTTTTTCTTCTTTAAAAGAAGCTCTTGGAATCTTAGTCATTTCCTCAAAGTAATAAAAAACTCTCTCTGGATTATAATTTTCTAATTTACTCAAAATAGTCCTCCTATTTATTTCATTATATCCTAATATAGATAAATGTTCCAAATATTTTTATATAAGTCTATTAATAATATATTTAAGAATACATTATTTTATTTTTGAAATCTTCCAGTATTAAATCGTAACTAACTTTGTCCACTGATTTTAATAATTTAAACTCTTCTTCTAATTTTTCAAAGCTTTCTTTAACAATTCCATAAGCTGAATATCCATCTTTAAAGTTTTCAACTATTATCTCCAATATGACTTGTTCTAAATTTATTGACTGTTCATAAGTCAAATCGAAACTCTCTGAAATATTTAAGAATAGGACTGAATATTTATATCTAAGATAACTTAGAAAATCCTCTAAGTTTTCTTCGTATTTTCCACCTTCTATTCTATGAATTATCTTAATCAAAAGATTCCAATAGAAATCTTTTTGGATAATTCTCTCTATCTCACTGCCTATCTTATAAGTGAAATCATCTGAAAAATTTAAAGGTCTTGTAAATACAATTTGATCTTGTAAATTCATATCTAAAGTAGAAATGTTATTTATCTTATCTATAAGTTGAACAAAGCTTTCTCCATAGGATAGTTCTCTTTCTTTTGAAGCTTTAGCTTGTAAATATTCAACTATAATATCTGTAGTCTTTTTAAAATTAAATACAAATCCTAACTCATCTTGTATCTTTGAGCTAAAAACATCGTGTATAATTTTAGAAAGTAGATAATTTAATTGATTACTTGCAGACGAAACTGCGCTGGCATCAAATCTTTGCACATGATCAAACAAAATTCTAAGCTGTTTATCGACCATGTATAAAGAGTCTTTTATAGAAGCCATCATCTCTTTTATAAAATTTTCACTCATCATATAGTTATAATTTTTATAAAGGATTCTATGGTCTATTTCACCCCAAAATACATTTACCATTGACTTTATTTGGAGTTCAAAATTGAATTTATTTTTACCGTATTCATAAATCCCATCTATTTTGTAAATTTCAAAACCATTTTTTTGTATTTGAGGTTGTTTATCTGATAACTTTAAGCATATACATGAATTTTCATCAACTTTATAATATCCATTGCCTAAATCATATTTAAATATATCAAGTATATTTTCAAATAATGTAGCTTCTTCTTTTAAGAATCTACACTCAATTCTCACACCTATTAAATCTGATATATTCATCAGCATTTGTTCTGGATCTTCTGTATGTAAAAAATAATTATTCTTTACTATCTTTTCTCTTAAACTTGATTCTGACTTTGTTCTATAAGTTATATTAGTCACAAGATTATTATCTAGAGAATCCCATAAATAATCTACTATATTCTCTGAGATTTCTTCTAATATGTTTCTATAATAATTTAAAAGTTCTGCACTTTTATCTATATAATCAAAAAGTTGAAGTTTCATATAATCACCCTTAATTAGTATACCCCAGAATTAAAAAAATCCCAAGGATTAACCTGGGATTATTTAATATTTATTACTTCAACTTTATGGCTTTCTGAAAGTTCTTTAATCTTATTTACATAAGTTTCTTGTTCTTTTCTACCCTTAAGTTCAGATTCAACACTTCCCTTAATTTGTTCAAAATCAAGTTCTTCTTTTTTACCATCTAATTTAATTATATGGTATCCGAATTGAGTTTTTACAGGTTCAGAAATTTCTCCAACTTCCATAGAAAATACTTTTTGGTCGAATTCAGGAACCATTTGTCCTTGTGAGAACTCTCCTAAACTACCACCATTTGCACTTGAGGGACAGCTTGATTTTTCTTTTGCTATTTCTGCAAAATTTTCAGCGTTGATTTCTTTTGCTATTTCATTAGCTTCCTCTTCTGTCTCAACTAAGATGTGAGAAGCACTTACTGTAGGACCTTGTTTGAAATGGTCTTTATTTTCTTCGTAATATTTTTTTATTTCTTCTTCTGAAATCTCTATATTTTCTAAAGTCTTTCCAAGAGCATATGTCATAAGTAATGAATCTTCAGTTGATTTTAAAACTTCAAGAAAATCTTCATTCTTATCATATCCCTTTTCTCTAGCATCAATTACTAAAAGTTGTTGACTAATTAATTCATCTAAGATTTCTTTCGAAAAGCCTTTTTTATTATAATATTCTATAAGTTGTGGGTTTAATTGTCTTAAAAAATTTTCATAGTGAGCTGTTGTAATCTCTACTCCATCAATTTTTGCAATTACTTGTTTTTCCATTTTTAATATTCCTCCTCATAAAAAAGAGCAGCCTAGGCTGCTCAAAATTTTATAATTCTACGATGTTTTCAGCTTGAGGTCCTTTTTCGCTTTCAACTACGTCAAACTCAACTGCTTGACCTTCATTTAAAGTTTTGAAACCTTCTTTTTGAATTTGTGAGAAATGGCAGAATACGTCTTTTCCGTCTTCTCCTGTTATAAATCCAAATCCTTTTTCACTATTAAACCATTTTACTGTACCTTTCAAAATTTACCTCCTTATTACTCTAATCATTTGTAAATGTATAGACTTTGAGGTTTACTTCAAAAGATTCATTCATTTTCAAATTCATAAAGTTGTATTACTTAAACAAGTATATCATTTTAAAGCATATTAATCAACTAAAATAAAAACATATTCCCCTTTGCTTTTATTTCTTTAGTATATATTTCAAAATATTCTATATTTTTACTAAAGCCTACATTTATAATTCCCTGCTCATTTATCTCTTTAGAGTACACTATCTTTAAAGATTTAATAGATTTATCTGAACTTTCATCCAAAAACTTTTCAATCCATCTTATGTATACAGAATTATTTACATGATTATTTTCGTCAAAGTATGAACTTTCAACTGTATATGAAGTTGAATCTTCTATCTCAAACTCTTCAACTCTTTCCACTGAAAGTAGCTTTGTATTATTTATTTCAAAATATTCCATTAGTTGCTTTGGTACCCTAATAGCTTTTCTCTTATTAGCATCTATAATTAAAAACTCAGCTAAGCACTTCGCAACTACTTCATCTTTAGATTTAACTAAGAATTCTCTGTGCAATTTTATCTTTGAAACTTCAGAAACCCATGTGCTTATCTCTAACACTTCTCCTGTTTTTATTTCTCTATTCAATTGAAAGTCCCAGCTATATATCATCCAAAGTAATTTATTCTCTTGCATATAGTCATTGGCAATATCAGATTCTAAACTTGAAAGCTTTAGTAACATCTTTGACAAATTTTCTATACTCAAAAAACCATTTCTTGTTTGCTCTTCTTTAACTATAAATTCTAAATTTATCATATACTCATCCTTTCAATAAGAATAGTCTATCATAATTGTTTAAATTTTACATAATTTCTTAGTTATGTTATAATCTTCCAAAGATAAAAATCGCTTAAGCGCCAGATCCACACATGGATGACGAGGAACGGAGTTATCGAAAATTCGGCGGATGCTCCGAAGGTATCACAGCCTAAGTGCTCTACAAAAATCAAAAGAAATTTTGATTACAAATCGAGCAAAGTGAGTCTAATTTTAAACTGGAGGTACAATTTAATGTGCGGAATCGTAGGTTACTGTGGTGATAATAATGCCACAGAAATTATTTTAAATGGATTAGAAAAATTAGAGTATAGGGGATATGACTCAGCAGGAATATCTATCATAGGAACTGAAAATATAAATACTTTAAAAAGAGCTGGTAAACTTCAAAATTTAGTAGATGCTGTTAACGAAGCTCCTTTTGATGGTAAAGTTGGGATTGGACATACTCGTTGGGCAACTCACGGTATACCAACAGAAACAAATGCCCATCCTCATATAAATAAAGATGGTTCAATATCTGTTGTACACAATGGAATAATAGAAAACTTTGTTGAACTTAAAGAAAAATTGATAAGCGAAGGATATAGTTTCAAATCTGAAACTGATACCGAAGTAATTGCTCATTTAATAGATAAATTCTATGATGGAAACCTATTAAATGCAGTGTTGAGAACTCTTAAAGAATTGGAAGGTTCTTATGCAATCTGCGCCATAGCTAATGGCAATCCTAGTGAACTTATAGCTGCAAGAAATAAATCACCACTACTTCTTGGAGTTACTCCTACAGGAAATATAGTTGCTTCAGATGCTGCATCTATAGTTGAACACACTCAAAAAGTTATATACTTGGACGATGAAGAAATTGTTCATCTAAAATTAGGAAAAGACCCTGTTGTATACAACTTAAACTTAGATATTATAGAAAAAGAAATTTCTCAAATAGATTGGGATGTAGAAGCTGCTTCTAAAGAAGGCTTTGAACACTACATGATTAAAGAAATCTTTGAACAAGAGAGAACAGTATCTGAAACTCTTGAACGTTTAGTAAAAGACAACACTATCGATTTAGGCGATAATACTTTTACTAAAGAAGAATTTGAAAATTTTGAAAATATATATGTAACATCATGTGGAACTGCTCTACACGCTGGACAAGTTGGTAAATTTTTAATTGAAAAATTAATTCGTGTTCCAGTAAGAGATGAAATTGCATCTGAATTTGCATATAGCGACCCATTTGTAACAGACCAGACTTTGGTTATTGTAGTTAGTCAATCTGGAGAGACAGCTGATACTTTAAACGCTATTAGACTTGCTAAGAAGCGAGGAGCCACTGTTTATGCAATAACTAATGTTGTAGGCTCTACAATTGCAAGAGAGGCTGATAAAGTGTTATATTGCCATGCAGGGCCTGAAATATCAGTTGCATCAACTAAGGCATACACTTCCCAAGTAACTAACTTATATTTATTTGCTCTTGATTGGGCTCTTAAAATCGGTAAAATTTCTCAAGAAGAATTGTCAGGTGTACTAACTGAAATTCATAAAGTTCCTGAAATGATAAAGGCTTTATTAAAAGAATGTGACCTTTATAAATCAGTTTCTCAAGAAATTATAAATGCTGAATCTGTATACTTCATAGGTAGAGGCGTTGACTATATAACTTCTAAAGAGGCATCTTTAAAACTTAAGGAAATTTCTTATATACACTCTGAATCATTCCCTGCCGGAGAATTAAAACATGGTACTATAGCTCTTATAGAAGAAGATACTAAAGTATTTGCTCTTGCAACTCAGAGAGATTTAATAGATAAAATGGTATCTAATATACAAGAGATATCTGCAAGAGGTGCTGAAGTGTTTGCTATCGGATTTTATAATGAAGGGCTTAAAAAGCATACAGCCCAACTAATTGAAATCCCTGAAATTGATGATTTCATAGCCCCACTTATCAGTATAGTACCGCTACAAATCATCGCTTATTATGCATCTGTATTAAAAGGAAATGATGTTGATAAGCCTCGTAACTTAGCTAAATCTGTAACAGTTGAATAAATAAAAAATAGACATGCTCAAATGAGTGTGTCTATTTTTTCTGCTTCTTTAATTTTATATATCAAAAATTTTGTTACCGGATAAAATACTATCTCATAAATTGTTTCAATTATAGTCATGCTTATCGACATGTAAATTATTTGATTAAGAGGTATTATTCCTAAAAATGCTATATTACTAAAAACTATATTATCAAGTAATTGTCCAAATATTGTAGAAACTATAGCTCTATATAATAAACTATTATTCTTCTTTTCTTTTAAATGAGACATTATCTTTACATTTAAAGTTCCACCCAAAAGATAAGCTATTAAGCTTGCCACTAATATTCTTGGCACATTCCCTAACACTATAGCAAATGAAGTTTGTATTTCAGGAGAGCTTGCATTTGGAAGAATTATAGCTAACTGAGATGCTATAGCCACTATAATATTTAAAGCAAATCCCCAAAATACCATAGTCTTTGCACTTTTATAACCCCTTGTCTCCGTTTCAACGTCTTGAGCTATAAAAGTTACAGGTTCAAAAATATATCCAGCAGGAGCTTGTATAAATCCAACTTTCCATCTCTTAGTTGCAAAAATATTTTTCATTATAACTGCAACAGCATAAAAACTCCAAAGCATCAATCTATACAAATCAGCCTTATTTTCTTGTTTATTAAATTTATTATCTTGCATAGTTGCCATCTCTGTCCAAACCATTTGCAATAAATGCTTTTTCTCTGTCTATACAAGTTCCACACTTATGACACGGCGGATTTGTACCATTATAACAAGAGTATGTTAAATTATAAGGCACACCTATAGTTTTTCCATAGGCCACTAATTCAGTTTTTGTCTTGTTCAAGAAAGGTACTTTTAAAGCTACAGTATCTCTTGAACCGACTTTTATAGCTTCTTCCATCGCCTTTACAAACTCCGGACTACAATCTGGATATATAACTCCAGAATCATCTTTATGAGCTCCAAAATAGATTTCATCAGCCTTATACTGCATAGCCAAAGATGCTAGTACAGATATGAATATTCCATTTCTAAACTCAACTTCAGTGTTTGCATTTTCTTGTTCAGCATAGTCTCCTTCGCTAACTTCTAAATCTAAATCTGTAAGTGAAGAATTACCATGTTTGAACACATCTTTTAAATCTATAAAAATTTGTTTTACATTATAATATTTCGCAACTTTTTTTGCTGCGTTAAGCTCTTGCTCGCTATGTCTTTGACCGTAGTCAAAAGATATTGCAATTACATCTTCATCTTTTTCTTTGGCCATGGCAAGACAAGTTGTGCTATCCACTCCGCCACTAAACAAAACCATTTTCATAATTTACACCTACCTGTTGTCGATATTTTCAGGATATAAATCATGATTGCTAAGTCTATTCCAAGCAACATCTTCCCATTTTGTTCCAGCTTTTCCATAGTTGCAGTATGGATCTATTGAAATCCCACCTCTTGGTGTAAATTTGCCCCATACTTCTATATACTTTGGATCCATTAATTTTATAAGGTCTTTCATAATTATATTCATGCAATCTTCATGAAAATCTCCTCTATTTCTGAAGCTGAATAAATATAATTTTAAAGATTTACTTTCAACCATTTTCACATTTGGAACGTATGATATATAGATAGTTGCAAAATCAGGCTGTCCTGTTATAGGACATAATGAAGTAAACTCAGGACAATTAAATTTTACAAAATAGTCATTGCCTGGATGTTTGTTGTCAAATGCCTCCAAAACTTCTGGTGCATAATCTCTAGGCATTTTAGTACCTTGGTTGCCTAAGAGCGTTATATCTTTCATTTCTTCTTTCTCTCTCATAATTCTCCTCTTTGAAACAAATAAAAAAAGGTGTCGTAACACACCTAGGAGATTAAGCAAAATAAATTAAAGCTTTAATTTTATTTATTTCATCCCTAGTTTTATTTTAAGACAGGATGGTTACGAACTGTCTGTAGCAATTATAATAGATAAATTAAAATCTTTCAAATTAAAATTAAAAAGGGTTATTAAATAACCCCTTTTAACTAAAACTCTATTTTAGATTTAAATAGATCTCCGTCTATTTCTATTTCAAAATTTCCCTTTTGAGCCTTTACTAAACTTTGAGCAATGGATAATCCAAGTCCACTTCCCTCTGTATTTCTTGAAACATCCCCTCTCTTAAATCTTTCCATTAATTCATCTTCAGAAATATTTAATGGGAATTTTGAAATATTCTTTATTGTTAAAACTACATTTTCTTTTTTCTCAAGAGTTAGATAGATTCTAGTCCCCTCTAAAGCATACTTATAGATATTTGAAAACAGATTGTCTAAAATTCTCGAAGTCTTTACCCCATCTAAATTTAGCATTACACTTTCTGGCGTATACTCTTCTACAATCGACAAGTTCTTTTCTTCTAATTTATCTTCCCATTCACCTATAATTTGCTTTATAAGTTGCTTAAAATCTATTTCTTCTATTTCTAAGTCTATATTATCGCTACTTACTTTTGCTGCTTCAAAAAGATCCTCTATTAAATTCTTAAGTTTCAAAGATTTTTCGTTTATAACTCCTGAATATTTTTTAATATTCTCTACATTTTCTTCATTAACTATCAACTCAGAATAATTAATTATTGAAGTTAGCGGAGTTTTTAAATCATGTGATACATTGGCTATTAAATCCGTTTTTAACTTCTCTGACTTAACAGCATTTGATATAGCACTGTCCAAATTTGAAGTTATTAAATTTAAGTTGTGTGCTAAACCTTTAAAATTTGAATTTCCTTCTTCTATTTTTATATCGTAATGCCCCTCAGAAATTATTTTTGCAGTCTTTTCTATATCCTCAAGTTCAGAAGTATATTTTTGAACTCTTATAAATATAACACCCAACAATACAGTCCACAAAATTAAGACTATTAACTGAAATTGACGTACTACCACTATATTAGCCGCTACTATACCTAGGATGAATAGTCCTAAGAAAAATAACATTAAGTTTCTCTTCTTGCCAGGGTCAAAATCCTTTAAATATTCATTTGAAACATTTTTTGACTTTCTAAAAAATCCCACCGATTTTTCCCTAAAGAAATTCAGTATTTTAGATACAATAGAATTTTTAACTATTGTTGAAGAGAATCCTTTATAGAAAACATCTTTTAGAGCATATAGTAAATATAATACCGCCACTCCCATAGTTATTATCGCAACCACTTGTAATAAATAAAATGGAGATACTATTCCTGTAGTTAGCTCGGTATGTCTACTAAAGAAATCCGCTGCCATTGCCCCACACATAAGCCAAAGTGGAATGGCCACAAAGATTACCATTTCTACAGGAATTTTTAAAATACTTATATAGAATCTACTTTCTTTCATTTTTTCATAACTTGAAAATAAACCTAGTATCAATATTAAAACTATACCTGCTGCAACACCAAGCGCTGAATTTGGAAATATTTTTTCTTCGTAGTTCATAGCGAGTATATATTGCTTAAATGCATTTGATTCAGTATTAATCGAATATGTGAAATTTAATTTTTGAATTCCATTATTTCCTATAGAAGAGTAAACTTCTCTAATGGCTTGTTTTAAATTTGTAGCATAAGGAATATCTTGTGCACGAATTTCATTTATATCTCTTGTAAATTTTAAACTTCCATTTTCCCATACACCACTTATGACAATATTTGTTTTTGCAGTCTTTAAATAATCAGCCACATCTTGCGGATCAAATTCATCTATCCCGCTATCATTAGTCAAGTAGTATGTGTTATAGATAGGTTCTTCTGTTATATTTACATTTATCCTTGGGTTTGAAATGTCATGTTCTCTAGCAGCATCTATTGCAGCCCCATAGCTTCCATACTCCTCAAATCCTCCATCGTGCTCTGTCATATCCAACACTACTTTATTAGAATGTTTTTTATATTCTTCAGTAAAAGGATAGTTAGCTATTTTATAACTTCTAACATAAGAACTTATAAATCTATCTGATGATGTATCATCTATATAATAATGATTTAGTTTCCCAGCACCTTCTTTATATAACGACCTTTCAACTTGATCATAGTAGCTGTAATAACAACTTCTATCATTATGATATGAGCTGAACAAATCATTTTCAGAGCCGTATATTCCAAACAACACTCCTAAAATAGAAATAACCAAAAATATTATAGCTAATCCCTTTGAAGAGTATCTTATGTCTATATCACTCATAATTCCTCCTATTTAGTAACAAACTTATACCCCAACCCCCATGCAACTTTTAAATAAATAGGTTTTTTAGGATCAATTTCTATCTTCTCTCTTATTCTTCTGATATGCACTGTAACTGTCTTAACATCAAAAGCTGGTTCGTCCCAAACTTTTTCATAAATCTCGTCTACAGAAAAAACTCTATTAGGATTTTTCATCAATAATTCTAATATTTGATATTCAATTGAAGTTAAATGTGCCTTCTCATCTCTTACATAAACAGACTTTTCAGGTATAACAAGCTTAATATCTCCATACTCTAAAGTATCTGAATTTTTATTAGGTTGATACTCATAAAATCTTCTTATGTTAGAGCTAACTCTCGCCATAAGTTCTAAAGGATTAAAAGGTTTAGTTATATAATCATCAGCACCTATATTCAATCCTATTATCTTGTCATAGTCTTCACTCTTAGCAGATAAAATTATTATTGGTGCATATGTGATTTCTCTTAACTTCAAAATTGCTTCTTCTCCACTTAAATTAGGCATCATCAAATCCATAATAACTAAATCTATCTTTTCAGACTTGAACTTATGTATTGCTTCTTCACCATCTCTAGCTTCAACCACTTCATAATTAGCATTTCTCAAATAAATTCCTATAGAATCTCTTATTGCATTATCATCTTCTGCTACCAATATTCTATACTTCATATCCAACCTCCATATATATAGTACATCACATTTATTAAGATATTACTTTAAAACTCTTACAAAAATCTTAAATTTATTATAACAAATCTATTCAAATATTAATTGTTTTTGAACTTATGTCTTGATTATAAATCCATTTCAATTTTATAAATTATTCAATAATATTATTTAATCCAATGTAAAAAGATAACCCTTAGATTCTTTTTAAAATACTACAAATAAAAATAGCTCAAGATTTCTCTCAAGCTATTTTCTATAGTTCTTAATCTAAAATATCATGTGTGCGAATAACACAATTATCGGAAGTGTTATTAATGTTCTTTCAAGGAATAGTATGAATAAATCAAGTAAAGTTACTGGCAAATTAGTTCCAAGGATAACTGCACCTGTTTCAGACATATATATAAGTTGAGTTACAGAAACTGCTGCAACTATAAATTTTGTCATTGGGTTAGCTATTTCAGCTGCCAATATAGATGGAACAACCATGTCAGCAAATCCAACTACCATAGTTCCACTTGCCGCTTCAGCTTCAGGAACTTGAAGTAATTTAAGTATTGGTAAGAATGGTTTACCCATTATATCGAAGAATGGTGTTGCTACTGATACTACTAATGCTAAAGTACCTGCTGCCATAATGATTGGTATAACACCTAACCATAATCCTAAAACTGTTCTAGCTCCGCTCTTTAAGTATTGTACAACTCCAACATTTTCTTCAGCTTTTTTAACTGCAAGTTGAAGTCCCCATTCTGATTTTGTAAATCCTGCAGGTATTGCTTCCGGTATAGCTTTTCTAACTCCATTGTTATATTCATCTTTCTTAGATGATAGAGGATAAATTCTTGGTAAAATCAAAGTTGCTATTATACCAGAAAGTGCAACTATAAAGTAAAATTTTCCAAAGTAATCTGTCATAGATACATTTTCAAGAACTACTAAACAGAATGTTATAGATACAGCTGAGAAAGTAGTTGCGATAACAGCCGCTTCTCTTGCAGTATAATAACCATCTTCATATTGTTTGTTAGTTAGAGCAACCCCTATTGTTCCGTCTCCTATCCAAGAAGCAACGCAGTCTATTGCTGAACGACCCGGTAAGTTGAACACTGGTCTCATAAATGTTGTTAGGAATACTCCTAAAAATTCTAACAAACCAAATTCTGTTAAGAACGGTAATATAAATCCAGCTACTAAGAAAATAGTAAATAGGCCACATATAAGGTCATATAATATAAGCCCACCTGTATCTCCGCTATAAATTATTTCAGGACCAACTTCAAAAGCTGTCATAAATCCAATGCAAAGTCCCACTAATCTAGCAAAAAGCCAGAAGTTTGAAATGTCAGATATTTCTTTTAATAATTCATTATTTTCAATCCAAGCCGGTTTGGCTAATTTGTAAATAATTGCTAAAGCACATGATATAACGATACATATTAAAACTAATACATAAATAGGAACTACTGAATCTATTCCCTTGTTGATACCCTTAGATATTACAGATACCATTATTGTTGAAGCACCATCTTTTTTAAACGGCACCATCAAAAGTAGAACACCTATGATTGAAGGAATTAAGAATTTCATAATCCTTCCAGTGGTCATTTTTTCTTTTTTAACATTTTCCATATAAATACCCTCCTTTTTTTAGTAACTTATATTTAAATGTCTTCTCTCCATAGAGGCATTGACATACATCTTGGGCCCCCTCTACCTCTTGAAAGTTCACTTGAAGGCATAATATGAAGTTTTATTCCGTATTCTTCTAAAAGCTTATTAGTAACCTTATTTCTTGAATATACTACAACTTCTCCTGGAGCAATTGCCAAAGTATTAGCTCCATCATTCCATTGTTCTCTAGCTCCTGCTATTGGATCATCTCCACCACAACGAATTAAAGTTACACTTTCAAGACCTAAAGCTTCTGCCAAGACTTTATCAAGCTCTTTATTTTCTTTTTCTATATTGATTCTGCCATCTTCTCCTTTAGTTAGAGAATAAACAGATAGCGGTCCTTCAATTTCAGGATGTATAGTAAACTTATCGTAGTCTACCATTGTAAATACAGTATCAAGATGCATAAAAGCTCTCTTGTTTGGAATGTGAAGAGCTAAAATCTTTTTGAAAGATTCATTCTTTTCAAAAATTCTTTCAGCTAATTTTTCTATAGAAGCTGCATCTGTTCTTTCAGAAATACCCACTGCCAAAACTTCTTTTGATAAAACTAATTCATCTCCGCCTTCAATAGCAGTTGAATCAGTTCTATCATACCACAATTCCAAATCAGCATCTTTAAATCTTGGGTGATATTTTAAAATATATTTTGCAAATATCGTTTCCCGTTGTCTAGTTAAGTTTCTCATCTTATTTAAAGAAACTCCATAACCTATGTTTGCCGCTGGGTCCCTTGTGAAATATAAGTTAGGCATTGAGTCAACTATAAATGGATATTCAGAATCAACCATATCAGTTAAGCTCACTTTCTTAAAATCAGGTAGTTCGTCCTTCTTTATACCTTCCATCATCTTAAGAACCATTTCAAAGTTACTTTCATAACTCATCAACAATTCTTTTACAAGCTTCTTCTTAGTCTTGCCTTCAATGTTAGCTTCAGAAATAAATTCATCCACAAATTCATTCTTAATTTCTTCTGAAGTAATAGCTTCCGCTGCTAATTCTTCCAAATAAAGAACTTCTACTCCATTCTCTCTTAAAATGTTTGCAAAAGCATCATGTTCTTGAACTGCGATTTCTAAAAATGGAATATCATCAAATAAAAGTCTGTCTAATAAATCTGGAGTTAAATTTTCGATTTCTTTTCCAGGTCTATGTAGCAGTACAGTTTTTAATTTTCCAATTTCACTGTAAACGTGTATCGCTTTCTCTCTACTCACCTTCTAAGTCTCCTTAAAAATATATATTTAGATTTAAAGTAAATCTATAAACTACTAATTTTTAACAAGCTATTTAACTTGTCTTGGATAAATAATTTCAAAATATGAATTTTATTCCATTTGATATTAACATTATTTTACCATAATTTTTATGTGTTATGTAATTAAAGAAGCAAACCTTTTCAAGATGTATATTATATCTCTATTCAGCTATGCTTTTGAATTCCTTTAACATTATTTTATCATAGTACCATTATAAATAGTATATAATAATTATTTTATTTTATTAATTTTATCTATTTTTCTCCCCTTATATAAGGATTTTACTATACTTGAAAATTTTATAATTAATTTTTTAAATTAATTTAACAAATTTAAATCAAAAATATACTATTTTAAAAATTTTTCCATTCTGTAGTTTTGTTCCACTTCATTAAGTCTACTATCATTGTTTTTAAATCGATATCCCATCTCTTTATAAAATCCAACGGCTGTAATTGATGATGCCACTTCTATTCTATTGGACCTTAATGCGTATTCATCTTTTTCTAAAGTCTCAACTATGTTTCTACCAATACCCTTTCCAATATATTCAGGTAAAACAAAAACACTCATTATGTAGCTCTCATCTTCTTTACCGCAATATGAACCTATGCCACCTATCCCAACTATCTTTTCATTTTCTTCACATACGTAATAATTATTTTTTTTAGCTCTTTCTATCAAATCATTTTCTGAAAGTTGTATAGAACTATCTTCTAAAAATCTATCTTCATAATCCTTAGAATTGACTTCATATAAAGTTCTTTTTATCAGCGCTGAGCCTTCTTTAGCATCTTCAACTTTAAATCTTCTAATCATAATATCCTCCATCAACTCATAAATAGTTTTGTTAAAATGATTATTTTATAATTTTATTATAACAAATTACATAGTTATATATATGGTATAATTTACTTCGAGGTGAAATATGGCTTACGATGGAATTGTTTTAAAAGCAATCACTAAAGAATTAAAAGACAACTGTTTAAATACAAAAATAGAAAAAATATATCAACCAACAAAATACTCAATAATTTTTCAAATGAAAGTTAATGGCGAAAAAAAGAAATTACTTTTAGATGTATCTAGTCAAGCTCCTAGAATTCATTTTACCGATGAGGAGTTTGAAAATCCTAAAACTCCGCCTAACTTTTGTATGCTCTTAAGAAAGCATCTTGAAGGCTTTAAAATTTTAGACTTCAAACAATATGAGATGGATAGAATTTTAAAAATAGATGTGTTAAGTAGAGATGACTTAGCATTTGAAATTAAAAAGAGTTTAATAATTGAGATTATGGGCAAGTACTCAAACATTATACTTATAGAAACGGAAACAAATAGAATTATAGACTCTATAAGAAGAGTAAATCGAAATATGTCGTCTGTTAGAGAAATATTACCAGGTCTAACTTATAGTGTTGACTCAATTTCAAATAGGTACAACCCATTAGATGAAAATTCTTTTAATAAAGTTGAAATAAATAACTTAAGCATCAAAAAAGGTTTTGTACAAACATTTATGGGTCTTAGTCCGTTAATAATCAGAGAGATATGCTACAGAGCTAACCTAGATGAAGATAGACCTTTAAATAGTCTCTCAAATGAAGAAATTAAAAATCTAAGTTCTAAATTTTACGAAGTTATCAACATAGTTAAAGCAAATGAATTTAATCCTGTTTTAATCAAAGATTTAGATAAGCTAATTGATTTTTCTGTTGTAGACTTAGAATTGTATTCAAAAGATAAAAAAATCAAATTTGAGGGCATTTCTAAGCTTATAAACGACTTCTATTCAATGAAACTTAGAAATCAAATTGTGTCTGATAAATCTAGTGAACTCAAGAAAAAAATTAAAAATTTAATTGAAAGAGAACAAAACAAATTACAAAAACAATTAAAAGAATTTGAACAATCAGAGGGCAGAGATAAATATAAAATATATGCCGATTTAATATCATCTAACCTCTATAGAATAGAATCTGGTATAAGCTCTATAGAACTTGAAAACTTCTATGACGAAATGAAACCTATCACCATTTCATTGGATAATAAATTATCTCCTCAAGCTAATGCAAATAAATATTATAAAAAATTCGCAAAATTAAAAAATGCAAATTTAAAATTGAAAGATGAAATTGAAAAAACAAAATCCTCAATTGAATATCTAAACTCTGTTTTGTTTAGCTTAGAACTTAGCGAATCTTCTAACGACATTGACGAAATAAAAGAAGAACTATATGAGATGCATTATCTGAAAAAAAGTACCATTAAAAATAAAAAAGAAAAATTAAAAATTAGTCAAATAACTACTGAAAATGGAGACATGATTTACTGCGGTAAAAATAATAAACAAAATGAATATCTAACTTTAAAATTTGCTGCTCAAAATGATTTATGGTTTCATGTTCAAAATGCCCCTGGATCACACGTTATCTTAAAAAATAATGGAGATGAATTTAGTGATGAAGCAATCCTTGAAGCTGCTACTTTAGCTGCTACCAATTCTTCTTTGAGTTCATCCAATAATATACCGGTCGATTATACGTTGAAAAAATACGTTAAAAGACATCCGGCTAAAATACCCGGTCTTGTGACTTATACAAATTTTAAAACCATAATTGTAAAGACAAACTAAAAGAACCCCTCGTCTGAAGGGTTCTTTTTTTATTAGATCATTATTCTTCTTTATCTAAAAAATTTAATTTTTCAAGAACAACTTTATAACCGTCAGAACCATAATTTAAACTTCTATTAATTCTAGAAATTGTTGCAGTACTTGCTCCTGTTTCAGATTCTATTTCATGGTAAGTTTTATTTTTTATCAATAGTTTTACTACTTGGAGTCTTTGTGCTATTGCTTGAACTTCTTTGACAGTACAAATGTCCTCAAAAAATCTATAGCATTCTTCAGGTGTTTCCAAAGGATAATTTATCATAACAAGTGCAACATAAATAAACTCATAGCTAATCAGCTGTGTTAATATGTAAGTGACCAAACAAAACATATTAAAAGGAGTGATTAACTATGAGCTATAACCATCTTACCATAGAAGAAAGATCTTGTATTTACCAATTTTTAAATTTAGGAATGAGTATAAGGAAAATTGCACAAGCACTTAAAAGGTCACCTAGTACAATATCTAGAGAAATTAAAAGAAATTCATCTAAGATAAAAGTTAGTAGGGGAAGTTACACTAAGTACTTTCCGATAAAGGCAAATGATAAATATATTGATAGAAGAAAAGACTGCCATAGAAAAAGTAAATTTTCTAAAGATGTTATTGATTATTTAACTGTAAAGATTAACGAACATTGGTCCCCTGAACAAATATCAAATAGAAACACAAATGAGATTCATGAATTACCATCTACATCAACGATATATAGAATGATACACGCCAAAAAGCTGCCAAAAACTAGTATGAAAAATTTGAGAAGAAAAGCTAAATTTAAAAGGCCAGCAGAAAAAAGAGGAAAATTCAATGATAAAGGTAGAACAATTAAGAAAAGACCTAAAGAGATATACAGAAGGCAAGAATTAGGCCACTGGGAAGCAGATACAGTGGAATCAGGCAGATTAGATCATAAAAGGAAAAGTAGATGTTGTTTCGTAACTTTAGCAGAAAGAAAATCTAGATATTATATAGCAATCCTAGTTGAAAATAGAAAGTCGGAAAGCGTAACACCAGCAATAATAAATGCATTAAAAGATTATCCAAAAGAATTAGTAAAAACAATAACCTTTGATAGAGGTAAAGAATTTTCAGAATTTGAGAAAATAGAAAAAGAATTAGGATGCAAAACTTATTTTTGTGATCCCTATTGTGCATGGCAAAAAGGTACAAATGAAAATAGTAACGGACTTTTGAGGGAGTTTTATCCTAAGGGTATGGATTTATCAGAAGTGAATATTGATGAATTAAATTATAACTTAAGTTTAATGAATAATAGACCTAGAAAATGTATAAAATATAAAACACCTAAAGAAGAACTTTTTGGTCTCTTACCATAGGTGTTGCATTTGATTTGACAATTCGTCAAAGTTAAAATTGCCTCAAATAAACCATCAGTTTGCTCACTTTTGATCTTTGAATTATACATATGTGACCTCCTAAGCCTTTCGCTTCTCAATTTTTCTTTCGGTATTATAGTAACAATTTCACATACTAAAGTCAAGATAAATTCTACCAATATAAACCTATACCTTATAGAAGTTTTTATATAAAACTTATAGAAATTTTTATATAAAATTATCAGCTTGTGTTTAACTAATTTTTGCAGAAAAAAGAGTGTAGTTTAACCTACACTCAAACCCTTAGTTTTATAATTAGTATGCTACAAATACAGAACCTTTAGCTCCACAGATTGGACATTTTTCTATTTCTTCAAAGCCAATATATCCACAAACTGGGCAAAGTAAAATTTTATCTGCTTCAAGATCTTTTCCTGCTTCAACTGCATCAATAGCTGCTTGATATCTTTCAGCATGTACTTTTTCAGCTTCTATTGCAAATCTCATTGCTCTAACAGCTTCTTTTTCACCTTGCATTTCAGCTACAGCTATATAAGCTGGATACATTTGAGTATATTCAAAAACTTCTCCACCTTTAGCGCCTTCAAGATTTTCTTTTAATGTGCCAATACCAAATCCTGCCATAGAAGTTACAGGAAAATCTCCTGCTACATCTTTTAATGCATTGAAATGTAGTGTTGCGTGAACTTGTTCAGCATCAGAAGTTGCTTCGAAAAGTCTAGCGATGTTTTCAAATCCTTCTTTTTTAGCTAAGTTACCCCATATTCTGTATCTCATATGAGCTTGGCTTTCTCCTCCGAAAGCTGATCTTAGATTGTCACTTGTCATGTGATTCATAATATTACCCCCTAATTACAGTTGTTCATTCATACAATACTATTATAGGGACTATCCAAATTTTATTCAATACTAAGCTTTATTTATATTAGCAGCTTGATCTGCACTAGTAAGTGCATCTATTATCTCATCTATATCTCCATCAACTATTTGGTCGATCTTATGAAGAGTTAATGAAATTCTATGGTCTGTAACTCTTCCTTGTGGATAATTATAAGTTCTAATTCTTTCAGATCTATCTCCAGTACCAATTTGAGCACTTCTTTGATCAGATAGCTCACCTTGTTGCTCTCTCATCTTCAAATCATATAGCTTAGTCTTAAGAACCTTTAAAGCTTTTTCTTTATTCTTCAATTGACTCTTTTCATCTTGACAACTTATTACTAAACCAGTTGGAATATGAGTAAGTCTAACTGCGGAGTCAGTTGTGTTTACACATTGGCCTCCATTACCTGATGCTCTGAATACATCAAATTTAATTTCAGTTGGATCTATTTCAACTTCAACATCCTCAACTTCCGGAAGCACTGCCACTGTAGCAGTAGAAGTATGAATTCTGCCTGATGATTCTGTTTCAGGAACTCTTTGAACTCTATGCACTCCAGATTCATATTTCAATCTAGAATAAGCCCCTTTACCAATTATCATAAATACAACTTCTTTGTATCCACCAATGCCTATTTCATTAGTGTTCATGATATCAGTTTTCCAACCTTGTCTTTCTGCATATCTGACATATTGTCTATATAGAACTCCAGCAAATAGAGCTGCTTCGTCTCCACCAGCTCCTGCTCTTATTTCCATGATTACATTCTTATTGTCATTAGGATCTTTTGGTATAAGTAATATTCTAAGTTCTTCTTCTACTACTTCCAATCTATCTTCTGCTTCTTTTAGTTCTTCTTTTACTAAATCTTTAAGATCGTCTTCTATATTATCACGTAACATATCTTTATTGTCTTTTATAGTATTTACAAGAGTTTTATATTCTCTATATTTAAGTACTATAGGCTCAATTTCAGCATGTTCAATGGCAGTCTTTTGATATTTTTTGGAATCACTTATAATGTTAACATCCATCAAATCCTGCTCTAAACTTTTAAATTTTTCCTCAAAAGCTTCTAAATTTTCGTACATCCATATCTCCCTTTGTAGCTATGACAACTCTGTCATGGCCTGATAAATCTTTTAAAACACAAGTGTTATAATCTTTTAATAAATTTACCAAATCATTCGCTTGATCATAACCAATTTCTAAAATTAAAAATCCTTTATCTTTCAGATACTTATCTAAATCTTTTACAATTCTTTTATAAATATCTAAACCATCAGCTCCACCATCTAAAGCCAACATTGGCTCATGTTGAACCTCTTTTTGTAAATCTTTTATATCTTCTGTTGGTATATAAGGTGGATTTGAATAAATAATATCATATTTTTTGTCTATATTTTGATATAAATCACTTTTAATAACATTTATATTTTTACAATTATATTTTTCTACATTCTTTAATGTATTTTGAAGTGCATATTCTGAAATATCAACACAATCTATATTCAAGTTTGGACATTCTAAAGCTAAACTTATAGAAACGCAGCCTGTTCCACATCCTAGTTCTAATACCTCATCTCCAGCTTTAGCTACTTTTAAGAGTGCCTCAACGCTGATTTCAGTATCATATCTTGGAATTAAAACATGCTCATCCACTATAAAATCATATTTATAGAAAAACTGATGCCCTAAAATATACTGTAGTGGTTCACCATTTTTTCTTCTCTCTAAAATTTCAAAAAACTTTTTTTCATCATCTATGCTGATATCAAAATCGTTGTGAATAATCAAATAAGACTCTTCAATGTCTAATATTCCAGAAAGAATCATCTTCATTTCTCTATTTACATCTGCATATTCAGACTCTTTATAGTATTCTCTTCCTAATTCAAAAGCTCTCTTTATTTCCATAAGTCACTTTCCCCATCTGTTGGAAGTACAGCTTCTAAACTTGCTATTGCAACTTCTATCATATCATCTGATGGCTCTCTAACAGTAGCATATTTTTGTATTTTTAGCCCAGGTATCCTTATAACTCTGCATATTCCAGAATCACTCTTACCCACATATCTGTTCACTTCATAAGCTATTCCGGCAATTATAGGCATTGCCACAATACGAGTTAATACTCTAACTATTGGGTTAGGCCATCCAAAAAAAGATAGGACTACTATACTTATAATCATGACCATAAATAAAAAGCTTGTTCCACATCTTGGATGTTCTATTGGATATTTTTTAACATTTTCAACAGTAAGCTCTTCTCCTGCTTCATAGCAATGTATAGATTTATGCTCACTTCCATGGTATTCAAAAACCCTTTTTATATCCTCTAATTTTGAGATAT
Organism: Peptoniphilus asaccharolyticus DSM 20463; assembly: GCF_900176115.1. Classification (GTDB taxonomy): domain Bacteria; phylum Bacillota; class Clostridia; order Tissierellales; family Peptoniphilaceae; genus Peptoniphilus; species Peptoniphilus asaccharolyticus. The sequence continues at coordinate 414,891 of NZ_FWWR01000009.1, read as the reverse complement.
AGTGCAGATATATAAAAAATATAATCAGCCTTAGAACTCCTTCAAATAAATTTAAAGCAATAGATGAATTTAAAACATCTTTTAATAGTCCAGCCACCATAGATGGAATTACCATAAATATCCCAATAGCCAATAGCATTGATATCGCAACAGTTGTGAATACCTCAAAATTACTGTCCGTTTTTTCTTCTTCATCCCAAAATGAAGCTGAAAACATCAATGCATTTACTCCAACAATCATTGCGTCAATAAGTTTATATGCACCTCTAAAAATAGGCAATTTTAATACTTTATATTTTTCAGAAAGATCTTTAGCCTTCTCAACTTTAAGTTCTATATCCCCTGTAGGTTTTCTAACTGCTACTGCTATTTTAGAAGGCCCTCTCATCATTACACCTTCTATAAGAGCTTGTCCACCTATAGTAGTTTTAAATGCCTTTTTCTCCATCTTTCTCTCCTATTATAAAAAATGGCTAGCTCCTTGCTAACCATTTTACATTTATCTTTGATATTTTCTGTTGAATTTTTCTATACGTCCACCGTGTTCAGCAGTTTTTTGTTTTCCTGTGTAGAATGGGTGACATGCAGAACAAATTTCAACTTTTAAATCTTCTTTAACAGAACCTGTTTTAAATGTGTTACCACAAGCACAAGTAACTGTTACTTCTTTGTATTCTGGTTGAATGTCTTTTTGCATTTTACTTCTCCTTACTTATTTTTCATATTTAATATATATTCTTTAATATTAATCTCTTCTTTATCAGCTGTAACAATTTTGAAATCATAATCAGCGATAAGACCTGATCCCATTCCTATAAATGTAGCAATAGGAGCCAAGATAGCACCTAGTGATGCTGCAGTAAGAGAAATATTAATTACTGTTTCGCCATCTTTTTCAACTAAAATTTTTGTTGCATTTGTAGTATTCCAAATATCTTTTATAGCTGTTTTAATATCTTCAAATCTAATATCTTCAAACTTAAAGAAATCATTTTTTTCTTTTTCTTCGTTTTCATAATGATTTACAGAAGCTCTTATAATTTCAACTGCTTTCTCAACATCTCCATTAGCATCGAGTAAAGCATTTTTAACTACTTTATAATCAGCTCCAGTGACGTTCATTACATAATCTACTTTTTCTATTGTTATCATGAGATTGCCCTCCTTATTTAGGAAACTACTTTAATTATACACCAAGTGTCAAGTTAAGACTTTTTCTCAACCATCTTTATATGTTCATCTTTACCCACAATAATAAGAATATCATCATCTCTCAAAACAGTATCCGGTGCAGGGTTAACCTCCACTTTGCCGTTTCTTTCGATACCAAGTATTGTAATGTTGAACTTATTTCTAATTTCCAAGTTCTCAATAGTTTTATCCCACCATGAAGGTAAAGTTCTTATTTCAGCTATCGATAACTCTTGTGAAATTTGTATATAATCAAGTAAATTCTTAGATGTCAAATTGTATGCCACCCTTGAACCCATATCCTTTTCAGGATAAACAACTTCATTTACTCCAATTTTTTGTAAAATTTTGCCTTGCCTTACAGTATTAGCTTTAGCTATTATCAAAGGTATGCCTGCTTCTTGAGCTACAATCGATGACATTATTGCCGCTTCAAAATTCTCACCTATAGCAACAACAGCTCCATCAAAATTCTTTAATCCCAAATTTTCAGTCGCATTTTCATCCATCATATCCACTTGTATAGCTGTAGTAACTTTATCTGCAACAGATTGCACTCTATCAAAATTTGAATCTACAGCTAATACATCATATCCAAGTTCGGAAAGTGTGATTGCAACAGTAGAACCAAATCTACCTAATCCAAAAACTACATATGATTTCATAAATCCTCCTATCCAACAACTATATCTCCTTCTGCATACTTATAAAGTACAGTCTTTCTACGCTTCATAAGTGCAACGGCTAATGTTGCAGGACCTACTCTTCCAAGATACATAGACACTGTAATAATAATCTTAGATGCTGCAGATAATTCAGAAGTTATCCCTCTAGATATACCAACTGTTGCAAATGCAGAGATTGTTTCAAACAACACATCTAAAAGATTAAACTTATCTACTTCTACTATAGTTATTAATAAAGTGGTTATTATGACCGCTCCTAAGTAAATTACAGTTATAGCTATTGCCTTTGAAACTGTATCTCTAGGTATAGTCCTCTTCAAGAAGACTACATCCCTCTCTCCTTTAAACACTGATATTGTAGTAAATAAGATCACACCAAAAGTTGTTGTCTTCAATCCTCCAGCAGTAGAAGCAGGAGAACCTCCTATAAACATCAAAATCATCAATATAACTGCAGTTGAATAATGCACAACTCCCATATCTACTGAGTTGAATCCAGCTGTTCTAGATATAGTAGATTGAAAAAATGATATAAGCCACTTATCCGCTTCAGCATAGTTGATCAATGTACCTTCTCTTTCTATTAGATAAAAAAATACAGTACCTAAAACTAATAAAATTGAAGTGACTATTAAAACCATTTTAGTGTGAAGGCTAGTACGTTTGATACTTCTCTTTCTCATTATATCTATAAATACGGTAAACCCTAACCCTCCTAATATAATTAGTACAGCTATAGTCAGATTTAAAATTAAATCCGTTGGATAACTCATTAAAGAATCACCTATTATATCAAATCCAGCATTACAAAAAGCTGAAATTGAATGGAATATCGAAAAAGCTATACCCTTTTCAAGTCCATATATAGGAATGAATCTTATAGATAAAATAAGTGCACCTACTAATTCTATAAACAAACTGATCTTTATTACAGATTTAGTAAGTTTAACCAATCCAGACAATGTATCTTGATTTAATTGCTCTTTAATTAAAATTCTCTCTCTTAGTCCAATTTTGAAATTAAACAGCATTGCTATTAATGAAAATAGCACCATTGTACCCATTCCACCAATTTGTATAAGAGCTAATATTACAACCTTGCCCATAACTGAAAAATATGACGCTGTATTTACAACTATCAAACCAGTTACACAAGTTGCTGAACTGGCTGTAAAAAGTGCATTCACAAAACCAATTCTCTCTCCAGAAACACTTGCTTCAGGAGTATTTAAAAGTACAGCTCCAAATAGTATTACGAACAAAAAGCTCAGTCCTATTATCATCGGTGGATTGTGAAACAACTTATACATTAAAGAATGGAACTTTGAATTTATAATATTCACTTTAAGACACGCTTTTCTTTAAATTATTCACCTTTTGCAACTTTTACAAGTTCTGCAAATCCGTTAGGATCGTTAATTGCCATTTCTGATAGCATTTTTCTGTTTACTTCGATGTTTGCATTCTTAAGTCCTGAGATAAATTTAGAATAGCTCATTCCGTTTAATCTTGCAGCAGCATTAATTCTTGCAATCCAAAGTTTTCTGAAATCTCTTTTTCTTTGTTTTCTACCAGCAAATGCGTAGTTAAGTGATTTCATAACTGCTTGGTTTGCAGGTCTGAATAACTTTGATTTTGCTCCAAAATATCCTTTAGCTTGTTTTAAAATCTTTTTATGCTTTTTCTTAGCGTTAACTGCTCTCTTAATTCTAGCCATCTATATTTACCTCCTATGGAATCATGTGATCAATTCTTCTTTGATCACCCTTGCTTACTGTTTGTGATTTTCTAAGACTTCTAACTCTTTTAGCTGATTTTTTACCAGTTAAATGTCCTTTAAACGCTGTATATCTCTTAATTTTTCCAGAGCCAGTTCTTTTGAATCTCTTTGCTGATGCTCTATGAGTTTTCATTTTTCCCATAATATTCCTCCTAGTTTTCTTCTTTGCTTGGAGCCAAAAACATAATCATGTTTCTACCTTCCAACTTAGGTTTTTTATCAACAGTTCCACTATCAGAAACCATTTCAACAAATTTTTCTAAAACTTCTTTACCTATTTCAGTATGTCCCATTTCTCTTCCTCTGAAGCGAACTGCAACTTTTACTCTATCTCCGTTAGATAGAAATTTCTTAGCGTGTTTAACTTTAGTTTCTAAGTCGTGTTTTTCAATATTTGGAGTTAATCTAACTTCCTTGATATTTATAACACGTTGTTTTTTCTTAGAATCTCTTTCTTTCTTTATCATTTCATATTTATATTTTCCATAATCCATGATACGACACACTGGTGGTTTAGAGTTTGGAGCCACATTTACTAAGTCAAGTTTCTTTTCAAAGGCCATCTCTAAAGCTCTGCTTCTCGCTACAACTCCGACTTGGTTTCCTTCGTCATCGACTAATCTGACTTCCTTGTCTCTAATTTCTTCATTAATTTGAAGTTCTTTAATACTAGCACCTCCATGCAAAAATTTACAATAAAAAAAGCGGGCATAGAAACCCGCAAGAATACAAAATTAATTCTTAAATAACCTTAAAACTCTGTTGTCGTAAGGTGAGAACGGACTTCTACTTAAACAATACACTAATTATACATACTTTTATAAATTTTGTCAATGAATTATTTACTCTTCATCTAAAAATTTCTTGATTTTTGAATATATAAGGTCAATTGCAACTTTATTATACCCACCTTCAGGAATGATTACATCTGCATATCTCTTAGATGGTTCTACAAATTGCAGATGAGCTGAACGAACAGTTGACATATATTGAAGGATGACAGAATCTAAGCTTCTTCCTCTTTCTTTCATATCTCTTAGAATTCTTCTTATAATTCTAACATCGCTATCTGTATCAACAAAAACCTTAATATCAAGTAAATCTCTTATTTCTTCTTCACTTAATATCAATATGCCCTCTAAGATTATGACTTCTCTTGATTCAACAGTTTCTGTTATTTTTTTCCTATTGTGAACTTCATAATCATATATCGGCTTTTCTATGCTCTGTTTGCTCTTTAATTTTTTTAAATGTTCAATTAAAAGGTCATGGTCGAAGGCAAAAGGGTGGTCATAATTTGTTTTAACCCTTTGTTCAAAAGCCACATTAGATTGATCTTTATAGTAACTATCTTCTTCTATTACTGTTACTCTTTCAGTATCTAACATAGAAACTAATTCATTAGTTACAGTGCTCTTTCCAGATCCTGACCCTCCAGCTATTCCTATAATAATTGGATCTCTCATATTTCTTTCCTCATTAAGTAACCAGGTTCTACATCTTGGTCTAACTTCACATAAAAAATTTGTTTAGCTTTATTTGCAACTTCTATCTCAACACCTTTTTCATCTGTCATGTAATCTAACTTTTGAGAAAAATGCTTTACAGAAGGTCCAAATATCTCTACAGATTCACCTTTAAAGATTCTATTTCTTTGTTCTACCTTTGCAAGCTTTGTTTCCTTGTTATATTCTAAGACTATCCCAACAAAATCATATCCTCTTATATAAGAGTTGTCAGTATAAACTTGTGAATCTTCATTTGCTTTTCCATAGAAGAATCCAGTAGTGAAATCTCTGTGGCTAACCTTTTTAATTTCCTCAAGAAGCGAGCTATCAAATTTATAATTTTCAGGATCTGCATAGTAAGCATCTATTGCCATTCTATAACTTCTAATTACAGTGGCTAAGTAATACTCACTCTTAACTCTTCCTTCGATTTTTAAACTTGCTATTCCAGATTCTATCAGGTCATCTATGTGTTCAATCATGGAAAGGTCTTTTGAATTTAAAATGAATGAGCCTTCTTCATGCTCTTCAATTGGAAAATACTCTCCTAGTCTCTTTTCTTCCACCAAATAGTATTTATACCTACAAGCTTGCGAACAATCGCCTTGGTTTGCATCTCTTCCTGTCATATAGTTTGACAAAAGACATCTTCCAGAATAAGACATACACATAGCTCCATGTGCAAAAGTTTCAATTTCTATTTTGTTTTGTGATTCAGATACAATTTTTCTGATTTCTTCTAAAGATAATTCTCTCGCAAGAACAACTCTCTTTGCTCCCATCTTATACCAAAAATTAACTGTTGAAGAATTTGTAACTGAACCTTGTGTTGAAATATGAATGTCTATGTTAGTAGCTTCTTTAATTCTCATAAACATACCCGGGTCGGAAACAATTACAGCATCAACTCCAGCTTCTTCTAGTTGTTTAGCGTACTCCTCAACACCTACTATATCATCTTCATGCGGGATAATATTCATTGTAACATGGACTTTTTTACCTCTTGCGTGTGCATATTCTACACCTTTTTTAATGTTTTCTATTGTAAAATTTTTAGAAGCTTTTCTAAGTCCAAAGCTCTCTCCACCTAAATAAACTGCATCTGCACCGTAGTCAATTGCTGTGTATAGTTTATTTAAATCTCCAGCTGGCGCAAGTAATTCTATTTTTTTCAAACTTTTCTCCTAACTAATAACAATCCATCTCCTATTGGGAGGATGCTTGATACAAATCTTTCATCTTTTTTTACATAACTTATAAACTCATTCAATCTCTTGATTATAGTTCTCTTTCTTCTGACAGCTAATTCTTTTTTAGTTACCATGCCTCTAAATAATATATTATCGCAAATGATTATTCCCTCTTCTTTTAAAAGTTTCTCACATTTGTCAAAATATTTTTTATATTGGCCCTTAGCTGCATCAATAAATATTATATCATACTGGTCTTGAAGTGTTTGCACTACTTCATAGGCATCACCATTTAAAACTTCTATCTTTTTATCAAGACCATATTTCTTGATATTATCTCTGGCAATATTTGTAAAATCTTCTCGCAACTCAACTGTTGTATAAGACTCAATAGTTGAATCCGTAGTAAAAGATATAGCTGAGTATCCTATTGCAGTTCCAAGTTCCAAAACTTTTTTAGGTTTTGTTGTGCTAAACAAAAATTTTATAAAGCTCTCTGTTTCTTTTTCCACAATTGGAACATGATTTTCTATAGCATAATCTCTCATATCTTTTAGATATTCCGGATTGCTAAATGAATTTATATAGTCTATCACATGATCATAAACTACTTCTCTATAAACTTCGTTTTCCATATAATCCTCACAAAAAAAGGAAATCTTATGATTTCCTTAAATTTCCATAATTATTGGAAGTATCATTGGATTACGCTTAGTTTGACTAAATAAGAATGATTTTAAATCATCTCTTATTGATGTTTTAACTGATGCCCAATCTCCTAACTTCTTATTTTCTAACTGTTGCAATGTATCTTTAACAACATTTTTAGAATCTTCCATTAAATCTCCAGATTCTCTTACATATACAAATCCTCTAGATATAATGTCAGGTCCTGAAATAACTTTTCCGTCTTTCTTAGAAATTGTAACAACCACAACGATTAAACCATCTTCTGCTAAGTGTTTTCTATCTCTTAATACAATATTTCCAACATCGCCAATTCCAAGTCCATCAACCAAAATATCTCCTGATGGTACATCTGCAACTAATTTAGCTCCATCTTCAGAGATTTCTAATACATTACCATTTTCCATAATATATATATTTTCTCTAGGAACTCCCATGCTTTCTGCCACTTCAGCATGTCTTAGTAAGTGTCTATACTCTCCATGGTTAGGTATTACATACTTAGGTTTTACAAGAGATTGTAATAACTTATGCTCTTCTTCACAAGCGTGTCCTGAAACATGTATTTCACCAAGAGATTCATATATAACTTTTGCTCCAGATTCTAAAAGCTTATTTATTACACTAGAAACATCTTTCTCATTTCCAGGGATTGGAGTCGCAGATAATATTACAACGTCATTTGAAGTAAGTTGAATTTTTCTGTGTTCATTATAGGCAATTCTTGTAAGGGCACTCATCGGCTCTCCTTGAGAACCTGTTGTTATCAATACCAACTCATTATCATTATACTTGCCCATTTCTTTGACATCTATAATAGTGCCTTTTTTTACTTTCATATATCCAAGCTTAATAGCAGTCTCTGTAACATTAAGCATTGATCTACCTGAAAGCACAACTTTTCTACCAAATTTTTCAGCTGCATTTATAATCTGTTGTACTCTGTGAACATTTGATGCAAATGTAGCTATTATTATTCTAGCATCCGGAGTGCTCGCAAATATTCTATTGAAAGTTTCCCCTACTGAACTCTCACTCATAGTGTAACCTTCACGTAGTATATTTGTAGACTCAGTAATCATCGCTAAAACTCCAGCATCTCCTATTTGAGCGATTCTGTTTAAATCTATTATTTTACCTGATATAGGAGTGAAATCTACTTTAAAGTCTCCTGAATGGAATACATATCCTAGAGGAGTCTTTATAGCTAGACAACAAGCTCCAGGAATTGAATGATTTACATGAATCCATTCCACTTCCATCTTGCCTATCTTTACATTATCCCCGTCGTTTACAACATGCAAATCTACTTTTCCGATATTGTGTTCTTTTAATTTATTTTCAAGTAAACCTATTGTCAACGCTGTACCATATATAGGCATTTTTATCTTTCTTAAAACGTATGGTATTGCTCCTATGTGGTCTTCATGACCATGAGTCAATATCATAGCTTTTATCCTGTCTTTATTCTTTATTAAATACGTTACATCAGGAATTACGGCATCTATTCCCAGTAGTTCATGACCTGGAAATGTCATCCCACAGTCAACTATTAATATTTCATCTTTATACTCTACTAGAGTTAGATTTTTACCGATTTCAAGCATTCCTCCCAGAGGAATTATCCTAACTCTGCCATTATTTTTCATCTATTCTCCTTTTAACTTTTGATAGCAGTCTTTGCAATGTCCATAGAATTTAAGGCTGTGGTCAACTATTTTAAAATTTTCCTCTTCTTCTATTTCTTTTTCTAGATTATCCAATAAATCTAATTTTACTTCTGTTACTTTTCCGCAATCTACACAAATTAAATGGTGATGTCTATGTTCTTCCCCAGACTCATGCTTTAATTCATATCTTGTAACACCGTCGTCAAAACTTATCTTATCTAAAATTCCAACTTCTTCAAATAAAAGCATTGTTCTATATACAGTTGCTATACCAATATTTTTATTTCTTTCAGAAACTTCTTTATAGACTTCTTCTGTTGACAAATGAGCTCCCTCGTTATCTGTAAACACCTTATAGATTTCTACTCTTTGTCTAGTAAATTTATGTCCATATTGTTTTAAAATCTCTTTTACATTTTCAACACTATTATCCATTAAACACCTCACTGAAGCGCATCATTTTTCACTTTTTCGTATGCCTTAAAGGCGTCATATAATTCTGAGCGTTCCGGCATAGTAATACTCTCACTACCATATGGGTCAACTTCTATCTTGTATATATAAGTTTTTGAACCCGGATCATCAACAGGAGCTATAGCAACATAGCGTTCTTCATCTATGTTAAACTCAGCTTTTATCAAAAAAGCAACTACATTGTCATACTCATCAATAAAAAGTTGCCTATGCATTATTCCTCCTTAAAATATCAAGGTGAGTTTGTAAAATATATGTGGCTGCTATCTTATCCACATATTTTTTTCTGTTTTCACGCCTAACATTTCCTTCTATCAATACTCGCTCAGCAGAAAGAGTTGTCATTCTCTCGTCTATATAGACAATTTCCACTTTGTATTTATTTTTTAGCTTTTCAGAAAATTTTACTACTTTTTCAGCTTGTGGACCTATTGTATTGTTCATGTTCTTAGGCAATCCCACTACAACTGTGTCCACTTTATATTCTAAAATCATTTCGTAAATTTCTTCATATGTTTTTTTATTAGAAACTCTCTCTAGAGTACATACTGGTTGAGCCATCATAAGTAAATCATCACTTACAGCTACCCCAATCCACTTATCTCCAACATCGAGTCCAAGTATTCTTTCCATAACCACAACCTCAAAGGTACATATTGGCTATTAAACTACAATATGTAAATGAGATGGATATCCATCTCATTTTATTTAACAGCTTATTACTAATTAATTATTTTAGATAAACTCTAAGTAATTCCCCTAAAAGTTCATCTCTTTCAATTTCTTGAATAATAGATCTAGCATTATTATGACTTGTTATATATGTCGGATCTCCTGATAAGATATATCCAATGATTTGATCTATTGGATTATACCCTTTTTCTTCAAGAGCTGCATAAACTGTTTTTAAAATATTTTTAAATATCTCAGATTCTAAAGCTTGTTTTTCAAAAATTTGTGTTTGATTTTTGTCGTTCATAATATTCCTCCTGCAATTATAACATAGAAATACTTATCTTAAATCAATTCTTCTAATTTAGACAATGCCTCTTGTACTTTGCTAACATCTTTTGCGCCTGCAGTAGCCATATCTGGTCTACCACCACCGCCACCTTGAGCAATTTTAGCAACTTCTTTTACTATATTACCAGCAGCATATCCTTTAGATATTAATTCTTTTGAAACAGCACAGACAAAATTAACTTTTCCATCTACAACTGTAGAAAGTAACACTATAATATTACCCATTTTTTCTCTAATATCATCTGCAATATTTCTAAGAGTATTTACATCTACTCCATCAAAACTATATGTTACATAAGAAACATCATTTTTAACTTTTACAGAGTCTATTATATCAGATAATTCGTCTTTTGCTGACTTAAGTTTAATCTCTTCTATCTCTTTCTCATATTCTTTAACTGAATTAACTAATGCTGAGATTTTTGATACAACTTCTGTTTTATTAGCTTTTAATATTTGAGCTGATTCATTTCTTATAGCTTCTAAAGAATTTAGATACTCATAAACAGCCGGTCCTGTTATAGCTTCTATTCTTCTAACTCCAGATGAAATTCCACTCTCTGATAAGATTTTGAACATTCCAATTTCTGCAGTGTTGTTTACATGAGTTCCTCCACAAAGTTCCATAGAGTAATCTCCCATACTTAAAACTCTTACTTCGTCAGAATATTTTTCTTCAAAAAGTCCTATAGCTCCCATTTCATAAGCTCCCTTAGGGTCAGTTATTGTAGTCTTAACTTCAAGAGCTTCGAATATTTTTTCATTTACTATAGCTTCTACTTTTTCTAAAAATTCTGCATTCACTCCTTCAAAGTGAGTGAAGTCAAATCTCATTCTATCAGGTCCAACTTCTGATCCAGCTTGATTTATATGATCTCCTAGAGTGTCTTTTAAGGCTTGATGTAGAAGGTGAGTTACTGAGTGATTACGTCTTATGTCATGTCTTCTGCTAACATCTATTTTTGCAGTAACTTTTCCTAATTGGCAAAGTCCTTCTTCAACTTCTACAAGGTGGATGTGAACTCCATTTTTAGCTTTTTTAGTATCTATAACTTTAAGGATGAATTTATCTGAAACTATTGAACCAGTATCACCTATTTGTCCACCAGATTGTGCGTAGAATGGTGTCTTAGATAAGATTACAGCACCTTTTTCTCCTTCTTGTAATTCAGAAACTTCTTTTCCAGCAAGTAATATATGAGTTATTTCTGTGTCTACTTCATTCAATTCGTATCCTACAAATTCGTTTTCAAATCCATCATAAACACCTTCAGATTCATTACTTGACCAACCCATTTCATCTGAGTCATCTCTTGCGGCTCTAGCTCTGTTTCTTTGTTCTTCCATTAGCGCAAAGAATCCATCTCTATCAAGTTTCAATCCGTTGTCATTGATAATTTCTTCAGTTAAATCTATAGGGAATCCATAAGTATCATATAGTTTGAATGCTGTTTCTCCACTTAAAACATCAGAACCTTTTTCTTTTAGTGATTTTATTTCATCATCTAACATTAAAGTTCCCTTATCTATTGTTTGAGCAAACTTTTCTTCTTCAAGTTTAATTACTTGTTTTATCTTATCTTTATTAGTTTCAAGGTCTGTATAGTGCTTGCCCCATGATGAAATAACTTCATCTGTCAATTGATATAAGAAACTTCCATCTATTCCAAGGTTTTTACCGTGTTTTGCAGCTCTTCTTATAAGTCTTCTAAGAACATATCCTCTTCCTTCGTTTGAAGGTCTTATAGAGTCTGAAATCATAAAAGTCATAGCTCTTATATGGTCTGTAATAACTCTCATAGACTCATCTTTTTTAGCATCTTCTCCGTAAGTGATTCCAGATATTTTTGATATAGCCTTTATAATATTTTGTAGAGCGTCTATTTCAAATATATTATTTGTTCCTTGAAGTACAGTTGAGATTCTTTCTAATCCCATACCTGTATCTATGTTTGGATGAGATAGTGGATGGTATACCCCTTGTTCATCTTTATCAAATTGAGTGAACACAAGATTCCAAACTTCTATAAATCTATCACAGTCACATCCCGGTTTACAGTTTGGATCATCACAACCATATTTCTCTCCTCTATCTACATAGATTTCAGAGCAAGGACCTGATGGACCAACTTCAAGTTCCCAGAAGTTATCTTCTTTACCTAATCTTACGATTTTTTCTTCTGGTATACCTATTTGATCTCTCCAAATGGCAAAAGCTTCATCGTCATCTTGATAAACTGTAACCCAAAGCTTTTCTTTTTCAATTTCAAGTCTTTCAGTTAAAAATTCCCATGCCCAATTGATTGCTTCAGTCTTGAAGTAATCTCCAAAAGAAAAATTACCAAGCATTTCAAAGAAAGTGGCATGTCTATCAGTTTTTCCTACATTATCTATGTCGCCTGTTCTTATACATTTTTGACAAGTAGTTACTCTACTATGTGGTGGGGTCAATTCTTTAGTAAAATATTTTTTCATTGGCGCCATACCCGCCCCAATTAATAAAAGTGACTTATCTCCCTTTGGTATCAAAGAAAAGCTGTCCAACACAAGATGTTCTTTTCCCTTAAAAAATTCTAAATATTCACTTCTAATTTCTTGGAGTTTTAAATTCTTCATCCTCTTTTACACCTCAATTATAAAAATCCTCCCTAATAGGGAGGTTATTAAACTATGTCTCTATTTATTTCATTGTACTTTATTTTGAAGTAGTCAACAAGTATTAAGATTATAGAAAATACTGGAACTGATAAAATCATACCTAATACTCCGAAAACACCTCCACCTATTAATATTGATATCAAAACCAAAATTGGATTTAGCCCTGTTTTATCACCTATTAACTTAGGTGCTAAAATATTATTTTCAGCCCATTGCAACAGTACAAACAATATCGCAACCCAAAGAGCTTTAAATGGAGATACTATAAACGCAAATAGCACCGCTGGTACAAACCCCATAAAAGGTCCTACAAAAGGAATTATATCCGCTATCATGGTTATTATTCCTATTACAATTGCAAAGTCAACTCTCAATATCAATAGATATATCATTGTGAAGAAACCAACAAAAAATGCTAATAATAATCTTCCCTTAACAAAGTTTAAAAGCGCTTGGTTAATTCTCATTGATAAATATAGTATGTCTTCCTTATATTTTCTTGGCAAATTCTTTACGATACTATTCTTAAATTTATCTTTATCCACAGTAAAGTAAAAAGCAAAAATAAACATTAAGACTATTCTAAGTAGTTTTGAAAATACAACTCCAACACCACTACCTACATTCTTTAGATTGTCTACAACAGAATTTTGTAAATTGTTTAGTAATTTCATTACAGAATCTCTAAATCCATCTGCTATTTTCATTAAATCAAAAGATTGGTAAATTGTAGAAGAATTATCTTTGCTTAGGTTTTCTAATATTTTCCCAAAGTCAGTTCCCAACTTTTCAAATACCACAGGTATCCTCAACAAAAGATTCGTAATTTCTTGAACAGTCTTAGGAATTACAATAACCATCAATATCCCGAATATAAGAATTATACTTACATATACAATTAATACGCCGAATTTTCTCTTTATATTTTTAGTTTCTAAAAAAGTTACAATCGGATTTATAACAAATGCTATTACAGCACCAAAGAATATAGCCCATAAGGTATCTGCTACAACTCCAAATTTCCGCAAAATAATTCTAAATATATAAAGAACTATTATTCCAAGCAAAACATTTATAATAACTTTTAAATCTACTCTGATTCTCTTATCAGATTCAATATATACATTGCCTATGTTTATCAAGTAGTATATAGTCAAAAATAAGAGCAAAAGAATTAAAGTAGCCGTGCCTATTACTAAAAATTCAGGAGTTAAATTTACAACTCCCATATCTTGTAATTTCATAGTTTGCATATTCCACCTCTCTATCTTAGAGAATTTATACTCTCTATTATTATAGCAGAAGCTTGGCTTATTTGCTCTTGCGAATTTTCCTCGTTTAATGTAAGTCTTAAACTATTTTTAGATAGGGTATCATCTCTACCTATTACCTTTAATACATAAGATGGATTTATAGAGCCAGAATTACAAGCACTCCCTATTGATGCCATAACACCCTCCATATCCAAATTCATAAGTAAAATGTTTGAGTCAATCCCATCTATAGATACATTTATATTCCCAGGTAGCCTCTTCTCAATACTTCCGTTTAAATACACGCCATCTATTTTTAAAAGTTCTCTTAATAGATTGTCTCTTAAGTTTCTGATTTCTTTGTTTCTTTCAGCTACATTTTCTTGAGCTATTTCAACTGCCTTTGCAAACCCAACTATTCCAGCAACATTTTCAGTACCGGCTCTTTTATTTCGCTCTTGTGAACCACCATTTATAAGAGAATTTATCTTTGTGCCATCTTTGATGTAAAGAGCCCCAACTCCCTTAGGCCCATGTATCTTATGAGCTGAAAAACTCATCATATCAACATTTAATTTCTTTAAATCTATCTTTATAGCTCCTAGAGCTTGTACTGCATCTACATGGAATAAAGTATCCGTATTCTTAAGAATTTCTCCAATTTCTTCAATGGGTTGTATAGTTCCTATTTCATTGTTGGCATACATTACAGATACTAATGCTGTATCATCTCTTAGTTTTTCTTTTAAAGAGCCTATTTTTACTATTCCATCTTTATCTACGTCTAAAAATTCAATTTCGTAACCTTGACTTTTCATATAATCTAAGGTTTCTAAAACTGCTTCATGTTCAATCGGCGTCGAAATTATGTGTTTTGACTTTAATTTGCTGCCTTTTATAGCCCAATTATCAGCTTCAGAACCTCCAGATGTGAAAAATATTTCCTTACTTTTACAATTTAATTTTTTTGCAATTAAATCTCTCGATAAGGTTATGGCTTCTTTCGATTTTTTACCAATTGAATAAACGCTTGAAGCGTTGCCATAAAATTCTTTCAAATATGGCAACATCTCTTCAAGCACTTCATCACTAATTTTTGTAGTTGCAGCATTGTCTAAATAAATTTCCATAACTACTCCATATCCGCTAAAGTAAGCGAGTCTAAAACATTATCAAGTTTTTCTTGTAAAGTATCTAGTATGTTTTTAGTTGCACAAGAGTTTCCCTCGCAAGCTTTAATACCTCTACAATCTGAACTGCTCAAATTTTTACAAGAGATAGCTATATTCCCCTCAAGTGCATTCAAAATTTCACCAATCTTAGTTTCTTCAGGAGCCTTTTTTAGCTGATAGCCTCCTTTAGCACCTCTTGAACTCTTTACAAGATCATTTTTCTTTAATAATGTAAAAAGCTGTTCTAAATAAGCTTCTGACAAATTTTCTTCTCTGGCTATTTCACTTATAGATATAGGCCCCTTCCCATAGTTTATAGAAAGTCTGTGCATTGCCATAAGTCCATATCTACCCTTTGTAGAAAGCTTCATTTTATCACCTAGACCCTAAAACTCTTCTTTTCGATGTCTTTTTCAATCATTTCTTTTAAAGTATACCAAGGCAAAACAGCACACTTAACACGTGCAGGTAAATTTTGAATGCTTTCAAATGCTATTGCATCTTCCAAATCCTCCAAATCAGCTTCATCGGAAATTTCACCTTTTACCATAGCTATAAACTTATTGCTAAGCTCTAAAGCTTTTGGAGTGTCTAATCCCTTGATAGTATCTATCATTATTGAAGTAGATGCTTGAGATATAGCGCATCCGATTCCTGTGTAAGATGCATCTTCTATATTTTCATCTTTAACTCTAAGTTCAAGTGTTATTTCATCTCCACATGAAGGATTATGTCCTAATTCCACATGTGTAGGATTTTCAAGATGTCTTCTATTTCTTTTATTTCTGCTCTGTTCTAAAATAAGTTCGGTATATATATCATTAAGATTCAATTTGCAACATCCTCCTAACATCTTCTAAATGTTCAATAAAGTAGTCAATTTCTTCAAAAGTATTATAAAAAGCAAAAGATGCTCTACAAGAAAAATTATTCCCCAATTTTCTGTGTAATGGTTGAGCACAGTGGTGTCCACTTCTTATTGCTATTCCATAATTGTCTAATATAGATGCCACATCGTGTGGATGCGCTCCTATAAAATTGAAACTTATCAATGGACTTCTATCTTTTACAGGAGTTGTATAAACTTCTATAAAAGGTAGTGCTTTCATCTTTTCATAGCAATATGTTGTGAGTTCAGATTCGTACTCATAAATATTTTCTATGCCTATGTTCTCTATATACTCTATTGCAGTTTTTAGAGATTTAGCCCCGTCAACATTTACTGTGCCAGCTTCAAACCTTTGAGGCGATGGCATGTATGAACTTTTATCTTCATATACGTACTCTATCATCTCTCCACCATACATATATGGTGTCATAGAGTTTAGAAGTTCTTTTCTTCCGTATAAAACGCCTATTCCCATAGCCGAAACCATCTTATGCCCTGAAAATACTAAGAAATCACATCCAAGTTCTTGAACATCAACTTTATGGTGTGGTGCATATTGAGCCGCATCAACTACACAAGTGGCATTTGACTTAGCTTTGGCTTTTTTTATGAATTCTTTAACGCTGGGCATAGTTCCAACCACATTAGAAGCAGCAGTTATACTCAATAATTTAGTGTTTTCATTTAATTTACTTTCAAATTCCTCGTCTGTTATTTGCATTTCTTCATCAAGGTATAAATAGACAAGTTTAGCGCCTGTTTTCTTGGCTACATATTGCCAAGTTACTAAATTTGAATGGTGCTCCATAATTGAAATTAAAATTTCATCGCCGGCTTTTAAATTTTCCAAAGCCCAGCTATATGCTATTAAGTTAAGTCCTTCTGTAGCATTTCTAACAAACACTATCTCATTAGAAGACTTGGCATTTATGAACTCTCTTACCTTATCTCTAGCACCTTCATACACATCTGTAGATGCCATAGCAAAATGGTGTGCTCCTCTGTGTGGATTACCATTTTCATAATTATAATATTCTCCTAGAGAATCTATAACTTGTATTGGTTTTTGAGTTGTAGCTCCATTGTCAAAGTATACATACTTCTTATCCATCTTTAGATAGCCGAAGTCTTCTCTAATTTTTTCAACCTGTTCTCTAGTAAGCATATTATCTCCTAACTATTTCTTGAACTCTATCATTTATTAGATTTCTCAATTCATAATCTTCAATAGAGTCTATAGCTTTTGCAAATCTTGATAATACTATAAGAGACTCTGCTTGTTGTTGGTCAAGTCCTCTTGACATTAGATAAAATAATAAGTCAGTGTCTATTTTTCCAGCACTTGCTGCATGGTTTCCTTGAACATCATCTTCATGAGCCAATAGAACCGGTACAGACAAAGCTACAACATCATCAGATAATAAAGTTGCATATTCTTCTTCTGAACCTATAGCTCCGCTAGAACCTTCTTTGAAATCTAATGTTGATTTAAAGTTCTTATAACTTTCATCTCTAAGAGCCCCATTTACCATAATATCTGAATTTGATTTTTTAGCATGGTGATAGATATCATAGAATAGGTTCAATTCATTTTTATCATATCCAAAATAAATACTGTTTATATTTATATTTGAATCCTCACCAATTAAATTACTCTTTAAATTAGTGTATAGTTCAACGCTTCCTATTTCATATTGGAACAAGTTTAAAGTTGCGCTTTCATCAATATCTGTGATTATTGACTCGATAACTTTTTTATTTTCTTCTATTTGAACTATAAATAAATTCACCACTGAATTTTTTTCAAGCTTTAATCTTATAAGTGAACTTCTAAAATCAGATTTTGTCTTTTCATCATATCTTAAAACTAAGTTAAGCTTTGCTCCAGATTCAGCATAAATGTCTGTCAACTCAACTAGAGTTTCATTTGAATCGTAAGCGATGGTTTCATTTAAACTTTCACCACTTCCAACTCTTATTTCTTTATAGTAATTATAGTTATTTATATTTAGTTCTTTTATTTCTTTAGAAAAACCATAGTCAGATTTGAATTCTCTTTCCTTTGGTTCTCTCTTATCAGTTAAATTAACTGGTAATTCTAACTCAACTTGATTTACATTTGAAGAGTCAAATGTTCTAAAAGACAAGTTATTACCATATATCTTATTTCCCATTTTCTCCTCCTAGCCTATAGAGCCTTCAAGTTCTAAGTTTATCAAGTTATTCATTTCCACAGCATATTCCATAGGAAGTTCCTTTGCTATAGGTTCAGCAAATCCTCTTACTACCATAGCTTTAGCTTCAGATTCTGGAATACCTCTACTCATCAAATAGAATATAACTTGATCTGATATTCTTCCTATCTTTGCTTCGTGTCCTAAATCTACATGCTTATTTTTAATATCTATTACAGGTATTGTATCTGATCTAGACTCGCTATCAAGCATCAATGATTCACAAGATACAGAACTTTTAACATCATGAGCCTTTGGAGAAACACTTACCAATCCTCTATATACTGCAACTCCTCCAGACTTAGAAATTGATTTTGAGTTTACAGTTGATTTTGTGTGAGAAGCTGTATGGATTGCCTTAGCTCCTGTGTCTATATTTTGTCCCGCTCCCGCAAATGAGATACCTGTGTATTCACTGCTTGCATATTCTCCTCTTAAAACAGAAGTTGGGTACAACATAGATACTTTAGAACCGAAAGAACCTGAAACCCATTCAATTTTTCCATGAGCTTCTACCACAGCTCTCTTTGTGTTCAAGTTATACATATTTCTTGACCAGTTCTCTATTGTAGAATATCTAAGAGTTGCGTTTTTGCCGACAAACAACTCTACTCCACCGGCATGTAAGTTCAATACATTGTACTTAGGAGCTGAACATCCTTCTATAAAATGACAATATGCGTTGTCTTCGATAATTATAAGAGTGTGTTCAAATTGTCCCGCCCCTGGAGCATTAAGTCTGAAATAAGACTGTAATGGCACATCTACCTTTACACCTTCTGGCACGTAAACAAAACTACCACCAGACCATACAGCATAGTGAAGAGCTGCATACTTATGCAAAGTTGGAGTTATACATTTTTGGAAGTATTTTTTTACTATTTCAGGATATTCTCTAAGACCAGTTTCAAAATCAGTGTAGACTACACCTTGATCTAAAAGATATTTTTGAATGTTGTGATAAACAACCTCACTGTCATATTGTGCACCTACACCTGAAAGCAGAGCTTCTTTTTCAGCTTCAGGAATACCTAATTTGTCAAATGTATCTCTGATTTCATCCGGTACATTTTTCCAATCGTCAGTTAAATCAGCGTCCGGTCTGATGTAAGTTGTTACCTTTTGTATATCAACTTCGGATAAGTCAGGTCCCCAAGTAGGATTTTCTTGTGAGTTGAATATTTCCAAAGCCTTTAATCTATACTCAAGCATCCATTCTGGTTCATTTTTTTCGCTTGATATTTGTCTTATAATTTCTTCAGATAAACCTTGTTCAGTTTTTGATCTATATGAAAAAGAGTTTTTGATGTCATAGATTCCTCTATCCATTTCATCAATTTGAGTTTTCTTAGTAACCACTTACTTCACCTCTTCTCTTATCCAATTAAATCCTTTTTCTTCTATCTCATCTATTAAGCTTGCATCTGATTCCTTAACAATTTCACCATTTATAATTACATGCACATAATCAGGAACTACACTCTTAATAAGTTCTCTATGGTGAGTTATTATAATTACAGCATTATCTTCAGAAGCAAATCTTGCTATTCCTTCAGACACAACTCTTGTAGCATCTACGTCAAGTCCTGAGTCAGTTTCGTCCAAAATAGCTAGTTTAGGATTCAATATTAACATTTGAAGAATTTCATTCTTCTTCATCTCTCCGCCTGAGAATCCTTGGTTTAGATATCTTGAAGCATAAGACTCATCAAAGTCCAATTTGTCCATTTCATTTTTTAGTTCTTTTTTAAATTTTAAAATAGATATGTTTTCATCTTGAATAGTTGATTTAGCAGTTCTTATAAAGTTTTCAACAGTTATCCCGCTCACTTCCATTGGTGTTTGGAATGACATGAACATACCTTTTTTTGCTCTCTTATCAGTTGTTTGTTCAGTAACATCTTCACCATCTAAAAATATTTTTCCAGATGTAACTTGGTATTGAGGATTATTCATCAATACATTTGCAAGTGTTGACTTACCGGAACCATTTGGCCCCATAATTACATGGACTTCGCCATAGTTAACAGTTAAATTTATATTTTTAAGGATTTCCTTATCCTCTACGCCTGCGCTTAAATTTTCAATTCTTAAGAGTTCACGACTCATAATTTCCTCCTACAATATTTATTACAAACCCAATTCATAGTAAAACACTACGATTAATACTTTAAGATTATAACACATTTTTAAAAAAACTCATATAGAATTACTAGGATTTTAATATAAAACTGTATTTCTTCTGCTTTTGACAAAATAATAAGCTAAACGTATAATTAATTTGAGGTGTTATATGACTCGGTATTATTTCGAAGCAATGTCTGTAATTTTTTTATTTTTATCATTTGAATATACATTAATAGAAAATGCATACCTTAGCTTATCAAGTTTAAAACTAAAGCGATTGGAAGAAGATACTTCTGCAGATTTTGAACTTATAAAAAAATTGTATAATCATCCAAAACTATATTCTTCAATAATGTTTTGTGATTATTTTTCAAACATAATTGCAGCAGTATGTTTTGCAGTATTCTTATATGATTTTTACGGTTACATAGGTATTGTAATTTCTATTGTGATATCTCCAATATTGATAATAGTCATTGGAGAAACATGGCCTAAATCCATGGGTATACAAAAATATGATTTAGTTATAATTAAGAAATCTTCTTTTTTAAATATTTCTATCTCAATAGCAAAACCATTTCTATTTATAATAGAAAAGCTTTCAAATATCTTTATTAAAATAACTGGTGGCGATAAAGATTATAAAGAACCTTTAATAACTGAAGATGAACTTTTCGATGCAGTATCTTTGGGATATGAAGAAGGTATTTTAGATAAGAGTGAATCTTTAATTATAGAAAATGTTATGGATTTTAGAGGTAGTATTGCAAAAGATACTATGACTCCAAGAACTGACATAGTTGGAATTAGCATAAATTCCACTTACGATGAAATAGTCAATATAGTACAAAAAGAATCATTTTCTAGAATGCCTGTTTTTGGGGATGACTTAGACGATATATACGGCATACTTCATGTAAAGGACTTGCTAAAATTTGATTCCAGTTTTGTTTTGAAAGATAACTTAGATATATTAAAGCAACCATTCTATACATTTGAGTACAAACCTATCGGCCCTCTATTCAATGAAATGAGAGCAAAGAGAATTTCCGTTGCGATAGTAACTGATGAATATGGTGGTACAGAAGGTATGCTAACTATCGAAGACTTAATAGAAAAAATAGTCGGTTCTATTTCAGATGAGTTCGATGAAGACGAAGATGAAGAGCTAATTAAAATCGCTCCTAAGGAATATCTAATAGATGGCTCTATGAACTTAGAAGAATTAGATAGACTTTTAGATCTTACATTAAAAAGCGATGAAAATGATTCTATTGCCGGATTTTTAATTGAAAAGTTGGATAGATTCCCAACTAAAGGCGAAGTAATCTCCATTGACAATTTAAAATTTATAATCCATGAATGTTCTAAAAACAGAATAGAAAAATTGATACTCAAGATATAGACAAATCCCCTAAGCCAAATTGGTAGGGGATTTTTTAATTTATCTAATTTTATATATTTAATTGAATTCGTCTTCCATTTACGACTATTATTTCCTTTAATTCTAATATAGTCAAAAATCCATTAAGACTCGCAACGTCCATGCCCAAGTGTCTAACCAACTCATCTATTTCATTAGCACCTTGTTGTATACAATTCACAACTTCAAGTTCTTCTTTAGATAAATCAATTTCAATTTCTTTTTTCTTTTCTTTCTTAGGAAGCACAGCCAACAATTCATCTATGGAGCTAAAAATATTTGCACCATCTCTTATCAAAGCATTAGTTCCTTCTGAATAAATGCTGTTTATATTGCCCGGAACAGAAAATACTTCTTTTCCTTGTTCTGCTGCAACCCTTGCTGTTATAAGGCTTCCACTTTTAAGTCTAGCCTCAACCACCACTATAGCTAAACTCAGTCCTGAAATTATTCTATTTCTAAGTGGAAATCTATATGGTTTTGGAGGTGTACCTGGTGGATATTCAGAACACACCACACCATTTCCCATTATCTCAAAATATAAATTTGAATTAGCTTTTGGATATATTATGTCGATTCCACAACCAAGCACCGCTATTGTCCGCATATTATTTTTCAGAGCTCTTTTATGAGATAACGCATCTATTCCATAAGCCATTCCCGATACTATACTTGCTCCAACAGGCTTTAAATTATCTACCACATAGTCAACTACTACTTTCCCATAATCAGAATGGTTTCTTGAACCAACTATCCCAACACTTAAAAAGTCTTCCTCACAAAAATTGCCCTTTGTATAAAGTACTCTAGGGAAATTTTCTATATATCTAAGCCTATCAGGATAATCATCGTCTAAATAAGTTGAGATATTAATTTTTTCTTTTATGCAATATTCATTTAAAACTTTCAATCTGTCTCCATCAAAATTTGAAAGTTTATTTCTAACTGATTTAGGCAAATTTTTTTGAATACTTTTAGATGAAAATATTTCTGAAATATGTACATCATTTAAAGACAAATATTCTTCTATTTTTTCTATCTCAATATTTTCGATTCCAACTGAATTTAAATACAATATATAGTCTCTATATTCCATATTAACTCCAATATTTAACATCCATAGTTCTGTACCTTATAGCTTCTAAAATATCTGTGTCCTCTATATCTTTATGCCCTTCTAAATCCGCTATAGTCCTTGAAACTTTTAGTATCTTATTATATGTCCTAGCTGAAAAAACATATTTTTTAAAAGCCAAGTCCATAATTGCTTTAGACTTTTCATTTAAATGGCAAAATTTAGAAATCATGTTTTCTTTAATTTCTGAATTGCATTGAAAATCTAGTTTCCTATATCTCTCTTTTTGAATTTCTCTTGCTCGTTCAACTCTTTCTTTTATAGCAGCCGAACTCTCTGCTTTTATACTGTCGTTTGAAAGCTTATCATATTTTACTGCCGAAACTTCCACGTGGATATCTATTCTATCCAATAATGGATGTGAAATCTTTGATAGGTATCTATTTATTTCAGCTGCACTACAACTGCACGCATGGTCTTTTGAATTGTGAAATCCACAAGGACACGGATTCATAGCAGCTATCAAAATAATATTTGATGGATATGTCAAACTTGCATTTGCTCTAGCTATGGTGATTGTCTTGTCTTCTAACGGCTGTCTCAAAACTTCTATTACAGTCTTTTGGAACTCCGGTAGTTCATCTAAAAACAAAACTCCATTGTGAGATAAAGAAATTTCTCCCGGCTTTGGAATTCTTCCTCCACCTATTAAAGAAACCGCTGAAGCAGTATGGTGTGGCGCTCTAAAAGGAGGATTTGTTATGAGCTTAGAATCTTTAAGCATCCCAGCTATAGAATATATCTTAGTTACCTCAATAGATTCATCGAAATTCAAACTAGGCAAAATAGTTGGATACCTTTTAGCAGCCATACTCTTCCCACTACCAGGGTCTCCTACCATAAGCAGATTATGTTTCCCGGCAGCCGAAACTTCTAATGCTCTTTTAAGAAACTCTTGACCCTTCATATCCGAAAAATCTATATCATAAGTTTTTTCTTCTGTATGATACTCTTCGGTGTACCTTTCTATTTCTTCATCGCCATTTAAAAAATTTACTACTTCTCTTAAATTCTTTACAGGATAAATTTCAACATCTAAAACAACTGCACATTCTTCTCTATTTTCATAGGGTATTATAAATTTTTTAAATCCCTTTTCCCTCATGGAAATAATCATAGCCAGACAACCGTTTACCCTACTTATAGAACCGTCTAGTGACAGTTCTCCTATATATATATATTCTTCCGACAACTCAACAGATTGGTTGGCAGCTAATATAGACATAGCTATAGCTAAATCCATTTGCGAACCATCTTTTCTAAGGCTTGCTGGTTGTAAATTTATAGTGATCTTATTTAAAGGAAATTCCAAACCCTCATTTTTTATACCTGACCTAACTCGCTCTATAGATTCTTTTATGGACGCATCAGGTAAGCCCACTATTACAAACTTCGGCAAACTCCTCATCAAATCCGCTTCAACAGTCACTAAATTCCCTTCCAAACCCTGTAGTGAACAAGTCAATACCTTAGAATACATATTATCACCTCAGATTACTTCAAATGCATTTTCTATATGATTTATCTCACCAAATGAATAATATTCAATTACATCAAACCTAACTTGAAGATGCGTATAATTAAATCTCATTAGATAGTTCATCGCAGTCTGTATTATGTTGTGAATTTTTCTTTCGTCGACAGCTTCGAAAGCATTTCCAAAAGTCTTAGTTCTTCTGCTCTTAACTTCTACAAAGACTATTATATCTTCATACAAACATACAATATCTATCTCTGTTCCTATGGCTCTATAATTCCTATCTAATACTTTATAACCTTTTTTTAAAAGATAGTCCGTAGCCACTTGCTCGCCATAATCACCAAACTCTTTGTTATTCATTGTCATCCTATTAAATTTTTCAAAAATGTAACTCTGTGCATTGGAGTGTATCCAATTTCTTTTATAGCACTCCTATGTGCTGTTGTGCCATATCCTTTATTCTTCTTAATATTGTATCCTGGATATATTTCATCCCATGTATTACACAAGCTATCTCTATATACTTTTGCAACAATTGACGCACAAGCTATAGAATAGCACCTATCATCACCCTTGATTATTGAAACTTGTGCTATTTGAGTATCAATTTTTTCAGCATCTATTAAGAGTAAATCAGCATACACTTTTCTACTGGATTGGTCTCTCATGTTTTCAACTGCTTTTTCCATAGCTAAATGAGTGGCATTTTTTATATTTATCTCATCAATCTTCTTAGAGTCAACTCTACCTATTCCAACAGCTATACACTCTTCTAATATCTTTTCATAGAGACTTTCTCTCTTTTTGATAGATAATTTTTTAGAATCTGCCACACCTTCAATTCTGCTATCAGGCATTATAATTGCACATGCAAGTACATCTCCAAACAGGGAACCTCTCCCTACCTCATCTATTCCAACTATATTGGTATATCCTATTTTTTTATAGTCTTTTTCAAATTCTTCCATCGATTGTCTCCAATGTAATATTTCCTAATACTCCTTTTCTAAATTCATCAAGGATGATATTTGCAACTTTAGTGTAATCTATCTCTCCACCTCTTATAATTGCACCTCTCTTTTTACCTATTCTCTCCATTATTTCAATAGGTTCTCCATCCATGTCGATATTGTATCTATTTTGCAAAATATTTACATCAATAGTTATAAGTCTTTCAATCAATCTAAGAGCCAAGGTCTCTACGTCCATTATTTCGTCTTTAATAGCTCCTGTAAAAGCCAAATTTAAACCAACTGTTTGGTCTTCAAACTTAGGCCATAAAACTCCCGGAGTATCTAAAAGATGTAGTTTTGGATTTAATTTTATCCATTGATTTGTCTTTGTAACTCCTGGTCTATTTCCAACCTTAGCAGATTTTGTCTTTGAAATACCATTTATAAATGTAGATTTACCTGAATTCGGAATTCCAACTATCATAGCTCTTAGAGGACCCATGTTTACTCCTCTTTCTTCTTTCTTAGCTATTTCTTCTTGCATAAAGTTTAAAGACTCTCTCACTATTATTGATGAATTGGGTTTTGCCGCACTGTATAATATGGCTCTATTATTTTCATCAGATAATTTTTTCTTCCAAAGCTCATTTTGTTCCGCATTGGAAAGGTCTGTTTTATTTAATATAAGTAATCCTTTTCTGTTTTGTAAAACTTTACTAATTAAAGGATTCCTACTTGATATAGGGATCCTCGCATCTATTATTTCTATATAAAAGTCCACCAATTTAGACTTAGCTTGTATATCCTCTATAGTTTTCTTCATATGTCCTGGATACCAGTTTATGTTCAAAATATCACCTTCTCTTTTAAAATATAATATCATAATTACAAATATATTCATACATAATAAAGCCCCAAGTTTAAAACTAGAGGCTTTATTAGTTTAAATTTAATTGTGTCTTTGGTAAGGTATACCATCTGCACTTGGAGCATTAGAACTCTTTACAAATAGAATTAATGCAAGAAGTGTTATTACATATGGTAGCATTGACAATAAATTTGTATCTAATTTAATTCCAAGGTTACCAAGTATAACTGAAAGACCTTGAGCTGCTCCAAAAACTAAACAAGCTACAAATGCTCCTTGTGGTTTCCAATTACCAAATATAACTGCTGCTAAAGCTATAAATCCTTGACCGGATATTAAAGTTTGTCTGTAGTTAGAAACTATTGCCAAACTCATACTTGCTCCACCAAGTCCTGCTAAAAAACCAGAAGCTAGTACGCAGAAATATTTTATTCTATATGCATTTATACCTAAAGTTTCTGCTGCACGAGGGTGTTCACCAACAGCTCTTATTCTAAGTCCAAGCTTTGTTCTATAAAGTAAATACCACATGATAGCTACAAAGGCAAAAGCTATATATACTATTACGTATTGTTGGAATAATACTTTTAAGTATCTCATCCAAGGATAATTAGCAATCATTTCTTTTGTGAATACTCCCGCAAAAAGTTGTGGAAGTTTGTTTTGAAATGGTATTGATTTACTCATTGCAGCACCATCAAAGAATATTCTACATAAGAATAAAGATAGACCAGGTCCTATTAAATTTATTGCAATACCACTTACCACGTGGTCAGCTTGGAAATTTATAGTAACTACAGCGTGGAATAATGAAAGAGCCATTCCCCCAAGTCCGCCACATAAAAATGCAAGCCATGGATTTCCTGTATAAAATCCAATAGTCGCTCCAACTATAGCTCCTATTGTCATCATACCTTCAAGACCGATGTTTACAACTCCACCATTTTCACTTATAACTCCGCCAAGAGCTGTAAAGATAAGAGGAGCAGAATATAAAAGTGTAATACTTATAATACCTAAAATTGTACTCATTATTTTGCCTCCTTCTTTTTAAATAGCGAACTTATTAATTCTAAAAGTCTTGGCATAGCTATAAAGAATATTATTATACCTATTACAATATCAACTACTTCAGAATATGTGTTAAGTGAAGAATTTAATTTTCCTCCACCATATTTCAATCCAGCAAATAATAATCCAGATGGTATACAAGCAAGAGGATTGTTGCCAGCAATTAAAGCTACTGCCATACCATCGAATCCATAACCTTGTTGTGATGCCATAAGTCCTATGTTACCAGCTACTCCAAGCACCATTATAGCCCCAGCAAGACCTGAGATAGCTCCTGAAATAGACATTGATGTAACTTGATTTCTTTTGATGTCTATACCGCCGTATTCAGCAGCATCTAAATTATATCCAACAGCTTTTAATTGATAACCTAAAGTTGTATTTTTTATAATGTACCAAACTAAAATGGCAACTACTATAGCAATTATAATCCCCCAGTTTAGCGGTGGTCTTAAAACTTGTTTTAAAATACTGTGGTTCATAAGGAAGTTTATTCCTGCATCTGTTCTCTTCCAATTACCTAAAAACTCGATATTTGCAGTTGCATGTATTGGATAAGTTGTATCTGTTCCAACTTTTCTCAAAGTCTTTAAACTCAACATATAATTACTTAGATAAAACGCAATCCAGTTGAACATTATGGAAGAAATTACTTCATTAATCTTAAATTTACTCTTTAAAAGTCCTACAATTCCACCCCATATAGCACCAAATAAAGTACCTACTAAAATGGCAAAGATTGGATGGATAACAGGAGGTAATTTCAAAAGGTAACCTATTAAAAACGCTCCTATAGAACCTACTATATATTGGCCTTCACTTCCGATATTGAATAGGCCTGTCTTAAATGCAAAGGCTACTGAAATACCAGTTAAGATTATCGGAATTGCCTTTACCACTACCCAAGATATATAAGAAGGCTTACCTAAAGCCCCAACTATTATTACCTTGAAAGCTTGTAGAGGATTTATATCGTTTATTATCAAGATAATTGAACCGAATAAAAATCCTAGTAGTACAGATACTACAGTATAAAATAATCT
Organism: Peptoniphilus asaccharolyticus DSM 20463; assembly: GCF_900176115.1. Lineage (GTDB taxonomy): Bacteria > Bacillota > Clostridia > Tissierellales > Peptoniphilaceae > Peptoniphilus > Peptoniphilus asaccharolyticus. The sequence goes on along the minus strand of NZ_FWWR01000009.1, from coordinate 386,376 downwards.
ATTTTTATTTTTCATCTGCAGCACCCCCTGCCATTAATAATCCTATTTCTGTTTCATTAGTATCTTCTTTTTTCATTACTTTTGCTATTTTCCCATCGTATATTACTGCAATTCTATCTGATAAAGCTAAAATTTCATCAAGTTCAAAAGATATTAATAGTACTGCTTTGAAATTATTTCTTTGTTCAACTAAAAACTTATGAACGTATTCTATAGCCCCTACATCAAGACCTCTTGTTGGTTGAGCCGCTATTAAAACTTCCGGATTATTTGTTATTTCTCTTGCGATAATAACTTTTTGTTGGTTTCCTCCAGATAAAGCACTTGTCTTTTGATGTATTTCTCTAGGACGTATGTCAAATTTTTCAACCAATTCTTTAGCAAAATTTTCTATTTCTTTATTCTTTAAAATTCCCTTACTTGAAAATTTTTCTTTGTCATAATTTTCTAAAATTAAATTTTCAGAAATATCAAAATCTAATACTAAACCTCTTTTTTGTCTATCTTCCGGTATATTGTATAGACCAGATTCATGAATATCTTTAGGCGATTTATTAGTTATATCTTCACCATTAATTTTTACAATTCCTGAATCTATTTTTTTAAGCCCTGTTATAGCTTCTAAAAGTTCGGATTGACCATTTCCATCCACACCTGCAAGACCTAAAATTTCTCCTTTATAAAGAGTTAAATCAAGGCCTTTTACCATATCTATATTTCTTTGGTCTTTTACTACTAAGTTGCTTATTTCAAGAACTGCTTCACCGTGCTCTTGATTTTTTTTATCTACTTTTAACCCTACACTTCTTCCTACCATCATGTCAGCTAAATCTGACTCAGAAACTTCACTTACATCAACTGTATCTATCTTTTCTCCACGTCTTATTATAGTACATCTATCTGCCATGGCTTTAATTTCTTTTAACTTGTGTGTTATTAAAATAATAGTCTTACCTTGTGTTGAAAGGTTATTGATTATTTTAATAAAGTCATCTATTTCTTGAGGAGTAAGTACTGCTGTTGGTTCGTCAAATATCAATATATTCGCACCTCTGTAAAGTGCCTTAAGAATTTCAACTCTTTGTTGCATACCTACAGATATATTTTCAATTTTTTTATCTGGATCAATATCTAATCCATATCTTTTAGATAGTTCAATTACACTTTCTCTTGCCTTTTTAATATCCAATGATAATCCTGTGGTAGGTTCCATACCAATGATTATATTTTCAACTACTGTAAACGGCTTTATAAGCATAAAATGTTGATGTACCATTCCCAAACCAACTTTTATAGCTTCATTAGGGTCTTTGATATCTACCAAATTCCCATTTATATATATGCTTCCGCTAGTTGGAGAGTAAAGTCCGTAAAGGACATTCATCAAAGTACTTTTACCCGCTCCGTTTTCACCCAAAAGTGCATGTATTTCACCTTTTCTAACATCAAAATTAATATTATTATTAGCTGTAAAATCTCCAAATTTCTTTACAATATTTCTCATATCTACAGCTAATGTATGATTATCCTGATTTTGCACTTCTTCACCATCCTTTTTGTTAATTATACTATAAAAAATTAATTTTAGTAATTAAAAAAAGAGTTTGGAGAAACCCAAACTCTTTAAAACTTAATTTATTTTGCTGCTTCGTAAGTTTCTTTATCAGCAGGGACAGTTATTTCACCACTTATGATTTTTTCTTCAACTTCTTTAACAGCCTTAAGAACTTCTGGTTTAACATTCTTGTCTGAAGTTGGAGCAATACCTACTGCACCTTCATCTTTAAGTCCAAGCTCAATTGTAGTTCCACCTTCAAACTTATTGTTTTCAACAAGTTCTTTAATTACTTGATATACAGCTACGTTAGCATTCTTCATTGCTGAAGTTAATACATTTTCAGGAGCTGCTTCTGATTGGTCTCTATCTACACCGATAACCCATTTGTCAGCTTCTTTAGCTGCTTCAATAACTCCGTCTCCAGCTCCACCAGCTGCATGGAATATAACGTCTGCGCCTTGTTGATACATTTGAGTAGCTATTGCTTTACCCTTTTGAGCATCAGTAAATCCACCAACGTATTGAACTGTAGTTTCGATTTCTTTTCCAAGTTCTTTTGCTGCGTAATCAACACCAGCTCTGAAACCATATTCAAAGTTACCGATAAGTGTACCTTCTTGTCCGCCAACGAATCCAACTTTGTTAGTTTCGGTAGTTCTACCAGCTATATAACCAACTAAGAAAGATGGTTCTTGAGCTCTAAACATAATACCTAATAGGTTGTCAATTGGTTCAGATGGGCTGTGGTCAACTATTGCATATTTAACATCTGGGTTTTGTTTAGCAACTTGTTCTACAACATCTCCCATTTTAAATCCAGCACCTATAACTAAGTTAGCATTTTCATCTAACATACTTTCAAAGTTTGGTAGATAGTCATTTGCATCAGCTGATTCTTTGTAAACTCTCTTGATTCCAAGTTCAGTTTCAGCTTGTCCTATACCTTCATAAACACCTTGGTTAAATGAAGCGTCATTGATTCCACCTTCATCAGTTACAAATCCTACAATTAAATCGCTAGCTTCAGTTGCTGTTTTTCCTGTGTTCGCAGCATCATTCTTTGGTTTATTGCCACCACAAGCAACTAATAACATTGTTGTAGCTATTGCTAGTACAACAAGTAAATTTCTTTTTTTCATACTTACCTCCTAATTAATTTCTTGAACTCATTATATAATATTTAGAGAACCTTTTCAAATAAATTGAAAATGTTTTCTAAAATATATTTTTAGATTTTAAAATTTAATTAAAATATTTAAAATATATTCCTTAAAATGTCTACTTATTAATAAAAACATCCCGACTTTATAATCAGGATGTTCTAGGTTTTATAAATTATATTTTCTCTCTAAAAAACTCTTTCCCACTTCTGGGAATAGCGCATAAGTCAAAACATCTTCTTGTGATTGTGCAACATCAGCTATTTCTTCAATTATCTTAGGAAGACCATCTGATAGATGATTTGCAGGTCTATCAGTTATTACTTCTGCATCTTGAATTATGCTCTTTCTAAAAGCTTCATCAACTGGCACTGGTGTTTGTCCATAAAGCCCTTTTAGATAATCTTTAACTTCATTAGGAACCATTTTATATCTTTGTCCTGTTATAATATTAAACGTAGCTTGTGTACCAACCATTTGACTCATAGGTGTTACAAGTGGTGGAAATCCTAAATCAGCTCTAACTCTTGGAACTTCTTGTAAAACTTCTTCGTATTTATCAAGTTTTTTAAGTCCTGAAAGTTGAGTGTAAAGATTTGAAAGCATTCCACCAGGCACTTGATATATAAGTCCTTTAGGGTCTATAGATAACATCTTAGTAGGAAGAGTCCCTTCAGCTATATACTTTTCTTTTACCTTTTGGAAAAAGCTTGCTAATTCTTCTAAAACTTTCATATTAAGTCTTGTATTATTTCCACTTTCCCTAATCAAAACATCCAATGTTTCAGTTGAAGGTTGAGATGTTCCTCCAGAGAATGGAGATATTGCAGTGTCTATTATATCAATTCCAGCTTCAATACCTTTTAGATAAGTCATTGAACCCATCCCTGTTGTCTCATGAGTGTGTAGTTCAAGAGGTAGATTAGTATTTTTCTTTAGTTCAGTTACTAATTCAAATGCCTTGTACGGAGTTAATATACCCGCCATATCTTTAATAGCAATAGAATCTGCTCCCATCTCTGTAATCTTTGAAACAAGATTTGCAAAGTATTCAACAGTGTGCACTTCAGATGTAGTGTAACTAATTGCAACTTGAGCTTCTGCTCCGTATTTCTTAGTTGCTTGGATTGATGTTTGTAGATTTCTCAAATCATTTAATGCATCAAATATTCTTACAATATCTATACCATTACTAATAGATAACTCTATAAATTTTTCCACTACATCATCTGGATAGTTTTTATATCCAAGTAAATTTTGACCTCTTAATAACATTTGAGTCTTTGTGTTTTTTAAGTTTGACTTTATAAATCTAAGCCTTTCCCATGGATCTTCATCTAAAAATCTTATGCATGAGTCGAAAGTTGCTCCTCCCCAACACTCTAAAGCTCTATAACCGGCATTATCTAAAAGATTTAGAGCATCTTTAAAATCTGATGTTCTCATTCTTGTTGCCATTAAACTTTGATGAGCATCTCTCAATACTGTTTCAGTAAATTCTATAGTTCTTACCATTTTTCCTCCCCAAAATATAACTTATTCGATAAATTAACAATTATAAATTTTTTATACTTTCAAACTATTTCATTATTAATGATATTATAATGTATACCCTTTAACAACATGCTGAAAAGTTTTTAATATTCAACTTATCTATTCACAGTATAGATAAATTAATATAAAAAGCCTTCTTCTATAGAAAAAGGCTTAACATTGTATTTTTATTGTTTTTTTAAGCTTTCAAGTTGTATTTTGGTCAAAGAAATTTGTTCTTCCACTGATTTGGCAGATGGTCCTCCAAACACTTTTCTTTCATTTAAAATATAATCTAAGTCTATATACTTATAGTAATCTTCTTCAAATACATCTGAAAATTCTTTATATTTTTCAAGTGGAATTTCATTTAAACTTAAATTTTCAGAAATTCCATACTTAACAATACTTCCTGTTATATAGTAAGCATCTCTAAACGCCAGCCCTTTTTTCACAAGGTAGTCTGCTGTATCTGTAGCATTTATATATCCCTTATGAGCCATTTCTCTCATTCTTTCAGAATTCACCTTCATAGTTGCCAGCATTCCATTTAATACTTCTATTGATATCTCAAAAGTTTCAACGCTATCAAATAAATATTCCTTGTCTTCCTGCATGTCTTTGTTATAGGCAAGTGGTATTCCCTTTAGCATTGTCATTATTCCCATAAGATTTGAATAAAGACGTGCTGACTTCGCTCTTAAAAGTTCTGCCATATCAGGATTTTTCTTCTGTGGCATTATAGATGAACCACTAGAATATTCATCAGCTATAGTTATAAATTTAAATTCTTGTGAAGAATATATTATAAGTTCTTCGGCAAGTCTTGAAAAATGCATCCCAACATTTGAATAACAGTATAACAATTCTACAACATGGTCTCTATCAGATACTGAGTCCATTGAATTTAAAGTAGGAGATTCGAATTCAAGTTCCTTAGCTGTGAAACTTCTATCTATATTATATGTGGTAGTAGCTAATGCACCTGCGCCAAGAGGACTTGTCATCATTCTCTTCTTAGCATCCTTTATTCTTGAAATGTCTCTTAGAAACATTTGAGCATATGCCATTATATGATGTGCAAATGTAACCGGTTGAGCAATTTGTAAATGTGTATAGCCTGGCATAATAGAATTTAAGTTATCTTTTGCAATTTCAAATATAGTTTCTTCCAATTCTACCAAAGCATCAATTGCCCTTTGAGCGACTTCGATTGTAAATAATTTCACATCTAAAGCAACTTGGTCATTTCTAGATCTTGCAGTGTGTAGTTTTTTACCAGCATCTCCAATTCTATTTGTCAGTTCAGACTCTATAAACATGTGAATATCTTCTGCTTCTTTTGAAAATTCTAATTTGCCAGATTCTATATCTTCAAGGACTGAATCTAGTCCTGAAACTATCTTTTTAAGCTCTTCTTGATTTATTATTCCACATTTCTCTAACATCTTCGCATGAGCTTTAGAACCCTTTATATCAACCTTGTATAATTTATAGTCTGTTCCTATTGAACTATTAAATTCATGTGCTATAGAGGCTGTCTTGCCACTAAATCTTCCTTTATATAAATCCATTACCACTCATTCTTTCTACTTTGTATTGCCTCTATTTTAAGAGGTAGTGCAAATAAGTTTACAAATCCTTGAGAATCATATTGGTCATATACTCCATCTTCTCCAAAAGTAGCAAATTCTTCTGAGAATAGAGAATATTTTGATTCAACTCCATTAGGGATTATATTTCCCTTATATAATTTAAGTTTAACTACACCGCTAACTCTCTTTTGAGTTTCATCCACAAAAGCTTGTAGAGATTCTCTTAGCTTAGAATACCAAAGTCCTTTATATACCTCAGCAGCATATTTAAGAGCCAACATTTGTTTGAATTTTAAAGTATCTCCATCAAGTGTTAAAGATTCTAAAATTTCATGAGCTCTGTATAAAATAGAACCTGCTGGATTTTCATAAATCCCTCTTACCTTTATGCCTGTGATTCTGTTTTCGATTATATCATCAATTCCTATTGCGTGTTCTCCACCAATTTTATTTAATTTCTTTATCAATGAAACTCCGTCCAATTTTTCTCCGTTTATTGAAACTGGCACACCTTCAACAAATTCAATTTCTATTTCTTCAGCTTCGTCTTTTGCATCTTCAAATTTCTTAGATAGAGTTAAGAAATTATCATAGTTTGGTGCATTTGCCGGATCTTCAATTTCTAATCCCTCGTGTGAAATATGCCACAAATTTCTATCTTCTGAATATGCAGAGCCATTATTTTTGTTTATAGGTATATTTCTTTCTGCCGCATAAGCTTCTTCTTCTTCACGAGATTTTATTTCCCAAAATCTCCAAGGAGCAACAATTTTTATATCTGGATCAAAATGTCTTATTGTAGTTTCAAATCTAACTTGGTCATTCCCTTTTCCTGTGCAACCGTGAACTATAGCATCTGCTCCTTCTTTATGAGCTATTTCTATCATACGTCTTCCTATAATAGGTCTTGCAAAGGCTGTTCCTAGCAAATATTGATTTTCATACTTTGCCCCAGCTTTCAATGTATTGAATACAAAATCTTCCACAAATTCTTTTTGGATATCTTCTATATACAATTTTGAAGCACCTGAGCTCAAAGCTTTTTCTTCAAGACCATCAAGTTCTGACTCTTGTCCTACATTACCTGAAACAGCTATTACTTCGCAACCAAAATTTTCTTTTAGCCATGCTATCATAACTGATGTATCTAAGCCCCCAGAATAAGCTAAGACAACTTTCTTTAATTCTAAATTTTTCATAGTATTGTATTCCATAATTTTCCTCCCATAATAAAAAAATCTCTTCCTATTTTTACAAATAGAAAGAGACGATTATCCGCGGTACCACTCCAATTGAGTTAAAATAAATTTAACCCCACTTATAGTTTAACGAAAACTGTACGTGCAATGCTCGAATTCTCACACTGCCATCTCCATGGTCCTACTGCTTTTTCTCATTCTCCATTTCTGACTCACACTCTACTCAGATCGCTTTAACTTCCTTTGAGAAGCACCCACTTCATTGACTTTTTTTATATTTTATATATATTAAACTCCAAATCTATTTGTGTCAAGTATATAATTTTAAAATTTTTTGTCTATATTTTAAATAAATATCAAAAATATACAAGAATACACTCCTACTTTCGTTAAATTGTTGAAAAACTTTTTTCTATTATCATATTATCTGAATAGTAATCTCTTATCGTTCCACTACTTATTGATGCATTAAACCCATGAATGTTAAATTCTATACCCTTTATAAAATTTTTAGGAATTTTAAAATATCCTGTTGCAACAATTGTTATCTTCGTAGTAGGCAAACTTTGAGGTGTATATCCTACTGTTCCCTCTACCCATTGATACTTATTCGTTTCTGTAACAGCTTCACTAAAAATTTCACCTAAAACTTCTGTTATTTCTGCAAAATCTCCATTTCTATAAATCCTTAACGTCGCTTTAACTGAAGCTGAAAACTCAGAATTTTTAGGATATTCTCTTGTTTCGCTTAAATTATAATTTGTAAAGTATCCTCCATTTTTCAATTCAGCTTTAAGATCTTCCTTCTCAATAGAATCTCCATAATATCTTTCACTAATCCTTTTTAGCATTATTGTATCGGGATCATTTGAATAAAAAACTTTTTCTTTATTCTCTTTGTATTCAATAATTCTATCCGCTAAATTATCGATATATTTTTCATCTAAATTATCGATATATTTTTTATCTAAATTTTCTGCACTTACTTTTGAAATTGATTTTTCTTCAGAACTCTTGTCTATGATGTCTTTTGAAACTTCCTGTGCACTATTTTCTTTTTGTTGTTTTAAATTGTTAGTATCTGTTTTCATATACGCTACAATACACACCAAAACAAATATAAAAAATATTATTAGCTTTACAACTTTTTTAAACATACTGTCCCTTCTTTCCTTATCAATTTAAAATAATTTTATGAAATCAATATACATGAGATTCAATTTTCTGATTGAAAATTCAAATAAACATAGTTTAATTGTATCACTTTACTTTAATTATTTGTTATATTGTCTTCAAATTCCATTAATTAGTAACATATATTTGAAATATTTCACTGTAAAACTTTAAATTTACAAGAAATATCTTTACTTTAAAGCAAAAAATTGATATGATAGTGAGAAATTAATAAATAGAAAGGAAGAAAATATGAAACGTAACATTATCTTAATTTCCGCAATGGCACTTTTCTCTATGCTATTTGGGGCAGGAAATTTAATATTTCCTCCAACTCTTGGTAAATTAGCCGGAGACCAATACTTAACTGCCTTTTTAGGCTTTGTAATCACAGGCGTAGGTTTAGTACTGCTGGGAATAGTTTCTACTAGATAATTTATCATAACAAGTGCAACATAAATAAACTCATAGCTAATCAGCTGTGTTAATATGTAAGTGACCAAACAAAACATATTAAAAGGAGTGATTAACTATGAGCTATAACCATCTTACCATAGAAGAAAGATCTTGTATTTACCAATTTTTAAATTTAGGAATGAGTATAAGGAAAATTGCACAAGCACTTAAAAGGTCACCTAGTACAATATCTAGAGAAATTAAAAGAAATTCATCTAAGATAAAAGTTAGTAGGGGAAGTTACACTAAGTACTTTCCGATAAAGGCAAATGATAAATATATTGATAGAAGAAAAGACTGCCATAGAAAAAGTAAATTTTCTAAAGATGTTATTGATTATTTAACTGTAAAGATTAACGAACATTGGTCCCCTGAACAAATATCAAATAGAAACACAAATGAGATTCATGAATTACCATCTACATCAACGATATATAGAATGATACACGCCAAAAAGCTGCCAAAAACTAGTATGAAAAATTTGAGAAGAAAAGCTAAATTTAAAAGGCCAGCAGAAAAAAGAGGAAAATTCAATGATAAAGGTAGAACAATTAAGAAAAGACCTAAAGAGATATACAGAAGGCAAGAATTAGGCCACTGGGAAGCAGATACAGTGGAATCAGGCAGATTAGATCATAAAAGGAAAAGTAGATGTTGTTTCGTAACTTTAGCAGAAAGAAAATCTAGATATTATATAGCAATCCTAGTTGAAAATAGAAAGTCGGAAAGCGTAACACCAGCAATAATAAATGCATTAAAAGATTATCCAAAAGAATTAGTAAAAACAATAACCTTTGATAGAGGTAAAGAATTTTCAGAATTTGAGAAAATAGAAAAAGAATTAGGATGCAAAACTTATTTTTGTGATCCCTATTGTGCATGGCAAAAAGGTACAAATGAAAATAGTAACGGACTTTTGAGGGAGTTTTATCCTAAGGGTATGGATTTATCAGAAGTGAATATTGATGAATTAAATTATAACTTAAGTTTAATGAATAATAGACCTAGAAAATGTATAAAATATAAAACACCTAAAGAAGAACTTTTTGGTCTCTTACCATAGGTGTTGCATTTGATTTGACAATTCGTCACTATAAAAGCAGGTGGTACAATAGAATCATCGGCTAAAAAATTAGGGGCTCCAGCTGCCAAGCTATTCGGAACTCTAATTCTCCTATCAATAGGACCTGGAATCGCAATTCCTAGAACTGCAGCAACTACATTTGAGGTAATAAAAGGTTCTTTATTCCCAAATCTAAATCCAATATTAGTATCTGTTATATTCTTCGGACTTACACTTTTCTTTACATTTAGTCCAAATGGAATCATAGACTCAATCGGAAAATTTTTGACACCTGCTCTTCTTGTAACACTTGCAATTATTATAATCAAAGGAATAACAACTCCAATTGGAGAAATTGTTCCAACAGGTTTTGAAAATGCTTTTAGCTATGGTTTCCAAGAAGGATACCAAACTATGGACATGATAGCTACTTTGGCTTTTACAGTTCTACTTATAGATGGATTTAAAAAGCATGACATATCAGATAGAGATGAAATAGCTTCTCTAACAATGAAATCAGGTATACTTGCCACTCTTGCTCTTGCAGTTGTTTATTTTGGATTAGCTAGAGTTGGAGCTACTGTATCGGGTCTAAACTTACAAGAATATTCAAGAGTTGACTTGCTTTTATATATAGCTGATAGTCTACTTGGATTTGCTGGTAAAGTATTTATCTCATTAGCTATGTCTTTAGCTTGTTTAACTACTTCTATCGGACTTACTTCAACTGTTGCTGATTTCTTTGAGAGATCAACTAACTATAAAGTTAAGTTCGCAGTATGGGCAATTATAAGTACAGTTATAAGCGGTTACTTCTCTATCATGGGAGTTGATAAAATAGTAAGCATTGCAGCTCCAGTACTAATAGGGCTTTATCCTATAGCTATAGTACTTATCTTCTTAAATCTGTTCCCAAATGTATTTACAAAATCAAGTACACATATAGGAGCAGTATTAGGAGCTTGTCTTCCTGCTATAAATTCAATCTTCTCTGCTATAACAGGAAATAGCTTAGTAGATGGAGTAGTGGCTTATCTACCATCATCTCTTCAAACTTTCTACTGGATTATACCAGCAGTAGTTTTAGGAGTTGTGTTTACACTATTTGACAGAAAATAAAACTTTAAAGAATTCTATATTTAAAAATATAGGATTCTTTTTTTCGTTTCATATTAAATTTAACCATAAAAGAGACGGCCTAATAAACTTAGTACCGTCTCTAAAAACTTAATTATTTTCTTTTATTTTTCTTTTTTGACTTTTTATTCATCATTGAACTTATAATTTTATCTCTTTTATTACTTCCCACTAAAGCTGCAAATGCCGTAGCACCTAAATATAATTTTATAAATCCTGATATAGTAGTTGGTAAAGTTACCACCATACCAAACAATACAACAGACAAATATATAAGATATTTATTATTAAATATTATTTGCAACTTATATACTGTAATCGCAGAAAGCCCTATCACCAAGCCTTGTATAAGTGGTATTGCAAACATCAAAAACATAATTAGCTTATTTGCTGCTTGAGATTGTTGAGTTGCCCAGCTTAGCAAAAAATTCAAAATTAAGATAATTGCCAAGCCAGCAAAGTAGATTATAAATGATGTGTACTTATTTTCTTTCATTGTACTCTACTCTTTAAAATTTCGTTTACTACTCCCGGGTTAGCTTTTCCCTTAGATTTTTTCATTACTTGTCCAACTAAGAAGCCAAAAGCTCTGTCTTTTCCATTTTTAATATCTTCAATTGATTGAGGATTTTCGCTTAAAACTTCGTCAACCCATGTTTCAATTTGAGAATCATCTGAAACTTGGATAAGTCCTTTTTCTTCTATGATTTCCATAGGTTTTTTAGAAGTTTCAAACATCTCTCTCAATACTTTTTTACCAGCATTGTTATTTATCTTTCCAGATTTTATAACACTTAATAGCTCAATGAAATCTTTTGTTTCAAATGATAATTTAAAGCCTTCTTCTAAATCATCTACACGTCTTAGAACTTCTGTCATTATCCAATTGCTTATCATGTTATAGTCATTAAAACTATTTGCTATTTCTTCAAAGTAATTTGACAATTGCTTAGTTGCTGTAAGAATTTTTGAATCGTATTCTGAAAGACCATATTGTTTCATGAATCTTTCCTTCTTAGCTTCTGGAAGCTCTGGAAGTTGCTTTCTAACGCTTTCTATATACTCGTCATCAATCACTACAGGAACTAAATCTCCTTCTGGAGCAAATCTATAGTCCGCAGCTGTATACTTAACTCTCATAAGCACAGTTTCGTTGTTCACATCATCCCAACGTCTTGTAGTCTTTGGCTCATCTTCGTTGTTTTCAAGCAACTTTATATGTCTTTCAACTTCATAATCTATAGCTTTTTCAACCGCTCTAAATGAGTTCAAGTTTTTAACTTCTGTAACATTTGTCTTTCTGCCAGTTTCTTCGTCTTTGACATTTACGTTTACGTCACATCTTAAAGAACCTTCTTCCATCTTAACGTCTGAAACGCCAATATATTTTAAAGTATTCTTTAATTTTTCAAGGAATTCTCTTCCTTCTCTACCTGAATTCATATCTGGTTTAGAAACTATTTCTATAAGAGGAACTCCACATCTGTTGTAATCAAGTAGAGTCTCATCATCTGAATGTAAAGACTTTCCAGTATCTTCTTCCATTTGAATTTGGAAAATACCTACTTTTTTAAATCCTTCATCTCCATCAATTTCCAAATATCCTTCAGTACAGATTGGCATATCATTTTGTGTTATTTGGAATCCTTTAGTTAAATCAGGATAGAAATAATTTTTTCTGTCAAATTTAGATCTGTGGTTTATAGTACAATTTAATGCTAAACCAGACATTACTGTATAGTTCACAACTTGTTCATTTAAAACAGGTGTAGCTCCTGGAAGCGCTAAACATACAGGACATACTCTTGAGTTTGGTTCTCCCCCAAAAGCATTTTCACAACTACAAAAAGCTTTAGTCTTAGTTGAAAGTTCAACGTGAATTTCAAGACCAACAATTGTTTTATAACCCATTATTTAACACCCCTTTCTAATCCTGCTCCAGCTTTAATACACTTAATGTCATTAAATCTGCTTGCTGTTAAAATTATTCCTGTAGGGAAATTACCACTATTAAAAGGTACACTTATAGATGGACACCCTGACATATTAGCTGGAATAGTAAATAAATCTGCTTGATACATTTCAACAGGTGTCATATCTGACTCTATTTCAAAAGGTAGTACAGGTGCTGTTGGACTCACCAATAAATCGAAGTTTTTAAATATTTCTTCGTATTCATTCTTGATAAGAGTTCTGACCTTCATAGCTTTATAGTAGTATTCATTTGCCAAGTCTAAACTCAATATGTGAGTACCTACCATAATTCTCTTCTTAACTTCGTCTCCAAATCCTTCTGCTCTACTCTTCTTGAACATTTCATCGTATGAAGCATAGTTTTGTTCTGTTCTATGTCCATATCTTAGAGAATCAAGTCTAGCCATATTAGAAGAAATTTCTCCATTTACTAAGATGTGGTAAGTTTGTATTGTGTATTCAAGAGATTTTAATGATACCTCTTCAATTTTAGCTCCAGAATTTTTTAAAATTTCAATTGTCTCTCTGTAGTTTTTCATTATAGTTGAGTCCAATTCCATATTTAAGTACTCTTTTGGAACTGCTATTTTCATATCTTTTAGATAGTTTTTTTCATAGTCTATATTTTCTAAAATAGATTTGTTTTCAACTGAAGTTGCATCTCTATTATCTCTGCCTGCTATAGCTTTCATCAATAGATGAGCATCTTCAACATCTCTACCCATAGTTCCAACAGTATCAAAAGTATTTGCCATACTTGCTACACCATATCTAGATACTGTTCCATAAGTAGGTTTAAAGCCTACAATCCCACAGAAACTAGCTGGTTGTCTTGTAGACCCACCAGTATCTGTTCCTATAGCTATAGCTGCCTCTTCTGCTGCTACAGCGGCCGCAGAACCACCACTTGATCCCCCTGGTACAAGCTTTGTATCCAATGGATTTTTAGTGTTTCCAAAATATGATGTTTTAGTTGCTGCACCCATTGCAAATTCATCCATGTTAACTTTACCTAACACAACTCCATCAGCTTCTAGAATCTTTTCAGAAACATTTGAATTATATGGTGAGATGAAATTTTCCAACATTTTGGATGCACAAGTCATTCTTACGTCCTTAACTGCAACATTATCTTTTATAGCAGTTGGAATACCTGCAAGAATTCCCAATTCTTCTCTATTTTCATATTTTCTATCAACTTTTTTGGCGTGCTCCATAGCTAAGTCTTCAGTTACTGTAATATAGGCATTAATTTCTTGATCTTTTTCTATTATATTTTTTAAATAAGCCTCTGTAACTTCTCTACAGCTGAAGTCTCTATTTTCGTATCCTTTTATAAGCTCATGGCCCTTTAATTTTGTTAAATCCATTTTGCCTCCTACTCTACAAACTTAATTATTTTAAAATAACCGTATTTTTCTTCAGCTGTGTTCTTAGTAGCTTCTTCAACTTCCAAACTATTCTTAATTTCATCAGCTCTTAGATTGTTTACAGTGTCATTTACATGAAAAGTCATATCTAACTCTTCTAAATTTAAATTCTTTATCTCATCTATTAAGCCAAATGTTTCATTAAAATTTTCTTGAAAACCATTTAATTCTTCTTCTGTGAATTCTATCATGGCTATATCCGCAATATGCTTAATTTCTTCAAGATTCATAGCTTCCCCCTAACATTTTGTTTAATTCTTCTTCATCTATCACTTTTATATTTAAATCAATTGCCTTTTGATATTTTGAACCAGCGCTTTCCCCAGCAATCACATAATCTGTATTTTTGCTAACTGCTGAAACTATTTTTGCGCCTTTTGACTCCAGTATACTTTCCAATTCTTTCCTTGGCATAGATAGAGTTCCAGTTATTACAACTTTCTTATCTGTGAATGCTGAGCTCTCCATAACAACCTCTTCATAAATAGGTGTTACTCCAAGTTCTATTAACTCATCTATTGAAGCTGAAATCTTCTCATCATTTAAAAACTCTACTATATCCTTCGCAGTAATTGGCCCCATATCTTCAATTTGTACTAAATCATCATATTCTGCCTGTCTAAAATTGTCAAAAGTTTTGTAATAGTTTGCCAAATCTGTGGCGCTCTTTATTCCAACATTTCTTATTCCAATGGCATATATAAAGTTATTCAGATTTACTTTCTTTGAGTTTTCAATTGCGCTAAGTAAATTATTTACCTTTTTATCCTTAAATCCTCTTAACTTAAGTAAATCTTCACTATTTAGTCTGTATAAATCTGGAATTTCTCTTATATTTAATTCACTTAAAAGTTGAGATATGGTCTTCTCACTAAGTCCCTCTATGTTCATAGCATCTCTTGAAGCAAAGTGAGTCAGTCTTGATACTAACTGCGGTACACAACTCATAGTGTTCGGGCAGAATATATGCACCCCGTCCTGATAGAGTTCGCTTCCACAATAAGGACAATTTAAAGGTTTATCAATTTTTTGAGTTTCTTCATCTGTCGGTACAGATCCCAATATCTCTGGTATGACATCATTTGAACGTCTTAAAATAACATTTCCACCTATTTCAACTTTTTTTCTTAAAATATCGTCATAGTTATTAAGTGTTGCTCTTTGAATGGTCACCCCACCTATTTCTACCGGTTCAAGAATTGCAGACGGTGTAACTTTAGAAGTTCTTCCTACATTCCAGACAACATCTAATAGTTTTGTCACAACTTCTTCAGCTTCAAATTTATAAGCTATTGCCCATCTTGGAAACTTATTGGTATAACCTAACTTTTCCCTAAGTTCAAAGTTATTTACCTTTACAGTGACTCCATCAATTAATATGTCTAAGCTATTTCTAATTTCTCCAATCATATTAATCTTCTGTATGACTTCATCCATAGTTTTACAATAGTAATAGTGAGAGTCAACCTTAAATCTATTTTCTCTCAAAAATGCCTTCATATCAAGGTCAGATTTGAATTCCACACCTTCGATATAACCTATATTATAAAAATTCGCAGTTAAATTTCTCTGAGCTGTTACCTTTGGGTCCAGATTTCTAAGAGCCCCTGCTGCTGCATTCCTAGCATTTTTTAGTTTTTCATCATGCGTTTCATTATATCTATCCAGTTCTTTAAGAGGCATTAACCCCTCTCCTTGAACTTCCATAGTGCCTTTATAATCTATAGTTAGTGGAATTGAATATATTGTCTTGATTTGTTCTAAAATCTTCTCTCCAACACTTCCATTTCCTCTTGTAGCTGCAGTAAATAGTTTTCCATCTCTATAGGTTAAATTTATAGTAAGCCCATCAAATTTCAACTCCACTACATAATCCAGTTCAATTTCCATAAGTTGAGCAGTTCTATAGTTTCTCTCGTGCCAAGAAACTACTTCCTCTATGCTTTGAGCTTTATTCATTGAATAAAGTTGGTGTATATGCTCATGTTTTTCGAACTTATCAAGTATCTCTGCACCAATTCTATTAGTTGGAGAGTCTTCTAAAACTATCCCTGTTGAAATCTCCAGAGCTTTTAATTCGTCATACAATTTATCATACTCTTTATCTGACACAGAAGGGTCATCCAAAGTATAGTATCTATAATTGTGTTCGTTTAATAATTTAACTAACTCTTTTATTCTATCCATTTAATCCACCAATGTCAGAGGTGCCATTGAAAGCATAAGTCTCTTTAGTCCCTTGCCCTCAAATGAAACCACTATTTCATAGTCATCGCCCTTTTCTGTCTTCGATACTATCATACCCGTTTTCCACTTTTTATGGAATACCTTATCTCCAACTGAAAGCTCTAATACGGCTTTGTCTACTGGTTTCTTTTCTTCTTTTTTAGGTTGGTACTGTGTAAAATCTTTTACTTCCACTAAGTGGGCTCTTGATCTATATTCAACTTCTGGCTTTACTTTATCTAAATCTTCTCCCATTTCATTTATAAATCTTGATTCTAAACTAGGAGTAGTTCTTCCATACATTGTTCTAGTTTCAGCTGAACTTATATATAGCTCTTCTTCAGCTCTAGTCACTGCAACATAGCACAATCTTCTTTCCTCTTCTACTTCTTCATCTTCTTCAATCGATCTAGCAGATGGGAATAGTTTTTCTTCTAAGCCCACAAGAAAGACAACTTTAAACTCCAAACCTTTTGAAGCGTGTATAGTCATTAAATTTACGCCTTTATCTTCACTAGATTTATCAACATCTGATAGCAGAGAAACTCCTGCCAAGAAATCTTCTAAAGTAACTAAGGGATCTCTTCTTTCGCTTTCTACGGCAGTGGACAATAATTCTTTTATATTTTCTATTCTAGTTCTAGACTCTACAGTATTTTCAGCCTCTAACTCTCTTACATATCCAGATTCATATATTACTCTTTCTATAAATTCCGAAAGGCACAAATCTTCTATGTGATTTCTAAGTAGCTCTATTAAATCTCTAAACTCTTTAAGCTTTTTCTGAGCTCTTAATTGTAATTCTTCAACGCATTCTTTATCTGCTATAACATCGTATAGACTCATTCCCCTTTGAGATGCGTATTCAGCAATTTTAGCAGTCGTACTATCCCCTATACCACGCTTAGGGACGTTTATTATTCTCAGTAAGGCTACATCATCACTTGTGTTTTGTATAAGCTTTAAATAGGCCATAATGTCCTTAACTTCTTTTCTATCGTAGAACTTAAGTCCACCTATCATTCTGTAAGGTATTGTCTCTCTTACTAAAGCCTCTTCAAAACCTCTTGATTGAGCATTGGTTCTATATAGTATAGCCATGTCCGAATAGCTATATCCTTTATAATTCAGTTGTTGGATTCTCTGTACTACGCCATGTTCTTCTTCTGATGAATGTCTAAACTGTCTGTACTTTACTTTCTCTCCAGCACCTTTTGAGCTCCAAAGATTTTTATCTCTTCTGTTAGGGTTATAGCTTATAACATTATTAGCTATATTTAGTATATTTGTAGTTGATCTATAGTTCTGCTCTAGTAAAATAACTTTTGCATCTTTAAAATCTCTTTCAAAGTTTAAAATATTTGATATATCGGCCCCTCTCCATGCATAAATGGATTGGTCATTATCTCCTACAACTGTGATATTAGGATTTTCTCCACTTATCAATCTTACAAATCTATATTGCATATTATTTGTATCTTGGTACTCATCTACAAAAACATATTTAAATTTCAAGTTATAGAATTTTCTAATATCTTCATTTTCTTCTAACAACTCAACTGTCTTTATAATCAAGTCGTCAAAATCAAGTGCATTATTACTCTTTAATTTAGATTGATATAGAGAATAAATTTCTCCTACATTTCTAGCGAAATAATCAGCATAGTGTTCTTTTATATACTTATCCGGATCTATATCTTCATTTTTTAATTGAGAAATAGTTGAAAGTATACCCCTACTCTTGTATACATCCTTGCTCAAATTAAGTTCTTTTATACAATCTGACACAAGAGTGTTTTGATCCCCCGAATCGTAAATTGTAAAATTAGATGAATATCCTATTCTCTCTATATTTTTTCTCAGTATTCTCATACAAATTGAGTGGAATGTTCCTATCCACATAGAGCTAGCTTCTTCATCTATCAATTTATCCACTCTTTCCAACATCTCTTTAGCAGCCTTATTTGTAAAAGTGATTGCTAAAATTGAACTAGGAAATATGTTCTTTTCTTCTATTAGGTAAGCTATTTTATTTGTAACTACTTTTGTCTTTCCTGAACCCGCTCCGGCTAATATTAAAACAGCACCTTCCGTTTGATAAAGCGCTTCGCTTTGACTATCGTTTAAATCTTTATAATTCATCTTATTCACCTATAATCTCTCTAACAATTTGCGACGCCATAATCATTCCACACACTGGCGGAACAAATGAAATCGAACCTGGAGTAGAACTTTTTTCTAAATTATATAATGGCTTTCTTGGTAGCTCTGTAGAAAAAACACATTTGAGCTTCTTAACTCTCGCCTCTTTAAGTTTTTTTCTCATAACCTTAGCTAACGGATCACTGTGTGTCTTAGATATGTCCGCTACTAAAAATTTTGTAGGATCTAGTCTATTCCCAGCACCCATTGATGAAATCAACTTCACTTTTTTATCTTCACATATTTTTGCAAGCATTACCTTTGAATTCACAGAATCAATAGCATCTGCAACATAAGTATATTCTTCTAAGTTAAATTCCTCTATTGTTGACTCGTTTAATTCCTTAAAAAAAGCATTACACTTCAAATTTGGATTGATACTGATAAGTCTCTTCTTAGTCTCTTCAACTTTAGATTTTCCAACAGACTCCATCGTGGCCATAACTTGTCTATTTAAGTTTGTTATATCAAATACATCTCTATCCACAATGTCTATCTGTCCAATTCCAGCTCTTGTAAGACTCTCCACAAGGCCTCCACCTACTCCACCTACTCCAAAAACTAAAACTTTAGCATTATTTAATTTTTTTATATTATCATTACCTATTATCATCTCTGATCTTTGTAAAAAATCCATAACCTATAAAGGTGAAGGTCTCCCTTCACCTCTGTATATTCACCTCAACAATATATCCATTTTCTACTTTTGCATCAAAAGTTACTATATCGCCTACATTATAATTATTTATTGTCTTAATTTCGACATCACTTCCTGAAACTATCTCAAGATTATTTGACACCAAAATATTTATATTCAATTTATTAATATTATTTTCTAATGACTTGCCAGTAACTCTACCGACAAATTTAGCATTGTATTTTTCATAATTTAAGTATGAATGAACTTGTATCTCTTTGACAACTCCATGACTATGCTTTAAAGTTACCCTTTCTCCATTTAATCTATTCGCTTCAGAGAATACGTATCCGTTCAATCCTCTCACTTTAGTAGAAGAAGATATAGTATATCCCTTAGATAAAACTTTAATCATATTTTTATTAGTGTCTACAGATTCAACTACTCCTGAAATTTCTTCTAAATTACTTTCTATGCGTAACTCTCCAACGCCATCTTTATTCTTATCATCATCTATTAACTCTTCAGGCTTAATAGAATTTTTTTCTAAATATTTCAATGACTTAGCAGTAATAGAAACAACTTCAGCTCTTCTTATATAACTTGAGCCATTAAACTTACCTTCACTACCTGTTGCAGAAAAAATTCCATTTTCAACTAAATTAGATAAATATCCAAGAGTTACTTGTGGTACGTTTTCTAAATCTGAATGTTTTAAAAATGAGCTACTTCCATTTCCATTAAATCCAAAGGCTCTTCCGAAATAAACTGTTACAGAATTTCTGTTTGGATAAATAGGATTCTTATCCTTTAAAAATCCTCTGCTGTCAGCTTCTCTTAGCGTATTTTCAGTTATTATATTATTTTTCAATGCATACACTACAGAATCATGAGCCCAAGTTGGCACATTATATTTTTTTACCACTTCTAAATAACTTGCCTTAGCTTCTTCCAATTCTGATGCAGAAGGTTGCTTAATATTTTTTATAACCTGCATAATTTCTAAAAAAGAAACTGGATTATTTGGTCTAAAATCACCTTCCGGATAACCGCCAAATATTCCTCTATTGGAAAGTGTATTCAACTCTGAATATATCCATTTGAATTGACCATTCTTAGTTACATCTTTAAAAGACTTAGCATATACTGAAGTGCTAAACAAAGTAACAGCACTCAAAACTATAGCCGTAAATTTCATCTTCTTCAATTTCATACCCCCATAATCCTTTTTATTATATCATAACTAATTGCATACTGAACACTCGTTTTACTTAGGACACAAAAAAAGACAGTAGTTAAACTACTGCCTAATTTATAAATTTAATTAATCTTCAAATTTAAGTCCACCTAGAAGATCTCCTAATGCTGTGTTGATGTTTGATTCATTAGATTGTTCTTCATATTCTTTAACTTCTTTAGGTGCCTTAGGTTGTTTTGGAGCTCTAGCCTTAGGTTTTTCTTTAACTACTTCTTCCTTAGGTTCAGCTTCAACTTTTTCTTTAACTTCTTCAACAACTTCTGGCTCTTCATCTTCGATTAGAGCTTTCATTGATAGAGAAATTTTCTTGTTTTCTTCATCGATATCTGTAATCTTTGCAGTTACTACTTCACCGATAGTTAATTTATCAGATGGTTTTTCGATGTGTTCTTTAGAAATTTGAGAAACGTGAAGAAGTCCGTCTACTCCTGATTCAAGTCTTACAAAAGCTCCGAATTCAAGAATGTTAACTACTTTACCTTCTACTACATCTCCTACTTTTACAGATTCAGTGAATACATCCCATGGTTTTTTAGTTGTTTGTTTTAATCCAAGAGCGATTCTGTTTTTGTCTTCGTCTAAGTTAAGAACTTCAACTTCAACTTTTTGTCCTGGTTCAACAACATCTGATGGGTGTTTAACTCTGTTCCAAGAAAGTTCAGAAATGTGGATAAGTCCATCTACTCCTCCAACATCTACAAATGCTCCGAAGTTAGTTAATCTTTGAACAGTACCTTCTACTACATCTCCTACTTTAAGAGCTGAGTAAACTTCTTGTTTGTTCTTTTCAAGTTCTTCAGTTTCTACATTCTTTCTTGAAAGAACGATTTTTCTCTTTAACTTATCAAAATCTATAATTTCACAAGTCATTTCTTTTCCAACATATTTAGAAAGATCTCTTTGGAATCTAACTGATGCATGTGAAGCTGGAATAAAAGCATTTAGTCCATTAAGGTCAGCTGTTAGTCCACCTTTAACTACAGATTTAACTGTTACTGTAACTCTTTGGTGATTGTTGAATAATTCTTCAATCTCATCCCAAATTTTTAGGCTTTCTACTCTCTTATAAGAAAGTACTACATTGCCATCTCCATCATCCATTTTCATGATGAATACATTGATCATATCGCCAGGTTTGAATAAATCTGATGGTTTTACATCAGTGTTATTTGAAAGTTCTTCTCTTGAAATAATTCCGTCTGATCTGTATCCAATGTTTACCATTACTTCAGTATCATTAACGAAAAGAACTTCACCTTCTACAACTTCTCCTCTTTTAATTCTTTTAAAAGAGTTTTCAATTGCCTCCATCATTTCATTGTTGTCAAAATTTTCCATACTACTAACAGCCTCCTCGATTACCGAACGAGGTGTGGATGCACCCGCGGTAATACCTATTTTTACAAAATTTTTTATATTATATTTTAGGTCCTTAATCGACTCTAATAAATATACATTTTCACAATGCTTTTTCGCAACTTCATACAATTTTTTAGTGTTAGAACTATTTTTTCCCCCCAACACTATCATAGCTTCTACCTTTTTCGCTAATTCAATTGTACTTTCTTGTCTTAATCGCGTAGCATTACATATAGTATTATAAACTATAATTTCATTATTTAAAATATTTTTTAGTGAATTTACTAATATTTCAAACTTTTCAGGTATATTTGTTGTCTGAGAAACCAAAATAGTTTTTTTATCTTCTATTTTGTTTAGAGATAAATCCTGTCCTATTATTATTCCCTTGTCATCAGCATAAGAATTTATTCCAATTACCTCAGGATGATTCTCGTCTCCAAATATAACTACTTGGTATCCTTGTTCATAGTGTTCTCTAACTATAGAATATATCTTAGTTACTTTAGGACACACACAATCTATAATTTCATTGCCATTTTGCCTTAGCTCATCTAAAATTTGCTTTTTCACACCATGGCTTCTTATAATCACTTTTGAATTTTTTACATCGGTGTTGTCTATGCTCATAACACTTTTGTCACTAAGTTCTTTAGTTACCACTTGATTATGTACAAGCTCTCCGTAACTATAGACACCTTCATCTGCATTTTTAAAAGCTAAATCTACAGCTCTTTTTACTCCTCCACAGAAACCAGCATTATTTGCTACTATTATTTCTATAAATATCAACTCCATAATAGATAGACTTTAGTAAGTCCACCGTATGTTCTTTATACTCCAACTGTGTCGGTTTATTCAAATAAGATAAATCAATTGGTTTTCTAACGTGTAATTTCATTTTTGTAAACGGAATATATGAACCCTCAATAAAAACCGGCACAATCAAAGCTTTAGCCTTATGTGCTATAACAGTCACCCCAGATTTACCCATGTTTACATCTATATTTTTTACCCTAGTTCCCTCCGGAAACACACCTAAGACATCCTCTGTTTTAAGCACCCTTAAAGAAGTCTTTACAGCAGCTATATCAGATGCTCCTCTATCAACCGGGAAAGCATAAAAACTTGAAATTATCTTACCTAACAATGGATTTTTAAAAAGTTCTTTCTTAGCCATCCAATGTATTGGCGTCTTTATTGCTCCTGATACAAATATGGGGTCTAAATTAGATTTATGGTTAGGACATATCATGTACGGCCCTTTTTCCGGTAAGTTTTCTATATTTACAATTTCAAACCTGTGAATTAGTTTAAAATAAATCCAGAGTATTACTCTGATAATTCTATATCCCATTTTATCCTCTTATAGTATTTAACATCTTATCAAGTGTTTCTTCCAATGTTATGTCGGCGCTATCTATAAATATAGCTCCTTCAGCTTTTACAAGAGGTGAGTTTTCTCTGTTCATATCATTAAAATCTCTGTCTTTTAAATCAATTAACACTTGTCCAAACTCAGCTTTTTCGCCTTTTTCTATAAGTTGGTTGTATCTTCTTTTGGCTCTAACTTCAACCCCTGCATCCAAATAGAATTTGTAGTCCGCTTCAGGCAAAACTACTGTTCCTATATCTCGTCCTTCCATTACAACAGAACGTTTTTTAGATATTTCTCTTTGTTTTTGAACTAAAAACTCTCTAACTTTTAAATTTTTAGAAATTTTTGATGCAAGCTTTGAAATTTCTTCTGTACGAATTTTATCTGAAACGTCTTCACCATTTAAAAAGACTTTATCGTCATGATAGTCTATTTCTACCTCATTTATAAAATCAACCGGTTCAATCCCTGTTTCTTTTGAGTGTAAAGCTATCGCTCTATACATAGCTCCTGTGTCTACATAAGTTATATTGAGTTTATCAGCCAATAGTTTTGCTATTGTACTTTTACCACTACCACTAGGTCCATCTATTGCAACTGAATACATATTTCCTCCAGACGAATTGTCAAATCAAATGCAACACCTATGGTAAGAGACCAAAAAGTTCTTCTTTAGGTGTTTTATATTTTATACATTTTCTAGGTCTATTATTCATTAAACTTAAGTTATAATTTAATTCATCAATATTCACTTCTGATAAATCCATACCCTTAGGATAAAACTCCCTCAAAAGTCCGTTACTATTTTCATTTGTACCTTTTTGCCATGCACAATAGGGATCACAAAAATAAGTTTTGCATCCTAATTCTTTTTCTATTTTCTCAAATTCTGAAAATTCTTTACCTCTATCAAAGGTTATTGTTTTTACTAATTCTTTTGGATAATCTTTTAATGCATTTATTATTGCTGGTGTTACGCTTTCCGACTTTCTATTTTCAACTAGGATTGCTATATAATATCTAGATTTTCTTTCTGCTAAAGTTACGAAACAACATCTACTTTTCCTTTTATGATCTAATCTGCCTGATTCCACTGTATCTGCTTCCCAGTGGCCTAATTCTTGCCTTCTGTATATCTCTTTAGGTCTTTTCTTAATTGTTCTACCTTTATCATTGAATTTTCCTCTTTTTTCTGCTGGCCTTTTAAATTTAGCTTTTCTTCTCAAATTTTTCATACTAGTTTTTGGCAGCTTTTTGGCGTGTATCATTCTATATATCGTTGATGTAGATGGTAATTCATGAATCTCATTTGTGTTTCTATTTGATATTTGTTCAGGGGACCAATGTTCGTTAATCTTTACAGTTAAATAATCAATAACATCTTTAGAAAATTTACTTTTTCTATGGCAGTCTTTTCTTCTATCAATATATTTATCATTTGCCTTTATCGGAAAGTACTTAGTGTAACTTCCCCTACTAACTTTTATCTTAGATGAATTTCTTTTAATTTCTCTAGATATTGTACTAGGTGACCTTTTAAGTGCTTGTGCAATTTTCCTTATACTCATTCCTAAATTTAAAAATTGGTAAATACAAGATCTTTCTTCTATGGTAAGATGGTTATAGCTCATAGTTAATCACTCCTTTTAATATGTTTTGTTTGGTCACTTACATATTAACACAGCTGATTAGCTATGAGTTTATTTATGTTGCACTTGTTATGATAAATTATCTCCACAAAAAAATCACTGCTTACACAGTGATCTAAAAACTTATTCTTTTCAACACAGTTATAGCTCTCCAGATACACTTCGTATTATTTCATTATAACTTAAAAGTTACAATTAAACAATAGATTTTATCAATCATTTTCTATTTTTGAAGAATTTATTCCCGCTAAATAGCCTGTTGAATTTGCAAGTTGTAAATTATATCCACCTGTCATTGCATCTATATCTATAGTTTCACCAGCAAAGTACAATCCCTTTACCAATTTTGACTCCATAGTTGATGAATCAATCTCAGATGTATCAACTCCTCCGCTAGTTACTATCGAAGTGTTTATATCCATTATGGATTTATATTTTAAATTCAAATTCTTTATAGATTCTACAAGATTAGCTCTATCCTCTTTTGAAATCTCATTTACTTTTTTATAAATTTTAATGTTTGCAGATTTTAAAACTATATCTATCATTTTTTTAGGCAAGAGATTTTTTAGAGCATTTGAAATATCCTTATTTTTAAATTCTTCAAAATCTCTTAGTATTCTTTTATCCAAAGTTTGTCTATCCAATGCCGGTTTCAAATCTAAAAATAGTTTTATATTTTCTTTTCTATTTATTAAACTTGAAGTTCTTAAAACTATAGGACCTGAAACTCCATTGTGCGTAAATAACATCTCTCCAAACTCCGAGCTAATTTTTTTCTTTCCAGAAAAAGCATTTAACTCAACATTCTTTAAGCTAAGTCCAGCTAAATCTGTACAATCCATATTAAGTAAAATCGGAGAAAGAGCTGGCTTTAGTTCAACTATCTTATGTCCAAACTTTTGAGCAAACTTATACCCATCCCCAGTTGAACCAGTAGATTTATATGAGATTCCTCCGCAAGCTATAATAACTCTATCAAATAACTCTCCATCTATATCAAACTGATCATCTACCTTAGTTATCTTTCTAACTTCCGTATTAAGTCTGATCTCTACATTATTGTCTCTCAACATTTTCTCATAAGTTTTTATTACATCAGATGACTTATCAGAACTTGGAAAAACTCTATCTCCTCTTTCAATTTTTAATTTGAGACCATAGCTTTCAAATTTCTCCATTACATTTTCATTTGTAAATGTGTAGAGAGCTGAATATAAAAATTTTGGATTTCTATTTATAGAGTCAAAGTACTCAGAGATATCCCTTGCATTTGTTAAATTACATCTACCCTTGCCAGTTATAAATAACTTTTTCCCTAGCTTTTCATTTTTCTCAAACAGTATTACCTCTGCTTTACAAACAGCAGCAGCCATCATCCCTGCTGCTCCCGCTCCTATTACTGCCACTCTCATTAAACCACCCCTATTTTAAAAATAACCGGTGGATTGTTTACTTGATTAAAAAATTCTATTCTTTCCACTTTATATTTTTTCTGATCTAATTCTTTTAAAAATTCATTTAGTGAAGTTCTCTCTTCTAAAGAACCCTCATGTCCTAAATACGAAACAACCACAACTATCCCATCCTTGGAAATTTTTTCAATTGCGCATTCAATAGATTTAATGGTGCTAAGAGCTTTTGTAACAATCGTCTTATCTGACTTCGGCAAGTAACCTAAATTGTAAATTACAAAGTCCAATTCACCATCTATTTTTTCGAATACTCTGTCATGAGATATTTTATATAGCATGTAGTTGCTATATCCATTTTCTGTAAGTAATTTTTGAGTTGATTCTATGGCTTCTTCTTGAATATCACATACATATAAAAATCCTTTTTCACCCAATTTTTTAATAAGCTTTAAAGAGTCATTTCCTCTTCCGCAAGTAGCATCTAAAGCTATCCTACCTTCTAAATCCATTTCTCCTAATATCTCATCAATTACATCTGAAAATTTTGAATTCACTAACATTTTTTGGTCAACTCTTTTAAATATTCAACTTCTTCTTCGTCAAGTCTTCTGTAGTTTCCTATTCTCAAATCACCCAACTCTAAGTTTCCTATTTTTACTCTTTTCAACTTTTTAACCGGATGACCTATTCTTTCACACATTATCTTTACTTCATGATTTTTTCCTTCATGAATTTTAATTTCTAATATGCTATCACTGTCAAACTTTTTCAATACTTTGACTTTTGCGGGGGCAAATTTTTCTTTTCCAACTTTTATTCCAACTCTTAGCATATCTAATTCAGTTTTATTAGGCGTGCCATCTACAGTTGCAATATATGTCTTTTCTACAACGTTTGAAGGATGCATTAACTTGTTGGTCAATTCTCCATCATCAGTCAATATGATAAGACCAGTTGTATCAATATCAAGTCTTCCCACAGGATATAGTCTATCTTCAGACTCTATTAAATCCACAACTGTAACACGTTTTTTTTCATCTGAAACAGTAGATACAACTCCCATAGGTTTATTTAAAATATAATAAGAATGATTTTTTATAAGTCTTAATCTTTTAGAGTCTACATAAACCCTATCTTTACTAGTTACTATACGACCCATTTCAGTGACGATTTCGTCATTCACCTTAACTCTACCTTCGGCTATCAATTGCTCACATTTTCTTCTAGATGCAACGCCACTATGTGCCATAAACTTCTGTAATCTCATTATATTTCCTCCAAAAAATTCGTTTCATAACTTTCATCATCAATAGTTGGTAATTCCTCTAAACTCTTTAATCCAAATTTTAACAAAAAGTCATCTGTTGTTTCATAGATGTTCGGCTTTCCTATTTTTTGCAATTGCCCTGTTATGGCAATTAAGTTTAAGTCAACTAAATTTTTCAAACTTGTATCGCACTTTACTCCACGAATTTCTTCTATTTCAATTTTTGTAATAGGCTGTTTGTATGCCACTATTGAAAGTACTTCCAACGAAGCTCCCGACAGACTCTTAATATTCTTTTTAGTTACAAATTCATTTACATAGTCATAATTCTCTGGCTTTGTCGACAACGTATATGCTCCATTTATATCTGTAACTCTAAGTCCACTACATCTATCGGCATATTTTTCCTTTAAATAATTTATCGCTGCTAACACGCTAGAATCAGAAGTCTTAACTGCCTGAGATAATTCTTTAACAGTAACAGGCTCTGCCCATGCAAATAAAATACTCTCTATTATTCCACTTAAAGTTTCAATTTCCATAATTCAATTCACTTTCTTCTTGCTTTGGTATGACTAATATATCCGTAAGCTCTTCATTTTGTGTCAAAGTTAAAATTTGTAACTTACACATTTCTAATAATGCTAAAAAATAGGATACAATTTCTTCTCTCATAGCAAATTCACTTAAAAGTTCTGAAAAATAGAAATCTACATTTAACTTTAACTTTTTATTAATATTATCCATACATTTTTTAACTGAAAATTTTTCCATTGGTATGATTCTCAGCTCATCTTTCTTGCCATACCTCTTTAGAATATTATTAAAAGTCACTGCCAACTTACTGGCATCCACTTCTTTTAAAAAACTCAAGTCATCTAAATATGAAAAATCTTCTTTTAATTTAAAAAAAGATTTCATCTCATATTTTTCTTGCTCTCTTAAAATCTCTGTAGCTTTTTTAAACTTTTCATACTCTAAAAGTTTTTGAACTAATTCATCTCTCGGGTCTTCTGTCTCTTCTTCATCTTCTTTTTTAACAGGCTTTGGAAGAAGCATTTTCGATTTTATTTCAAGCAATGTACTAGCCATAACTATAAAATCACTTGTAAGTTCTAAATTTAATTCCTCAACTGCTTTCATATATTCCAAAAACTGTGAAGTTATTAAATTTATTTCTATATCATATATATCTAACTCATTCTTTTTAACTAAGTCCAAAATCAAATCATAAGGTCCGTTATAAATTTCAAGTTCTATATTGTAGCTCATATCATCAATCCAATAGTTATAAATTTTTCTAATACAAATTGTATTACCGGTGATATTAAAGTTGTTATAAATCCAGAAAAAATACCAATCACTAATAATATATAGATATATTTTTCATTTGTCAGTATAAAATCTTGAACGTCCTCTGAAAAAAATGATAGTAATATCTTAGACCCATCTAACGGTGGTAGTGGAACCAAGTTAAAAACTCCGAGCATGACATTGTACCACATTATTTCTCTAAAAAGCATAGAAAGAACTTCATTTGTATAAGCTACTTTGACAAATACTACAGCAGCTATTAAACCTATTATAAAATTAGTAAATACTCCAGCTATAGACACTACAAATAAACCCAGTCTTCTATTTTTAAATTCTCTCACATTTATTGGCACAGCTTTGGCCCAACCAACTCTAAACAAAACCATAAACAATAATCCCATAGGATCAATATGATTTATGGGATTAAAAGATAGTCTTCCATTTCTCTTTGCAGTATCATCTCCAAATGCATAAGCTGCAAGTCCATGTGCAAATTCATGAGGAATTATTGCAATAAGTAGCGCAATAATCCTCACTCCATATACTAATATAATATTACTGTTCATGCTTTATCACTTTCAAAATAAGTTTATCTGCTCCAACTTCTTGGTTACTAAATTCAAATGCTTTTAAAACTTCTGCTTTTATTTCTTCTGCATTTTCTTTTTTAGTATAAAGAGTAGCTAATAATTCTCCTTTTGAAACTTTGTCTCCTATTTTCTTATTTAGAAGTATTCCTGCTCCTAAATCTAATTCACTTTCCTTAGTTTCTCTTCCTGCTCCCAAGTTCTTAGATGCTTCTCCTATTCCAAGAGCGTCTATTCCCTTTACGTATCCATCAACTTCTGAAACCAATTCAAACTTTGGAGAAAGTTCAAACTTGCTGACATCTTCAATATAGCTAACATCTCCACCTTGAAGTTGTACAAGCTCTTTCAATTTATTAAATGCCTCTCCAGATGCTATCTTTTCTTCTAGAATAGCTCTGGCTTCTCCTTCTGTCTTTGAATGTCCTGAAACTAATAAAAGTTTTTCTGCTAATTCCATTGAAAGTTCATATAAATCTTCTGGACCTTCTCCTCTTAATGTGTTTATAGCTTCTATAACTTCTAAACTGTTACCAACAGCTCTACCTAAAGGTTGGTTCATGTTAGTGATTACAGCTTGAGTATTCTTACCGGCTTTTTCACCTAAATTTACCATCATTTCAGATAATTCTACAGCATCTTCAACAGTCTTCATAAATGCTCCAGAACCAACTTTTACATCAAGAACCAAACAATCAGCTCCAACAGCTATTTTTTTACTCATTATTGAACTTGAAATCAAACTGACATCATTTACAGTAGCAGTTGTATCTCTAAGAGCATACAATTTCTTATCCGCTGGAGTAACATCTGTAGTTTGTCCACAGATAGCTATTTTTATTTTGTTTGTATTTTCTATAAATTTGTCTATATCTAAATCTATACTTAATCCTGGAATAGATTCTAATTTATCTAGAGTTCCACCAGTATGTCCAAGTCCTCTACCACTCATCTTTGCAAACGGAATTCCACAGCTTGCAACCAATGGTCCTAAAACTAAAGTTGTAGTATCTCCTACTCCACCTGTAGAATGTTTATCAACTTTTTTACCTTCAATTTTGCTAAGGTCTATAGTGTTCCCAGACTCTATCATAGAATTAGTTAAGTTGAATGTTTCATCTACATCCATTCCCTTTAGACAAATTGCCATAAGAAGTGCTGAAACTTGATAATCAGGAATATTCCCATTTGTATATCCATCTACAATATACTTTATTTCTTCTGCTGAAAGTTTTTGTCCTTCTTTTTTCTTTTCGATAATTTCATAAGTATTCATTACATCACCTCTATAATTCCTTGCACTAAGTTTTTAAAATCTTCCTTGATTATATTTGAAACTTCTATAACTTCTTGATGGTTTAAAGGTTGATCTAAAATTCCTGCTGCCATATTTGTTATACAAGAGATTCCTAAAACTTCTATCCCTCTGTGTCTTGCAACAATAACTTCCGGAACAGTACTCATACCGGCTGCATCAGCTCCTATAGTTCTTGCAAATACTATTTCAGCAGGTGTTTCATAATTAGGGCCTGTGAAATACATATAGACACCTTCTTGTAAATTTATACCAAGTTTCTCACCAACATCCTTAGAAAGTTCTCTAAGCTTATTTGAATAAGTATATGTCATATCCGGGAATCTTGGACCTTTTTCATCGTTTGGACCTATTAATGGATTTTGTCCTGAGAAATTAATATGATCTTTTATAAGCATTAAATCTCCAGGTTTGAACTCTTTATTCACTCCACCACAAGCATTAGTAACTATCAATGTCTTTATTCCAAGATCAGCCATAACTTTGATAGGGTACACTACTTTATCAATTCCCTGACCTTCATAGAAGTGAATTCTACCTTGCATAGCAACAATATTCTTTCCTCTTACTTTTCCAAATATCAAGCTGCCTTCATGCCCTACTACTGTTGATGTTGGAAATTCAGGTATATTTTTGTATGGTATTACAATTTTATCTTCTATTGTCTCCCCAAAATCACCTAATCCAGATCCTAATACAATTCCTATTTCTGGTTGAACGTTAGTTAAACTCTTTATATACTCTATTGATTTATTCATTGTTCTTTCTCCTAAACTCTTTATAATATAATATTGATGCCATAGTTTTAGCATCATTTATTTCGCATCTATCTAACATCTTTAGAACATCTTCAAATTTTACTAATTCAAGTTCTATAAATTCATCTAAATCTAAATCTTGTTCGTCCAATTTCAAACCCGAAGCAAAGAATACGTGTATCTTTTCAGTGCAAAATCCTGGACTTGTATAAAATTCAGACAAATATTCAATGTTTGAAGCAATATATCCCGTTTCTTCTCTCAACTCACGCAGTGCTGCTTCTTTAGGTAATTCTCCTATTTCGATAAGACCAGCGGGAACTTCGTAAATTTCCTTTTCTATTGCCTTTCTATACTGCTTTACCATTAAAATTTCGTCATTATCTGTGATTGCAACTATACTTACAGCTGCGGAATGTTCAATAATTTCTCTTTTAGAATATTTTTTATTAGGCAATTCAACTGTATCTACTTTCAAACTCAATATTTTCCCGTCATAAATTTTGTCAGTTTTTATTGTAATTTCAGTATTATCCATTAATTTCTCCTTTTGAAATAAGTTCACGTGCCGCATCAATTGCTGTATCAGTTATCTCCATTCCACCTATAAGTCTAGCTAATTCATTAACTCTTTCTTCTCTGTTCAACTTTCTAACAGTTGAAATTGTATTTAATTCACTAGATGTCTTTTCAATTAAATAGTGGTGGTCTGCTAATGATACTATTTGTTGTAAGTGGGATATGGCTATTATCTGTCTATCTTTAGATAAATTCTTTATTTTTTTACCGACTAACATAGCCGTTTTACCACTTATACCCGTATCTATCTCATCAAATATCAAAGTTTGAATATTATCTCTTTGAGCTAGTATAGATTTAAACCCTAACATAATTCTGCTCATTTCTCCACCAGATGCAGTCTTAGCCAAAGGTTTGAAATCTTCTCCCAAGTTAGTTTTTATCATAAATTCCAATCTATCTATTCCGTCTTTAGACAATTCTTTTTCATTGAAATCCACTCTGAATTCTGCATTTTTTATAGATAGTTCAATTAATTCATCTCTAACTTTAGACTCCAATAACTTTGTAGCTTTTTTACGATTTGCAGAAATTAAAACAGCAAGTTCTCTAGCCTTCTTTTCAACTTTAGATATCTCTAATTCTAATTTTTGTAAATTCTTTTCAAAGTTCTCTAAAAATTCTAATCTATCATTTATTTCTACAAAAAATTTGTTTATATCATCTACTGTTCTGCCGTATTTCTTTTTTAAACTGTTTACTAAATTCAGTCTGCTTTCTAAATAAGAAAACCTCTCTGGATCAAGCTCTATCCTCTGTGTATAAGATTCTAAATTAGCTGCTAAATCTCTAAGTCTATACCTTAAGTCTTCACTTTCTCTATATTCTTCTTCAATAGCACTGTCGAATTTATATACATATGCTAGCGATGAAACAACTTCATCTATAAGTTGCTCTACAGACCCTTCATCATAATTTTTTAGGATTAATGTCGCTTTTGAAAGCTCTTTTATTATATCCGTAGAATTATCTAATTTTTTAAAATCTTCTTCTAACTCTTCATCATCATACTGTGTTAGATTTGCATCTTCTATTTCTTGAACTTGATATTTTAGTAAATCTATTTCTCTTTCTCTATCATTTTCTAAAGAAGATTTTTCTTTTAATTCACTCTGTAATTTTTTTAATTTTTCGAACTCTTCTGTATAGGCCTCTATTAGATTTCTTTGTTCTTTTCCAGCAAATATATCTAACATTTCCCTTTGATTTTCATTTGCCATTAAAGATACACTCTCGTGTTGGGCAAATATATCTATCAACTTAGAAGTCAATTTCATAACAGTGCTATTATTTACTGTTCTTCCATTTATTTTAGAAATCGCCGGACGATCTAATTTTATTTCCTTAGAAATAATTATTAACTCTCCAGCTTCAAAATCAAGCTCTTCAATTTCATCAAAGGAATCATAGCAAGTAAAGATAGCTTCGATATATGCATAATCTTTACCCTTTTTTATTACATCCTTATTGGTCCTCTGCCCTAAAACCATTGACAATGCATCTATTATAATAGACTTACCAGAGCCTGTTTCTCCGGTAAGTACATTAAGTCCTTTGCCAAATTCAACTCTGAGATCTTCTATTATCGCAAAATTTTTAATACTCAGTTCAAGTAGCATATACTAAACCTCTTTAACAATTTCATCAACATCCACTAGAATACTTTCTTCACAAGATTTTTCTAAGTAAATTAAGAATTCTCTATTCCCTGTAGTTCCTCTAATCGGAGAAGTCGTTAAGCCTTTTATTCTAAAGTTAAGCTCGTTAGTTGTAGAAACAACTTTCTCTATTACTTCTTTATGTACTTTTATATCTTTTACTATCCCTTTTTTTCCAACTTTTTCTTTTCCAGCTTCAAATTGAGGTTTTATAAGAGCTACTACCTCTCCACCGTCTTTTAAAATCTCGTATACATTTGGAAGTATTAAATCAAGAGATATAAAACTTACATCAATGCTTATAAAATCAACTTTTTCAATTGAATTTACATCGAAAGTTCTAAAGTTTGTCTTTTCCATGCTAACAACACGTTCATCAACTCTTAATTTATAATCTAGTTGATTCGTTCCAACATCTATTGCATAGACTTTTTTAGCACCATTCAATAACATACAGTGAGTAAACCCACCTGTAGACGCACCTATATCTGCACAAACCAAGTCTTTCAGATTTATGTCATATAACTCTATTGCCTTTTCTAATTTAAACCCGCCTCTACTCACATACTTAATGCCCTTTGATTTAACATATATTTCGGCATCTTCATCAACTAATTGACCGGGTTTTTCTACTCTCTGAGTTTTGATAAATACTTCTCCACTCATTATTAATCTTTTAGCTTTTTCTCTTGATTCAGCTCCTCCAGTTTCGTGGAGTAACATATCCGCTCTTACTTTAGCCATTAATAATTCCTTTTCACTAAACTCTTAGTTAGTTCTTCCAATTCTTCTGTATCATACTTTAGTTTTCCAAGTGCAACCATAGCTCTTTCGCTATACTCATCAACTCTAGTCTTAAGTTCTTCAACATTTATATAATTCAAGATGGTATTGTTGTCTTTTTCAATATCATCTTTAGCATCAAGTATATCATCTCTCATCTGGTATGCCATTCCCAAACTATTTGCAAACTCTTCAAACTCAGTTATCTCTTCATCATTAGCCCCGGCTATTATGGCAGCAGAAACAACAGCTGCACGTATAAGCGCTGCTGTCTTAAGTTTATACATAGTTTCACAAACTTCTAAATTGCGAACTTCTGAGAAGCCAAGGTCAATAACCTGACCTCCAACCATTCCATGAACTCCCGAAGCTGTGAACATATACCTCATAGCTTTCAAAGCTCTCTTTAATTCTTCTATATCTTCAATACTCTCTAATTCTCTTGCCAAGACTTCAGTAGCCATATTGAGTAGTCCATCTCCAGCTAAAATTGCTATAGCTTCTGAGAAGACCTTATGATTTGTTGGTTTTCCTCTTCTTATATCATCATCGTCCATTGCCGGCAAATCATCGTGTATTAGTGAATATGTGTGAATCATCTCAATAGCTGTTGCAAAAGGCAACACTTTTGTATAATC
The DNA here is from genome assembly GCF_900176115.1 of Peptoniphilus asaccharolyticus DSM 20463. Lineage (GTDB taxonomy): Bacteria > Bacillota > Clostridia > Tissierellales > Peptoniphilaceae > Peptoniphilus > Peptoniphilus asaccharolyticus. The sequence goes on along the minus strand of NZ_FWWR01000009.1, from coordinate 351,075 downwards.
CTCACCCGCAATTGACCTATAAACCATCACCGCCATCAAAGGACGTACTCTCTTACCACCTGATGACAAAGAATACAACATAGATTCATAAACCTTTTTTTGATATTCGTCGATAGAAGTAAAATACTTAAATATATGATTTTCTATTATTTTTATGTCTTTGTTATAATCTCTCTGTATCATTATTGCCTCTCAAAATCTTTCTCAACTATAGTATCATTCTCTTGCATCAAGACTTTTATTCTACCTTCATATTCATCTAGTTTACTCAAACAAAATTTGTATAGTCTTAAACCTTCTTCATATTTATCAATAGAATCTTCTAAAGTTATTTCTCTTGATTCTAATTCTGAAATTATAGTTTGTAGCTTTTGAAATGCACTTTCATAAGTTTCATTCATACTATTTCTCCTCTATGTCAAATACCTTAGATTTAACTACTCCATCTTTAAAATTTATATGCAAAACTTGATTAGATTTTACTTGTTTTATGCTTGTTATTAGCTTCCCATTTCCATCAACAGTATACATATTAGAGAATTTTGTAGTCCTCAATTTTTCTCCAATCTTTAAAACCAAATTGCGTTTTCTATTTATCTTGGTTTCCACTTTTAAAGATAGCTGATCTTTAGATTTATCTAAAATTTTCACATCAGAATTTATCTTATCAATCAAGCTTTTACCCTTGTTAGATAAATCTAAACTGATTAACTTTTTTCTATCTGACTCAATACTTCTGTAAATTGTCTTATTCAACTTTAAATTTACGTCTCTTAAATTAAAATATTTATCTTGTGTGAGTTTATCTAATTTATACAATTCAAAATATCTTTTTAATATTCTTAACTCTTCTTTTTTACTTTCGAATAGCTCTAATTTTAAATTTCCTCTTAAATTAGATAATTCTCTTTTATTTTCAAATAAAAATCTATTAAATTCTCTATCAAATACATTTATAACTTTATTTAATTCAGTTTTCTTTGAATATACCGTTGGTAATTTTGAATTGAGAACTCTTTTTGAAAAATTGAGTTCTACCTTCTCTAAATTGATTTTATCTCTACTCTTTGTAGATAATTTTGATTTTTCTATATCCAAATTGAATCTATTGCTTTTAATCTTTTCAAACACATTGTTTTTTATAATATTAAAGCTCAAATCTAAATGTTGTCTTAATTCATCTTTGGACAGAGAAACTATCTCCGCGGCTGACGAAGGAGTTGGCGCCCTAAAATCTGCAACAAAATCACTTATTACATAGTCTATTTCATGTCCTACAGCCGATATAACCGTCTTTTCCATAGAATATATATATCTAGCTATACCTTCATCATTAAACGCCACTAAGTCCTCATAGGAGCCTCCACCTCGGCCTACTATAACTACATCCACATCAGAATCTTCAAAACATTTTAATCCCTCTAAAATACTTTGAACAGCCCCCTCGCCTTGGACAAGTGCCGGATATAACACTATGTCTATTGAAGAATTTCTTCTCTTTATAACATTTATTATATCTTGTATTGCAGCACCTGTTGGAGAAGTTACAACTCCAACTTTTTGTGGAAAAGCCTTTAATTTCTTTTTTGGCTTTGAAAACAAACCTTCTTCTTCTAACTTTTCTTTAAGTCTTTCATAGGCTTCTTTTATATTTCCATTTCCCTTAGATCGAAGTTTTCTAATAAAAAAAGTTACTGATGCATCTTTTTCAAATATTGCAATAGCTCCGCTTGCTATAACTGAATCTCCATCAAAGGGTTCATATTCTAAATTATCTACATCCGTATAATATATGACAGCTCTAATAAATGCTGTGTCGTCTTTTAAAGTCAAATAATAGTTGCCATTTGAGTGTTTCTTTAAGTTCGATATCTCTCCCTCAACATCAATATTTGAAAGCAGATAATCCATAGCCACATATTTTTTTATATATTTATTTAATTCTCTAACTTTTATAGCCTTCATATCCATCACAACAAATTCAACTTAATTTTTATTTTATTGCCATAAACAATAAAAACCGAGAGCTTCCCCTCGGTTAATTTATACTTCTATAAATACTACCTAAAATTCCATTAATAAACTTCTGAGATTCGCTACTTCCATAAACTTTAGCTATTTCTATAGCTTCATTTATAGATACTTCTTCAGGGATATCATTTCTATAAAGCATTTCAAAAACCGCAATTCTTAAAATAGCTCTATCTACCCTTGCAAGTCTCTTTAAAGACCATCTTTCAAGATTTTTTTCTATAACAGAATCTATTTCTTCTATATTGTCTATAAGTTGCGGAATAGCTGCATTTATATATTCAATTTCGTCATCACTAAAAGAAAAGTTTTCTAAAAATAATTCAAGCTCTTCTGCATCAAACTTTCCGACTAAATCCATTTGATACAATAGCTGCATTTGACCTATTCTTGCTTTTTTTCTGCTCATTAATTTCTTACTTTCTCTTTTTCCGGTACTGCAATTCCACTAACATGAACATTAATCTCAACCACTTCAAGTCCTGTCATGTTCTCGATAGCTTCTTTTACTTTTTCTTGTACCACTTTAGCAATTTCTACTATATTTCTGCCGTATTCAACAGTTATGTGAGTATCTATAACCGCTTCTTGTTCTCCAACTGATACTTTAACTCCACGACCAACATTCTTTACGCCCAATATATCTGTAACAGAAGATTTTAAACTAGCTTGCATTTTTACAACTCCGTCAACAGACTCTGCTGCAAGAACTGAAATTGTAGCAAGAACATCTTCTGATATCTTTACATCTCCAGCTGAAGCTGTATCTACTAAGTATTTTTCAGACATTTTGCACCTCCACACTTTAGTAAATTTAATTATATCAAATCTACACTATGTATTCAATTTTTTTAATAATCTGTTTATCTATAATTAATTTTAGACATTTAAAAAGGGCCCTTAGGCCCAAATTTAAATTTATTCTTCTATTTCTACTGAATCTTCTAATTCGTCATCATAGAAAAGATCATCATCGAAATCATAATCTTCATCGTATAGATCGAAGTCATCATCATAGTCTTCATCTTCATCATATACATAGTCTTCAAGATCTGATAAATCTTCATCTAGTAAGTCAAGATATTCATCCATATCTTCTTGTTGACTTTGAATTTCTTCAACTAATTCTCCAAGTACATCAATAAGTTCAACTAAAATACGTCCTTCTTTTGAAGTTTCATCAATCTCGCATCCGTCTGCTAGACCTTCTAGATAAGCAATTCTTGCTTTTAAGTTTTCCATAGTTTCCTCCTAATATTCTAGATTATACTCTAGACATGTACTCCCCTGTTCTTGTATCAATTCTGATAACATCGCCTGTATTTACAAAGAGTGGAACATTTAGGGTAAATCCTGTTTCAACTGTAGCAGGTTTAGTTCCACCTGAAGAAGTGTCTCCTTTAACTCCTGGCTCAGTTTGTGTTACCTCTAATTCAACAAAGTTTGCAGGTGCAACTCTAAATGGTTTCCCCTTATAAAAATTAATAACAGCTACATCATTTTCTCTCATAAAGTTAAGAGCTTCTTCTACTACACCTTGTTCCAATGGAATTTGTTCATAAGTTTCATTGTCCATGAAATAGTAAAGTTCTCCATCATTATAAAGATATTGCATTTCTTTAGTTTCTATAACTGCCTTTTCAAATTTTTCAGATGGGTTAAAAGTTGTTTCTCTAGCTCCTCCTGTAAGCACTGATTTAATTTTTACTCTAACAAAAGCAGCTCCCTTACCAGGCTTAACGTGTTGGAAATCTATAATTTCATAAACATCTCCATCCATTACGAACGTAACGCCCTTTCTTAAATCACCTGCTGATATCATAATTTACCTCCTAAATTTTCTCTCCATTTTATTATAACACATTACAAATATCTATTTAAATAGTTTTTACTTCTTTTCTTTAGACATATACTTAACTGTAGGTTCAATAAAGTCTTTTAAATTTTTATAGAACATATTTAAATTTCTGTAATTATACTTCGCAGTTATGTAATTCTCAGATACTTGATCATAATTAAGTGTTAATCCATCAACCTCTATATTATAATGCCCCAAGCTGTGAATGTCACTTTTTAAATTTAAAATCCCGCTAATTTTTACATTTCCATTTAGCACTATAGAATCCACATTAAAAAATGCCTTTGCAGTTATATCATTCAATATGTAAAGACGTCCTCCTCTTTGCTCGACATAAAATTTATCATGCTCATAACATCTATCTAATTCTTTGTTTAGCTCAATGTCTTCAAAAAACATTATATTCCCTCCAACTTTAGCCACATATACATCAGTAGATGGTAAAGTAATATTTTTGTCATCTGCTGGAACTATACTTCTCTTTAACTTATCTATCTTTCCCCTGCTACATGATTTTCCGTTTACACTACATGTTCTCGGGCTGATTACACTAATCCCAGAAGAATAAACTTCATTAACTATTGTCCCATAAGCATGACAATTGGATTTTATCTCTTTATTTGATGTAGTGGCACAAATATCAAACGTGGGCGGATCGTTTCCGACTAATTTGCCTTCAATATTTACTTTATTTTCAAATATATCAAACTCTTCTTTGCAAGCTTTCTTTTTATATAAATCTTCTATTTTTTCTTTAAAATTTTCAGAATAAATAAATTTAATTATTGCCGACTCTGCATTATAGTCAGCTTGTATGGCATCTGTTGAACTCTTTTGTACCATAGCACTTTCAGAAACTATATTCATTAAAAAAGTTATAGAAATAAGCCCTAAGCTCATTATTAAAACCGTCGTTATTAATGCATATCCCTTTTTCATTAAATCACTCTCTGTTTCTTATAGCTACCAATATCTCTTTACTCTTTCCATTTAACATTTTGACATTTATAAGCACGTAGTCTTCTGTGCACTTTATATCAAATTTTTCCACTCTGGATATAAGCGCATTACTCCCCCTATTTCTCCTTATTTCATTTTTCTCCAAGTCAAAATATACAGTATCTTGAACATATTCATTGCCTTTATTCTCAACTCTTTTTCTATTTACAATCTTAAAACCATATTGTTCATCTGCGACAATTTTTTGAGCGCTTTCTATCTCATCTCTTATATAGTTTTCAAAAAAATATAATTCGTTTGCAATTTCCTCATCCACGCTATTTTTTTGAGTAGCTGATACAAAATGCCCTACTGTATTGCCCAACAAAGAAAATAGTATCAAAGATATTCCTACAACCATCACCAATTCAATCAGTGTGAATCCCTTTTTTGACAAGTTTTTTAAGTTCATATTTCTCTCCAAAACTTACACTAACTTCAAATAAATCTTCCGAAATCTGTTTTGTCTTCACATTTACATCATGGTTTTGAAAACCCATTACTTCTCCACCATTTATTTTTACAACAGTCTCTTCCATTGCATTTTGTAATTTATTATTTATATTTTGAACCTCATAAATTTTGCTTCTAGAATTATTTAAATTTATATACGCAGAAACTATGGATGAGCCTAAAATAACAATCACTCCTATAGCTATCACCAATTCAATTAAAGTATATCCCCTTTTGGTTTTCACTTTATCCTCACCTTTCCAGTCACAGGAGCTATAGTCACTGTATATGTTTTCTTATCTGTTCTAAAATCTATTGTTCTTCCTGCCTCATTAGATGATACTCCTCTTCTTGTAAAAACTATATCTTTAAAGTCCTTAGTTTCTGGGACTAATTCCAAGCCATTTGGCAATTCCTTAAAAAACTTCTCTCCATTCAAATCATATTCATAAGACGTAGGAGTGATTTTAACTGTTATTTCAGAATTATTTGATATTGCAAATCCTCGCGCAACATTCAAATCAGCTATAAAGTTTTTTACAGCTATCTTTTGTTTGTAAGAATTCACTCCTCTTATGCTGCTAAGCCCAACACTGAAGAGTATAACAACTATTCCTAAAACCACTACCAGTTCAATTAAAGTGAATCCCCTTTTCATATTTCTCCCTCAATTGTAAATGACAATAAGTTTTCTTCAGCTTTTTCAAATTTTAAATTAAATTCTTCCAAAGTGTCATCATATAGTTCAATTTCATTTCTGCCTTTTGAGATCATAAATACAGAGTCTTTAATTTCAACTACAGCTGAAGTGTCTAGATATGAACTTATGCATATTTTTAATCTTTTAAATCTTTCCGTCTTATTTACTTCAATAGGAATAATGGAATTTTCTTTTGCATCATAGTAAATATTAAATCCATCTTCAAACCTGCTAATCATTACATCACTTATTTCTTCATTCTTTAATTTGCAATCATCAAAGTCTATTTTGAAGATATTTTTAGTTTCTACCACTTTCTCTTCTTCTTGTTTAGAAATAATTTTTTCATCGAAATTTTCTATCTTCTTATTTAAAATCTCTTTTTCTTCTTTATGTAATTCTGTTTTTCTTTTACTCTTCTTGTCAGTTACCGAACTTTTTGACGCTTTATTATCTTTATTTTTCAAATCATTCTTTAAAGTATCCAACTTAGTTTTTTCTATTTCATTATTCTTATCATTAAAAAATTTATTTCTAACGCTACCTTCACTTGCAACCATTTGAGGTAATATAGAAGAATTATTACTTTTAAAACTAAAATTGATTTTATATCCTTCTCCGTCTTGCAAAAGTATGGCATCATTGTAGCTATAGTATTTTGACAAATTCATTATCTTATTAACTTCATCACTTTTTATATCCATAGCTATTGTTTTATTATCCTCTACAGTGCTTATAACAGCTTTTGGAAACTCATTTATAAATCCTTCATTATCTTCTAGAATTGGTTTTTCATTTTCTATTTGCTCCAGCTTATCTTCGCTATTCAGTTTCATATTTTTTATATCTAACTTTACACTTTCTGTTTTGTATTTATACTCTTCTATATTTTTTATCTTTTCAGAAAATACTACAGAATAAATTAGAAATTCAACAATAAGAAAAACTAAAACCGCTATTAAAACCTTTTCCCTTTTACTAAGATTATTTATAAAATCCATAATTCACCTCTAAAAAATCCAACAATATTCGCTGCATGTCCAAATGAGTTTTTTCATTAGGATGTACCCCATCAAATAGTTCTCCATCTTTTAAAGTTTCATAATAATTTAAAATCTTAAAATCTCCATCTATTGCTTTATATTCCATTCCAAGAGATTCTAACTTCCTATTTATCCCCTCTGGATTGAATAAAAACCATAAATTTTCTGTATCAACTGCATGAGGCACACAGATTAACACATTTGATTCTGCCATTTCTAAAATTTTTTCGGTATTGCTCACCACTTCTGCAACTGGTAGACCATTTAGAAAGTCATTCAAGCCATAAAATAATATTAATAAATCACAGTTTAAAAAACTTTCAATTCTATTTAACACTCCTCTCGAAGTATCTCCATTAATTCCAAAATTATTAAATTGTAGATGTCCGGATTCTATATCTATAAAAGACTTACCCTCTACTCCAAATCCTCTTACTATAGAATCTCCCACAACATTTATAATTACCTTGTCCATGTATCCACCAACTCTTCTCCTCTGTTCTTTCTAGATAATTCCATAAGTCCTAACCTAGTAAATCCATGCACTTTTGTGTTCTTTCCATCTCTCTTTAATTCTTTTTTCAGTAAATTTAATATTTCAGTTCTATTTTCTTCCTTGGTATCTATATAATCTATTATTATTGAACCGGAAATGTTTCTAAGTAAAATTTGTCTAATTACTTCTTTTGTAGCCTCTAAATTAATTTTCTTGGCAACTTCATTTATAGCGTTTCCATTGTATCCTTTTGAGTTTACGTCTATCACGGTTAGAGCTAGTGTTTTTTCAATCACTATACTTCCTCCGTTTTTTAATACTATTTCTTTAGCTACTAAACTATTTAATCCCTCTATTAACTGAGGATTGTATTTAAGCCTAAATCCCGTGTCTAATTTCGATAATCCAATATCTTTGTACTCCAAATACAACTCTCTATCATTAAATAAAATTTCTTCTGCTTTAGCTAAATCTATACGGTCAGTGATTGGCTCGCTATATATCAATTTTGGTGTTGGCAATCTATTAATTTCCAGTTTCAAATCATTTAATTTATTTAATAGTTCAAAATATTCAGATTTTAAATCTTCAAAACTTTTATTTTGAGATTCCGTTCTGAATAGAATTCCTTTAAATGAATTTTCGTTTGCCCAATTCAACAACTCTTGTTTCTTTTGACTATCCATTTTTGAAGATGCCTTTACAAAATCATCATCAAATAAAATCATACTCAATCCCGTAACAGAAAGTGTTGTTGTAACTTTTAATGCCTTATCTTCTTCATCAGGAACTTTGACTACCTTTACAAGTATGTTTTCACCTTCATTTTGAGATATTTTCTCTTGTGTAAAACCAGTGTATCCCTCTAAATTTATAAAATTTCCTATACCCTTAACTTTCTTTTGGACGCTTCCTCTATATATATTATTTATCGGATCGTTTAAAACTTTAATACTCTCTATTCTATTGTCATACCCTACTATTAAATTTGCATATGAATCCACGTAATATTTCATATAAGATTATTCTCCAAAAAACTATAATAAACCCTATCACCTATTATTATATGGTCCACTAAATCAATTCCAACTATTCGTCCAGATTCTACCAATCTTTTTGTTAAATTTATATCTTCTCTCGACGGAGTGATATCTCCTGAAGGATGGTTATGTATGGCTATTATAGTGTGTGCCGAACACTCTATAGCCGTTTTAAAAACTTCTCTTGGATGCACAATTGTACTGTCCATTGAACCTACAGATATCCTTCTTATGGCTTCAATTTCCTTTTTGGTATTAAGAATTGCTATTCTAAATTCTTCTACTTTTAAGGAACTCATATCTTCCATAACATAATCCGCTATTTTTTGTGGAGAATTTACCTTGGTCTTTTTGAAAACCGACTCTTGGCTCATTCGCTTTGCAAGAGTTACAGCTGCAAGTATCATGCAAGCCTTGCTCTTACCAATCCCATTTATAGATGTCAAATCAGAAACACTTATATTTTTTAAAGCACTAATGCCCCTGTAGACTTTCCCATCATCGATTAAAGTGAATTTATTCAATATCTCTTGTGACAATTCAACTGAAGTCTTAGTTTTGTTTCCAGTCCTAATTATCAATGCAAGTAATTCAGCATTAGAGAGTGCTTCTGTGCCTAACTTCAAACATTTTTCTTCCGGTCTATCTTCCTCAGGCATTTCTTTAATACTAAAATTATCTTGCATATCTCACCTCTTTAAAAAATCTATATCCAAATCTTTATTTAAAACATCAGACAACTTTGAAATCGGAAGTCCAACCACATTGAAAAAATCTCCGCTTATGCTATCCACTAGTAGACTTCCATACCCTTGAATTCCATAAGCCCCTGCTTTGTCCTTATATTCAAGTGTATCTAAATACTCTTCTATTTCAAGTTCTGTCAAATTCTTGAATTTAACTTCTGTTCTCTCATAAAATATTTTTTTATATTTTTCTTCTAAACACATAACAGCACAACCTGTTAGTACGTCGTGTGTTGTTCCAGAAAGACTAAGTAACATATTTTTTGCATCTTCTCTATCTTTTGGTTTCCCAAGAGGCCCATCTTTATATACTAAAGTATCCGCAGCTATAACAATAGCTTCTTCGTTTTCTTTAGCCACTTCATACGCTTTATTAAATGCTATAGACATTACATTTACATCTTCAGATACATTGTAATCGTAAATTTCTTTTACAGATTTACTCACTATATCAAAATCAATAAACTCTGAAAGCATCTCTCTTCTTCTTGGCGAATTAGACGCAAGAATAATTTTTCTATTCATTTATATTCCCCTTAAATGTTTTACTTAAATTTTTAACTGCATAATCACTAGTTATCCCAACAAAATATCCAGTAAAAATCCCTATTATTAATAGTATCGGCAGATAAGACACAATTTTAAAAGTCTTAAGCACAACACAAGCCGCCAATACTTGACCTATATTGTGGAAAGTAGAACCTATCAAACTAACTCCAACATTTGAAATATATTTCTTTAAAAATTTATTTGATATGGACATACTAATTGCACTTAGCATTGCTCCTGAAAAAGAAAATATAAAACTTGTAACAGAACCCGTAACGACCATAAGTAGTACTGATTTAAGTCCCGCAACTGCTATTCCCTCTTTATTTCCAAAAAACAATATAGTGATTAGCACAACCATGTTTGAAAGCCCAAGCTTCGCACCAGGTATTGCAATAGGTGTTGGTATCATCATTTCAAACAAGCCAATAACTAAGCCTACAGCCACCAATAATGACAAAAAAATTAATTTTTTAACTCTCAATGAAGCACCACATCCACTTCTTCACTATTTTTATTACCGCTGTCCTTATTTTCCAAAGAAATTATCAATCTATTTGGCAAACATATTATGGATTCGCCAGCTCTTGTTATGTGGCCCATGTGTATACATATTTGATCTTTGCAACTTGACTCTACCATGTGCACCCCATCATTTGTTATAGCAAAAGTATTTTTGCCGTATTTATTATCTATAGTATAGAATTGCTCTTTATCACTAAGTGTATATTTGCCTTCTATTTGACCATTTACACTCACAACAACTTGCTTTTCAGCAGCTTCAACTAAGTTATTTTTTGAAACTAAAAAAATACTAGTTGATAAAAATAAAATCAAAGCAACAACTATATAGTCTCCTTTTTTCATATTACACCTCAACTAAATTATATCATACTAAAAAATATATTTATATTTTATAGTGTTCAAATAAGTTTTTTAATAGCAATTATTAATAATAACACTTTATCTTATTTGTTTAAATCATATATTTAAAAAATTCATATTAGATTTTAGTCAAACAAAAAAGGGTGAACTAAGTCCACCCTACAAATTTTATTTAATCCCTATTTAGTTAAAGCAGCTTCTTGTTCAGCTTGTTTTTTCTTTTCAAGAGCTTCTTGCTTTTTCTTTTCTTGGTCTGCTTTACGTTTAGCTTTTATCTTTTCTACTCTTTCAGGATATTCACAGAAAATTGCACCTGTTGGACAATATGATACACATATTCCGCAGTTGATACATTTTTCATAATCTATGCTAGCTAAATTATTTGTTACATGAATTGCATCTTTAGGACAATTCTTTTCGCATAGTCCACAAGAAATGCATCCAGTTCCACATTTAACTCTTACATCTTTTCCTGCATCATTTGAATGACATTCAACCACTGTTTTCGCTTTGTATGGTATTAAGTCTATTAAATTCTTAGGACATATTTCCACACACTTCTTACAAGCTACACAGTTTTCTTTATCAACCTTTGCAATGCCATCTACTATATGTATTGCATCGAATTCACATACGCTAACGCATGATCCTCCTCCAACACAACCATAGTTACAAGCTTTAGAGCCCTTTTGAAAATCTGATATAAGTCTACAGTCAGCTAAACCTTCATATCTATATTTATCTTTGGCAACACCACATGTACCTTGGCAAAGTACATTGGCTACCATTCTATCTACATCTCCTGCATTTACTCCCATAATTTCTGCAACTGCATCAGCTGTATCTTTACCGCCGATTACACATCCTGTTACAGGCGCTTTGCCCTTTGCTATAGCGTCTGCCAATCCATCACATCCTGGGAACCCACAAGCTCCACAGTTAGCTCCTGGAAGAGCATTTCTAACAGCAACCATTCTCGCATCTTGTTCTACAGCGAACACTTTAGAAGCTATTGAAAGTAATATTCCAAAAATTGCACCAGTTATACCTAAACAAATAATAGGCAAAATTATTTCATTCATTATTTAACCTCCTATACAAGTCCTGAGAAGCCTGAAAATGCTAAAGCCATAAGGCCTGCACTTATAAGAGCTATCGGAACACCTTGTAAAGCTTTAGGTACTTTTGCATATACAAGTCTTTCTCTTAGTGCTGCTATTAACACAAGTGCTATTGTAAAACCTATTGAAGCACCAAGTCCACTTATTACAGTTTCAATTAAGTTATATCCATTTTGAACATTAAGCACTGTTACACCAAGAACCATACAGTTAGTTGTTATCAAAGGAAGAAAAACACCCATAGCTGTATAAAGTGATGGAGATAACTTTTTAATTACCATTTCTACAAATTGTACAAGAGAAGCTATTACTAATATAAACATTATAGTTTGTAGGTATCCTAAACCAAATGCATCTAAGATGAAAGTTTGTAGACACCATGTTATTGCAGATGCTATAACAACTACGAATGTTACCGCTATTCCCATGCCTGTTGCTGTTTCTACTTTTGAAGAAACTCCAAGGAAAGGACAAATCCCCAAGAATTGAGCAAATATGTAGTTATTTACTAATATTGTAGAAACTAAGATAGTTATGATTGATCCTAACATTTTTATTCACCCCTTCTTGAAAGTAAAAGTTTAAATCCGGCTATATAGAAACCTAATAGTATAAATGCTCCCGCAGGCGCTCCCATAAGTCCTATGCCAGGATATGATTCAGGGAATATTTGTGCTCCAAGTAAAGTTCCGTATCCTAACAACTCTCTTGCAAATCCCATAGCAACTACTGCTAATGTGTATCCTATTCCCGTTCCTAAACCATCTACTAAAGAAGGTATTATCTTGTTTTTGTAAGCAAAACCTTCTGCTTCACCTAGTATACAGCAATTAACTACTATCAATGGTAAGAATATACCAAGAGCTTCATATATTGGTGGGAAGAAAGCTTGTAGCACCATCTGAACTATAGTTACAAAAGTTGCTATAACTACTATAAAACAAGGAATTCTTATTTTTTCAGGTATAACTCCTCTTAAAAGAGATACTACCCCATTACTCATTATAAGTACAAATGTTACAGCTATACCCATAGCAATTGCACTCATAAGTGAATTTGTTATCGCTAATACCGAACACAACCCTATCATTTGTATGAATACGGGGTTATTTCTAAAAATGGCATTCAAAAATACTTTAGACAATTTCATTTTTATCCCCCTATTCTGCCTTCAATATGTTGTTATACACTTCAGCTACAATCTTATCGCCTTCAAAAACTCCCTTAGAACTTACTGTCGCTCCTGAAATTTGCATTATCTCGTTTGGAGCCTTAGGGTCTTTTGATAAAACTAATTCTTCTGAAACACTCTTTCCCTTATATGAAGATATATAAGATTCTTCAGTGATTTGTGTACCAAAACCTTTTGTTTCTTGATGAGTTATGTTTCTATATCCTAAAATTTCATCGCCTTCGATTTTAATTCCAAGAGCATTTGTCATAGCTCCACCAAAACCGTTAGTTGTAACATTAACTCCGTATCCAACTTTTTGTCCTGCTTTTTCAGCTACAAATATAGCTTCAATTTCAGGATATTTTTCTTTAATTTTATCTAATTTATCTTGATCATACTCTTCAAACGCATCAGCCTCATCTCCAAAGATGGTCTTATATGAGTTAAGAGTTTGTTCAAGTTGTGCTTGAGCTATTACATCCACAGTCATACTGTTTACAAATGCCAATAATCCCGCACTTATAGCACAAAATAAAAGTAAAATCGCTCCGAATTTAACTGGTTCGCTCATTATTTCGCCTCCCCATATGCTTCTGTTCTTGTAATCCTATCAATTAAAGGTGTTGCAACATTCATCAAAGCTATAGCATAAGAAACCCCTTCTGGTAAAGAAGCTTTAGCACGAATTACAGCTGTGATAATACCACAACCTATGGCAAATATTATTTTACCCTTTACATTCATTGGTGTAGAGGAATAGTCAGTAGCCATAAAGAAAGCTCCTAAAATTAACCCACCACCAAGGATTTGATAAGGAATGTAAGTAGCTGAAATTCCAAATAACATAAGTACAACAGCTGTTGTAGCTATAAATATTACTGGAATTAATGGAGAAATAACTTTTCTAACTATTAAGTAAAGTGCTCCTATTAAAAGCAAAATTGCTGATGTTTCTCCTATTACACCACCGATGTTTCCAACTGCCATATCCATTAAACTAGGTAGTTGTTCAAATGTTCCAGCTTTCATAAGAGTTAAAGGAGTAGCATAACTTGTAGCATCAACAGTCGCTGAGCTAGCCACAACTTCAGAACTCCATTTAGCCATTTCAGGGCTAACATAATTAGTCATTAACTTAGCCCAAGAAGCCATAATTACAATTCTAGCTCCTATAGCAGGGTTCATAAAGTTTGAACCTATTCCACCAAAACATTCTTTTATAACTATAATTGCAAAAATAGAACCAAATGCAGCCATCCACCAAGGTGATGTAGCTGGCAAGTTAAATGCGATTAAAATACCTGTTACAACAGCTGATAAATCTGAAATTCTAAGTTCTTTATGCATTAATTTTTGAAAAACAGCTTCTGCTCCAACGCATGATAGTATACAGACAGCCAACAAAGTTGCTGCTTTGCTTCCAAAGAAGTAAACACTTCCTATCATAGCTGGTATAAGGGCTATAATTACATCCCTCATTATTTTTTGAGTTGTATCATTGCTCCTTACGTGAGGGGCCAATGATACAAACCTTTCACTAGGTGAAGGTTGATTTAATTTTGTATTTTCCACAGTACCCTCCTATTTAATAGCTCTAAGTTTGATTTCACGCTTAGCTAATTTAACTGACGGCGCAAGATTTCTCTTAGCTGGACAAACGAAAGAACATATTCCACATTCCATACATTGATCAGCATGTAATTCATTACAGAAATCAACATCATTCATCAATATAGCTGCATTGATATCAGTTGGATTGATATTAGCTGGACAGTGATCTACACATCTTGAACATCTTATACAAGGAGATTCTTCTGCATAGTTCATCTCTTCTTGAGTTAGAGCTAATAATCCTGAAGTAGTCTTAGTTATAGGACTCTTTAAGTCAAATACACTCTTTCCTGTCATAGGTCCACCACATACAATTTCTATAGCATCTTCTTTTAAACCGCCACAGTAATTTATAATGTCCTCTACAGGAGTTCCTATCTTAACTAGTAAATTCTTAGGTTGTTGAATTCCTTTTCCACTAACTGTCATAACTCTCTCGTATGAAGGTCTACCTTCTACTACAGCTTCATAAAAAGCTAAAGTAGTACCAACATTTGTAAGGAATACCCCTACATCATTAGTTACACCATTTTGTGGAACAATTCTACCTAAAACAGCCTCAGATAATCTCTTGGAATCACCTTGAGGATACTTAGTTTGACAACTTACAACTTTTAAATTAGAAAATCTACTATTGGAATTTATTACTTCTTCCATTTTCTTTATGGCATCAGGTTTATTTTCTTCTATAGCCATATAAGAAACTTCCTTATTGTAGAAGTTAGAAAAAATCTTTAATCCTTCAAGTATTTCACTTGTCTTTTCAAGCATTATTCTATGGTCACAAGTTAGAAAAGGTTCACACTCTGCACCATTGATTATACACTCGTCTAACGGAGGATTTTCTCCCTTTAGTTTCGCGTGAAGCGGGAAACCTGCACCACCCATACCAACAAGTCCCATTTTCTTTGCAAATGGTACAAAATCTTCGACTTTTAACTCATCATAATTTGGAATAGGTTGAAAATCTACAGTAGTATTTAAACCATCATTTTCAATGACCACACATTCACAGAACCTACCATCAGCTGTATACATAGTCTCAATCTTTGTAACGACTCCAGATACAGATGAGTGAATATCAGCTGATATAAAAGCCTCACTACTTCCAATAGTTTGGCCTACTTTTACCTCATCCCCTTTTTGTACTGTCGGCTTACAAGGTGCTCCTATGTGTTGACTCATAGGTATGTAGACAATCTTTGGCTCCGGCAATCTCTCAATTGAAACCGCCTCACTAAGTTCTTTGTGTTCATTCATATGTACACCGCCCACTTTAAAAGTGAGATTTGTAGAACTCATTTAATTCACCTCTTATTTTAAATTTTGATAATAACATAACACACTACTATGATTATATCATTTAAAATATTTGTTGTATATTGAGATTGTGAAAAAATAAACTCTATTTGTTAATGAATTACACAAATTCGCCAGTAATTTTATTAAAATGAGATATTTTTTCCAATTTAGCGAACGTATTCCATATCGTGAAATTATTTTTGTATGGACGAATTGTCAAATCAAATGCAACACCTATGGTAAGAGACCAAAAAGTTCTTCTTTAGGTTGTTTTATTATTTTATACTATTTTCTAGGTCTATTATTCATTAAACTTAAGTTATAATTTAATTCATCAATATTCACTTCTGATAAATCCATACCCTTAGGATAAAACTCCCTCAAAAGTCCGTTACTATTTTCATTTGTACCTTTTTGCCATGCACAATAGGGATCACAAAAATAAGTTTTGCATCCTAATTCTTTTTCTATTTTCTCAAATTCTGAAAATTCTTTACCTCTATCAAAGGTTATTGTTTTTACTAATTCTTTTGGATAATCTTTTAATGCATTTATTATTGCTGGTGTTACGCTTTCCGACTTTCTATTTTCAACTAGGATTGCTATATAATATCTAGATTTTCTTTCTGCTAAAGTTACGAAACAACATCTACTTTTCCTTTTATGATCTAATCTGCCTGATTCCACTGTATCTGCTTCCCAGTGGCCTAATTCTTGCCTTCTGTATACCTCTTTAGGTCTTTTCTTAATTGTTCTACCTTTATCATTGAATTTTCCTCTTTTTTCTGTTGGCCTTTTAAATTTAGCTTTTCTTCTCAAATTTTTCATACTAGTTTTTGGCAGCTTTTTGGCGTGTATCATTCTATATATCGTTGATGTAGATGGTAATTCATGAATCTCATTTGTGTTTCTATTTGATATTTGTTCAGGGGACCAATGTTCGTTAATCTTTACAGTTAAATAATCAATAACATCTTTAGAAAATTTACTTTTTCTATGGCAGTCTTTTCTTCTATCAATATATTTATCATTTGCCTTTATCGGAAAGTACTTAGTGTAACTTCCCCTACTAACTTTTATCTTAGATGAATTTCTTTTAATTTCTCTAGATATTGTACTAGGTGACCTTTTAAGTGCTTGTGCAATTTTCCTTATACTCATTCCTAAATTTAAAAATTGGTAAATACAAGATCTTTCTTCTATGGTAAGATGGTTATAGCTCATAGTTAATCACTCCTTTTAATATGTTTTGTTTGGTCACTTACATATTAACACAGCTGATTAGCTATGAGTTTATTTATGTTGCACTTGTTATGATAAATTATCTATGTAAAAAAAGAAATAGTCTAAACTCAACTATTTCAAAAAATTCTAATGATATATTTTATTTTAAAACTCATTTCAATATTATAAATGGTGCGGAAGGTGGGACTTGAACCCGCACGCGATCACTCGCACATGCCCCTCAAACATGCCTGTCTGCCTATTCCAGCACTCCCGCACGACAACTAATTTATAATTATACATTCAAGTTTAAATTTTGTAAAGACATTGTGTTTCTAATTTTCTTTCAGATATTTTTTAAATTTTTTAATTTCTTCATCTGAATAAACCTGTCTTATTTCCCAACTGCTCACCTTAAAATTAACTAATGTATTCCCTTTTTCTAACTTCATATACTTAACTTTATCTAAATCTCTCCAATTGGAAAATATAGAAATAAAAAGAGAGTTTGGAGTGATTGTAACTCCTCTTGTTGAAAATCCTTCTGCTAAAAATCCGGAAACAAAAAATATCCATCCCACTAATCCAACTGCTAAATTTATTATTTTTAAATCACTAAATTTAAAATACATAAATACTATTGCTGCTAAAAAAAGAAAAGATAATATTTTTTTAGGCCAGAGAATTTTTGTGTGAACTTCATTTTTTAAAAATTTGTAAATATTATAAATCGTTCCTAAAGACATCGCTATTAACAAAACATATACTACCATTTATATCTCCTCTTTACTTAATTAGTGTCTAATTTAAAATATAATTTTTAATCTAATAAGTCAAGCTATTAATTTTTTATAGTAGTTGGGTAAACTATTTAATCTTGAGTTAAAGAATTAAATGCCATATAATATACTAAAATTAATTTAGAATAGTTAGGTGATTTGATGGCAAAAGTTGTATCTATAAATAAATCCGAAACTAAAGGTGTAGTTAAGATACCTCAAAATTCTGGGGAGTTTATAGAAAATTTTGGACTAAAAGATGATGCTCATGGTGGCAATTGGCATAGACAAGTAAGTTTACTTGGAGTAGAAAGTTTTAATAAAATGGAAGGCTTAAATCTTAAATATGGAGATTTTGCCGAAAATTTAACTACTGAAGGTATCATATTATACGAACTTCCAATTGGAACTGTATTAAAAATAGGAGAAACTATACAAGAAGTTACTCAAATAGGAAAAGAATGTCACAAAGGTTGTGCAATTAAGCAAGCTGTTGGAAAATGCGTAATGCCTCTTGAGGGAATTTTCACAAAAATTATTAAAGGTGGAACTATCAACATAGGTGATTCTATTGAAATTATGGACTCTAAATGAGTCCTTTTTTTATTATTTTACCTTGCTAAAATCTATTTTATGTATTAAATTTATATTGTATAAATTATACTGAGGAGGAAAATTTATGGTATTATTTTTAATCGGCGTGCTGATTTTAGTTGTATGTGGCTATGGCTATGGTAAATACTGTGAAAAAGTATTTGGACCTGATGACCGTGTTACACCTGCAATCGCTAAAGCAGATGGCGTTGACTACGTAGGAATGAAAAAATGGAAGAATCAACTTATTGAACTTTTAAACATTGCTGGTACAGGCCCTATCTTAGGACCTATCCAAGGTATCCTTTTTGGACCAATCGCATTTTTAGCTATACCTATTGGCTGTGTTTTTGCAGGTTCATTACATGATTACTTTGTGGGAATGATCTCTATGAGAAATGATGGTGCTCAAGTTCCAACTCTTATGAAAAAATATGTTGGTAATGGTACAAACAAAATCTACAACATCATCATTTGGATTTTGATGCTTTTAACTGGTGTTGTGTTTATCTACACTCCTGGAGATTTAATAGTAAATAATATTCTTCACATGGATATTAACTCAAATGTAATTTGGATAGTTTACGCTTGTATTCTACTTTATCACATTGTTGCTACTCTATTCCCTATTGATGCAATTATCGGACGTGTGTATCCAATCTTTGGAGCTTTTCTTGGAATTTCAGCTATAGGAGTTTTCATTGGAGTTCTATTAACTGGAGGAGCTGACCTTCACTCTATTACTTCTGGAGTATTAATTTCAGAACATCCATCAGCTCAATCATTTATTCCAGTATTCTTCATTACAGTGGCTTGTGGTATTATGTCAGGTTTCCACGGCTCACAAGCAACTCTAATTTCAAGAACTGTTAAGAGCGAAAGAGAAGGTCGTCAAACTTTCTATAACATGATGCTTGCTGAAGGTTTTATCGCTATGTGTTGGGCTGCTGGAGCAATGGTATTGTTTAATACTACAGCACCTCTTGATACAACAGCCACTTTAATGGTTGGAGAAATATCTCAAAGATTTATGGGTAACATCGGTGGACTACTTGCAATTATTGGTGTAATTGTACTCCCTATAACAAGTGGAGATACAGCTTTCCGTTCTCTTAGACTTATGATTGCTGAACAATTCAATATTGACCAATCAATTGCATTTAAGAGAGTTGTCCTTTCTATAATAATCTTTATACCAGCTGTATTAATTTTATTCTTCGCTAAATCAAATGCTGGTGGATTCAATATGCTTTGGAGATACTTTGGATTTACAAACCAATTAGTTGCAGTATTCGCTCTAATTATGATTTCAATTTATCTAAAAGCTCACAATAAAAATTATTATATTTCTCTAATCCCAGGAATATTCTATACTTTCATAGTAACAAGCTATATATTCCATGCTGATCTTGGTTTCTCATTAGATAAGAGATTAGGAATGGAAGGTTATACAGCAAGTTACATTGTTGGAGTTGTAGTTTCTATTCTATTTGCTCTATTCGTTGTTAAAAGAGCTGAATCAAGAAAAGAATATATCCAAAAATTAGATAACTAAATTTAAAACTCTAAGACGATTTCAATTCGAAGTCGTCTTTTTTTGCATCCGAATATTTTTGACAAATAATACGTTTGTATTTATAATAAATTTATATTAAAAATTTATATAATAAGAATTTTATATAGGTGTGAAATGAAAAATCATTTATTAATCAGTTTGAAAAGTGGTACCGGAAAGAGTACTTCACTTCTAAACTTCTTATATTACAACAAAGAAAGATACAAAAATATCTGCGGTTATACCACCAAAAGAGTTTTCAAAGATGGTAATGTCTATGGCTACTCCCTAATCGAAATTAATTCAGCTTTAGAATTGTATTCTTCAAATGGTAATACAGAAAAAATATTAAAAAGTGACTTTAATGATATTTCTCAGAATGAAATTTTTTTGAAAACTCACAACTGCAAATATATTTTTGACGATCAAATTTTTGAAAAGTATTTTTTTAGATACTTAGAATGTAAAAATCCTGATTTAATTGTAATTGATGAAATTGGTGGTAAAGAACTTTTAAATCAAACTGTATTAAAAAAATTGACGGAAATATTTAATTCAGATCAAGATTTGATTTTGGTATATAAAATTCAAGAGCAATTTCAAAATATGGTGAAAAAATCTAATCTTAAAAATTTAGAACTTATAGAAAAGCGTAAAAAGATAGAAAAATATTTTTCAAACTTTACCTCCATCTCAGATATTAAAGATAGCTCTCACTTAAACTCAGAAATATTAGAAAGTTATTTACTTTCAGGTGAAAACAATGGTTAAAAATTACTCAAAAAAATATAGACTTACTTTTTTTATACTTTGGATTATTTTATTTGCAGTGATAGTTACTTCATTCTGCATTGGGAGATACTCTATTTCCTACCAAGATGTAACCAAAAGTATTTTAAATCAGTTATTTAATTTTAATTTTAAATTAAAGCCAAATATTTCCACAGTCTTATATAATATTAGGCTACCTAGAATTTTGATGGGGCTTTTGGTAGGTTTGGGACTTTCTGTTTCCGGAGCTACACTGCAAGCAGTTTTTCACAATCCAATGGTATCTCCGGATGTGTTAGGTGCTTCAAGTAGTGCAGGATTTGGAGCTGCTCTTGGAATCCTGCTTGGCTTTAATAGATTTTCAACGACTTTACTTTCCTTCTCTATGGGAACGATTTCGATATTTATAGTTATATTAGTTTCAAAAAATATAAAAAAGAATAGAGATATTGGACTTGTCCTAACCGGAATGATGGTGAGCTCTCTTTTTTCTTCAGCAGTTTCTCTTCTAAAATTAATTGCCGACCCGACAAGCGAGCTTCCAGCCATAACTTATTGGCTTATGGGTTCTTTAAACTCATCAACTATAGATGATTTTATATTTTCCGCACCCATTATATTTATAGGATTGATTGTAATTTTTTTAATTAGATGGAAATTGAACATACTGACTCTTGGCGATGAAGAAGCTCACTCTCTGGGTGTTAATCCTGAAAAATTACGTATAGTAGCTATTTTATCAACCACTTTAATCACAGCAGTTTGTGTTTCTGTTAGTGGAGTTATCGGTTGGATAGGACTTGTCATTCCGCACGTTTCAAAAATATTTTTTGGAAATGATATGAGAAGAGTTATTCCTGGTTCGATTCTGCTTGGCAGTTCCTTTCTACTGATAGTAGATAACTTTTCAAGGCTTATATCCACCAGTGAAATACCTATTGGAATACTGACTTCTTTTATAGGTGCGCCTTTCTTTATCTACCTTATGACTTTGGAGGTGAATAGATAATGAATCTTAAAGTTGAAAATATAAGCTTTAAATATAAAAATGACGATGTTCTAAAAAATATTTCCTTTGAAGCTAAGACTGGAAATTTAATCGCCATTCTCGGCAAAAATGGAGTTGGAAAAAGCACACTATTTAAAATCATTTTGAGAATAATCAAAAATTATTCAGGTTTGGTTTCTATAGATGGAACAAATATAAAAGATTTCTCTCAGAAGAGTTTAGCACAAAGCATAGCATACATTCCTCAAAGCCAAGATAAAGTCTTACCATACACAGTTGAAGAAATGGTACTAATGGGCACAACTTCCATCCTAAATACTTTTGAAATGCCAAACAAAAAGTCTTATCTACTGATGGAAGATGCTCTATCTTCTCTTAACTTAGAACATCTTAGAGATAGAAATTTCAATGAACTATCCGGCGGAGAAAGACAACTTGTCTTAATAGCTAGGGCAATTGCACAACAAGCCAAGATTTTGGTTATGGATGAGCCATGTTCTAATTTAGATTACGGAAACCAAATCAAAGTTATGGAATATATATCAAATCTTGCAAAAAGTGGATATTTGATTCTATTTTCAACTCACAATCCAGAACACGCACAAATTTTTGCAGATAAGGTTTTAATCCTAAATGATGGTAAATCCATTATCTATGGAAATACAGATGAAGTTATGACCGAACCTACCCTATCTGAAATATATAAAATTCCAATATTGATTAGAAATATAGAACAGTTAGAGCAGAAAGTAATCATTCCTGATTTGAAAAAATATAGAAAACAATAGTTTATTAAAACGTAAGAAGTTTTAAAATAAATTTAAAGGAGTTGTAAAATGAATAAAAAACTATTATTCAAGTTGTTAGCCGTAACCCTACTCTTTAGTTTTATTGTGGTTGGATGTCAGAAACAAGAAACTGCCAATAATTCTAAAGAAACTACAAAAACTGCAGAAGTTAGTGGAACAAGAACTATTGTGGACTCAGTTGGCAGAGAAGTGGAAATACCCAACACAATATCCAAAATTGCCCCATCAGGTCCTCTTGCACAGATAGTTCTCTATACTTCTAATTCTGAAAAATTAGCTGGATTAGCAAAACCTGTAACAGATAATCAAAAAGAATATCTATCAAGCATTGCTGAACTTCCTATCTTTGGACAATTCTACGGAAAGAATTCAAATTTAAATATGGAAGAATTAGTTAAAAACTCTCCAGATTTAGTTATAGATATAGGAGAAGCTAAAAAAACTATCGTTGAAGATATGGATAATCTACAAAATCAAATAAATATACCTGTAGTGTTTGTAGAAGCAAGACTTGAAACAATGGCTGATGCATATCAAAAGCTTGGCGAAATTATTGGAGATACTTCTAAGACAGATAAATTAGCTGAATACTCTAAAAATGTAATAGAAAGTGCTAAAAAAATAACTATCCCAGAAGAAGAAAAAATTTCAGTTTACTGGGCTATGGGAGATGCTGGGCTTAATACTAATGCAGTTGGTTCTTTCCATTCTGAAGTTTTGGACTTAGTTGGAGCGAAAAACGTAGCGGACGTAGAAGCTCAATCTAAAGGCGGTGGAAGTGAAATCTCAATGGAGCAAATTCTAAGTTGGAACCCTAAAGTAATTATCGCAGATAATCAAAATCTATACGATATTATAACTACAGACTCAACTTGGGCAAATCTTGATGCAGTTAAAAACGGTAAAGTGTATAGAGTTCCATCAGAACCTTACGGTTTCTTAGCATCCCCTCCATCAGTAAACAGAATAATTGGAATAACATGGCTTGGAAATCTTTTATATCCTGAACAATATAAAGTTAAAATCCAAGATGAAATCAAAGATTTCTACAAACTATTCTATAATTACGATTTAAAAACTGAACAAGTTGATAAAATTTTAGAAAACAGTATATCTAAATAAATTTAAAACCAGGAGCCTTTAATCTAACTCCTGGTTTTTATGTTGTAAACTTTTTTAATTAAGAAACTATGCCTTCCATTAAAAATATTCTAAAATCAATTTCTCCATTCTTTCCTTCCCATAGGATTTCATAATTTAATGGCTCAAATTTTACATTTCTAAAATATGTTTCCATCTCTTCCCTAGAAAATCCATCATGCCCATCAAAATCAGGTAGATCTTTATGAAAAGAAGCCGGCACAGTGTCTAAATCCATCAATATAAACTTACCATTTGGTTTTAAATGGCTCTTCACTAAATTAAGTTCTGCTTCTATATCCACTATATGATGAAAAGCTGTCAAAGAATATATAAAGTCATATTTTTTTGATGTCGTCTCTAAATAATTTTCATCATATACCTTTACATTTTCTATTTCTAATTGCTCCAGCCTTTTGTCAGTCTCTTCTCTCATCATTTCAGAACTGTCTATACAATCAATCTCTTTAAGATCTTTAGCCAAAAGACTTGCAAACAGTCCATCTCCCGAACCAATTTCAAGAGCATTTTTCTCACTACCATCTTCAAATATATTTATAATTTTCTTGTATATAGAGAAAGTTCTGTTCTCCCTCTCTTTTGTATTCCAAACTTTAGCCACTTTATCAAAATAATTATTAGTCATACATTCTCCTATTATCTTTATATTTTTTGATTTGTCAATATAAACCCAGGAACAAAGGAGCGTTCAGTTAGGGACTTATGGAAATCAAGTTTAACTGATATCCTTTAAGCGGGACAAAAGAAATAATGACCATACAAGAGTAGAAATACTCCTGTGTGGTCGTTTTCTTGTGCCTAATTATATCAAGTACCAAAATGGTATGCTCTAATCATACTTTGCAGTATCGTCAGCTACCATCTGCAATGACTTATTTGAAACAACATCAGCATAATTTGCAGTATTCGGTTCATTAGTGGTAAATGAACCACCAACACCAAAGAACTTCTCAAAGAATGATTTAAACTTTTCAATGACACCTTGCTTCTTAGTAGTTCTGTCGCCACCACCGAAACGAGATATAGGAGGCATAAGTCTATCTATATCCGTACCTGTTGTTTTGATTTCACCATCACAAAATGCATTCTCAATGAACTTCCTTGTTTCAAGCTCTTTAAATTTTTCTTCCTTAATAATTTGAACAAGTTCTTCTTCTCGTTTTTCAGCTACATAATTGTGCCATTCAGTCATAACATCTTCAACATCATTGATACCAGAAATAAAGGTTTCAATAAGTGCTTTCTTGCTACGAAGCTCCGGACTGGCATCAATAGCCTTTTTGATTGTAACAAGCACTTCTTTATCTTCAAAGTGGCTGTCATGATACTTCTTAACAAGCATAAGGATATAATCGATATTGATTTCTATCTGCTTAATAAGTTCAACTTCAAAGACAATATCATCTATAATATCTGTGCTTTCACCATGTTTGCGTCTTTCATTCCATTCATCACGCAAATCTTGATACCTGCCAAGATAATCCTGCAGGTCACGTTCAGAAATCATCTCTTTCCCTTCAAATTCATCAAATGCAGTCAATAGATTTCTCATGCGTAGAATTGCACCAAATAACGAGATGAAGTCCTTCTGGTTCTGTTCACCTATAATCTGTGACTCTGAAAGTGGAAATTTGGAAGTTAAGTTATCCATCATATCCATATATCCTGGATACTGCTTTCCATCAATACCTTCATAACCATAGTAGTAATCTTTGAAACCCTTCATCAGAACTATACCACCTGCATTCTTATCACCGAAAAGGGAAATAGCAGCGTCTACTCGTTTCTGAAGGTTTCTAAAACAAACGATATTACCGAAAGTCTTAATGGAATTAAGAATTCGGTTTGTTCTTGAAAATGCCTGAATAAGTCCATGCATCTTGAGGTTCTTATCTACCCACAGTGTATTTAATGTAGTGGCATCAAAACCTGTTAAAAACATATTTACAACAATAAGTAAATCAAGTTCCTTATTTTTCATACGAAGAGAAACATCTTTATAATAATTTTGGAACTTATCAGAGTCTGTCGAATAGTTTGTATGGAACATCTCGTTATAATCTTTGATTGCCATTTCAAGAAAATCTCTCGATGACTGGTCAAGTGCTGATGTATCTTCTGAATTTTCCTCATCAAGGATACCACTTGTACCTTCGTCATATTCAGCCTCATTTGCACCATAACTATAGATGGTTGCGATACGAAGTTTCTTCGTAGGATCATTCTCCATCTGCTTTTTAAATTCCTGATAATATAACTTTGCCATAGGAACAGAGCTAACAGCAAGGATTGAGTTAAATCCACTTACACGCTGTTTCTGTTTAATTTCTTCTACAGCACCATTCTTGCTGGATGCAACTTCTGAAATATTGGTAAGGGTGTTGTAAATATATGTTTTATCACCACGATATGTTTTTCTATCAAAGTTGTTAAGAATATATTCCGTCACAAGCTTGATACGTTCATGAGCCATCATAGCATTTTCACGAGCAATATCCCATACCTGTTCATCATCGATATCCTCATCCATATCCATTGTCTTAACATAGTCCACTCTGAACGGAAGTACGTTCTTATCGTTGATGGCATCAACAATAGTATAGGTATGAAGCTGGTCGCCAAAAGTCTGCTCTGTAGTAAAGAACTGTGGCTTGCGTAAGCCTCCTGTATTTGCAGGAAAGATTGGTGTCCCTGTGAAACCAAATAAATGATATTTCTTAAAACTTTTTACAATAGCGGCGTGCATATCGCCGAACTGACTTCTATGACATTCATCAAAGATGATTACAACGTGTTTGTTATATACTTCATGTTCTTTATTTTTCTTGATAAATGTTGCAAGTTTCTGAATAGTCGTGATTATAATGTGAGCATTGGTGTCTTCCAACTGCTTTTTAAGAATAGCAGTTGATGTATTACTGTTAGCCGCACCTTTTTCAAAACGATCATATTCTTTCATCGTCTGGTAGTCCAAATCTTTACGATCAACTACAAAGAGAACCTTATCAATGTAAGGAAGAAGTGACGCCTGTCTTGCAGTTTTAAATGATGTAAGTGTCTTACCTGACCCTGTTGTATGCCAGATATAACCGCCTCCAGCAACATCACCATATTTTTTATAGTTATTAGCTATTTCAATACGATTCAGAATTCTCTCCGTTGCCGTAATCTGATACGGTCTCATTACCATAAGCATATTTTCAGAAGTGAAAATACAATACTTGGTGATTATATTAAGAATCGTATGTTTTGCAAAGAATGTTCTTGTGAAGTCAATCAAATCAGGAATAACACGATTGTTTGCATCTGCCCAGAAAGATGTAAATTCAAAGCTGTTGCTTGTTTTGCCTTTCTTGGCAGTAATTGCAGCATTTACATCCTTTATAGCATTGAAACGGGTACTGTTAGAATAGTACTTTGTGTTAGTTCCATTTGAGATAACAAAAATCTGCGTATATTCAAACAGACCGCTTCCTGCCCAAAAAGAATCACGCTGATATTTACCTATTTGGTTGAAGGCCTCACGAATAGCCACTCCTCTGCGTTTTAATTCAATATGCACAAGAGGAAACCCATTTACGAGAATTGTAACATCATACCTGTTGTCGTGCCTTGCTCCGTCAGCCTTACTGGTAACGTACTGATTGATTACCTGCAAAAAGTTGTTGTGAATATTTTTCTTATCAATAAGTGTAATGTTCTTTGTACTGCCATCATCTCTTTTTAATACTTGAACATTATCCTCTTGAATTTTTCTAGTTTTTTCAACGATTCCTTCATTCTGATTTGCAATAGAATTCTTGAAGAACCTATTCCATTCAGAGTCAGAAAACTGGTAAGCATTCAACCTTTCAAGCTGATTACGAAGGTTGAAAATCAAATCTTTTTCTGCGTGTATATGAAGATACTCGTATCCTTGTTCTGTAAGCATACGAATAAACTCTTTTTCCAGTTCAGCTTCTGACTGATAGCTGTTAGAACGTGCCTTTACAGGCTCGTATTCAGTAACAACTGTATTTTCACTTGTAGCTGCCACGATATTGAAATATGGCATACAGACACCTCCTTTACTTATTTACTAAAAACTGAGTAATTTATCTCTGTAAAATTCATATTGTTTTTGCCTTGCATCAATTTCAGCAGGAAGACCCTCTGAAATGCTGTTGCATAGAGAATCAAATCGGTCAAGAATAGAAACAATTCTTTCTTGCTCTTCTATAGTGGGTAGCATAATCACAATGTCGCCTAACTTACTTGGAGTAACTTCTATAACCTTAGTTCCATGTGCAAGTTTCTTTTTTTGATCGAAGAACATCACACTGTGGAAGTAGTATGATAGGAACTTTGGATTCTGATTATGACTGATAATAGCAGTATGACCACTGATGGCAATATCTTCATCACCAAGCCATGCTGTACAAGAACAAACATCTTCAACATTCTCGCTCGTGACAGCCATCACGATATCACCCGGCTTAGCAATTTTTGACTTTGCAAATACTTCTTCATTTATAAATGTCAAAGTCTTTTTAGCTGCAATTCCGAAATGAGTATACATCTGACCATAATGGATACAAGGTCTGCCATTATCTACGAAGTCTTTCTTCTGGAAGTTTCCACCTCTGACAATTGTAGCGATTTCACCAAGCTTAACAGGTGCATAGCCAAACACATACTGGATAAGCCTAATTATGTTCTGTCTGTCCGTTCGTTCGTTCGTTCGTTCGTTCGTTCGTTCGTTCGTTCGTTCGTTCGTTCGTTCGATTATGTTGCCAGTTTCAGCAAATGTCAATAGTAAATTGCGATAAAATTCGTATTGCTTTTGCCTTGCATCAATTTCAGCCGGAAGACCTATATTTAAGTCAGAACAGATTGCATCAAAGTTATCTAAACAAGCTACAACCTTTTTTTGTTTCTCTAATGACGGTATAAGCAAACTGACTTTGTTTAATACTGTTTGAGTTAGGCTTGGAACACCACCTGCGGTATTAAGTGATTCTATGTGTTCTTTTTGTAACAAATAATACAGATATTTTGGAACTACTTTTTCTTCATCTATCTCAGTATAGAAAATTGTATCCACATTCCAAAATGGTTCTTCAACATAAAACAAGTTATTCAATGACCCTTTACGTGGAATCAGCACAGTTGGTTTATTATAACAGTATTGATTTACATAAGTCATTACACCACCAGAGCCGTAGACAGGATATTCACCTTTAAGTAAATGTTTATAGTCTTTACCATTTTTTATTGTTGCAAATTCAGACAATAACATCTTTTTAGAATCTTCATGGCTGTTATTTGAAAGCAATGAGTCTCTATAATATTCATACTGTTTCTTACGAGCTGTAAGCTCCGCTGTAAGCTCCGCTGTAAGTAACGTGAAAGAGTCCAATATACGGACTATTTCACGTTGTACCTCCAACGGAGGTACTGCAAGCTTAATCCTTGCCATTACATTGCTCATCAGTTTAGGGTTTCCCATTCCTTTATTTACATATTTAGGAGCCTCAACTTGTAATGTGTGAAAAATATATCTTGTTATTACATCATCTGTATTAACTTTTAAAAGACCACAAACATTGGTTATGCTAAATTTTCCTTTTCGATAAAACACCGATCCAGCATTCGCACCATCAGTAGTCCAAGTAAGATATTCTCCATCATATGCATAAGAAGAAATACGCCCCAATTCTCCGTCATTTTCTGTTTGTGAAGAATAAACAGGATATTCACCTTCGTTTGCTTGTATAAAATCTTTTGACATTACTTTTCCTCTAGAAATGTCGCATATTTCTTCAACTCTTTTAAACTCCACTCCATTCGGGCAAAGTTCTTGAATCAGCTCATCTAATTTACTCATTTTTCTCACCTGCTTTCAACATTCGATTGACCGCCTTATCAAAATCAGAGGTGATTTTATGTGTTTTGTTAAATTCTTCATATTCAGCCGACGCTTTTTCTTTTGCCGTTCTACCGGAGATTTTCCCCTTATCCCGCAGAATATCATATCGGCGAAACGCCAGAAATTCGTTCACGCTGGCTGCAAACTCCTCCATAGTAAAGGTATTTTCTCGCTCAATCAAATCTTCAATATAGTCGAAATAGCCTGTTACGGCACGCTCCAGTTGACGAATTTGTTTTTCTTCCAGATAGTTTTTTGCAACGACCACATCTGATTTCAAAATGCGTCCGTCCGGAGCATTTTTCCAAGTAGTAAGCCCCCTATTTTCTTTTGTTCTGTCAGCAGAAGCATAGACAATTTCTGCCGCAGTCTGCCCGGTAATTGCAAAATGGAAATTGTTTTGCACCATAGCATAAAAATCATGGGTAATCTGTGCATTTTTATCATAGTCAATGCTACATTCCGCAAAGATGTCTGTGATTTGCTGCCAGATTCGTCTTTCGCTCGTACGGATTGAACGAACTCTTTCCAAAAGTTCACGGAAGTAGTCTTTCCCAAAGGCTGTTTTGCCCTGCTTCAAGCGTTCATCATCCATAGCAAAGCCTTTTATCATATATTCTTTCAAAACGCCGGTAGCCCAGATTCTGAAACTTGTTGCCCGTTTGGAATTTACTCTGTAACCAACAGATATGATTGCATCAAGGTTATAAAATTGTGTTTCTTTGTTTTGCGTTTTTCCCTTGATAGCTCCGTGTTGAGTGGTTGTTGCAATTTTTGCAACAACCACTTTTTCGTCAAGCTCACCCTCATTGAAAATATTTTTCAAGTGCCTGCTTACGGAAGATTTATCGACATCAAACAATTCAGCCATTGCTTTTTGCGTAAGCCAAATTGTTTCATCTTTCACAAGCGCATTGACTGAAACATTTTCTTCAGCGGTTTGATATACTAAAAAATTAAAATCATTTTCCATCACTGCACCTCGATTTCTGCAATGATTTCATCTATTGATTTTCTTAAGGCTTCTTCACGAGCGACAATTTCTTTGATTTCTGCATTCAGCTTTACGATATCAATTTTTTCTCTTGTATCTTCAGCTTCAACATAAGTTGATACAGAAAGGTTGTAGTCGTTTTCTTCAATTTCATCATAGGTAGCTAAGTGTGAGAAGTGGGCTATTTCACTGCGATTTGCAAAGCAGTTCACTATCTTATCCATATTGTCTTGAGTAAGTTTATTATTGTTTGTGACCTTGATGCACTCATTGCTCGCATCGATAAACAGCGTTTTATTATCTGCCTTGTTCTTTTTCATTACCATGATGCAGGTCGCAATTGAAGTTCCAAAGAAAAGGTTAGGAGACAACTGAATAATGCAGTCGATATAGTTATTATCAATCAGATATTTTCGTATTTTCTTTTCAGCTCCGCCACGGTACATAATACCCGGGAAGCATACGATTGCAGCAGTTCCGTTACTCGCAAGCCATGAAAGTGAATGCATGATAAAGGCAAGGTCAGCCTTGCTCTTTGGCGCAAGAACACCTGCAGGAGCAAAACGAGGATCGTTTATGAGTAATGGATTATCATTACCCGCCCACTTGATTGAGTAAGGTGGATTTGAAACAATAAGTTCAAAAGGTTCATCATCCCAATGTGCCGGAGCGATAAGGGTATCTTCGCAAGCAATATTAAATTTATCAAATCCAATATCGTGTAAAAACATATTTATACGACAAAGGTTGTAGGTTGTGATATTGATTTCCTGTCCATAAAAACCATTACGAATCTTATCTCTACCAAGTATTTTTTCCGCCTTTAAAAGTAGCGAACCAGATCCGCAGGCAGGGTCATACACCTTGTTGATTTCAGTTTTCCCAGCTGTACCAAGTCTTGTAAGAAGCTCTGATACATCAGCAGGAGTGAAGAATTCTCCACCTGATTTACCTGCATTACTTGCGTACATTGTCATAAGATATTCATAGGCATCTCCAAACGCATCAATATCGTGATCCTTAACATCTCCAAGATTCATATCCGCCACGCCGTCAAGAAGTTTACAAAGTTTTTCATTTCTCTTTGAAACAGTAGAGCCAAGTTTATTACTATTTACATCAAAATCATCAAATAGACCTGCAAAGTCGGATTCTGATTCACTGCCTTTTGCAGATTCCTCTATGTGACGGAATGCCATTTCAAGTGTTTCATTCAGATTTTCATTATCCTTGGCTTTTGCCCTTACATTACAAAAGAGTTCAGATGGAAGAATGAAAAAGCCTTTTTCCTCAACAAGGCCTTCTCTTGCCTCTTTGGCCATCTCATCAGACATCTGTGCGAAATCAAAATCAGCATTGCCTGCTTCAATTTCACCTGTATTTATGTAGTTAGTAATATTTTCAGAAATATATCTATAGAACATGGTACCAAGTATATAGTTTTTGAAATCCCATCCATCTACAGCACCACGAAGTTCATCTGCAATTGCCCATATTGCTCTGTGAAGTTCATCACGTTCCTGTTCTTTTTTATTATTGGTAGCCATTATCTTTTTCCCTCCACTTTAAAATCGAGCCATGCCTCTTCAACTCCTGAATAATCAACATCATGTTCTAGGCAGAACTTTTTTATATTTTTCATAGCATTAAGATTAGGCTTTGCTTTGCCACCTTCCCATCTATTCACAGTAGAAAATGCCACTTTAATTTCTTTAGCAAAATTTTGCTGTGTTAGAAAGCATCGTTGTCTAATTCTTTTAATTTCATCTGGAAATCTCATTATGCATCTCCTTGCGTAAACATTTCAATAATATAGCGTTATTATACTATATAATCATAGTTTTTACTATCTCCTAAGGCTACCTAGTAGAAGGATAAAATTTATGGAGCATTTGAAAAACTTTTTTCTGAAAAAATTCAAATTTAGCCGGAAAAACATCTTTCAAACTCCCTTAGAGAGTTAGAAGGGATAAAAACTTTTCTTCCAAGGTTTACTAAGCATCAATTTTCTTTGCCTGTGATTTAGAAAGGAAAGCTTGGTTCTTAAAAGAGACGTATATGTCCTTTCACTATTAGGAAAGACAAAGGAGTGAAAACATGAGTTATGAAAATATGAGTTATGAAAATATGAGTTATGAAAATATACCAGAAGAATTAAAAGCGAAAGAGATTTTCTGCCTATGGAAATACCAAAGGTGAAAGTGGTAAACACATTTGCACAAATCCCCCTTATGGCTAACTTATTGTTGCAATTTAGATGATTTAAGTATCTTTATTTTCATAAAATTTATAATAACTCCTCTTTTATTTATAACATAGTATCTTTATGAAAGTTCTATGTAATTAACTTCTGCATTACTCCATTCCATAATTTCTAAAAGCTCTTCAGTATCTTTATTATAATGATATAGATAACATGGATCAGCCCAGTTTACATTTAAAGCAACGAAAACAAAATATTCATTTTCATCTTCCATAATTTTACATTCTATAATATCATGCTCAATATCTTCAGCAACTTTCTTTGTAATCACATTCAATATATCGTTATCTTTTACTCTTTCTCCATTTTCATTTGTTATCACAATATCTTTTAAAGTATTTTTTACCTTATTGTCTACAATCTCAGGCAAAAAACTTTCTAATGTATCTAAATTATATATCTTTGAATTATCCGCTTTAAATTCATTTATTTTTCTATTCTTACCATATTTGTCAATTTCTAAATATTTCTCTACACCATTTTTATCACTAATGCTCACTTTAACGAAGGGATTAAAACTTTTTCCACAGCTCATCAATATAAAACACAAAGCAGTAATTAAAATTGTTGTCTTTTTCATTATATTCCCTCCTCTATTAAAAATATTATACCATTTTCCATTTAGTTTATATTCTTTCCAAATCCCACCTCTAAAAAATGGTATAAAAAAAAGCACCTATACGGGTGCTTATCCTCTTAATTCTTGTCTGTTTTCATTTAACATTTTGATTATTTCAGAAAGATTAACTTGAGTTTTTTCAAGTAGTTCATCTGCATAATCACGAGCGCCTTCTCTTATTTGGCTTGATTCTTCGTTTGCACTCTTTAATATTTCGTCTGCTCTTGCATTAGCTTGCATTACTAGCTCATCATGTGAAATGATATCTTCTGCGTGAGCTTTTGCTCCAGATATGATTCTATTTGCTTCTGCTTGCGCATTTTCAATTATAAAATCTTTTTCTGAACTAATTTGTTTTGCTTCTCTTACTTCTGTAGGAATTTGAGCTTTCATTTCATTGATAACTTCAAGAAGTTCCTCTCTGTCCAACATTAACTTACCTGTTAGTGGTATTTGGCTTGAAGTTTCAATTAAATCCTCAAGTTCTTCAACTAATTCCATTAAATTCATAGTTTACCTCCTAATTTTTCTTTCATAGCTTTACCCACTACTTCGGGTACAAAAAGCGACAGATCTCCATCAAATATGGCAACTTCTTTCGCTAAAGTTGAGCTTACAAATAAATGATTACTTGATCCAAGTAGAAACACTGTTTCAACTCCATCTTTATAGTGCATATTTGCCATAGCAAGATTATACTCACTCAAATAATCTCCTGTTGATCTAAGTCCTCTTACAATTGTAGTACAATTTTTTGATCTTGCATAGTCTACCAACAGACCTTCAAAAAAATCTATTTCTATATTGTCTTCATCTTTAAGAACTTCTCTTAATAAATCGAGTCTTTCTTCTACTGTGAAGAGAGAGTTTTTCGCAGTATTTTTTAAAACTGCAACTATAACTTCACCAAAAATTTCTTTTGCTCGCTTTATTATATCTAAATGTCCATTAGTTACAGGGTCAAAACTCCCCGCATATATGACTTTCATCTTCTTCTCCAAAATTGAATAGTTGTTGAACCATATTTTTTGTTTTTTATGGGTTCAAAATATTCACTAAAATCATGTTGAGATTCAGTTCTCTCTTCAACAACTAAGACACCATCTTCTTCTAACAAGTTTAGATTATATATCTTTTCTGCAACCTTATAATATAAAACCTCATCATCATAAGGTGGATCCATATATATATAATCAAATCGTCCATCTATACTATCCAGAGCAACTAATACGTCCTTTTCAAGAATTTTAGCTTTATAAGAAGACTTTGCCAAATTTTCTTTTAATACTTTAAGTACATTCTTTTCTCTTTCAACAAAAATAACTTTTTCAGCACCTCTTGATAGAAATTCAATTCCTATCTGACCTGTTCCAGAAAATAAATCTATTACTTTTGAATCATAAAACATCTGTCCCAATATATTAAATATATTTTCTTTAACTCTATCTTCTGTTGGACGTGTTCCATCTCCTGTCGGAGTTTGAAGTTTTAGCCCTCTTTTATTTCCTGAAATAACTCTCATTGCTCCTCCAAACAATCATATTTTATCATAATTAAAAGTCTATAACAATTATTAATTAAGTATTTTAAAGGATTTGGACTGTTTTTCAAGTTCAAATTTGAGATTAAAATTCTCTCTTGAATTTAGTTCCGGATCAACTTCCAAAATTTCTTTCGCATCATTTGTTGCAACTTTTAATATCTTGTGGTCTCTCATAATGTCGGCAAATTTAAAACTCATAAGACCAGATTGCCTTGTCCCGAATAAATCTCCACCGCCTCTTAATCTTAAATCTTCATTGGCTATATAAAATCCGTCTGTGGAGTCAGTCATAACCTTCATTCTCTCCCAAGAAACTTCTGAATTTGAAGAGTTAAATAAAATACAATAGCTCTTGTGTTCTCCTCTTCCAACTCTTCCTCTTAGTTGGTGTAGTTGTGCAAGTCCAAATCTCTCTGCATTATAAACTAACATTACAGTCGCATTTGGAACATTAACTCCAACTTCTATAACTGTGGTAGAAACTAAAATATCCAATCTTTGTTCTTTAAAATCAAGCATTACACTTTCTTTTTCATCCGCATGCATTCTACCGTGTAACAAACCAACATTAATATCTTTAAAGTGTGCTTTTATATCGTTGTATACATCTGTTGCTGAATTTAAATTAAGCGATCCCTCTTCTATTAGCGGACATACTATATAAGCCTGTCTTCCACTCTTTATTTCATTTTTTATAAAATTAAGAGCACTCTCCAACATTCCGACCCCAATAGCCGTAGTTTCTATCTGCTTTCTATTAGGAGGTAGAGTGTTTATTGTGGATATATCCAAGTCCGAATATACTACCAAAGCCAAAGTTCTTGGAATAGGAGTCGCCGTCATAACTAATACATGATTTTGTTCAGATTTAGTATTTAACTTTTCTCTCTGTCTAACTCCAAATCTATGTTGTTCGTCTGTAATATTCAACCCCAAATTATAAAACTCCACATTATCTTCAATCAAAGCATGAGTTCCTATTAATATATCTATTTCTCCATTTGCTATTCCAGACAGTATTCTATTTCTATTTTTTGTACTTGTACTTCCAACAAGTAGCTCAACTTTAATTCCTATTGGGTCGAATAGACTCCTAAAAGATTCTAAATGTTGCTTAGCCAATATTTCGGTTGGAGCCATTATAGTTGATTGATATCCATTTATACACGCCACATACATACTTATTATCGCAACTATGGTCTTGCCCGATCCAACATCTCCTTGCAATAAACGATTCATCTTCTTGCCAGATTTAAAGTCGGAAAATATTTCGTCTAAAGCTTCTCTCTGGCCTTCTGTGAGTTTAAATGGCAAAGAGTTTATAAATTCTTCCACTCTTTCATCTATTTTATATGGCTTTACTTCTACCTCTTCATCAACTATCTTTTGTGAAAGTATTTTTAATTGAAATGTCAGAAATTCTTCATAAGCAAGTCTTTGCCTTGCAGATATTAATTTAGTTAAGTTCTCAGGAAAATGAATTTGTTTTATAGACTCATTTTTCCCCATTAGACCATATTTTTCAATTAGCCTCTTTGGCAGTATATCTTCAAATAAATTTAAACTAGTTAGTTTTTTTACATTGTTTAAAATGTCTTGATTGCTAATACCCTTAGTCAAATTATAAATTGGAACTATGCTTCCTATTGTCTTTGCATTTCTTTTAAGTTCCATCTTAGGGGAGTTTATTTGGATTGTATTTTTAAAGAAACTAACTTTACCATAAACCAAGTATTCTTCACCTATTCTTATGCTATTTCTTAAAAAAGGCGAATTAAAAAAAGTCACCTTGGCCTCTCCTGTCTTGTCCTTTACAACAAAAGACAACATGTGCATCCTACTCTTCACATATCTATCTTCTACAATTGCCTCCACCGTAACCACAAAAGTTGCCTTTTCACCATCTTTAGCAGCGCTTAATGGTTTAAAATTTGCCCTATCCTCATAGTCTCTTGGTGAATTTTCGAGTAAATCTTCAATTGTTCTAATTCCAAGTTGGCCAAATAATTTTTCTTTTTTCGGGCCTATCCCTTTTAATTCTGTCAGTTTAGTATCTAATCTCATATTCATCCTAAAAAAGCCCCTTTTAAGGGGGCTAATTACTCAAGTGATATTAAATAGTAATAAATAGGTTGTTCCCCTCTTACTAATTCAATTTCACAGTCTTCATATATTTCTTCTAATTGTTCAACTAATTCTTCAGCTTTTTCATCTTCTACATCTTCACCTGCGTAAAGAGTGATTATTGAATGTTCTTCATCAAAAAGCTCTGCTATTAAATCTTTTGTAACCGATTCAATATATTGTCCACTAGCAACTATATTCTTGCCACTTAATCCAATTATATCTCCAACTTTTATGTCCTTACCATTCATGTTAGTATCTCTAACTGCATAAGTAACTTGAGCTGATATAACTTCTTCCATGGCATTTGTCATAATGTCTTTGTTTTCATCTGGAGTTAAATCGCCTCTGAATGATAATATTGAAGCTATTCCTTGAGGTATTGTCTTAGATGGTATTACAACTATATTCTTTTCACTTATGTTAGCTGCTTGCTCTGCTGCAAGAATTATATTTGAATTGTTTGGAACTATTATTACATTTCTTCCAGCTACTTGGTTTGCCGCATTTACAAAATCTTCTGTACTTGGGTTCATTGTCTGTCCACCCTCTACAATTTTGTCAACGCCTAAAGATTTAAATAGTTCTGATAGTCCACTTCCCATTGATACGGCAACTATAGAATATTCCTTTTCTTCAACTGGAACTTCACTCTTAGTTGATGCTACTTCCTCTTTTGAGAAAAGTACTTCTTCGTGTTGGAATCTCATATTGTCTATTTTAATATCTTGTAAATCCCCAAGTTCAATTCCATATTGAAGAGCCTTTCCAGGGTTGTTAGTGTGAACATGCACTTTTATAAGTCCTGACCCACTTCCTCCAACTACTAATAGACAATCTCCAAGTGGTGATAGCTTAGCTTTAAAAGCTTCCAAATCTTCATATTCTGTATTAATTATGAACTCAGTACAATATCCAAACTCAATGCTTTCATCAGCTTTTCCTAAATGTACTTCTTTTTGTTTCTTTTTATTTAAAACTTCATCATCTTCAGATACTATTTCCTCTCCCATAAGAGCTTTATAAGCACCTTCCATCAATACACAAAGTCCTTTTCCACCAGCATCTACCACGCCAGCTTCTTTTAAAACTTGTAATTTTTCCGGAGTCTTTGAAAGAGATATATTTGCAGCTTCTATAACATCTTTTAAGAATTCTAAAATATCGTCATATTTTCTGAAATTCTTAATTGCAAAATCAGAAAGCTCTCTACCAACTGTCAAGATAGTTCCTTCTGTAGGTTTCATTACGGCATTATAAGTTGTCTCAGAAGCCTTTTTTAAAGCTTGTGCCAACTCTTGCACGTTTAATTCATCTTTGCCTTCACAGCCTTCTGAAAAGCCTCTCAAAAATTGAGAAAGTATTACCCCAGAGTTAC
Organism: Peptoniphilus asaccharolyticus DSM 20463; assembly: GCF_900176115.1. Classification (GTDB taxonomy): domain Bacteria; phylum Bacillota; class Clostridia; order Tissierellales; family Peptoniphilaceae; genus Peptoniphilus; species Peptoniphilus asaccharolyticus. Next base: position 312,336 of record NZ_FWWR01000009.1, on the reverse strand, counting down.
CTCTCGCTCCCATAAGTGAGCCTCTAGCAGCTGCTTTTGAAACGTTATATGCTGTTAAGTCTTCTACCGCTTGCACTTGTTTTAATGCAGATTTTGAAGTAAGAGACATATTAGTACCAGTGTCTCCATCTGGAACTGGGAACACATTCAAGGAATTTACTTCCTCTTTATTTAGAACAAGATAATTGACCGCACCATTTATAGCACGAGACATCAATTCCCCATTTAAACTTTGAATCTTCACTATGCTGTTCCCCCTACTCTGTCCTTATGCCTTCAACTAAGACTTCTATTTTATCAACTGTAAGTCCTGTCAAATCCTCAACATTAAATTTAACTCTATCTATAATATTATTTCCAACTGTAGAAATTCTTACTCCATATTCTAATACAACATGTAGAGTAATATTAATCATTCCATTTTCTGAATAAACTTGAATTCCTTTAGACAAATTATCAAGTTTTAAAATTTGTAATAATCCATCCGCTGCATTCTTAGATGCCATACCAACTATTCCGTATGATTCCATAGCAGATATTCCCGCTATATGCGCTATTACATTATTCTCTATTACAATATTTCCTAAATCAGTATTTATATTTGCAGACATAGAGCACCTCCTATGACACTTTTTCTTGTCTAATTATTATATAATTATACCATTAAATGGAAGTTTCTAAAACTCTTAATAGCTTATACTTCCAACTTCTTAAATTTTTGTGCTATTTGAAATTAAAATTGTAATTCTTGATTATTTTATTTGCAATTTCTATATATTCTATGTTAAAATAAATGAGTTATAAAGCTCGGCAGTGTGGTCGAGAAATGAGAAACCTGAGGAGGTGCGATTATGTCAAAGAGATGTGAAATATGTGGAAAGACTAAATCATTTGGTAATACTATTTCTTTTTCTCACAAAAGAGGTAACAGAACTTGGTCTCCTAATATAAGAAGAGTTAGAGCACTTGTTAATGGTCAACCTAAGAAAATCAACGTTTGTACAAGATGTCTTAGATCTGGAAAAGTTGAAAGAGCCATTTAAAATTTCAGGACTGTTCTCGCAGTCCTTTCTATCTTCATTTATTTAAGTACTTAAGTACTACGCCCAGATAGCTCAGTCGGTAGAGCAGAGGACTGAAAATCCTCGTGTCGCTGGTTCGATTCCGGCTCTGGGCACCAAAGATCTCTTTTAGGTCTTTAATTTAAATCAGTTAACAAACTCAGTCTTTTAGGCTGGGTTTATTTTTGTGTAAAAATCTCTTCCCCTTAGATTACAAATCTTTTTCAAACAATATCATAAATAAAAAAGATATTTCCCTTGCAGTATAAATCTAGCACATGAGAAATATCTAAATCTAAATTTTATAAAGTAATATTTTGCTCAACAAATTGCAATTAACCCTATTAATTGTTTTAAAATCTTTTATCTATTCAATACTATTTAAAATATTTTCAAGCTCTTCTTCATTAAAGCTATATTTTTCATTACAGAAGTGGCATGTTACCTCTGCCTTTCCATCCTCTTCTATAATAGCTTTTAATTCATCTTTACCAATTGAAATTAGAGAATCTTCAACCTTTTCTCTTGAACAGTCGCAGTTAAATCCTATTTCCTTTTTGTCTAAGAACTTTATTTCAAATCCATCCATAACATGTTCTATTATCTGTTCAGGAGTTAATCCTTCGTCCAACATAGTTGTTATAGCTTTTAATTTTGAAATATTTTCTTCTATCTTAGAAATACATTCATCATCCGCACCAGGCATCAATTGAAGAATAAAACCTCCCGCTGCTCTAACTGTATAGTCTACATCCACAAGCACACCCAAAGATACTACAGATGGCACTTGGTCTGATCTATAGAAATAGTTTGCTAAATCCTCTGCTATCTCGCCACTTATAAGTTCAACCTTGCCTATATAAGGCTCTTTTAAACCTTGATCTGCAACCACAGTAAGAGTTCCATTTCCAACTATCCTTCCAACGTCCAATTTGCCGTCAGATTCTCTTATTTCACAATCAGCCATAGGATTGTTTACATATCCTTTTACAACGCCATTTGCCTTTGCTGTGACAACAATTTGTCCTATTCCACCATCGCCTTTTATATTCAAAGTAAGTGTATCTGCTTCATTCTTTAAATTTTCTGACATCAAAGCTGCTGCTGTCAAAGTTCTTCCCAAAGCTGCTGTTGCCGTCTTAGATGTGTTGTGTATATTTCTCGCAGTCTCTACCATATTCTTGGAATTGCAAGCAAAAATTCTAACTTGTGCATCCTTATCAATTGCTCTTACTAAATAATCCATTTTACCTCCCAGCTACAAAAGTCAATCTACTTGACTCGCTTAAATCATCTTCTTCAGTATAATCATCAAAAACTTTTACTTTATACCCTATTTTCTTCAACATATCTATCAAATAATCTGTGCCATATGCTCTTTGAACGTGCTCTTCGTAAAATCTTTCGTAGAGTTCTCCTTCTTCCTTAAAAAAGTTCACAGAGTAAGTATTCAAGCGCTCTTCTTCATCATAGAAATTTTCCCATATATAGAAAACTCCGTCACTTTCATCTACGTAAGTTTCTTTCATAGTTTCAAATTTATATATTGAATTTATATCAAATATGAACATTCCTCCGTCGTTTAGATGGTCATAAACCCATTTAAAAAGTTTTTCCAACTCTTCTCTTTCCAAAATATAGTTTATAGAATCACAGCTTGATACAACCAAGTCATAATTTCCCTCAAACATTAAATTTTGCATATTTTGTTTATAAAAATGAACATTTTTATTCATTATTTTATTAGCTGCCACAGCCAACATCTCATCTGATAAGTCTATTGCATCCACTTGAAAATCTTCCACAATAAATTCTGTCAAATTTCCAGTTCCACAACCTAATTCCAAACACTTTTTAAATTCTTTGCTATTTTTTTCAACTGTGCTCTTTATAAACTTATATACTTTTTCATAGTCAAAGTCCCACATTAATTCATCATAAACCGCTGCAAAATCTCTATAATTATCCATTCATTACCTCATTATAAATATCCATTAAAACTTTTCCTGAGTTTTCTCTAAAAATCAACTTCGCCCTTCTATCCTCTGGTGTAGGAGTATTGTTTATTATAATTAAATTCTTTACATATCTCGGCAAAAAATTTACAGGACTTACTGTCAAACTTGAACCCACCACTATAAGTAAATCAGTATCTTGTAGTTCGTCAACCGCCCTTGAATAATCATCCGGCATCATATCTCCAAACATTACCACATTTGACCTTACAATTCCGCCACACTTTTCACACTTGGGTGGAATTTCTCCACTGTCAACTCTGTCTTCAAGATATGAAAAATTATATTTAGAGCCGCATTTCATACAATGCACTCCTCTAGTCTCTCCGTGCACTTCGTATACATTCTTGCTGCCAGCTTCAAAATGTAAATTATCTATGTTTTGAGTTACTATCCCAGCTAAATATCCTCCACTTTCCAGTTTAGCCAAAGCTATATGTCCATCATTAGGTTTCTTTCCGTTTAAATCCTTTAAAATTAAATATCCTTCTGAATAAAATCTCTTTGGATCACCTAGCATGGTATCTACAGATAGCGCTCTAACCGGGTCAAATTTTCTATAATATCCTCTGTCAGATCTAAAGTCAGGTATTCCGGACTCTGTACTTATCCCAGCACCTGTTAGCGCAAAAACTTTTTTACTACTTTTTATTAATTCAGCTGCTTTTTTTATATTTTCCATACTAACACCTCTTAATAGAAAACCACTTTATAATAAATCAAATACAAGATAAACAAAGCTATTATCGGCACAAAATTGAAGAAATCAAAAGTTTGTGCTGCTCTAATTCTCTGTCTACGTCCATAGAATTCATCTTCCCTTTTCTTTTCAAAGTACATTTTTCTATACATAATTTTTAAAATAAATAGTGAAATTGCTGATACTATTATTAGTAAGGTTATTATATAAAGCTGTAATGAACCTATATCTTGCGCTAATGATGTACTCCTTAAATAACTAAATAAAGAGTCATTAATATACCTCGAAGATATAAGCGCAATGACATTATTAGTAAAGTGAGCAATCATACATGCGAAAATAGAACCAGTTAGTTCTAAAAAATTACCAAATATTATTCCTAATAATAGAGGCGCTACAAAATTTTGAATGTCAAAGTGAAATAAAGCAAAGACCAGCGCACTCATAAATATTGCAAATCTCGCTCCATATATATCATAAGAATTTATAAGAGCTCCTCTAAAAAATATTTCTTCACATATAGCCGGCACAAGACACATGTAGAATAGATATCCACCTAATTTCATATCTCTTGTAACTATATCCATTGAAAAATTATTCAACTCTGTAATATTTGAAAATAAAGTTAAAAACAAACCGTTCACCAATAAAATTATAGGATAAGCCAATATTGTCATAATAATAACCCTTAAAATATTTTTAAAGCTTATGTGCTTAATCCTCAATACATGAGTAAACTTTCCAGTGCCCGCTATGAAAAGAGCTGGAATTAAAATTATAAAGATTTCATTTATAAATGTCCCTCTAAAAAAATTTTTACCTTGTATGTAATTTCCAATCAGTAAAAATAGTATAGATAATAAAAGTGTAAATGTGTTTACACTTAAAACATTTAAATTTTTCTTTTTATACTTTTTACTTTTCAAATTTATCTTCATTACTTTTCCTCAATATATAGTCTAATTTGGAGTTGATTTCTTTAATCACAACTAATAATTTATTAAGTGTAATTTGAATGCTTACAAGTATTATAAAAAATATGACTATCCCCAAAATTGTATATTTCATACCTATCACCATTTCTAATTATATCAAATCGAATAAATATTTAAAACTTGTAACGTTGATGATATAATCATGTAGGAGGGATTAAATGAAAAATTTTAATATACAAGAGCTTGCTCAAAATAAATTGGTTATTTTGTATACAATTCAAAAATCTTCAAATACTTTTCACGAAGATGATCTAACTTCCTTCATATTAAAAAATGAATTTTTAAATTATTTTTTCTATAAACAATACTTGGGAGAACTATATGATAATGGATTTATTGAAATTGTCGACCACTATATTCAGCTGACCGAAGAAGGTCAAATCGCCCTTGAAATGTTTAGCGATAGGTTACCTGAAAATCTAACTAACTCTATTGATATAGAAATAGAAAATTTAAAAGAACCTACTGACTATGAAAATTCTATAATAGCAAACTATACAAAAGAAAACGAAAGATTTTTTGTAAATCTTGCAATAATTGAATTTGAAGTAGATATATTTAATCTTAGTCTTGAGGTTCCAACAGAAAAGTATGCCATAGACATTTGTAAGAGATTTAAGACAAACCCAGAAGAATTTTATATGAATGTTATTCAATATTTAGAAAAATAACAACCACTAAGACACTTTGCTATCAAAGTGCCTTTATTATTTTAAACTCTACCAAAAAACAGTAAACCCATGATGTGTACCCATAAAACTGGACACAATATTTAATTAATTATTAGTGGATGCTAACCTATATTTTGTAGGTGGCATCCATTTTGTTTTTGATTGAATCCTTTCGTTGTTGTAATAGTAAATATATTCCTCTATTGCTTTTGAAAATTCTTCAAAAGAGCTATAACTCTTTTCATAACCATAATAAATTTCATTTTTTAATCTTCCAAAGAATGTCTCCATTATGGAGTTATCATAGCAATTACCTTTTCTTGACATTGATTGTCTTATGCCATGTTTTTTAAGCTCATTTACATAATATTCATGTTGGTATTGCCAACCTTGATCTGAATGTAGTATTAAGTTATCTAGTTTTGGAAATTTGTTAAATGCTTTTTTCAACATATTTGATATCTGATTTAAGTTAGGACTTAAGGATAGGTCGTAAGAGATTATCTCATTGGTATACATATCAAGTATTGGAGATATGTAGCATTTACCCCAAGAGAATTTAAATTCTGACACATCTGTGGTCCATTTTTGTAGAGGTTTATCTGCCTTGAAATATCTATTTATTATATTATTAGCTACTTTACCTACCTTCCCCTTATATGAGTGATATTTTTCCTTAGATCTTTTTCCAAATAGTTTTAGCTCATGCATTATTCTTTGAACTCTTTTATGATTTATGATATAACCTTGATTTATCAACTCCATATATACTCTTCTTACTCCATATCTTCCTTTGTGGAAGTTAAATATTTGAGTTATTTTATCTGCAATGTGACTATTCTTAATCTTTATCTTATCAACTTTATTTATTTCAAAATAGTATGTTGATCTTGGCATATCAATAGCTTTTAAAAGATATTTTAGTCTGTATCCTTCTTCTTTGAGTTCTTTGATAATCGCTGCTTTTTCGCCTTGAGTTGCGCAGCGTAACGTTCTTCTCTCAAGGCGATCTCTTTTTTTATTATTTCGTTTTCTGCTTTTATATATTCATTTTCTGCTCTAAGTTTTATTAGTTCTTCTCTTTCAGATTCATTAAGTTTTTTTGCTTTATAGATATTTTTATTTTTCATACTTGTATTTTTAGATTTACGACCTCTCTTTTTATTTACAAGACCATTATATCCATAATTTTTATACTTGTTAACCCATGAATAAAGCTGTCCATGATTAATTCCATATTCAACTGCTATAGATGTTATGGAATTTCCAGCTAACACTTTAGATACCATTTCTAATTTCTCATCAGGTGTCCAATTGATATTATTTCCATGTTTTAAAATTTCTGGTCCATGAAGTTCTTCTAACCTAACCCATATTCTAATTGAATCATGAAAGTTTTTTTCGTTGGTCCTTTCAGGTGTATCAGGCCATTTACCATCTCTATACAATTGCACGCTTTCTTTTTTTATTTCATAACTATATTTCATAAAAATACCCTCCTTACTGGTTTGTCCAGTAAAGAGGGTACATATCATATAAGAGCCGGCTTTTTAATCAGTTTTTAAAGCTGTGTACAGGAGCTGGAATTCTTCCGCCTCTGTTTATAAAATTCTTAGCTGAATTATTTCCTATATCCATTATAGGCGCATAGCCAAGTAGTCCACCAAATTCAGCAAACTCTCCTACACCTTTTCCTACAACAGGAATAACTCTAACAGCTGTAGTCTTTGCATTTATAACTCCGATTGCAGCTTCGTCTGCTATCATAGCTGAGATTGTTTCAGCAGATGTATCTCCAGGTATAGCTATCATATCAAGCCCAACTGAACAAACAGCAGTCATAGCTTCCAATTTATCAAATGTTAAATGTCCTGACTCTGCTGCCTTTATCATTCCCTCATCTTCTGAAACAGGGATAAATGCACCTGATAATCCTCCAACACTTGATGAAGCCATAAGACCACCTTTTTTAACTGCATCATTTAGCATTGCAAGCGCCGCTGTAGTTCCGTGTCCACCAACTGTTTCAATTCCGATTTCTTCTAAAATTCTACCTACTGAGTCACCCACTGCCGGAGTCGGAGCAAGTGATAGGTCGATAATACCAAAATTTTTATTAAGTCTTTGAGAAACTTCTTTCCCTACAAGCTCTCCCATTCTAGTTATTTTAAATGCTGTTTTCTTAATTGTTTCATAAACTTCATCTATAGGAGCGCCTTTTAATTTATCTATTGCGACTTTAACTACTCCAGGTCCTGAAACTCCTACGTTAATCACCGTATCAGATTCAGTAATCCCATGGAAAGCTCCAGCCATAAATGGATTGTCTTCAACCGCATTTGCAAATGCTACAAACTTTGCACAACCTATGGCATCTGCATCTTTAGTCAACTCTGCAAGTTCTTTTATCTTATGTCCTAATAGGCTTATTGCATCTAAATTCATTCCAGCTTTTGTAGACGCTACATTCACGCTTGAACAAACGTAAGTTGTCTCTGAAAGAGCATGAGGAATTGAGTTTATTAAATTTAAATCTCCAGGGCCCATTCCCTTTTGAACTAAGGCTGAAAATCCACCTATAAAATCTACTCCAACTTCTTTTGCAACTCTATCCAATACTTTTGCATAATGTGTGTAATCCTTAAGTTCTGACGCAGCTGCAATTAAGGCTATTGGAGTTACAGAAATTCTGTTGTTTATTATCGGCACTCCATACATCTTTTCAATTTCACTTGTAGTATTTAAAAAGTTTTCAGTTTCTCTCATCATTTTATCGTAGATTTTTTGAGTTGCTCTTTTTGAATCAGAGTCTATACAATCTAAAAGAGAGATTCCCATTGTAACTGTTCTTATATCCAAATGCTCATCTTCAAGCATCTTTATAGTTTCTAATATATTTCTCTTGTCCATAGTTCACCTAAATTCTATGCATCTTGTTAAAAATATCTTCGTTTTGAATCTTTATGTAGACTCCTATTTCTTCACCCAACTTATCAAATCCTTCTACTACTTCTGTGAAAGATGCATTTGAGTTAGTTAAGTCAACCATCATCATTGCAGTGAATTTATCGTCCATAATTGTTTGGTTGATATCTAAAATATTGATATTATACTTAACTAATAATTCTGAAGTTCTGTAAACTATCCCTGTAAAATCTTTTCCTATAATTGTAAGTATCGCTTTCAATTTTCTTCTCCTAAATCATATTGTTTTTCTTAATTATATCATACAATAAATTTTTATTAATTATTTGTTTAAAAAACATTTAAAATTGGTAAATAATTAATAAATAGGAGGTGCTTATGAAAGTTATTTTTCACATTTTAGAATTAAACAAATGGCAAACAAATATTCAAAACATTAGAGACTTATTATCTAATGATGCCGAAGCTGAAATTGAAGTTATTGTTGGTAGTGATGCTGCATGCCTTTTTGGTAAGTATAGCGGTATAGATTTTGACGATTTGTTAAACAATCCAAAAGTTAGAATAACCATTTCAAAGTTTGGTCTTGAAAATAATAATCTCGATTCTACTTTCCTACCAGCAGGAGTGCATGTTGATGATTACATAATCACAAGAGTTGCAAAATTGCAACATGAAGGATATGCATACATAAGACTATAATTTTACACATTAAAAGAGAGCCTATATAGACTCTCTTTTTATTTTAATCTTCTATTTTTAAATTTTTCATGGATAAGTCCAATATCTTTGAAGAATGTGTTATTGAACCACTTGATATAAAGTCTGCTCCCAACGCTCTATATTGCTCAACATTTTCAAGACTTACATTTCCTGAAAGTTCAATATAGGCAGTGCCGTTTATAATCTCAATTGCTTTTTTAATAGTGTTTACATCCATATTGTCTAGCATGATAATATCTGCACCTGCATCGACAGCTTCTCTTACCATTTCTAAATTTTCAACTTCAACTTCTATCTTAGTAACAAATGAAGCATAATCTCTAGCCATGTTAACAGCTTCAAAAACTGAACCCGCTGCTGCTATATGATTATCTTTTAAAAGTATTGCATCCGAAAGATTGTATCTATGGTTTTTAGCTCCACCAACTGTAGCTGCATACTTCTCAAAAAGTCTCATATTTGGAGTTGTCTTTCTAGTATCTACTATTTGAGTGTGAGGGTCGTTTAATGCCTTAACTAATTTATTGGCATAAGTTGCCACACCGCTCATACGTTGCATATAGTTTAGCGCTGTTCTCTCTCCTGTAAGAAGAGTTCTCACATCAGCAAATATCTTTGCAACCAAGTCACCTTTCTTTACTGAATCTCCGTCTAGCTTATAAATTTCAAATTTAACATCTGAATCGATCAGTTGAAAAACTCTCTTAAAAACATCTATACCTGCTATTATTCCTTCTTCTTTTGCCAATAATTCAACTGACGCATTCTTTGGCTCTGTATAAATAGCATTAGTAGTTACATCTTCATGAGTTACATCTTCTTTTAGTGCCATTTCTAAATAGTCATCTATTTGAAAATTTTCAAGTTTTTGCATTATTATCCTCTATTCGTAAATTTTATTTTTCACCATATTTTGCTATAGTTTTTTTCTTCATAATAGCAATTGATATAAACAGCGTAATTAATGCTGCCGGTAATGCTACTATTTGATTTTGTAATATTCCCGCTGTAAAGAATCCCACAACTGATGCAAAAGCACACATAAGTGCGTATGTTATTTGACTTGATACATGGGCTATGTGGTCACACCCAGCACCTGCTGATGATAAGATTGTCGTATCTGAAATTGGAGAACAGTGATCTCCAAATACTGAACCTGAAAAGATTGCAGCTAATACTATGCTCAAATAGTGCATATGGTTTGATTGCACAAGTATAGGAACTAATATTGGAATTAGTATACCAAAGGTTCCCCAAGCTGTACCTGTAGAGAAAGCAAGGAAACTTGCCACTACAAAGATTATTGTAGGTAAAATCCACATAGGCATATTTGAACTTTCTATAAGCCCTGAAATATATCCTCCTGTGTTTAGGTAGTCAGTACTTGTTATACCACCTATTGTCCAAGCTAAAGTAAGGATTACTATAGCTGCTATCATTGATTTCATTCCATCAACTATACCATCCATAAACAATCTAAAACTTACTAATTTTCTTGGAATGTACATAAAAAATGCACAAATTATAGCCACTACAGAACCTATTACAAGGGATAGATTCACATTTGCATTACCAAATGCTTCTGCAGCTGTTGCTTCTCCTGCAAAGAATCCACCAGTTCTCATCATCATTAATATTGTAACACTTATAAGTACAATTATAGGCAGTATCAAATCTATTACTTTCCCTTGATCTGAGTGAGTATATCCTACTTCTTCTTTTGTAATAATTCTTGAAGTATCATTTCTTTCGTAAGATTCCATAGAACCTATTTCGTATTTAGAGAAAGAAAAATAAATTACTGTTATGATTGTAAGTAGTGCGTATAAATTCAAAGGTATTGTACTTAAGAAAACATTCATAGGGTTTTCTACTCCAGTATCACCGATTATTGCAACTACAGATGCCGCCCAGCTTGATACTGGAGCTAAGATACAAATAGGTGCTGCAGTAGAGTCTATAATATTTGCAAGTTTCGCTCTTGAAACTTTATTTTCATCTATTATTGGTTTCATTACAGCTCCAACTGTAAGACAGTTGAAATAGTCGTCAATAAATATTAAAATACCTAAAAGAGCTGTTGCTAACTTTGCATTTTTCTTATTGCTGATTTTTTTACTAGCCCATTTCCCATAAGCAAATGAACCACCAGCCATGTTCATAACCATTACTAGAGAACCTAAAAGAGCAAGAAATATTATCATAAGTGCATTATCTCCTACTTTAGTTCCCATTAGGGTAAACACTTTTTCAAGTGCAAGTACTATATCTCCACCTGTTAAAATCAATCCCCCTGCTATTATTCCAAGCAATAGAGATGTGATTACTTCTTTAGTTATAAGTGCCAAAACAATTGCAACTATAGGTGGAATTATAGATAAAATTCCAAATTCCATTAAATCACCTTTTTTCTTAAATTTCTATCTATTATAACCCAGAACTGAGTATTTTACAATCATGAGCCTATTTATTGGCCATGTATTGTTCTCCTAAGAAACTGTTGTCGACCTTTAAATAACCTGCCCTTACAAGTTCTTCAAGTTTTAATTTGAGTTGGTCAACTGTCATTTCAACTCCCTGAGTTTTTAAATGTTTTATTACTTCTATTGAGCCCACTGAAGTTGCTATCGGCAAGAGATCTTTTATCTTTTCATAGAATTCTTCATGGTCTCTCTTCCTCAACTCTTGCAACTCATCAAAAGGATTTTCTTTGTGAGGAGATTCCGTATCTGCATATCTTATTCTCACATAAGATGTCCTCCCCAATTTCGCTGAAGATATAAACACATCTCCAGTTTGTAGATAAGGTAGTCTCTTAGATTCTTCTGTAGATATATCAGTTTCTTCTCTTATGGTGTCTATGTCTGATGCCCTTACCGTTCTAAAAATCATTTTTGTGTTTAATTGAGCAGTTATCGTATCATCAAGTAGAGTTGGTCTTTGAGTTGCCAAAACTAAAAATACACCATACTTACGCCCTTCTTGTGCTATTTCTCTCAATACATGTTTTGTAGGAGAATCTATTCCCTTTGGCGCAAAATTATGTGCCTCATCTGTAACAATTACAAATGGCGGGAAAAAGTCTTGTGCGTGTCCGGCGTATTTCCCCTCTCTGTAGTCCCTTCTCATATTGTAGAGTTTATTTATTAGATATGTTGCGAAGACTTGAATCATTCTCGTAGAGCCTTGGATAACTTCCACTTTCCCGGACATAATCCCATCTACTACCGGCGTTATATCCTTGTCTAAGACACCTTCGTTCTTAAGCCTTTGAAGTCTCCATATTATTCCTCTTACAGTGGCTTGGTTAGATGAGTTCCCATACTTTTCATAAGTTGCTCTTACATGTCTTAGTCTTTCTCCTTCAACAACGTCTCCGGATGCATCTACTTCGTCTATTTTTCTATTTATCTTATCCGTGCTTCCATATTCAAAAGCCACCAACAATTCATTTAATCGATTAGAAAAAGTATAATAATTTTCGCCTCGTTTAAACATTATATCTATTGTATTTCTCATTGCATCAGATATACTACCTGATGTGTCCAAAAGATTCTTTAAATCTCCAGTGCTTAAATCTTCAAACTTTATGCCTATATCTATTCCAATTTGTCTGCAATTATACTTATCTTCGTAGTTTATACTTGATTTTGTTGCAAAACTCATTTCAAAATGAGGATCCATTACCACAGTTGGAATTCCTTTTTTCATAAGTTCTTCAAGTAGAACTCTTATTCCAAAACTTTTTCCAGAACCAGAACCTCCAAACACTCCTATGTGTGGGTATTCATGCATACTTTTATAGTTTAAAATATATGGAACATCTTTTTGTGGTATTTGAATATTTTCAAATGTCGTAAAAAGATTTTTATATTTATCGTCCATATCATCCGTCAAACTATCTGTATTTCTAATAGCACCCAACAATAGACCATCTTCCGGCTCTGCTGAAATCAAAAGGTTTTTGACTTCTTCAAATTTTGGAACCCTTATCTTACTACCAGCCATGACTGGATATTGAGCCTCTCTCATCAACCTCAATTTAGCTATATAGATGGTTTCTTCGTTCACATTCCAACCTATTGCCTGTAATGAACTTATTACAGATTGGTCCACAAAATCTCCACCCTTTGACATAGGTATGTATCTGTTAAATGTGTTCGCCTCTACAACTTCAGCCACCAATTGACCTTGTATATCTTCAATGATTAAAAATTCATTTATTCTAAAGTTTCTTTTTCTATTTGCAGCATAAACTTCTCTAGAAGATGTAAGCCCTACAACCGTCATTTTTTCATTTTCTATCATAAAGTTCTCCCATCTCTCTCAGACACAAAAAATCTTCTGTAAATATCTCTATCCATGTACTCTTCCAACAAAGTTCTGACTAAAGTGTCCGTTATCTTAACTTCAGCATCAACTATATCAAGCCACAATGGAACTCCTCTTGAATGCTCAGGTGTTAGTGTATAGACCAAGTTTGCCGCCATTTCTAATTCGTCCCTGTACTCTTTTAGAATATCCAAGCCTATAATCATGGAGTCCAAGCTACATCTTAAAAAAGCTGAAACTAGATTTGCCTCTTCAAACTTCTTATTACATTCATCGTTTATAATTAAAAGTTCTCCTCTATTAAGCCTTCCATAGATTAGTTCTCTGTCATAGTAAGCATTCCTTCCAATTGCCCTTGCTATTACATCTGTCTTTAAATCCTTAATAACCCCCATCAGAATTACATTATTTTCAATGCAAACTTCTACGAGTTCCTCAAATTTTTTGGAGTCATTTATCTTATATCTTATAAGACCTCCGTCCATCATTATAATGCTTGGCTTTTCATTCTCCGCACTATAGATTGCCGCATCCATTTCAATTTGAGATAGTAAAACTTCCCTTTTTGAGCTTTCGCCATCTCCACTCGCATCTATCACAGGAGAATACAATTGGTTGAAGTATATATCTTCTCCCTTAGTTGGCTTGGCCAAAGCTTGGTATATTTCAACATAGTGCGGATCTGCTCCGCCCACTTTCATAACCGAACCGTCAACTCCAACCAAAACTCCCAGTTCATTTAGAAAATTAGTGTCGAGTTTTGTCATCTTTTTTATCTGTCCGATTTGTGAAAGAATGTCTCTTCTGAAAACTTCATTGTCCATAGAAAAAAATTCGTTATACTTTTCTTTTAATTGACGATTTAGTTCTTGGACTTGAGCCTTCATCCCATCTATATTAGGCATCTCCATTCTCCTTTAATTCAAGACTCACCTTATAGACTTCATTTTTATTTATTCCAGTTTCAGAACTCACTTGTTTTACAGCTTGGGACGGCTTTATCCCAGAAGAAATCTTTTTCAAAAGAAGTGCTTTTATATCGAAAACTTCTTCTTCTGTATTGCCCTCAACTACTATTACAAATTCTCCTTTTTCAAAAATTTGCTCCATGACTTCAGATATTTTGCCTCTGTAAGTAGTTTCGTACATTTTAGTAAGCTCTCTTGAAACAGAGATATTTCTATCTCCAAAAACATCCTTCATATCTTCCAAAACTTTTAAAATTCTATGAGGTGCTTCATAAAATATCATTGTGTATGGAAAACTCTTTAAACTCTCCAACTCTTTTACTCTTGCAGATGATTTAGAATTTAAAAATCCATAAAATAAAAAGTGGTCTGTATTCAGTCCTGAGCATATCAAAGCCACATTTGCTGCATTCGCTCCCGGAAGCACACAAAATTCAACTCCACTCTTTATAAGTTCCACAGCAAGTATGGCACCCGGATCTGAAATACCAGGCATGCCAGCGTCTGAAACTAAAGCAATATCCTTTTCTTTTGAAAGCTCTATCAACTCTTTGGCTTTCTCCTGTTCATTGAACTTATGATAAGCTATTAGCTGTTTTTTCAATTCAAAATGACTCAGAAGTTTCATAGTAACTCTTGTGTCTTCACAAGCTATCACATCAACTTTCTCAAAAACCTCTAAAGTTCGCATCGTTATATCCGATAAATTACCTATCGGAGTTGGACAAAAATAAATCATCCTATCATCTCATTTCTGTATATTTTCTTAAACTCTTCAGAGTCAACTTCTCCATCTTTTAAAATAAGATCTGATATTTTCATTCCCTTCGCAGAATTCTTAATGCCTTCAATCAAAAACCTTTTGCTACTTGAATGTATATCTTTCTTAATAAAAACTATCCTTCTCGGCTCAATGTGATTTTCTCTAAGACCCGCTATTGCATCCACCATCCTATCCACTGGAAGCACCGCATAAAATCTGCCCGAATTCTTAAGTACAAAACTTGCCGCATAGAAAAAATCCATCAATTCTGTGGAGTGTCTTGCCTTGGTTATAGTTTCATCTTTTGGTTTTAAACCTGAACTAAAGTACGGCGGATTCGTAATCACAACATCAGCTATCTGTCTGTTTAAAATTTCTCCAATCTCCTTTATATCTACATTATAGTTTTGTATTTTTTCTTCAAGATTATTTTCCTTAGCAGAAAGTTCCAACAATTCTAAAGCTTTTGGATTTATTTCAATATTTATTACCTTCTCTACATTATCTGCTACTCTAAATCCAATAATTCCAAAACCTGCTCCTAAATCCACACAAGTTCCCTTCACCTTGGCAAAACTTGTAAGTGCCAAAGAATCAAAAGTGTATTTAAAATTTTCATCATCCTGATAAATTATATATTCCGTTCCCGGTACAATATCTCTTTTCATAACTATAATTTTAACATAATACGAACATAAAAAAATAGCTCGGTTTCCCAAGCTATAATTTTATGATTTGAGTTAATTTTTTGTTTCGCTCTATTTTTTCTTTAATAATTTTCTTTCTCTCTTCATAGCCTTGAATTATAGAAGTTTCTTCTTCAGTTACCCCTTCGATTTTTGGTACTTTTTCACCAGGCTTTAATTTTTTTGCCGCATAAGTTATAAATCCAAAAGCAGCTAAATATCTTTCACCAGTCACTGATTTTTCACCAACAAATTTAAGAAATATCTCCATAGACGCATCTCCTGTCCCAGATATAAATGCTTCACCAAATATGAAATCTCCAAGCTCTATTGGATTCACAAAATTAAATTGGTCAAAAGACGCAGTTGTAACTGAACCTCTTCTATGTTTTATAGAGACTAAGCCAGATAAATTATCGGCCCACTCTAAAATCCTCGCTCCATATACACTTCCGCCCTCATTTAAATCATAAGGTACTGTTGCATGAGAGAAAAAACACTTGCTATCAGAAGTCTTCTTAGTTGTTGTAAAGTTCCCTTGCAATTTGAGCACCTATTTTAGCATTGTTCTTTACAAGCGCTATATTTGATTCAAGAGAGTTTCCACCAGTAGCAGTTAATACTCTGTCTAATAGGAATGGTGTTGTTTCTTTTCCGTGAATTCCTTCTTTTTTAGCATCGATAAGCGCTAATTCGATAGCCTTGTTTATAACATCAGCTTTCATAGCATCTTCTTCAGGTATAGGATTTGCAACAACAACTCCACCATTTAATCCTAAATCCCATTTAGTATTAATTGCATTTGCTATTTGTGAAGTTTCATCCATTCTATAATCTAAATTAAATCCAGAGTGTCTTGTATAGAAAGCTGGCATTTCTTTTGTTTGGTATCCAAAAACAGGTACACCAAATGTTTCAAGGTATTCAAGAGTTAAACCAATATCTAAAATTGATTTTGCTCCAGCACACACTACAGCCACATTGTTAGTAGCAATTTCTTGTAGGTCACGAGAGATGTCAAATGTTTCTTCAGCTCCTCTGTGAACTCCACCTATACCACCTGTTACAAGAAGTTTAATTCCTGCTAAAGCAGCTGTGATTATAGATGTTGCAACAGTAGTAGCTCCATTTAGTCCATTAGATACTACATAAGCATAGTCTCTTCTTGAACATTTTATAATATCCTTTGAAGTTGCCATAAATTCTAATTCTTCTTCAGTTAGACCAACTCTGATTTTCCCATTTATGATTGCAGTAGTTGCAGGAACACATCCATTTTCTCTAACTATTTCTTCACAAGCCTTAGCTGTTTCTAAGTTCTTTGGATATGGCATACCATGAGAAATAATAGTTGATTCTAAAGCAACTATTGGCTTTCCACTGTCCATAGCTTCTTGAACTTCTTCACTTATAACCATATATTTTTTCATTAATTCTTTATTTAACATTTTTCATTTCCTCCTCTATTCTACCAACTGAAACAGTTTCAATTGTAGTTGACTTAGACTTTAGGGCAACTCTGCTACAAGCTGTTGCATACTTAAGCTTATCAATCAAGCTAAGCTTTGCATAATCTCCATAGATGTATCCAGCCATGAAAGCATCACCTGCTCCTGAAGCATTTTCTATTTTCATCTTTTCTGAGCTTATATGAATTGCATTTTCAGCATCTCTGTATACCAAACCATTTTCTCCGACGGTTACTACAACAGATTTAACTCCCTTTTCAACAAGAATCTCAGCAGCTTTGTGAGCATCTTCTATAGAATTAATTTCTATTCCACTAAGGAATTGAGCTTCATGCTTATTTGCCTTCAAGAAATAAATTCTATTTAAAGAAGTAACTAATTTTTTAGCTTTTTTAACTGAAACACAGTCTATATAAAAGTTTTGTTTAACATCATTTAAAAGATATTTTATTGTGCTTTCAGGTAAGTTTGTTTCTATTACCGCACAATTTGAATTTTCTATCTTCTTTTTCTTTTTAAATAACATATCTGGTGTTAGCTTATCCACGATACTCATATCGCTTATAGCAAACTCCATGTCTCTTTCTTCATTTAAGATAGCTAAATATGTTGAAGTAGGTTTATCTTGGAAAACAAAAATGTCTTCAGTCTCTACCCCTATTTCTTTAAGACCATTAACTAAAAGCTCCCCATTGCTATCTTCTCCAAAAGCTCCAATAAATGAAACCGGTACATTCAGTTTAGCTAAGTTTTCACTTATATTTCTTCCAACTCCGCCACCTGATTTTACAATAGTTCCAGGGTTTGAATCTTTTTTTATAATTTTTGAATCCGGGTATCCAACTATATCAACATTAGCCCCACCTATTACTGTTACAAGTGGTTCTTCTCTAAATATATATCTTCTACCTAATATATAACCTTGCTTTGATAAATTATTAATATGAACTGCCACCGAAGAACGTTTAATATCTAATATATCAGCTATTTCTTGTTGAGATATCGTTGGCGTTTTCTTAATAAGTTCCATAATCTCTGATTCACGTGGTGTCATTATTTTTCTCCTTTATTTATGTTTAAATTATAAGCTTTTATTTGTTTATTTGTCAAGTAATTCATTGTAACAATTCCTGCAAAGTGGTTCATACTCATCACTTGCACCTATCACAATTCTATTTGTATCCTTTGACTTTCTATGAGAAACCCAAGCATCAGCTCCACAGATTGTGCATACTGCGTGGTGTTTATATAAATAGTCCGCTCTTGCCATAAGTTCTTTTACTAAATCAAATGGATTTGCTTCAAAGTCCATATCTAATCCTGCAACTACTACAGTCTTTTTCTTCTTCAAAAACTCATTTATTTGATTTAATATGTTGTCAATTTCTCCCTCTAAAAATTGGACCTCATCTATGCCTATAACATCGACTTCATTGTTTTCTATATACTCTCTTATAGAGTCTATATCTTTACACATAACTGCGTTCAAATGAGTGTTGTCATGTGTAGATATTCTTTGTTCTTCTCCTCTTGTATCTAGCTTAGGTTTAAATGCAACAGTAGTATACCCTGCTATTTGAAATCTTTTTATTTCTCTTTCTAAGCTTGAAGTCTTACCACTGAACATTGAACCTGTGTGGACAATTAATCTACCTTTATACTGATGCATAACTCCTCCAATTATCTATACTTAATTAATGCTGTTAAATCGATTAGTCTATTTATAACTTTACCATAAACTATTGTACTTTTATTTAACAAATTTTTAAATACCTATTTAAAAATTGAACATAATTATAATTGTATTTTTTATTTCTATCATTTATTTAAAGTTTTTTGTCCAAATAAAATTAAAATTTTATTATTTCTTTTTTTATTTATATCCCTTATTACAAAAATATACTATCATAAATTTATTTTTAATCTTATTTCAAATATTTATTGTAAAATACTCCAAAAATTATAGAAAAAGTAATATAATATTTAGTGTCAAATACGGTAGAATTAATTTGACTTAATCTGTGTTTATTGTTAGAATATGCCGGAACAATGGCATACAATATAGATATTAAAAAGAGGTTATAAATGGATAAAAATAAAATTGAGAAAGCTGTCACTATGATTCTTGAAGCTATAGGAGAAGATCCTACTAGAGAAGGTCTTGTTGAAACTCCTCAACGTGTTGCAAGAATGTATGAAGAAATTTTTTCTGGTTTAAACCAAACAGCTGAAAAGCACCTTTCAAAAACTTTTGAGTTAGTTGAAAATAATATGGTTATAGAAAAAGATATTCCTTTCTACTCTATGTGTGAACACCACCTACTTCCTTTCTGGGGTAAAGCTCACATCGCTTACATTCCAAATGGAAGAGTTGCAGGCCTTTCAAAGCTTGCAAGAACTGTTGAGTTATACGCAAAGAAACCTCAACTTCAAGAAAGACTTACTATGGAAATAGCTGATGCACTAATGGAATTTTTAAGCTCTGAAGGTGCTCTTGTAGTTGTAGAAGCAGAGCATATGTGTATGAATATGCGTGGAGTTAAAAAACCAGGCACATCAACTATGACTTCTGTTGCAAGAGGTAAGTTCGAAACTGATTTGAATTTAAAAAATGAAGCTTATAGATTAATGGGACTGTAATGGAAAATTCAAATATTATTTTTAATCTTCCATCCATTCAAAAATTACTACAGGAATTAAAAACTTTAGAAGATGATAGAATTTATTGCAGACACAATCTGACTCACTTCTTAGACGTGGCTCGTATCTGCTACATTTTATGTCTTGAAAATAATGTTTCTGTATCAAAAGATGTGATCTATTCTGCGGCTCTACTCCATGATTTGGGTAGAGCTTATGAATATAAAAATGGAACTCCCCACGACTTAGTATCTATCGAAATCGCCAAAGAAGCTCTTTCTCACACAAGTTTTAATGAGTCAGATAAGTCTTTGGTTTTATCCGCTATAGAGCATCACAGAACAAAAAGTGATTCTTTAAACTTTGAGTCACTATTCTACAGAGCAGATAAACTTTCAAGAGATTGCTACAATTGCAAAGCACACGATTGTAAATGGGACGATCACAAGAAAAATTTAGAAATAAAGTATTAGGAGTTTTTATGGATTATATTAAAGTTTCGAATTTAATAGTTTTTGCAAATCACGGAGTGTTTAAAGAGGAAAAGACTCTTGGTCAAAAATTTGTGATTGATATAAATCTTGGACTGCAAACTCAAGAAGCTGCTCTTACTAATGATTTAGAAAAATCTGTGCACTACGGTTTCTTATCCCAAGAAATACAAGATCTTTTTCAATCTAAATCAAATGATTTAATAGAAACTTGCGCTGAAGAAATTGCTCAGTTTATTTTATATAAGTATTCTTTGGTTGATGAAGTTTCAATTACTGTAAAAAAACCATGGGCTCCTGTACACCTACCATTGGATGAAGTCTTAGTCCAAATAACAAGAAAGAGATTTCGTTGTTTCTTAGGGCTTGGCTCCAACTTGGGAGATTCTTTAGAATTATTAAACATGGCCTATGCTAAAATTGAAGATAATTACACTAAGATAATAAAAAAATCAAGTGTCTACACAACTCCTGCTTGGGGACTTGAAAATCAACCTGATTTTAAAAACTCTGTAATAGAAATTGAGACAACTTATTCACCTCAAGTTCTATTAAAACATCTTCAAAAAATAGAAATAGATTTGGGCAGAGAAAGAAAAATACATTGGGGTCCAAGAACTATAGACATTGATATCTTATTTGTTGAAGACCAAAAAATTTATCAAGATAATCTAATAGTTCCACATCCTTACATTCAAGAAAGAGAGTTTGTGTTAGAACCTCTTTGTGAAATTGCACCTCATTTTATTCACCCTGTTTTAAACAAATCAATTAGAAATATATATGACGAATTTAAAAGCACTGTCAAATAGACAGTGCCCTTTTATTTCTGCAATTTATTTATCACTTCCGAAATAGTCTTACATTCAACTATTTCAAGTTTAGTTTTTTTATGTTTTATCGGAGCTATAAACGCTCTCTTAAATCCCATTCTCTCTGCTTCTCTAAGCCTCTCATCAAGAGATGGAACTCCTTTTAGCTCACCTGTAAGTCCAACATCTGCTATAAATATAGTGCTAGTATCTATAGCTATATTTTTTAAAGATGAAAATATACTAATCATTACAGCTAAATTGGAAGCTGTCTCTTTTAATTTTATACCTCCTGTAGTCTTTATGACTACATTTTTATCCATCAACTTTAAGTTTGCTCTCTGCTCTAAAATTGAAATCAAAGTGTTTAAATGTTCTCTTCTCATACATTCAGAAATTCTTGATGGATAAGGTAAAAAACTTGTAGATGCCAAAGCTTCTATCTCAAGTATTATTGGTCTTGTACCTTCTTTTACTACAGATAGTGCCGAACCAGGCAATTCTTCGCCCTGTTTTCTCTCTGTCATAAAATATTCTGATGGATTGTCCAAAGACACTAAACCTTTTTCATCCATTATAAAAAATCCCATCTCCCCTGTAGAGCCATATCTGTTTTTAGTCGCCACTAAAGAACGAAGTTGTTCATTATTTTCACTTTCCAATAAGATTACTGTGTCAACAAGATGTTCTAATGCACGGACTCCGGCAAGTTCATCTTCTTTAGTCATCTGTCCGACTAAGAATACCATTCTAGGTCGACTTCCCTTTGCCACTTCCACCATTTTATGAGCACACTCCATAACTTGTGTTGGAGTTGCCGGCCTTGATTGAATTTCCTTTAAAATAAAAGTCTGTATAGAATCTATGATTATGAAATCAGGATCTATTCGCTCTATCTCTTCCAAACAGTAGTCCATAATATTTGTAGAGTAGACAAATAAATTATCCGATATCTTATCTAAAATTCTATCTGCTCTACTTCTTATTTGAGACTCCGATTCCTCTCCTGAAGCATATAGAATTTTTAAACCTTTTGTCGCAAGGTCATTGGCAACTTGAAGTAAGAGTGTAGATTTCCCAGCACCTGGCTTGGCAGTTATTATAGAGATGGAATCTTTTACAATTCCACCTCCCATAACTCTATTAAATTCTTCAATGCCTGTCAGCACTCTTTCAGAACCTCTAGCTTGTATCTCACCAAGTGGTTTGGCATTTTCTACCTTTTCGCTAAGTTTGGATGACTTTGGCGTCTCGTCCACTTCAACTAAGGTATTCCATTCTCCACATCCAGGACATTTGCCAAAAAAACCATTTGAAGTGTATCCGCAAGAGCTACACTTGTACAGTGTCTTTTTCTTCATCTCTCTTTGCCCCTTTAAGTTTTTTTACACTTACTTTTCTATTGTAATCAACTTTTATTGAGTCTCCTCTTTCAAATTCTCCTTGAAGAAATTTTTCAGCAAGAATGTCTTCAACCTTACTTCTAATTGCTCTTTCAAGTGGTCTAGCTCCAAATTCTGGGTCATAACCTTCTTTGGCAATATATGTCGCAAGTTTATTTGTAAATTCAGCTTCTATGCCCATTTCTTTAAATCTATCTTGTAACTTAACAAGCATTATCTTCACAATTTCTGTGATTTGTTTTTCTTCCAATTCTCTAAATACAATAACTTCATCTAATCTGTTTAGAAATTCTGGTTTAAAAGTTTGCTTCATAGCTTCTTTTACTATTTTAACCATGTTTTCATATTCTTCTTTAGATTTATCTCCTGTAGAAAATCCCATTGAACTCTTATTTCTAAGTCTTGAAGCTCCCACATTAGAAGTCATAATTATTACAGTATCTTTGAAGCTAACTGTTCTTCCCTTAGAATCAGTCAAACGACCTTCGTCCAAAATTTGAAGTAGCATATTAAATACGTCAGGATGCGCTTTTTCAATTTCATCAAACAACACTACTGTATATGGATTGCTTCTAACAGCATCTGTCAATTGTCCACCTTCATCATATCCAATATATCCAGGAGGAGAACCGACTAATTTTGAAACTGTATGCTTTTCCATATATTCTGACATATCTATTCTCAAAAGATTATCTTTTGATCCAAATAATTCATTAGATAGTTTCTTGGCAAGGTAGGTCTTACCCACCCCTGTAGGCCCTACAAATATAAAGCTGCCTATTGGCTTGTTAGGGTCTTTAAGTCCAATCCTAGCTCTTTTTATGGCCTTAGATATGGATTCTATAGCTTGGTCTTGTCCCTTTACTTTCTCTTTTAGATTCTTGTCTAAATCCACTAATTTTTTATTTTCTTCTTGTGTCATCTTAGTCACTGGCACTTTACTCCATTCTGACACAATATTAGCTATATCTTCCTTAGTTATTTCAGGTCTATCCCCTGCATCTTTTTCTTCTTTATTTCTATTTTCAAAATCTCTTCTGATGTTTCTCTCTTCATCTCTAAGCTCAGCTGCTAATTCAAAATCTTGTTCCTCAACAGCCTTGTTTTTCTTAAATTCAATTGCCCTCAAATTATCTTCAAATTCTTTTACATAATCAGGAGTTTTATATAGTTGTATCTTTAGTTTTGAAGCAGCTTCGTCTATTAAATCTATGGCTTTATCCGGAAGAAATCTATCAGTTAAATATCTGTTAGACAATTTAACTGCACTCTCTATAACTTCATCCGGTATAGAAACTCCGTGGTGTTCTTCGTATTTATCTTTTAATCCGGTGATGATTTTAATTGAATCTTCTATTGAAGGCTCATTTACGCTAATTGGCATAAGCCTTCTTTCGAATGCAGTGTCTTTTTCTATATGCTTTCTATACTCATTTATAGTAGTTGCCCCTATTATTTGTAGCTCACCTCTTGTCAACATAGGCTTTAGTATATTTGATGCATCCATAGCGCCCTCTGCTGCTCCCGCTCCTATAATAACGTGCAACTCATCTATAAATAGAATTGTATTTTTATCCTCTATAGCTTCATTTACTACATTTTTAAGTCTTTCTTCAAAATCTCCTCTGTACTTTGCTCCGGCGATAAGACCGGAAACATCTAAAGTTCTTATGATTTTGTTTGCCATTATTTCAGGTACTTTGCCCTCGTTTATCTTTTGTGCCAATCCCTCTGCTATAGCAGTTTTACCTACTCCAGGCTCACCAATTAAGACAGGATTGTTTTTCTTTCTTCTAGATAAGACTTGTACCACTCTTCTTATTTCAGCTTCTCTGCCTATCACAGGGTCTATTTTACCCTCTTCAGACTTTTTGTTAAGATTTGTAGTATATTTATTTAATGCTGACTCGTTGTCTTCATTTTCATCTAAGTCTTCATCCTCTATTTCAGTGTTTAAAATACTTTCTTCTAATAGTTTAGCATCTATACCGAGTCTTTTTAAAACTAAAACCGCTATACCTTGTCCTTCTCTTAAAATCCCAAGTAGTATGTGTTCTGTACCTATATTCTCAAGTTCATCTTCTTTTGCAGCTTGGTATGATAACTCAAAAATTTTCTTAGTTCTAGGAGTGTATATTAAATTTCCCGTAACTACTTCATTTCCCTTTGTCACTATCTCATAAGTTGCCAACTTTACATTTTCGTACGTCAACCCCAAGCCCTTTAGAATCCTGGCTCCTGTTCCCGTACCTTCTTTTATTATTCCAAGCATTAGATGCTCTGACCCAACATAATTAAGTCTTGCATCCCTAGCTTCATTTTGTGCAAATAATATGGCCTTTTGACTTTTTTCAGTGAATTTTCCAAATATATTCATCTTTAAAAGACCTCCTTCATCATCTTTCTTACTTCTTTAGCTCGTAGTATATTCCTAGATTTCATATCTAAAAGAGAACCACTTTGAATTTGTAGTCTCCCATTCTTAAACTTAGCTATAGTATCAGCTAAATTTAAATCTATCTTTGGTTTTATTATAGATAACTCTATACCCATAAATAAATCAGATAGTTTCTCTATTACTTCTGTTTCACTTATCATTCTACAATAAGATAGAGTACCAAAAGCTCTATTGACTATATCCTCTAATTCTATTGAATGGTCTAGATAAAGTCTCTTTCTGTTTTGTTCCTCCATATCCACAATTTCTTTAGTTATATTATTAAGTTTAGTTATATATTCTGATTCAGTTACGCCTATAGTTCTATCCGGTGATAATTTAAGTATTGAATTTATCATCCCTCTATCACTATTTAACTTACTTACTCTGTATCCAAGGCGCTCCAAACTTCCTATTAAAGAATCATTTCCAAAATATGCAGTAGCCGGCAAATGTAAAGTAACACTTGCATTCATCCCGTTACCACATATATTGGGATTGGATGTTAAAAATCCAAATTTTTCAGAATATGCAAAATTGATTTTCTCAGATAAAAAATCATCTAATTTATCCACATTGTCATATAATCTTTCCAAATTGAGTTCATTTGAAACACTTTGAATTACAATATGGTCCGAATCATTTAGAAAAACTGTAGGTTTCCCATGGCTAGTATATATTCCGGAAATCATTTCATTTTTAAAAAGATCTCCTGTTGCATAATTGACTTCATATAACTTGAGTTTGTCGAGAGAATTCATATTTTTAGTCTTATTGAATTCATATTCAAGAGGATTTAAAGCATCGGTCACTTCTGTCTCTATTTGTTCTGCTGAATCTGAATCCAATTTATCTACAAAATTAAAACCACTTATATTTCTAAAAATTTTAACTTCTGTTTTTAGAACTATCATCTATTCTCCCTTATCTCTTTTAATCTATCTCTATAAATCGCAGCTTTTTCATATTCTTCTCTCTCTACAGCTTCTGCCAAATTTATTTCCAACTCTTCTTCTTCTCTTCTAATCAAGATAGAACTGTCAGCTGACTTTGGTATCTTGCCCTTGTGTTTTGAAGTATATTTTAAGCTGTTTAACATACTTGAAAGCTCTGCGCTAAAAGTTTCATAGCACTCTTCACATCCTAAATGATTCTTTTCAAGTTCATCGAAGGTTGTTCCACACTTTTTACAAGCTTTCTTTACTGCTTCCTTGTCAAAATTACCGGTCAACTTAAAAAGTTCTTTTAAAAATGAATCCACTTGACTGCTTATAGCTTGATTAAATATCAAATCTTCCTTCATCTTCTTTTCAGCGCAAGTTGCACACAAATGAACTTCTTCTACATTGTTGCCAGACATTTTAGTATATGAAATTATAGCTTCATTCTCTTTACAGTTATCACAAAGCATAGATTACCCCCTAACTAAACACAACAAGTACCATATTCTTTAAAATACTTGCTCTGACTTCATTTTTAAAATCTCCACTCATTCCAAGCGACCTATCACTTATGCCGACTTTAATAATTTCGTATTCTCTTCTGTTGATGTATTCTCTCTTTAAAAGTTCATCAATTAATTGGTCGGCCTTGTCCTTTGTTATAGAATCTCCTATCTCTTCTATAAAGACTTGTAGCGTAGATTTCGGATTTTCAACTTGAACCCTTACAATCCGTATATAACCTCCACCACCACGTCTTGACTCGACATAGTAACCTTTGTATGGTGTAAATCGAGTAGTTAGAACATAGTTTATTTGAGATGGAGCACAATTAAACCTATCTGCGATTAAAGCTCTTTGTATTTCAAGAGTTCCATCGCCATCTTCCAATAATGTATTTATAAATTCTTCAATTGAATTTGATAGTTTTGCCATTTTATCATCCTTTGACCATCTTTGCCTTTTTGATTAAAAAAATTTTTACCCATTTTTAATTGTTTAAATATCATAGCACTAAACTATGGATTTGTAAAGTTATCTACTGTTCTAATACATTAAAAAGACCAACTTATCAAAGTTGGTCTTAGATATTTATTTGCTCATTGTAGCTGAAACTTCAGTCCATACTCTATCGTATAAATCTACTGCATCTCCTAAATCTCTGAAAGTTTCCAACTTAGGAAGCTTTGAGTAATCTGGATAAGCTACTTCTGATTTTGAAAGTTCTTCAGGTAAGAATTCTTTAACCCCATCAACTGGTGATGTGTATCCAAGTAAATATTCTGCATTTTTAGCTGAGATTTCTGGTCTAGACATAAAGTCGATAAATTTTTCAGCTGCTTCTTTGTGTTCTGTTCCCTTAGGAATTACAAATGCATCTACCCAAAGATTTGAACCTTCAGATGGAACAACATAGTCTAAATCTGGATTTTCACTTATCATAAGAGCGGCATCTCCTGAGTACATAACTGACATAGCTGCTTCACCTTGCACAACAACATCTCTAGCATTATCTGTTAGATATGCTGAAACAAGAGGTTTTTGTTCTATTAAGGCTTTTTTAGCTGCTTCTAATTCTTCAGGCTTTGTAGAGTTTAAAGAGTATCCTAATTTTGCAAGTGCAACTGCTATAGAATCTCTTTGAGAATCATACATGATTATTTGTCCCTTGTTTGACACATCCCAAAGATCTGACCAAGAAGTTACTGGCTTAGCCACCATAGTCTTGTTATAAACTATCCCTACTGTTCCTGAAAAATAAGGAACACTATATTCATTTGTTGCATCATATTCAGGATTTTTAAATTGAAGATTTATTTTTTCTGAATTAGGTATCTTTGAAAAATCTATTTTTTCAAGTCTATCTTCTTTTATTAAACGTTCTATCATATAGTCAGATGGAACTACAACATCGTATTGATCCGCACCTTGAGTAAGCTTTACATATAAGTCTTCATTTGATGCAAATGTATCATATACAACTTTAATTCCAGTTTCTTTTTCAAACATCTTTATTGTTTCAGGATTAATATACTCTCCTGCATTGTAAACATTGATGGATTCTTTAGTCTCTCCACCACATGCCACTAACAACATCATAGCCATCATTGATAGCAATACCAAAATCTTTTTCATTTAACACTCCTTAAAAATTCATATCTTCCCTGTTTCCGGGATTTCTGTTTATTATTAATAACAATATCAACAAAGCTATAAACATTATTGTAGACATTGCATTAATTGACGGATTTATACCTTTACGTGCCATAGAGTATATAGTTATTGAAAGATTAGACACTCCATGTCCCGTATTAAAATAACTTACCACAAAATCATCTAATGATAGTGTAAATGCCATTAAAGCTCCTGTTATTATCCCAGGTTTTATTTGAGGAATTATAACCTTTGTTACAACTTGTGCCGGTTTAGCCCCTAAATCAAGTGCCGCTTCCACAGTATTCTTATCCATCTGTCCGAGTTTAGGTAACACAGATAAAATTACATAAGGTGTACAAAAAACAATATGCGAAATTGTCATTGTCAAAAGGCCAAATTTTAAATTTAAAAATCCAAATAAACCCATAAGTGAAACAGCTGTAACTATATCAGGATTTAAAACCGGTAAATAGTTCACATCTAAAAGTACACTCTTTTTTAAACCTCTTAACTCATTTATACCTATTGCCGCCATAGTTCCCAATACTGTTGCAACCACTGTCGCTATTAAGGCAACTATTAAAGTGTTTTTTAAAGCTTCTAAAATAACTGGGTCTGAAAATAAATTTTTGTACCATTTCAATGTAAATCCGGCCCACTTACCTTTCAACTTTGAATTGTTAAAAGAAAATACCATCAAAGTCACTATTGGAGCATATAAAAATATAAAAATTAGAACAAGATAAAACTTATCTATTATTTTTCTCAAAATATATTACCTCCTTCGTGATCTTTATCAAACACTTTATTAATTCCCATAATTATAAGGAGAATAAATATAAGTATCATTGAAACCGCTGAACCGAATCCCCAATTCCCAGTGAATGAAAATTGTTGGTCTATCAAGTTTCCAACAAGGTATATATTGTGTCCTCCAAGCAAATTTGAAATTACAAATGTTGATATAGCAGGTATGAACACCATTGTTATACCAGTGTATACTCCCGGTAGAGATAGAGGGAATATTACTTTTGTAAATACTTTAAATTTGTTAGCTCCCAAATCACTTGCAGCATCTAAAAGATTTTTGTCTATTTTTAATAAAATTGTATAGATAGGAAGTACCATAAAAGGCAAGAAGTTATAAATCATACCTATCATTACCGCATTCATGTTATACATTAAATCAAATGGCCCAAGCCCTATCAGTGCAAAAGCTCTGTTTAAAAGTCCATTATTTCCTAAAATTGTAAGCCATGCATAAGTTCTCAATAGGAAATTCATCCACATAGGAATTATAAATAGCAGTATTACATTTTGTCTTACACTCGGTTTTAAACCGGCTATTATATAGGCTACAGGATAACCTATTAAAAGGCATACTATTGTGGAGATGAATGCAACTCCAACAGATATTCCCAAAATCTTTAAATATAATGGTTCGAAGAAATTCTTGTAATTTATAAATGAAAACTCAAAGTTTTCAAATCCCATAGAAGAACTTCCGTTAAATGAATACATAAATATTAAAACTATTGGGAAAACTATAAACATTGCCGCCCATAGTGCGTATATATATGAATATTTTTTCATTTTTCACCCATTACATGTATCAAATCAGGGTCAACGCTTATTCCAACTCTTGAGCCTATCTCTCTGCTATCTGTAGATTGAACAAGCATTATATAATCTCCAACTTGAACTTCTATATCATAGTGAACACCTTTAAATACTTGAGAGATAACAGTTCCATATATCATTCCTGTCTCTGCAAGGTCTATATCTTCAGGTCTCACAACAACTTCTACCGATTGATTCTTTGAAAATCCCATGTCCACACAGTCAAATACATTTCCTAAAAATTCAACTTTATAATCATCTTTCATCACCGCAGAAATTATATTACTTTCTCCAATAAAGTCAGCTACAAAAGCATTTTTAGGCTCATTGTATATATCTATAGGAGTGCCGTATTGCTCAATCCTTCCTTCATTCATTACCACAATTTTGTCGGACATTGAAAGAGCTTCCTCTTGGTCATGAGTTACATATATAAAAGTTATGGCAACTTCTTGTTGTATCTTTTTAAGCTCAACTTGCATCTCTTGTCTCAGTTTTAAATCAAGCGCTCCCAAAGGTTCGTCTAACAATATGACTTCAGGTTCATTTACAAGAGCTCTTGCAATGGCAATTCTCTGTTGTTGCCCCCCGCTAAGTGAAGTAATTTTTCTCTTTGAGAAGTTTGCAAGATTCACAATCTTTAATGTTGCTTCAACTTTCTTTTTTATTTCGTCTTCCGGCATCTTCTTAATTCTCAAACCGAAAGCTACATTATCAAACACATTTAAATGAGGAAATAATGCATAGTTTTGAAATACAGTATTTATATTTCTTTGGTACGGTTCAAGATTAGTTATATCTTTTCCCTCAAATATAACCTGTCCGGACTCCGGAGTTTCAAACCCACCAATTATTCTAAGAGTTGTGGTCTTTCCACACCCACTTGGCCCAAGTAGTGTCAAAAATTCACCTTTTACAACTTGTAAATTGAAATCCTTTAAAATCTGTACATCGCCGTAACTCTTATTGATATTTTTTAAATTTATTACGTATTCGCTCATGAATCCTCCTTAAAAATGTGGCGGAGAACTTACCATTAGTATCTTTGCTAAAGCGTCTCCATTTTCAATATAAAATTCACTATCTGCCTTAAAATAAAAAGTATCGCCTCTCTTTAGCTTATACTTTTTATCTCCAAATATTAATTTAACTTTGCCCTTTTCAACATATCCAAATACTTCACCTTCAAAAGGAGGATTTTTCTTTGACTCCGCTCCCTTTTCAAGTTCTATTACCAATGGTTCCATTAAATTTTTCTGCGCATTTGGAACTACCCAATTAATAATATAATCTTCCTTTTCACTCACAAATTGATCGTCAGCCGTAAAAACAATTTTTTCCTCTTTATCCGAAGAAAAAAATTCAATCGGCGTTGTTCCCAGCGCTTCAAGAATATCAATTAATGTGGCTACTGAGGGAGAAGTCAAATTTCTCTCAAGTTGAGAAATAAAACCTTTTGTAAGTTCAGATCTGTCCGCAAGTTCTTCTTGTGTCAGCTCTTGTTGAACTCTTAAATTCTTTATTTTACTTCCTATATCCATGTACACCACCACTAAACTTTTTACTTATTTTATTAAATTCACACAACCTTGATTATAATTAATATGGATTTTAAAGTCAATGAAATTTAAAAAATTAATTAAAGAGTTTTATAAATTAAACTCAAAATAAAATCATGTACTCTTTTTAATTAGCACATGACTTTTATTCAGCTCATTACTTAATTTTTAATTCTCTTAAATAAACTTTCTGCTCCTTTGTTATCCTAAAACTTTCGCAAGCTTTTTGAATTGTTTTATTATGAACCCAAATACTTAAAGATTTATTTTCTATCAACAATATTGTGCTATCCCATTGTTTAGCTAATGACGTTGCGAATAGCCAAGCTATCATCATATTTACATAGTATTCTTCTGAATGAATAGCTAGTGGAATCTTCAAATATTCTTCTTTAAAATCTTCATCCATAAAGTGTTTCATAATCATCTCAAGACCAAATCTGCAAGTATATACCTTTTTTGAGCTTGACCACTGTCTAATCTTATCCATTAACTCAATTTTATGTTTTGAAAAAGACTTTGGAGATAAACTATCACACACCGCCCAGTTATCTACATACGGCAAAAATTTTTCTACCAACTCTAAACACAAATCATAATCTTTAAGCTCAGATAGAATTATGGAATGCAACATATTTTCATCATAGTATCTATGTGGCAATTCATTTAGGAATTCAAGATGATTTTCGCCATTTATAATTTCTTTGGCAAGCTTTCTAAGCACAGGCACTCTAACTCCTATAAAAAGTTCTCTATCTATTGTTGGCACTAATTTACTTTGAAACTCTGCATATTCTAAATCTTGTAACCCAAACAATTTCTTCGTTATATCCATTGTCATCTCCCTAAAATTATTATTGTATTCATTATAAAGAAAAAGTGGTAAAAATCTCTACCACTTTTCATATTTCATATTTAGTTTTTTACCAACTTCCGCTTGAGCCTCCGCCTCCGGAAGAGCCTCCGCCACCTCTAAATCCTCCACCGAATCCACCGGAACCTCCAAAGCCACCTGAGCTTCCGCCGAATCCGCCAAAGCCTCCACCAGTAAATGGTCCAAAATATGGTGGGAAGTATATTCCTCTTCTACGTCTTCCACCTCTTCCTCCGTCTGAGAAAATAGAGGTTATTATCATGACTATTATGATGATTCTTATTATTTCGCCTATGCTAAATCCATTATCTTCTTCTATTCTCTGTTGCGGTCTATTAGCACTTGAAATTTTAACATCATATTCTTTTTCGTAATATGATATGACTTGATTATATCCTTCTAAAATACCCATTTGATATTGGTTAGACTCAAAGCTGTCTCTAGGAAAATAAGATGTCATTATATTTATAATTTGTCTTGCATATATATCAGGGATAAATCCCTCTGAACCATATCCCGTTTCAATTCTCAGTTGTCTATCTTCAATTGCAAATAGCATTAGAGTTCCATTCATCTTGTTTTTATCTCCAATGCTCAATTGCTTAAACAACTCAACAGAGTAATCTTCAACTGTAGTATCTCCAAGGCTCTTTACTATTACAACAGCTATTTGTCCGCCTGTTTTAGCCTCCAAATCACTATTGGTATTATTTATATATCTAATGTCGTCTTCGTCTAAAATTCCAACTTCATCATAAACATATCCTTTAAACTGACTTGCCTTAGGTAACTCACTATATGCACTCACATCATTTGTAAATACACAAGTAGCCAAGAAAAGAATAAAGAGTAAAACTTTCACTCCAACTCTTCTTTTCATACAATCACCTCTTAAAATGATACTTCTGGAGCGTTTTGTTCTGCTGGTGCAGCTTTAAAATAATCTTTTTGTGAGAATCCCAACATTCCAGCGAATAAATTCATAGGGAATTGTCTAACTGCTAAGTTGAATTCTTTTACAGCGCCATTATATCTTTGTCTTTCTACAGCAATTCTATTTTCCGTTCCTTCTAATTGAGCTTGTAGGTTTAAAAAGTTTTGATCCGCTTTTAATTGAGGATAAGCTTCAACTACAACATTTATGCCGCCTATTGCCTTTGTCAAATTTTGTTCAGCTTCAGCAAGCTCTTTTGGTGTGTTAGCTGAATTCACTTGATTTCTCGCTTGAATTACTTTTTCAAGAGTTTCTTGCTCATGCTTTGCATATCCCTTAACTGTATTCACTAAATTAGGTATTAAATCCGCTCTTCTTTTAATCACAACTTGTACTTGTGAAAATGCTGAATCAACATTGTTTTCAAGTGCAACCAATCTATTGTACTTAGGCACTGCCAATAACCCAACTGCAACCACCAACAGTACTAATATTCCAACTATTTTTTTCATTGATTAATCCTCCTGCTTTATAGTAATTATTTCTAATTCACTCATAGCTTCTTTGACAAGCTCTTCAACTTGTAGTTTTGACTCCGATTTTTCTACACCTTTACGTGTTGGTCTAAGCTTAGGATGTTTTGGTAAGAAAACACTACAGCAATCTTCAAATGGCATTATAGAAGTTTCATAAGTGCCTATGCTTTCAGCTATTTCTATTATGTCTACCTTATCCATTCCTATAAGAGGTCTGAATACTACTCTATCTGGTATTGCATTGGTAACATTTAATCCTCCTATTGTTTGAGAAGCAACTTGTCCCAAGTTTTCACCAGTTATTATAGAATCATATTCATATTGCTTAGAAATTTCTTCAGCAATTCTCATCATAAATCTACGTGATAAAATTGTCATCTCATCTTCTGGACAATTTTTATTTATAGCTTTTTGTATATTTAAAAGATTGCAAGAATACATTCTGATTGTGCCTGTATATTGTCCCAATATTTTAGCAAGCTTTTGTACCTTTTCTTCTGCTCTTTCAGATGTAAATGGATATGAATGGAAATGCACTGCATCTACGCATATACCTCTCTTTGCCATCATATATCCAGCAACTGGTGAGTCTATTCCACCAGATAGAAGAAGTAGTCCTCTGCCATTTGTTCCAAGTGGCAATCCACCTGTTCCCTTAAATCTCTCTGAATATAGATAGATGTGTTCCTTTACATCACAGTAAATATAAAAATCAGGATTGTGAACATCAACTTTGTATTCTGTATTCTTTAAAACTATACCACCTATCATTTGATTTAGATCTGCTGATTGAATTTCAAATCTCTTGTCTGATCTCTTAGCTTTAGCCTTAAAAGTCTTATACCCTTTTTCTGCTTGAGCCTTCGCTACTGCTAACACAGCTTCTTCGAAATTTTCCATATTTCTATCTATTTTCCAAGTCGGCGTAATATATACTATCCCAAATATATTTTTTACTTTCTTTATAACTTCGTCTATATCTTCTTCGTGACAATTTATATATATTTTCCCGAAATCTCGATACACAGATATATCTTGAAAATTTTTGCTTATCTTCTTTACTTGTCCTATTATCTTATTTATAAAAGTTTTACGATTGTCTCCCTTTAACATTACTTCGCCAAGGGATAAGCTTATCAATTTTTCCATTATCTCACCATTATTTCTCTTAATTCTTCTACATATTCTTTGAATTTATCAAAAAACTCATCAATTTCTTCCACTGTATTATCTTTAGAAAAACAAATTCTAACTGTTCCTTCAACATATTTTTGTTCTAACTTTATCGCATCTAACACATGGCTCTTACCTGTTCCGTTAGAAGTACAAGCCGAAGCAACCGAAATATATATATTATCTCTCTCCAAAGAGTGTAACAAAACTTCTCCCCTTGTGTTTAAAACTGAAATAGAAAGTATGTTGTTTACACCTTTGTCTGTAGAATTTATCTTTACATCATCAATTTCTTGTAATCTTTCTAATAATCTATCTCTGCAAGCTTTTATGGACTCTTGTTCTGATTTAAAATTCTTCACAACCATTTCAGCTGCCACTCCAAACCCAAGAATTCCCGGCACGTTTTCTGTTCCACTTCTCATGCCATTTTCTTGCCCACCGCCAATTACCAATGGGTCAATTTTCACTCCATTTTTTAAATACAGAGCTCCTATACCCTTAGGGCCATAAATTTTGTGAGCTGAAATAGAGTAGCTGTCGCAACCTATATCGTGTAAATTAACTTCCAACTTACCAACAGCTTGCACTCCATCCACGTGGACCATAATCTCTCTGTTAATTTTTTTTATCTTTGAAATCAAGTCCTTTACAGGATTTATAGAACCTATCTCATTGTTTACATGGAACAAACTAACTAAAAAAGTATCTTCATCTATCGCAGCTAAAAGTTCTTTTTCGTCGACTACACCATTTGTATCCACTCCAACCTCAACCACTTCTATTCCCAACTCTTTCATCTTTCTAAATTGAAATAGTACTGATGAATGTTCAAGTTTTGTAGTTATTACTTTTTTATGTCTCTTTATATTCTTTTTAATAAACCCTTGAATTGCTATATTACTGCTCTCAGTTCCACCAGAAGTAAAATAAATTTCAGATTCATCTGCTCCAAATGCATCTGCAACTTTTTTTCTAGCTACATTCACTTCTTTTTCCATTTTAAGTCCAAAACTATGTAAGCTTGATGGATTTGCATAGTCTTGTGTAAGAGCTCTAACCATAACCTCTACGACTTCTTCTCTTGGTTTAGTGGTAGCACAATTGTCCAAATATATCATAAACACACTTCCTATAAATTTTATCTTGTATTATTATATGATATATGTAATGTAATTAAAAGGATGGAACTAATGAATACTTACACTGAAACGATTAAAATTTCTGATTATACAAAAAAACATTTCAAAGACCATACACTTTTAAAAATAGAAACCACAGGTCTGTCTAAATTCACCGACTCTGTATTTATATTGGCAACTTTAGAAGTGAATACAGGTCTATTAACTATAAAGTACCTTTCAAACCTAAAAGATGAATTCGAACTAATATCCTCTCTCCCAACTACAAATTTAATCACTTTTAATGGAGATTTCGACATGTCATTTCTAAGAGAAAAATTTAAATTCTATAAAATAGATTTTTCAGTTGAAAGCTTTTCTCTGCATAAGTATCTGAAAAATTTTAATTTTATATTAAATCTTTCATCTTTAAAACAAAAAGAAATCGAAAAATACTTGGGCTTAGTGCGTCCAAAATACATTTCAGGTTTCAAGATTGCAAACTCAATCAAAAAGTATTTGATTTCTAAAGAAGAGGACAATATTTGTGATGTAATAACTCATGCAAAGGACAGTTTGGTCTATCTTGATAAGTCACTTAAGATAATAGAAGAAATTGAACCCCTTATAAATTTTAAAATAAATGAATACAATTTTAGAGTTGAAAAATTCAACTTTAAAAATAATTTTCTAACCATTCAAGGCCAAACAGAACTCGAAAGTGAACTTGAAATAAATTCATTTTACCACTCCCTTAGAGTGTCTGAAAAAACTTTTAAATTACAACTTGAAATTAAAGAGGGAAAATATTCAGATGATGAATTAGTTTTCTATGTCTTAAATAAAAATGGCGAACTCACTAATCATTCAAACATAGCAAGTCCGCATCAAATTCATTTGTTATATTATAAAAACCCTATTTGGGAAAATATCTTAGAACTGACTAAGAATCATCTTTCCAAACTATTTGTTATATGACAAAATTTCCATCCTTAAAGATTTGTACCTTATTCTCTCCCTTATAAGCAACTATTTCAGTAGTCGCATCTCCTATCATAAAATCAACATGCACAAGAGAGTCATTAGCTCCGGCCTTTACAAGCTCTTCATCGCTCATTTCATCTCCGCCCTTTATGCTTGTAGGATATGCCTTTCCAAGTGCTAAATGGCAAGCCGCATTCTCATCATAAAGAGTTTCAAAGAACAATAATCCTGAATTCGAAATTGGAGAATCAAAAGGAACCAATGCAACCTCTCCAATTCTTGAAGCCCCTTCATCAGTTTCTAAAAGATTTTTTAAAGTTTCATATCCCTCTTTAGCATCAAATTCTACAACTTTTCCATTTTCAAATTTCAAATAGAATTCATCAATTAAATTTCCATTATAGTTAAGAGGTTTTGTAGAATACACTATTCCATCCACTCCCTCTCTATGAGGTAGAGAAAATACTTCTTCAGTTGGTATATTGGCAATAAATTCATCGCCAGTTTTTGCATACTCACTTGCTCCTGCAAATATATATCCCTTAGGAAGCTTTACTTTTAAATCAGTTCCCTTTTCAGATTTGAAGTGTAGCATTTCAAATTCATTTTCATTTAAGAAATCTGACCACTTCTTTAAATTGTTTACATGTTCATCCCATGCAGCTTCCGGATCATCTAAATCTACCCTTGTTGTTTTAAATATTGCATCCCATAGCTTTTCAACAGCTTCTTCGTCGCTCAATTCAGGATAGACAGATTTAGCCCACTCAACAGTAGGCGCTCCAACCACAATCCAAGATGTTTCGCTGTTCATCATTCTCTTATTAACTTCTTTTAAAGCCTTTGAACGAGCCATAATAGCTTTTTGAAGTTTGTCAGAATCAACGCCCTTTAATCCGTTTGGATCCGAACCTATTACCTTTACATACTTAGCCTTGTTATCAAGTAAGTACAACTGCTCATCTATAGTATACTCAGGTACATTTGTAAGCACTTCAAGTGGAGAATTTTGATATTTTAACTTGTTGAATTTTTGATCGTTGTAATGGATTTTTACATCATGCGCTCCAGCTGCGTAGGCTTCTTCAGCTATGTATCTTAAAAATTCATAGTTCACAACTTCGCCCGCAATTGAAACCATATCTCCTTCTTTAACTTTTATTCCAGTATTTATTATTAACTTTGCATATTTTGCCAAATTTTGTTCGAAATTCATAAAATCACCTCTCAAAAATTATACCATATTGCCTCTATTACTTTAATATTATAAAATACAATTTAAGGAGATGATTTTATGACACCACATATAAACGCAAAAGAAAATGCATTCGCAAAAACTGTCTTAATGCCAGGAGATCCTCTACGTGCAAAATTTATTGCCGAAAATTATTTAGAAAATGTATCTTTAGTAACAGACGTTAGAAATATGTATGGATATACAGGCGAATACAAAGGTAAGAAAATTTCTGTAATGGGTAGTGGAATGGGTATCCCCTCAATAAGTATATATGCTTATGAACTATTCAATTTCTACGGAGTTGAGAATATTATAAGAGTTGGCTCTTGCGGAGCTTATTCAGATAAACTTGATTTATATGACATAGTTCTTGCACAAGGAGCTTGTACCAACTCATCATTTCAAGAAAACTACCACATCCCCGGTACATTTAGTGCCATAGCAGACTTTGACCTACTACTTAAAGCATATAACAATGCAAAAGACTTGGGAATAGAACCTCACGTTGGAAACGTATTGTCATCTGACGTATTCTATCAAGATGATGTCAATGCTTGGAAAAAATGGCAATCAATGGATGTATTAGCCGTAGAAATGGAATCTTATGCACTTTACACAATTGCTGCCAACTTAGGTAAAAAAGCTCTTACAATTTTAACTGTTTCAGACTCACTTGTTACACAAAAAGAAACAACAGCTGAAGAAAGACAAAATTCATTTACAAAAATGATGGAAATAGCACTTAACCTATAGGTGTTGCTATGGACTTTAAGAAAAATAAAATTTTGATAGGTGTATTTGTAGTAATTGCTATGTTTTTGGCTAAAATTTATGTCGATATGACAGAAGTTAAATCAGAACCAAAGCTTTCATTAGAAAGTTCTAACCAAATTTCTGAATCCGACAGCAAATTACTTTTAGAAGATGAACCTGAAGAAATTTATGTGCATGTTGCAGGACGTGTGAAAAGTCCAGGCCTTGTTAAACTTCCATCCGGCTCAAGAGTTATAGATGCAGTAAACGCGTGTGGCGGAATGTTCGAAGACGCAGACATGAACAATATAAACTTAGCTAAGAAATTAGCCGACGAAGACAGAGTTTATATTCCTTACGTTGGCGAAGTTGCTAAGTCATCTGGTGGCGAAGAACTCTCAAAAATAAATATAAACTCAGCAACCAAAGAAGATTTGATGAAACTTCCAAATGTTGGCGAAAAAACTGCCCAAAGTATTATTAAATATAGAGAAAAAACTCAATTTAAGAAAATAGAAGATATTATGAATGTGCCAGGCATTGGTGAAAAAACTTTTGAATCGTTGGAAGACTCTATTTCAGTTTAATTAAAGCTCTCTTAAACATGGAGGGCTTTAATTATTAAATTTAAATAAAAAAACATTTGACATGGTTATCAAATTTTGGTAATATATTGGTATCGGTTTTGGTGGATATGGCCTAGTTGGTTAGGGCGCGAGTTTGTGGCACTTGAGATCGTGGGTTCGAATCCCACTATCCACCCCATTAAAATTAAGGAACAGTTTTTATGACTGTTCCTTTTTTATTTGTCTTTTTATAATTATTATTTGTAGGGGACGCACAAACATCGTGAGACCGTACCGCCGTAGGGGCGACGAGCAACGCGAAGCCCGCCCGTTACAATTCGTGGATAATGAAATACATAATTTTTAAAATATTTTTTGGTTATAAATTTCAACACAAATGTGCCGCCCCTGCATAATTCTTTCAAAATCTATTCTCTCATCATCTCAAATAACTCTTCATAATACTTTGAATAAAAACTTCCCTCTTTCCATAAAAATGTGAAATCATGTGTCGCCTCGAAATCATTTAATTTTATCTCTCTTAAAATTCCATCTTCTATTTCTTTGGCAACTACGGATTCATACATAAATGATATTCCAAGTCCGTTCTCAACCAAACTTTTAATGGCGTTCAAATTTCCTATCTCAGATATGTTTTTAAAATCATCTGTCGAATAGTTCATTCCTCTAAGAGTCCTATCTAAAACCTCTCTAGTTCCAGAACCCTCTTCTCTGACAAAAATCCAGTTGTCAAAAATTTCTTCTATTCTCACATTGTCTTTTATATCGTAATCGCTTGAACATACCGGAATTAATCTGTCTTTTTTCAACACCTTGCTCTGATAAGAGTGTCTTTTAAAATATCCCTCTACAATCGCAAAATCTATCTTCCCCGTGTCCAATAGTTCCAAAAGTTTTTTCGTATTCTCAACTACCATTCTCAATGACAATTGAGATTCTTTTGAGATTATTTTAGTTAAAATAGGAGACATTATATATTCTCCTATCGAGAGTGTGGTTCCAAAATTCAATCTCACCTTGCTTCTGTTATGTGATAAATAGTCCTTAAAATGCTCTATATCATTTGTCATGGAACTTATCAAATTCAAAAGTAGCTTTCCCTCTTCAGTTAAAATAACTTTTTTACCTTGGAACTTAAAAAGATCGATTCCATATTCTTCTTCAATTGCTTTTATATGGTTTGAAACTGCCGGTTGAGTTATATTTAACTCTCTCGCTGCTTGAGTAAAATTTAATGTCTTGCACACAACTATAAAAGTTTTCATTCTGTAATCTATCATCTTGCACCTACTATAAATATTTCTTATGAAAGTATAACATATTATAATTTTATTTTTAATCAATTTCTTTGTATAATACATTTGAATTAAATAAGATAGGAGTTGTATAAATGAAAAATAAATTTCCTGGTATGTTATTGTGCTTTGTAATAACACTTTTTTGTACTTTCTTAGGAAGTAGATTCCCACTTGTCGGCGGAGCTGTATTTGCAATATTAGTTGGTATGTTGATCAGTCTCTTTTATAAAGATAAGAGCTTAACTCAAAACGGAATTAAATTCACTTCTAAGTACATTCTTCAACTTGCTGTTGTGTTCCTCGGCTTTGGGATGAATTTATCTGATGTAATTAAAGTGGGGGCGACTTCTCTGCCTATAATTATTTCTACTATTCTAACATCACTAATCGTGGCTTATGTTTTACAAAAAGTTCTAAACATTCAATCCAACACAGCCATCTTAGTTGGCGTTGGTTCATCAATCTGCGGTGGCTCTGCCATAGCTGCTACTGCACCAGTTATCGAAGCCGAAGATGAAGAAGTTGCAAAAGCTATTTCTGTAATATTTCTATTTAACATATTGGCAGCACTAATCTTCCCAAGCTTTGGAGAATACTTAGGTCTATCTAACACAGGCTTTGGTCTGTTTGCAGGCACTGCAATAAACGACACCTCATCTGTTACAGCGGCAGCAACTGTCTGGGACGGAATACACTCCGGAGCAAATGCTCTTGAGACTGCCACAATAGTTAAATTGACCAGAACTTTAGCCATCATACCAATAGTGCTAACTTTGGCATTTATAAGATTGAAAAAAGAAAAGACTTCAAACAACAATGTGAGTATAAAAAAGATTTTTCCATACTTTATACTATTTTTCTTAATTGCAAGTATAGTAACCACTGTTTCAATACAGTTAGGAGCTTCTCCAGCTATCTTCAAGCCACTTAAAACTCTTTCTAAGTTTTTTATAACTATGGCTATGGCTGGTATCGGACTTAGCACTGACATTGTAAATATTATAAAAACTGGTGGCAAGGCAATAATCTTAGGATTCTGCTGTTGGGTTTCAATCACCACAGTAAGTCTTTTAATTCAAAGTCTTATGCACTTATCTTAATCCTTCTTCTACGAAGGATTTTTTTATTGACAGAAATCAATTGCTTTGGAACAATAGTATGTAGAGGTGACTAATGACTAAAATATTATATTCAAAACCTCTTTATGAGGAAAAACTTAAAAATTTAAAAAAGTATTCTACTGCAAATAGTAAATTAGCCATTTTAAGATTAGAGAAAAATTTTGGAAATAGCGCTTATTTAAAAGGTCTAACTTCAACTGCAAACAAAGTTGATTTAGAAGTTGTAGTTATAGATACTACTCCGGAAAATGCCTATTCAGATTTACAAAAGCTCAACGAAGATGATTCTGTAACAGGTATTTTAATCTTTAGACCTATCCCAGATGGCGTTGATGAAGATGAATTAGATCGTTTAATATCTCCTGAAAAAGATGTTGATTGTATGAATCCAATTAACAAAGCTAAATTATATTCAGGTGATACTTCTGGATTTATTCCACTTGCCCCAAAAGCTTCTATAGAACTTCTGGACTATTATGGAATAGATGTAGAGTCTAAAAACTGCTTAATAATAAATCACTCAAACGTAGTCGGAAAACCTCTTGCAATGTTACTTTTAAATAGATTTGCAACCGTTGAAATAGCTCATATAAAAACCAAAAATTTAAGAGAACATAGCTTAAGAGCTGACATTATATTCACTGCCGTTGGTGAAAGTGAATTTTTAGATTCGAGCTATTTTAGTGAAGATGCTATAGTAATAGATATTGCCATTACTAGAAATGAAGATGGTCGATTTACAGGCGATTTAAACTCTGCAGACATACAAGATAAAATTAAAGCTTACTCTCCTGTTCCAAATGGAGTTGGCGGGCTTACTAATCTACTTTTAATCGAAAGTGTTATTAAATAATTTCAAATAAAAAACTCAGACTATTTTTTAATCTGAGTTTTCTTTCTGTTCTGTTTTAAAATAACTACCTTATCCCCTTCATATAGATAAGTTTCTCCGTTTGGCACTATTATTTTATTATCAATAGTTTGTAGCATTACGATTAACTGCTTTTCTTTAAATTCTAAATCCTTTATCTTTTTACCTACCCATTTATGTCCATTAGAAAGAGTCATCTCTATTAAGTTAGAACCTGTAGTATCAAAATAGCTTTGACCTCCAAGCACTATAATGTCGCCCTCTCTTATCAGAGTCTCTCCATTCGGAACTATGGTCTTGCCTTGTCTTTCAATTTTCGCAACTATTAAATTAAAAGTTAGATTAAAATCCTTAAGAGGCACATTGTCCCATCTAGATCCTTTTTCTATTTTAGTTTGAATAAAACCTATGTCCGACTTATCTTGATAGAAATTGAAATTCTTAAGTACAGTGTCACTCTCTTCTAACATATTTAGCTTTTTTGACAAAATTGGCATAATTGAACCTTGAATAAATGAAGATAAAAGACATATTAAAAATACTATGTGGAATATATCAATCGTCACTTTCACTTTGCTATTCACTACCATTATTGCAAATGCAATTGCAGCAGCTCCTCTAAGCCCCGCTATAGAAATTATGCTAAGTTGATTATTTTTTAATTTAAAAGGTTTCATAAGCATAAACACACTAAACGGCCTTGCAATCAATGTTATAAATAACATCACTACCAAAGCAACTGGAAATACGCCTATTAAACGCTGTACATTACACAACAAACCAAGTAAAAAGAATAGCCCAATTTGAACTAAGCCTCCCAATCCATCATAGAAAAATACAACATCCCTCTTCCTTGAGAACTCTTGATTTCCCAAATATATTCCATATAAGTAAATTGCAAGATATCCATTTCCCTCTATCAAAATAGCTATAGAATA
The DNA here is from genome assembly GCF_900176115.1 of Peptoniphilus asaccharolyticus DSM 20463. Classification (GTDB taxonomy): domain Bacteria; phylum Bacillota; class Clostridia; order Tissierellales; family Peptoniphilaceae; genus Peptoniphilus; species Peptoniphilus asaccharolyticus. The sequence continues at coordinate 268,541 of NZ_FWWR01000009.1, read as the reverse complement.
TGTAGCAATCATAGTAGCCGCTATAAAAACTGTAAACAATCCATCTTCATCAAAGTGTATGTTTTTGATTAAGTGCTTTACTATCACTCCCATCCCAAAACCTATCAAAATTCCAAAACCAACTTGTTTTAAAACTAAAATAGGAACAGAGATACTCTCTCCCGCCAATAGCGAAATAAATACAAAAGTCATAGTATAAGCTGTAGGGTCATTTGAACCACTTTCAAGTTCCAACAGAGGCGCAGTTGAATATTTAAAGTTCAAATTTTTCGAAACCAAAATCGAAGATACACTCGCATAGTCTGTAGACGCTATGACAGATCCCAAAAGCATGGATTCTAACAACTTAAATCTAAGCACATAGTGACAAAATGCACCTGTTAAAATTGCAGTAAAGAATACTCCAAATGTGCTTAGTATTGCACTCTCTTTCCAAACAGGCTTTCCCATGCTCCAATTGGTGCTAAATCCACCGTAAAACATAATTATCATAAGAGCCAAAGTTGCTATACTGTTTGACACTTCAAAATCATAAAATTCAAATCCCATTAAATTAAATGCTATTCCGAGAAATATAAACAGAAGTAATGATGGAATTCCCGAAAAATCTGCTATTCTAACTGCAAATAATGCAAGCATTAAAACTATCGCAACCAATAAAAGACTAATACTAATCCCCTCCTTTTATTATCCCTTGAGTGTACGAAACTCTATCGAATAATCTAATATATAAACTCTGACCCAAACCAGAGTCTATATACAATAAAGTATTTTTTACATTGTATAATCCCATAGAATACTTAGGGAAAAACTTCGGCCCATGGTCTATTATCTGCCCTATAAAAGGGACTCTTACCTGACCGCCATGTTTATGACCGCTAAGCACTAAATCATAAGGTTTAAAATTGTTTAAAAATTGCTCAGGACTGTGTACCAACAAAATATTGTAGTCCGCATATTGATAGTCCGAATTACTCCCTCTGAACTCTTCTCCAAATACTTTAATATTTAAGTCACTACTCTTAATTAAATAAGAATCATTTTTTAAATTTTTAATACCATATTTTTCTAAGATTAAATTTATATCAATCATATTGTTTTCAAATTCATGATTACCCATAACAAAAAACGTCTGATATCTAGATACAATTTTTAATAGCCTCTCTACTCTATCCAATTTATTTGTATCCCTAGATATAATATCTCCCGTTAAAAAAACTGCATCTGGTTCAAATTTTTCTATATTCTCTTCTATCTTATTTAGATCTATCAAAACATTGTTGTGATAATCTGAAATTTGTACAAATCTAAAATTTTTTATCTTCCCATTAGTTATATTTATAGTCTTAACTTTTACAACTGCAAGTTGAAAATATAAATACAATACTAACGCTAACACAAATAAAATTGTCTTCATACTATCTATTATACCATTTCAATATAAAAAAAGAGAAAGGTCACTTCGCCTTTCTCTTTGAATACATAATAAATGATGCTGATACCAATACTATAAGTAAACTCACAATTTGAGAAACTCTCATCCCACCAAAGTAAAGAGAATCTGTTCTCATTCCCTCTATTACAAATCTACCTAAGCCATAAATCATTCCATAAGTTGCAAAAATTTGTCCTTCAAATTTCTTTTTATTGTATAAGAAGAAATATAAAAAGATAAAAATTCCAACGTCTAATATGGACTCATATAAGAATGTAGGATGAACCTTAACCCCATCTATCATAATACCCCACGTAACGTCTGTAGGCGCTCCATGAGCCTCTTGATTTACAAAGTTACCCCATCTACCAATCCCTTGTGCAAGAGCTAGTCCTGGAGCAATTACATCAGCCAATTTGAAAAATTTTATACCTTTTATTTTGGTATAGACTATTCCAACTATAACTCCAGTTATTATCCCGCCATAAATTGCCAAGCCACCATTTCTAATAGCTAAAATTTCTGAAGTATGTTGCATATAATAGTCTAAATTAAAAATCACATAGTATGCCCTAGCTCCAACCACTCCTAGTAGCAGAGCTATCATTGCATAGTCATAAATTATGTCTTCTTTAAAACCTTCTCTTTTACCTAATTTATTTGCTATAGTTATTGCAGATAAGGCCCCTATTGCTATCAATATGCCATACCACATAACCTCTATTCCAAATATTGTAAAAGCTACTGGATTAATTTGCATTTCTTGCCTTGTATTCTTCTATAATTTGAATTCCGGCACTAACCCCAAGTCTGTCAGCTCCAGCTTCAATCATTTTTAAAGCTGTATCTAAATCTCTTATACCACCTGAAGCCTTAACTAACATTTCACCTACAGTTTCCTTCATAAGCTTAACATCTTCAACAGTTGCTCCACCTGAATTAAATCCTGTAGAAGTCTTTACAAAATCTGCTCCCGCTTCTTTTGATAATTGACAAACTTTCACTATTTCTTCATCAGTCAACAAGCAAGTTTCTATGATAACTTTAACAATTTTTCCATTAGCTGCTTTAACAACTTCAGCAATATCTTCTTTAACTAAATCATATTCTTTTGACTTTAAGAACCCTACGTTGATTACCATATCAACTTCGTCCGCACCATTTTCAACTGCATTAGCTGTTTCAAATGCCTTTGAAGCCGTTGTAGTTGCACCTAAATCAAATCCAATTACAGTACAAACTTTAACATCAGTATCTTTAAGTTCTTTAGCTGCTAAAGACACCCATGCAGGATTTATACACACTGAACAAAAATCATATTGTTTAGCTTCATCAATCAACTTTAAAATTGCTTCTTTTGTTGCTTCCGGTTTTAATAATGTGTGGTCAATATACTTGTTTAAATTCATAATTTCCTCCATATTCTTAAACACTCGACGTACTTAAACTATTAAATCTATAAATAGCTATAAATTTTAAAAGCTATTAATGTATTAAATAAATTGGACTATCTATATAATAGCTATACCCAATTATATTAACTAACACTTTAGCTTGATTAGTCCTCTTCAGGTCTATCCCAGTTAGTATAAACCTCTTGTACATCATCATTATCTTCTAAAACATCTATCATCTTTTCCATATTTTTTATATCATCTGGATCTGTCAGTGTAGTGTAATTTTGTGGTATATAAGTTATATCAGATTGAACAAATTCATATCCTGATTCTTCAAGAGCTTGTCTAACTTTGTGGTAATCTTCAACCGCTGTTATAACTTCGTATGCATCTTCTGCTTCGATAACATCTTCAGCCCCAGCATCTATTGCCACCATCATCAACTCGTCTCCATCTATTCCATCAGATAGCACAACGATTTGTCCTTTTTTATCAAACATAAAAGATACACTACCTGGAGTTCCCAAGTTTCCGCCGTATTTATCAAACGCATGTCTAACGTCTGGAGCTGTTCTATTTCTATTATCAGTCAAACAGTTAACTAAAACAGCTATACCACTTGGTCCATATCCTTCGTATGTTATTTCTTCAAAACTATCAGCACTATCTTCTCCAGCACCTTTTTTAATAGCTCTTTCTATATTGTCATTAGGCATGTTTTCAGCTTTTGCTTTATCTATTGCAACTTTTAGCTGTGGATTATAGTCAGGATCCGGACCACCTTCCTTAACTGCTACCATTATATATTTACCAAGTTTAGTAAATATTCTGCCTCTTTTGGCATCTTCTTTACCTTTTTTTTGCTTTATGTTATGCCATTTAGAATGTCCTGACATTTTTTCCCTCCTTAGTTTATTATTTTAATTTTACCACATATTATTAATAGATTTAATAAAAGAATATCCTAATTATTACTACATAAATAAAAAACTCCCCTGTACAGGGAAGTTTCTTTATCATGATTATTACTCTGTTACAAGCACTTCTTTTCCGTCATAATATCCACAGCTTGGACAAACTCTGTGCGGCATCTTTGCCTCGTGACAGTTTGGACATTCTACTATAGTTACTTTATTTAATCTATAAGAAGATGCTCTTCTCTTGTTTCTTCTTTGCTTTGAAGTTTTTCTCTTAGGTACTGCCATTTTTACACCTCCTCATCATTAAATAAATTTAGCAGTTTTTCAAATCTTAAATCTATCTGTTCATCTTGCGAACAATCGCATTGATGTTCATTTAGATCTACTCCACAATTTGGACACAGTCCTTTACAATCCTCTTTACATAGGCTCTTTAAAGGAATCGAAGTTATAACTTGGGAAATAACTAAGTCATCCAAATATATTTCGTCATTTTCAACTTGAAAAGACTGTGAATCAGATTCGTCTATAAAGTTTTCTTCAAATGAATAAGCTTCAAGACTTGAATCCATAATTTCTTTCATTGGTTTTAGGCATCTGTCACAATTGGTATCAAATGAATAACTAACGTTAAGATCTAATTTTAAATTATCTCCCAGCTTAGTCACTATTCCCCTATAACCTATCGGAAAATTTATATTTAAACCATCTATGACATATTCTGTTTCGTTTTTTTCTATTTGCCCTTCAAAGTTTAAATTTTGATCCGGACTTTTGAGAAAATCTTTTAAATTAAGCCTCATAAATCACCTCAAAATTTCATACAGGTAATTATATCTTGAAAATCCAATTTAGTCAAGACTAATTTAGACCAAATCATTGATAATTACACATAAAATCTAAATAAATTATTCTTTTTTAAAGTAATTTATCCTACTTATTTTACAAGAGCTTCAGTATCTCTTGCTATCATAAGTTCTTCATTTGTTGGGATCGCTATTACTCTAATTTTAGAGTTTAGAGTAGAAACTATTTTTTCTTCCCCTCTCATCTTATTTTCTTTCTTGTCTATTTCGACTCCGAAAACTGCTAATTTTTCAGAAACATGTTCTCTAGTTTCTGGAGAATTTTCTCCAAGACCTGCTGTAAACACTATTCCGTCTATGCTTTCTAATGAATCAAAATGGCTCATATAAGATGCTATAAATTTAGCAACACTTGTTTCGTATATTTCAAGTGCTAATTTAGCTCTTTCATTTCCTGAATCAGCTGCTTCTTCTATATCTCTAAAGTCTGAAGAAACTCCACTAATTCCAAGAACTCCTGATTGCTTATTTAAAAGATTGTCAATTTCTGCAACTGAAAGATTTTTCTTAGTCATTAAGAAAGTTTCTATAGCAGGGTCTATATTACCACTTCTTGTTCCCATTGGAAGTCCTTCAAGTGGTGTGAATCCCATAGTTGTATCATAGCTCTTACCATTCTTTACCGCTGTAATACTAGCTCCGTTACCAAGATGGCAAGTGATTAAGTTTATTTCATCAACGCTCTTTCCTAACATTTCTGCAGCTCTTTGAGTTACATATTTATGAGAAGTTCCGTGGAAACCATATCTTCTAATTTTATATGTTTCATAATTTTCATAAGGAATAGCATATATATAGTTTTTAGCTGGCATTGTTTGATGGAATGCTGTATCAAAAACAGCTACTTGTTTAACTTCTGGAAGTAATGCAGATACCGCTTCAATTCCCATTATATTTGGAGGATTGTGAAGAGGCGCTACCTCAACATTAGCTTCTATAGCTTTTATAACTTCATCAGTTATAACTACAGATTCTGCAAAGTCTTCTCCACCGTGTACTACTCTGTGTCCAACTGCTCCAATTTCGTCTAATGATTTTATAGCTCCATAGTTTTCATTAATTATTGCATCCATAACAATTTTAAGAGCATCTTTGTGATCTTTTAATGGTTGTTCTATAACTTCTTTGTCTTTACCTATTGTCTCATGTTTAACTCTAGAACCTTCGATACCAATTCTTTCTACAAGACCTTTTGCCATTAATTTTTCTCCATCCATATCAATTAATTGATACTTTAATGAAGATGATCCACAATTTATTACTAAGATTTTCATTTTTTCCTCCTGAAATATAATATCTTTGTACATTTGACTCAATTTATTATATCATAGATTAAAAGATTCTGACGATACTTATTAAAGAAAGGTCAAATTTATGTCTATAAATGCAATCATAGCTGAATATAACCCATTTCATAATGGGCATCTACACCAAATAAATTCAATAAATTCTGATTATACAGTCATTATAATGAGCTCATCCTTCACTCAAAGAGGCACTCCTGCAATACTAAATAAATTTACAAGAGCAAGGCTCGCCATAGAAAATGGTGCAGATTTGGTCTTAGAACTTCCTGCAGTATATTGCACATCAAATGCTCAAATTTTTTCAGAAGGAGCAGTATCTATTCTAAATAGTCTTGGAGCTATAGATAATTTGTGCTTTGGTGCAGAAGATACTCTGCAATCCATAATTAATCTAGTAGATAAGACTAAAACCATTGATAAAAATTTACTAGCCATTAATTTATCAAAAGGATATTCATTTATACAGGCAAAACAACTTTCCTATCCAAACATTTCAGAAGAAGAGTTGCTCATAATGAATAAACCAAACAACATATTGGCCATTGAATATGTAAAAGCTCTGAATAAATTCAATTCAAATATAAAACCATTTTCAATTCCACGTAAAAAGGTTGAACACTCTTCTGATTTAATAGTTGATGGATTCGCATCTGCAAGCACAATCAGAAAATTATGTTACGAAGAGAAATTCGATAAGTTAAAAAGTTTAGTTCCTGAGAATACTTACTTAGAGTTAAAAAACAATTATATAAATACCTCACATGAGTTCTTTAAAATCTTTAAATACAAATTGATGCTTGGAAATATAAATTTCTCAGATTATATGGATTATGAACTTGGTTTAGAAAATAGATTGTATGACAACTTAGATATAACTGATTACGATGATTATATAGATGCTATATCAACCAAAAGATATACTAAGTCAAGAATAAGAAGACTTTTAATTCAGATAACATTTGATTTAAAAAGAGAATTTATTTTAGAGTCTCTATATAATTCTTATATCAGAGTACTGGCTGTAAATGCAAAAGGAACCACTATCCTAAATAAGATAAAAAATAATAATATTAATTACATCACAAAATTTTCAGAAACAGCTAACTTGTCTGAATTTACAAAAGAAATTATAAAAAAGGAAATTTTGATTACAAATACTTATAATATGATGTCTGGAGCTCCGCTAAATCAAGATTTTAAAAATAATCCATTTATAAAAATGTAGCACGATTATATTAAAAAAGAGAAGGATAAATTCAATCCTTCTCTTTCTATTTAACACTTAATAATTTCAATTTTATATCCATCAGGATCCTTCACAAAAAAGTAATTAGCTGTATCTGTAAGTCCTTTTAACTCGGTTACATCATATCCTTCATTTCTTAAGCGCTCATGTAGTTCAATAAAATTCTCACATCCAAGAGCTATATGACCATACCCATTACCTAGATCATATTCCCCATTTCCATAGTTATATGTCAGTTCAAGTTCTTGATCATCACCTGGTAATTTTAAATATACCAAAGTAAATTTATATTCTGGAAAATCTCTAACTCTACTTTCTTCATAACCTAAGGCATTTTTGTAAAACTCTAAAGATTTTTCCAAATCTTTTACTCTTATCATTGTATGCAAAGTTTTCATTTTATAACTCCTTTATCTATACACCTTTCATATTAGGGTCCCATATATACTTGTGAATTTGTAACTGTAGTCTAACTTCCAATCTATGTTCTTTAATATATTCAACTATTTTGTCTATATTACAGCCATAGATAGGTGAAATAAAAATTTTAGCACTCGTATAATACTTTTGAATAATATTTAAAACAAAGTCCATATCATTCTCACTAGCCACAAATTTAACTACATCATTAGGTCTAAGTTTAGACAGATTTTCATAGAGATTAAACTTTTCCATCTTAGATGATGGTGTTTTAATATCAAGTATTATATTTACATTTTCAAGCAAGTATTTTCTTATATCTAAGCTACCATTGGTCTCTATATCAATTTCATATTCTAAACTTAATAGACGACTTATAAGAGGTTTTAAATCATGTTCTAATGGTTCTCCCCCAGTTATAGTTACACTCTTAATTCCATAAGATTCCACTTGCTCAACTATTTCTTCTAAAGTATAAAAATTATCTTTTCTACCAAGTGCATAACCTGTGTCACAATACACACATCGTAAGTTACAGTAATTAAGTCTTATAAATACACTTAACTTCCCACTATTAGGTCCTTCGCCATCTATGCTATAAAAAATTTCATTTATATCATACTTCATATATAGCTACATTTCCTTCACTTTCTTGAACTTCCACCATATAACATTTTTCACCTATCTCTTCTGCTATCCACTTTGCTATATTTTCTGCAGTTGGATTATAAGGGATAATATCATTTATATAAGTATGATCTAATCTCTTGTGAATTTTATTTTTTATATGAGTAAAATCATATACCATTCCATTTTCATCTAATTCTTCTGATTTGCAATAAATTGTTATTATCCAATTATGTCCATGTAAATTTTGACATTTACTTTCATAGTTTAAATTCAATTTATGTGCAGCACTAATCTCCAAAGTTTTCTTTATCTTAAACATCACAATTACCTCAGTTTTTATTATATTTTTAGGCTCTATAATATCTGTTGGGGAGTAAATCTCTAACAGATATTTTTATGCAGATAATTTATCATAACAAGTGCAACATAAATAAACTCATAGCTAATCAGCTGTGTTAATATGTAAGTGACCAAACAAAACATATTAAAAGGAGTGATTAACTATGAGCTATAACCATCTTACCATAGAAGAAAGATCTTGTATTTACCAATTTTTAAATTTAGGAATGAGTATAAGGAAAATTGCACAAGCACTTAAAAGGTCACCTAGTACAATATCTAGAGAAATTAAAAGAAATTCATCTAAGATAAAAGTTAGTAGGGGAAGTTACACTAAGTACTTTCCGATAAAGGCAAATGATAAATATATTGATAGAAGAAAAGACTGCCATAGAAAAGTAAATTTTCTAAAGATGTTATTGATTATTTAACTGTAAAGATTAACGAACATTGGTCCCCTGAACAAATATCAAATAGAAACACAAATGAGATTCATGAATTACCATCTACATCAACGATATATAGAATGATACACGCCAAAAAGCTGACCAAAAACTAGTATGAAAAATTTGAGAAGAAAAGCTAAATTTAAAAGGCCAGCAAGAAAAAAGAGGAAAATTCAATGATAAAGGTAGAACAATTAAGAAAAGACCTAAAGAGATATACAGAAGGCAAGAATTAGGCCACTGGGAAGCAGATACAGTGGAATCAGGCAGATTAGATCATAAAAGGAAAAGTAGATGTTGTTTCGTAACTTTAGCAGAAAGAAAATCTAGATATTATATAGCAATCCTAGTTGAAAATAGAAAGTCGGAAAGCGTAACACCAGCAATAATAAATGCATTAAAAGATTATCCAAAAGAATTAGTAAAAACAATAACCTTTGATAGAGGTAAAGAATTTTCAGAATTTGAGAAAATAGAAAAAGAATTAGGATGCAAAACTTATTTTTGTGATCCCTATTGTGCATGGCAAAAAGGTACAAATGAAAATAGTAACGGACTTTTGAGGGAGTTTTATCCTAAGGGTATGGATTTATCAGAAGTGAATATTGATGAATTAAATTATAACTTAAGTTTAATGAATAATAGACCTAGAAATGTATAAAATATAAAACACCTAAAGAAGAACTTTTTGGTCTCTTACCATAGGTGTTGCATTTGATTTGACAATTCGTCAGCAGAAAAAAAGGAAGTAGACTCTACTTCCTCATTTTTTAGATTAAGATTATCTCCCTTTCCCCTATTTCTTGCAGGGTCATATCCATGTTCTTCTTCAATCTCAGATATTTCAGATAGTCCTCTTCTTTCAGTTCTTCTGTCAGCCCCCAAGTTTCCATCATTTTGACTTCTTCCCTCGTGATAAAGTCCTCTATCTCTTTTTCCTTTGATAGAAGATGATCCATCAATATCCCTTGCAAATACATTATCTGATAATCCTCTTCTTTGTTCTCCTTGAGAAAGTTCAATCTCATCCTTCCCCATCTGTTGAGTTTCTTTAAATCTATTTCCTTGGGAATTGCCATATTGGGTATTAGGACTTCCATGCCTTCCTCCAATTCTTCCATCTTGTATGTCCCTCCCTGTCTCTCGAAGGAATTCTCCTTGACGATTGGTGTGTAAATCCCCTCCTCCATGAGGTATTCCTTGCCTGCCAATGTTAATTTCTCTTTCATCTTCCAAGCCTCCTTTAAAATTTATTTCACCGTTTATATCAGAACTTAATTTATTATAACGCTCCTTAAGCTCTTTTGTCTGCTCCAAATCTTTTCTTTCTTGAATTTTCTCTAAAATTTCTAATCTTTTTATTTCCCTTCCTAAATCAAGTAAGATATCTTTACTTATGTTAGAGCTTATACTTAATACTTTGTCTATGTCCGAACTTGATATTTTAGATAGTAAAGATAAGTTTTCTTCTTTTAGCCGATATGAGACCTCCATTCTCTCGCTTATGGAAATTTTTACGGATTCTTTTAACAAATTAAAAAGGTCTACCTTTTGAATGCTTTTTAAACTTTCATCAGATAGACTTTCTAAAATTTTATTGAATTTTCCTCTAACATTACTTTCTACTAAGGCATCAATTTTATCTTCTTGGCTTAATAGAAGCTTACTATCTTTTTCTTTAAACTTATCTATCAGTTCATCTAGTAAGTCTAAATGCTTTTTGCTATCATATTTCCATAACTTTACCTCAGAAATATTATGATTAATACTTACTGTTTGCCTTATGTCGAAGATATATTTTATCCTTCCACTATCTATATCTAAAAGTGGTATTCCTTTTTCGCCTCTTTTAACGCTTCTACCTATACTTTTCCAATAATCAAATTCTGCACAGGCTGTTGCTTTTGGATCCATATTGTATATAGATATTTGATGTATATATGGATACTTATAGTTATTGCCTGATACCTTTAAATATTCCTCATATTTTTTTATATCTTTCTTAAATTCTTCTTTTGCAAGATAGATTGTTCTGCTTAAATCTACTATATCATATCTTGGCATTTTATCCCTCCTCATTATAGTGATAAAAATGAACTAAATTTTTATATATTTATTTATTAAACTTTATTTCTTTCTATTTTTTTAATTTCTGTAAGCAAAAGATAACTTTAAAATGTCATTTACGCTATCTTTTTATTGCAATAAAAAAACGATTGAAATTTTTTACTTTTCAAATCGCTCTAACTGCCTTTATTCTATTGCTTCCAATCCAACATTGCCTTTTCTAACTTTGAAAAATTGCAATTTGCTCTTCTTATAATTCCTGTTTTCTTTTGCTTTTGGTATATTTTTTCTACCTTTATCAAGACCTTTGTTTTTACCTTTAAACAAAAAGCGTATTCTTTTTGAAATAAGTCTTTATATCTGATATCCTCAAGCTCATTAAATTCAATTCTTTCATAACAATCAGCCGGTACAGGAATCATTTTCTTAATATCCAATATAGATAATATGTGCATTTTTTCTTTATCAGAATAATATTTGTAAATATCTCCATCTATAGTAATACTATTATCGATCACTTCATAAATTAAAAAATGCTCATCAGAAACATTCTTCCATTTTTTGTGTTTTTCCTTTGCAGAAGAAATTGGAATAAAATAATTATAATTATCTATACCAACAATAATTCCAACAAATGGTTTTATACTGTTTCTATACGATGGGTTGTAATAAACTTCTGAATCTACTTTATTTAGATATTCAAGGTAATCGGAGTTTACAGTATAAAATCCATATTTTATAACTTCTACCATTGTTTTCTCCTAAAAAAACAGAGAGGTTTTATCCTCTCTGTTTGCTTTAATGTTTCACCTTTGGGATATAGGTAGTGAGACACCTTCTTTAATGCTCCACCTTTAACGGTAGCGGGACACCATCTTTATCTGACAAGAGTATAACATATATTTATAGTAATGTCAAATCAGTAAATTTCCTAATTGCTACTCTTTTATCATTTACATTATACCCTTTTTCTTTCAAAATTCACTCCTTTCTGCATTCCTATAATTTTATTCAATTTTTTTATAGACGAATTGTCAAATCAAATGCAACACCTATGGTAAGAGACCAAAAAGTTCTTCTTTAGGTGTTTTATATTTTATACATTTTCTAGGTCTATTATTCATTAAACTTAAGTTATAATTTAATTCATCAATATTCACTTCTGATAAATCCATACCCTTAGGATAAAACTCCCTCAAAAGTCCGTTACTATTTTCATTTGTACCTTTTTGCCATGCACAATAGGGATCACAAAAATAAGTTTCGCATCCTAATTCTTTTTCTATTTTCTCAAATTCTGAAAATTCTTTACCTCTATCAAAGGTTATTGTTTTTACTAATTCTTTTGGATAATCTTTTAATGCATTTATTATTGCTGGTGTTACGCTTTCCGACTTTCTATTTTCAACTAGGATTGCTATATAATATCTAGATTTTCTTTCTGCTAAAGTTACGAAACAACATCTACTTTTCCTTTTATTGATCTAATCTGCCTGATTCCACTGTATCTGCTTCCCAGTGGCCTAATTCTTGCCTTCTGTATATCTCTTTAGGTCTTTTCTTAATTGTTCTACCTTTATCATTGAATTTTCCTCTTTTTCTTGCTGGCCTTTTAAATTTAGCTTTTCTTCTCAAATTTTTCATACTAGTTTTTGGCAGCTTTTTGGCGTGTATCATTCTATATATCGTTGATGTAGATGGTAATTCATGAATCTCATTTGTGTTTCTATTTGATATTTGTTCAGGGGACCAATGTTCGTTAATCTTTACAGTTAAATAATCAATAACATCTTTAGAAAATTTACTTTTTCTATGGCAGTCTTTTCTTCTATCAATATATTTATCATTTGCCTTTATCGGAAGTACTTAGTGTAACTTCCCCTACTAACTTTTATCTTAGATGAATTTCTTTTAATTTCTCTAGATATTGTACTAGGTGACCTTTTAAGTGCTTGTGCAATTTTCCTTATACTCATTCCTAAATTTAAAAATTGGTAAATACAAGATCTTTCTTCTATGGTAAGATGGTTATAGCTCATAGTTAATCACTCCTTTTAATATGTTTTGTTTGGTCACTTACATATTAACACAGCTGATTAGCTATGAGTTTATTTATGTTGCACTTGTTATGATAAATTATCTATAATAAATTTACTTATAATATTTACCTATGGTGTTTTTTATTTCTTCTTCAATTTCTTTTAAAAAATTCTCTTTATCTTCCTTACCCTTTGCTATATCACTTAATCTCATTTCCCATTTTGCTGTTGTCTTTGGAGATTTAAACTCATCTATTACTATAGTCACTAGGTTTAATCCTTTTCTAGTTGATATTAAGTTTTTCTTTTCTCTTTTTATATAACCTTTGTATATCAAATTTTCTATTATTCCCGCTCTTGTAGCAGGAGTACCAAGTCCTTTTCTCTCAACTTCAACATCCTTAACTAATTCATCATTCCCAGCTATTTCCATTGCTTTTAAGAGTGTGTCTTCAGTGAAGTGTTTAGGTGGATTTGTATACTTCTCTTTTATATCTTTATTTTCAATATATAAAAAATCTCCTATTTTTACATCAGGAAGTTGTATATCTTCTTTCTTCTTTGATTTATATTCTTCTAAATATTTTGTAAATCCTTCTTCAGCAATTATTTTATAAGTGTTTATAAATTCAAACCCGTCAAATTCAGCCACTATCTTTGTTGTATTTTCTACAAGAGGATATCCAAAACTTGCATAGAGTTTATTTGTTATAAGTCTATATACTTTGGCTTCACTTTCCGGGAGATTTGAAATATCCTTATTTAATGAACTTATCGTTGGAATTATTGCATGATGATCTGTAACTTTTTCAGAATTAAAAACTACCTTAATTCTTTCTGTGTCAAAATCATTTTTCCCTATAATATTATTTACAGTGCTTTCTATCATGTCTACTGTCAAATATCTTGAATCTGTTCGTGGATAGGTAATATACTTCTTTTCATACAGGTTTTGGGCATAATCTAGGGTTTGTTTTGCACTGTATCCAAAATACTTATTACATTCTCTTTGAAGTGTTGTTAGATCAAAGGGCAGATTAGGCTTTGTAATCTTTTCTTTTTTAATTACATCGGTTATTTCAATTTTTTCTCCGATTAAATTTTTAAGCTGCTCTGCCACTATCTTGTCATCAATTCTATCTGTCGACAGTGTAAATCCATTCATAGAAATCTCCACTGTATAATATTTTTCTTTTTTAAAACTATTTATCTCATCATCTCTATTCACAATCATTGATAAAGTTGGTGTTTGTACTCTGCCTACACTATAATTTTCATTATATAGACAGGAGTAAAGTCTACTTATGTTCATTCCAACAAGCCAATCAGCTATGGCACGAGCCTTAGCTGAATCAAAAAGATTATCATAGTTACTTCCATCTTTTAAGTTGCTAAATCCTTCTTTTATGGAAGAATCTTCCATTGAGGAAATCCAAAGACGTTTCATTTTCTTTTTACAATTTGCCATCATATATACAAGTCTAAAAATAGCTTCTCCTTCTCTACCAGCATCACAAGCATTAATAATGGTATCAACTTCATTACTATTCATTAGCCTTTTAAGAATATTAAACTGTTTTTTAGTTGCCTTCGTTACCTCATACTTGTATTCTTTTGGGATAATAGGTAAATCTTCAATTCTCCACTTCTTATATCTTTCATTATACACATCAGGATTTGCCATTTGTACTAAATGTCCAACACACCATGAAACAATATATCCGTTTCCCTCATAATATCCATTATTTCTATTTTTTGCTCCTATAACTTTTGCTATTGATGCTGCAACACTTGGTTTTTCTGCGATTACTAATTTCATTTTTCCTCCTTTAGTTTTTTAATAATGTTGTCCTCAATCTACTGCTTAAATTATTGAAAAGATTAAAATTCATCTTCATCTGGAATAACTTCTGTATCTTCCTTATCTTCAAGATTATAATCCTCCCCTTCAAATTCATAATCATCTTCTAATTCATTATAATCTTGCTCATCTTCAAAACTTGCCTCTTCATTTTTCTTATAGATTTTGAAGTAATATCCTGCACCCATTACACCAACAATAATTAAACCCATAAATAAATAGAGTCCTATCCCTGATTTCTTTTCTTCCTTCTCCTCTTTCTTCGGTTTTTCCTCCACCGGTTCTTCTTTTTTTACTACTTCTTCTTTTGGCTTTGCTTCACTTTCTCCTTCAATCATATTTAGTAGATCTTGTTCTCCAACTTCTGTTAGTAATTGTACATTTTCTTGATTTTCCGAATGATCTACAATGAGGTGCATAGTTTTTCCACTCTTTGTTTGAAAGGTTAAAAATTGTCTTACATCTACTGGATTTTCTTTATCTTTTTCTGTATCTCCACTTGGTGTAATATCCTGTCCATTTTTATCTACATTTTCAATAACTGTTCCTCTTGCCTTATTTTCTTTTGTGGCTAATGGATTAATTGCTTTAGTATTGCCACCTTTAACAAGTTTAGATGGCTTTTCTTTTTTATCTACTTGCTCATTTTTTATGTTATTTTCTTGTATTTTTGGCACTTCCTGATAAGGAATTTTTTGACTCTCATTAGATGGTTTATATACATCTTCATCAAATAAGCTCTCTAATTCTTTACTTTTTTCTGGCAAATAAATATCATTTGAGTGATTTTTTATTTCATTTTCATTGCTTTTAGCTATGGATATGCTTGGCATACTTAATAGTAAAAGGAGTAGCACTAAGGCTACCCCTAATCTTTTTTTCTTCATAATTCTCTCCTTTTCTTACTTTATATTCTTAAAGACATAAACTGCCTTTCTGCTATTATCCCATTCTATGCTTTGATCTTTTTCATCTCTTATATCCCCACAGCTTGCATTAAAAGCTTTAGCTATATTGGAAATAGATGCGTGAATTCTTCCATTTATAATTACAGGTTTAGTGTCAGAATGATAAATGTTTCCTTGACTATCTTTCATAACACCAGTATCTATATTTAATCTTAGAGTTTTTTTAGGTAAGGCTGTATTTTCTTTATTTGAAAAGATAGCCTCTCTCTTACTATCATCATATTCTACATTAAACCCAAGAGTATAGGCTGCATATCTAACAGGTAACATAATGCGATTATCCTTAATATATGCTTTTACATCCATATACACAGTAGTTTTCTTTCCATCTTTTATAATGTTATAGAAGTTTTTGTCTACTTGGAAAACTGCAAATTCTTTTTCATCTTTAACTTGTTTTTTGGATTGTTGTACCTCTTGCTTTTTCATCTTGTTAAGATCAAATTGATTTAGGATATTCTTGTCATCAGCTTTCAAAAGTTCGTCCCACTTCTTATCTTGAGATTTCTTATCTTCTTTCTTCTCTTTGTTTTCTTTTTGAAGTTTTAGAAGTTCATCTAATTTCTTAGATAAGTCTTGGTTTAGGTTTTTGTCTTTTTCATCTTTAGCTTGTTTTTCAAGTTCTTCTTTCGATTTTTTATTTGCTTCCTCGATTAACTTCTTTGCTTCTTCAATTTTCTTATCTAATTCTTCTTTTAGCTTTTTAATTTCTTCTTCAGAAGCTTTTTGTTTTTCTTCTAGTTTTTTAATTTTCTCTTCTAATTCTTTTTTTGTATTTTCAGAAGATTCTTTTAAACTATCAATAGCCTTTTGAAGCTCTTCAATTTTCTTACAGCATTCTGACTTAGTCTTTTCTGTTTCTTTCTTTTTATTCTCTAATTCTTTTATCTTAGTATCTTTTTCATCAAGAGCTTTTTCCAAGTCCTTAATTTTATTATCTTTATCCTCAATTTCTTTAGTCTTCTTTGCAAGTTCTCCTTCTAAAGACTCGAGCTCTTCTTGCATTTCTTTGATTTTATTTTCGTTTTTATCAGCCTTTTCTTTCTCAGCTTCTAACTCCCATTTTGTAGATGAATAATTTTCTTTAAGTTTTGCATTTTCATCTTGTAATCTTTTTAACTCATCTTTAAGCTGAGTAATTTCTGCTATTAGTTCATCATTATTAGAATTTTTAAGATTCTCAATTTCTTTATTCAATTGAGTAATCTTATTATCTTTATCTCTAATCTCTTCTTCTAGCTTAGACTTTTCTTGTTTTAGTTTTTCTCCATTATCTTTGCAAGATTCTAACTTTTTCTTTAATTCATCTATCTTTGATTGGTCTTCTTGTTTCTTATCATTTAAGTCTTTGATCTGATTTTCTAAGTCCTTAATATTTTTAGTTAAATCATCAATCTTATTGTCCTTTTCATCAATATCTTGACCTGTTAAATCTGTTTGAGTATCAATGGAATATTTATTTGGATTGTAAATAGTCATCTTTCCTTGATACATATCATTGTTATAATCAAATTCAAGTTCTACACTATCTACATTCTTATCAAAGACAAACTCTCCATTTTCAAACCTTAATCCATTAGGAATAGATTTGAATCCTTGATTTCCGTTGAAACCAAAATGATTTTCGTAAAATGGATTTTGTTTTGGTCTATACTCAACTTCTTGATTATGGAATACTCCCTTACTGTTAATATTTGGATTACCTAATACTTTTATAGTGTGCAATTTATTTCTTGAAAAAGCATACTGTTCAATTGTCTTCACAGACTTCGGTATAGTTATTTCTTGGAGGTTATTTCTTTCAAAAGCATTATGTTCAATATTTACTAGAGTATCAGGTAAAGTCACTTCTCTAAGTCCACAATTGAAAAATGCTAAACCACCAAGATAAGTTAGACTATTTGATAGTTTTACCTCATCTATACTTGCTTCGTAAAAGGCAGCATAACCTAAATGCTTGACAGAATCAGGAATAATTACTTTATCCCAATGTTTACCGCGTCCAAATTCTCTTTTATATCTAAGTTCATCGTTTGAATGACTTAAAGAATAATTTCCATTTATAGATTTCGTTCCTTCAGGAAATACTAAAATATTTGTCTTTTCTTTCTTTTCTAAGCCTTTATCACTAAAGGCAATTATATTTCCCTCAGAGGAATACATAAAATCATCTTCCGTCCACTCTACCTTATAATCTGTACTTGCATATACAGGACTTACAGCCACTATATTCACTAAACTTACAAGTAGCATTATCACAGCTAAAATTCCACTGGTTATTTTTTTCATAAATTTTCCTCACTTTCATTTGTATCTTTTCTTTTAAGTTCTTGTCTTTCTCTATTTTCTTCTTCCTTATTTTTTCTAACAATAAATAAAAATTCATCAAGAGATATTTTTCGACTTCGAAATTCCTTGATGACCTCTAAATTTTCTATTTCTTCTTGTTCCTCTACTAATAACTGAAGTTCTATTTCAATTTCTTCTTTTTTCTTTCTTAAATTCTTCTGTTTTTCTATGTTTCTGATTAATTTTTTATTCATAGATTTTTACTCCTTCCCCTTATTTTGGTCTACCAAAGGAATAAAAGTGATTTTTCCAATACCTTGAGTTTATACTGGCATATTGGATAGGATCTCCTGCATGGAGCATCATTCCATTTCCGGCATATATCCCTACGTGAGAAATTGGCGTACCCGAATTATATGTGCCTTTAAAGAAAATAATATCCCCAGGTTTTGCCTCGCTTGGAGATATTGGATTACAATAGTTTTTATAAATAAGCCAAGCTGTAGTTCTTGGCATTCTTTTTACACCAGACTTTGTATAAGACCAACATACAAATCCTGAACAGTCAAAATTACTAGGTCCGCTTGCGCCAAACACATATCTTTTCCCTATGTGTTTTTCTGCTTCACTAAATAATTGTTTTACTGTAACATCATCAAATTCAATTCCTGGATTTCCAAAGTCGGGATTGTCTATAATCTCTCCCAAGTTCCCATAGCTTGATCCAAAATATCCACTCATATTTCCCTGACTATCAAGTAAAGCTAAATAATGAGCCATATTTGTTTCATAGTTTGCAAATTCTTCTCTTGCTATTTCATCAATGCTTTTCTTTTTTATAGTTAAGGTTAGAATTCTATAGGTATATGGATTTCCTTCACTGTCATATTTTGTAATAGACTTTGAAGTATATTTTTTCTCATACATTTGATTAAATAGTTTTTTTAATTCCTTTTGTATCTCTTCAGCTGACTTAATCTCTCCATATCTTGCTGTTAAATAGCTAAAAAGCTCGTGTAGATCATGACCAACAGAATCTCCTTTTATATGATATTCATCATAATTTGGATAATTTTCTTTAATACTATCTATTTCATCTTGTAATGCATATTCATAACTTGTAAATTCATTATTAATATCCATTAAAACTTCTTCTTTTGATAGATAGCTTGTAGCTATAACATTACTTGTTAATCCTGAAGTAAGACTTCCAACATTACTAATTCCTTGAAATAGCATAAAAAAAAGTCCTAAAATACAAAGGGCAATTAAAATTTGCTTATATCCTTTGTTTTTTAAAACTTCCAATGTTTTCTTTCCAATATTAGCGAAAGATTTCTTTATTCTATTTACTAAACCTTCCCCTTGTTTTTTCCTAAAATCTCTCTGAAACTTCTTTTTCATAAAAAATCGATTCAGTTTATTAGAGTTTTGATAAGCTTTAGTCTTCTTCAATTCTTCAAAATTTCTTTGAAATAGAAGTTTACTTTCTTTCTTATAAATTTTTCCTTCTAAAGATTTTATTTTTCTTTGAGTTTTTAAAGTTTTTTTTCTTCTAAGATGGCTAATTTCTCTGCCAATAGCTTCGGTATTTCTACTAAGCTTATAAGCAGCGTTAACACCTGCATTATCATCTTTCCCACTATATAGATAGTTTGCCGTCATAGCACTTGCAAAAGTAATCGGTTTTTCTAAACCTGCTTTTTTCGACTTTTTCTTATCCTTAATTAACTCTTTTTCCTTTTTATTCTTTTTCTCATATAGTTTTGATATTTTATCTTCCTTTTTATAAAACTTATCTTTTTCACTTTTGTTATCTTTTTTAGAATGGAATTTAGTTTTATTTTTTGTATCTACCTTATTTTCTTCAGATACATTTTTAGAATCCTGTACTTCTTTTTTTGTCCTGGTGTATTCTTTCTTTGGATCAAAGTTACTTTTCTTTATAGTATTATCAAAAGCGTCTTTTATTTGTCTTTTCTTTCCCTTGTTTTTATTAGAAATTCCACTATGATTTAAATCAAGTTCATCTACTTCAAGATTCTCATTTTTTATTACGTTTTTTTCCTGTTTGAAGATTTCTTTTTTCGTGCCTATTTTTTCTTGATTCTTTTTTATTTATATTATATTTATCTTTATTTTTTTCAGATTCACTTTTAAATCCTTCAAATAGGCTATCCAGTCTAAATTTCCCACTAGAAACCCTACCCATTAGCATATTTTTTTCTTCTAAATTTCTAACTTTGCCTTTGAAATATTTGCTATTTTGTTTTTTATTAGTATTCAGATCTTGAATTATTTTTTTATCTTCTTCATTTGCCTTATATGATAAGTCTTTTCTTCTAAACTTCCCATTTAAAGATTTTAATTCTGCTTTTTCCCCTTTGTCCTTAAACTGACTTTGAGATTGATAAAGTTTTTTTAAGGTGTTTTTTTGAAAACTTTCTTTCCTATTCTTACCAAGAATAGAAAACCCATCCCAATTGTTTCTTTGCACATCAGAAGATGGTAAATACTTATAGTCATCTCTTGTGTCCCTATATGATACATTGCTATCACTAAAGTTCATGTCATAGCGATCTATGACGCCATCATTATCTGAGTCCTGCGATAAGGGATCATATGTTGAACTTACCTCTATATTAAAATTCTTATCTTCTTTTCTAAATCTCCTTATTTTTTTCTCTTGCACGCCATTAAAACTTTCACTCTCAACGTTTTTCTTCCATTTTAAATTACTATTCCCCTTGTAATTTTTTTGGGGAGAAGTGCTACTTTTTAAATTAGAGCTAGTTGAATTTGGTCTATCATTAAAATCTTCTTTAAAGTTACTTAGCCTGTATTCTGTTTCTTGCCCGTAATATTCACCATATCTACTTTCCTCATTTTCTTCCATTTTTCTATGCTGCTGTTGCGAATATTCTGGCTGATATTCATTATGATAGAAAGTTTCTGAAAATTTTTCCTCATGGATTTTTCTTTGTCTTCTTCCTCTATTTGACTTATCTTTTTCCTTGAATAACTCCCGACTATTTTCTTGCATATGAGATGAATAATATTTAAAGTTTTCAGCATTATTGTCTATGTTGTTCTTGCTTTTTTCTTTATTAATTTCTTTTTTTGAAAAATCTGATGGTCTCTCTGTACTACTGGATTTTTCATTGCTTTCTCCTTTCTTTTCTGATATAAGCTTGGTCTTTGGTACATCTCTTGGGTTTACTTTCCCTTTCTTTTTCATATATACCTCCTATTTCATATTTTTCTCTATCCTTTCTTTAGCTATTTGACAGTAGTCTTTGTTTATGTCAATTCCAATATATTCTCTGTCCATCCTAATAGCTACCATTCCAACAGTTCCTGAACCCATAAAAGGATCAAGAATTAAGCCTTTTTTAGGACATCCTGCTTTTATACAAAGTTCTACCAGTTTTGGTGGAAATACCGCATAGTGTTTTCCTTTAAACGCACTGGTGTTAATAGTCCAAATATCTCTATTGTTTCTAAACTTAGGGACATTATCTCCTATATATTCTCCATACTCTCTTGCTTCATTTATGCTCTGTCTTTTAGCTCCTGTGCCTTCTTGTAAATACTTATTATTATTTCCCCTTGCCCTCATATATCTTTTTTTGCTTATTTCTTTTATTGGTTCTTTCATAGCGTCAAAGTTATAGAAATACTTTCTTGCTTTTGATAATAGGAAGATATGTTCATAGGATCTTGATGGTCTATCTCTACAAGACTCAGGCATGGCATTTTCCTTATGCCAAATAATATCACTTCTTAAATACCAACCGTCCTCTCTTAATTTTAAAGCTAGTTGCCAAGGTATCCCCATTAAGTCTTTTGCCTTGTAGCCACTGAGTTTTTCTGTAATAGACTCTTTTTGACCACTTCTTCCTTCTATGTTTTTAGGATCTTTATATTCTTTTTTGCTTCTTGTGCCTGCATAAGAATCTCCAATAACTATCCAAAGTGTTCCTTCTTTTTTTAATACTCTTTTTACTTCTCTAAAGACTTCAATTAATTTATTTAAATATTCCTCCGGACTTTCTTCTCTTCCAATTTGTCCTTCTGCTTTATAATCTCTAAGTCCATAATATGGAGGAGATGTAATACAGCAATCAAATGTTTTATCTGGAAATTCCTTTAGAGCAGAAATTGCATCTAAATTAATAATATAGTTAGTTTTTAACTTCTCTCTGTCTATCAATTTCTATCCCTTCCTTTAATTCTTCTGGTTTAGTTGTCATTAACTTATACAATTTTGTATCTTTAGGGAATCTATCTACAAAAGGTACTATTGTGTTTCCGTAGAATAGTAATCCCTCTCCCTCATTGGAATTTGTTACGTAGGATAACTGATAAAGAGATATATTTAACTTGTTCGCTAAAATTTCCCTATCACCACTAGCTTGATTAAGCATTAAGATAAAATCTGTGTTATCAAATATATTTTCTATTTCAGGACTGGCTAAAAGGTCCTTTACATTTTGTGTTAATCCTGTTGGAATCCCACCCCATTTTCTAAATCTTTTCCAGATTTCTATGGAATATGAGGCTGTTTGTTCTTCTCTTAAAAGCAAATGGAATTCGTCACAGAAATATCTGGTTTCCTTCTTATTCCTATTAATAGTTACTCTGTTCCATACTTGATCTTGAACAATTAACATACCTATTTTTCTAAGTTGCTTTCCTAATTCCTTAATGTCATAGCAAAGAATTCTATTGCCTGTATCTACATTAGTCCTATGGTTAAATACATTAAGACTACCTTTGACATAAATTTCCATTTCTACTGCTAATTTTTTCCCTACCTTTTCTTCTTGTTTTAAAAGTAAATTATATAAATCTTCTAAAATTGGCATATTTTCAGGAATAGGATTGTCGAAGTAATTCTTATATAATATTGGAAGGCATCTATCAATTACTGAAGTTTCTTCTGCACTTAACCCTTCCTTTCCTACTACAAGTTCAAACAGTGAAAGAATAAAGTCAGACTTTAAAGATAAGGGATTGTCTTCATCGGCATAGTCTACATTTATATCCAACGGGTTTATATAATCCTTACTTGTTGGCGATATTTTTATAACTTCTCCACCTAGTGCCTTAGTTAAATTTCCATACTCCCCTTCCGGATCACATATAATGATGTCATCTTGTGTGATTAAAAAAGCATTGGTAATTTCTCTTTTAGCCGAAAAAGATTTACCACTACCAGGCGTTCCAAGTATTAAACCGTTTGGATTCTTTAAAAGCTTTCTATCTGTCATAATAATGTTACGACTTAAAGCATTTAATCCGTAGTATAAGCTCTCTCCTTCTAAGCACAGCTCTTCTGTTGTAAAAGGAATAAAGACTGCTGTAGAGCTAGTTGTAAGTCCTCTTTTTATTTCGATTTCATTTTTTCCAAGTGGCAGGGAGGAAATTAGTCCTTGTTCCTGTCTATAGTTAAGATTTTTCAATACACAATTATGTCTACCTGCTATTGAATTTAGTTGAAAAATTATATTACTCAATTTCTTTCTACTTTTTTCCATATTTGTAAACAAAATAGTTATGACAAACATTCTCTCATTATGATTTTGAAGTTCTACTAACAGTTTCTTAGCATCATTACCATAGGTAATTAAATCGCTTGGAAGAATATCAATATCATATCCTGATCTTATAGCCTTCTTATTTTCTTCAATTTTCATTTTATCCAAGTCCGTTATTTTTCTTTTAATCATCTTTATAGCTTCTGTTTGATCAATGGAATTTATATGAAATGTTACAATCATATTTTCTTCAACCCCTAAAAATTCTGATAATAATCTATCTGATAATTCAGGTGCTAGAATTTGCAGAAAGTTTACTTCTCCAAAGTATTCTCCAATTTTAAATTGATTGTGAGATGAAAAGTTAAATGATGCTGGTACTATATAATCCTTAGTAGATAGTCCACTATATTTTAGGTCTTCAAAGGAAAAAACAAAATTCTTATTCGGATTTAAGATATCGTGAATGACCTTCAACCTTTCATATCCACTTAATACATAAGCTTTTACTCCCATCTGCTTAAAGTTATTTAATATATCCATTTCCATTCTTTCAAGTCTTGTAGTTGCCTCTTTTAAATCTTGTGCTTGTAAGCTAAAGGTTATATACATATATTTAGTAAGTCCATTATTTCCTTTTTGACTCTGATTTTTTAGCATTTCCCTGTACTCTTTTCGTATTTCATTATATGAATCGTTTCTATCCGGAACATTGATGTTTTTTTCTACTTCTTCATTTTTTCCTATGCGATTAATATATGAAAGTTCTATATCAACACTTGGATCAAAATAGTTTAAAAAACTTGAAAATTCATTAAATATACTTTCCTTATCTTCTTCTGTTGAAAGCTGGTAGTTAATATCTAAAAAACGTATCATTTTATTAAATTTGTTCTTCTCAACTTGGCAAATCCCATTTCTCAACATTCTTAAATAAGGGATTGTTTCCTGAACGCTCTTTTTCTTCTTCCCACCAAAAAAGGAAAGCTTCTTTTTGGGCTTTCCTTTTTCTTTAGAAATATTTGCTTTTTTCATCTTTTTTTGACTTATACTAATGCTTTTTAAATCTTCTTTTTGTTTTTTTAAATTTCTTTTTTCTTGATTTAATTTTTTCTGTTGTTTTTTCTGTATTTGATTCATTTACTCCTTTCCTTTCTTTGTTTCTTTATATCATAAATACATTCTGTCTTGTATATCCTTATACTTGTCTGTCTTTTCTTATCTATAATATACTTTAAATATTTTTCAAAATAGATCCCGTCCTTTTCATAAAGAGTTGCAAATATTATAGGAAAAGACACACCTATCATAATTAACATAGATAGGTCATTAGGCAGCACTTTTTTTACCATTAAATATACTGGAAAGCCTATTAGACCTGCAATTGTAAAGCCAATTAATTGTCTTTTTGTTAGATTTAGAGCTACCTTTGTTTTTACTTTTGTTAAGTCCTTTGGGACATTTACATAAGCCATTATTCTAAACCCTCTAAGTAAAAGCCATATATGTCTTCTCTGTTCAGATCTTCTAATGATTTTCCCATATTCACTGCTATTTCTAAGACTTTTTCATTCGTTTCTTCTCTATTATCTAAAACTTCCGATGTTTTTCTTATAATCATTCTATTTTGTATTTCTCTTGTAATATATCCCCCTATTAAAAGTATTGGGAGTCCTATTGTTCCAAGTGTTTTTAAATTAATTTTATTGTCTTTTTTTCTTCTAATTTTCATCATCTTCTCCTTTTTTATTAATGAGCATTTAAAATTGATTTTGCAATACTTCCTGATTTCATCATAGTTATACCAAGTATTAAGGTGTATCCTAGTAATTCAAAAATACTTTTGTGTATGTCTGATATATTTAAAGTCTTAACAAGTACGGCATAAATTCCTACGCATATAAGTAAGAATAAACCTTGCAAGCCAAGTGCGAAGAGCCCTCTTATATAGTTTGTTCCAATACTTCCCCATTCTTTATTACCCATTGTGGCAAAAGGTATGGCGCAAACTGAAGTATAAATATATATTTCTATCATCCTGCCGTATAGAATAACTGTAATGAGTATTGATATTCCTTGAATTATCATCTTTACAATTGCTGTCTCTAGTACTATAGTCATTAATTTTCCTATTGACTCTCCTTTTAGGCTATCTACCATATTAGCTATATCACCTGGAGAAACTTTTGCACTAGCATTTGCCACACCTGCTGCCTTTCCTATTAAATTCTGTGCCACATCAAAGACCGCCATTGAAAACTCAAAAGCATGAGATACTAACCATACAGCAATCCACATCTTGATGATGTACTTAAAAAATTCAAAGGTATCCGTATCATGCATATTATTTTTGTTCATTACCATTTGAATTAATTCAATACATAGTACAGCCGTTATGATAAGACCTGCTATGGGAAGTATAACATTTTCTGAAATGGATTTTATGAAGTGAAAAACCTCCGAGTTCCATCCACTCGGAGTCTTTCCTACCTCATTTGCTATCGTTGATACTTTATCATTTATATCAAGGAGCATTCCGCTTAAATTTTCCTTGATCATATCAATAAGTATCTCCGAAAAAAACTCTTTGATCTTATCTACTATATTAAACATTTTATTTTAACACGTTTGCTAATAGCGGTATTAGTTTTAAACCTATGAGTACAATTCCCCCTCCAGCCATAAGCTGCTTAATACCTTGAGATTTAGCACCAGGGTTGTCATTCCCATAACCTTCCATCAGGTTGATAACACCCCATGCTCCAAGCCCTGCACCAATTGCTGTAACTAATATTTTTAATACATTTACTGCTTGTGTAAAAAATTCCATTTATATTTCCTCCTCTTTTTCTTCTTTTTCAATTTTATTTATGTGCTTTACGATAAAATTTTTAAATGTCTTATCTTCTTTTTTTGTTTCCTTAAAATATCCAAAAATATGGATGTATTCTCCACTTTTAAATTCCTTCACACTTTTTGCCTTTTCCCCGTAGAGATTACAGTAGATATATTCTTTTTTAACCTTTCCTTCTTCTTTGTTCTTTCTAACTATTGTGAAGTTAGCTACCTCTTTTTCTCCTTCCTTTGTATCTATTGCAGTTGTTTTTATTTCTCCTACTAGATTTCCATTAATATTTAGCATTTCTCTTTCCATTTGTTCTATCTCCTTTATTCCATAGACGAATTGTCAAATCAAATGCAACACCTATGGTAAGAGACCAAAAAGTTCTTCTTTAGGTGTTTTATATTTTATACATTTTCTAGGTCTATTATTCATTAAACTTAAGTTATAATTTAATTCATCAATATTCACTTCTGATAAATCCATACCCTTAGGATAAAACTCCCTCAAAAGTCCGTTACTATTTTCATTTGTACCTTTTTGCCATGCACAATAGGGATCACAAAAATAAGTTTTGCATCCTAATTCTTTTTCTATTTTCTCAAATTCTGAAAATTCTTTACCTCTATCAAAGGTTATTGTTTTTACTAATTCTTTTGGATAATCTTTTAATGCATTTATTATTGCTGGTGTTACGCTTTCCGACTTTCTATTTTCAACTAGGATTGCTATATAATATCTAGATTTTCTTTCTGCTAAAGTTACGAAACAACATCTACTTTTCCTTTTATGATCTAATCTGCCTGATTCCACTGTATCTGCTTCCCAGTGGCCTAATTCTTGCCTTCTGTATATCTCTTTAGGTCTTTTCTTAATTGTTCTACCTTTATCATTGAATTTTCCTCTTTTTTCTGCTGGCCTTTTAAATTTAGCTTTTCTTCTCAAATTTTTCATACTAGTTTTTGGCAGCTTTTTGGCGTGTATCATTCTATATATCGTTGATGTAGATGGTAATTCATGAATCTCATTTGTGTTTCTATTTGATATTTGTTCAGGGGACCAATGTTCGTTAATCTTTACAGTTAAATAATCAATAACATCTTTAGAAAATTTACTTTTTCTATGGCAGTCTTTTCTTCTATCAATATATTTATCATTTGCCTTTATCGGAAAGTACTTAGTGTAACTTCCCCTACTAACTTTTATCTTAGATGAATTTCTTTTAATTTCTCTAGATATTGTACTAGGTGACCTTTTAAGTGCTTGTGCAATTTTCCTTATACTCATTCCTAAATTTAAAAATTGGTAAATACAAGATCTTTCTTCTATGGTAAGATGGTTATAGCTCATAGTTAATCACTCCTTTTAATATGTTTTGTTTGGTCACTTACATATTAACACAGCTGATTAGCTATGAGTTTATTTATGTTGCACTTGTTATGATAAATTATCCATAAAAAAAGCGATAGTTTTCTCTATCGCTTCTACTTCTAATTCATTAATATTTCATTTTTCTCTGTATCTTATTTTTTCGGCTCATCTCGTATATATTTCATTCTTCCTCCTTTGGGCATAAAAAAACACCGAAATGTTTTTTTTCGGTGTAAATTTCTCTATTTAATTTTATGGTTTTAGTAATTCTTTCCAGTTTTCTATAAAGCCAACATGCCTTAGTTCAATATTTTCATATCTTGCTATTAGTTCCGTTAGATCATGATAAAATTTTTTGTAATTTTCTTCTTCAGAAACTATTTTAAGATTTACTAATGTAGCAAATATTGTGTTGTTTGAAATATTCTTTTTTAAATATTCTTTATATAGCTTTGGTGATTTTGTAAGCTTTGCTCCATATAGCCTGCCATAATGGGCACATATATTTCTTATATAGGCAAAATTTTCTATCCAAGATTCAAAGTAATGGTAGTCTGTATGAAAGACTTTTGCAATTTTACTTTTATCTTCATTTTTCATATTCTTATACATTTTAGATAAAGTTCCAAAACTTGCTACTTCTATCACTGCATATAGCGGAATTTCTCCACCTTCATAATTGTCTTTAAAGTTTTTTATAAATGGTGAGCGTCTATTTCTTTTTGTTTCTCTTTTTAAATCATTTAATGCTTCTTTATATCTGTTTTTATATTTTCCCACATTTGACAAATCTTTGTAACCAAAATTCCCATATTTTAAAGAAAAATAGTTTGTGATAACTGCTCTTAAAGAAACTTCAATATGTTCTATTATTTCAAATATGAGTTGTCTAAGTTCTCTATCAAATTTATATAAACTTACAATATCTTCAAAACTTATTCCTGATATATATCTTCCATCTTTTTTTAATGTGATACTGTAAGCTTTAATTAGCCTGTAATAGGATATTCTTCCAAGAATTTTCTTAGCATAAGTTTTATCTTTTACTAAAAGTCCTAAGTCTATTAAGTTTTTTACTTGATTTTCTATAGTAATCGGTTCTTGGTGGATTTTTTTCATTTTTTCTCCTAAAATCAAATGACCCGACTTGGTCCGCATTGTTAAGAGGCGTGTCGGGTGCTGTTGAAATTATTATATGTTATAAAATATTTTTTGTCAAGTATTTTCTTTTAATCTTTCCTAAATATCTATCTTACTTCTTATTTAATTTTAAATTTATTCATCTAATATTTCAACTACCATACTCTCTTTTAACTTAACCTCATCTTTTCTCTGTAGGTATTTCTCTATGTCAAATATATTTCTCTTATCATAATCTTCAAGGAACTTATAATTCTTATGTTTTGTAATATCAAACTTATCAGATAAGAAAGGTCTTACTCCTCTTAGCTGGTATATACACTTACCACCGTCCATTACAGTTATTTCATCTTGACTCATAAGTTCCTTCCCAGTTTTTTGATAATTTAGTCCAAAACTCTTTTGATTCGATCTTGTTTCTGATGTGTTATATAGGTCTATGGTTTCTTTGCCTAGGCTTTCAGATAATTCTTTTAATGTTGTTCTTTCTTTGCCTCCTAAAAATAATGTAGAATCACAATTGCCAACTATGGTATCTGCATTATCTTTATAGATACTTTTTAGTTGTGATTGTGCTTGTAATATTATACAAGCTGATATTTCTCTACTTCTAATAGTTGCTATCAGCTTTTCAAATTTAGGAATTAAGCCGATATTTGCGAATTCATCAAGTAGGCATCTCACATGAACAGGAAGTCTTCCGCCATATTCATCATCTGCTTTATCACATAATAGATTAAATAATTGTGAGTACATTATTGATACTACAAAGTTAAATGTATCATCTGTATCCGATATTATTACGAATAAAGCTGTTTTCTTTTCTCCAAGTGTATCAAGCTCCAGTTCATCTTCTTTCATTAAGTCCCTAAGTTCCTGAATATCAAATGGAGCAAGCCTTGCTCCACAGGATATAAGGATTGATTTGGCAGTTTTTCCTGCTGCAAGTTTGTATTTCTTATATTGTTTTACTGCGAAATGGTTTGGCTTTTCTTTTTCTAATGCTTCAAACATATAGTCTACTGCATTTTTAAAATTTTCATCTTCTTCTCTTACCTCACTTGCATCTATCATAGCAAGTAGAGTTGTAAAGTTCTGTTCTTCTTTAGGAGCTTCATAAAAAATATATCCAATTAAGGCTGTATAGTAGAGTTTTTCAGCTTTTACCCAGAAATCCTCAGTTGATTTTTCTCCTTCTCCCTTAGTATTTGCAATTATTGTTTGTACTAATTTCAAAATATCTTTTTCACTTTTCAAGTATGCAAAGGGATTATATCTCATGGATTTTTTAAAGTTTATTGTATTTAGTATTTTTATCTCATATCCATTTCTTTCCAACATTTTTCCGCATTCCAAGACTAATGTTCCTTTTGGATCGGTCACTACATATGAAGAGTGCATTTGCATGAGATTCGGCTTTACAAAGAACCTTGTTTTACCACTTCCAGAACCTCCAATTACCAATACATTTTTATTCCTAGCATATTTTGGATTTTTAGGTCTATTGTTCATGGTAAGTCTTTCAGTTTGAGTTAGTAGCACATTGTTTTCAAACTTCTTGTCAATGTATGGCTCAATATCTTTTTCATTTCCCCATCTTGCCGATCCATATTCTCTGCCCTCTCTAAACTTTTTTGCTTTTTTCTTTTTCTGTATAAGGATTAACTTGATAACTACTGATAGAATTAGACCGGGTATCAGGTTTTTTATTTTTAATGATGGAATATATTTTAAAGTATCTATTTGACTAAAAGCCACTAGAATTCTATCTATTATATCTCCTCCTACATAAGAGTTGACATGGCTTGCAAAGATATTTCCTATATAAAAAAATAAGAGGTAAGGAAAATTTTCTAATACAAATTTCTTCTTATCTCTTATCTTAAAAACATTTTTTATATCTTTTATTATTTCATTTAGTATTTTCGAATTAATCACTTCCTCTCCATAAAAAAGAGTAGATTTCTCTACCCATTAGTATCTTATTTATCTTTTTTATATCTTATTACTGGAACTTGTTTTATTTTTTTACCTATCTTTTTTCTTTCCAAGACAAACATCATATTTTCATTTCTTTTAAAATATCCTAAATCTTTATGATAGCTTATACCACACTTGCAATGTAATAGACCTATAAACTGTTGTCTCATCTTTGAGTTACATATGGGACATATTTTTTTATTTGTCATTTTGAACCACCATTATACTTATATTTTACTTTCAAAGGTATTTTTTAGTTTCTTTCCTAATGCTTCTGCTCTCATTTTTTATCTATAGATAAGAGAAATTCTTCTACTGGATGATTCCAATCTTCTTTTTCATAGTATTCAACAATAAAGCTATTCATGCCTTCTCATCATATATATTATATATCCAAGTGTTTTTATTATAAACTTTGTTCCTGATGCTTATGTTTAACCTTATCTCTGTCAATAGTATCTTTGACTTTATCCTTGAAGTTATTAAGCCTTTCTATTACAGATTTCCTTTTTCTTGACTTATCTTTAGTAAATTTCTGGACTGTCTTTTTAAAAGCTTGTTCCATTACTTTTATATCTTTTGCTTGAAAAAAGATAATGTTGTTTCCATTTTCTAAATCTTTCTTTATAGAAAATTTCACCCCATATCTTTTTAATTCTTTTTTCAATGCTTTTAAGTCTATGTCATTTAATTCTAAGGTTTCTACTTTACCTTTTTTTACAAGGTCTTTTACTTTTACTTTTTTAAATTTTTCTAAGGGTCTTGACTGTTCTGTCTGCGCTTTATGTTTATTTATTTCTAATATTTTCTTCATCAAATTTATAACTTGCTTGGCTGTTACTATACTTGCTTTTTTTACTATGGCTATTGTTCTGCTATTTATATCATCATTTTGCATTAACTCACCTACTTTCATTCTTTTTTTAATATTTCATAGGCTAATTTTGATTTCTCCTTCATTTTTTCTATTCTTCTATTTTCTCCTGTAAATATAATGGGACTGCATATTTCAAGTATCCTTGAGTAAATTCTTTTATCTTTTATAGTTTCAGGATTAGTTAAAGCTGATATATTTAAGTTTGTTGTTATAATTAGAGGTTTCCCACTTCTATATCTACTATCTATTATGTTAAAGATATGCTCAGCTGCAAAATCTGTATCTCTTTCCATTCCAAAATCATCAATAATTAATAGTTTCTTATGATTTAGGTTATCTATATACTTACTCTTATCAATCTCAAAGTTAGTCATATCATTTAAAATTACTGAAAAATTTGTCATTTTGACTAATATTTCTTTTTCTAGTAAAGCATTTGCTATAGCACTTGCAAGATATGTTTTTCCACATCCCACATTCCCTGTGAGAATTAATCCTATATTATTTTCATATATTTCATCAAATTTTTCCACATAGTTTTTTGCTACTTTTTCATGCTCACTATCTTTGTCCATATTTTTAAAATTCCAATTTAATAGGATAGGATCGGAAAAACACTCTTTTTTTAAGTGTTCAATTTTTAAAAGCCTTTTATTTTCTTTTCTTTTTTCTTCCTCTAATTTTTGTCTTTCTTTTTCACATTGACATAAAATACCAACTTTTTTTATTTCTCCAAAGAAGTCTATTTCTTTTTCAATTGGTGTTTTACATTTTGCACAATATTTTAATCCTGTTTCTTGATCTATATAACTCCTATTTTCTTCATCTTTTGATGAACTATTTGTTTCTACATTTTTTATTTTCTGTTCTAAGATTTCTTTTATTAATTCCATATGCTCCTCTCCTATCAAGTATTTAAAAATTCTCTCCAGATATCCTCATCATTACTATAGTCATAATTTTCTCTTTTCTGATCTTCTCTCTTTATGACTTCTATGTTTCTAATATTTTCATCTGCATTGTATAAGAGAGTCAGTAGATAGGCATTAATGTTTTTAATATCCTTTGGAGCATTTTCTCTTAGGTATTTCAAAACATAGTCTATGTGTTTATAGTTAAGACTTAGAAATCTTTCTTTAAAATTTTCATTGGATATATGCCTCCCTCCTATTTTAATCTTTGTAAAGCTAGTTAAGGCTTTTACAAGTACATTTATCATTACATCTACTTGCTTCTTTTCTTCTATTCTTACTTTTTCAAAGGTTTCATAAGATATATTCTTTTTTATAGTTTCTTTTAATTCTTCCTCCTCCAAAATTTTTTTTGATTTTTCTCCTAGCTTTTCTAAGGGGGATATGGGGGTGGTATTATTAAAATCAGTATTATTAGTTTCAGTATTATTAATATTAGTATTATTAGAGTCCTCTTTTGAAACTTCTTGAGGTTTGTTTTCTAAACTTCCTGAAGTTTGTTTTTTAAACTTCTTGAGGTTTGCTTTTGAAACTTCTGTAGTTTTATTATTTTCTGTGTAAATAAAGTTCTTTACATAAAGTAAATTTGGCTTTCCAAGTCCTAACCTCTTTTTTTCTAATAATCCTATCTCTTCAATTTCTTTCATTACTTTGACCGACTTATTTCTTCCCCAGTTTAATACTTCCATAATTTCTTCTATGGTATAGATGATGTATACCTTGTTTTCTTCATCTAACCATTTATTCTTAATTGACAAGCTCATTCTATCGAGTAGGATTCCATAAAGAATTTTTGCTTCTACGGATAGTTTTTTAAAATTTAAGTCTGTGAATAAAGTTTTGGGAATCCTAAAAAATGAATATTGTTCTGCTTCATTGCCATAATAGTATTCAAATTTAACTATTTCTTTCATCATAACCCCCTTTCTTTTCATATAAAAAGAGATAGCTTTGATTTTGCTATCTCTTTTTCATCGTTTTAATCTATTTATTTTTATATTTAAATTACTTTTATTTTTTCATTCACCCCTTCTATCACTTCTATAATAAAATATCCTAGCACTGGTAAACCATAAGGACTAAAAAGATATGCTAGTATAATTGCCTCTATAGCAAGTGCTTTTTCTCCATGATAAACAGATCCCAAAAATCCCATAATAGCGATAAATGAAATCAGTTTAAAAAATATTGTACTGAGTCCTAATACAAACGTTAAAAATAGAGTGATGATACTCAACGCTATACTAATAGGAAATAATATGATTTTGAAAAAAACTCTAAATATCATCATATTCTCTTCAATCCTTATTACTTATGTTTTCTTTTCTTTTTTGTTAATTTAATAAAAAAGATGACAGACTTAATCCTAAATCGTCTTGTTTAAAAGTTTTGTGGAAGCCTTTAAACTTTGATTTTAATGGATTTATTGTATCTGTCATCATTATATCACTGTCCCCCCCGAACCATTGCCACCATATAGAATAGTTATAGGTGCAAACTCAAGAAAAGTCAGACGATTTTTTATAAAGACTTGAAACGGATAGTACGTATCGTAGCACGTTCTTCTCAACTTACTTAAAAAATCTGATTCCGTTTCCATATCAGGAAAAATAAATTTTTGTAAATAAAGCATATACCACCTCTCAAACTACCTTAAATTGATTATATATTTAAAAAAACTTTTTTACAAACATATAAAAGCCGGGTTCCCGACTTTAAATAAATTATTTTATCACTTTTTAAATTCGAAAAAATTCTGCTAAATATTAAAAAAATTTTTCCACACTTTTGCCACAATTATACACTCAATTCATTCAATTTTAAGGAGATTTTACTCAACCATTTTTTATAAAATAATGACAGATAGAAAAACTATATATCTTATAAAAATGAACTTGAATTTAAGGAGTGAATTATAATGAAAAAACTAAGTACATTATTACTAACTGGAGTTGTTTTAGGTGGAACTATGCTAACAAATCTTATGCCTGTAACAGCTAAAGTTATGGAAAAAGAACCTACACGTTTAGAGTGTTCAACATATTGTTGTGCCGCTACTAAAGTAGATACAGAAAAAAGTTTTATAGATAGTATTAAAAACTCTAAAAACATTTCAGATAAAGAAAAACAACAACTTTTAAATACAGATAATTTATCATAACAAGTGCAACATAAATAAACTCATAGCTAATCAGCTGTGTTAATATGTAAGTGACCAAACAAAACATATTAAAAGGAGTGATTAACTATGAGCTATAACCATCTTACCATAGAAGAAAGATCTTGTATTTACCAATTTTTAAATTTAGGAATGAGTATAAGGAAAATTGCACAAGCACTTAAAAGGTCACCTAGTACAATATCTAGAGAAATTAAAAGAAATTCATCTAAGATAAAAGTTAGTAGGGGAAGTTACACTAAGTACTTTCCGATAAAGGCAAATGATAAATATATTGATAGAAGAAAAGACTGCCATAGAAAAGTAAATTTTCTAAAGATGTTATTGATTATTTAACTGTAAAGATTAACGAACATTGGTCCCCTGAACAAATATCAAATAGAAACACAAATGAGATTCATGAATTACCATCTACCTCAACGATATATAGAATGATACACGCCAAAAAGCTGCCAAAAACTAGTATGAAAAATTTAGAGAAGAAAAGACTAAATTTAAAAGGCCAGCAAGAAAAAAGAGGAAAATTCAATGATAAAGGTAGAACAATTAAGAAAAGACCTAAAGAGATATACAGAAGGCAAGAATTAGGCCACTGGGAAGCAGATACAGTGGAATCAGGCAGATTAGATCATAAAAGGAAAAGTAGATGTTGTTTCGTAACTTTAGCAGAAAGAAAATCTAGATATTATATAGCAATCCTAGTTAGAAAATAGAAAGTCGGAAAGCGTAACACCAGCAATAATAAATGCATTAAAAGATTATCCAAAAGAATTAGTAAAAACAATAACCTTTGATAGAGGTAAAGAATTTTCAGAATTTGAGAAAATAGAAAAAGAATTAGGATGCAAAACTTATTTTTTGTGATCCCTATTGTGCATGGCAAAAAGGTACAAATGAAAATAGTAACGGACTTTTGAGGGAGTTTTATCCTAAGGGTATGGATTTATCAGAAGTGAATATTGATGAATTAAATTATAACTTAAGTTTAATGAATAATAGACCTAGAAAATGTATAAAATATAAAACACCTAAAGAAGAACTTTTTGGTCTCTTACCATAGGTGTTGCATTTGATTTGACAATTCGTCTACAGAAAAAGAATTAAAACCTACTAAAGATAAAATCAAATCTTTAGAAAATAAATTAAATGCAGCACATGAAAAACTTATGGATCCAATCTTTAAAAAGTTTGAAGAAATCTATTCTACACATGAAGACTTATGGGATAAATTTTATAGCGATCCTAAATTAGATGAAAGTAAAAAAGATATTATTTCAGAAATTGAAAGTTCAACTGTGTTAAATAAAAAAGAAAAAAATATTCTAAAAGAAGATCAAAAGAAATTAGATGCTTTAAATTTAGAATTAGAAAATATAGAAAATAGACTAAACAAAGAAACAAAACCTATAACAGATGAACTTAACAAACTATACGATATAGTAGATAAAGCAAACGAAAAAAATCAAAAATTACTGGATAAAGTCTTTCCTCCTATAGCACTATCTGAGAACTCTTGTGGAGCAGATTGTGTTAAATAGTTAAAATAAAAAATTTCTTAAAGTTACCTTCCTCTAAAACTTCCTTAGAATTCTTGTCTAAGGAAGTTTTTTTCTGCTCAATTCAAAATAAAAAGGCTCTATAATATCTGTTGGGGAGTAAATCCCTAACAGATATTTTTATGCAAAAAAATTGCACTTATACGCTTTTAAGTCCTAAACTTTAAGTAATCAACAACAAAGCTTGGAGGTGCATATAAGTGCAAGATAATAATATCATGAATTTGTTTGGTTTTAAAGATGTAGTTTTTGATAGTGTTGATGAGAGTAATAATTTTGTTAATGTTCACGCTTCTGTTTCTAAGATGTCTATTTGTCCTCATTGTGGTTCTAAAAAGATTTGGGTTCATGATCATAGGATTCAAAAGATTAGGGATACTCACATCCGAGGTAAGAAATCTTTGATTTTCTTAAAGAAAACTAGATATGATTGTAAGTCTTGTGGTTCTCGTTTGAGAGGAATCTTGATTTTATTGCCAAAGGTCATACTATGACCAATAGACTTGTTTTTGATATTGTTTCTGAGTTTGATGAGCTTTATTCTATATCTTCTATTGCTAATAGGTATAATGTTTCTTCAAACACAGTATTAAGAATTTTAAATTGTTTAAGTGCTTCTAGAGATAGGCTATCAGAAGTATTATGTATAGACGAATTTAAAGGTGATAGTGGTAATAACAGGTATCAGACTTCTCTTCTTGATGGATCTAAACACTCTATCATAGATATCTTACCATCAAGAGATAAGAATACATTGTATGGGTACTTTGAAAAGATACCAAACAAAGAAAGAAACGAAGTAAAATTTTTTGTAAGTGATATGTCTAAAACATTTAAATCAGTTAAGAAATCATTCTTTAAAAACGCAATACATATCATAGATAGGTACCACTTCATAAGACAAGTATCCTGGGCATTAGAAAATGTTAGAAAGAGAATACAAAAGGATGTATCATCAAAGCTTAGGAAATATTTTAAAAGAAGTAAGAGTTTAATTACAAAACCTGCCTCTAAGCTAACTTCAGAACAAGCTAATGAAGTATCACTTATGATTGAACTTAACAAGGAATTAAAGGAAGCATACAAGTTAAAAGAATTGTTCTACTGTGTGCCCTGTGGGTACCAGTATGTACTTAGTCAGCCAAACAAAACTAGAGCTAAAAAAGCTTTAAGAGAATGGATAAAAAGAGCAGATGAATCAAAATTAAAAGAATTTAAATCTTGTATCACTTCTTTTAATAACTGGTTTGAAGAAATATGTAATTCATTTGATTACTCTTGGTCAAATGGACCTCTTGAAGGAACTCATACAAAGATAAAAACATTAAAAAGAAATTGCTTTGGTATGAGAAATTTTGACTTGTTTAGAAAAAGAATTATGTTTTCATGTAAGTAGAGATTAGGAAAACGGGAAAATTTGCAAAACCCCTAGGGGTTTTATTTGCTATGCTTATTTTTAGTTGTTTTTTGCTATTTTAGTTTTGATATCTTTATTAGCGTCTATGTGCCCATTTTTACATAAAGAAAGAGACTCGAGTTAACGAGTCTCCCCAATATTTGACATAGAGCCAATAAAAAAGAACCTCGTATGATTTTATAAATCCCACAAGGTTCTCTAAATTAAAATTATTTATCTATATCTTCTACAATTTGCTTTGCTTCTTCGGATAAGTCAGATTTTTCTATATGAACTTCACCTTCAACAGGCTCTTGTTCTCCTCTTATTATTCTTTCAAATTCGCTTCTTCCAATTGTTTCTTTTTCAAGAAGAGTGTCTGAAACTTTTAAAAGTTTATCCATGTTCTCAGAAAGTATAGTTCTACATTTTGTATATGCTTCATCAACCATTCGCTTAACTTCTTGGTCTATGGCATACGCAGTCTGTTCAGAGTAGTTTCTACTTCTTCCCAAGTCTTTTCCAATAAATACTTCGCCTTCATCAGTAGAAAGGTTTATAGTCCCTATTTTTTCGCTCATACCGTATTCTGTTACCATATCTCTTGCTAATTGAGTAGCTCTTTGAATATCGTTATGTGCTCCAGTTGAAATATCATCAAGGACTAAGTCTTCTGCAACTCTACCACCTAAAAGAGTTACTATTTTGTCTTCCATTTGTCCCTTTGTCATAAATGTTATTTCTTCTTCAGGTAAATATGATGTAAATCCACCAGCCATACCACGAGGAATTATTGTAATCATATCAACCGGGTCAGTATTATTTAATGAAACTGATGCAACTGCATGTCCTGCTTCGTGAACAGCTGTAAGCTTTCTCTCTTTTTCTGTTACTACTTTGGATTTTTTAGCTGGTCCTGCTTGAACTTTTATAGATGCCTCATCAACATCTTCCATGCTGATTCTTGTCTCGCCTCTTCTAGCTGCTAGTAGTGCTGCTTCATTCATCAAATTTTCAAGATCTGCAGGTGTGAACCCAGGTGTTCTCTTAGCTATTGTCTTTAGATCCACATCTTCTGCCATTTTTTTGTTTCTAGAGTGTATCTCTAATATTTGTTCTCTTCCTCTTATATCAGGTCTGCCAACGTAAACAGTTCTGTCGAATCTACCTGGTCTCATAAGAGCTGGGTCCAATATATCAGAACGGTTTGTAGCCGCCATCACTATCACGCCTTCGTTTTCTCCAAAGCCATCCATTTCAACTAAAAGTTGGTTTAAGGTTTGCTCTCTCTCGTCATGTCCTCCGCCAACTCCGGCTCCACGACGTCTACCAACAGCATCTATTTCGTCTATGAAGATTATGCATGGTGCGTTTTTCTTTGCAGATTCAAATAAGTCTCTTACACGACTTGCACCTACCCCAACAAACATTTCAACGAAGTCTGAACCACTCATTATAAAGAAAGGTACTTTTGCCTCTCCCGCAACAGCTCTTGAAAGATATGTCTTACCAGTTCCTGGAGGACCTACCATCAAAACTCCCTTAGGAATTCTCGCTCCCATTTCCATAAATTTCTTAGGGCTCTTTAAGAAGTCTACTATTTCAGATAGTTCTTCTTTTTCTTCGACAAGTCCCGCAACTTCATTAAAAGTTACTATTTTCTTATCATCAGGC
The DNA here is from genome assembly GCF_900176115.1 of Peptoniphilus asaccharolyticus DSM 20463. GTDB lineage: Bacteria > Bacillota > Clostridia > Tissierellales > Peptoniphilaceae > Peptoniphilus > Peptoniphilus asaccharolyticus. The sequence continues at coordinate 228,785 of NZ_FWWR01000009.1, read as the reverse complement.
TTAATCATTCTAGCTCTACTCTTTCCAAAATTACCCATTTTGGAACCGCCGCCACCTTGAGTTTGATTCATCATATAGTACCAAGCAGCTATAAATACTAACAATATAACTATTGTCGGTATCCATTCAACATAAAATGGTGTAACCTTTATTGGCTCTTGAGAAATATTTATTTTCCCTTCGCTAACCTTAGGAGCTATATATGTTTCATATATATTTACTCTTGACTCCTTTGGTAAATAAGTCATATAAGGCTTACCATCTTTTAGTTTGTAAGTTACTTTTGAATCGTCATAGTGTATGTCTGTTACTTCATTTTTCTCAAGTGCTTGTACAAATTTAGTCGCAGAAACTTTATCTACCACTTCTTGTGGAGGAGTAAGTATTCTAAATCCAAACAGAACAAGTCCTATTAGCATTAAGTAGAGTAATATTCCACTTATTCTCTTATTCAATAATATACCTCCTGCTTAAATATTTTCTTCTGAATTATCATATATTCCAATGTATGATAAATTCCTATATCTTTGATTGTAGTCCATTCCAAATCCAACTACAAATTTATCTTCTATTTCAAATCCAATGTATTTGCAGTCTATTTCTTTTAATCTTCTCTCTGGTTTTGAAAGTAAAGTTACTATCTCTACAGATTTAGCTCCTCTACTTCTTAGATTTTCAACTAAGTATCCAAGTGTGTTGCCAGTATCTATAATATCTTCCACTACCAAAACATCTTTACCAGTTAAATCTACTTCAATATCTTTTTTAATATTGATTTTTCCTGTTGATTCTGTACCCTCATAGCTTGAAACTTGCATAAATTCCATATAGACAGTCTTATCAATATTTCTAATCAAATCTGCCATAAAGAGAGTAGAACCTTTTAGAATTCCTATCATCAAGATTTCATCATCATAATCTTTTTCTATTTCTTTAGCTAAATCAAAAATTCTATTCTTTATTTGGTCCTCACTAATCAGTATCTCTTTTATATTACCCAATTTATACCTCCAAGCTTATGCTGACTATTTTTTCAGTTTCTTTTTCTATTTTATATTTTTCATTCATTCTATATGGAGCCACCCATATTATTTCTTCATCATCCACTATAAGGGCAACTGAATCTCTCTTATACTTTGGAATTCTTTCATCTATAAAGAAATCTTTTAATTTTTTAGAGCCTTTCATTCCTATAGGAGTGAATTTATCTCCATTTCTTTTATTTCTAACTTTAAGCTGTCCCTTTATCTTTGTAGCATCTATCTGAATTGAATTTTTACCCTTTTTAATTCCACTTTCCACCACAAAAGTTCCAAGCTCAGTTTTATTTTCTCCAATCTTTAATATATCATCAATTTCAACTGCTTCACGTCTTTGAAATAAATAGCCTTGAGATATTTCAAAAATTGATTTATGCACTGTTATAGTAGCTGAATCCTGCTTTACTAATTCAACTATATTCTCTATTTGAGCTTTTCCTATGCCTTCTATTAAATCCAATCTTATAAAATACTCTCTCACTATAAGGCTTATTAGATAATCATCTTCATCTTTTAGATTAGCTATGTTCAACACATCTCCATCTAAATTTTCTTCAAAATATAAATCTATTATCTTTTGAAAATATGAATTTTGCTTTTGAGATAAATCTTGTAACCTCAAAAGAGCATCTTTAAAGTTTGAATTTAGATTTTCTTCAATGTATGGAATCAATTCAAGTCTAAGTTTATTTCTTGTATAGATTGTCATAGAGTTTGTCTCATCTTCAATATGTTCAATATTATTTTCTAATAGATAAGCTTCTATCTCCTTACGGCTAATATTTAGCATAGGTCTATACAAATCTCCATTTACATACTCTATGGATTGCAGTCCGGCAAGTCCTGTTCCCCTTATAATTCTATACAAAATTGTCTCTGCTTGGTCATCTTTATTGTGAGCTGTAAATATTTTTGAATTAAATTGTCTAAAGAATTTATACCTTAAAAATCTGCCTGCCTCTTCTGAACTCATTTTATTTTCTTTTGCAAAATCGTCCATATTAACATTTATCGTGTAAAACTCCAAGTTCAATTCTTCGGCAATTTTCTTTACAAATTCTTGATCTCTCTTTGCCGTCTCTCTTATCCCATGGTTTACATGACACACTTTGATTTTTAATTTTAATTCTTCTTTTAACAAAAATAGATTATAGAGTAAAAACATGCTGTCTGCTCCACCTGAACATCCAACTACAATTTCTTCTCCTTCATCTACCATATTGTATTTTTTTAAATTTTCATAAAAAGCTCTATTATATTTCATATCAAAAAAATATGGCCATCTTTGATGGCCATTATCTACGAGATCTACCTGTTCCCATTTTGGCATTTTGTCTTGATCTTGCTTGTTCGTATTTTTCATTTGAATCTTTTAAAAACTTTGAAAGCTTATCTTCAAAAGAAGAATCTTTTTCTGTTTTTTCAAAATCGAGTACAGCCGGTTTAGAGGTCTTAGGAAGTGCTTGTTTTATCGAAAGATCAATTTTGCCATCTTCCATTGAAAGTATTTTAACTTTTACTGTTTGACCTTTTTCTAAATGGTCACTGACATTTTCAACATATGAATCGGATATTTGGGATATATGTACTAACCCACTTTGCTCTTCCGGTAAACTAATAAATGCACCAAATTTCATAATATTTGATACAACACCTTCTACTATTTGGCCTACAGTTAATGCCATTAAATAATTCCTCCTGTGTTCTTAAACTATTTTTGTTCGGCTTTTTCCTTATCAATATAAACCACTTCTCTAGGCTTTACCATGCCAAGATCTTCTCTTGCCACTTTTTCGATAAATTCTAAAGAACCTGATGATTTCTTTTCTTTTTCAAGCTTATTTATATCTGATTTTAAGGTCTTTATTTCCCTGTTATATTCAGCTAACTGAATACTTTTGTCATGAGCCTGGGACATAGCCGCACTCATATTATGTCCAGCATAAATTACTGAAATAATTATTATAGCTATATAAATTTTGGGAATTCTTCTTCTTTTCATAAATAACCTCCAAAATCATTATTACATCAGAAAGTAGTTTTTTCAAGGAGTTAATCGATAATTTTATACAAACTATCAGCTTCATCCTTCTTTACGTGATCTTTTATCTCTAATACTTCTACTTTTCTTGTAGAGTTGCCAAATTCTATTTCAATTAAATCTCCAACTTTGACTTCAGTTGATGGTTTTGCAACATTGTTATTTATCTTTATATGTCCACCTTCAGCTGCTGTCTTAGCTACAGTTCGTCTTACTATTATTCTTGATATTTTTAAAAATTTATCTAGTCTCATATTAAAAATGGGAGCTACTTATGCCCCCAATAGCTTATTTGCTTTTATTTACTGCTTCTTTTAATGCTTTTCCTGATCTGAATACAGGTGCGTTTGACTTAGGAATTTTGATAATTTCTTCAGGATTTCTTGGATTTCTTCCTTCTCTTGCTTTTCTTTCTCTAACTTCGAAAGTTCCAAATCCTACTAATTGTACTTTTTCTCCATCTGTAAGAGCTTCTTGTACTGATTCTAAAAACGCATTAAGAGCCATTTCAGCATCTTTTTTTGTTAAATTACTTTTTTCTGCAATGCTTGTTACTAATTCTGATTTGTTCACTATAAATCCTCCTTATTAATTGCCGTTTCAATCATATATATTTGACTGTGCAATTACCTTATCTTTTAAAGACTATCGTTATTATACCCTATCTCAGGTAATGTTTCCACTTAAATTTATAAAAAAAGCCTAATTTTAGACATTTTTATTATAGACTTCCTGTAATATATCGTAGATATAACTATCTCCATTTGCATCAATAGCTACTAAAGTTTCCAAATCTTTTTTCAAATTTAAAACCAATTCTTCTACATCAGCATCCATTTTTTTACCTTCTTCTCTATACTTTTGAAGTATGTCGCCAAAACCTATTATGTTTGATTTTGGAACGTATATAACGCATTGGTGATTGTATTGCATTCTGTCCATTTCATATACCGATATCTTTTCAACAACTTCATCTGAAAGCCCGGCATTCTTTATAAAATAAACTTGATATTCATCTCCATATATTTCAGAAAGAGCTAATTTTAAATCTACAGCTGTTCTCATGTTATAAACTTGAGTAATAGCTATATCCAATTTAGTGTTTATATTAAATGATGAAAAGTCATCCGCATCAAGTAGCATAAATCCATTTGATGGATCTCTTTTTACTGCATTTAAAATATGTTCTATAAAGCTTACACCCGCAACTAAGTTTATCTCTACTCTGCTTTCAATCAATTTCAAAACCGTTCTTTCAGCTATTAGCGGAGTGCCCGGCACAAAGTAGTTTATCTCTCTTTGCTTAGATTCATTGATTAGTGTTTCAACAATTTTATTGTACACCTCTTCAAATGTGTCCTCGCTTTCATATAAGTAATCAAATGTACTATACTCTGCGCCTATCTCATTGAATTTTTTAATTGCATCAACTTTTTCAGTTCTCAAATAGTTGGGATTCTTGTCTTTTATAAATTCAAGAGCCTGTAGTGTGATCCCATATTCATCAGTGGCTCCAAGTCCTATTATATTTATCATTTTATAAAAAAGGCGGCTTATTGCCGCCCCTCCTCTAATTCAATTATTTCTTTTCTTCTGTTTTTGTTTCAGCGTTAGCAGCTTTATTTTCTGTAGCTTTTTTATTTGTTTCTTTTGTTTCTACAGTTGAATTTCCAACTTCATCAGCTTGTGGTTCTTTTTTAGTATCTTCTGGTGTTGTAGCTGCTGGTAATTTGAAAGCTTCTGGAATTTCAATTTCTTCTTTTACATTTACAAATTTTTCTACCTTAGCATCTTTTTTAAGTTTATCAAGGTAATCTTTGTATTTTTGTTGAGTTACAGCACTTTCAATATTTTCTTTTACTTCTTCTAATTTCTTGTTTTCAAATTTATTTAATTTGATGATGTGGAATCCAAATTGAGATTCAACTGGGTCAGAGATTTCTCCAACTTTGATAGATTTAACTACATCTTCAAATTCTTTTACCATCATTCCATTTGAAAATTCTCCAAGTTCTCCGCCTTTTTCAGCTGTTCCCTTATCTGTAGATTTTTCTTTTGCTATTTGAGCAAAATCTGCTCCCTTAGCTAATTCTTTTTTGATTAAGTTAGCTTCGTTTACATCTTTAACAAGAATGTGAGCTGCATCTGCTGTAAAGTATTCATCTTTGTGCTCATCATAGTATTTTTTGATTTCATCTTCAGTAGCTTTAAAGTCTGCTTCTTTAGCTTTGTAGTATTGTTGCATTATGTTTAAATTTGTGAAGTATTCTCTATAATAAGCTTCGTTTGAACCCATTTGTTTTAATTGTTCATCAAATGCTTCTTGTCCACCCATTTGCTCTTTAATTTCATTAAGTTTTTTGTCAACTTCTACTTCATCAGCTTTTATCCCCATCTTTTCAGCATCTTGCTTTAAAATTTCCATATCGATTAGATCATTTAAAACAGATTCTTTGATTACTTGGTCCATAGTCTTTGATGGATCTTGTGGAGAATTTTGTTTTAAATAATCTTCGCTACCTGCTGAAAGAGTGTAATAATTTCTTTGGCTTGCATAGTTCTTTACAAATTCTTCTTGTGTTATGTCTACTCCGTTTACTGTTGCTGCTACGCCTTCTTTTTTAGGTGTTCCACATGCTGTTGTTATAAGTAGTGCTGAAAGACCTACTCCCAACACAATTCTATTCATAGTCTTTTTTAAATTCAAAACATTCATCCTTTCTTTTTTTTAATATTATACACTAAGAAGCGCTTGAATTGGTGTTATTTTTGTGTAACTTAACCATTTCAACAATTTTTAATAAATCCTGTAGTGGATATTTTAAACCTTTTATTTTAAATCCTGGCGATGCTCCAAGATCAAAAGTTATACTTCTATATACATCTTGTAGTATATTTATCAACTCTAAATTAGGTAAGTTCTTAAGCCTTAAATCATACTTATCACCATTTTGCATAATAGATGTAATTCCTGACTCTCTTGCCTTATTCCTTATTAGAGAAATATCCATTAGATTAGAAACTTCTTCTGGTATATCTGAATATCTGTCTATTAGTTCATCAACTAAATCTTGATATTCAACGTCACTATCAATCATAGCAATTTTTTTGTAAATTTCAAGTCTTTGTTCATTGTCCATCACATAGCTATGCGGTATAAATGAATTAACCTTTATATCTACTTGTGTATCTTCTATATCTTCCACTTCTTCGCCACGTTTCTTGGCAACAGCTTCTTTTAGATATTTTATATATAAATCATAACCTATTGAATTGATGTGTCCGGATTGTCTTGAGCCAAGTATTGAACCGGAACCTCTAATTTCAAGGTCTTTAAGTGCAAGCTTATATCCACTTCCAAATTCAGTAAACTCTTTAATAGACTTAAGTCTCTTAGTAGCCACTTCTGTAAGCGATACGTTCTTTTCATAAGTGAAATATGCGTATGCTATTCTGTTAGATCTTCCAACTCTACCTCTCAATTGGTAAAGCTGAGAAAGACCAAGTCGATTTGCTTCTGTAACTATAATTGTGTTGGCATTTTGCACATCAAGCCCAGTTTCAATAATTGTAGATGCTATCAAGACATCATACTCACCTTTTATAAAATCTACAAATGTATTTTCAAGCTGTCTTTCGCTCATCTGACCATGTGCCATAGTAAAGCTCGCTTCAGGAACTAACTCTTTGAGCTCTGCCATCTTCAGCTCCATCTCTTGAACTCTATTTGTAACGTAAAATACTTGGCCACCACGTTCAATTTCTTTTATAATGGCTTCTCTTACCATAGATGGATTGTGTTCCAGTACATAAGTTTGGACAGGGAATCTTTCTTCTGGTGGTTCATCAATTACAGACATATCTCTTATTCCAATCATGGACATTTGCAAAGTTCTTGGAATTGGTGTGGCAGTAAGTGTTAAAGTGTCTACATTTTCCTTTAGAGTCTTCAATTTTTCTTTATGCCTTACACCAAAACGTTGCTCTTCATCTATTATCAAAAGTCCCAAATCCTTAAACTTTACGTCTTCAGACAATAGTCTATGAGTCCCCACAACTATATCCACATAACCTGCTTTTAAATCTTCAAGATCTTGTTTTATTTGCGCACGAGATCTAAATCTGGATAAAAGAGCTATCTTCACTGGGAAATCTCTAAATCTTTCCACAATTGTATTGTAGTGTTGTTCTGCTAGTATTGTGGTTGGAACCAAAAACGCAACTTGTTTAGAATCCATAATGGCTTTAAAAGCTGCTCTAAGCGCAACTTCTGTCTTTCCATACCCAACATCAGCACACAAAAGTCTGTCCATAGGCTTTTCAGATTCCATATCTTTTTTAATTTCCTCTATAGAACTTGTCTGGCCTTCTGTTTCTTCATAGATAAATGCATCTTCAAATTCACTTTGCCACTGAGTATCTTCACTAAAGCTATAACCCTTTATCTTTTCCCTAGTTGCATAGAGATTTATTAAATCATCTGCTAAGTCCTCAACATTCTTTCTCGCCTTTTGTTTTGTACGACTCCACTCAACTGAATTCAATTTATTTATCTTAGGCTTAACACCATCTCCAGCCACATATTTATAAATTGAATCCAAGTTTTCTATAGGAATGAAGAGCTTATCTTCTCCACGATACTCTAATATAACATAGTCTTTTTGTATACCTTGCACTTCAAGTCTGTCTGTGCCTATATACTTACCTATACCGTGTGCCTCGTGAACTACATAATCTCCAACTTTTAAATCGTCAAAGCTTACTTTTTTAGAATTCTTATCCTTTTTATTTTTCTTCTTACTGTTTTGATTTCCGTATATTTCCGAATAACTAAGCACTACATATTTTGAATCTACTAATTCAAAACCATCGTGAATACTACCTTCAGTTATCACAATTTCAGAAGTTCTTATTTCGTCTTCTAAATTTTTATCAAACCTTGAATGCAAATCAAATTCTGCTAAAGTAGTCACCAACTTTTTAGCTTTGGTTTCACTTCCAGCCAAAATTATGACTTTATTTCCCCTATAGACATAATCTTTTAAATCATCTACAAACAATTTCATCTTTCCACGATAGTTTGTTGATGACTTCATCTTTATGTTAAAAGGTCTGCCCGATTTAAAATATTTTTGAGATATCGTCAAAGTATTTAATGTAACCAAATTTGATTTAATTAAATTCTCAACTAAGAAAGACTCATTGTATTTTACATTTTCATGCGCTTTTAGAGCTTCCCCTCTCAAAATCAATTCAGACAAATTGTCTAAACCGTCTCTTACATTAGCCTCTAAGTGTTCGAAAGATATATTAGGCTCTTCCATCACTATCACAGGTTCTGTTTTAAAATAGGAAATTATGTTGCTCGTCTGCTCTGCATCTAAGAATGGAATTGCCAAATCTATAATTGAAGATACATCTCCGCCTTCAAGCTTCTCCAAAACTCTACCGAATTTTTCTTCAAACCTGTCTTTTTCTCTACCACTTAACTTAGATTTTTTTAATTCTGATTTCAACTTCTTTATAGCTGTTTCTTTCATTTCAGCTGTTAAAATCATTTCTTGAGCCGGCAATATCTCTATCTGAGTTAGCTTTTCAACTGACCTTTGAGTAGATATATCAAAGGTTCTAATTGAGTCAACTTCAATATCAAACAGTTCTATTCTGTAAGGTTTTTCAGAATATATATCTATTATATTTCCTCTGATTGCAAACTGCCCTTGAGCCTCTACTTGAGTATATCGTTCATATCCCAAGTCAATGAGCTTCTGCTCTATATTTTCAACTATGTTTTCAGCTTCTTTGATTTCAAATGAATATTCTTTAAAGACTTCCACCGGACTGTATTTATCTGCTAATGCTCCGAGTGTACAAACTAAAAAATCCACTTCTCCATCTATCAGCTTAGTCATAGTTTTCAAACGGCTGTATGTGTTTTCTGTAGATTTGGAAAACTTATTAAAAAGAAAAACTTCTCTTTCAGGAAAATATTCAGTTTTCTGTCCAAGACTTACTAAGTCTTCATATATTTTTCTAGCTTTTAATCCATCATTGGCTACAATAACCAACGGTTTATCTTCAAAAATTGAGTAAGAAAAATGGGAAGTTGCAGATGGAGTTGCTCCATATATATGCAGTGATTCTCCATTTTCAATACTATTTTTTATTTCTAAAAAATTCTTTAAACTTCTAAAACCATCTTTTAATAACAATATTTTCTCCTAAGCTTTAATATAACAAGTAAAATCGGGAAGAATACTCCCCGATTAGTTAAACTTATTCATTGCCGATTCAACCCCATTTTCGATTATCTCTACAACGGAGTCTGCGGCTTTTTCTATAGCTTCTTCTATCTTAAGGCCATCTGATTTATTAAATCCCCCAAGTACATAATCTGCTAAATCTATTTTGTGTTCGTTGTTTCCAACGCCAATTTTAACTCTTGGAAATTTATCACTTTGAATTTGGTATATTATAGATTTCAAACCATTGTGAGTTCCCGCTGAGCCACTTTTTTTAATTTTAAGTGTAAAAGGTGCTATATCTATATCATCAACTATAACAATAACATTTTCAGGTTCCACTTTATAAAAATTCATCAACTCTCTAACTGATTCACCACTATTGTTCATATAGGTTTGAGGCTTTAAGAGTATAACTTTTTCATTTTTAATTCTGATTTCTTCGTATAGTCCTTTAAATTTTATTTTCTTCACACTCACATTGAACTTTTCAGCTAATTTATCAATTGCCAAAAATCCAACATTGTGTCTTGTGTATTCATAATTTTTCCCTGGATTACCAAGGCCCACTACTATATACAAAAGATCACCTTATTCAAACATTTCACTTACTGAGCTATTTGAATTTATTCTTCTGATTGCAGCTGCAAATAAATCTGCAACAGAAACAATGTCAATCTTATCAACTTTCTTTTCGTCTGCTAAGAAAATTGTGTCTGAAATAATGAATTTTTCCATAACACTGTTTTCTAATCTTTCAATTGCTGGACCTGATAGAACTCCGTGAGTAGCACATCCGTAAACTTTTTTAGCTCCCTTTGCTTTTAGTGCTTCAGCAGCTTTACAGATAGTACCAGCTGTATCGATTATATCGTCTACTAAAATACAGTTCTTGCCTTCGATATCTCCGATTATATTCATAACTTCTGATACGTTTGGCTTAGGTCTTCTCTTTTCAATAATTGCAATTGGTAAGTTTAATTGGTTTGCAAACTTTCTTGTTCTAGTTACACCGCCAAGGTCTGGAGATACTACTACAAAATCTTCTCCTTCTACAATATCTTTGAAATATCTTGCAAGAGTTGGCACTGCTGTTAAGTGGTCAACTGGGATATTGAAGTATCCTTGAATTTGGCCAGCGTGTAAATCCATTGTAACTACTCTTGTAGCACCTGCTACAGTTAAAAGATCTGCAACTAACTTAGATGTAATTGGTTCACGTGCTTTAGTTTTACGGTCTTGTCTTGCATAGCCGTAGTATGGAAGCACAACGTTAATATGACCTGCTGAAGCTCTCTTAAGAGCATCTACCATAATTAATGTTTCCATTAAATTCTTATTTACAGGATTTGATGTAGATTGAATTACATAAACATCTCTTCCTCTAACTGTTTCTGCAATATCTATAGCTATTTCTCCATCAGAAAATGTCTTTACTTCACATTTTCCCATTTCAACTCCTAGCTCTCTGCAAATGTCCTCAACTAACTTGTGGTTCGAATTACCTGTAAATATTTGAATTTCTCCTGAAACTGACATCACTACCTCCTATTTAAACCTTTCTTTGTGACCCAACCTTTAATATCTCTTCTAGCTGCTCTCTCTATTGCCAAATTATCTTCAGCAACATCTTTTGTTATTGTCGAGCCAGCAGCTATATATCCATTTGTAGACACATGCACTGGAGCTACTATATTTGAATTAGAACCTAAAAAAGCTCCATCATCTATTTGACTTCTAAATTTGTTCTTGCCGTCATAGTTTACAAACACTACTCCGCAACCAACATTCACATCTTCTCCAACATCAGCATCGCCAATGTAAGCAAGATGTCCCGCTTTAGAGCCATCTCCAAAGTTAGTATTCTTAACTTCTACAAAATTACCTATTTTTACTTTCTTACCAACGTTGCTCTTAGGTCTTAAGTGCGCAAATGGTCCTATTGTAGTTCCATCTCCAACCATAGACTGTTCTATTAGAGAATTATCTATAGTCACTCCATCCCCTATTTTAGAATCAACGATTCTTGTGTTTCCATAAATGGTGCAGTCTTCGCCTATAACTGTATTGCCTTGCAAAATAGCTCCCGGATATATTGTAGTATCTCTTCCTATCTCTACTGTAGGTTCAATAATAATAGATTTCTTATCCATCATAGTTACACCTTTTTTCATATACTCAACATTTATTCTGTCTTGCATAATTTCAGTAGCTATAGTCAAACTATCTCTTGAATTTATTCCAAGAATTTCTGTAGTATCTTTTAATTTGTATCCGCCTATTCTTCTATCACGTTCAAATAAATCTTTTACTACATCTGTTAAATACAACTCTCCTTGAGCATTGTCTGTGTTTAAGTTCTTTAAAGAAGATTTTAAATCCCCACCATTAAACACAAAAATTCCGGAGTTAATTTCTCTAATAAGTTTTTCTTTCCCTCCGGCATCTTTTTCTTCAACTATTCTAGTAATCTTAGCATCGTCATTTCTTACAATTCTTCCATATCCGTATGGATTTTGCATATCTGCAGTTAGAATTGTGCATGCAAAATCACCTCTTTCGTGATACTCCATAAGACCATTTAAAGTATCAGCTTTAACAAGAGGTGTATCTCCATTTAATATAAGTACTGTATCTTCATCTCCAAAATCTTCCATGGCTTGCATAACAGCAAAACCTGTTCCATAAGGAACATCGTCGCCAATAGGTTGATTTCTAAAAATTAAGTCTGAATTTTCGAAACGTTTTATGATTTCATCTTTACCGTGCCCTACTATAACACTTACTCTACTGACATCACTCTCTTTTGCAGCTTTCACTACATATCCAAGCATAGGTTCTCCCAGTATTTCATGAATTACTTTAGGTTTTTTTGATTTCATTCTTGATCCTTCGCCTGCTGCAAGGATTACAGAAACCTTCATCTTTTACCACACCTTTACATTTTTCTAAAACTATTATACATATCAATTTCCCTTAACTCAACAATAAAACTAATTTTTTATAATATTAAAATCTTATCACCTAATAGCTTGCTATCTTTACTGTATTTTCATAAAAATTTTATAAAATAAAAAAATCCCTCTACAAATTTTTTGTAAAAGGATTTTAAATTTACTTTTCTATTTTTGTATCCAATATTTCAATTGCCTTTTGCAACTGATTGTCAGTGGACTTGAATTCAGGTCCTATTCCCTGAGTGTCTTTATTTAGTTCAACTTCAACATCAGGTTTAACACCCAATTTGTGTATAGACTTTCCACTCGGCAAGAAGTATTCAGAAGTAGTAAGCTTTATCCCATCTCCATTTGGAAATCTATTTGCAGTTTGCACAATTCCCTTTCCAAATGTATTTTTACCAACTATTGTAGCTCTCTTATAGTCTCTTAATGCTCCACTTAAAAGTTCAGACGCAGAAGCTGAACCTTCATTAACTAAAACTACAATCGGTTTGTCATAGTGATTTTCATCTGAATTGAATTCAAAATCTCTCTTGCCATTTTTATCTTCAGCATACACAATTATACCCTTAGGTAGTAATAAGTCAGCTATGTGAGCTGCTGTATCTACCACTCCACCAGGATTTCTTCTTAAATCTAAGATTAAACCTTTAACTTCTTTCTTTTCAAGTTCTCTAAGAGCTTTCTCGAAGTCTTTTCCGGTAGTATCATCAAATTGAGTTATGCCTATATATCCTATGTCATCTATGATTTGAGAATGTACTGTATCGACTTTTATTTCATCACGTTTTATAGTTAGGTCTTCAGTTTTCCCAGAGTCCTTCTTTAAAACTGTAATCTTTATATCAGTTCCCTTATCACCTTTCATGACATTAGTAGCTTCTTGTAGCTTATCACCAGTAAACTCTTCATCTCCAACTTTTAAGATTTTATCTCCGGCTTTTATTCCTGCTAAATCTGCAGGCGAATCTTTTATAGGTGATATTACTGTGATTAAATTATCCTCACCTCTAGTTATCACAACTCCAATCCCATAAAATTTTCCAGTTGTGAATTCCATCAACCTATCATACTCTTCCCTTGTATAATATTCTGAATAAGGATCTTTTAACCCGGCTACTAATCCCTTTAACTCTCCATTTAGAAGTTGCTTTTCATTTACATCATAGAGATAATTTTGCTTTACAAACGATTCAAGTTTAGCTAGCTGAGTGTATTTATCTCTATCCACATGGATAAATCCTCCTGTGGCCATCACAAATGTAAAAAAGTTTGTAACCAATAGCAACATTATCCCCGTTACTATCTTTAAAATTTTCTTCATATACTTTTCCTATATATAGTTTAGTGGGTTTACAGGTTGTCCACCAACTCTGACTTCAAAATGTAAATGAGGTCCTGTTGAAAGCCCTGTTGAACCAACTAAAGCCACCACATCTCCAACTCTTACACTTTGTCCCGGAACCACTTTTAACGCACTGTTATGAGCATATACCGTTACAATATCACCATGGTCTATCATAACCACATTCCCATAGCCATTCATAAATTTTGACATTATAACTGTACCAGCTCTAACAGCTATTACAGGTGTTCCGGTAGATGCTGGTATATCAACTCCTGAATGGAATCTACTAGTGCCAAGTATTGGGTGTGTTCTATATCCAAATGGAGATGAAATACTGTAGTTACCTGGCACAGGCCATGATAGGTTAGCTCCACTTCTTGGTCCTAAGTCTAAATTTCTCAAGTTTGCAGATTTGTTTATTCTAAACTTAGCTTGTTGAGATTCTAATTTCTCTCTCTCTTTTGCTATCTTTATTTCATTTTGAAGTCTTGAAATCTCTTTGTCTAAATTAGTCCATTCATTTTCAGCTGCTTCATATTCTTTAGTATATGTGGCAACATCTTGTTGAAGCTTATTCATATATTCTTGTTTCTTTTGATTTATGCTTAAATATTGACTTTTTTCAGCTTCTAATTGACCTTTAGATTGCTCTATCTTGACTTTATTTTCTTCAAGTGCCTTCTTTGTATTTTCAATAACATCTATTTTTTCAGATATTTCATCAAGTAATTTCTTGTCAAAATCAGCTATAGATGAAACTACTTCATAGTTTAAAAGTAAATCCTCTATATTTTTTGAGTTTAAGATTACTTCAATATACTCAACTTTACCATTCATGTACATAGCTCTAACTCTTTCAGTGAATTGCTTTCTGCTCTTTTCTAAATCAGCTTGAGCTTCTGCCAATTCTTGAGTTTTCTTTTCTATGTCATTCTTTAAAAAAGCTATTTCAGTTTCCAATGCATATATACTGTTTGATAAACCACCTATTTTTTTATCCAAATCTATAATTTCTGACTGTACAGTATTCACATTTTTTTGAACTTCATTTATATTCTTTTTGCTATTTTGCAGTTGCTCTGAAATCTGTTGCTTCTGCTTCTGTATATTTGCCTTTTGCTTTTCAAGTGAACTACTAGAGGCATATACACTACCACTTAATAGAACAGTAGCCGATAAAATAGCTACTGATGCTTGCATTTTCTTCATCCAAGTCTCCTCATACATTTAAATGTCTTTCAGTAGACACTAATGAACCTAAATAACCTATACCTACTCCAATACATACAAATATTATTGAAATATGTCTGCTTATTACTCTAGGATTTACCAAACCAACATCGATAATCCCGGATATCTGTGCATTATGACCTATATAGTAAAAGTTATATATATAATGAACGATAAAGAAGGCCAATAAAGCCCCAAACAATCCAAAAATTATTCCCTCTATTAAAAAAGGACTTCTTATATATGAGTCAGTTGCTCCTATATATTTCATTATATTTATTTCATGACTTCTATTTGAAACAGCTATCCTAATAGTATTGTGAATAATCAACACAGATACAAACACCAATGCCAACACTATTGCCGCTCCAACGTACTTAACCGTATTTTCAAACTTATACATTTGCTCAATGAGCTCATATTGATAGTCAACTCTTTCAACGACTTTATCATCTTTGACTTCGCGAGCAACATCAGATGCTATAGTAAGGTCATTTAAACTCACTATAAGAGACGCTGGGAGCGCATCTGAAGGTAGAGAATCCATTACATAGGCCTTATCTCCTAAACGCTCTTTAAACTTCTCTATGGCCTTTTCTTTGGATATATATTGCACTTGAGTAACTCTTTCATCCTTACTCAACTTAGCTATCAATACATTTATATCAGCAGCCGGAGCTTCATCCTTGATAAAGACTACTACCTTATCAAGTTCTTGTCCCAAGTTGTAAACTGCACTGTTTATATTTAAAAGCAGTAGCAATATAATTCCAAATAATGTCAACATGGCTGCGATTGAAACAGTGGAAGCTGCCGCCATCCCGAAATTTCTAACTATACCCTTTAAACTCTCTTTAAGGATATTTATGAATTGTCTAAATATTCTCATAATATCCTCCATTTTCAACATCAGCTACCACTTGGCCATCTTTAAGAGTTATTACTCTCTTCTTCATACTGTTTACAATCTCAACAGCATGAGTCGCCATTATAATAGTTGTGCCTTGATTGTTTATTTTTTCTAAAGTGTTCATTACTTCCCAAGCTGTCTCATGGTCTAAATTACCTGTAGGCTCATCACACACAAGAGTAGGAGCCTTATTAACTATAGCTCTTGCTATAGAAACTCTCTGACTTTGTCCGCCTGATAACTCATAAGGGTAAGACTTTATCTTATCTTCTAAATTAACTAACTCCAATGCATGTTCAACAGCTATCTTTATATTTTTCTTGCTTTCTCCTTGAACTTCAAGAGGATATGCAACATTTTCAAATACATTTTTTTTAGCTAAAAGCCTAAAATCTTGGAATACCACAGATATATCTCTTCTAAGCTTAGGAACTCTACTTTTCTTTAGCTTAGTTATGTCGGTGCCCTTTATTAAAATATTCCCTCGTGTAACTTTCTCTTCTCTTATAAGAAGCTTTACAAGAGTTGATTTCCCGGCTCCACTTGGACCCACTAAAAAAACAAAATCCCCTCTCGGAACAACCATGTTTAGATTTGAAAGAGCCATAACTCCGTTACCATACTCTTTAAATACATTTTTAAATTCTATCATTGTTATTCCTTTCATAATAATAGTAAAATTTATTTCTTCTTGATTTTTTATTATATTACAAAATAGTAACAAATTACAACCTTTATTGATTTTTTAATGCTTTCGCTTGATATTTATAAAATAAACACTGGTAATTATAGAGAATTCGTGTATAATATTAACGTTGAGGTGATATAGAATGGATAAAATCCAAATGAGAAGAGAAAACTTAAAAAAAAGAAAAAATCTTACGACCGATTATATTAATTCTGCATCGGCTCAAATATTCACAAATTTAACCAACTCAGAATTATATAAAGATAGCCAACACATTTTTACATTTGTTAGCTATCAAAATGAAGTTGATACCCATCAGTTTATAAAAAAAGCTCTAAAAGACGGAAAAAATATTTATGTGCCTGTAGTCGATAGAGAAACATTCACCATGGGCGTCTCCAAAATAGAAAATTTTGAAGACTTACAGCCCAATTATATGGGAATACTCGAACCTTCTGAGAAAAACATTAACTTGGTAGATCCTGAAATCTTAGATTTAGTTCTAACACCAGGTCTTGCATTTGATCTTAATGGATATAGAATTGGTTATGGCGGAGGTTTTTATGATAAATTCTTCGCAGCACTAAAAACTAATCCAACTCGTCTAGGTATAGGTTATTCGTATATGTTATCTGACGAGCTTGATCACGATGACAACGACCAGGCTTTAGATTTATTTCTATCTGAAGACGGATTTACAACTGTAGGAGGAAATTAAATGGAAAGATATTTTGGTACTGTTGTTAGAGGAATTAGAACACCGATTGTTAAAGAAGGAGATAACCTTTCTGATATCGTATTTGATTCAGTTGTAAAAGCTGTTGAATCTCAAAACATCAAACTTGAAGACAAAGACGTTGTTGCAATTACTGAGTCTTTACTTGCTAGAGCTCAAGGTAACTATGTAACTACAGATAAAATTGCTCAAGACGTTAGAGAAAAATTCGACGGTGAAATTGGATTAGTTTTTCCAATCTTAAGCAGAAACAGATTTTCAACTCTTCTAAGAGGAATAGCTCAAAGTGGAAGAAAGCTTCACATATTACTTTCTTATCCATCTGATGAAGTTGGAAATCACTTAATGGACGAAAAAGCCCTTTATGACAAACATATCAATCCTTACTCTGATGTATTAGAAGAAAGTGATTATAGAAGATTATTTGGAGAAGAAGTTAAACATGAATTCACAGGAATTGACTATGTTACACTTTATAAAGAAATTGCTCCAAATTCAGAAATTCACTTCTCTAATGACCCTAAAGCTATACTAAAATACACTAAAGATGTTTTAGTATGTTCTATCCACACTAGAGCTCTTATAAAGCAAGAACTTAAAGACTCCGGAGCAAACTTAGTTTATGGTCTTGATGACATAATGAACGAATCTATTGACGGAAGTGGATACAACTCTGAATACGGTCTATTAGGTTCTAACCTTTCAGATGAAGAAACTGTTAAA
Organism: Peptoniphilus asaccharolyticus DSM 20463; assembly: GCF_900176115.1. Classification (GTDB taxonomy): domain Bacteria; phylum Bacillota; class Clostridia; order Tissierellales; family Peptoniphilaceae; genus Peptoniphilus; species Peptoniphilus asaccharolyticus. Next base: position 210,867 of record NZ_FWWR01000009.1, on the reverse strand, counting down.
CTTTTCCCAAGAGATGCTCAACCATTTGTTGAAGCTCTTCAAGAAAAATTCAACCAATACTCAGGTCACAACATAGAAGTAATGGTTTATGGAGACGGTGCATTTAAAGATCCAGTAGGTAAAATTTGGGAACTTGCAGATCCTGTTGTAAGCCCTGGATACACTAAAGGTCTTATCGGAACTCCAAACGAACTTAAAATTAAGTATATTGCAGATACAGAATTAAAAGGACTTTCTGGCGAAGAAGCTTCTGCTGTCATGAGAGAAAAAATAAATAATAAAGATGCTGACTTAGTTGGTAAAAATGAAACTCTTGGTACTACTCCAAGAAGACTTACAGACTTACTTGGTTCTCTTTGCGATTTAACTTCAGGTTCTGGAGATAAGGGAACTCCTGTAATCTTAATCCAAGGTTACTTCGATAACTACGCAACAAAATAGAGTATATAATTATCAGCCTTCGGGCTGATTTTTTATTTTCTAAATTTAAATATTTTTTACAACATAAAAAAGATGAGGCAACTCACCTCATCTTATCTCTCAATGTAAACCTGCTTTTTTAGCAACTATAGTTACATTATCTTTCAATGAATCATTAAAAACTACTTTAACATTTATGCTGTCATCAAAAGTAAGTAACTTGGATAATTTTATTTCCTTGCTTTCACCAGCTTTAATAGTAACGGAATCTGTAACTTCATTGTCCTTATTATCAGTAAATTTTATAGTTAAGTTTTCTCCGTTTCCAATAGTAACTATCTCTAAATCATTTAAATACATATTTCTAAAAGAACTTACATAATTGCCATTCTTTTCAGACAAATAACTAGAATTATCTTTTTCAAAACTTTGAATATGTACTTCTTCTCTTGTGTAATTCATAACAACGATTATAGACAAACTCACTAAAATTACAAATAACATATTCAGAAACATAGATCTTTTAAACAATTTTTTAGAGTTCATCTTAATTACCAATCTTTAACAGTTAGAGTATAATTTCCTGAGCGATCTACAGCCATAGCCTTTACAACATATTCGCCTGAATTCCAAGGAACTCTATTAGTAAGTGTTTCTGTAGTGCCAACAGCAATATAGTGATCTGGTACTAATATCTCTCCTTGTAAATTAGTAACTCTAACATATATTGGTCCTGGATTATAATCTGCATTGGTCACACGTATAGATGCATTTATCCAATTATTATCACTTGTAACTCTTGAAAAGCTATTAGTATATAAGTATACGTTTACAGAGTCATTAATTCTCATAGGCTCATATTTTTCTAATTCTCTACTTTTAAAATTTTCAGAAAAATCTTTTGCTTGAACTTCACCCATCGGTAAAACAAAAAATATAGCTAACAACAAAATTAACATCTTTTTCATTACAATCCTCCTTTTTTAAGTTAACATTTTACTACGATCTACTGTTTCTAAACTCTTTATAACATAAAAAAAAAAAAAATCAATGACTTTTTTAAAATTTTATTTTTATTAATACTAATAAATATATACATTATAAAAGGGAATGCATCCGCAATCCCTTTTATAATTTATTTACTTAACTTTGCTTTTAGTTCTCTATTTTTAGCCATAGATTCTAAAATTGCTTCTGCAAGAGATTCCATGTCATTCTTATTAGCAACACTTAGAGAAGTATTTACAGTAACTCTATCGCCTAATACGTCAACAAGCTTTAGGTTTTCATTTACATAGTCTTCCATCTTGTCTCCAACTGTACAAGCCCAAGTACCATTTTCAATTATACCAACTGTTCTGTTTTGTACATTTAGAGCTTCTAAGTCATGGATGAAGTCTTTCATCTTAGGATAAATTCCTAGATTATAAGTTACTGAAGCTAATACAAGGTGAGAATATTTGAAAGTATCTGAGATTAAGTCAGCTACATCAGTAGTAGAAACATCGTGAAGTACAACTTTAGTCATTCCTCTTCTGCAAAGTTCTGATGCTAATGCTTGAGCAGTGTATTCTGTATGTCCATACATTGATGCATAAGCTATCATTACACCTTCTTCTTCTGGTTCATATCTTGACCAAGTGTCATATTTTCCAATGATATATTCTAAATCTTCTCTCCAAACTGGTCCGTGAAGTGAACAGATATATTTGATTGGTAGATCAGCAGCTTTCTTTAGAACATCTTGAACAAATGGACCATATTTCCCTACGATGTTGCTGTAGTATTTTCTCATATGGTCTAAATAATCTCTATCGAAATCTAATTCATCTGCAAAAAGTTTTCCATCAAGAGCACCGAAAGTACCGAATGCATCTGCTGAGAATAGAACTCCATCAGTTAAATCAAGTGATATTAGAACTTCTGGCCAGTGAACCATAGGAGCTTCTACGAAAGCATTAGTGTGTTTACCAAAGCTTAAAGTGTCTCCTTCTTTAACTATGATTTGTTCATGTTCATCTTGTTTTGTATATCCAATTTGATTCATTATTTCAAAGCCTTGTTCGCTTGAAACGATTTTTACATTTGGATATCTATAACAAATTTCTTCAATAGTTCCTGCGTGGTCAGGTTCCATGTGGTGAATTACTAGATAGTCTAAATCTCTTCCATCAAGTGTATACTCGATATTCTTTATAAATTCTTTTCCAAATTGCCAATCAACAGTATCAAATAAAGCTGTCTTTTCATCTAATAATAGATATGAGTTGTAAGAAACTCCTTCTGGTATTGGAAAAATATTTTCAAATAAACTTGTTTTATGGTCGTTAACTCCTACCCAATATAAATCTTCTGTTACGTTTCTAACAGTATACATAATTTCCTCCTAATTTTATAACTACTATGGTACTACCCTAATTTTATATATTTTTTAGACTATTGTCTATCTTTAGGGAATTCTTCTTCGATAAATTGTGATTTTTCCTTTTGACAATTAGGGCAAATCCAATCTTCTGGAAGTTTTTCAAATGTTGTTCCTGGATCGATTTCACCTTCAGAATCTCCAACATTAGGATCATATTCATATCCACAACCTTGGCATACATATACTCCATAGTTTGGAGCTAATTTTCTAGGCTTTGATCTTCTTACTTTTTTGAATTCAGGTGCTGGAGCCTTTTCTTCTGTTCCAAGTGCTTCAATTAATAGTGGCATAATTTCAAATATATCTCCTACAATACCGTAGTCAGCATTTTTAAAGATAGGAGCTCCGGAATTCTTATTGATTGCAACAATTGTAGCAGCATCTTTAATACCTTTTAAATGTTGAGATGCTCCTGAAACTCCAAGTGCTACATATAAGTTTCCTTTGAATTTTTGTCCTGACATACCAACGTATCTTTCAAGTGGTACAAGCTTAAGATTTTCAGCTACCGGTCTTGAACTACCTAGTGCAGCACCAAAAGCCTTAGCTGTTTGTCTTGCAAGTTCCATGTTTTCTTCGCTTCCTATTCCCTTACCAACTGAAACTACTCTTTCAGCATCGGCAATAGGTGTATTAATATCTATACCTACAGAAAAATCATATCCGTCTTTCTTTAAGTTTTTTATAAGTTCATCTACAGCTTCTTTTGCAGTATCAGCTTTAATTATTTGACGTTTTCTTTCTCCAGTGATAGGACCTTCTTTTTTGCCTGGAGCTGCTGCAGAACCTTTAGATTTTTTAGGCATTTTACCTACTAAACTAGCTGCGATAACAACTCTTTGAATTTCGTTAGTTCCTTCGTAGATTGTAGTAATCTTAGCGTCTCTGTAGAATCTTTCTACTTCCATACCCTTTAGATAACCTGAACCACCGTGAATTTGTAGTGCATCGTTTACAACTTCAAGAGCTATATCAGAAGCGTACATCTTAGCCATAGCTGATTCTGTTCCGTATGGTACGTGTAGAGTCTTCATTTCTGCTGCAGAGTAAATTAAGAATCTTGCTGCTCTTAATTTAGTTGCCATGTCAGCTAATTTAAATGCTATACTTTGTTGTTGAGAGATAGGTTTTCCGAATTGAACCCTTTCTTTTGCATATTTAAGAGCATGTTCATAAGCTCCTTGTGCAATACCTAAAGCTTGAGCTGCTATACCAATACGTCCTCCATCAAGAGTTTGCATAGCGATTCTAAATCCTTGACCTTCTTGTCCAAGTAAGTTTTCCTTAGGAACGATTACATTGTCAAATATAAGTTCAGCTGTTTTAGAAGATCTTATACCAAGTTTATCGTATGGGTCTCCGAATGAAAATCCTTCCCAACCTTTTTCAACTATAAATGCTGATATACCCTTTGTACCGATTCCAGGTGTAGTTACAGCAAATACTACATATGTGTCTGCTTCTGGAGCATTTGTTATAAATATTTTATTACCGTTTAGTACATAATGATCTCCATCAAGTTCAGCTACAGTTTGAGTTCCACCTGCGTCAGATCCAGCTTCAGGTTCTGTAAGACCAAAAGCACCGATTTTCTTTCCTGATGCTAACGGAACTAAGTATTTTTTCTTTTGTTCTTCTGTACCGAAAGCTTCAATCGGATATGAACCTAAAGATGTATGAGCTGATAAAATTACACCAACACCACCATCAACTCTTGATAATTCTTCAACAGCAATTGCGTATGATATTGCATCTAAACCTGCTCCACCATATTCTTTTGCGTATGGAATTCCCATCCAACCATTTTCTCCCATTGCCTTAACAATATCATGTGGGAATTCGTTATTTTGGTCTAATTGAAATGCTATCGGTTTAACCTCTGCTTCTGCGAACTCTCTTATAGCTTTACGTAGTTCCTCATGTTCTTTTGTAGTGCTATACAACATAGTTGTACCTCCTCTTTTCCTACTATTCTTTGAGATTTTCTTAGTTTAAATTTAAGATTTCTCAAGCTGTCAATTTTTGTCTTATCAATCTTAGCGATTAGCTGGTTATTTATAACATTTTTCTCCGGTAAATGTATAGTAAACTGCATTTATTGTCTTACTATCGTATTTTTAGCTAAACCTTTAAAATTATATTGTATTTAAAATAACTTTTTTTAAAGTATATGGCCTTAAAAGTTTAGATAAAAACTTTTTCCTACAAATAAAACTCGCCTTTCAAACTATACGATAATAGTACTGTATATTGCAGTTTAATGCAAGCTTTTTTTGTAATCCCCCACCGTATCAAATTGTCTATTCATTAATACCCAATTAACAAAAAAATAACATAGCTTTTGAAAATATTTTCAAAAACTATGTCTTAAATTTTTTCTATCTTTAATTAAGCTTAAAACAAAATTATATATTACTATTATAAACAAATAAAATGCAAACAATATAGCTTCTGCTCCAACTTCCATATTTGATAATGGTATTGCAGCGGCTATATTCCATGGTATTAACGGAGCGATAACAACAGAAGTATTTTCAACCGCCAAAGCTCTTTCTTGATTGTCCATTACTCCCTCTGTAAGTTGATTGGTCAAAATAGAACATAGAGATTGATTACAAGATATCATTCCGGTCGTAACTGCGACAATTGCCACAGCTCCAAAAGGTGTAATAGCTTTAGCTTTAGCTATAGCTGCTACTCTATTTTTTAAATCGTCTAACATATGAGTTGTCGTAAAGATTCCGGCGTAAGAACAGGAAATTATAATAATTATAGAAGCCTTTACCATACTTCTTATTCCTCCACCAGCTAAGACTACATTTAAACTCGGATCTTTACTTTCAAAACCATTTATCATAAACATCAGGAGTTCTCCAACTTCTGTATGTTGGATAAAAATAGAAATAAATATACTGACTACTATACTGGCCAACATTATCTTCTTTACGTCTACTTTAAATAAACTCATCAATATAATTAAAAGAGCTGGAATAACTACCAAAATATTCAAATTAAAATTTCGCTCATATACTCCCGTCACATCCGCAATTTGCTCTGCACTTTCAATTCCCATTCCCATTATATAATAGATTGCACTTGTAAGTAAAAGAGGTACTATACTTGTTTTTACAAGAATTTTTAAATTTTCAAATATATCTGTTTGGGTTATTGTGGCAATTAATATAGCTCCACTCGACATTGGAGAACATCTATCTCCAACATATATACCAGATAAAATTGCTCCTGCAGTATAAACTTCATTCACCCCAAGAGTCCTAGCAATGGAAATACAAATCACTCCCATGGTTGCCGATGTACCAAAAGCTGTCCCTGTTAAAATCGAAAGAATAGCATTTAACAAAAAAGCTAACACTAAAAACATACCTGGTGTTATGAACTTCGCTGATATAGTTACTATTCCCGCTATTGTTCCCGAACTTCTCCAAACAGCAGTTAGTATTCCTATTAATAAAAATACTTTTAATATATTTGAAACACTTTTTACCGCTTCAAACGAATTTTTAATTATAGTTTTTAGTTCTATCCCTTTTCTAACTCCATAGAGAGTAAATAGTATGTATCCTATTGCAAGTGCAAATACTATAGAAATTTTAAAATACACACAAAATATTATACATATAGAAAATAGACTTATAGTTAATAACTCCATGACTCCTCCTAAGTTACAATAAAAAATAGAGGATATCACCTCTATTTTTTTGTTACTTAACTATATTATATACTACTTGTGCTATTTGGGCTCTATTAATTATTTCTTTTGGATTAAAATAAATTCTAAACAGATATAATGTCTAGAATTTAATAGATTATTTACACACTTTATGCATAAATGAAATATGTCTATCTATTAACTTAATTAGTTGCTTTAATTAATTCTCCATCTATTATTTCATAATGGCATCCCTTAAATAATTCTATTAGAGAGTAGTCATGAGTTACCAAAATCAAGGCTTTATCTTCTCCTAATTTTTCTATATATTCTATCACTTTCATTTTCAACCTTGGATTTAAAGCGTTTGTAGGCTCATCAAGAATGATTACCTTTGGATCATTTATTACTGCTCTTGCTATAGCAACTCTTTGTTTTTCTCCACCAGATAGAAATTTAACTTTTTTATTCAAAAATTCTTTTATTTCTAAAATTTCAGAAATATAATCAATTCTCTCTTTCTTTTCTGCTCTATTATATTTCTTTGAATATATAAGTGGTATAACTATGTTTTCATACACAGTTTCCTCTTCCAAAAGATTATACTCTTGAAAAATAAATCCAAACATTTCATTTCTCAATTCCGCTATTTTCTTATTTGATAAATTTTCTATATTATTGCCTTTTATTAAGTAGTTTCCACTAAAATTTTTGTCTAATAACCCTATAATCTTTAATAAAGTTGTCTTTCCAGAGCCATTTTCTCCAGTTATAATAACTTTTTCTCCCTTTTCTATCTTAAGAAAGCAATCATTTAACACTACTTGTTCACAATTAGAATTCTTATTATATTTTTTAACTAAATTAGTTATTTGCAACATAGCTATTCTCCCTCCAATTTAATACTCAAATCCTCTTTTATTAAAATCCTTAAAATAATAAGTTCAAAAATTATTATAAATACTATTGATATAAATATATTAATAGCAAAAAAAGTATCCATGTTAAAAGCATTTAAATAATTCATTGTCAGAAAATTTATACCTGTTAAAAATATCAAAAATATTGAATTTCTTATAAAAATATTTAGCTTAGTTGCCCCACATATTAAATGAATAATGTACTCTCTGTGTAGTTTTGCATAGATATGTTTAATAATAATTATAAGTCCTAAAGCAGTAGCTATTATACTAATAATAATATAAATAAACATAAATCTCTTTACAAAACTAATTTCCTCAATATTTGAAAATTCATCCTTTTGTAAATGTAAAAAAGTATTTTCAAAAGCATTTTCAAATTCTTTATGCACATCATTATTCCCTGTATTATCCACCAACTTAGCATCTTCCGATAGAGCTATGAGTTCAATATCTGAAATTTGATAACTTGGCAAATTTTTAAACTCTTTTCCGTCAAACTTTATGAACTGGGCACTATTATCATCTAATAAATTTTCCATTTGAATAAGTTCCATTTTTTTCTCATCAATTTTAATTGAATCTATAATTTCAATATTTCCTAATGAACTCTCTTTCAATTTTTCTAAATCTTTTTTAGGAACATACCATATTATATTATTATCAGACCTATCTTCAAATTTCCCAACTAATACCAACACTTCTACATCAAATTTTGTATTTACATAATTTGAATAAAAATAAGTATATCCACCTTTTTTAAAAGTTTCATCTAATCTCTTTATGAGATTTTCTTTTTCTTTTTGATTATAAGATATCGGAACAGCAGAATAATAAGTTTCAAATTTTTCTGATTCGAAGGCAGAAATCATGGAACCTAAAGATGAGATAGATATTAATGTTATTACCATAATAATCAATTCTAAAATAAAAAATTCACGTTTATATCTAAATATATCTTTTACGCCTAATTTTAATATATCTAAAAACATCTCATTCACCTCATAATTCTTTTAATCTTTAAATTTATTAAAAAATATTTTATAAATAAAACACTCCATAAACTAAAAAATAAAAACCCTTGAATCTGAATTAAATGTACTTCACTGATATATATTTTATCTACAAACTTCAAATATGATAATGCCAATAAGATTGAAATTACGCTCATAATTATTGAGACGGGCATTATTATTTTGATGAGTCTCCTAAAAATATCTCCTATTGATGCTCCTGACACTCTACTTATGTAAATATATCTATCATATTTAAACAGTCCAATAAAAATTCCAGATATTAGCATTAAATAGATACAAGCTATACTTATAACCATATATTGTACATATCTCTTGCTTTCCAACGTTGCAGATAATAAACTTAATATATCCTTCGTATTCTTTGTAGATAGCTCCTTATATCCTAAAGATTTAAAATTTTTACCCACATTTTTGATTGTCTTTATATTATGTGAATCTATGTAAATTTTTGATATTTCTTCGTCCATAGCAAATAAATTTTTGATAATTTGAAAATGTTTATCCGCTATTACTGAGTTTCTATCAAATAAATTTATTAGTTCAAAATCATAATTCACTTCTACTTCATCCATAAATTTATTATCAAAACCTTTTCTCTTAATATCTTCTATTGATACAATTGCAATTCCCACTTTATTCTTATTCTCATAATCTTCATCTGAAAAGTACCTAAACCATTTTGGAATAATAAACTTAGTAGAACGTATATAATAATACATTTGAGGGTCATATACCCCCAAAACTATATTGTCTTTTCCCTCTGCTATAACTCTTACATCATCATACATATTTAAAAAGTCAAAACTTTTCTTTTGATATGGTAAATCTTCATCTTTAGCAAAAATTATATAATTTTCACTCATATTATAAGGGAAATTCGCCTCATCATTTCCTACTATATAATTAAATGCCAATATAAATATGCAATTAATTGTTATAAAAAATAAAATTATAATTATATTTTTCTTTATAAGATTCATGATTACGATTTCCCCTTATTTAAATATACTCTAACTTATCTTTGCAGTAAATCAATTCCCTGTTCTAATACTCTTCCTTCTCTAATAATTTCTCCATCTTTTAATTCTCCACCGCCTATTATTTCATAATCATTATCAATTAAGCCAGTGTAGCTTGTTAAATACATTGGTGTATTGCCATCAGCAATTGAAGATGAAAAATTATATAAAGCTCTTGTTTTAGGACCATTATTCCATTTGTCTTTTACTGTGATATTTTTTACAACTTGATTTGTATTATATTTATCCCCAGAATAAGCTCTAGTAGATGACCTATCCCCCTGAACATCATAAGTTATTTCAGTCCATCTATACCATATATTTCTATTGTCATAATTAACTGTCCTATCGGCTCCTCTTACAGAAGCTACACCATAATAGGTATCCGCAAAATATCCATCACCATGTTCAGAGCTAACATAAGTAGTATTAGTTGCGCTCCACAAAGTTGTTACAGCCGCATATGATAATGTAGGTAATAATATAGTTACTAACACCATTACAAATATCTGTTTAGATATTTTTTTCATAATTTAACCCCATTAATAGCTTTGACTTTTTAAATATTACAGACTCAGGATATTCCCTTATCCACACTTAAATTATCACATTTTTTTTGTGTGTCAACAAATAGGCTCTATAATATCTGTTGGGGAGTAAATCTCTAACAGATATTTTTATGCAGACGAATTGTCAAATCAAATGCAACACCTATGGTAAGAGACCAAAAAGTTCTTCTTTAGGTGTTTTATATTTTATACATTTTCTAGGTCTATTATTCATTAAACTTAAGTTATAATTTAATTCATCAATATTCACTTCTGATAAATCCATACCCTTAGGATAAAACTCCCTCAAAAGTCCGTTACTATTTTCATTTGTACCTTTTTGCCATGCACAATAGGGATCAACAAAAATAAGTTTTGCATCCTAATTCTTTTTCTATTTTCTCAAATTCTGAAAATTCTTTACCTCTATCAAAGGTTATTGTTTTTACTAATTCTTTTGGATAATCTTTTAATGCATTTATTATTGCTGGTGTTACGCTTTCCGACTTTCTATTTTCAACTAGGATTGCTATATAATATCTAGATTTTCTTTCTGCTAAAGTTACGAAACAACATCTACTTTTCCTTTTATGATCTAATCTGCCTGATTCCACTGTATCTGCTTCCCAGTGGCCTAATTCTTGCCTTCTGTATATCTCTTTAGGTCTTTTCTTAATTGTTCTACCTTTATCATTGAATTTTCCTCTTTTTTCTGCTGGCCTTTTAAATTTAGCTTTTTCTTCTCAAATTTTTCATACTAGTTTTTGGCAGCTTTTTGGCTGTATCATTCTATATATCGTTGATGTAGATGGTAATTCATGAATCTCATTTGTGTTTCTATTTGATATTTGTTCAGGGGACCAATGTTCGTTAATCTTTACAGTTAAATAATCAATAACATCTTTAGAAAATTTACTTTTTCTATGGCAGTCTTTTCTTCTATCAATATATTTATCATTTGCCTTTATCGGAAAGTACTTAGTGTAACTTCCCCTACTAACTTTTATCTTAGATGAATTTCTTTTAATTTCTCTAGATATTGTACTAGGTGACCTTTTTAAGTGCTTGTGCAATTTTCCTTATACTCATTCCTAAATTTAAAATTGGTAAATACAAGATCTTTCTTCTATGGTAAGATGGTTATAGCTCATAGTTAATCACTCCTTTTAATATGTTTTGTTTGGTCACTTACATATTAACACAGCTGATTAGCTATGAGTTTATTTATGTTGCACTTGTTATGATAAATTATCTGCAAAAAAATTGCACTTATACGCTTTTAGTCCTAAACTTTAAGTAATCAACAACAAAGCTTGGAGGTGCATATAAGTGCAAAATAATAATATCATGAATTTGTTTGGTTTTAAAGATGTAGTTTTTGATAGTGTTGATGAGAGTAATAATTTTGTTAATGTTCACGCTTCTGTTTCTAAGATGTCTATTTGTCCTCATTGTGGTTCTAAAAAGATTTGGGTTCATGATCATAGAATTCAAAAGATTAGGGATACTCACATCCGAGGTAAGAAATCTTTGATTTTCTTAAAGAAAACTAGATATGATTGTAAGTCTTGTGGTTCTCGTTTTGAGAGGAATCTTGATTTTATTGCCAAAGGTCATACTATGACCAATAGACTTGTTTTTGCTATTGTTTCTGAGTTTGATGAGGTGTATTCTATATCTTCTATTGCTAATAGGTATAATGTTTCTTCAAACACAGTATTAAGAATTTTAAATTGTTTAAGTGCTTCTAGAGCTAAACTTCCTGAGGTTTTATGTATTGATGAATTTAAAGGTGATAGTGGTAATATTAAGTATCAGACGTCTCTTCTTAATGGTGATACTCATAAAATTATTGATATTTTACCTTCAAGGGATAAAAGTTCTTTAGCTGAATATTTTAAAAGGATTCCTAGTATAGAAAAGAGAAATGTTAAATTTTTTGTAAGTGATATGTCTAAGGCATTTAAATCAGTTAAGAAATCATTCTTTAAAAACGCAATACATATCATAGATAGGTACCACTTCATAAGACAAGTATCCTGGGCATTAGAAAATGTTAGAAAGAGAATACAAAAGGATATATCATCAAAGCTTAGGAAATATTTTAAAAGAAGTAAGAGTTTAATTACAAAACCTGCCTCTAAGCTAACTTCAGAACAAGCTAATGAAGTATCACTTATGATTGAACTTAACAAGGAATTAAAAGAAGCATACAAGTTAAAAGAATTGTTCTACTGTGTGCCCTGTGGGTACCAGTATGTACTTAGTCAGCCAAACAAAACTAGAGCTAAAAAAGCTTTAAGAGAATGGATAAAAAGAGCAGATGAATCAAAATTAAAAGAATTTAAATCTTGTATTACTGCTTTTAAGAATTGGTTTGAAGAAATATGTAATTCATTTGATTACTCTTGGTCAAATGGACCTCTTGAAGGAACTCATGCAAAGATAAAAACATTAAAAAGAAATTGTTTTGGTATGAGAAATTTTGACTTGTTTAGAAAAAGAATTATGTTTTCATGTAAGTATAGATTAGGAAAACGGGAAAATTTGCAAAACCCCTAGGGGTTTTATTTGCTATGCTTATTTTTAGTTGTTTTTTGCTATTTTAGTTTTGATATCTTTATTAGCGTCTATGTGCCCATTTTTACATAAAGAAAGAGACTCGAGTTAACGAGCCTCCCCAATATTTGACATAGAGCCATTTAATTTCATATCTTATTTATTTTTCCCACAGCAATTTTTATATTTTTTGCCTGAACCACATGGACAAGGATCATTACGTCCTACTCTTTTATCTTTTCTAACATATGGTTTTCTCTTTCCATCATCTGGATTTACGGTTTCAACTTCTTTAGCTACTCTTACTCTTTCAACTCTATCTGGATTTACAACATGGAATAACATTTTTATTGTATCTTCCATTATTGATTCGTTTAATTCTTCAAACATGTCAAACCCTTCTTGTCCGTAAGCACGAACTGGGTCAACTTGTCCTACTGCTCTTAAGCCGATTCCCTTTCTAAGTTGATCCATTGCATCAATGTGATCCATCCATTTTTGGTCGACATTTTGTAAAAGCACAACTCTTTCAATTTCTCTGAATTTTTCAGAACCAAATTCTTCTTCCTTATCTTCATATTTATCAAGAGCTAAGTCTTTAAATAATTCTTTTAAAGATTCTACATTTGCTTCTTCGTTATCTAAGAAATCTTCTTCAAATCCAAATTGGTTTATACCATAAGTTCTAAGACCATCCATATCAAGATACTTTTGGTTTGATTCGTTAGTCTTATTGTAGAAGTCTACAGTGCTATCGATTAGATTTTCTATCATTGAGATAATGTATTCTTTAAGGTCTTCACCTTCAAGAACTCTCTTTCTTTCGCCATAGATTACTTCTCTTTGTTTGTTCATAACATCGTCATATTGAAGAACGTGTTTACGAATTGAGAAATTGTTTCCTTCTACTTTTCTTTGAGCAGATTCAATAAGTCTTGTTAATATTCCAGCTTCTATTGGCTCGTCATCTGGAGTATCTACCATTTCCATTGTTTGTTTGAATCTATCTCCTGCAAATAGACGAATTAAATCATCATCTCCAGAAATATAGAATCTTGTAGAACCTTTGTCTCCTTGTCTACCTGAACGACCTCTTAACTGATTGTCAATTCTTCTAGACTCATGACGCTCTGTACCTATTATTCTAAGACCACCGGCAGCTGTTACTTGTTCTGCTTCTTTGTCTGTTTCCACTTTGTATTTAGCTACTAATTCTTGGTATGTCTTTCTTGCTTCTACAATTGCTTCATCGTCTGTTTCATTGTATGAATCAACTTCTTCAAGAATCGCATCTTCATAGCCTTTTTTCTTCATTTCTTGCTTAGCCATGAACTCTGGGTTCCCGCCAAGCACAATGTCAGTACCACGGCCCGCCATGTTTGTAGCTATTGTAACAGCTCCAAAACGACCAGCTTGTGCAACTATTTCAGATTCTTGCTCGTGCTTTTTAGCATTCAACACATTGTGTTTAATTCCGGCATGTTTTAAATATTTTGAAAGTTCTTCAGACTTTTCAATTGATATTGTACCTACAAGCACAGGCTGTCCAATTTCATGCGCTTCTTTTATCTCACGAGTTACAGCTCTAAATTTAGCTTCTTCTGTCTTATATATTGCATCGTTGTTATCAATCCTTTGAATTGGCTTATTAGTTGGAATTTCAACAACGTCTATATTATAAATATCTCTGAATTCGCCTTCTTCTGTCATGGCAGTACCTGTCATACCAGAAAGTTTTTTATACATTCTGAAGTAATTTTGGAATGTAATTGTAGCTAAAGTCTTGCTTTCCGCTTTTACTTCCAAACCTTCTTTTGCTTCTATTGCTTGGTGTAGACCTTCTGAATATCTTCTACCATACATCAAACGACCTGTGAATTCGTCAACGATTATGATTTCACCATCGTTTACAACATAGTCTATATCTCTCTTCATAGTTCCCTTAGCTTTTAAAGCTTGGTTGATATGGTGTGATAATTCCATATTTTCAAGATCAGCTAAGTTTTCTATTCCAAAATATTTTTCAGCTTTTTCTATACCTTTATCAGATAATGTAGCTGTTTTATCTTTTTCACTGATTACAAAATCAACAGTCTCTTCTTCAAATTGTCTGTTGAATCTTTCAAAGTTAGATTCATCTTCTGTTTTTATTCTAAAGCTCAAAGTTTCTACAAAGTCACGAGCTCTTGTATATAATTCTGTAGATTCATCTCCCATACCGGAAATGATAAGAGGAGTTCTCGCTTCATCTATTAAGATTGAGTCGACCTCATCCACGATACAATAGTTAAGTTCTCTTTGAACTCTTTCATGCTTGTAGATTACCATGTTGTCTCTTAGATAATCAAACCCAAACTCATTATTAGTTCCGTATGTTATATCTGCTCCATAAGCAACTTGTCTTTCTGCAGGAGTCATATCGTGAATTATACATCCAACAGTTAGACCTAAGAAATTATATACCTTTCCCATCCATTGCTTATCACGGTTTGCCAAATAGTCATTTACTGTAACTACGTGAACACCTTCTCCAGTGATTGCATTCAAATATGAAGGAAGTGTAGCGACTAAAGTTTTACCTTCCCCTGTCTTCATTTCAGCAATTCTACCTTGGTGAAGTATAATACCACCTATTACTTGCACACGGAAGTGTTTCATTCCCAAAACTCTCCATGAAGCTTCTCTAACTACTGCAAATGCTTCTGGTAGCAAGTCATCTAAACTTTCACCATTTTTATATCTGTCTTTAAATTCTTGTGTTTTATTCTTTAATTCTTGATCAGTAAGTCTTTTTATATCTGATTCAAGACTCATAACCTTATCTACTATAGGTTCAATCTTTTTTAGTTCCCTTGAGGAATAGCTCCCAAAGATTTTTTCAAATAAACCCACTTAACCACCCTTTCTGTTAAGCCATTTTTTATACCAATCTTTATTATATACTCTAACATGCAAAAAATACAGCTTTTAATAAAAAGTTAAACAAAACTTAGAAAAGTTTGTATAATTTAAAATGACATAGAAAATCTACTATGTCACCTAATTAAATATTATGTATATCATAGACTTTATTTGATATTATAACAATAAATAAAATTTTTTAATAGACATTATCAAACTTTATTACATAAATAATATAAAAAGAACACAGTAATCTGTGCTCTAAATTTATAATTCAATATCTTTTAATTTGTTTAGCTGCTCATCATCTATCTTGTTTGAAAGTTCAGAACTTTTCTTCAATGCTTTTTGTCTTGTAAAGATCACTTGTTTTGAAAGTCCAACTTCAACTTCAAATTCTCTTGCTGAAAGTCTGACTCCACCTCTTGAAAGTATAATCTGCTGTTCGATATTATCCGAAGTCGCAACTCTCACACCTTTTACCCTCGGCATTTCCGACAATTGCCTTTCAATATAATGATCCGCCGTTTCAAATTCCTTTGTGAAAACCACTAATATTCCCTTGTAGTCATATATAGCTCCGGCTGATTTTTTAACCATGTATGCATCAAACACTACAATCACTTTCTCATCAACTGTATGCGCATACTCTGAAATTATATCTACCAATTGCTTTCTCTGATCTTCAAGTGGCAAGGATTTATCAAAACTGCTCCAAGCATTTATTATATTGTAACCATCTACAAAAAGATATTTTTCAGCTTTTTTGTATCTTATAGGTTTCATTTTTCACTTTGTCTTAAAACTTCTGCCATTAAAACAGACGCCGCACAAGAAGCATTCAATGAATTTATTGAACCTACCATAGGAATTGTAAGCATTGCATCAACGTGTTTCTTTAGTGCTTGAGACATGCCCTTTCCTTCATTTCCAATAACAAGAGCTAACTTTCCAGTCAAATTAACTGATGTATAATTTTCACCTTTTAAGTCAGTTCCGTATATCCAATAGCCATTTTCTTTTAAATTTTCTATTGTCTGTGTTAAGTTTACTACTATTGCAACTTTAATTCTTTCAATAGCGCCTGCAGAAGTCTTATACACTACATCATTTACATAAGCTGAATTGTGTTTTGGAATAATTATTCCCTTAAATCCAAACGCTTCGGCACTTCTTGCTATTGCACCAAAATTATGAGGGTCTTCAATTTTATCTAGTATCAAAATCTTTTCTATTCCCTCTTTTTTAATTTCTTCAATTGACGAATACTCAAAGTCAGAAACTAAGGCAACCACACCTTGATGGTTTAATCCATTTGAATACTCATCTAATTTACTCTTATTTACTTCTGTTACCAAAACTCCATTAGCTTTTGCCATTCCAAAAATTTTTTTAATAGAGCCTTCTCTATTTCCTTGTTGGATATATAGCTTATCAACTTTTTCCGCTTTTAGCATTTCAATAACAGGATTTCTACCATAGATATATTTCATAATTTACACACTCAAAAGAGATTACAGACTTCTATAGAATTCTCTAACTTCTTTTGCCTTTCCGCATGACATAGCGCCTTCTTGGCAAGCTCCAGATGCACAGCTTGGGCCAGCTAAACTAAATAATGTAGGAGCTATCTCTTTACATTTTTTAAGCATTTCAGTAGCAAGTTGTCTTATCTCCCACTGAGCTCTATTACAACACCTCAATTCAAAGAAATTCATAAGCGTTCTTGCATTCATTGTGAATACAATTTTTGTTTCGCAAGCATTTGGAAATACATATCTAGCATCTTCTATTGATGCCTTTTCAACAGCACTTTTATTTCCTTCACCTTCTTTATCAGCTATTAAAAGCTCTGTTATCTTTTTATATGCTTCTTTTGAGTTTTCCATAGCTTCCATAAAAATCTTCTTTGCTTCTTCATTTTTTTCTATTTCCGGTGGAATAATATAATTGAATTCATCAAGTCTGACATATCTTTGTGATTGTTGTGAAAAAGATGCTATCCTATGTCTTACCAATTGATGTGTTAGAGTTCTAGATACACCTTCTACTGCAAAGGTAAAACTTGCATGTTCGATAGGTGATGCATGCGAAAAACTCATAAGCATCTTCAAAAACTTTTGTGCATCTTCCTTAGTCATATTTTCAGATATTTCTTCCACTCCAACTTTTGAATAGCATAGCTTAGCAGACTTAGCTATTAACTCTTCCGGATTAGGAGTGTGCGCTATAATTTCGACTTTCATATTCTACCCCTACTTTCTGTAATCATTTCAAATAACTCAAGTATTCTGTCTGACCTGTCTAATAAATATAAGTACCCAAATAGACATTCCAATCCTGTGGCATTTCTATAATCAGATATGCTTTGATTTTTGGGAACTGTATGTGACTTTGCATTCCTACCTCTTTTAAATACTGCAGTCTCTTCTTCTGTCAGACTCTCTAAAATGTTTTCTATTGATGTAGCTTGGCTTGATGCTTTTACGTAATTTATAGTTTCTATATGGAGTTTTTTAGGATTTTTATTTTTGTTTAAAATTGTAGTTCTAACCAAAAGTTCATAGACAGAGTCCCCTAAAAAAGCTAGAGCAAGAGGAGAGAGTTCCTTAATAGAACTCTCATCATATCCCTTTGAAATTTTCAAAAACTTTAAGCTCTTTTCCATTTTGTTCCTGCTCTTGTATCTTCTATAACTACTCCCATATCAAGTAGCTCTTGTCTGATTTCGTCAGCTCTGTTAAAGTCTTTATTTTTTCTTGCTTGCACACGTTCTTCAATAAGTTTTTCAACTTCCTCATCAGTTTCTTGACTCATTTCTAAAATTCCAAGTACTTTAGTTAATTTATTAAGTGTTTCAAGCGTTTGAGATACAACTTTTTTGTTTGACTCTTCATCTAGTCCTGTGTTTACCTTTTTAACTATGTTGAAAATAGCTGTGATTGCATCTGCTGTGTTTATATCATTTTCCATTGATGTTTCAAAGAACTTAACTTCGTCTTCAATTGAAGTTAAAAATTCTCTATCTGCATCTGAAAATTCTCTTTCTTGAGTTGAATCAAGTAGTCCAACTAATTTATCTCTTCCGTTGTAAATTCTTTCAAGAGAGTTTTTAGTTTGTATCATAACATCTCTTGAGAAATTAATTGGGCTTCTGTAGTGGCTTGACAATAAAAAGAATCTTAAAACTTCTAAGTCAAATTCTTCTGCAACTTCTCTAACTGTGAAAAAATTGCCTTTAGATTTACTCATCTTTTCATTATCAACAGTAATCATTCCATTGTGTAGCCAATAATTTGCAAAAGGTTTTTCATTTAATGTTTCTGATTGAGCTATTTCATTTTCATGGTGCGGAAACTGTAAATCTTCTCCACCTGAATGGATGTCTATAGTTTCTCCTAATAGGCTCTTTGCCATTACAGAGCATTCTATATGCCATCCTGGTCTACCTTCAGACCATGGTGATTCCCAGTAAGGTTCTCCCTCTTTTTTTCTCTTCCAAAGAGCAAAGTCAGCCGGATTATCCTTTAGTGATGAAATATCTACTCTCGCTCCGCTTATCAAATCTTCTAATTTTTTGTGTGATAGTTTTCCGTATTCTTTAAAAGACTCAACTTTAAAGTATACATCTCCATCAGATTCGTAAGCAGCTCCTTTTTCTACAAGCCCTGCTATAAAATCTATTATCTCTTGAATGTGTTCAGTTGCTCTTGGATTCATTGTATTGTAATCATATAGATGTAATCCATTAGCGTCTGTTTTAAATTCTTTAATAAATCTTTCAGCAACTTCTCTTACAGTAGTATTTTCTTCATTAGCTTTATTTATTAGTTTGTCGTCTATATCTGTAAAATTGACTACAAACTTAACTTCATTTCCTTTATATATGAAATATCTTCTCAAGGTATCAAAAACACAAAGAGGTCTTGCATTCCCAACATGAATATAGTTGTATACAGTTGGTCCACAATTGTACATTCTAACTTCGCCCTCTACTACTGGATGAAATTCTTCTAGACTTCTAGATAAAGTATTGTATAATTTCATTTTTCCTCCTATGTGTTATTCATTTAAATCCATTGGAATTTTTGAAGCTGAACTAAAAAATTTGTCATAGTAGTCCAGCTTTATCATCTCTCTTTTTTCAATCAGCTCAAAAATCTCGTCTAAAGTTACAATTCTAACTTCTGAGACTTCTTCCTTTTGTAAGACTAAATCTTCCAACTTCAATTTTTTATCTATCAAATAAATATAAAATATCCCAAAATTTTCTACAATAATTCTCTTTAACCTTATTTTAGATTTTGAAATATCAATGCCTATTTCTTCTCCGGCCTCTCTTATAAGACCTTCTTTCGGTTCTTCCCCTGCAAGGACTGAACCGCCTACAGAACAATACCACTTATTAGCAAAAAGCTTCTTGTTTTTACTTCTTCTCTGGATTAAATAGTGGTCTTTATCCACTCTAATCCATCCTTCAGAAACTAAGTGATACTCCCCCTTAATCATCTTATCTCCACGTTTTATGACTCTATTTTTCTTCTCGCCGGATTTACTGTAAACATCCCAAAATTCAGCCATAAAAGCTTTTATCTCACTTTAAACAAGCTTTAATAAAGCCATTGAATAATGGATGTACTCTATTAGGTCTTGATTTAAATTCTGGATGGAACTGACACGCAACAAAAAATTTATTTTCAGGTATTTCTATGATTTCAACTAAATCTAAATCTTCATTTATTCCCGAGAAAACAACTCCGGCACGTCTTATTTCCCCTCTAAATGAGTTGTTAAATTCATATCTATGTCTGTGTCTTTCAACTATATGTTCATCTTGATAAAGTTCTCTTGCTAAAGTTCCCTCTTCAATTATGCAGTCATAATCTCCAAGCCTTAAAGTTCCGCCAAGATTTTCAACAGTTTTTTGATTTTCAAGTAAATCAATAATTGGGTAGTTTGTCTCTGGATCTATTTCAGAAGAGTTAGCACCCTTTAAGCCAAGTTTATTTCTTGCAACATCTATAAGTGCAATTTGCATACCGTAGCAAATTCCAAAATAAGGTACATTGTGCTCTCTAGCATACTTTGAAGTCATTATCATCCCTTCAGTACCTCTGCTTCCAAATCCGCCCGGAACAATTATTCCATCTACATCTCCAAAAACATCTTCAATATTTTCTTTTTCAAGATTTTCTGCATTTACCCATTTTATACAAACTTTAGAACCATTTTCATATCCTGCATCCATAAGAGCTTGAGTAACTGATAAGTATGCATCGTGTAAATCTACATATTTACCAACTAATGCAATTTTAACTTCTCCTTCAGCTTTCTTAAATCTTTCAACCATTTCTTTCCATTTATGTTTAGATTCTTGTGGTTCGATTTCAAGTTTTTCTATAATGTAGTTGTCAATTCCTTGTTCGTGGAATACCATTGGCACTTCATATATAAGCTCAACAGTTTTTGACTCTACTATTGCCTCTTTAGGTACGTCACAGAATAAAGAGATCTTTTCTTTTACTTGGTCTGTTATTTCAACTCCACTTCTAACAACTATTATGTCAGCCTTAATTCCATAGCTCATTAATGACTTGTAAGAGTGTTGAGTTGGCTTAGTTTTTAATTCATCTGAACCAGGTATTGTAGGTACTAATACAGTGTGAACAAATAATACATCTTCCGGTTTGCTTTCAGCGTGAATTTGTCTTATAGCTTCTAAAAATGGAAGAGATTCTATATCCCCTACAGTTCCGCCTATTTCAGTTATAACTACATCAGCTTGAGATTCTTGAGCTGCTTTATAAACTGCCTTTTTTATCTCGTCAGTTATGTGAGGTATAACTTGCACAGTTGAGCCGTTGTAGTCTCCTCTTCTCTCTTTTTCAATAACTTTCGAATAAACTTTCCCTGTAGTTATAGATGCTCTTTTAGTCAATTCTTCATCTATAAATCTTTCATAGTGTCCTAAATCCAAATCAGTTTCAGCACCATCTTTAGTAACAAATACTTCGCCATGTTGATAAGGGCTCATTGTGCCTGGGTCAATATTAATATATGGGTCAAATTTTTGCATGAATACACTAAGTCCTCTTTCTTTTAAAAGACGGCCTATACTCGCTGCAGATATACCCTTGCCTATCCCTGAAACAACTCCTCCAGTAACAAATATAAACTTTGACATTAATTCCTCCTAAACTAATGAATTAAACATTTCTCTATAAGTTGGTATATAATTGATTTTTTCTGATATCTTAAGTTCTAATTCATCAATTATAACTCTAGCTTTTTCTAATAACATTGTAGCATTTTCTTGTAGCTCTTCGGTAGTCCTAAAAATATCTTCATCTAATTCCAATCTGTCATGTAGCTCAACCATTTCTTCTCTTAAGTTATACAACTCAGTTATAGAATCATTAAACATTTCAAGTTCAGCTCTCAAAGCTTGATTTTCAATGTTTGCCAAATAATCAGCATAAGTCATGGCTTGTTTCATAGCAACTGGAATAATTTGCTTTTGAATTACCTCTTGCATAGTTCTAAGTTCTAATAGGTGAACTTGTTTTATCTCTTCATAAGCTATTTGGTAAATAGCTTCCATTTCCACTTTAGAAAAGATGTCTTGTCTGTAGAATATTTCATAACAATCTTCATCTTTAACAGCTTTTAAAGCATCAAATAAAGTCTTGTGGTTTTTAAGACCTCTTCTGTTTGCCTCTTGAATCCATTCTTCTGAATAGTTGTCCTTGTCATAAATTACTCCGCTGTACTTATCCATTGTATTTCTTACAATATTATACACTGTTTCTTTTATATCTTCAGCACCCTTTAACTCTTCATAAATTCTTTCAAGAGCATCTGCCATTGCAGTATTGATTACAATATTTAATTCTGCAGCAGACTTAGAACTTCCAAGCATTCTGAATTCAAATTTATTTCCTGTAAATGCTACAGATGCAGTTCTATTTCTATCAGCCTTATCACTTGGAACTTCCCCTAGAGTCTCAATTCTCATAGGTTCAAATTTAGTCTTAGGTTTATAATTTTCATCACTTATCTTTCTGAATACATCTTCAAGATCTGTTCCTAAAAACATAGAAACTATAGCCGGAGGCGCTTCATGTCCGCCCAATCTATGGTCATTAGAAACATTAGAAGAAGCTATTCTCAAAAGAGTTTGATTTCTGTATACAACTTCTATAAGCGCACTTACAAAGACTAAGAAGGGTAAATTTTCTTCAGGATTGTCACCTGGGTCAAAACAATTTAGTCCGTAGTTAGTTGCTATAGAATAATTGTTGTGCTTACCACTACCATTTACACCCTTAAATGGCTTTTCATGTAATAGACAAACCATATTATGTTTTTTGGCAACTGACTTAAGTATGTCCATACAAAGTTGGTTGTCGTCAACTGCTATGTTCACATTTTCAAATAGTATAGCAACTTCAAATTGCCCTGGAGCAACTTCGTTGTGTTCAGTTTTTGAATAAATTCCTAAACTCCAAAGTTTCTCATCTACTTCTCTATAGAATTTTTCAACTCTTTCAGGTATTATTCCAAAATAGTGGTCTTCAAACTCTTGAGCCTTTGGAGGTCTTGCCCCAAAAAGAGTTCTGCCTGTACAAGCTAAATCAATTCTCTTGTTATATAAATCTCTATCAATTAAGAAAAATTCTTGTTCAAGACCAACTTTAACTCTCATTCTATAAGTATGTTCTTCTTCTAACATATTCATAATCTCAGAACCTATTTTAGAAAGTCTGTTAGTTGAAGTAAGTAGTGGAGCTCTAGTGTCTAACTTTTCTCCGGTAAAAGCTACGAATACAGTTGGAATATATAAAACATTATCTATTATAAAAGAATTTGCAGTTACGTCCCAATAAGTATAACCTCTTGCTTCAAATGTAGATCTTATACCTCCACTTGGGAAAGAAGATGCGTCCGGCTCTCCCTTTATAAGTTCCTTGCCTGAAAAACGCATGAGAGGTTCATTGTCTGTTCTATCTACAAAAGCCTCCATTTTTTTAGCAGTAAGTCCATTTAATGGGAAAAACCAATGTGAATAGTGTGTAGCGTTGTTTTCAATAGCCCATTCTTTCATTGCATGAGCAATGGCATCAGCAGTATCACGGTCCAATTCAAGATTGTTCCTAACTACTTCTTTCCATTTCATATATACTGAATGAGGTAGTCTTTCCTTCATACGTGCTTTATTAAACGTCATCTTTCCAAAATTCTTCATCTTGTTCCTCCACTATAATAAATTTCCCATAAAAACAAAAAAATTGGCATAACCAATGCCAATATGAAAAAAAATATTACCCAAGACGAAATCTTGAGGTGTTTTCTTTTATTATATACTTTCAGATTTATTTTATCAAACAAAATTTAACTTTTTGACTCCAATTTTTCTAACTTAGATCTATCTTAAAACAGATTATATATCCAATTATCAAATTAAATAATTGCATCAATCACTTTAAAATGTGATAAAATTTAAAAAAGGAGGCTCTTATGAAAAATATACTTATTGCTTTTCTATGTTTTACGTTTCCTATGTTCGGATTAATTTATTCACTACTATCTGAAGATGAAAATAAAGGCCTATATTTAAAGATTAGTGTCATTTCATTAATTTTAAAATTTATACTTATTCTAATACTTCCAATATTTGGTTTGAGCATTTCTTTTATAATTTTAAAATTTCTCTCTACTGTAACTTATTAGAAAATCCCCTCCTTACTAAACAGTAAAGAGGGAGCTTTTAATTTAGAACTCTATTCCATTCCACTTTTTAATATTATTGTTTTTATATACAACTATATGGTAGTCTACTTGAGGATCGTGTACAGTTTCACCTTCAGTTTCAATTTCCCAATCAATCTCTTTATCTAAATTCGGAAAATATTTCTCCACATGCTCAAAAGCAACGTGTGTTTTGGTTATTATTGCCTTTTCACAATATGGCAAAAACATCTTATATATCTCCGCTCCGCCTATCACTGCAAAATTATCAGGCTCAACACTTGAGTATATCTCCATAGCTTCTTCAGGCGTATGTATAATTTCATATCCTTCAGGCTTTATATCGCTTCTGGTTAAAATTATATTTCGCCTCCCCGGCAATGGCTTTTTGTCTGGAAGAGTTTCATAAGTTTTTCTTCCCATCAAAACTATCTTCCCCATTGTAGTTTCTTTAAAAAATTCCAAGTCGCTTTTTAAATGTATCAGCATATCATTGTCTGCGCCTATTCCCCAATTTTTATCTACATTTACTATTGAAAACATATTTAACTCCTAATCAAATTTTTTATCAAATTTACTCCACATCTACTTATTCTACAACCATTTTATCATAAAAAATAGCAGAGCCATTAGCTCTGCCATAATTATTAAATTAAATTACATACCTGCGTTTAATTTTAGCGCTATATCTAAGAACTTAGTGATTATAATAGCATTTGTAATGTTACTTATAAATCCACCAATTACAGGCACTACGAAGAATGCCAACTTAGAATATCTATATTTGTCGCAAACAGTTTTCATAGTTGTCATTGAAACTGGAACAGCTCCTGTACCAAATCCAAGGTGTCCTACAGCCATAACTGCTGAGTCGTAGTTCTTTCCTAACAATCTGAAAGTAAAGATGTATACGAATAACACTATGAACACAACTTGAGCCACAAGAAGTACAACTAATTGTCCACCTAGGCCAGCTAATTGCCATAACTTCATTGTTACAATTGACATAGATACGAATAGCCCTAATGAAAAGTCTCCAACTGTATCTAAAGCTTCTAAAACTTCATCGCTAACTTTATTTGTCTTATCTAAGAATAATCTTACTAAGATACCACCGAACATACAGCAAACGTGTATTGGGAAGTTTTGTCCAAAATATTTTAGTGTTAAGAAGATAACTTGTCCTATTCCACAAGCTACAACTAACATATATACCGCTGACATAACTGTCTTTTTATTGACGAATTGTCAAATCAAATGCAACACCTATGGTAAGAGACCAAAAAGTTCTTCTTTAGGTGTTTTATATTTTATACATTTTCTAGGTCTATTATTCATTAAACTTAAGTTATAATTTAATTCATCAATATTCACTTCTGATAAATCCATACCCTTAGGATAAAACTCCCTCAAAAGTCCGTTACTATTTTCATTTGTACCTTTTTGCCATGCACAATAGGGATCACAAAAATAAGTTTTGCATCCTAATTCTTTTTCTATTTTCTCAAATTCTGAAAATTCTTTACCTCTATCAAAGGTTATTGTTTTTACTAATTCTTTTGGATAATCTTTTAATGCATTTATTATTGCTGGTGTTACGCTTTCCGACTTTCTATTTTCAACTAGGATTGCTATATAATATCTAGATTTTCTTTCTGCTAAAGTTACGAAACAACATCTACTTTTCCTTTTATGATCTAATCTGCCTGATTCCACTGTATCTGCTTCCCAGTGGCCTAATTCTTGCCTTCTGTATATCTCTTTAGGTCTTTTCTTAATTGTTCTACCTTTATCATTGAATTTTCCTCTTTTTTCTGCTGGCCTTTTAAATTTTAGCTTTTCTTCTCAAATTTTTCTATACTAGTTTTTGGTCAGCTTTTTGGTCGTGTATCATTCTATATATCGTTGATGTAGATGGTAATTCATGAATCTCATTTGTGTTTCTATTTGATATTTGTTCAGGGGACCAATGTTCGTTAATCTTTACAGTTAAATAATCAATAACATCTTTAGAAAATTTACTTTTTCTATGGCAGTCTTTTCTTCTATCAATATATTTATCATTTGCCTTTATCGGAAAGTACTTAGTGTAACTTCCCCTACTAACTTTTATCTTAGATGAATTTCTTTTAATTTCTCTAGATTATTGTACTAGGTGTACCTTTTAAGTGTCTTGTGCTAATTTTCCTTATACTCATTCCTAAATTTAAAAATTGGTAAATACAAGATCTTTCTTCTATGGTAAGATGGTTATAGCTCATAGTTAATCACTCCTTTTAATATGTTTTGTTTGGTCACTTACATATTAACACAGCTGATTAGCTATGAGTTTATTTATGTTGCACTTGTTATGATAAATTATCTATTGAATAAAATTTCAGAAACTGTATCTGTTAGAGTTTTTGAATTGTTATCAAGTTCTGGATCTTCAAAGTGATATTTCTTAACTAAGAAGTTTCCAAATGGTCCACCTAACATAGAACCTGCGATAAGTCCAAATGTAGCTGCTGCTATAGCAACTTCCATTGCCGCTGTTTGTCCAGCTTCAACTGCTATAGGGGCAAAACTTGCTGCATTACCATGACCACCTGTCATTGGTATTGAACCTGTCATCATAGAGATAAGCGGATTTACTTTTAATAGTGAACCTACTCCTAAAGCTACTGCATTTTGTCCAGCTGATAGTATTGCTGCTAAAATTGCAAATATTACTACTAACTTTCCACCTTGCTTTAATAGTGCCATACTTGCTGCTGTACCACTTGCTGCGAAGAATAGACAATAGAACAATGTGTTAACTGTTTTAAAGTCAAAGTTTGGTTCTAAAATATTTGCATAGTATAAAATCATAGTTATTATTGCTATTGTTGTTCCACCTACTACTGCTGAAGGTATACAATATTTTTTAAGAGTTGGAAACTTTCCTCTTAAAAAATCCCCTAAGTATATACCTAATACTGCCAAGAACAGGGTTTCAAACATCCCAAATTCAACAACCATTCTTTCCATTAATTCCTCCTAATAAATTTATAAATTATAAATACGAATTTCATTATACCCATTATTAATCTATATCCCTATACATAAATAGAGTAAACTGAAATCATCTCTCATGTATTCTTTATTTTTATACCCCGTATTTATAATTTTAAAAAGAAATTATAAATATTTATTTAAAAGATTTATATTGTTTGAAGCATAGTATACAGGAGGTGTGTCCAATACTGTGTGTGAGCCAAAATTATTGTTCTCAAAAAATCTTTGACAAGCTCTTATACATGCCACATTTACAGAAGCTGTGAAATCCGGATTGCTATCAAGTTCAAGACTAAGTTTGTAGATTTCTTTTCCATTTGGTGTCTCACCAACTCTGATTACGTGTCCACCATGTGGCATGCCTGTATGTTCTCTTTCAAATTCTTCTTCTGAAATAAAATTCACTATTGTTTCGTATTCATCAAAATAATTTTTCATAGTCACTATTTCATTTCTTATATCTTCTTGATTAGCGCCTTCTTCAGCAACTACGAACACTTCTCTTAAATGTGTTTCATATGATTTTAGACTTCTTTCTACATTATATATTTCATCTATAATTTCTTGCTTTGGAATAGTGTATTGAATTGCATTCTTTACTCCTGCTATCCTTCTAACAGCATCTGAATGGCCTTGGCTCACACCCTTTCCCCAGAAAGTGTTAGTGTTGCCACGAGGTAATATGCTCTCTGCAATCATTCTATTTAATGAAAATAGTCCCGGATCCCATCCTGTAGAAATAAAAGAAACCAAATTATTTTCTTTAGAAATCTTATCCATTTCCGCAAAATATTCCGGAATTTTAGCATGAGTGTCGAATGAATCAACAGTATTAAAATGCTCTGTTATCTTTGGTCCCATTTCCGGAATGTCAGTTGCTGAACCCAATGCCAACACCATGACATCAATCTTTCCCTTATAATCTAAAATATTATCTAAAGACTCCATTCTACTGTTGTCAATAGAGCTTGGATCTCTTCTTGTAAATATTTTTACAAGCTCCATATTTTCTTCTAAATCTATTAGTGCTTCAAGGGATCTTCCTAAATTTCCGTATCCAACTATACCTACTCTTATCATCTTTTAACCTCTTATTACATCTTTCATACCATAAATTCCACTGTCTTTATTAATCACATATTCGCAAGCTCTGATAGCTCCCTTGGCAAAAATCTTTTTTGAACCGGCTTGGTGTTTTATCTCCAACACCTCATCAAGCCCTGCAAAAATTGTGCTGTGTTCTCCAACTATGCTTCCAGCTCTCACTACAGATATTCCAACTTCGTTAGCATTTCTCTTCTCATGCACTTGAGTTCTGTCATAAACCGCTTTGGCATTTGTTCGTTCTTCCTTTATTGAATCGAATAGCATCTTAGCTGTTCCAGAAGGAGCGTCCACTTTTTGATTGTGGTGCTTTTCTATAATTTCAATATCAAAATCACTTAAAGTCTTTGCCAGTAACTTAACCACTTCACTCATAACATTCATACCAACAGAAAAATTCTTTGAATAAACTATTGGTTGTGTTTTTGAAAGTTCTAAAATTCTTTTCTCTGTCTCTTCATCAAGTCCTGTAGTCGCCATCACTAGAGGTTTCTTAACTGACTTTGCAAATTCTAAAACTTTATCTGTAATATTTTTATTTGAAAAATCCAAAATCACATCGAATTCTTCTTCAACTTTTTGAAAATCATCATATACCTTAATCCCATTTATTTCGCCACATTCTGAAGCATATCCAGATACTATTTCATCAGAAATCTCAAGTAGCGTTCTACCCATAGCTCCCGTTATTCCAACTAAAAATATTCTCATAGTCTACCAAGTCCTTTTAAAATTCTCTTAATAGTTTCTTTAGTGTTTTCGCTCGCCTCATAAAGAGGTAGTCTTAAATTGCAAGCTTGGTACCCCAATATATTCATAGCTGCCTTTAGAGGTATTGGACTAGGCTCCATAAACAATGCATCTATAAACTCTTTGAATCTAAGTTGAATTCCCCTTGCCTTTTCTATATCCCCCGAGAAAAATGCCTCACACATATCATGTACTTCTCTTGGAAATATATTTGCCCAAACAGATATAACTCCAACTCCACCAAGTGACATCAAAGGTAGCACTATATCATCATTGCCTGAATAAATATCAAAGTCATCTCCAACTAGCGAAGCAACTTTAGCAGTGTATCCCAAATCTCCTGTTGCATCTTTTATAGCCACAAAATTATTCATCTTAGAAATTTCCACAACACTTTCAGGCATTATTCCCATTCCAGTTCTGCCTGGCACTGAATAAGCTATCATAGGTATCTTCACAGCTCTATCAATTGCCTCAAAGTGCTTTAAAAGTCCTATTTGAGAAGTCTTGTTGTAATAAGGTGTAACTTGTAATAGTGCATTAGCACCAACATCTTCTATCATCTTAGATAAGTTTATTCCGTGTCTTGTATCGTTAGAACCCGCTCCGGCTATTACAGGTACCTTTTTATTTACTTTATCAACCGTAAATTTAACAACTTCAACTTGTTCTTCATCAGTCAAAGTTGAGGCCTCTCCAGTAGTCCCAACTATTACAATAGCATCTGTACTGTTCTCTAAATGAAACTCTAAAAGTTCATCTAACGCTGTATAATTAACATTTCCATCTTCGTTAAATGGAGTGACTAAAGCAACTCCGCTCCCTCTAAAAATACTCATTTAGCACCTCACAATTCAAACTCACGAATTAATAAATTCATTACTTTTTCTTTTACTATCGTATCTACTATTATTGAAATTGAGATTTCAGAAGTGGATAGTCCATGGAAATTTATTCCATTTGAATTAAGTAAATCAAAAACTCTAGCCGCCACACCAGACTGATTTCTCATTGCATTTCCTATTATGCTAACCTTTGAGACATTTTCCACAAATTCAAAGTCGTCCGCAACTTTTTCAATTAAGTTCTTTTCATCAATCACTGATGTAAATCTCACAAGTGTCTTTCCATCTGTGTCCATTTTTGAAATTATATCTATATTTACATCCTCTCTCGCCAAGTTTAAAAATAATTCAGCAACAGATTCATCTTTCAAAGTCTTCTTTACCAATAAAATATTATCTTGAACCGATAAATTTGAAATTATACTTTCTTCCACGCTGTCCTCCCCGATATATGTTCCCAACACACTTGCACTGTTAAGAGCTACATAAATTCTTATTCCATATTTTTTTGCCATCTCTACAGACCTTGGGTCTATAATCTTAGCTCCAAGATGCGCCATTTCCATAGCCTCATCATAAGAAACCTTTGTAAGTTTCTTAGCCTCTTTATGAAATCTTGGGTCAACAGTATATATCCCGTCAACATCTGTATAAATTTCACAATCCACTCCAAGCTTGGAAGCTATCGCAACAGCAGAAGTGTCCGAGCCACCTCTTCCCAAAGTTGAAAAATCTTCATTTGAATTCAAACCTTGAAAACCTGTCACAATTACAATCTTATCTTCCAATAATTCTTTCTCTATTCTAAAAGTATCTACATCCACAACTTTCGAAAATCCATGTCTACCCTTAGTTTGAAATCCAGCTTGTACTCCATTTAATGCTATGGCTTTTTCTCCCATCTCATTAAGTGCAATAGCTAATAGAGAAGCTGAAACCATCTCTCCTGTAGCAAGCAACATATCGAGCTCACGTCTTGAAGGATTTTTGGAGAGTTCTCCAGCAAGGCTTAACAGTTCATCTGTAGTATCTCCCATGGCTGATACTACGCAAACTATGTCATTCATTCCATTTTTTCTACGTTTTAAAATCTCTGCAACTTTCTTTATCTTCTCTGTGGTGGCAACTGAACTTCCGCCAAACTTCATAACAACTCTTCTCATAATCCCCCCTTAAATACAAAAAAACCATGAGCAAAAGCACCATGGTCTACTTTCGCCCCCGATCAGTAAAAGCACTTCTATCTAAAAGTGGGCACTCTTAGATAGACAGTTATACGCATATTCTACGCATCCCCAGGTTTCCCTTCGGCGAATTCCCCTTTCATTTCTTACTGATGAAATTCGCAGCCTCTTTTACTATCGTATGATTTTTAAATTGTATATACTCTATCACTTAAATAAATTAAAGTCAAACTATTTTTTCAATTTATCTATTCTTTGGTAAATTATCTTTAAATACTTTAAGCACATCTCTTGGCTCATCTATTTTGTATGTTCTAGCAGGATTTTTATTTTCATCTAAATCCGTCCCACTAAACCAAATAGCAACTTTTATCTTGTCAAATTTTTTCAAAGCTTCAAACATATCTCTAGTCCACTTAACTTTATCCCCACCAACAGTAGATGATGAAAATTCTGTTATCATTAGAGGTTTTTCATAAGACTGAACCATCTTCTTATACAGTGGAGCATATAGTTGTTCAAAAGTTTCCCACTTTTCAAATGAATAGTAATTTCCTGTATTGTAAAGTGTCATTCCAACTATATCGTACTTGTCTGTGTTAGGTCTGTATTCCGAACCATCATTGTATTTAAAGTTTGGAAAATTTCTTCCGTTAGGATTAAATACATACAACACATAAGGATTAGCTCCTTCTTCTTCAAAAATCTTATATATATAATTATAAAATTCTCTATAGATATCTGCGTCAAGGCCTGTGTTGTACGCTGAATAAGCACACCAATCCCCATTCATCTCATTACCTATTCTAAATAAAATAGGCAATTTTTTAACTTTCACCATTCTTGCAAGTTCTCTAAAATAATTTTCATACTTGCCGTCCAATACATCATAGGTTTGATTTTCACCATTTACAATTTGAGATTGGAATGTCAACTCTACAGTTTTTTCTTGAATCATTGCCACATCAAGTGCATCTTTAACTTGTGAATTTGGAAAACTAAAATCATGGTACACTAATGCATATTTAAATTTGTGTCCAATTTCTGATTCTACAATTGAAGTGTCTGGAAATCTCCAAAAGTCAACTGAATACAGCCCCCATATTGTAGGATGTTCTGTTGCAAAATCTTGTTTGTATAATTCAAAAGTCTTTTTATCAAGCATTCTATCAAAGTTTTCATTTTGCATACTTGATTGCACTTTTTCAGGAGCTATCGGCTTTTTAGCTATGTCAAACTTGATTGATTCCACCATTGGCATTATCATCTTTTCATTTATTGGCGAGCTACTCTTCACCATCACAGTTAGTGCTCTATCACCCAAGTTTTTAAAAAGTATCATGTAATTTGGCTTGTCATTTTCAACTGCACTTAGCTTTTGTCTTGAAAACTTTATCTTGTGCATACTTCCTATCTTGGTATTTACTTTGCCATCAAATGAAATCTTGTGTTCCGGATTAGTCCTTATTCCTCTCAAAGAGTAGTATTCATAAGTTTGATAGTTAAAGTCTTTGTTTAAATCTTCAACATAGATTTTTAAATTAACATCAAAAAAATCCATCTCCGTTGAAAGTAAATTTCTTTTCATTTCGACTTTAGAATCAGCCGGCACTTGAATTCTATATCCATCTTGATAATTTTTAAGCCACTTTGTGTAGTCATTTATCTTTTCTGTTTCAAAATTTGTTGCGAAAATTTTTGTGGGCAATAACATAAAAATACAAATGGCCAATACAATTTTAATCTTTAGTTTTTCTCTCATACATCCTCCTCTTGTTATGAAAAGTATACTTGAATAAAATTGTTTTTAAAAGCCTTTTACATAAAAAGACTCTCTAACTTTTACATTAGAGAGTTAATTAAAATTTTATTTTTCAATTTCCATCATCTTGTCGATTCTTCTTTGGTGTCTTCCACCTTCAAATTCTTCTGCCAAGAATTCATCAACTATTAATTTTGCAAGGTCTTCTCCAACCACTCTTGCTCCAACTGCTATAATTTGTGCATTGTTGTGTTTTACACTCATTCTAGCTGAGTATGGCTCTGAACATACACAAGCTCTGATTCCCTTTACTTTGTTTGCAGAAATTGAAATCCCAACTCCTGTTCCACAAATCAAAACTCCCTTTTCAACTTCTTCAGCTAAAATAGCATTTGCTACAGCTTTTCCATAGTCAGGATAATCTACTGAATCAAGTGAATGTGTTCCATAATCTACAACTTCATATCCTTTAGCTTCTAAATGTTCTTTTAGCTTTCCTTTTAATTCAAATCCCGCGTGATCTGATCCAATTCCAATTTTCATTAATTCACCCTATTCCTTAAATTTCTATTTGCAATAAAATCTTCTAAATTATCTACCACTGCATTTCCCATCTCAAATCTTGCTTCCTCTGTGGCATTCCCAAGATGCGGAGCTAAGACTACATTTTCAAGTTCGAGCAACTCATCAGTAACTCTTGGTTCAAACTCATATACATCAAGTGCCGCCGAGCGTATTTCACCATCTTTTAGAGCTTTCACTAAAGCTTGTTCGTCAACTAAAGGTCCTCTCGCAGCATTTATAAAATGTGAAGTAGGTTTCATTTTTTTAAATTCACTTTCACCAATCATGTGTCTTAGTTCTGGTGCAAAAGCTGTGTGTAAAGATAAAAAGTCAGAATTTTTTATTACTTCTTCTTTAGATAGGTATTCTGCTCCAAGACTTTCAACATCTTCTTTTCTATTTCTTGAATAATAAATTACATTCATATCAAATGCCAAAGCTCTCTTTGCAAGATTCTTACCTATATTTCCCATACCTATTATACCAAGAGTTTTGCCTTTTAGTTGGTCTCCAAGAAAATAAGTTGGTCTCCAACCAAAGAAATTTCCACTTCTTAAATCTTTCTCGCCTTGAACCAACTTCCTAGCTGATGCCAACATCAAAGCAAAAGTAAGTTCTGCTGTAGAAACTGCAGAAGATGGCGCAGGTGCATTGGTCACAGCAATTCCATTTTCTTTGGCTGCAACTATATCCACATTGTCAAAACCAGCTCCATAATTTGCAATTAACTTTAAATCTTTTGAATTTGTATTTTCTATAACTTCTCTTGTTATCTTGTCTGAAAGTGGACAGATTAAAACCTCAACGCCACTAAGCCTTTCAATTATCTTTTCAGTTGGCAAAGGAATATTTGAATCTTCATAATCCAACTCAACACCCAAATCATAAATCCTATTTAAAATTTGCTCCGGTAATCTACTTGTAACAAAAACTTTCAAATTATCCCCTCTCATTCATATCTTCAAGGCAATTCAAATCTATTTCCTCAAAATTTTCTAAGACCAATTTCTTGCTAAACAGACTCTTTTTCAATCCTATTTTGAAATTTTCGCCTATAACTTTTTCCGCCTTCTTGCCAATGTAAATTTTTTTGTCCTGATATTGCTTAAGATTGTATCTCTCTTCTTCAAGACTTCCCGCTCCAAAGCTAACTACTATTTCAAACTTAGGATTTACCGCCGCACAGCAAGATGCAACTCTATTAGAGGATATATTTGAATTTATAACCACATAGTCTGCTCCATTTTTGTTTAAATAATCTATTGCCTCTTTTGTTATTTCCATCTTATCTCTCCAGAATTTTAAATTTCATACCTCGCTATAAAATAATCTTCACAAGATAATATATTGAGTAAATTGTTTCTATCAATTTTTTCAGTTCTCAATATTTTATATTCCCCAATTAGTTCCTCTGAACTCACCTTTTCGTTGAATTTAAAATCTTTAGGCACTCTCACATAGTATTCAGACTCTATTTGATTTTTACATACTATCTTTTCTGTGGTTTGAACTTTTAAAGCTACACCTCTCAATATATCAACTATATCAGTCACTATTGCATTTCCTGTCGGCAAACTACCCGCTCCCTCTCCGGCGAATACTAAAGATGAATAGTTTTCTCCAAAAATTTCAACACTGTTGTCTGCGCCATCTATATTGTATAACTTATCATTT
Source organism: Peptoniphilus asaccharolyticus DSM 20463 (assembly GCF_900176115.1). Taxonomy (GTDB): domain Bacteria; phylum Bacillota; class Clostridia; order Tissierellales; family Peptoniphilaceae; genus Peptoniphilus; species Peptoniphilus asaccharolyticus. The sequence continues at coordinate 175,701 of NZ_FWWR01000009.1, read as the reverse complement.
GAATTCAAAATTACAGGCTCAACTACAGCTGAAAATTTATTTTCTTTAAGCACACTTTTTGCCATAAGTTTTATTTTTAAATTTTTATTTTTTAAATATTTTATATCCACATCTTTTATATTTGAAATTCCAAATCTCAAAATATCTTGGTTTTTCACAACACCCTTAAAAGCTATGGTAGATAAAATTGCAAGTTTTCTAAGAGTGTCCACGCCTTCAACGTCATCATAAGGGTCACTTTCAGCATAACCTAGGTCTTGAGCATCTTTTAAAACATCTAAATATGAGATTCCATCATCATACATTCTACTCAACAAGTAATTTGAAGTCCCGTTTAGAATTCCTCTTATTCTGTTTACCTTATTTAGAATAACTTGGTTCATAAGCGGAGTAACTATAGGTATACTCCCTCCAACAGCCGCTTCATATAGAAAAGATACTCCATTTTCATAGGCAAGAGAGTGCAACTCATTAAAATATTCACTCACCACCGCCTTATTTGCTGAAACAACGTGTTTTTTATGTTTAAATGCCTGTGATATATATTCATAACTAGCCTTTAAATCGCCAGTCATCTCAACCACCAAGCTTATTTCTCCATCCTCTAAGATTTCATTATAGTCAGAAGTGAAAATATCTCTGCCATCTTCTGTAACTCCATTTGTGTTACGTTTTAAAATTTTTTTAACAACCACTTCTTCTCCAAGAATGGCTTTAATTTCACTTTTCTTTTTATTAATTATATTGTAAGCACCATGTGCAACAGTACCATATCCTAAAAATGCTATATTGATCATTTCTATCACCTTCTCTTTTCGATTTATTATACCATGCATTTTAATTATAAGTATAACTTAATTAATATGATGTATTGAAAAATGCTTATTATAATGCTAAAATACTTAAAAAGACGGGAGGAAATAGATGATAAATTTAGCAATACTTGGTGCGACAGGCCTTGTCGGACAAAAAATGAGAAGAATTTTAGCTGAGAGAAATTTTAAATTTGATAATATATTCTTCTTTGCTTCAAAAAATTCTGCTGGTCAAGATTTATATTTTAAAGGTGAAAAATATGCAATACTTGAACTTAATGAAGAAAACTTATTAAATAATAATATCAACTACGCTCTTTCAGCACTTGATTCTCCACTTGCGAAAATCTATGTTAAATTAGCTGCTGAAAACGGAATAACAGTTGTAGACAATTCCTCAGCTTTTAGAATGGACCCCGAAGTTCCTCTTGTGGTACCCGAAATAAATCCAGAAGAGGCTCTAAAAGCAAATGGTATTATTTCAAATCCTAATTGCTCTACAATACAATCTGTAGTTGCTCTTAACCCAATTTATAAAAACTTTGGAATAAAGAGAATTATATACACTACTTATCAAGCTGTTGCAGGAAGTGGCATAAATGGAATTGACGATTTAAAATTAGGAGACTGGGGCGGAAAAAATAATTTTTATCCTTATCAAATATCACACAATGCAATTCCACATATAGATGATTTTGTTGAAGATGGATATTCTAAAGAAGAACTTAAGATGGTTAATGAAAGTCGTAAGATTCTATCTGATGACTCTCTAAAAATAACTGCAACTGCTGTTAGAATACCAGTTTTTGAAAGTCATATGGTAAACATAGTTGTTGAAACAGAAAAGCCTTTTGAAATAGAACAAATTTTTGAACTGGATAATTTATCATAACAAGTGCAACATAAATAAACTCATAGCTAATCAGCTGTGTTAATATGTAAGTGACCAAACAAAACATATTAAAAGGAGTGATTAACTATGAGCTATAACCATCTTACCATAGAAGAAAGATCTTGTATTTACCAATTTTTAAATTTAGGAATGAGTATAAGGAAAATTGCACAAGCACTTAAAAGGTCACCTAGTACAATATCTAGAGAAATTAAAAGAAATTCATCTAAGATAAAAGTTAGTAGGGGAAGTTACACTAAGTACTTTCCGATAAAGGCAAATGATAAATATATTGATAGAAGAAAAGACTGCCATAGAAAAAGTAAATTTTCTAAAGATGTTATTGATTATTTAACTGTAAAGATTAACGAACATTGGTCCCCTGAACAAATATCAAATAGAAACACAAATGAGATTCATGAATTACCATCTACATCAACGATATATAGAATGATACACGCCAAAAAGCTGCCAAAAACTAGTATGAAAAATTTGAGAAGAAAAGCTAAATTTAAAAGGCCAGCAGAAAAAAGAGGAAAATTCAATGATAAAGGTAGAACAATTAAGAAAAGACCTAAAGAGATATACAGAAGGCAAGAATTAGGCCACTGGGAAGCAGATACAGTGGAATCAGGCAGATTAGATCATAAAAGGAAAAGTAGATGTTGTTTCGTAACTTTAGCAGAAAGAAAATCTAGATATTATATAGCAATCCTAGTTGAAAATAGAAAGTCGGAAAGCGTAACACCAGCAATAATAAATGCATTAAAAGATTATCCAAAAGAATTAGTAAAAACAATAACCTTTGATAGAGGTAAAGAATTTTCAGAATTTGAGAAAATAGAAAAAGAATTAGGATGCAAAACTTATTTTTGTGATCCCTATTGTGCATGGCAAAAAGGTACAAATGAAAATAGTAACGGACTTTTGAGGGAGTTTTATCCTAAGGGTATGGATTTATCAGAAGTGAATATTGATGAATTAAATTATAACTTAAGTTTAATGAATAATAGACCTAGAAAATGTATAAAATATAAAACACCTAAAGAAGAACTTTTTGGTCTCTTACCATAGGTGTTGCATTTGATTTGACAATTCGTCACTGTTTAAAATTTCAGATGGTATAGTTTTAGAAGATGATGTTAAAAATAACATCTATCCTATGCCTCTTACAGCAACTGGAAAAGATGACGTCTTTGTGGGAAGAATAAGACGTGACTATTCCGTAGAGAATGGAATCAACTTCATCTGCGTTTCAGACAACACAAGAAAAGGTGCCGCATTAAATGCCATCCAAATTCTTGAATATGTAATTGAACATAAATAAACTTTAGGTTTGAGATATCTCAAACCTCTTTTTATATACTTGTGATATGATTGATTAAAGTAGGTGAAATATGAAAAAATTTTTTGAATCTTATACAATCCCTGACGAAATTAAGGGAATTTTAAAAAAGAGAAATCCAAATTCACACAAGGGAACCTATGGCAAAGTTGGAATCATAGCTGGTTCAAAAGGAATGACAGGTTCTGCATATCTGGCTAGCAATGCCGCTCTTAGAACAGGTTCAGGTCTTGTATACAATATTGTTTCAAAAGACATTTTAGACATTATGACTTTAAAATACATTGAGCCAATTGCCAAAAGTTTTGACGATATAAATTCTATGATGGGATTTTTAGAAAATTTAAATTCATTATGCGTTGGTCCTGGAATGGGAACAGAAAAACAATCAGAAGATATATTAAAAGCTGTCCTATCTGTTGAAAAATCACTTTTAGTAGATGCAGATGGTATAAACTTGTTGGCTAAAAACCTTGATTTGTTAAAGTCAAGAAAATACCCAACTGTTTTAACTCCACACACAGTTGAATTTTCAAGACTCACAGGACTATCTCCCGAATACATAAACAAAAATCGTGTTGAATGTGCAGAAAACTTCACAAAAGAATATGATGTGACTTTAGTTCTAAAAGGTCACAATACAATTGTCGCCTCTAAAGATAAAACCTATATGAATGTATCCGGAAACCCTGGAATGGCAACTGCCGGTTCAGGAGATGTCCTCTCAGGCATAATAACATCACTCCTTGGAAGAAATATAGATTCATTTGACGCTGCAAAGCTTGGAGTTTTTATGCATGGAATGGCTGGAGACTTCGCCGCTGATACCTTCAGTATGGATTCACTCGTAGCTTCTGATATTATAAACAACTTACATAAAGTTTTTAGAATTGAAGAGTTATATTAAACATATAATTCAAATTAAATCATTTAATTGGTTTATTTTAAAGGAGATATTGATGAAAAAATTCTATATAATATTTTTAATTGGCATTTCAACTACGATATTATTTTTTACGCTAATTTATTTGTATTTTCTCAGTCCTATAATATTTTTTGTTGAATATGATCCTGAAAATATTATAGGTTCTTATTCTTCTCCAAATCGAAAAAATGTTATTAACTTTTACTTAAAAAATGGAGGATCATTAAGTCATGATTCTGTAGTTGGAACATATAGTTCTTTGGATGAAAATGAAAATGAAATTAAATTCTTTTTTGAATATCCTTGTTTTCAAGTAAATGTGAAAGAATGGTACGATGAGGATACTGTATTGCTTGAATGGTACGATCCACAAATAGAAACAAATAAAACTCTCAAAATTGATTTCAAAAAATCCCTACATCATTTTCGAAAACATTAATAATTTTATAATAATATAAAAAATCGGAGACATACGCCTCCGATTTTTATTATTCTTCACAAACAGAACATTGTTTTTTCAATTCAGCTTCTCTCTCTTCTTTAGAAAACTCACATCCACAATAATCTTGTCTATATAAACCATACTCATCTGAAAGTTCTGTTGAACGTTTAAAACCATTTTTCTTTTTAAAATCTGAATACAAATATTTCACATTATACTTTTCTTCCAACGACTTCCCAATTAAATTAAGTGCTTCAGCATTTTTATAAGGGCTTATTGAAAGCGTGGTAGTAAAATATTCAAAACCATTTTCTGCTGCATACTTGGCAGTTTCTTCAAGACGTTGTCTATAACATTTCATACATCTTGCTCCGCCCTCTGGTGCATCTTCAAGCCCATTTGCTATCTCTAAAAACTCGCTATGGTCATATTCTAATACCGCCACATCCACACTCCAGCCCGACTCACTCACTAACCTATTTAGTTCTTCAGCTCGTCTTATAAACTCCATTTCAGAGTCCATATTTGGATTGTAAAACAACACGCATATATCGCAATAGTTTACCATTCTCTCTATGACAGCAGATGAACACGGCGCACAACAAACGTGTAACAAAAGTTTTGGTCTATGATCTAATTTTTTTAGTTCTTGTTCCATTAAAAGATTGTAATTTTGTTTTGGTTTCAATGTAAATTCTTATACCTCACAATATTATCATCGCTTAAAAATTCATAAGCATTATTTATCTGTTTAAATTTCTCAGCAGCATCTTCTGCTTTGTTTAAATCTGGATGGTAAAGTTTCGCCATCTTTCTATAGCTCAACTTTATTTCATATTTATCAGCAGTGTAAGGCACTCCTAACATATCACAAGCTGCTTCATATTGATTTTTAAAAGAGTTTGGAGCTTGGTAGCTTTGATTTTGATAGCTACCTTGTTGTCCATAGCCATTGTAATAACCACCGCTTTGGGCTTGACCAAAAAATTGTTCAAAATCTTCAAATGAACCAAAAGTCCAACTTCCCCATTGATTCCCGCCAGTTCCAAAATCTCCGAACTGTCTTCTGAACTCTTCCTCTTGTCTCTTTCTTCTCTCTTGCTCTCTTTTTAGTCTCTCTCTTTCAAGATTTTCTCTATACTTAGCACCATAATCTTCCATTCTCTTATAAGCAGCAGTTCTGCCAAGAATGTGGAAATCTGCCTTGTCATAGAAATATTCCGTCGCCATATAATGAATGTATTTTAAATAACTCACAGCTATAGTCCCTATTATCGGAACTATAAGAGACAACACTCCAACCCAAAATATCGGACTTCTAATAATTGTTGCCAATATAAATGGATTCAATATGAAAAAGAATACTAAACATCCAGCTGCTGAAAACAACAACCCAAACAGTTGCTTTATTGACGAAAAGACATTCACAAGCACAGTAAATATGTATATCAAACCCTGTAAGGTGTAATCTATAACAGTGCCTATTGTCTTATAAAAATAACCGACTACTTTATTCATCCATTCTCCTTACTTTCTCTATAATTTTTTAAAAATTCTATATCCTCTATTTCTAAATCATTATCTTTGGCTAAAAATTCTATATGGTGTGTCAACTCATGGTGCATAGTTTTTCTAACTTCATTTTTTAAATCTTCTCTACCATACCAAGAGTACATATTCATAAAAGAACCGTAGTATATTCTTATACATCTTCCAAGCATACCTCTTTCATATACTCCAAGACATATAAGTCCAAATTCATTTTCATAATACTTACACTCTTCCTCAAGAATTATACCACCATTTAAACCCTCGTATATTTCTTCAGGTAATTCCTCATATAATTCTTCAAGAATCTCTTGAAACTCATCTATCTCTACCATTTAAGTCTCCTAATAGAGGCATAATTACCTCCCAGTAATTCCTCTGCTCCAATATAAAAACCTCTCCTATTCCCAGTTACATAGTATTTAGACTTTGTGTTGACCTCTCCCATCTCATCAGCTATATAGTCAAATAAGAATTTAAATTTCACATTCGGATAAGATTTTTCCATATACTCTCTGTAGTAATGGATGCATGGTTCCATAACATACACCATAGTTGAATCACCTATGTAAGAATCCAATAGATTTTTAGTCACATAGCTACTTATATTCCCATCAACTACCGTATTGACAAGAACCTGAACATCAATCCCACCAAATTTTTCAGCAAAAATCTTATTTGATAGAACAGTACCTGGGTTTCTTTCAAAATCTTCATAAAATTTTTCAAGTCCTGTTATAGCATTTTTAAAATAAATTGCCATAGATGGATTAGTGCAGAGAATATTCCCTTTAACATTCTCTTCAATCAAATCAATTCTATATTTAATTGTATTTGGCATCATAGCCAGTGGAAAGTATAAGTTGTCTATTATGACATTGCCTCCCACATTGCACTGCTTTAAAAAGACAAGTGCCCCTATTGAGTCATCAACTATATAAATCATTATATTAAATTCACCATGTAAGTATTTTTATAGAGCTTTTTAAATTTATCATAAGCTTTTTTTAAATCATCTTCATTATCAAATAGTCCATATACTGTAGAGCCGGAGCCACTCATAAGTGCCGATTGTGTGTGTTTCAACAGCTCTTCTTTTATATTTTCCACTTCTTTATATTTTTTAAACACAACATTTTCCATATCATTTCTAAGATATTTAGAAATTTCTGTTAAATTCCCATTTTTTAAAGACATTTCTAAAGATTTAAAATCTATTCTCTCATCTCTTATATTCATTTGTGAATAGACTTCTTTTGAACTAATTTCAAAACCCGGATTTATAATAAGAGCTTTCAACTTAGAAAAATTTATATCTAAATCAGTAATCAAGTCTCCTATACCCTCGCATAGTGCAGTTTCCCCACCTATCATAAAAGGAACATCTGCCCCAACTTTTACTCCAAGTTTTCTAAGATCATCTGTACTTAAATTCAAATCATATATTCTATTTATCTCCTCAAATAGAGTTGCTGCATTAGCAGATCCACCAGCAAGCCCCGCTCCTGTAGGTATATTCTTATGTAACTTTACACTAACCGGCAAATCTCTTTCCATGTATTCAGTAAGCACTCTATATGCTTTTGTAACTGTATTTTCTTCAGGCAATTCCATATCTGAATCAAAATTAAATTTTTCAGATTTTTCTATTTCCATCTCATCATATATATCTATTCTCTGCATTATACTTGCAATATTGTGGTATCCATCTTCTCTCTTTGATACAACATCTAAAGATAAATTTATTTTCGCATACGATTTCAATTTCTCCACCTCTTTGAAATTATAACACAAAAAAATAGAGCCTTGAGGCTCTATCTCTATTTTAAGATATCTTTTTTGCTTTTATATCACTAAAATCTACATCATCATCTAAAATTAAAATTCTGACTGTTTCAGTGAGAACATCGGAGTAAGTATAAGTAACTAACGCTTTTTCATCGCCATTTTCAACTGACACAGAAAATAAACTTGGATATACAGACTCTAAGATGCCTTTTCTTGTGATGTACTTCTTTCTACCCTTATTAGCTTTTATGATAACTTTCTTACCAAGATTTTCTTCCAACTCATTCTTTATTTCATACATTTGATTCATGAATTACCGTCCTCTCTACACGCGCGAAAACTATCATAATTATTATATACCATTTATTTACTTAAGTCAAATTTTTAATTTTACTTTAAAATCTATCCATTGTCAATAATCATCATTATACATTTTATGAATATGACTAATAAAATAATTCAAATTTATTTGTAATAATAAATTATATGCTCTATCTTACACAGATTCTAAATAATAATTTATTGAACATTAATTGTATAAATCTTCATTAAAAAATTAAAATCACCTCTTCGTATGATTGAATATTTTATTTAGATGTAACTAAAAAATGAAGCCGACTTTGAATAGGCTTCATTCACTCTATATTAAATCTTACGCTAAAAATTAATCAGTCTAATCTAATTATTCTGTCGCACTCCTTAGCTATATCCATATCATGTGTTGCTATAACTACTAACTTTCCTTGGTTTCTGTATCTTTTCAAAGTTTCTATTACAATAGTCCCATTTTCTCTATCTAAAGATGCTGTAGGTTCGTCAGCTAAAATAACCTCACAAGGTTTTAACTCAACTCTTGCCATAGCTATTCTCTGTTGTTGCCCTCCTGACAATTGATATACCTTATGGTTTACATAATCTTTCAACCCAAAACTGTTCAATGCTTCTTCAATTAAATTGGTTTTATTTACACCTTTTCTATACTCTAATGCAAGTTTTAAATTTTCTAAAACAGTTTCATTTTCAACTAATGCAAAATTTTGAAATACATATCCCAGTCCATATCTTCTAATCCGCATAGCTTGTTTAGAGTCAATATTGTCTATAGATTGACCTTTATAAATTATTTCTCCGCTATCACTATTTTCCAACAGCCCTATAATATTTAACAACGTACTCTTCCCACTTCCGCTCTTTCCAACCAAAGCAACCATTTCTCCAGTTGAAAATATATCACTAAAACCTTTTAATACACTGTTTTCCCCATAACTTTTGGATATATCTTTTAATTCTATGATTTTTTCCATATCATTCTCCTTTTAATACTTCTACAATCTTATATTTTTCATTTCGCCTTAAAACGAATATAAAAACTATAAAACTTATAGATAAAACTACTATGTTTATTGCTATTGCGGGTTTCAATGCATAAAAATATTTAATGCTATTTTCAAAATACTTAGCCATTGCTATTGATAATGCAAAAATTAATATTTCAGATATAACAAAATTCATCATAATCTTTTTATGTATCTTGAAAAAGTCAAACCCTAAGAATTTTTTAATAGAAATTTTATTCTTATTATTTTGAAAATATACAGACGCATAAGTGTAGATTGACATTATTAAAAATAATAAACTAAATATAAACACAGAAACAGCTATCTTCACATTTATTTCATAAAACCTAAGCCCATCTCCTAATTCAACCTTTAATGGAGTAATAGTGTAGTCAGTAGTATGCCTCATGCTATCGCTTTGAAAAAATTGTTCAATTTTCTGTTCAAGCACTTTATCATTTGGTATATTTAATGCTGGTAATGTCGGTATATAGGCATTCCCATTTACATTTTTATTATTTATTACAAGAAATACATCATTGCCATTTGATCTAGCTGTATTAGAGAAATTAAATAAATTTTTACTATCTTCTATATAGTATATATTTTCCCTATAATCAGGATTGTTTATATTTTCAGAATAGTAGTCTGTTTTATTCAATATATCTTCGTACAAAAACTTATCTCTCACGTGGTACATATGAGCCTTTTGTAAAATATCACTTTCATATTCCCTTAATTTTTTTGGCACAATAATATCCATAACCTTTGAGTCATCAGATAAATTTTGAAGCGATTTATTTTGGTCTTGTAAATTTGAAACCTCTATATATTTCTTATTTATGTAAATATAATTCATTGGAACTTTTGCATCATCTTCGCCTATTTTACTAAATAAAATTGCCCCATTGTCATTTAAAATTTTCCAAAGTTCTCCCAATTTATATATTGTTTCATTTTTTACCTCCTTAGAATTCCAAACACCCACTTTTGTATAGTCCATATACTTTTTATAGTTATTCATCATACTCTTCTTAGATGCCAGTTCACTTGCATCCGGATAGAGCCATACCAAACTAATGACTACAATAAAAATCGAACCCATAACTGTCAATTGATTTAAAATATTGCCGTTTCGTCTTCCGGATTTTATTACCATTGCCATTTGTTTAGCTCTTAGTCTACTCAATTTAAATTTTAAATATAAGACTACGTAAACTAAGTGTACAAATAAAAATATAATATAGTACTTTAATCCTTTAAAAAATATATAAAGATTTTCTACTCTTGATAAGTAACCTTTTAGATATATAAACAAAATTGAAATTATAATACTTATACCTACACTTAAAGCTAAAGGAAATCCTATTTCCTTAAAAAAAGTCCTCTTTAATATAGTATTTTCATCATGCCCATTTAATTTTCTTATGGCAAATCCTCTCTCATTTGAATCAACCAAGTACATAGCCAATACACAAGCGATTACCAACATTCCCATAGATAATATCAAATACATTCCGCTTTCATACTCATAATTAAAGCCCTTCCCATGGTATTTATAGCTATCTTCTATAGAAATATTAAAAAATTCTTGATATTGCGCATTAACTTTTTCTAAATCGTTCAAAAACATATTTGAGCCTTCACCATAGATATTATAAATTCCCTCAAGACTTATATTTTTTAATTCTTCAAGTGATTTAAAATTTATTTTATTATTATAGAACATGCTAAAGGCCTTTTCTTTTGAATCGCTTGGCATATTTGTAATAGTTTTAAAATTATCATCTGAAATTTTTAAAATATTTCTTTGAAATTCATTATTCGGCGAATAGATGTAATAATCAACACTACTATGTTCGTTTATTGATTTTACTATTGTCAAATTGTATTTTTTAGACATATCCAACAATTTTTCTAAAACTTCTTTTGACCCTTTTTGTTGTTCTATTTTAATGCCATTTCTAAATGGGTTTTCCATAACTCTTTTAAATTCATCTATGCTTGTCTTCTTTACACACAACACTATTAAAACAAAAGAAAACAACAACATAAAGATATTATATACTTTTTTCATTTTATCTCCTTCCTTAAATAAGCGGTGGCTATTAAACTACTTCAAATTAATAGTAAAACGTTTTTATTTTTAGTTTAATTCTCCATAAGCACTTACACGGTCACCCTTTAAAGCTTCTGTATATGAATAATTTTGTGGTCCAGCTAACTCATAAGCTCCGTAGTGATAGCTACTGTCTACTACTAATACAACTCTATGTGTTTGTTGAGGATGGGTATATTTAGCCCAAGCATGTCTCAATCCCCATCCATATTCACCCCAACCACCTTTATCTTGAAAATTAGTAGCTGTTCTTAACATTGTAGCTTCAACTCTTGTTTCATTGTCATTATCAACAACTTTTTCACTATTGCTAATATCACTTGCAAATACAGAAGTAGATAATAGCATAACAGACATCAACCCTATAAACAAAATTTTTATTTTTTTCATAAGTATCTCCTTAACTAAAGTTTACTGCTTTAAACCTTAGAATTACAAAATCTATAATAGGCACCGCTTGGTTTTAGTATATATATTTACCCCCCCCACATGTCAATAATCATTTTCATTAGCTTTGTAAAAAGATTTATTTATATAAGTTTAACACTTAAAATCAAAATAAGAAAGAGATAAGAATTTCACCTTATCTCTTTGCTATTTTGATATTCTCTTTAATTATTGGTACACTTTCTTTATTTTCTAAATTCTTCTTTGCCTGTGCCAACATAAGTTTTATTCTGTTGAACTGATTTACTTCAGAAGCTGAAGCGTCGCAGTCTATTGGAACTATATTTGAAGTTGGATAGGTTTCTCTGATAGCTTTTATTACACCTTTCCCCGTGATGTGGTTAGGCAAACAACCAAACGGTTGAACACATACTATGTTCTCACATCCATCTTCTATAAGCTCTACCATCTCTCCTGTCAAAAGCCAACCTTCTCCGTATTGATTGCCCAAGTCCACGTATTTTTTAGCATAATCCATAATCTCTTCTATTTTGAGTGGTGCATGGTATCCAAAAGTAACTAGGGCTTCTCTTATTATCTCTCTGTATTTTTCAATGTAGTTAATTCCTATGTTGCATAAAAATCCTGTTATCCACTTTTTAGATAGCTCACTGTGTTTTATCTCAGCATTTTTGAATGAATACATTATAAAATCTGTCAAATCAGGTATGATTACTTCAGCGCCCTCTGCTTCTATCTTTTGTGCAATATAGTTATTGGCAGCTGGCAAATACTTGACTAAAATTTCCCCAACTATACCAACTTTCGGCTTAACTTCTTTGCTCACTTCAAGTACACTGTACTCTCTTATCATTTGGTATACATTTCGCTTAAAGTTATTTAATTCAAAACTTGTTGGATTTTGACACACTTCAATCCATCTGTTGTAAAGCAAATCAGTAGAACCCTTTATCATCTCATACGGCCTTGTCTTTTGAGTTAACCTCATTATCAAGTCTCCATATAACATTCCCATAATAACCTTATTTACAAGTGGAACTAATTCACCTAAATTTAGTTTAAATCCCTCATGCTCTTCTATCCCCTGTAGAGAAAGAGCAAGCACAGGTATATGACCATATCCTGCATCTTTTAATGCTTTTCTTATAAATCCAACATAATTTGATGCTCTACACGCACCTCCGGTTTGTGACATTAGTAAGGTCATATTGTCAGTGTCATATTTTCCACTCTTCAATGCATCCATAAATTGACCAACTACAAAAATAGATGGATAACACGCATCATTATTCACATACTTCAATCCTTCGTTCACAACTTTTGAATCCAAATCTTGTAGTACTTCAAAGTTATATCCAAGAGTTTTGAGTATTGGTTTTAGTAGTTTAAAATGTGTTGGAGCCATTTGAGGAATCAGTATTGTGTGTTCCTTCTTCATCTTCTTTGTAAACTCAATCGGCTTTTCGTCAATTATCTCAGGTTCTTCGTTTATTACACGCTTATCGGATGCTTCTAAGAGAGATCTTATTCTAATCTTTATAGCTCCCAAGTTATTTACTTCATCTATCTTCAAAACAGTGTATATCTTGTGATAGCCACTTAAAATTTCATTTACTTGGTCAGTAGTTACCGCATCAATTCCACAACCAAAAGAATTCAACTGAATCATTTCTAAATTTTTATTGAGTCCTACAAACTTAGCTGCTCTATACAACCTCGAATGGTAATTCCATTGGTCTAAAACCCTTAACTTTCCATCCACATCCACTAAGTTTGAAATTGAATCTTCTGATAGTACAGCTAAGCCAAGAGAATTTATGAGTTCCGGAATTCCGTGGTTTATTTCTGGATCTATATGGTATGGTCTACCAGCGAGCACAATGCCCTTTATTCCATTTTCCTCTATTTCTTTTAGAGCTCTCTTTCCTTCTTCCCTCATATCTTCTCTATATCTGTCAGATTCCTCATATGCCATTTTAACGGCATTTTTCACCTCATTTGATGGTATGGTATCAAACACTTCAGAAAGCCTTTTAGCAAGTTTTTTTCTGTTATCAAATGATATAAAAGGATTTAAAAATCTTATATTTTTTTCTTTTAAATTCTCTACGTTGTTTTTTATAACTTCTGAGTATCCGGCAACTACTGGACAATTCAAAGTATTGTTTGCTGATTTATATTGCTTTTCTTCATAAAATACTGAGGGATAGAATATAAACTCAACTCCCTTTTCTATTAGATTTTCTATATGTCCATGAGAAATTTTAGCTGGATAACATGCCGTCTCCGAAGTTATAGATTCTATTCCCTTCTCATATATTTTTCTATTGGAATCATCAGACAATATTACTCTATATCCTAAAGCTGTAAAAAATGTATGCCAGAAAGGATAGTTTTCATACATATTCAAAACTCTTGGCAGACCAACAACCCCTCTTTTAGTCTCTTCTTCGCTCAAAGATGTATAGTCAAATAACCTTTTATATTTATAGGCATATAAATTTGGTAAGCTATGGTCTTTTCTTACAATGCCAGCTCCTCGTTCACATCTATTTCCTGTTATATATCTCTTTCCATTTGAAAAAGAGTTCACTGTCAAAGCACAGTTATTTGTGCATTGTCTACAGTGGGTTTGAACTGACTTGTAAGTGAATTGTTCAAGTTCTTCTGAATTTAGTATATTTGATTTTTCTCCAGCTCTTTCCTTGCTTATAAGCGCCATTCCAACCGCACCCATAAGTCCTGCTATGGATGGTCTAGTAGCTTTCACTCCCGTAATTAATTCAAAAGCTCTTAAAACAGCATCTGATAGAAAAGTTCCGCCTTGAACAACTATATTTTTGCCAAGTTGTTTTGGATCTCTTACTTTTATTACTTTTTGTATTGCATTTTTTATTACAGAATATGCAAGACCAGCAGAAATATCTTCTACTTCAGCTCCCTCTTTTTGAGCTTGTTTTACATTAGAATTCATAAAAACAGTACATCTTGAGCCAAGATCTACAGGATATTTTGATTTAAGAGCTATTTTAGAAAATTCTTTCGCATCCATTTTAACTGTCTTTGCAAAAGTTTCTAAAAATGAACCACAACCAGAGGAGCAAGCTTCATTTAACAAGATAGACTCTATGACCCCGTCTTTTATCTTCATACTCTTCATATCTTGCCCACCAATGTCCAATATGAAGTCTACATTTGGTTCAAAGAACTCCGCAGCTTTAAAATGGGCAATGGTCTCAACTTCTCCAAAGTCTAAATTTAATGCAGCTTTTAGGAAATCTTCCCCATATCCTGTGCAGCCGGAAGCCTTTATATATGATTTACTATTTTTTCTCTTATAAATCTCTTTAACTTGTTCCACAACTATATCTAATGGATTTCCCTCGTTACTTCCATAGTATGTGTATAGAAGTTGGTTATCTTCTCCCATCAAAACAACTTTTGAAGTAGTGGAGCCTGAGTCTATTCCCAAAAACATAGCCCCGGAATAAGTTTCGAGTTCTTCTCTTTTGGGGTCTCTTGTCTTGTGTTCCTCTATAAAATTTTGTAGTTCTTCTTCACTTTCAAATAATGGTTCCAAAGTGTGAGATTCTTTCTCTATTTGTTCCTGTGCACTGTTGGCTCTTTCATACAATTCCATAAAAGAGATAAGTTCTCCACCAAAACTTGATATTGCAGCTCCTAACGCCACAAAAATCTGTGAATTTTCAGGTACTATAGTTTCGTTTTTTGTAAGTCCTAATGTCTCTATAAATCTGTCTTTAAGCATTGGTAAAAAATGTAATGGCCCTCCTAAAAAGGCCACCTTTCCTCTTATAGGCCTACCACAGGCCAAATTTGATACTGTTTGATTTACAACCGATTGAAATACAGAGGCTGCTATATCAGCTTTCTTCGCGCCCTGATTTATAAGCGCTTGTATATCTGTTTTTGCGAAGACTCCACATCTTGAAGCTATTGGATATATTTTTTCATAACCATAGCTCATTTCATTTAAACCACTTGCATCTGTCTGTAAAAGAGATGCCATCTGGTCTATAAAAGCTCCTGTTCCTCCTGCACATATAGAATTCATCCTTTGCTCAACTGAACCTCTCATATACGTTATTTTGGAATCTTCTCCACCTAGTTCGATGGCTACATCTGTTTGAGGAATATATTTTTGAATTGCTTCAGTTGCTGCAACAACTTCTTGTATATATTCAATTTGTAATGACTTATGTATAGATAAAGCTCCTGAACCCGTCACCGCTATCGTTGCAGTATCATACTTAAAACGCGAATAAGCATCATTTATGACCTGTTTTACAGTCAATCTCACATCAGAAAAATGTCTTCTGTATGTTTGATAAAGCATATTGAAAGCATCGTCCAAAACTACCAATTTTACAGTAGTTGAACCAATATCAAGACCCATATGTATCTTCATCTTTTTATTCTCCTTAAAAACAAAATAAAAACTTAAATAGTAAAGAAACTATATCACAAAAGAAAATATAAAAAAACAATTTATTTTATATTTTCTTCTTATATATATACCCAAAACTTATATCCCTAATTTTAATAAAAAAAGAGGGAGATTAAGACAATATATCTCAATCTCCCGTTAATAGTATGAAAAAAGATGGAGCTTTAACTCCATCTTAATTTCTAAGTAAATATTTTTAATTAGTCTTCTGGATTTGGTGCGCCAACTGGGCAAACTGATGCACATGATCCACAATCGATACAAGAATCAGCATCTATTGCGTAGATTGAACCTTCTTCGATACAGTCTACTGGACATTCTGGTTTGCATGCTCCACATGCGATACAGCTATCATTAATTACATATGCCATAATAGCACCTCCTATTAGTTTGTTGACTCCTCAACTTATGTATAAATTTTAACACACTATTAATATTTTTTCAAACTAAAAATGGCTGAAAGCCTTATTGATACTTGGTTTCATTAACTTTCATACCTTAGTCTTACCAATTGATTTGAGATTTATTTATAATTATTATCAATTAAAAATATTGTTTTTTTAAGGTTTATTTTTATATTTCTTACAATTATTTTTATAATTTACACGAAAAAGAACCTCTTGCAAAAGCAAGAAGTCCTTAAATCTTATTTATTTACATGGTGAGTTTTACTAAATCTTATAACCTTTTGTATTTCACCAAGCACAAGTGGAATTAATGAGCCAACTATTATTACAACCCAATCCATAACTCCAAGTGGTGTAAGTTTAAATAATTCTCTCACAACTGGAATTTCCATAACTATTAAAGTTAGTGCCAAAGAGAAAAGAGTTGCCCAAACAAGCTTTTTATTTGAGAATACACCTATACTAAATAGAGTATCTTTAATTGACCTTGCTGAATAACTTCTAAGAAGTTCGGCTATTATCAAAGTTGCAAATGCCATTGTTCTAGCTATGGCAACACCTGATTCTCCATACCAATTCAAACCAATCATATATGCTCCAAGTGTTGAGATTGTTATGGCTATTGATTGAATGGCTATAGTTAACTTAAGTTCTGAATCTAAAAGCGGTTCATTAGGATTTCTAGGTGGCTCTTGCATAATGTCAGCCTCTCCCCTTTCAACTCCAAGTGCAAGTGCTGGGAATGAGTCTGTAACTAAGTTTAGCCATAGAAGTTGTATTGGAAGTAGTGGCACAGGCAAGTTAAGAAGTATAGCTATAAACACTATTAAAACTTCCCCTAAGTTACAAGATAGTAAAAATCCAACAAACTTTTTAATATTTGAGTAAATTATTCTGCCTTCTTCAACTGCGTGCACTATAGTTGCAAAGTTATCATCTGTCAATATTACTTCCGCTGTGCTCTTTGCAACGTCCGTTCCAGTGATGCCCATTGCAATACCTATATGAGCTCTCTTAATTGCCGGAGCGTCATTTACACCGTCGCCTGTCATGGCAGTTATGTGTCCATTTTCTTTTAGCGCTGTTACTATCTGAACTTTATTTTCAGGAGAAACTCTTGTAAAGACTCTCTTTTCTTTTACTATCTCTCTCATCTGTTCATCAGATAGCTCGTTTAATTCACGTCCCATAATGGCTTGTGATTCTTCTGTGGCAATTCCAAGTTCTTTTGCAATTGCAAATCCTGTTTCCAAATGGTCTCCTGTAATCATTATAGGAATGATTCCCGCTGACTTACATTCTTTTATAGCTTCCTTAGCTTCTGGTCTCGCTGGGTCTATCATACCTGTAAGACCAACTAGAACCATATCATTTTCTACATTTTCTGAGGTTTTCTCTTTAGGCACTCCATCCCATTCTCTGTAGGCATAGGCTAAAACTCTCAACGCATCTCTTGCGAATAAAGAGTTCTTTTTCATTATTTCAGTTCTGTCTTCTTCAGTGAGTTCTTTAACTTTTTCTCCACTTAGATAGTATTTACAATTTGCAAGCACAATATCAGGCGCACCTTTTGTAAAAGAAACTATCTTGTCCTTTATAAAGTCTGAATGGAAAGTAGTCATCATCTTTCTATCTGAATCAAATGGTATTTCTTCAACTCTCTTGTATTTTGAATTTGTATCTTCTATTCCATAACCTGCTTTTTCTGCAAGAGTTAAAAGAGCTCCTTCAGTTGGATCTCCAATAATTCCCCACTCACCTTCATTGTCGATAAGTTTGGCATCATTTGTTAGAGCTGCTATATTGGAAAGTAAATTCAAACCTTTTTTAGATTTTACATCTACCTTTTCACCATTTAATAAAATTTCGCCAGTCGGATTATAGCCCGTTCCAGCTACGTCATATACATTTCCGTCTGTATAAGCCTTAACTACTGTCATCTCATTTTGAGTTAATGTACCTGTCTTATCAGAACAGATTACAGTTGTAGTACCAAGTGTTTCTACAGCTAACAATTTTTTACAATTGCATTTTTCTCTGCCATCTTGCTCATTCCAAGAGACAACACAATTGTAACTATAGCTGGAAGCCCCTCTGGAACAGCCGCAACCGCAAGTGATATAGAAGTCATAAACATTTCAAGGATTTCATGTTTTCTCAAGACTCCCACCACTAATACAAGCGCACATATTCCTATTACTAAGATTCCAAGTGTCTTTGAAAGACCTGCAAGTCTCTTTTGTAATGGAGTTTGTTCCTTATCAGGTGTGCTTATAGATGTTGCTATCTTTCCTATTTCTGTGTTGGCACCTGTTTCAACTACCACACCGGCACCTCTACCATAAGATACTATTGTTGAAGAGTATGCTATATTTTCTCTATCTCCAATTTCCATCTTACCTTCATAAGTTTGATTAGAGTCTTTCTCAACCGGAACCGACTCTCCTGTAAGAGAAGATTCGTCAATTTTTAAATTTGCTGACTCCACAAGTCTCAAATCTGATGGTACTATATCTCCTGTTTCTAAGATTACATAATCCCCTGGAACTAATTCTGTTGAATCAATTTCAATCTGTCTACCATCTCTCACGATCTTAGCTTTAGGAGATGACATCTTTTGTAGCGCCTCAATTGCCGCTTCTGCCCTTCCCTCTTGGTAAAGAGACAGTACAGTATTTATTAAAACTATTGCAATTATTATTACTGCATCTACTACCTCTCCAACCACTGCTGAAATAACACTCGCAATCATAAGTATTATAATCATAGGGTCTAGTATCTGAGCTAAAAGTTTTTGAGTGAAAGGTGTTTTAGATTCTTTTTTTAATTCATTTCTTCCGTACTCTTCAAGCTTTTTAACAGCTACTTCCGTAGAAATACCTCTGCTCGAAGTATGTAGTTCAGAAAATACCTCTTCCGAAGTCTTGTTATACCATTCCATGTAACTCCCCCTTAAAAATATCTCTACAAAAAAGACCACTGCCTCTGACGAGAAACAGTGGTCTTGCTACCATATTCATGGCCCATAGCCGGAATAAAAATTCGTAATGACGACTATGAGTAATTAGCTACTCCCCATTGTTGGTAAGTTTTGTATTTTCTATAAAGATACCCATTTTTATAAATAAATATCTATATTTAGTGCTAAACTATATCTAAAATTTAATTTTTCTACTTTTTTAAATTATTTAACTGGAACTATCTTATCTTTTCCACCCATATACATTCTAAGTGGTTCTGGAATCTTAACTGATCCGTCTTCTTGTAATAAGTTTTCTAAGAAAGCTATTAACATTCTTGGTGGTGCAACAACTGTATTGTTAAGAGTGTGTGCAAGGTAAGTTCCTTCTTCCCCTCTTAGTTTAATTCCAAGACGTCTTGCTTGAGCATCTCCAAGATTTGAGCAAGAACCAACTTCGAAATATTTCTTTTGTCTTGGAGACCAAGCTTCTACATCCACTGATTTAACTTTCAAATCAGCTAAATCTCCACTACAACATTCTAAAGTTCTAACTGGAATTTCAAGACTTCTGAAGAAATCTACTGTGTTCTTCCAAAGTTCATTGTAGAAGTTCATTGAATCTTCAGGTTTACAGATTATTACCATTTCTTGTTTTTCAAATTGGTGAATTCTGTAAACACCACGTTCTTCTATTCCATGTGCTCCAACTTCTTTTCTGAAACATGGAGAGTAAGAAGTCATTCTCAAAGGCATTTTTTCTTCATCTGTGATTGTGTTTATAAATTTACCAATCATAGAGTGCTCAGAAGTTCCTATTAAATAAAGATCTTCACCTTCTATCTTGTACATCATGTTTTCCATTTCAGCAAAACTCATAACACCAGTTACAACTTCTGATCTAATCATAAATGGTGGAATATAGTATGTGTAACCTCTATCAATCATAAAATCTCTTGCATAAGAAAGGATTGAAGAATGAAGTCTTGCAATATCTCCTCTTAAGTAATAGAATCCAGCTCCTGAAGTATCTCTTGCAGCATCTAAATCTATACCATCAAAGCTTTCCATAATTTCAACATGGTATGGAACTTCATATTCTGGAACTACAGGCTCTCCATATTTTTCAACTTCAACATTTTCAGAATCATCCTTACCAACTGGTACACTCTCGTCTATAATTTGAGGTATTACAAGCATTCTCTCTTTAAGTTCTGCTTCAAATTTCTTTGTATCTTCTTCAATTTGTACAAGAGCTTCATTTATTTCTTTAACCTTAGCCTTTGCAGCTTCAGCTTCATCAATTTTCTTTTGTCCCATCAAGGCTCCAATTTCTTTAGAAGTCTTGTTTCTTTGAGCTCTTAATTCATCACCCTTATTTTTTTCTTGTCTTAACTTTTCATCAAGCTCTATAGCTTCATCAACAAGCACAAGTTTTTCATCTTGGAATTTTTTCTTTATGTTTTCCTTTACAATTTCTGGATTTTCTCTTAAAAATTTAATATCTAACATTTTCTCACCTTTCCCATAAAATAAAAAAAGCCCTCTCCATCCCAAAGGGACGAGAAGACCCGCGTTGCCACCCTAATTAGCCCATAAAATAGACTCGCTTTAAAATAATAGACTCAAAGGCGGATTCAAATGACCTTGTTATTTACTCGCACCAACCGTAAACTCTCTAAAAACTCAGTACAATTTACTATTCCTTATCTCAGTCCTATAAAAATTAAATCAATTATATCATCTAACAAAATTCTTTTCAAACACTAAATTAATTTTCACACACTATAATTAAAATTTTCTAATTAACTATCGTAACTTATTTATCAAACAAACAATTCAATCTTTAAAGGTTTTAATAAATTTTATCAAGTGTTAAAATATTTTTGGAGGCTTTTATGAAAAACAAATTATTAATATTTATATTACTTTTAACAGTAATATTTCCTAACAGAATTTTAGCAAACTCTTTTGAAGCAGAAAATAACCAAACTGAATATATGCACTACGAAAAAGCTGTGGTCACTAAGACATCAGATTTCAGTAAGGCAGACTCATTTGGCAATATGGAACAAAAAGTTGAAGTCAAATTTTTAACAGGTGAAAATAAGGGAAAGACTATTGAAGTGGTGAACTCTGTATCAACCCAATTAAATAGCAATTTGAACTTAAAAATAGGCGACAAAGTCCTAATCCTTGAAAACAAAGATTTCGACGGAAAAACCGTATACAGCGTATCTGACTACTTACGTACGGACTACTTATATATATTAGCTGGAGCATTCATTCTATTTCTCTTGATAATTGGTAGAAAAAAAGGAATACTTTCAGTGGTATCCCTCCTACTCACCTTGGGAATTATAATCTTTGGAGCAATCCCAATGATTATAAAGGGATATAGTCCAGTTCTTATGGCAGTTTTAAGTTCAATTGTCATTTCAATTTTCACAATCCTAATAGTCACAGGATTTAGTAAAAAAAGTTTGTGTGCAATACTTGGAACTTGTCTTGGAACTATATTGGCTGCTCTTATAGCTTATTTCGTAGGAAGTAAGCTACACCTCACAGGTCTATCTATGGACGAAACGCAAATGTTATTATATCTTCCAAATAATCTGACTTTAGACCCTAAAGAATTGCTTTTGTCAGGAATAATTTGGGGCTCTCTTGGGGCTGTAATGGACGTTGGGATGAGTATTTCATCTTCTATTTTTGAAATCTCTTCTGCTAACTCCGAACTTGGCTTTAAAGACATTTTAAAGTCCGGAATGAATGTAGGGAGAGATATAATGGGCACTATGAGTAACACGCTCATACTCGCCTATTTAGGAAGTGCATTGCCACTTATACTACTTATGATGGTGTTCAATCAAAGCAATTACAAAATAATAAACTTAGATGTCATAGCCACTGAAATAGTCCGCTCCCTTTCCGGTAGCATAGGACTACTGTTCACCATTCCAATAACGGCTATATTGGCAAGTTACCTTATGCAACAAAAAAATAGACACTAAAAAAGCAACCTTAATGGTTGCCTTTTTCCTATTTAAGTCCTTCGTAAAGAGTTCCCTCTTTTTCGTCTATATATCTATCGGCGCTAAGAGCTGCTATCGCTCCATCAGCCGCAGCTGTTACAACTTGTCTAACATTTTTAACTCTTATATCTCCCGCTACAAACACACCTTCGATATTTGTTTTCATGTCATCATCCGCTTTTATATAACCATTTTCAAGTTCTATTTGGTCTTTAAATATTTCAGTTTGTGGTTCGTATCCTATAAATACAAAAAGTCCAAAAGGTTCACTTGGTTTTATATTAGTTACTTCACCAGTTTTTAAGTTTTTAAGGACTATTTCATTAACCATTTTTTCGCCCTTAACTTCTTCAATTGTGCTATCCCAGATAAAATCTATTTTTTCATTTGCAAAAGCTTTTTGTTGAACAGCTTCTGTTGCTCTTAACTTATCTCTTCTGTGAATTATATGAACTTTCTTTGCAAATCTTGTAATAAATAGAGCTTCTTCAACGGCTGAATTACCTCCACCAACTACATATACTTCAAGGTCTTGATAAAATGCCGCATCACATGTTGCACAATATGAAACTCCTCTTCCGCTAAATTCTTCTTCTCCTTTAGCTCCCATTGGTCTTGGAGAAGCACCTGCTGCTATTATTACAGTCTTGCCTTCATATTCACCAAACTTACCAACTATTTTTTTAGTTTCTCCTTCAAGCTCAACTGAAACAACTTCGTCCATAGCAAACTCACATCCGAACTCTTCAGCTTGTTCTCTCATAGTCATTCCAAGTTCCATCCCTGAAACATTTTTAATTCCCGGATAGTTTTCAACATCTACAGTGTTAGCTATTTGTCCACCTTCGATACCTTTTTCGATTATCAATACATTCAAACTTGCTCTTGAGGCGTAAATCCCCGCCGTAAGTCCTGCCGGTCCTGCTCCTAATATAATTAAATCGTACATTTTATCCCTCTTTCTATTTTAAAACACTATAAGTAAATTAATTATCCAATACTATCTGTATATACTTACCCACAAGCATATTGTTTTATTTAATTACCCATAAATTAACTTAATAATTCACACATCAATGCTGTTTTTGATATACTTAAATTGAGGTGAATTCAATGAATAATTTTACAGATTATTTAACTCCTATCAATGCTAATATAATATCTATTGTATTAATCCTTAGCATTGTTGTACTTATAAAAAAATCATACAAAAAAACTTCTAAAATCACAACTGATGAATTCAAAGAAAATTTAACTCCCGCTGAAATCAGTTCATTAGTATTTGGTAATATGAAATATGTAAAATCCATTACTTCAACACTTTTTTACCTTTCACAAAAAGGTAACATTAAACTCAATGTACTTGAAAAAGATTTTTCTATAGATTTTCTAAATACCAAAAACTTAAATGCATCTGAGAAATATTTGTTAGATTTTTTTAAGTCAACTAAAAAATTAAATTTAAACTCAAAAGATTTGTTAAAGGAGAGAAAATCTGCTCCTGATGATTTTAATAAAGCCATGCAAAAATATTTTGACTTAGTCGAAAACTCATTATTCGAAAAAAAATTAAAAAAGAAAAATGATGTAAAAAATCCAACGTTCATCATATTAATTTCACTAATGTATTTGATTGTATCTATATTGTTGGCATACAACAAAGGTTTTTTAGCTTTACTTATAATACCTCTTTCTCTAATTTTAGCTTTTAATGAAGCTAAGAAAATATTTGAAAAAACTCCTCAAGGAGAAAGAATTCAAACTAAATATTTTAATATGATAGAAAACTTTGAAAATGGAAAATTAAATATTAACTCCATAAACCAAGAAGATTTGCTAAATTTAATTGCACTCGGAGCTAAAAATGAAAAATTAGAATTGCTTTTAAAATCAAATTCTACAATTGACTATAAAACTTATAAAACAGTTTTCGACTGTAACAACTTAATATTTGCAGATAAAAAGAGTAGGTAAAAACCTACTCTTTATTCTATCCTATTAATTCTTTAAGTCTTCCAGTTACTTTATAATTTACATTTTTTAAATCTTTTAAATCAGAAGCGCCCGTAAGAGCCATGCTTATCTTCATTTTTTTCATTAACTCAGTTAAATATCTAAGTGTATACTCATATCCTCCATGTACCAAATATGAAAGTATTTCTCCACTTATACCTACTAAGTCAGCGCCGAGAACTAAACTCTTTAAAACGTCCAAAGAAGTTTTAACTCCTCCTGATGAAACTATAAATAAATCTTCTGGTTTATCTTTTGTATTTTCTATAAGTGCCATTGCTGTTGGAATTCCCCAACCGTATAATTCTGATACATCTGTATCTGGCGTTCTAAGATTTTCAACTTCAAAGAAGTTAGAGCCACCAAAACCTGCTATATCGATATTTTTAACACCAACTTCATATAGTCTATTAGCAACTTCTCTTGAAATTCCAAACCCAACTTCCTTTACTATAACAGGTACCTCAACAGACTTTACAATTTCTTCTATATTTTTAAGAACATTTGTAAAATCTCTTTCACCCTCATCCATAGCAAGTTCTTGCGCTGGATTTAAATGAATTTGTAATCCATCAGCATCTATTAGTTTAACAGCAAATTTAGCATCTTCAACAGAAGCATATCCACTTATGTTGGCAATAACTACGCCATCTTCTCCCATAATTTCCCTGACACATTTAAAACTCTTAGCAGCATCTTCATCTTCAAGCGCTATAGTCTCAGATCCAACAGCCATAGGTATCTTAAGTTCTTTAGCAAGCTTAGCCAAATTTTTATTTATCTCCTCAGAAAAATCTGTTCCGCCAGTCATTGCATTAATCATCATCGGAAAAGAAATTTTCTTGCCAAGAAATTCCATTGTTGTATCGATTTGGTTATAATCACAACAAGGTAATGCATTATGATAAACGAAAACATCTTCGAAAAGTGGATTACCTTTAAAAGTACTTCTCAAATAGTTTTCGACATGTTCCCTTTTTCTATACTTTCTCATCTCAACACTCCCATCAAAGCTAATATACCATTTGAGCAAATCTTATTCAACTAAATCTCTGTGATTAACTTCAACAGAATAGCCCAACTCTTTTAACTTCACACCTATCTCATTAGTAATTACTACAGACCTATGAAATCCACCAGTACAACCAATTCCTATGCTAAGCACACTTTTGCCTTCTGCTATATAATTAGGAATTAAAAACTTAAGCATATCTATACACTTGCTTAAAAACACACTTGTTACAGAATGTGACAATACAAAATCTTTTGTCTCGCTGTTTTGACCAGATAGCTTTTTAAGCTCTGGTATATAGTATGGATTTGGCAAAAATCTCACGTCAAAAATTATATCCCCATCCAATAAAATTCCATTTTTAAAGCCAAAAGAAGTCACAGAAATTTTTAAAACTTCATCTATTTTTAAATCTACCAATTCCAACATTTTTTCTCTAAATTGCTTCATGGATAGATCAGAAGTATCTATTATATACTCAGCCTCAGTTTTTATATCTTCAAGCATCTTAGCTTCTTTTCTAATACCATTTAAAATAGACTTATCAAGTGGATGTGGTCTACGTTTTTCTTTATATCTATTCACCAAAACTTCTTCTCTTGCATCTAAGAAAAGTAACTTATAATTTATATTTTGTGCACGAAGTTCAAGTAATGACTTAGAAAAATCTTCAAAAAACTCTCCGCTTCTAACATCAACTACTACACAAACTTTATTCATAGTATCTGACTTACAAGCCATTTCAGCAAACTTTGGAACCAAAGCAGGAGGTAAATTGTCCATAGCAAAATATCCTAAGTCTTCAAAAACATTTAAAGCCCCAGACTTACCAGAACCACTCATACCAGTTACGACAAATATTTCCATTATCTTCCTCCGATATATTTTACTTCTCTCTTTAATTCCACTCCAAATTTTTCCATTACTATTTTTTGTACAGTGCTTATTAAATCTTTTACATTTTGACTTGTTGCATTGTCAAAGTTAACTACAAAACCACTGTGCTTTGTGCTTATCATAGCTCCGCCAACTCTTAGACCTTGAAGTCCTGAATCTTGTATTAATTTGCCCGCAAAATATCCTGTAGGTCTTCTAAAAGTTGAACCAGAACTTGGCATCTCCAAAGGCTGTTTATCAATTCTTCTCTGCATCAATTCATCCATCTTCGCAAAGATTTCTTCCTTATTCTTGTTAAATAATTCAAACTCAACAGAAAGAATAATATAATTATTCATTTGCGCAATACTATCTCTATATCCAAACTGCATTTCTTTATTAGATAATTCTATAATCTCTAAATTAGAATCAATTAATCTAACCTTTTTTACAACATCTTTTAGTTCTCCATCATAAGCACCAGCATTCATTATCGCTCCGCCACCAACAGATCCTGGTATACCATGAGCAAACTCCATGCCACCCAAAGAATGTTCTGCTGCGAAAATAGCAGTATCTCTTAAAGTCGCTCCCGCTCCTGCTATAACAGTATTTTCTCTAACATCTATATCATTTAAAGTATCTCTTAATACAATTACCAATCCCTCTACTCCAGAATCGTCAATTAATACATTTGAGCCATTTCCAAGTAAAGTTATTTTCATATTTTTTTGCTTAGCCGTTTTGATAGCCTCTACAAGAGAATTTTCATCCTTTGGGATTAACAAAAATTCTGCCGGGCCACCTATTTTAAAAGTTGTATATTTATCTAAATTTTCCTCTCTATAAAAAGAACCAAAATTTTCAAATGAATTCATTTTACACCTCATTTCAATTATACTATAAAATTACCCATCAAAACTATTAAGCTTTCTAAAATAGAAAATAAATCTCAAATTTATTTAATAGATAAGTTGTAAAATTAAATGAGACATCTTAAATAATTAAAAACTCATACTAACTTCGTGTAAAATGTTAATAACGACAAAAACACACACGGTGGTCAATATGAGCTATAAACATATTACACTAAATGATAGAAGTAAGATATAGGTATTAAAACAAGAGGGCTATTCTTCTAGAAGAATAGCGAAAATTTTAGGATTTCATCACTCTACTATTTCTAGAGAATTGAAAAGATTAAGCAACATTTATTCTGCTGCTTAAGGCAAATAAAGATATCAAATCATTACAAAAAGGTAGAAAGAGCAAAGCCACAAAAATGGTTAAGGATACAATAGTTAATAAATTGAATTCTAAATACTCACCTGAACAGATTACTTCTACTATCTTAAAGGGGGTTGTATCCTTTAAGACCATATATAATTGGCTTTATTCAGCTACTATCAAATTTGATATACGTAAACTTAGAAGAAAAGGAAAATCAAGAAAAGTTAAAGAAACTAGGGGTAATTTTAATATTGGAACTTCCATACGAAAAAGACCAAGCAAAGTTAAAAAAAGAGTGGAATTTGGTCATTGGGAATTAGATACTGTAGTATTTTCTAGAGGTAAAAGCAAAGGCTGCTTGGCTACTTTTGTTGAAATGAAATCAAGGTTCTATGTGGCATTCCCAATGAAAGATAGGAGTAAAGAGTCAATGCTTGAAGCCATGAAAAAATTAATAAAACCTCTACCAAAATCAGCTTTAAAAAGCTTTACATCCGACAGAGGAAAAGAATTCGCTTGTTACAAAGAAATTGAAGATATTAGAATAGACTTCTATTTTGCATATCCATATTCAGCATGGCAAAGAGGAAGTAATGAAAATTCAAATGGATTATTGATGGAATATTATCTGAAGAAAACAGATTTAGCTAAAATTGGACTGGAAGAGTTAATTAAAAATATAATGGAGCTTAATAACAGACCTAGGAAATGTCTAAATTATCTAACTCCATTTGATGTCTTTATGCACGAACTTAGTTTACTCTAAGTGTCGCAATTTTATTTGCAATTCATCATTTTATAATATCCTTTTATGATTTGTTGTCTAAAACATCTCCTGATTGTTCTCTTAGGCTCAGGAGAGATTAATTTTAAAAACTTAATATAAAAATAAAAACTTCAACAAAAACTAGAAAAAGGGCACCTAAGTGCCCTTATCTATTAGAGAGTGGATTATTTTAAGATATCTCTTTTAATTATTACTTCTTTTGTACCCCCATTCCAGATGATGTCCTTGCCATCTACTAGTCCTAGTGCTCTTGCAATGTTTGCAATTGGAATCATTGTCCTATCGTTTTTAAGGATTGGTTTTACATCACTTTCGAAGACTGTGCCATTTACAATTATTTTATTTGTATCCACTGGTATTTTAACTACTGTGTCTTTATCTGTTAAGATTACTGTTCTAGTTGAAACATCCCATTCCACCTTAAATCCTAATGCTTCTGCTACGAATCTAATAGGGAGCATGGTTCTATTGTTTGATATAAATGGTTCTACATCCATTACCACTTCTTTTTGAACACCATTTATTGTAACCACAAGATTTTTTGAACCGATAACTAGTTTAGAATCTATCTTTATTTCTGTAGCTGGCTTGCTTTCAGTTTTTGCTGGTGTATAAAATTGTAGTGACCAGAATGGGTTGTAATTATATGGTGATACCCATGGATATTGGTCTCTTCCAGTTTCTTCAGGAGCTTTATTGTTATTTTCTTTTTCTGCTTCTGTAATTATGTCAATTACGTTTGCCTTTGAAGTCGCATCGTCTATTTTCTTAGTGATAGCAGCTTTTTCTTCTTTGCTTAGTTTATTAAGATTATTTAGCTTATCTTTTGCTTGTGCTTTAAGTTCATCAATACTTACGTTGGAAGCTTCTGCATTTTTAATAGCTTTGTCTAAACTTTCTTCGTTTGTAGCTTCTTCTATCGCTCTTAATGCTTCTGCTTTTTCTTCTTCGTTAAGTTTTGTTAACTCTTCTACTTTCTTTTTAGCATTATCCTTTTGTGCTTCTAGAACTATTGCATCTACAGCATCTTTAGTTGTCGCTTCGTCTATCTTGGTTTTAGATTCTGTTTTTTCTTCGTCGGTTAATTTATCAAGTGCATCGACTTTAGCTTTCTCTTGATTCTTATAGTCTTCTAGTGCTTGTCTATCTTTTTGAAGTTTTTGTGCTGCATCTACTATTTCGTTTATTTTAGCTTCATCTGCTGTGCTATCTATATCATTGTCTGCTTGCGTTCTTTCGTTATCAGTAAGTTTATCTAGGCTTGCAATTATCTTTTTAGCGTTATCCTTTTGTGCTTCTAGAACGATTGCATCTACAGCATCTTTATTTTCAGCACCATCAATGCCAGCCTTATAAGAATTTTTTTCATCTTGACTTAATTTATCAAGCCCTTTGATTTTATTTATAGCTTCTTCCTTTGCATCAGCCAAGGATTTAGCTGTTTCTCTATCTGCCTTTGCTTGACGAACATTATCTAAACGAGATGTTAAACTTTGTTTAGCTGTTTGGTCTTGAACCTTATCAATTAAAGCCTTAGCATTAGCGATCTCTTTGTCTGTTACATCGCCTTTTTTGTCTTCAAGAACTTTAAGAGCTGCATCTGCTGCGTCTTGAGCTTTCTTGTCAGCTTGTATTAACTTTACAGGATCAATTGTCACAATCCAGGCATATTTTCCTTTTGTTTTGCTATAAAAGTCATCCTTTACTCTTATTGTGTTTTTAGTTTGAGCCTTGTACTTGTAGGTGTTTTCTGCTACTTTTTCTATGAAATCCGCTTCCAATTCATAGCTCTTGTCGCTGCAATCTTTTAGAACTAGAGTGAATGGACTTTTTTCTGGTGTGAGCTCTATTCTTTGATCGTTTGTGGCCCTGGCATAGGTATAGCCTCTGATTGTATTTTTCAAGGGTGAGAAGTCACAAATTCTATTGTTTGCAAATGAGAAGTTTGCAAATACTTTGTTCCCTTCAAGGGCCGAGACATCTTTTATGTTGTTGTTTTCCAACCTCAGATATTTGATACCTGGCAAATTCTTCAAAGTGCTTATGTCTTCTATTTTATTGTCATATAGGCTCAAATTCTCTAATTTTTCTAGTTTTTGCAAGGGGCTCAAATCTTGAATCTTATTTTTGCCAAGATCAATAAGCTTCAAATTCTTCAGATTTTGCAAGGAAGTCATGTCTTCAATCTGGTTGTTTATAAAACTTATAGATTTCAGACTGGATAGATTTGCCAAAGCACTGATATCTTCTATATAATTTGAGTCCATGTTTATAGTTTTCAAATTTTTTAGAGCCTTGATAGGACTTAGATCTCTTATCGAGTTTTCAAAAAGAGTCAAGTTCTCTAGGTTTATTGCTTTTTCAAGTCCTTTTAAGCTCACCAAGTACATGTTTTTTGTGATGCTTAGATCAGTAAATAGATCCATTTCATCTTCGAAAATTTCATTTTCTGCTTGAGGCTTTTTGTAAGTTTTAGAAAGCGTAGCAGAAATTTCTCCCCCGTATCCGTCTTTTGATGTAAAGTCTTTTTCTCCAGATTTTAAAATTTTCAAAAGAGTTTCTTTTAGGACAGATTTATTTTTTATTGTGTCATCTATTTCAAAATCTACCCTTGTTCTTTGGCTTGGTGGAGTCGGTTTTTCTCCCTCATTATCTCCGCCTTCATTTGGGTTTGGCTTTTCGTCTTCATGCTTTGGAATTGCGGATGCATCTATTTTTATTATCCATATTGGCGTTCCTGTATCTTTAGCTTTTCCTATATTTAGTACAGTATCTTCTGGCTTTTGTGTGAATTTGTAGATACCATCGTCGCCTTTTTCAATTATGTTTTGATAATCTCCGTTTAAGCCAGATCCGAGTCTTGCCTCTTCCAGATTATAGTTTCTGCCTTCTTTGTCTATTAAGTTTAGGTTAAAGGCATTTTCTTTTAGCTTGATGTCAATATTTTGCTTGCCAAAGGCGAATTTATATTGTGAAAGGCTCAATTCTTTTATAGGCGAAAAGTCTTTTATTTTATTTTCATTTATATATAAAGTCTTTAATCCTACTAAGTTTTTTAGTGCAGCTATGTCTTCTATTTTATTAGAATTCATTTTTAAAATTGCCAAATTTTTAAAGTCTTTTAAAAATTCCAAACTTTCTATTTTGTTTTCTTGCAAGGCTAACTCTGTGAGATTGGTCATTTTTTCTAGACCTTTAGTGTCTTTTAGTTCTTTTCTCTTATATGTGAATTTCTTGAACATTTTCATTTCAAAGTCATATAGGTCTTCGCTATCTTTGTCCTTTTCATAGTTTGGATTATCTAAAACTATATCAGGTTTAAGCGGACCTCTAGCCTTTCTTGTGGGATGATTCTTGTTTTTTAAAAGGTCTAAAATAAATTCTTTTAAATCCTCATCTCCAAATTCAACAATCTCTTTATTTAATTCTATATCTTTTTCTACTTGGAATTTAAAGCTATCAGATTTTACCGGTTTTAAATTATCTGCTGAAATACTCAGGTAGGCTTCATAAGCTTCACCCACTTGGCTTTTTGCTTTTAGTCCTTCTTTGGGCTTTATCTTGAGTTCTAAGCTGGACCCCTTTATGAGATTGGCAGCTGCAAGCTCGCCTTCAACTATATCAAAACATGCCTTGTCTTCGCCTTCCAGACTGATGTTTAGCTTACTTATATCTGTGTTTCCTATGTTTTTTATTTCCACCTTAAGTGGCTTTATTTCTTCAAGCTTATAATTTTCTTTTACTTTTTCAAACTTATCTAAGACAGATACTTCCACCGCTGGCATGTCTATCTCTTTTGTCAAGGCACCTAGCGTGAAGTTCTTGTCTATATTGTAATATAATTCGCTTTCTGGCCCATTATAAAGGAAGGACACATCTTGCTCGCTTTGATAGTCGTAGCAAGAAATAGACTTTGCGTTGCTTCTGAATTTTAGGGCAAACTTGTCCTTAGATAGGCTTATGTCATCATTTATTTTGATGGTATAAAATCCCGCATGGCTCAAATTTCCACTTGCTATTTTTTTCCAATTTGAATTGTCTTTGATGATGAGCTTTTTAACTTCTCCTCCTTGATGATTGAAAGTTCTCTCTTGAGTTTTGAAATTATCACTATCTTCTGTCAAATATATCTCATACCATACCGGAGTATTGGAGCTATTATAAAACCTCACATCCGTCAACTTTTCAGGCTCTTTATTCTGTCTCTTATAGATATTTATCGCCCCATTGGCATTGGTACCATTTCCTATTTCAGTTCTGTTGCCCTTGTAGTCAGAGTAGGTATAGATTTGAGTAGACTTATCTTTAGCATCTTCTATTCTTGGAAAGATAAAAAGGGGGTCTCTTTTCCCTTTAGTAAAGGAGTCATAGGATATCCACATAAATCCATCCTCTTTTTCTCCGATTTTTTCCTTGCCCCAAGAGTTTTTTACTAAAAAAGCTCCCGTAGCTTCTTCATTTTTCTTGTTGATGATTTTCATTTCGTCATCCCAACCCACTATTGTGACTTGGTGGTTGACTATAGCCCTTTCGCTTAAATTCCCAGAATATTGTGTTTTGACTCTGTGATACTTGTCCTTAGGATTGGTCTTTTCATATCCATAAGCATCATTAAGACCGTCATCATCATAGTAGCAACTTGCAACAGATCCATATTCTATGACACAACTTTTTATATTATCCACGTTGCAATCTAGCTCTATCATGTCCGGCACATAAAATTCGTGCAATTTTTTGTCGGCATCATCCATAAGATTTACTGTCCTATTGTCAAAAGTTCTGCTACCTGCTCTTGGATTATTCTCTACAATTTCGTATTCTTTAGCATTTTTTTCTTGGACAGGCCCTGCCAGTCTTGAAAAATATCTCATGGCGATCAGATTGTTGCCTCCCATTTCTAAGTCCACATCCTTAGATGCATTGTATGCCATGTGCCCTTCAGAAAAATCAACTTCTCCCTTGCCTTCTTTTAGCAAAAGAGTTTCAATAGTAGAAAGAGATGAGAAAGCCCAACACACTCCCGCCATGTACTGATTTTTTACAGGACTTATAATCTTTCTTTCTCTTGAGTCATATTTTTTAGGAAACCCTGCTTCCCTTAATTGATCTAAAGACCTTCTCCTTCTAGTCTTAAGACTGCTTTCCTCTCTTAAATTTATATATTTTTCTGGGATATATCCGTAAATAAATTCGTCCTTGTGATTGATGTAATATGTATATTCGGGATTTAGGACTGGTTCAGTTATATTTTCGTTTAAATTATAGATTTTGTCTTGATTTTCATCTTGAAAATACATATTCTCTGCATATGCACCACTTCCCAGAGAAGATATACTTATAATTAGCACTAGTAAGAGTGCAAACATTCTTTTAAAATATCCTTTCATTTACTCCTCCTTTTTTAATTCTTGTTTTATTATAATTATACCTTAATTGATAATGATTGTCTATTTCATTAATTTTTGTCGAAAATTTTTAATTTACAAGTTCTTTTCTCTTCCTTTGCTCTTCTTCTCTTTCTTCAATAGGTAACTTCAAATCATAATATGCACTTGAAATTACTCCTTCGTATTGGTGTGCAAATGTTGGTGTAGGGATAACACCTGCAATTAGCACTCCACTAAGATATAGACGTAAAAGTCTTTTCAAGAGGTAAAAGCAAAGGCTGCTTGGCTACTTTTGTTGAAATGAAATCAAGGTTCTATGTGGCATTACCAATGAAAGATAGGAGTAAAGAGTCAATTCTTGAAGCCATGAAAAAATTAATAAAACCTCTACCAAAATCAGCTTTAAAAAGCTTTACATCCGATAGAGGAAAGAATTCGTTTGTTACAAAGAAATTGAAGATATTGGAATAGACTTCTATTTTGCAGATCCATATTCAGCATGGCAAAGAGGAAGTAATGAAAATTCAAATGGTTTGCTAAGAGAGTATTATCCTAAAAAGACGGTTTTGGCAGAAATATCTATAGAAGAACTTATTAAAAATATAATGGAGCTTAATAACAGACTTAGGAAATGTCTAAATTATCTAACTCCATTTGATGTCTTTATGCACGAACTTAGTTTACTCTAAGTGTCGCAATATTATTTGCAATTCATCGATAACATAAAAAAAACCTGAGCAGTTCAACTCAGGTTTTAAAACTAATTTAAATTATTTAATTTCTTCTTTAAGTGCTTTTTCTTTTTTGATGATATCAACAAGTTTAGGAACTATAGCGTTGATATCTCCAACAACTCCAAGATCAGCTACATCAAAGATTGGTGCATCTTCAGTCTTGTTAACTGCGATGATAAGATCAGAATCTTCCATACCAGCTAAATGTTGGATAGCTCCTGAGATACCCATTGCAAAGTAAAGCTCAGGTCTTACAGTCTTACCTGTTTGTCCTACTTGGCGATCTTTAGCAATCCATCCAGCATCTACTGCTGCTCTTGATGATGAAATTTCAGCATCTAATTCTTTAGCTAATTTATCAAGTTCATCAAATCCTTCTGGACCACCAAGTCCACGACCACCTGAAACTAAGATGTTAGCTTCTGTGATATCTTTTTTCTTTGATTCACTCTTCTTGATTTCTCTGATAGTAACGTTCATGTCAGCATCAGTGAATTCAACTTTCTTTTCAATAACTTCAGATTTTGGATTGTCAACTGTTACTGATTGCATAACGCCAGGTCTTACAGTTGCCATTTGTGGTCTGAAATCTTCACAAATGATTGTAGCCATGATGTTACCACCAAATGCTGGACGAGTCATAAGTAAGTTTTTAGTTTCTTCATCGATATCAAGTTTTGTACAGTCTGCAGTAAGACCAGTGTGGATTCTTGCTGCAAGTCTTGGTGCAAGGTCACGACCAATTGAAGTTGCTCCATAAAGAACAATTTCAGGGCTATTTTCTTTAATTACTTCAAAGATTGCCTTTGCATAAGGTTCTGTTACATATTCCTTTAGCATTGGATCTTCTACTGTTATAACCTTGTCAGCTCCGTGTTTGAAAAGTACAGGTGTTTCTGATTTTATACTTTCTCCAAGAAGAATACCTACTACCTCTTGTCCAAGTGCATCAGCTAACTCACGAGCTTTACCAAGAAGTTCTATACCAACTTTTTGAATTTTGTTATCTCTTTGTTCTATAAATACGTATACATCTTTTGACATTTCACAAGCTCCTTTAGATAATGTACTTTTCTTGAAGTTTAGCTACAATTGCTTGAGCTGCTTCATCAGCTGATAAATCTTTTAAAAGTACGCCTTCGCCTTTACCTTGTTTAGGGAATGACTTCTTAACCTTTGTAGGTGAACCCTTTAGACCTATATTAGCTAAGTCTAAGTTTTCTTTAATATCTTCTAATCCCCAAACTTTAACTTCTTTTTGGTATGCATCATATATTCCACCAACAGTCATATATCTTGCACTTGCAGCTTCTGCTAAAGCTGTAATCAAGCATGGCATTTTAACGTCAATGATGTGATATCTATCTTCAAATTGTCTTTGTACAGTAACTGTGTCTCCGTTAACTTCTACATTTTCAGCATAAGAAACTTGAGGAATTCCAATATGTTCAGCAATTTGAGGTCCTACTTGTGCAGTATCTCCGTCAATTGCTTGACGTCCAGTTATGATTAAATCATATTCAAGGTTCTTAAGAGCTCCAGCTATTGTACAAGATGTAGCCCAAGTATCAGCTCCACCAAAAGCTCTGTCAGATACTAATATAGCTTCATCTGCTCCCATTGCAAGCGCTTCACGAAGTGCAACTTCTGCTTGTGGAGGTCCCATTGAAAGTACAGTTACGTGTACATTTTCAGGGTCATTGTCTTTAATGTTTAAAGCTACTTCTAGTCCTGCTTTATCATCAGGGTTTATAATACTAGGCACTCCGTCTCTAATAAGAGTATTAGTTACAGGATCAAGTCTTACTTCGTTAGTGTCTGGTACTTGTTTAACACAAACAACTATTTTCATCTTTAATTAACCTCCTTAGTTTACACCCATCCATGATGAAACTACCATTCTCATAACTTCAGAAGTTCCTTCATAGATTTCTGTAATCTTAGCATCTCTCATCATTCTTTCAATTGGATAATCTCTTGTGTAACCATATCCACCGAATAATTGTAGACAACGTCTTGTTATATCAGATGCTGATTCAGATGCAAAAAGCTTACACATTGCAGCTAAGTGAGAATATGCTTCTTTATTTTGTTTAGCACATGCAGCTCTATAAACTAAAAGTTGTGATGCATCTGCTTTTGCTTTCATATCAGCTAGTTGGAATTGAGTGTTTTGGAATTGAGAAAGTCTCTTTCCAAATTGCTTTCTTTCTTTAACATAGTCAACAGTTACGTCAATAGCGCCTTCAGCGATTCCCAATGCTTGAGAAGCAATACCAATTCTACCACCGTCAAGAGTCTTCATTGCAACTTTGAATCCTTTACCTTCTTTTCCAAGTAGGTTTTCTTTAGGAATTCTACAGTTTTCAAAAATTAACTCACAAGTTGAAGATCCTCTGATACCCATTTTGATTTCAGGTTCCCCAACTCTAAATCCTGGAGTTCCTCTTTCTACTATGAAAGCTGAAATTCCACGGTTTCCTTTAGATTTATCAGTCATTGCAATTACTATGAAAGTATCAGCAAATCCTGCATTTGTTATAAATATTTTTGTTCCGTTAAGTACATATTCATCTCCATCAAGAACAGCTGTTGTTTGTTGTCCTGATGCATCAGTACCAGCTCCTGGTTCAGTTAAACCAAAAGCTCCAATTTTCTTTCCACTTAATAAATCTGGTAAGAATTTTCTCTTTTGTTCTTCTGTACCATTTTCAAAAATAGGAGCACAGCAAAGTGATGTGTGAGCTGAAACTACAACGCCTGTTGTTGCACATTTTTTAGAAAGTTCTTCAACAGCCATAGCATAAGCTAAGTAGTCTCCCCCTTGTCCACCGTATTCCTTTGGAAATGGAATTCCGAAGAAACCATATCTAGCAAGTTTCTTTAGATTTTCCTTTGGAAATTCTTCAGTTTCATCTACCTCTTGTGCAAATGGTTCGATTTCATTTTCAGTAAAAGAGCGGTACATTTCTCTAAGAAGTAAGTGCTCTTTGTCCATTGTAAAATCCATTTAATATCCCCCTTAATATAACGTGGTTAGTTCGTGTTAGTATAATAACACACTTAAGTACAATTATAACATTCATTGTTAAAAATTCAACAATGATTTTTGGAATACAATCCAAAAAGTTTATCTGCCGATTTCAGCTCTATTTAATTAGAATTTTAAATATGTATTGTGTTTTCTAAAACTTAAAACTAATAAATAAATCACTGTTTTTTAAACAAATAAATGTATAAATTTCTCCTTCGTAAAGAGCATAACATACCTACTAAATCATCTCAACATTTAAAAACACAATTTATCATTTAACGCTTATTATCTAGTCTTTTTAATTTTATTTGACAAAAATATTCTCTATCTTAGGCTCAAAATTATATAAATAATTGTGAGGAACACATGAAAATAAAAAATTTCTATTACTAATTTTTACACTTCTAATTTTAACTGCTTGCTCCAGCAAAAATAATGAAAATTTGATTGATGATTTTTTAGCTACATATTTTAGCCAAGCTAATTATAGTAAGCTGGAATGGCAAAAAGTTGAAGAAAATATTTTCTCCAATAATAGTGATGAAGCCATAGAACCTTTCAAAGAATTTTTTACAGATACAGTTCTTGAAAAATTAACAAAATCCCGTGTACTACCATCTTTCTATTTAAGAGATATGGAATTAACTTATAAAGTAAGTGGATTTGAAAAATCAGATGATGGACTCATTGCCAATTTAATTTTAACTTCCACTGACAAAAATATAGATTGTAAATTAAAATTTCAATTTGAAAACGGAAAGATATATTGGTTTGACTATGCTACGATTATGAAAAATATCCAACAACTAAAAAAGCAATCGGTTTAAGTTCCGATTGCTTTCTAGTTTAATTTTCCACTTTTAATTTTAATTTTTCATCTTCTATATCAACTTTTACTTTAGAATTTTCATAAACTTCGCCTTTTATAATAAGCTTTGAAAGTTCTGTTTCAAGAGTAGATTGGATATATCTCTTTACAGGTCTTGCTCCGTACTGTGGTGAATAAGACGCATCCAAGATAAATCTCATCGCTTCATCTGTTACATTTATTTCAATATTTCTATCAGAAAGTCTGCTTTCAATTTGAGCCACAGTCTTTTTAATTATTTCATAAATTTGTTCTTTTACTAAAGGTTTAAATAGAACAATTTCATCAACTCTGTTTAAAAATTCAGGTCTAAAGCTCATTCTCATTTGAGAATCTACAGCATCTCTTGCCTCTTGTGAAATTTCTCCATCAGAATTTATTCCCTCTAATAGATAAGATGAACCTATATTTGAAGTCATTATAATAACTGTGTTTTTAAAGTCAACAGTTCTGCCTTGGTTGTCAGTAAGACGCCCATCATCTAACACTTGTAATAAGATGTTAAACACATCTGGATGTGCCTTTTCAATTTCATCGAATAAGACAACACAATATGGCATTCTTCTAACAGCTTCTGTAAGTTGTCCCCCTTCATC
Organism: Peptoniphilus asaccharolyticus DSM 20463; assembly: GCF_900176115.1. Taxonomy (GTDB): domain Bacteria; phylum Bacillota; class Clostridia; order Tissierellales; family Peptoniphilaceae; genus Peptoniphilus; species Peptoniphilus asaccharolyticus. The sequence goes on along the minus strand of NZ_FWWR01000009.1, from coordinate 136,676 downwards.
ATAGCCTACATATCCTGGAGGAGAACCTACAAGTCTTGATACTGAGTGTTTTTCCATATATTCACTCATATCAATTCTTATCATATTCTTTTCATCATCAAACAAAATTTCAGTTAGCGCTTTTGCTGTCTCTGTCTTACCAACTCCAGTAGGTCCTAAGAAAATAAATGAACCAATTGGTCTGTTTTCTGACTTAAGACCAGCACGTTGTCTTAAAACAGCATCTGATACAGCTTCTATTGCCTCATTTTGACCAACAACTCTCTCATGAAGTATATCTGACATTGAAAGCAATTTTTCTCTTTCAGTTTCTGCAAGTTTTTCAACCGGAATCTTAGTCCATCTTGATACAACGTGAGCAATCTCTTGGTCTGTTACAACTTCTTTTACCATTGAAGAATCAGATTGATTTTTAGCTTCTCTCTCTTTTAATTCTTCTTCTAATTTAGGAAGTTCTCCATATTTCAAGACAGATAGTTTTTCAAGATTGTATTCTCTTTCGGCCTTTTCTATTTCGTACTTAACTTCATCTATCTTGCTCTTTATTTCTTTCACATTGTCCAAAGATTTCTTTTCACTTTCCCATTTAGCCTTTAGATTGTCAAAATCAGCTTTTTCTTCAGAAAGTTCTTTTTCCAATTCTTCAAGACGTTTCTTAGAATATGTGTCAGTTTCTTTTTTAAGAGCTTCTCTCTCTATTTCAAGTTGTAAAATTCTACGTCTTACATCATCAATTTCAGTAGGCATTGAGTCGATTTCAGTTCTGAGCATAGCACAAGCTTCGTCCATCAAATCTATCGCCTTATCCGGTAAAAATCTATCTGTAATATATCTATCGGATAGCGTTGCAGCAGCTATTACAGCTGAATCTGCAATTCTAATTCCATGATAAATCTCATACTTTTCTTTAAGACCTCTCAATATAGAAATTGTGTCTTCAACAGTTGGCTCTTGCACCATTACCTTTTGGAATCTTCTTTCAAGAGCAGGATCCTTTTCAATATACTTTCTATATTCATCTAAAGTTGTAGCACCTATTGCGTGTAGTTCGCCTCTTGCAAGCATAGGTTTTAAAAGATTTGAAGCATCCATTGCACCTTCAGTCTTACCAGCTCCAACTATATTGTGAATTTCATCTATAAATAAAAGTATCTTTCCATCAGACTTTTCAACTTCAGAAAGTACAGCCTTTAACCTCTCTTCAAACTCTCCTCTATACTTCGCTCCTGCAACTAAAGCACCCATATCCAGTGAGATTATTGTCTTTTCTTTAAGTCCTTCCGGAACGTCTTTTTTTACAATTCTCTGAGCTAATCCCTCAACTATTGCAGTCTTACCAACCCCAGGCTCACCAATTAAAACAGGGTTGTTTTTAGTACGTCTCGAAAGAATTCTTATTACATTTCTAACTTCTTCATCACGACCAATTACTGGATCCATCTTTCCTTGTCTTGATTCAGCAGTTAAATCTCTACCGTATTTTTCAAGAGCACCATAAGTGTCTTCAGGATTGTCAGTTCTAACATGTTGATTTCCTCTTATCTTTTGCAATGCAGATAAAAATCCATCTTTAGTTATGTTGAACTTTTTAAATACTTCTTCCGAATTGGTGTTTTTTAAACCAAGTATAGCAAGGTAAATATGCTCAACAGAAATATAATCATCTTGGAAATTTGATGCAATCTCTTCAGCTTCCATAAGAGCCTTGCTCAATTCTTTAGAAGAATATACACTTCCTGATTGTTTTGGAAGTTTAGATATCTTAGTATTCAACTCATTCTTAAAAGAATTTACATCCACTCCCATATATTTTAAGACAGTTGGTATCAAACCATCTTCGTCATTTACCAAACTATAATTTAAATGAATTTCATCCACTTGAGGATTTCCATATTTAGTAGCAATGTTTTGCGCAGTTTGCACAGCTTCAAGTGATTTCTTAGTATACTTTTCAAAATTCATAATTTCACTCCCTTATACTAATTGCTTTTAACTCCTCATAAAGTTTAATTTGTTCATCTGAAAGATTTGTAGGATTTACAATATTAAACTTTATATATAAATCTCCAATATTACCTTTCATATCTTTAAATCCCTTTTTAGGAATTCTCATTTTTCCAGTTCCTCGATAATTTTTTGGAACTTTTACCTTTATTTTTCCATCTATGTTATCAATTACAATGCTATCTCCAAGAGCCGCTTGCCAAGGATAAATTTCCTCTTCTTTGGTGATATTTAACCCATCAAGTGACTCAGTAGTTGAAGTGTGAACATCTATCTTAAATAAAATGTCTCCCATCACTCCATACTTTTCTCCATTTACTTTTATTTTCTTACCTGGAGTTATTCCGGCAGGAACCTTTATATCTACTTCTATATTTTTCCCGTTTAAAGAAAGTGCCATGTGTTTGTTAGTCCCATGGTAAGCTTCCCTTAAAGAAATGCTCAAATCTGTGTTGTATTGCTGTCTATAATTAGATTTTCTCTTTGACCGTCCTCCTAAATCAGAGAAAATATCTGAGAAATTAAATCCACCTCTACTACTCCTATCATCTGAGCCAAAGAATGTTTCAAAGAAATCCGAAAAATTCCCATTTCCAGCAGAAGAATAAGAGTAACCATATTGAGAAGGATCAAAATTCGCTCCATTAGAAAAATCATAACTAGACCCAAATGTATCATATTTTTTCTTCTTTTCAGGATCACCCAAAACTTCGTAAGCTTCACTTATCTCTTTAAACTTTTCTTGAGCTTTTTCGTCCCCTCCATTTAAATCCGGATGGTATTTTTTAGCAAGTTTCCTGTATGCTGACTTTATTTCTTTTTCACTTGCACTTTTATTTACACCTAATATTTCATAATAATCTCTATACTTCACTTTTGCCTCCCATTTTTGACCTTCTTTGACCTTATTTGATTATACAACGGTAACTTTTATTTTGCAATAGTTATCCACAGATTTTTTATTTTTTATTTAATTCATAGATACCCTCTTTAAATAATGCAACTATAATTGATTTTAAATCTATTTTATACAAAATGTTATCTCTATAAATTTCAACTCTCAATAATTTTTTAAATAGACGAATTGTCAAATCAAATGCAACACCTATGGTAAGAGACCAAAAAGTTCTTCTTTAGGTGTTTTATATTTTATACATTTTCTAGGTCTATTATTCATTAAACTTAAGTTATAATTTAATTCATCAATATTCACTTCTGATAAATCCATACCCTTAGGATAAAACTCCCTCAAAAGTCCGTTACTATTTTCATTTGTACCTTTTTGCCATGCACAATAGGGATCACAAAAATAAGTTTTGCATCCTAATTCTTTTTCTATTTTCTCAAATTCTGAAAATTCTTTACCTCTATCAAAGGTTATTGTTTTTACTAATTCTTTTGGATAATCTTTTAATGCATTTATTATTGCTGGTGTTACGCTTTCCGACTTTCTATTTTCAACTAGGATTGCTATATAATATCTAGATTTTCTTTCTGCTAAAGTTACGAAACAACATCTACTTTTCCTTTTATGATCTAATCTGCCTGATTCCACTGTATCTGCTTCCCAGTGGCCTAATTCTTGCCTTCTGTATATCTCTTTAGGTCTTTTCTTAATTGTTCTACCTTTATCATTGAATTTTCCTCTTTTTTCTGCTGGCCTTTTAAATTTAGCTTTTCTTCTCAAATTTTTCATACTAGTTTTTGGCAGCTTTTTGGCGTGTATCATTCTATATATCGTTGATGTAGATGGTAATTCATGAATCTCATTTGTGTTTCTATTTGATATTTGTTCAGGGGACCAATGTTCGTTAATCTTTACAGTTAAATAATCAATAACATCTTTAGAAAATTTACTTTTTCTATGGCAGTCTTTTCTTCTATCAATATATTTATCATTTGCCTTTATCGGAAAGTACTTAGTGTAACTTCCCCTACTAACTTTTATCTTAGATGAATTTCTTTTAATTTCTCTAGATATTGTACTAGGTGACCTTTTAAGTGCTTGTGCAATTTTCCTTATACTCATTCCTAAATTTAAAAATTGGTAAATACAAGATCTTTCTTCTATGGTAAGATGGTTATAGCTCATAGTTAATCACTCCTTTTAATATGTTTTGTTTGGTCACTTACATATTAACACAGCTGATTAGCTATGAGTTTATTTATGTTGCACTTGTTATGATAAATTATCAATAAAAAATGGCCTATCAAATTTGATAAACCATTCTAAATTAACTTTGTATATTTCCACTTGCAACAACTGCCAATAAAATTAAAATATCATATAAAAAGTGTACCATATATGCTAAAGTTAAATTTTTTCTCCTTATATATATAGAAGATAAAACGAACCTAATAAGTCCTATGCCAACTATCGCTTGTACAATATTAAAATCATAAGTTGAAAGATGCATCGCTCCAAATAATAATGACGAAACAACCCATGCGAAACTCTCTCTTAGAACTTCACTTTTAAATTTAACCTTATGGTATAAGAATAAAAACCAAACTATAAAGAATATCTCTTCTATCACAAGTTGTACCAGTAACATTAATGCCACAAGATTAAAATTATCTTTACTTATAACTTTTACTATTGGATTATCTACACTCCCAAACCTCTTCAACACTATCCCCGAAACTACAGCTGCAAAAAGTGTTAAGAAAGTCATTCCAAAAACAGCAGGTATATCTCTTAACTTAGGAAACTTAAATAATTTTCTAAAAGCTTTATGGCCAAGCACAAATATCGAAACTATAGGCCCTACTAAAAACAAAATTCCAAACACTTTATTGTCTGGGAATAACTCCAGTACAAAGAATGAACTATTTAAAATTATTAGAGATATAATCCATCTATATAAGCTTACCTCTCCAAGAGGATATTTTTCTTCAACCACCTTGACTAAATCAGGCTCTACTTTTTCAAAATTTTCCATATTCCCTCCTGTAAAGATTATAACTTTACTTATAGTTCTTCACAAATATTATGGACAAAACATAATTAATTAAAAACATTACAGCAGATACACTACCAACTATTAAATAAGCTCTTTCAGCATTGAAAGGTTCACTAAAAATCCCCATCATGTATAAAAATAAAGCTATTATAAAACTATAAACAACGATATATGCCATAAAAATTGACATTGCCATCTTAACTTTAAATTTAATACAAATTGGAATCATAGAGCTATATATAACCATCAACGATAAACTTCCAAATACTAACTCATACAATTGTTCAGGATCTAATCCCCAAAGTTTTACACTTACTAAACCTATTACAAAAGAAATAATAAATGCAATAAGCGATAACATTAGATAGCAAAAATATGTTGAATTAGTAATCTTAAAACTTGAAATTGGCAGTCCTTTAGTATATCTCAAAGTTTGATTATTTTCATCTTCCCTAAAAATTTCCATCATTAAACCTAAAATATATACATTAGTTCCTATCATAGGTCCCAAAATTGTTCCCGATACAAAGGCAAATAAAAACATAAACGCTATAAACCCTATATGAATATATACAGGAATATTTTTTAGAATAAGCCAATTTTTTTGAAGTATCGCTCTATTCATAATTTTCTAACTCCTTTACGAGAATTCCAAAAGCTAATTTACTCAAAATCAAGTCAAATCCTATTAAGACTAAAATAGCCGACACCATATAATTTCCATTTACGAAGTCAGCCACTAATTGAGGATAGTTCATGCTTAACATAAATACTATAAAGAACAATCCTATCGGCATCACAATCACATAGTTCTGTCCAAGTTTTAAGCCCATAAAAATGTATAGCAATCCAGTAAGATACACTGTAACTGAAATTAAAGCTATCAACTTAACTATCTTTAAATCATTTGACAAAAGATAAAAAACTACCATCTCAATAAAAGATATAAAAACCTCTGCTATTATTTGACTTATTAATTTCGACTTTAAATAATCTTTTGAAGTGATCGGAGTTGCTCTTAAATACTCTCTCACCTTTTCAGTGCCTTCCGTTAAAATCATGCCTCCTATAGACATTACAAATAAAATTTGTATTAAAATGCTAGGCGACAACACATTATCAAGTTTGATTCCATGCCTAAACATATCGATTATAAAATATAACTGACTAAATAAAATAATAAATAGTCGTCCAATTAATGTTTTTCTTAAAATATAGAAATCTTTAAGCATTAAGGCTTTCATAATCTTCACCTCGTTTAAAAAACACCATTATACTTTCAATGTCTGCCTTATCAACGCTAAAACCAGGATATTTAGCTTTAAAATTTTCAACATTTTTAATTAGAGCATTTGTTGAATACTTTTCTTTTTTAACCTTTACAACATATTCTCTAAAATTCACTATTTCATCATCACTACATTTTAAAATCCCAAAATTTTCAAACAGTTCATATTTTTCTTCTGTAAATATAATTTCTCCATTGTCTATATAAGTTATATAATCTGCTACTTTTTCTAAATCGCCTGTTATGTGAGATGAAATCAAAACAGAATTATTTTCATTTTCTACAAATTCAAGTAGAATATCCAATATTTCACTTCTTACAACTGGATCAAGACCACTTGTTGGTTCGTCCAAAATCAACAACTTAGGACAAGATGAAAGAGCAATTGCTATTTTAAATTTCATCTTCATACCTTTGGAAAAAGTATCAAATTTTTTGTTAGTAGGAATTTCAAATTTTTCAATATATCCAAAAAATTTGTCTGAATCCCAATTTTTATAGATATTCTTATAAATCTTATTTACTTGCAAAGCATTTATCTGTTTACTCAAAAATGCGTCATCAATCACAAAACCAATATCTTGTTTGATTTCATTGTCTATATTCTGCCCAAAAGCTTTTATATCTCCCTCAAATTTAGTTATTCCCAAAATGCAATTTATAATTGTACTCTTTCCAGCCCCGTTTGCTCCGACAATGCCCATGATTGTTCCTGATTCAATTTCAAAAGAAACATCCTTCAAACAAAAATCTTTGTACTTTTTGTTTAAGTTTTTAATCTCTAAAGCTTTCATTTTCCACCTCATTAAATAAATCCAAGACTTCTTTTTTCTTAATTCCCGATGATTTATAAATCTTAACCACATCAGTTAAAAGATTTCTTATCTTAGACAAACAATCAGCCTTTACATTCTCTTGATCTACCTTGCTTACGAAACTCCCCCTGCCAGACACCGTGTATATAAATCCATCTTTTTCCAAATCATTATATGCACGCTTGGTAGTTATTACTGAAACCTTTAAATCTTTTGCCAAACTTCTCATCCCAGGAAGTGCCTCATCCGGCTTCAACTCCCCTATGGCAATCAATCTCTTTATCTCATTTTCTATCTGCTCGTAAATTGGTACATCACTTGAATTCAAAATTATTATTTTCATTTTGCACCTACCGTATATACTGTATATACACATTGTATAAGCGTATATATGTAATGTCAACACCTATTTTAAAAAATCATAAGGCAAAAAAACCAAACCGTAATTGAAAAATTTATATTGGAATTTATCAAATAAAATTGTTTGCAAAAAATGATTAATATATTTTAAATACACCTTGCATAAATTGTAGGGGACGCACGAACGTATGTGAGGCCGTCCCGCCTGAATACGAACCAAACGAAATTCTAAAACTTTATTTAAATATTTTTGTTGAAATTAACCCATCAAAACAACTTGGAAATCAAAAATTGTATTATCCACGAACTTTAACGGACGGGCTTCGCATTGCTCTTGTCGCTCCTACGATTTACTGCACACGGATAATTACAATATGAAAACTGATTTTAAAATGAATATTCAAATTATCCACCAAAGCAACTTGGAAATCAAAAATTGTATTATCCACGAACTTTAACGGACGGGCTTCGCGTTGCTCTTGTCGCTCCTATGATTTACTGCATACTTATAATTACAAAACATATTATATAACGGTACGACATCAAGCTGTTCTTGCCGCCCCTATAAAACTATCAAACCCATCACTCTTAAAAACAATTCATAATAAAAACTTAAACATCAAAAAAGGCAGAACCTTCGTCCCGCCCATAAATCTAATTTTTTAATATTTTAAGTTCTATTAATGAAATTCTGTTGTCTTGAACCGTCAATCCCTTAAGTTCAACCATATCTTCATATACAACAGAAAAACCTGTCTCATCTTCTTGTGGAATATATCCAAGCAATTCTATCATAAGACCTGAAATTGTTTCATGATTTTCAGAATACAATTTAGTTCCTATCTTCTCATTTATTGCATCTATTTCCACATAACCATCGACAACATATCTATCATCAGCTATCTTTTCAATTTTGTGTTCATCCTTGTCGTATTCATCTTCAATCTCTCCGACAATTTCTTCAACTAAATCTTCCATGGTTACCATTCCTGAAAATCCACCATATTCATCAATCAAAATCGCAACATACTTTTTAGAAAGTTGCAACTCTTTGAGCAATGAATCCACCTTTTTAGTCTCTGGTACAAAATAAGGTTCTTTCATAACATTATCTATATTTACAGACTTGTAATTTGTCTTAGAATAATCTATGAATAAATCTTTTATATAAACAGTTCCGATTATATTATCCCTATTATCCTTAAAAACAGGAACTCTTGAGTAGCCCATCTTCAAAATCTCAACAATTGTGTTCTCATTGAATTCGTCATAGTCCACCATGTAAATTGAAGTCCTCGGTGTCATTATCTCATAAGCCATAGTGTCGTCAAATTCCATAATGTTTACTATCATCTCTTCACCAGCAGAATTTATAACTCCTTGCTCTTGAGATACTTTTATATAAGCTTTAAGTTCCTCTTCAGATATTTTTTCTTCCACATCTTCAGAATATTTACCAAAAATTTTTAAAATCAAAGTTGTAGAAAAAGATAATAACTTCACAAAAGGATATGCTAATTTTGAAACCACTCCAATAACAGGTGCAGCTTTTAATGCAACTTCATCAGCATTAGTAAGCGCTATTCTCTTCGGCACAAGCTCTCCGCATACAAGAGTTATGTATGATAATAATAGAGTTATCACTACAAGAGCTATAGTTTGAGCATAAGGCACACCCAAAGAGTTTAACTGTGCTGAAAATACTCTTGAAATAGTAGTAGCTGCAGAAGCAGATGAAAAGAAGTTTGCGAAAGTTATTCCAACTTGTATCGTAGACAAAAACCTTGTCTGATCAGACAAAATTTTTTGAAGAGTTATCGCCTTTTTGTTCCCCTCATCAACAAGATTTTGTATCCTGTTTCTATTAGCAGATACCATAGCCATTTCAGCCGAAGCAAAAAATGCATTCACCCAAGTTAAAAAAGCTATTAATAAAAATTGTAATATAATCGAGCCTCCGGCCCCGTCCATATTGTTCCTCCTTGATTTTTCACATACTTTCACCAATTATACCACATAAGCGACGATATAAATCAAAACTATATATAGATTTATACACTTTTTTCCGAAAAAATATTACACAATAAAAATTCAAATCAAAATAAATTTTTTGATAAAATTTAATTATTTTTTCTCGTTAAAAAACCTCCTTTCAAAAGCTATAAATCTATATATATTTCGTCTCAAAACCACCCTAAATTGAAAACGATTACTATTAAGCTAACCCGCATAAAACCGAATAATATTCTTTTGCTACTCGCCTTTAATAATTTAGTTTGATGACATAAGAAATTGTTTTACTTTTCAATTCGTTGTGCTATTATATTTATATAAGAAGTTATCATTTTCGGAACTTTTAATAATTTTTTAAAAGAAAAGAGGGGTTTTATGTCTGTAGGAAAAAGCGAAAAAAGAGTCGACGCTTTTGATAAAGTTACAGGTCGTGCAAAATATACAGAAGATCTAATAGATCCAAGTGCATACGTAGCAAAAATTGTGCATTCAACAATACCGCACGGAAGAGTTGTGTCAATAGACACATCAGAAGCAGAAAAAATAGAGGGTTTAGTTAAAATTGTTACATGCTTTGATGTACCAAAACATGGTTTCCCGACAGCTGGTCACCCTTGGTCAACAGATCCAAGCCACCAAGATATAGCTGATCGTAGACTTCTAAACGAACATGTACGTTATTATGGAGACGACGTTGCAGTTGTAATTGCAAAAGACGAAGTTTCAGCAAGCCAAGCTCTAAACCTTGTAAAAGTAGAATACGAAGAATACCCTGCAGTATTCGATGTATTTGAAGCAATGAAAGATGGAGCACCTCAACTACATGAGGACTTTCCAAACAATATAATTAAACACACAACAAACAACAGAGGTAATTACCAAGAAGCTATCAAAGAAGAAGGACTTATCAAAGTTGAAGGTTGGTACGATACACCGGTTGTACAACACTCTCACATAGAAAACGGAATAGTATATTCTTATGAAGAGTCAGGTAAAATTGTAGTCGTAGCTTCAACTCAAATACCTCATATCGTAAGACGTATCACAGGTCAAGCACTTGGTATACCTTGGGGTAAAGTTCGTATAATCAAGCCATACATTGGTGGTGGATTCGGAAATAAACAAGACGCTCTTTACGAACCACTTGGAGCATTCTTGACAACACAAGTTGGAGGCCACCCTGTTAAACTTGATACATCACGTGAAGAAACATTCGTATCAAACCGTACAAGACACAAGATTACAATTCATATAGTATCTTACCTTAGAAAAGACGGAACATTTGCAGCTCGTAAAATGGAATCTTTCGCAAATAACGGAGCTTATGCTTCTCACGGCCATAGTATAGCTGCAAAAGGACTTGGCTGTTTCCACCAACTATACCCTTGCGACAACGTTGAAGGAGATGCTTACACAGTATACACTAACAGACCAGTTGCAGGAGCTATGCGTGGATATGGTATTCCTCAATCTATGTTTGCAGTAGAATCACACACAGAAGACATAGCAAAAGCACTTGGAATGGACGCATTAGAATTCCGTATGAAGAACCTAATGCCTCAAGGCTATGTAGATGGATTCTCTAAAAACGAAAACTACTACGATTCATTCAGAGAATGTCTTGAAGTTGGTAAAAAAGCTATCGATTACGACAAGAAAATGGAAGAATATAAAAACCAAACCGGCAACATTCGTCGTGGTATAGGACATGCAGTATTCTGGTACAATACAGCAGTTTACCCTATCTCACTTGAAACATCAGCTTGCCGTATGGTACTACACCAAGACGGTTCAGTTCAACTTATGCTTGGTGAAACAGAAATCGGACAAGGTGCCGACACAGCATTCTCACAAATGGCAGCAGATGCTATCGGTGTGAAATTTGAAGATATTCACATAGCTACAAACCAAGATACAGACGTTACACCATTTGGTACAGCAGCTTATGCATCAAGACAAACATTTATCGCAAGTTTCTCAATCACAAAGACTGCAAGAATACTACGTGAAAAAATATTTGACCATGCATATAAACTACTTGGCGTAACACGTGAAAATATAGACTTAATAGACGGAAACTTAGTTAGAATTTCTGACAACAGAATTCTCATGAGCTTAGGAGAATTAGCTACAACCGAACTATACAGTTTCGAAAACAGTGAGCACATAACAGCCGAATCAACATATCAAATTAGAAACAATGCTTACTCATTTGGTTGTTCATTCGCAGAAGTTGAAGTTGACCTTGGACTATGTAAAGCAACAGTTAAGAGGCTTATAAACGTTCATGATTGTGGTAAACTTATAAATCCTCAATTAGCAGAAGCCCAAGCTCACGGTGGTATGTCTATGGCAATCGGATATGCACTTACAGAAGAATTAAAATATGATGAAAAGACAGGTAGAACACTTAACAACAACTTGTTAGACTACAAACTATCAACTACTATGGATCACCCAGACTTAGAAGTACACTTTGTAGAAAACCCTGAACCAACTTCACCATACGGAACTAAATCACTTGGAGAACCACCAACTTGTTCCCCTGCTCCAGCAATTAGAAATGCAATCTACAATGCAACAGGAGTTGCTGTAAACCAATGCCCAATGAACCCACACGTTCTATATCCACTATTTAACGAAGCAGGACTATTAGATAACTTGGAAATAGAATTTTAAGCAGGAGGAAATTATGTACGATATCAAAAAAATTTATGAAGCCTTTACAGTTGATGAGGCTATAGAACTCTTACGTGAACATCCCGAAGCAAAAATTTTAGGTGGAGGTTCAGACGTATTAATTAAAATTCGTGAAGGCAAAATGGCTGGCGAAGAACTTGTATCAATCTACATGATTGACGAAATCCGTGGAATATCTATGGATGAAGACGAAACACTAAGAATCGGTGCCCTAACATCATTTAGCCACATAACTCAAAACGAATTAATTCAAAAATATTGCCCAACACTTGGCGAAGCAGTAGACACTGCAGGTGGCCCTCAACTTAGAAATATCGCTACAATCGGCGGTAACATAAGCAATGGAGTTCCATCAGCAGATTCAACTACTACCCTACACGCTTGGGATGCAATAGTTGAAATCAAAGGTGAAAACGGAGTACGTGAAGTGCCTATCACAGAATTCTATATCAAGACAGGTGTTGTAGATTTAAAACCTACAGAATTAGTTACAGCACTTAAGATTAAAAAAGAATCCTACGAAGGCTACTATGGCCACTACTTCAAATACGCAATGAGAAATGCAATGGACATTGCAACAAGCGGTTGTTCAATCAGCTGTAAATTCTCAGGCGAAAATATAGTTGAAGACGTAAGAACTGCATTCGGAGTTGCCGGACCAATTCCACTAAGAACTCCAGAAGCAGAAAAATTCCTAAAAGGAAAACCACTTACAGCAGAAAATATAAACGCATTTGCTGAAGAAGCTATCAAAGAACTTAAACCAAGAGACTCTTGGAGAGCCTCTAAAGACTTGAGAGTTCATATTCTTAAAGAAATTTCAAGAAGAAGCTTAGTAGAATGCCTTAAAGCTTATAAAGGAGGTCAAAATGCATAATTCAGAACACGGACCTTATGAACCTAAAGAAGAACAAGTGTTACACTTCGAACCACAATTCAAACTAATCAGATGTACAATCAATGGTGAAAGAGTTACTAAAATGGTTGATATGAGAGCATCTCTAACAGATATGTTGAGAAATGACTTCAGACTTACATCAGTAAAAAAAGGTTGTGAAGTTGGAGAATGTGGAGCTTGTGCAGTCTTAGTAAACGGAGAAGCATTTAACTCTTGTATCTATATGGCAATTTGGGCAGACGGAAAAGATATCTGGACAACAGAAGGTCTTTTGAGTAAAGACGGAACACTTTCAGATATCCAACAAGCCTTCATTGACGAAGCAGCAGTACAATGTGGATTCTGTACGCCAGGATTTATCGTAACATCATCAGAAATCGTGGCTAAGAAAAAGAGATTTACAAGAGCAGAACTTAGAAAAATGTTAGCTGGACACCTTTGTAGATGTACAGGCTACGAAAATATTTTAAGAGCCGTTGAAAAAACAATAGAAAAAAATATTGAAAAATAAAAAAGTGCGAAAATGATATGTACCCTCTTTACTGGACAAACCAGTAAGGAGGGTATTTTTATGAAATATAGTTATGAAATCAAAAAAGAAAGCGTGCAATTGTATAGAGATGGTAAATGGCCTGATACACCTGAAGGGACCAACGAAAAAAACTTTCATGATTCAATTAGAATATGGGTTAGGTTAGAAGAACTTCATGGACCAGAAATTTTAAAACATGGAAATAATATCAATTGGACACCTGATGAGAAATTAGAAATGGTATCTAAAGTGTTAGCTGGAAATTCCATAACATCTATAGCAGTTGAATATGGAATTAATCATGGACAGCTTTATTCATGGGTTAACAAGTATAAAAATTATGGATATAATGGTCTTGTAAATAAAAAGAGAGGTCGTAAATCTAAAAATACAAGTATGAAAAATAAAAATATCCATAAAGCAAAAGAACTTAATGAATCTGAAAGAGAAGAACTAATAAAACTTAGAGCAGAAAATGAATATATAAAAGCAGAAAACGAAATAATAAAAAAAGAGATCGCCTTGAGAGAAGAACGTTACGCTGCGCAACTCAAGGCGAAAAAGCAGCGATTATCAAAGAACTCAAAGAAGAAGGATACAGACTAAAATATCTTTTAAAAGCTATTGATATGCCAAGATCAACATACTATTTTGAAATAAATAAAGTTGATAAGATAAAGATTAAGAATAGTCACATTGCAGATAAAATAACTCAAATATTTAACTTCCACAAAGGAAGATATGGAGTAAGAAGAGTATATATGGAGTTGATAAATCAAGGTTATATCATAAATCATAAAAGAGTTCAAAGAATAATGCATGAGCTAAAACTATTTGGAAAAAGATCTAAGGAAAAATATCACTCATATAAGGGGAAGGTAGGTAAAGTAGCTAATAATATAATAAATAGATATTTCAAGGCAGATAAACCTCTACAAAAATGGACCACAGATGTGTCAGAATTTAAATTCTCTTGGGGTAAATGCTACATATCTCCAATACTTGATATGTATACCAATGAGATAATCTCTTACGACCTATCCTTAAGTCCTAACTTAAATCAGATATCAAATATGTTGAAAAAAGCATTTAACAAATTTCCAAAACTAGATAACTTAATACTACATTCAGATCAAGGTTGGCAATACCAACATGAATATTATGTAAATGAGCTTAAAAAACATGGCATAAGACAATCAATGTCAAGAAAAGGTAATTGCTATGATAACTCCATAATGGAGACATTCTTTGGAAGATTAAAAAATGAAATTTATTATGGTTATGAAAAGAGTTATAGCTCTTTTGAAGAATTTTCAAAAGCAATAGAGGAATATATTTACTATTACAACAACGAAAGGATTCAATCAAAAACAAAATGGATGCCACCTACAAAATATAGGTTAGCATCCACTAATAATTAATTAAATATTGTGTCCAGTTTTATGGGTACACATCAAAATTCGCACTTTTTTTATTATCAAAGTTTTGCACTTTACTATTTTCTGTTTTGTTCATTTCTTTTGCATAAACAGTATTATTCTCAACCATTAAACTTGTAGTTCCAAACAATACAAATGCTCCAACACACATGAAACAACCCCAATTGATAGTCTTCTTATGGAATATCTATAAACTTTATTTTGCTTTCTATTTTCAATCAAACCTTTAAATTTCTTCATAAATCCTCCCTTATTTAATATTCATTCAAATTTATTACTTGTTATTTCTTAAATAATTTTTTGTCAAAATCTAAAATATTTTAACATAATTCTTTTGAATCAAATATAGTTCCACTTAATTTTTAACTTTTAAGAGAGTGGAATTTTATTCCATTTTAAAAGGGACGCCTATGCGTCCCCTTAATAATTAAAATATTTGATTTCCTCTTATAAATTTGTGTGCTATATCTTTGTTAGCTGACAAGTATATTGTTCTCTCTAATCTTTGGTGCAAGTTCAAATCTTCTGTTCTATATTCTGCATCGTCTATTACTACAGCATCAAATTCGTATCCATCTTCAAACGAACCAACTTTCCCGAAGAATTCTCCACCACCTAAAGTTCCAAGATAAAATACTTCTTCAACTCTCAATGGTTTTGACTCTTCATCTACCAGTCTCCAGAATAGTTTAGAAACTTGAATTGCATCTGTCATCTGTCTAAACATTGAAAGATATGCTCCGCCTGCAACATCACTTCCAAGACCAACTCTCTGACCTTCTGTTAGATATCTTCTTATTGGTGCTATTCCTGATGCCAAATTCATATTCGAATCCGGACAATGTGCAATATATACGCCCCTGTCCTTTAAAAGATTTCTCTCATACTCATCCGACCATACACAGTGAGCCATTATAGTAGGGACTTCTCTTCCAAATATTCCATATCTGTCATAAGACTCTCCGTAGCATTTTGTGTCTGGACAAAGTTCTCTAACCCAAGCTATCTCACCTTGATTTTCTGATAGGTGTGATTGAACAGGAAGTTTATATTCTCTTGTTATATCTCCCAATTTTTCCATCAACTCATCCGTACATGACGGAGTAAATCTAGGAGTTATTATCGGATAGGTGTTTTTGAATTTAGATTTGATTTCATCTAACCATTTTATTGTGCTCTCTGCACTTTCAGCCGCACTTTGCTCTTGCAACTCCGGTATGGAATTTCTATCCATATTAACTTTTCCAACGTATGAAACCAAGCCCGATTCTTCAAGCATATTCATCAATAAAATTGTGCTTGGAACGTGGAGTGTGGCAAAAACAACAGCTCTTGTTGTTGCGCTTTTTTCCAATTCTCCCACAAATTTAGAGTATGTTTCTTTTGCATATTCAATATCTGCATATTTTGCCTCGTGTGGAAATGTGTATGTGTTTAGCCAGTCCAACAACTCCAAATCCATACCAAGTCCTCTAAAATGGTATTGTGGAGCATGGACGTGTAAGTCAACAAGACCTGGCATTACAATCTTTCCACTATAGTCATAAACTTTTAAATATCTATATTCTTCCGGAATGTGATCAAATACTCCTTTTGAAACTCCATCCAAACATATTAAATAGCTATCTTCTTTTGTTATCAAATTTTCGAGATCTTTGCTATAACAAATATCTCCCTTTATTATAAAAGATGCTCTCATAAACATCCTCCATTATAAACTTTTTTTAACCCAATGAAATTAACACATAACGTAGTGCAAATATAATTGAAACTACTGCTGTTAAAGTTTTAATTTCTTTTGTCTTTCCTGTAAATAATTTTAATAGACAGAAACTTATCAAGCCCATTGCTATACCATTTGCAATTGAATATGTGAATGGCATAAATGTTATTGTTATAAATGCTGGAATAGCATTTGTAATATCACTAAAGTCTACGTCTTTTACATTCGCCAACATCAATACACCTACATATATCAAAGCCGGTGCTGTTGCTGCTGCAGGAATTATACTTACAAATGGCGCACAAATTATTGCTGCTATAAATAGCATAGATGTTGTAAGTGCTGTTAGACCTGTACGTCCTCCTTCTGCTATTCCCGCACTTGATTCTACAAGAGTTGTTACAGTTGGCGCCCCAACCAAAGCTCCTGTAAGAGTTGAAATGGCATCTGACATAAGAGCTTGTTTCATTCTTATAACTTCGCCTTTTTCATCCATCATGTTGGCTTGCTTAGCAGCTCCAAGTAGAGTTCCCAAAGAGTCAAACATGTTAACCAATGAAAAACTTATTACCAACATAAATACTATAAATATGTTGTGAACTAAATTTTCCCCACCAAAAAGTCCTGCAAAATCTAAATTGAAAAGTGATACTTCATAAAAGTCATGGAACTTTGTAGCCAAGTTCAAATCAAAAGCGTCAAATTTTGTAACTCCCAATGGTATCCCTATAAGCGTCGCTACAACTATTCCTATTAAGATAGCTCCCTTTACTTTTTTTGCATTTAACACACCTATTACTATAAGGCCTATTAGTGCAACTGTTGCGCTCATTATTAATTGTGTATCAAACTCCGGATTTTGCCATTGTGAGAAGTCTATCATACTTACTAATGTTGCCGGATTATCTACTACAATATTAGCACTTTTCAAACCTATTATGGCGATAAAAAGACCTATCCCAGGTGTCATGGCATCTTTTATACAGCTTGGTATGGCTCTTATTATAGCCTCTCTAAGTCCTATGGCTGTAATCACTATAAAGATTGCACCTGATAAGAATACTATTACTAAAGCTTGTGAATAAGTGTATCCCATAACTAACATTACAGTATATGCAAAAAAGGCACTTAATCCCATGCCGGGTGCTTGGGCAAATGGAAGCCTTGCGTAGACCGCCACTAAAAATGTACCTATAAATGCCCCTATACATGTCGCTATAAACACACCATTTGATACTTTTGTTGCATAAGCATCTTGACCAATTATACGCAAAGGCTCAGAAACTGTCATAGGTATAATTATAAGTATGTAAGCTATCGTTATAAATGTGGTTATACCTGCTAAAACTTCTGTCTTTACGTTTGTGTTGTACTTTGAAAGCTCAAAAAATCTCTCAAAAAACCCCTGTTGTTTTCGTTCCATAACTTTACCTCCTAAAATATAACTATTTTTATAGAGGACTGACTGTTAATCGTGAGTTTGTTAAATTTTAGCAATAAAAAAACTACTCAAAAATCCATTACAAATTAAAAAGCATTGCAAAACTACAGAGATACAGGCATAACAATGCTTTTATAATTTATAGTCGGACTATTAGGTAGTCGATAGAAACGCTTAACCAAATTATAAGCTTATATAAATTATATTATTAAATTGAAATAGATTCTTCGATAACGCTTTCCTCTATTTAAGATAAATTCTACTTTAATTTATTACTTTTGTCAATTAAAAAATTAACATGAATTTACTTTTTTAAAACTTTTTTATTATTTTTTTAAAATTTCCAAAGTGTTGTATGAACAAACTCCCGCAGAGAGTAAACTATGAGAGAAAATATTATAATCTATATATGTTTTTGTTTTTCTCCATCCATCTATAACTTCTATAAACTTTATATTCATACCTTTAAATTTAAAAATTTTATATCCTGTGATTGTCACCGTATGGTTATGATACTCTCCAAAAGCTATATTCATAAGCAGTGGTCTACCCTTATCTATTTCACTTTTTACAGGATTGTAGAAATTTGAAAAATATTTCCCCTTTGCCTTTATCTTTATTCCGTAAAATCTAAAATAATCTTTCATTATATCGTCTATTTTAACCGGCAAAGTTCCGATTGCGTCGCTAAATCCATAGCTTTTTGCAATAGTAAAAACTTGGTCGAATATTTCTTGCTCGCTTATGTTTGAAAAATAATCTTGATAATAGCTTATGACCCTAGTTATAGACACTATAGAGCAATTTTTATTTGGTTGTTTAAATTCATTTTGCAAAAAATTTGGCAAATCCAAACTATTTTCTTCAACTAACACTGCTCCACTATAATTTTTAGTTATATAGCCATATAGATAATCTACCACTTCATATCCGTTACATTTACCCATTTCTATCACTCTTTTCTAATTCCCTTTTCAGGAAGATACTTCCAATACTTCTTTGGCATATTTGAAACCATAAGCTTTGTGTTCCTTCTTTCATCTATACCCACTGTGGAATAAAATTTCTGCCATGCACTTTTAAAAAATTTCTCTCGCTCACTATCCTCCGCTGCTATCTGTTCAACTTCCATAAATTCACACTTTCCCTCCACACAAAAAGCAGCTGTATTTCTTCTTACATCATAGATTACAAATTTTTCATTTGGCATTCTCCTCAAAAAATGTGGAGTTATAAATTTTAAAATATCATTGTGTGGTGTGAACTCTGCGAATAAAAATCCATCTTGAATCTCTCTAAATCTAAGTAGCCCTTTATAGTCATGATTTTCCGAACCAAAATTTTTTAGTATCTTTCTATAGAGTACCGCCTCTTCATTAACTGAATTTAAGTATTTTATCCCGTGCACATACACGCCCTTAACGCACTTTGCTATCACATCCGCCTTCTTTAAATTATCCGAATGGTAAATTATAACTAATTCATTAAAAAATCTCTTTGAAAATTTCTCTATTATTGATTTCTTCACTCGTTCATATTTTTCTAAGTCTGTTCTTGTATGGATGTCTTCAAAAAAATTAACCTGTTCTGACTCAGTTGAAAAATTTACATTTTCTATAACTGAATACGCTTCAAAAATAGCCGTAAAAAGCCCCTCAAAACTCCCATCGTATATATATTTCATATCACCACATCTTTAACTGTTCTACAGAATCCGGATCCCTCTGTCCCATAAAGTCTTTTAAAGACTCTTTAGTTGAAAAATTCTTTCCTCTATATACTCCGCCCACTGTTATAAAATTTATCGCTCGCTTAGTTGAGATTTTTAAACTTCTCAAATCATCATACTTAAGTGCTGCAAACTTCCTCGCCTTTATTATTCTCAAAGCATAGTTTCGACCAAAACCAGGTATTCTCATAAGTTCTTCATAAGTCGCTCTATTTATCTCAATTGGAAAAAGCTCTATGTTCTCTATCGCCCAATTTGCCTTTGGATCTATTCGCAAATCAAAAAATGGATTATCATTATTTAAAATCTCGTTCGCCTTAAAACCGTAAAATCGAAGTAGCCAATCCGCTTGGTAAATTCTATGCTCCCTTAATAGCGGAACTTTTTCTATCCCCTTTGTATATTTTGAATCCACCACAGGCACATAACCCGAATAATAAACTCTCTTCATGTCAAAAGCTCCGTATAAAGCCTCTGCTCTGTTTATAATTGCCAAGTCATTTTCACCTGTCGCCCCTATTATCATCTGCGTAGTCTGACCCGCGGGCACAAATTTAGGTGCTTTTCTAAACTTTTTCCTCTCTTCTATATTCTGTAAAAGATTGTTTTTTATATCATCCATAGGTTTAAAAATCTTTTCATAATTTTTTTGAGGTGCTAATAGCGCCAAAGACTTTTCACTTGGCAACTCAATATTTATGCTTATTCTGTCTATTAAAAGCCCCAACTCCCTTATAAGCTCTTCACTCGCTCCGGGGATTCCCTTCATGTGAATATAGCCGTTAAAATTATACTCTTGTCTTAAAATCCTAGCTATCTCTATAAGCTTTTCCATAGTCTTGTCCGGACTTCCAACAATGCCCGAAGACAAAAACAAACCCTCTATGTAGTTTCTCTTATAAAAATTTATTGTTAAATCAGCAACTTCCCTCGGTGTGAACTCCGCCCTCAAAACGTCGTTGTCTCTTCTGTTTATACAGTATTCGCAATTATAAATACATTTGTTTGTAAGTAGAATTTTAAGCAGCGAAATACATCTGCCGTCCTCACTCCAAGAATGGCAAATTCCGGATATATGTCCATTGCCAAGACCTTTATTATTTTTTCTATCCGAACCACTCGAAGAACAACTCACATCATATTTCGCCGCATCCGTTAAAATTTCTAATTTATCTTTAAGTTCCATCTACTCACCTCTTTTTCTGAAATTATATCATTTGCTAACATAAATGTAAACATACGTTCTGTCAGTTTTGAAATTTTCTGTTATAATCTTATTAAGCATTGCAACTTAGGAGGTTATGATGGAAAATTCTCTTTCAAATTTAAAAATTTTAGACTTTTCAACTCTACTACCTGGCCCTTACGCAACTCTAATGCTTGCTGATATGGGAGCTGAAGTCTTAAAAATAGCATCTAAATCCAAATATGACTTGGTTTTAGAATCAGGATACAGAGCAGAAAATGGTAAGACTGCAAATTTAATGTGGCTTGGTCGAAATAAAAAATCTATGAGTCTAAACTTAAAGACACCTGAAGCCATAGAAATTATAAAGAAATTAATTTTAGAATACGATATTTTGGTTGAACAGTTTAGACCTGGTGTAATGGAAAAGCTTGGACTATCTTACGAAACTCTAAAAGAAATAAATCCAAAACTAATTTACGTTTCAATTTCAAGCTACGGTCAGACAGGCCCTATGAAAAACAGAGCCGGACACGACATAAATTTCTTATCCCTTAGCGGAATTATGAACTCAAGCGGTAGAAAATCAACCGGTCCAAGTTTAATAAACACACAAATTGGAGACTTAGCCGGTGGCGCTCTGCACAGTATAATAGGTCTGCTGGCTGCCGTAAACTATAGAAATGTGACAGGAGTTGGACAACACGTGGATATATCCATGTTAGATGCACTAATTCCACTCAACACTTTAAACGGCATTAACTACCTCTCAACTTCCGAAGAGCCTAAGCGAGAAGAAGAAATATTTAACGGCGGTAATATCTACGATTTCTACCAGACAAGCGACGATAAATATATGAGCGTAGCTTCCCTTGAACCTAAATTTTTAAATAGTTTCTGTGAAATTTTGAATTTGCCGGATTTATTAAAAGAAGGTGCTTTCACACAAAACACTGAAATAAAAAATAATTTGAAGTCCATTTTTAAAACTAAAACACAAGCTGAGTGGATTGAAATTTTTTCTAAATACGATTGCTGTGTCGAACCTGTTTTAAGCTACGAAGAAGCTTTCACAAGCCCACAAGTAGCTGCTCGAGAGATGGTTGTGGAATTAAAAGATGGCGATAAATCTTACAGACAATTTGCAAACCCTATAAAATTTTCTGTTTCAAAAAATAGATATGACCACGTTGGATATGAAATTGGAAAAGATAATCTAAACGTTCTAAAAAATTTGGGCTATTCAGAAAAAGAAATCGAAAAACTCGAAAACAAAGACGTGTTCAAATAAATTAAATTAAAAACTCCAACTAAGTGCCCACTATAGACACCAAGTTGGAGTTTGTTTTAATCCTCTAAAATTTTTAATTTTCTGCAAATATTAAATATCAAACTTAGTAGCACTGCCACAACACTTGTCAAAATTAAGTTTGCACCTATTGCCGCCGTAGGGGATGCATGAGCATAGCGAAGCCCGCCCGTTTGTAGGGGCGGCAAGAGCGTAGCGAAGCCCGCCCGTTTGTAGGGGCGGCAAGAGCGTAGCGAAGCCCGCCCGTTTGTAGGGCGGCAAGAGCGTAGCGAAGCCCGCCCGTTTGTAGGGCGGCAAGAGCGTAGCGAAGCCCGCCCGCGACAGTTTGTGGATAATGAAATACATAATTTTTAAAATATTTTTTGGTTATAAATTTCCACCACCAATGTTTCGTAAACAATTTTGAATTTCGTATGGCTGTGGCTACGGCGGGACGGCCTCACATCCGTTCGTGCCCCCTACGGATGTATTTGCCACCTTTCGTTTTTTTGAAATTCTTATATTCTATTAACAAATTTCACCACCAATGTTTCAACAACGTCTTTGGCTTTCGTTTGGCTCTGGCTACGGCGGGACGGCCTCACATCCGTTCGTGCGTCCCCTACGGGTTTATTTTCCACCACCAATATCCAAACAACATCCCCAAATAAAAAAAACAGGCTGAAAACAGCCCTAAAAACTTATATATTCAAAAATAAACTAATACCTCAACATCTCCCTAAACTCCCACCATTCTTTCCAATTGTTCCCGCTCATTCTCGCCGGACAAACTTTTTTCGACGCATCATAATGCCTAACCACACGCTCCCATGGAATCCCATACGCATCCATCAAAAACTTTATCAACTCAATCCCATTTTGCTTGGTCTTTTCCCAATCATTCCCTTGATTCACACAAAGCTCCACACCAATAGAATTCGAATTAGTTATCCCGAACCTACCTCGCCCGTCGCCACAATGCCATGCCGCATTCGTAACCTCTATAATCTCAACAGCACCCTTCTCGTCCACAAAATAATGAGCCGAAGCCTGCCTATCACCCCTGCCAAAATATTTATAATGCGCAATCGCATCCGCCCCTACAGACGTATTCCCCGTATCATGCACTACAATAAACACTGGCCTTTGCATACCACGTTTTGAAAAATTGTACTTAATCGGTCTCTTGTCAATCAACATATAACTTTCCCTCCAATTCCTTTCTAACTAACTTAATCGCAGCCACTTTCGTATTTATTACAGTCCTAACCTTAATGCCAAGTTGGTCAGCTATTTCAGAATGACTTTTTCTTTTGAAATGACGAATTGTCAAATCAAATGCAACACCTATGGTAAGAGACCAAAAAGTTCTTCTTTAGGTGTTTTATATTTTATACATTTTCTAGGTCTATTATTCATTAAACTTAAGTTATAATTTAATTCATCAATATTCACTTCTGATAAATCCATACCCTTAGGATAAAACTCCCTCAAAAGTCCGTTACTATTTTCATTTGTACCTTTTTGCCATGCACAATAGGGATCACAAAAATAAGTTTTGCATCCTAATTCTTTTTCTATTTTCTCAAATTCTGAAAATTCTTTACCTCTATCAAAGGTTATTGTTTTTACTAATTCTTTTGGATAATCTTTTAATGCATTTATTATTGCTGGTGTTACGCTTTCCGACTTTCTATTTTCAACTAGGATTGCTATATAATATCTAGATTTTCTTTCTGCTAAAGTTACGAAACAACATCTACTTTTCCTTTTATGATCTAATCTGCCTGATTCCACTGTATCTGCTTCCCAGTGGCCTAATTCTTGCCTTCTGTATATCTCTTTAGGTCTTTTCTTAATTGTTCTACCTTTATCATTGAATTTTCCTCTTTTTTCTGCTGGCCTTTTAAATTTAGCTTTTCTTCTCAAATTTTTCATACTAGTTTTTGGCAGCTTTTTGGCGTGTATCATTCTATATATCGTTGATGTAGATGGTAATTCATGAATCTCATTTGTGTTTCTATTTGATATTTGTTCAGGGGACCAATGTTCGTTAATCTTTACAGTTAAATAATCAATAACATCTTTAGAAAATTTACTTTTTCTATGGCAGTCTTTTCTTCTATCAATATATTTATCATTTGCCTTTATCGGAAAGTACTTAGTGTAACTTCCCCTACTAACTTTTATCTTAGATGAATTTCTTTTAATTTCTCTAGATATTGTACTAGGTGACCTTTTAAGTGCTTGTGCAATTTTCCTTATACTCATTCCTAAATTTAAAAATTGGTAAATACAAGATCTTTCTTCTATGGTAAGATGGTTATAGCTCATAGTTAATCACTCCTTTTAATATGTTTTGTTTGGTCACTTACATATTAACACAGCTGATTAGCTATGAGTTTATTTATGTTGCACTTGTTATGATAAATTATCAAATAATAAAGCACTAATACTTCCCTCTGCCTATCACTCAACTTCTTAATCGCCACGTATAGCTCAATCTTCATCTCCCTATACAAAACATCATCTTCCATCCCATAATCATCCTCAACATCAAAATCCGGCTCCAAAAACGTAACCTTACTCTCATGCTTCACTAAGTACTTCAAAGTATCCAAATAGAAAAATTTCAAATAATTCTTCACATAATTTAAAAAATGTCCCCTGTCAGATTTGTAAGTTTCAATACACTCCAGCACAATCACTCGTCCGTCCTGTAACAAATCTTCAAACTCTTCCCTAATCGGACAATATCTCCTTATCGAAGATATAATCAATGGATTAAGAGCATCCAACAACTCAATCTTGGTTTCATCATTCCTCGCATTCTCAATTAAATAATTTATATTCATAGCTAACCTCCTTTTGCTATTTAATTAGAACGTTTGTTCTATAACCATTATAGTACGTATGTTCTTTTTTGTCAAAAATAAAAAGGTTTTATAACCTTTGCAATTTTGTTTTAAAATCAGTTTTCGCATTGTAATTACCCGTGGGAAATAAATTGTAGGGGCGGCAAGAGCGTAGCGAAGCCCGCCCGCGACAGTTTGTGGATAATGAAATACATAATTTTTAAAATATTTTTTGGTTATAAATTTCAATACCAATGTTTCAACAACGATTTTGAATTTCGTTTGGTTTGGGTTACACGGGACGGCCTCACATCCGTTCGTGCGTCCCCTACAATTTTATTTATCGCCCTATATTTCTTACACATAATAAACATCCCTGTCCCATGTGAATGCATTGTTCTCTATGTATTCATAAATGTTACAATGCTCCTTTTCGTCCCTTATTACCCTGTCATAATACGATCTCTGCCAAACCGACTTGCCAGCAATTCGACTCACATCAGACTTTAACTTTCGCACAAACTGCGGAACAGACACGCCACCATTTGAAATTTCCAATATAAAATGCACATGATTTGGCATCACAATATACACTTCAACATCAGACATATCTTTTAAAATATTATCAATTGCCATCCCCACGGAATTCAAAATTACATTTGGTCTATCCGTAAAATTCATATCCCCAAAAAGTTTTTGTTTCTTATCCGCACATATAGTTATAAAATAAAGACCATTTGAAGAATAATCATAACCATCCAAACGGATTCGCTTTCTCTTTGGTAGATTTTCCATACAAACACCCCTTTTATGTAAACATTATGATTTTGAATTTAAGTTTCCAATACTGCTGCTTAGTTCATTTATACTGTTCGTTAAATCACTTAATTTAGATTCAATTCTGAACAATAAATAAAATGTTATGGCAATAGGAAACCCAACATTTGATATTTGAGCCATTATTTCATCCACAATTTTCACTTCCTTTCTGTGTAAATGTTTATATTTTTATACCCATGTTTCCAATGAATTATATTTTTGATTATGTTCCGTAGAGGACACAACCCATGGTGGCAATAAATTGTAGGGGCGGCAAGAGCGTAGCGAAGCCCGCCCGCGACAATTCGTGGATAATGCAGTTTGTGATTTCCAAATGATTTTTTGGTTATAAATTTCACCACCAATGTTTCGTAAACGGTTTTGAATTTCGTATGGTTCGGGGTACGGCGGGACGGCCTCACATTCGTTCGTGCGTCCCCTACAATATTAAACATCATATTTATTCGTACACCATAAAAATCGTGAAAAGTCTTAGACTTTTCTACATTTTCCCTAAAAGCGTTTTGAGGGTGTAGGGGGAGGGAGCTCGAGGGAGGGCGTGAGGGAGAATCGCAACGCCCTTAGCCCTCCCTCGAATTTTGAAATTAAAGGTTTTAAAAAGAATTTGTTTTTTTGAAATTTTTATAAAATAATTCCAATTCAAATTTATTCCACCACCAATGTTTCGTAAATGGTTTTGGATTTCGTTTGGTTTTGGCTACGGCGGGACGGCCTCACATTCGTTCGTGCCCCCTACGGATGTATTTGTCACCTTTCGTTTTCTTGAAATTCTTATATTCTATTAACAAATTTCCACCACCAATATTTCAACAACAATTTTGGATTTCGTTTGGCTGTGGCTACGGCGGGACGGCCTCACATTCGTTCGTGCGTCCCCTACGGGTTTGTCAAATGACTATGTATTAGAAATCAACCTTGTAAAAGGTCTGTTTCTATAACCTCTTTGGTGTATGCTCTTCCGAAGCCAACCAAATCCCCCTCAGGTCCATTAAAGACTTTTGCGTCTCTAATAGTTGATTCCAAATCAAGAAGATCTGACTTATCAATATTTTCCTTTGGGTTATCAAAACTCATACTCAAAGTTTTTCCGCCTTTGTCTTTAAAGACAAGTTCTAAAGTTTTTTTCTGCATAATTTTCTCCTTATATAATGTATTTAGGTTGTTAAAGGTAACCTATAATCCTTTATCGACTAAATATTATTCAGGTTTGCTGTATAATATTGTTATTAGATAGAGTGTACTCGTTTTCTCCTTGAGATTTAATCTCGTAATTGAAAGAGTGAGTCCTCTAATCTTTTAACTGTTTACGAATAAGTTAGATGTTGACCCTCTTAGGGTACTTCGTATTTAGCATAAGGCAGTAACGTTATTAGATTTTGAGGTGTCTATCTAAAATACTTTTTTGTGAGGTTTCAAATGTTTTATTTAGGTATTGATATTGGTAAAAATACTCATGTTGCTTCATTAGTTGATGATAAGAAAAAAGTTATTTTTAAAGCTTTTTCTTTTTCAAATTCCATTTATGGTGCTGAGAGTTTAATCCTTAAACTAGAAGCTTTCAAAAATGAACTTGAAATTGGCATGGAGGCTACTGGTCATTATTGGTTATCTCTATACTCATATCTTGCCCAAAAAAACTTTACTGTTCGTGTTATCAATCCAATCCAAACTGATGGTTGGAGACAAGGTATCGAAATCAGAAAGAGAAAAACTGATATTATTGATTCTCTTTTAATAGCCGATCTTCTTCGCTATGGTGATTTTGTTGAAACTTCTCTTTCTAATGAGGACTATTTGTCTTTGAGAAATCTTTCTAGATTCAGATCTTATCTTGTATCATCAATTGGTGATCTTAAAAGAAAGACTATTGCTCTTTTAGACCAAGTTTTCCCTGAATATGCTTCTTCTTTTAGCAATATTTTTGGTAAGACTTCTAAAGAAATTCTTTCAAATTTCTCTACTCCTTTAGACTTTGAAGATATCAGTTCTGAAGATTTACAATATTTTTTAGACAATGTTTCTCGAAAGAAGTATGCTTCTAGAAAACTTGAAGAACTTTCTAAGAAAGCTTCTAAATCTTTTGGCATTAATTTCTGCATGGATTCTTTTAGACTTCAAATTAAAATGCTTATAGGGCAAATTTCTTTTATTCAAAATCAAGTTTTAGATGTTGAAAAAGAAATTGAAATTTTACTTGAAAAACTCAATTCTCCAATTAATACCATTCCTGGTATTGGTTCTGTTAATGCTGCTACTATATTAGGTGAGATTGGAGATATTAAAAGATTTTCTAATCCTTCTAAGCTTGTCGCTTATGCTGGTTTGGATGCTAGTGTTTCTCAGTCTGGAGAATATGAATCTACTTACAATCATATGAGTAAAAGAGGTTCTCCTTACTTAAGGCGTGCTCTTTTTCAATCCGCTCTTAGAGCTGAATTTTGTGACCCAGTTTTTTCTGATTATTATCAGAAGAAAATCAGTGAAGGCAAACATCATTTAGTTGCTACAAACGCTGTTGCTAGAAAGCTTTGTCATACTATTTTTGCTGTTTTAACTAAAAATGAACCATATCAACAACAAAGTTAGTTTTTGCTTAATTATGAATTAATTTTTGAAAAAGGTTCTGTAAATGACGAGCTTTGCTCGGGCATAGCCTTTATCATTTACAGGTTCTTTTGAGAAAATTACTATTTAAAAGGAAAAAACTTTGCTAACCCTATTTTTAATCTTAAACTTTAGGGTACTTTTTCATGCTTATTTTTATTCAGTTTTTATCAATATCATTACTTATATTTTCTTTGTTTCACCTCTTGACTTTTAATAGTTAGTCTTTCTCTAATTGTTATTCTGTGATTTCTGACTCTGTAATCTTATAAGTTTTTACAATCGGTGTTGATAAAAGCTTACCTATCTTTCCGGCTGTGCTCTTTATCGCATCGACGTCGGCATCTTTGTTTAGCTTAGATAATGTCTTAGACTTTATCTTTGCCTTGCCATCTTCGCCTAAACCGACGTTAAACTCAAGTCTTAGCTTTGCGCTTCTTAAAGTTTCTTTTGCCATGTTATCACCTCCTTACACTATATATATAGAAATAAGGAGCAAAAGTTACTATTCATTTTTAAAATTTTTTCAAAATTATTTTTCGATTAAAAAAGGGCATAAAAAAACCCGAGATTTCTCTCGGATTTTTTATTACAAGTTGTTAATCTTTTGTTGTTACTTTTCCATCAAATGTGGTTGTAGCAGTACCTAAATCTGCTTTTGCATCAGTTGCGTCTTTTGCCACTTTTGCATTACCCATAGCTTGTTCAGCTTTGTCTATAGCTGCTTTAAATGCGTCTCTGTCTGCCTTTGTAGCCCATTTTTCACCTTTAGCAACATCTGTACCATCTGCAGACTCTTTTACATTTTCTAACTTAGCTTTAGCTGAATCAATAGCTTTTTGTAAATCAGCTTTAGCTGCATCTAATGCAACTTTTTCTAAATATGCTTTTAGAGTTAAATCATTAACCTTGAAGTTATAAGCTCTACCATCTAAGTTTCTATCATTTGTAGATTGAACTTCATATTGAACCTTAACATCTTTTGCAACAAGTTTAGCTAAATAGTCTGCATCCTCTTTGTTTACAATATAAGTCTTAGTTTCGTAGTTAGCATCAGAATTAAAGTTATCTCTGAATACTTTCATATCTACAATATAGTCATTACCTTGTTGGCCAACATTAGTTACCATACCTACTCTTGTTCTGTTGCTAATATTAGGTAGCATCTTTTGGATTGATCCTTCAAGAGTTGTGTTTGCTGGAAGAATTGAAAGTACTTCTACTTTTATAGTTCCTTTTTCTACAGTAAATTGAAGTTTATCTCCAACTCTTAAATCTCTGTATTGTTTTGCATTGAAGATATCAGCATCTCTAACGTCTAATGAAGACATATCGCCATATTTATCAACAACATCAATTACTCTCTTATCATTAGCAAATCCTTTAACTTCTACTACTGGGAATTTAACTTTATCGCTGTGATCGATAACTGTTTCAAGTCCATCAGTATTAGCATTTGTCATGTAATTAACTTTAATTACATCATAAAGATCTCCATAGTTGTATGGGAAAGCTGACATATTGTTAAAGAAGTTTCTGTCATAAACTTTTCCATCAGTATCTTCAAGAGTTGCATTACCTAAAGAACTTGCTTGGTTAACTACTCTGAACATTTCAGTTTTAGCTGATTTAGCTACTACGTTGAATACTACAACTTTAGCAGTATTTCTGTCATTTTGGTTAAAAGCATCAACTACAGCTTTATGTCCATCTTGGTTAAAACCTGCATATACATTTGGAATCATATTCCATCTTGCTTGGTTGTATCCGATTAAAGACATAGCTTCGTTAATATCTTTAACTTCTTTCATAATGTTGTTAGCAGGGTTAGCAACAAATACTTTTGTATCGCTGTTAATTCCTACTGTAACTACATCTTTAGCTCCATCTTGGAAAGTTAAAGAATCTACTTTAGTATCATTTGCTCTAAAGTTAACTTTAACCCAACCATCAAATACTGGTTGCATTTTATCATTAGTTAATTTAGAAACATTAGTTAATCCAGTTTCTACTGTGTAATCAGCAACGCCATTCCATCTTGAATTCTTAACTACTCTGTTAGCATCAGCATTTAAAGCTAAAGCTGATGGATTACCAAGTTCAAGAATGTGAGTTACTTCTTTCTTGTCATTAGTTATGATTCTTACTAATGATCCAAGGTAGAAGTCTGGGTTAGTAATATTTTTAACTTTAATTACATTAGCATTATTTCCTTCAACTCTATTAGCATTTACAAATACTGTATCAGTTGTGATAGTGTATTCTTGTTCTTTAGCATCTTGGTTAAGAACTAATTTGTCTCTGTTTAGAGAAGAAAGTACACCTAATTTTTCATTAGCTGCAGTTCTTCTGAAGTTTTGCATTTTGTAAAGAGCGTTGTATACCATTGTGAAAGCATCGCCTCTGTTAGCAGCTGCGTTTGAATCAGCAACAGTTACATCATCAAGAATTCCTAATTGTTGTGCCCATGTTAACCATAGACCAGCCCATTTAGCGTTAGCTTCTTTAACCATGTCTGCAGTTAGATCAGTTTTAACTAAAACTACTAACATTTTTGCAAGTTCTGCATATGTTACGTTGTTTTCTGGTTTGAATGATCCATCTGGGTAACCTTGTAGCATTGGTTGTCCGTTAGTTGCTGAAGGAACTGTTGTACCTACAGTGATAACGCCGTTTGCCCAATGTGAGTTATCAACATCGCTGTAAAGTTTCATAGCACCTTGTAATTTAGCTGCTAAGTCTTTGTTTCCATTAGCAATAGCTAAAAGCTTAGTGATTTCAGCTCTTGTAATGTTTTTGTCTAGTCCTAGACTTCCATCTTTGTAACCTTCAACTAATTTTTTGTCAACTACGTATTGGATTTTGTTATCCTTACCAGTGATTTTTTCAACTTTTTCAGTTGTTTTAGTTTCGGCAGCGAAAACAGATGTGAATGTTCCTAGTACCATTACTAGTGTTAGTACTAGAGATAATAATTTCTTGTTCATCTTGTCTTTCGACCTCCTTAAAAATTTTGTAGACCTACAAAAGTCTTAAACTTTTGCTCGACTGTTTGAACTAACAGTCTTTTAGAGGTGACAAGTAAAACATTAGTCACATGGATTAATATTTAGTTGTCATTGTTCCTCGTTGTTATTATTATACACTATTATGTTTAAATGTAAAATTACAGTTTTGTTACAGATTTGTAATTTTATGAAATATTATTGTAGCATTTGTTTGTTTTGGGTGGTGTGTTGGTTGTTGGTTGTTGGTTATTGGTGTGTTAGTTCCAACACCAATGTTTCGTAAACGATTTTGGATTTCGTTTGGCTGGGGCTATGGCGGAACGGCCTCACATTCGTTCGTGCGTCCCCTACGATGTTAAACATCATATTTATTCGTACACCATAAAAATCGTGAAAAGTCTTAGACTTTTCTGTATTTTCCCTAAAAGCGTTTTGAGGGTGTAGGGGGAGGGAGCTCGAGGGAGGGCGTACCGTGACCCATGGGAGCAACAATTTGTAGGGGCGGCAAGAGCGTAGCGAAGCCCGCCCGTGACAGTTCGTGGATGATACAGTTTGTGATTTCCAAATCATTTTTGTTTAATAAATTTCCACCACCAATGTTTCGTAAACGTCTTTGGATTTCGTTTGGCTGGGGCTACGCGGGACGGCCTCACTTCCGTTCGTGCCCCCTACGATTTACGAAAATGTTATTTAATTTTATTAATTATATTTCAAAAATCATTTTTGTTTAATAAATTTCCACCACCAATGTTTCGTAAACGATTTTGGATTTCGTTTGGTTTAGGCTACGGCGGGACGGCCTCACATTCGTTCGTGCCCCCTACGATGTTAAAATATCATATTTGTTCATACACCATCCAGCGCCCTTACTAATCATTTATCGTATATACTCTTC
This sequence comes from Peptoniphilus asaccharolyticus DSM 20463, assembly GCF_900176115.1. Classification (GTDB taxonomy): domain Bacteria; phylum Bacillota; class Clostridia; order Tissierellales; family Peptoniphilaceae; genus Peptoniphilus; species Peptoniphilus asaccharolyticus. The sequence continues at coordinate 104,095 of NZ_FWWR01000009.1, read as the reverse complement.
CTATTCCCTTTGCGTAATAATATATTTTTGCCAAGTCTTCTACGTATTCGGCTGATAAAAATGCTTTTTCCATACTTGCTCCGCAACACAAAACTCCGTGGTTTGCCAATAGGCATGAATTTGGCTTTTCTAAATATGGTATTATCGCCTTTGCAAGTTCCATTGAACCGGCTTTTTCAAATGGCGCAACTTTCAATTCCCCACCTATGAATGGTTCCATCTCTATTGAAATAAGTGGTATTTCTTCTCTCGCCACTGCAAATGCTGTGGCAAATGTTGAGTGTGTATGGACTACTGCGTTGTATTTAGGATAATTTTTATATATTTCAAGGTGCATCTGCCATTCTGATGATGGGACTTGCCCTTCTATGTATGGTTTGCCATCTGCGTGTATTTTAACTATGTCTTTTTCTTCTATCTTTTCATAGTCCATTCCGCTTGGTGTTATATAAAAGCTGTCTTCGTCTTCTCCTCTAAGGCTTATATTCCCACTTGTGCCTGCAACTAATTTTGTACTATACAATTTTTTACCGGCTTCTACTAATATTTTTCTGTAATTCATTTTACACCTCTTATATTTCAAATATAAAATTATATTTACAATTATGATATACTGAATTGAAATAAATATACAGAGGTACGTTATGTTAAAAGAAAAAGTTTTTGAAATTTATAGAGATAGTGCTGATTATATTTTGTCTAAGATAGGTGAGTCGGTTGATTTTGCAATTGTGCTTGGAACTGGGCTCGGCTCTTTACTTGATGATATGGAAGATAAAATTGAAATACCTTATGAGGACATACCCGGATTTTTGATTTCTACTGTTAAAAGTCACCCGGGCAAGTTTATTTACGGAACTTTGTCTGGCAAAAAAGTAATCTGTATGTCCGGCAGATTCCACTACTATGAGGGTTATGATTATAATGAGCTTGCAACTCCTATATATGTTTTAAAGCTTATAGGGGTTAAAACTATTGTGCTTACTAATGCTGCGGGAGCTGTGAACTACAATTTCCACCCTGGAGACATCTGCGTTGTAACTGACCATTTGAATTTTGGTTGTGTTTCTCCAACTCGTGGGAACAATTTGGAAGAGTTTGGCGAGAGATTCTATCCTATCGACAATTTATATGACAAGGATTTACGTGCATTGGCTAAAAAGTCTGCGATTGAACTTGGTTTTTCTTTGAAAGAGGGCATCTACTTCTTCACTGTCGGGCCTTTTTTTGAAACTCCGGCTGAGATAAGAGCCATCAGACTTTTGGGCGGAGATTTGGTCGGCATGTCCACTATTTCTGAATCACTTACTGCTGGACACTGTGGGATTAAAGTTCTATGTCTATCTTTGGCAACTAATTACAGTTCTGATAGGATAGAAAATATGGATGGTAGCGAGGTTGAGGATGTGGCTATGGCTGCTTCTGAAAATTTCAGAAATTTAATTATTAAGATTTTAGAGAATTTCGAGGGATAGTATGCAAAGACAAGATTATAATTTACCTTTTATGCTCCAATATGAGAATGTGGCTTGGTATGAAGATGGACGTGTGAGAATTTTAGACAGACGGATTTATCCTAAAGAGGTTAGGTTTGTGGAGTGTAATTCTCATGGTGAGGTTGCTCAGGCTATCACCGACATGGTCACTCAAAGCGCCGGTCCTTACACTGCTGCTGGGATGGGAATGGCTCTTGCGGCTTACGAGGCTCGTGAGTTGGAAGTTGCGGAAAAAATAAATTTTTTAAGAGCTGCTTCTGATAGAATTTCTAATGCTCGCCCTACTACTGCAAACAGAATGAGAAAGATAACTGAAGATTCTGTAGCTGTTGCAATTAATGCAATTGAAAATAATTTAGACCCCATCAATGCGATTTTTGAAAACACTGTGGAGTCTTTAAACAGAAGATATTTTACTATGAACAAGGTTGCAAAGCATTTATGTAGTTTGATTCCCGACAATGGTAAGGTGCTTACTCAATGTTTTGGAGAAACTATTATCGGAATGATGCTTAGAACTTTAAAAGAAAATGGTAAGTTGGCGAGTTTTTATTGTTGCGAAACTCGACCTTATTATCAAGGTGCACGTCTAACTGCAACTTGCTGTAGTGAAATGGGTTTTGAAACTACTGTTATATCGGACAATATGGCGGCTTATCTGATGGAAAATGTAGGGATAGATTTATTCACTTCTGCCGCCGACACTATCACAAGGGACGGTCATGTTGCAAACAAGATAGGTACTTTTCAAATTGCTCTTTTAGCAAGGGAGTTTGATGTTCCGTATTTTGTAACTGGTATTCCTGATGATGATAAGTTTTCAAGAGATGATATAAAGATTGAGTTGAGAGATCCGGCTCTTGTGTTAGGTGATTGGACTGCGAAAGGTGTTAAGGCGATATATCCATCTTTTGACATCACTCCACCAAAGTTGATTCGTGGTGTTGTAACTGACAAGGGCGTATATGATCCAACTGAACTTGAACATTATTTCGACAATGATGTGGAAAGATTTTATTAAAGATAATAGATTTTTGGGACGGAGTTTTTATCACCGTCCCTTTTTTGTGGGGTATTATGTATTGCCGTAGTGGCGAAGAGCGTAGCGAAGTCCGTCTGTTTCGTAGGGGCGGCAAGAGCGTAGCGAAGCCCGCCCGTGACAGTTCGTAGATGATATAGTTTGTGATTCCCAAATAATTTTTGGTGGATGATTTTCAACACCAATATTTCGTAAACGATTTTGGATTTCGTTTGGTTTGGGCTACGGCGGGACGGCCTCACATCCGTTCGTGCCCCCTACGGGTTTGTTTTTCGCCTCTACGTTTTTTTGGCATAAAAAATACCTCAGATTTCTCTGAGGTACTTGTTTTTTTTAATTAGTCGATAAGTTTTGATACAACTCCTGATGCTACTGTTCTTCCACCTTCTCTGATAGCGAATCTTAGTCCTTCGTCCATTGCGATTGGTGTGATTAGTGTTACTGTGAATGTTGAGTTGTCTCCTGGCATTACCATTTCTACGCCTTCTGCTAGTTGGATATCTCCTGTTACGTCTGTTGTTCTGAAGTAGAATTGTGGTCTGTATCCGTTAAAGAATGGTGTGTGTCTTCCGCCTTCTTCTTTTGATAGTACGTATACTTCGGCTTCGAATTTTGTGTGTGGGTGTATTGTTCCTGGTGCTGCTAGTACTTGGCCTCTTTCGATTTCATCTCTTTGGATTCCTCTTAGTAGGGCTCCGATGTTATCTCCTGCTTGGGCTTGGTCTAGTTGTTTCTTGAACATTTCAACTCCTGTTACTACTAGGGTTCTTCTTTCTTCTGTTAGTCCTACTAGTTCTACGTTGTCGCCTACTTTTACTGTTCCTTGTTCTACTCTTCCTGTTGCTACTGTTCCTCTTCCTGTGATTGAGAATACGTCTTCTACTGGCATTAGGAATGGGTGGTCTATGTCTCTTACTGGTTCTGGAATGTATGTGTCTACTTCTTCCATTAGTTTTAGGATTTTGTCTCCCCATTCTCCGTCTGGATCTTCTAATGCTTTTAGTGCTGATCCTACTACGATTGGTGTTTCGTCTCCGTCAAAGTCGTATTCGCTTAGTAGGTCTCTGATTTCCATTTCTACTAATTCGATTAGTTCTGGGTCATCTACTTGGTCTTCTTTGTTTAGGAATACTACGATCTTTGGTACACCTACTTGTCTTGCTAATAGGATATGTTCTCTTGTTTGTGGCATTGGACCGTCTGCTGCTGAACATACTAGGATCGCTCCGTCCATTTGTGCTGCTCCTGTGATCATGTTCTTTACATAGTCAGCGTGTCCTGGGCAGTCTACGTGTGCGTAGTGTCTGTTTGCTGTTTCGTATTCTACGTGAGATGTTGAGATTGTGATTCCTCTTTCTCTTTCTTCTGGTGCTTTATCGATGTTTGCGTAGTCTACGAATTCTCCTGATCCGAATCTTTTGTTTAGTACTAATGTGATTGCTGCTGTTAGTGTTGTTTTGCCGTGGTCTACGTGTCCTATTGTTCCTATGTTTACGTGTGGTTTGTTTCTTTCAAATTTAGCTTTAGCCATTTCATGCCTCCCTAATTATCTTTTTTAATTGTCTATATAATACAATAAATACTTTGTAAAATCAATATTTAGCCTTTTATTGTGAGAACTCTTTCATTAATTTTTTTGTATGTGAAATTTTCTATAAAGTACTTTGAATAAACAAAGTTTATTATTTCCGCTATTAAATAAGAAGCCCATACATATTCTATCTTACCTAAAAATGATAGTACATATGCTAACGGCACAAGTGCAATAATTTGTCTTACCAATGATGAGAAAAATGAAATCATTCCATTTCCAAGTGCTTGGAAAGTTGCCGCAGCGACTATATTATATGCGGCTAGTATAAAACATGTCGAAACAATTCTCAGTGCTACTATTCCTAAATCATACATTTCTTTAGATGGGTTAAAGAATGATATAAGTTGTCCTGGAAAAATCTGAAATATTATAAATCCACCTGTACAAATTATAAATCCACCTTTCATACAAAAGCTTATTATCTCCTTGCACCTATCTTTATTAGCTGCTCCATAATTATATGCCAAAGTTGATACCATACCATTTGTAAGTCCAAACAAAGGCATAAATATAAAACTTTGCAACTTAAAATATGCACCCAATATTGCAACTGCTGAATCTGAAAATTGACTTAGTATCTTATTTAAAAAGTATACTGCCACAGATGTTATGGACATGAGTGCAAAACTTGGCAATCCCACATCATATATTTTTTTAATTGTGTCAAAATCCGGTTTTGAGAAGTTAAATGCAACTTCTTTATTGTAAAAATGGTTAGCTAATAGAGCTATAGATGAACCTATCCCCTGCCCTATAACTGTTGCTATTGCAGCTCCCTTTACTCCCATTGCCGGCATGGAGAACATTCCAAAAATCAATATTGGGTCTAAAATTATATTTACTATTGCCCCCACACCTTGAGAAAGCATGGTAAATAGAGTTTTGCCCGTGGCTTGTAAAAGTCTCTCTGTCATTATTTGCACAAATACAAAGATCGGTATTCCCGTGATTATACCTATATACTCAACTCCATATTTTATTATCATTGGATCTGTAGTTTGTGATTCAAAATAGGTTCTGGACAAGACAAGTCCAAAAATTATAAAAATTATACTATGCACTACACATAGGAAAAAACTGTTAAATGCTATTTTGCTTGTGAGTTCTTTATTTTTTTCTCCTAAACTTCTTGATAACAGCGAGTTTGAACCCACTGCTGCTCCAATCGCCAAACTTATCATCAAGTTTTGTATAGGAAATGCAATTGAAACTGCTGTAAATGCTTTTTCGTCAATCATAGATACGAATTTTGAATCCACAATATTATATAAAGCTTGTATAAGCATTGAAATCATTATTGGTATTGATATTTTTAAAACCAGTTCGGGTACTGGTTGATTGGCCATTTTTTCAGAATTCATGTAATACCTCCGTCAATAAATATTACACTATATTTTTGGATATCTCAACATTTGATATTGCGCTTAAAATGTTTGGTTTTTGATATGTTTGGTAATGTTTGTGTGGTTTTAATATTTTTATTTTGTATATGTTGCGTAGGGGCGGCAAGAGCGTAGCGAAGCCCGCCCGTGACAGTTCGTGGATGATACAGTTTGTGATTTTCAAATGATTTTTTGGTTATAATTTTCAACATTCATGTTTCGTAAATGGTTTGGGATTTCGTTTGGTTTGGGCTACGGCGGGACGGCCTCACATCCGTTCGTGCGTCCCCTACGGGTTTATTTTTCATCTTATGTTTTCTTAAAATTCTTATATCCTATTTCCCAATTCCAATACCAACATTTCAACAACGATTTTGGATTTCGTTTGGTTTGTGGGCAAACGGGACGGCCTCATGTCCGTTCGTGCGTCCCCTACGGGTTTATTGGAAAACCATCCTACCTCGCATCTCTTAGTGCGTCTCATTATATAATAATTTATTCCGATAATTTGTTATCATAACTATGTAGTGTTATAATTAAAGAAAAAAGGAGGATTTTATATGATTAAAAACAGAAGTAAAGCGCTTTCAAGATTTGTACTGTATAGTCTTTTTGGAATTTTTATGTTTTTTGTGCCTATTAATTTTAATGGTAAAAGTTCAATTCCTCTTGACCATATAGTATCTGCAATCCAAACTATACCTCACTACAAGGAAGTTTACGGATTAATTATTGTAATAGCTGGTGTTATCTATCCATTTGTTAAGGGAACATGGAAAAAAAGTAAAATCAAAACTGTTTTCACTTTTATAAACATCTTAGCTATTCCATTTGTAATAATGGCTGTTTTCAATATCGGCCCTGAAGGTTTGATGGAAAAGAGCATGATTCCATTTGTATTCAACAAGGTTGTCGTACCTGTTACAACTATCATACCTATAGGTTCTGTATTCTTGGCATTTATAATTTCTTATGGTCTTATGGAATTTGTTGGCGTGTTCATGCGTCCTGTAATGATGCCTATATTTAAAACTCCTGGCCGTTCTGCTATAGATGCTGTTGCTTCCTTCGTGGGTTCTTATTCGCTTGCCCTACTTATAACAAATGGTGTTTATAAGGAAGGTAAATATACTGCGAAAGAGTCTTGTATTATAGCAACTGGGTTCTCAACTGTTTCTGCTACTTTTATGATTATAGTTGCGAAAACTCTTGGCTTTATGGAAACTCACTGGACTCAATATTTTATAGTTACAGTTATAGTTACATTCTTAGTTACTGCTATTACATCAAGAATATATCCATTATCTAAAAAATCTGACGAATACTACAATGGTATTGAAGGTGATGTAGAAAAAGATATTAAACAAAACAAATTAACTGTTGCTACTAATTTTGCACTTGAAGTTTCTAGTGCTGCACCTGGGGTAGTAGAAAATACTAAAAAGAACTTCACTGATGGTATCAAGCTTGCATTAGCTATGGCTCCATCACTTATGGCAGTTGGTTCAATTGGACTTATAATTGCAAAATACACACCTGTATTTGATATTGTGGGATATGTTTTCTATCCATTTACTTATATCGTTGGTCTTCCTGACGCAGCTTTGGCGGCAAAATCTCTTTCAATGAGTATTGCAGAAATGTTCCTACCTGCTATGCCTATGGCAGAATCTGCAATGGTTACAAGATTTGTTGTCGGTGTAACTTGTGTTTCTGAAATATTGTTCTTCAGTGGTTCAATTCCTTCAATGCTAAGTACTGAAATCCCTCTAAAGATGAGAGATTACTTTATCATTTGGTTTGAAAGAGTTGCGCTATCAATACTTTTAGCTGCACCTTTTGCACATTTCTTATTTAAATAGTTATTTGAAAATATCCGTTAGTTTTGCTAATGGATATTTTTATTTTGAATTGTGCTATGTATAGTGTGGCAGATTATAGCCATACTAAACTTCTTATTTAGTATACCTAACATCTTGTTGCACAAAAAAGAGGACTATCTAAAATAATCCTCTTTTCCTAAAATCTATTCCCACCAAAATCCATTCAGCAGAATTTGGTTTAAAATATATTCTTTTTTATATTTATCAGCAAATTCAAATAACTTCTCTCTCAAAGCAAAACCATCTGAATTTGAATTTTTTTAGAATTTCGTATGAGGTTGATTTTTCAATAATATTCATCAAATCTCCTCTTAGTTTAAATATATTTTTTCAATTCGCCATAGCCTTCTTTTTCTAAATCTTCTTCTGGGATAAATTTAATTGAAGCGCTATTTATGCAGTATCTCAACCCACCTTTTTCTATCGGTCCGTCTTCAAAGACATGCCCCAAGTGTGAGTCCCCAGCATTGCTCTTAACTTCTATTCTCTTCATATTAAAGCTATTATCTTGGCTATATTTTACAGTCTCAGGCGAGATTGGTTTTGTAAAGCTTGGCCATCCACAGAATGAATCGAATTTATCTTTTGATGCAAAGAGTGGTTCTCCTGTAACTATATCTACGTACAATCCCTTTTCTTTTGTATCCCAATATTCATTTTCAAACGGTCTCTCTGTTGCACTGTTTTGAGTGACTTCGTACTGTTCTTTTGTCAGTTTTTCTTTTATTTCTTCATCGCTCGGCTTTACATAATTTTCAGAATCAACCAATGGCTCATAGGCTTTCATAACATCTATATGGCAATATCCTGTAGGATTTTTTAGTAAATAATCTTGGTGGTATTCTTCCGCTAAAATATAGTGTCTTAGAGGTTCAACTTCAACCACAATTGTCTGTGTATAACTTTTTTGTTTCTCCTCAATCACTTTTTTAATTGTTTCAACTTCCAAATCATCTGTATAGTAAATCCCTGTTCTATATTGTGTGCCTACATCATTACCTTGTCTATTTAATGAGGTTGGATCAACTACCCTAAAATAGTACAAAAGCAGTTCTCTCAAAGATACTTTAGACTCGTCATATTTAACATGAATTGTTTCTGCGTGGCCTGTCTGCTTAATGAGTTGGTAGTTTGTTGTCTCTACATCTCCATTTGCATATCCCGAGGTCACTTTTAAAACTCCGTCTATACGCTTAAAATAGTCCTCTAATCCCCAAAAACATCCGCCAGCTAAATATATATCTTTCATAATTATTCCTCCTATTCAAGTAGTTTATCTTTACCCATTATTTTAAGATCTTACTTAAATCAAAAAAACGACCGTTCCCAGTCGTCTTTTTATTTTTTATGTGTCTTATACAATATAAAGTTAAATCACTTTTGTTGGTCAGAAATTATTTTAGGTTCTAAATTCTAATGTAAATGTAGTTTCGCCCTCTTTTGAGCTTACATATACATCTCCGTATCTCTTCATAATATCTTTTACCAAGGAAAGCCCTATTCCAAAGTTTCCACCTTTGCCCTTGTAAAACCTTTCAAATATATGACCTATTTCAGAAGAATCTATTCCATCTCCATCATCAGTTATCTCTACTTTTATTAAATTTTCTAATTTTGTTCCATCAATTTTTATAGTGTGCTTTGCATATCTTTGAGCGTTTGAGATTATATTGTCGAATACTTTTTCTATCAGCTCTTCATCTCCAATAAATTCTAAATCATCTGGCAAATTTATCTTAAATTCTAAATTTTTCCCGTTACTAAACGAAATATTATTGGTTGATTCATAGATTATTCCAGCTATATCAACTTTCTTTTCCTTAATTTCTTTATTTTCAAATTTTGATAAATACAATATATCGTCCACTAACTTCGACATCTTTTGGCTTTGATTGTAAATTACTTCAAGTCCCTTTTCTTTATTTATTACATCATGCATTATTCCCTCTGTATAGCCTTGAATAGACATCAATGGGGTTCTCAATTCGTGAGATGCATTTTGAAAGAAATTCTTTTGCAGTTGTTCTGATTTATCTATTAAATCAGACATGTGATCTATAGTATCTACCACACTTTCAAATTCTTCATACAAGACATCAGCTTTTTCTATATTCTTCTCTCGCTTACCAACCTTGATAAGATATTTGTTTAAATTTCTAAATGATATGTTAATTCTTCTAAGGTGTAATGAAATTAATAGGACACTTAGTCCTGCAAAGATTGTGAATAGCACTACAATAAACTTATCCATCAGCTTTACTATACTTTGAACTGATGTTGTATTTATATAAGTTATCACCTCATATAAATCTTTTGGACTGCCTTCGTCAAATATGAAATAGCCGTCAAAATATCCCTCATAAAATTTTCTGCCGACTATATATGATTGCTCTCCTATGTTCACGGAAATTTTTTCATCTTTCCACGTCTCTTTCATAGCCACTTCATTTAAAATTTCTTCTGCTTCTATTTTTTCTCTATCGGTGTACCAATCTCCTATAAATGAATATGGATCTTCATTAGGTTTTGTAATTATTGTATGCACCGGAAAATATATATTATTGTCCATATCCAAAGAAAATTTCGTACTGTGTGTTGTATCTATAAATCTCGATTCAAATTCTTCGCTTATGGAGTCCGCAGTTATGTCCGTTATATAACTCTTCATCACAACGTGAAATATTATTGCCACAAATATAAACACCATTAATATGCTAACAGGTGGAATAATCAGCAAACTATTGAACAGTTTCTTTTTCTTTTTCATATCTATTCCGCCAACTTAAGCCTGAATCCAAATCCCCACACAGTTTCAATTTGGACTTCACTTCCACTATCTTTTAATTTTTTTCTGAGCCTCTTTATTGTGTCGTCTGTTACTCTTGTCTCAACCGATGCGCTATAACCCCAAATGTCATTTAAAAGTTCCTCTCTAGACACAGCAGAATCTTTTTTATCAATCAAATATGTCAACAAGCTATGCTCTGTTTTTGTAAGGTTTAATTCCACTCCATTTATTTCACACTTTTTCAGTTGTTGAGATAAAATTATATCTCCAAACACGAGGTCGTCGGTGTCTTTTTTCAATTTGTTCTCACGTTTTAAAATAGCATTTACTCTCATCATCAATTTTATAAGTGAAAATGGTTTTGTAAAATAATCATCACATCCGGCAGTAAATCCGGCTATGTAATCCATGTCTGTATCTTTGGCAGTCAAAAGCAATATCGGAACCTCGGATATTTCTCTAATTTTGTTTGTCATAGCAAATCCATCAGTTCCAGGCATCATAACATCTAAAATTATTAAATCCGGCTCTTGTATTTTAAACTCTTCAAAGAGCAAATCTCCATTTTCAAAAATCTTTACAGTATGTCCTGCTTCTTCTAAGAAACTTTTTATCAACTCTCTTATATCTTTTTCATCATCTGCTACGTAAACTAATCCCTTTGTCATATTTCACCTCTCTATTTAAAAATTATTTTTAATATTATTAAAATTATACACAGCCACCAACTATTTAGCAAAAATAAAAAGTGCATCTTATGATACACTTTCTATCCTCTATAGGTCATCATTCCACCCTTTACGTTCACAGCGTCCATTCCCTTTTTCTGTAAATAGATTGCTGCTCTTTTACTTCTCGCTCCACTTGCACACACTAAATAAATTTTCTTTTTCGATTCAAAATTTTGAATTTGAGAAAGAGGTACATTCTTCGCCTTAGGTGCGTGTCCAACTTTGAACTCATAAGGTTCTCTTACGTCAACTATAATCCCATCATCTTCTATCTCGTCCCAAGTTACAGAGGGAACAGATTTAAAAAACCACATATTCTTCTCCTTTAATTTTGTGCAGGTATTGGATTTTCTAATGTCTCATTTTCAAAAAAGTCTGTTCCTTCAATGGCATTGTTAGTTGTAGCATAAAAAACTGTTACAAACTTTTCTCCATCTATGGCAAAGTTCACGGTTACCAGATTTGACTCCATAAAATATTTTTCAAATTGAGTTCTGTATCTATTCATTTCATAGATATATCCAGTGTCAAGCTTTGTCAGTTTCCCTTCGATTACTCTCTCACCATCTTGAATATCTAAATAAGATGGTTTAGATACAATGGTTATCTTAGGAGTTTCATCAGGTTCTATAACTTTTCCATCTTTATTAAATAAAAGATACATATTTTTATCTTTTTCTAAATGAATGGTTGGAATATCCCCTTCTATTCTGCCGTTTAGAAAATCATTTAACTTCTCTAAATCAGCTTCATCTTTCTTTGAAAATTCCTCTTGTGTAAATGTCTTTACTATTGGTATTCTCTCGTCAGTGCTAAGTCTTACATCCACTTTTACACCATCAACCGTATTATTTCTCATATATTTTGGAGTTGGTCTAAGAGAAATTATAAAAAAAGCTATTATAGCAACTACGACCACTGCCAACCCTAAAAAGATTTTCTTAACCATTTTATCCTCCTGCACATTATAATTTAGTTAATTTATACCCTAAAAATAGTTTTATCTAATTTCTCCAATAGTCTTTTGAACCCACACAATTCCATACCTTTTTCCAAACTTATATCCTATGTGTTTAAACTCTCCAACAAATTCAAATCCCATTTTCTTATGAAATTCAATACTTGCTCCATCGCTCTTTGAATCTTTTTCATCTGCCGTAGTTATACAAGCGCACATATTCACTATTCCCTGTTCTATCAAAAGTTTTTCTAGTTTCTCATAGAGTTTTCTTCCTATTTCATTTTTTCTATTATTCTTTTTTAGATAAATTGAAGTTTCAACAGATTTATCATAAGCCGCTCTGCTCTTAAATACATTTGCGTATGCATAGCCAACTATTCCCCCATCAACTTCCGCAACTATGTAAGGATATTTGCTAGATATGCTCTCTATTCTATTTCTAAATTCAGCTTCTGTTGGTGGTTCATATTCAAAACTTATGGACGTTTCTAGAACGTACGGACTATATATTGCAAGCAAGTTTTTGTATCATCTAAATTAACTCTTCTTATATTCATATTTCACCCCTAAATTTATTTTTACTAGTATAACAAAATTTTTTATTTTGCAACAAAAAAACTGTGCTCATCACACAGTTTAAAATTAATTTGAATGTCTTTTTTTGTTGCCTTTTTTGAAATCTTTATAGTTATTAGATTTCTTACCATTCTTATTTCTATTTTTGTTGTTATTGTTTCTGTTGTAGTTGTTAGAGCCTTTACCTTTTTTGGAACCGCCCTTACCAGACCACTTATATTTTTGACCATAATCAACTTGGTCAAGTCTTTGGTGGTTTCTTTGATTTTCTTGTTCATCAACCATTTTAAGAAGTAGCGCTGCAATTTCAACTGCTCCATACTCTCTAGCTAAAAGTCCATCAATTATCGGTAGGTATTTAGAGATGTCCGGTTTTCTTTCCATCTTCTCTTCAACTATTTCGATAAGTCTATCAAATTGTCTTGCATCCATATCTGAAATTGTTGGAAGCTCCATATATTCCATTTTAGCTTTTGTATAACGCATTATATCTTGTAGTTTGTAAATATCTCTTCCAACAACAAACGAGAATGCACGACCTGTTCTGCCGGCTCTTGCTGTACGACCTATTCTGTGTACATAGTATTCTTCATCTTGAGGAATATCAAAGTTTATTACAACATCAACATTTCCAACATCTATACCTCTTGCTGCAACGTCTGTCGCAACCAATATTTCTATGTTAGATTGTCTAAACTTCTTCATAACTTGATCACGTTGGTTTTGTTTTAAATCTCCATGAAGCCCGTCCGCTCTATAACCACGTGATGAAAGTTCTTCAACCAATTTATCAACTTTTCTCTTTGTATTACAGAATACTATTGATAGTTTAGGATTGTAAATATCCACTATACGGCTTAAAATTTCTGTCTTCATTACTTCTGACATTTCAAGATAGTATTGTGTGATGTTTTCTACTGTAAGCTCTTTGTGCTTAACTTTGATAACCTCAGGATTGTTTTGATAAATTTTTGAAAACTCTGTTATTTCTTTGCCCATTGTAGCTGAGAAGAAACAAGTTTGTTTTTCTCTGTTTGTTTGGTCAAATATAGTTTTCATGTCATCTCTAAAGCCCATGTCAAACATCTCATCTGCTTCGTCTAAAACTGCAATCTTTAAATCGCCTAGTTTTAAAGTTCTTCTACGCAAATGGTCCATAATACGGCCTGGAGTTCCGACAACTATTTGAGCATCATTTTTTAGTGCAACTCTTTGTCTATCAAAGTTTGTTCCACCATATATTGGCACAACGTGTATTCCCTTTTTATATTTTGCAAGTTTTGTTATTTCATTTGCAACTTGTATTGTAAGCTCTCTTGTAGGACATAGGACTAAACCTTGTACATAATTTTCAGGCTCTACAATTTCAATCATAGGTATACCAAAAGATGCAGTCTTTCCTGTACCTGTTTGTGCTTGACCTATAAGGTCTCTACCTTCTAAAAGTGGAGTGATACTTTGTGCTTGGATAGGGCTTGCTTCTTCGAAGCCCATTTCTTCAACAGCTTTTAAAATCTCTGCTGAAAGAGATAATTCATTAAATTTCAATAATATTTCCTTTCTCGTTCATAAACTGAAAAAGGCAGCCGAGCTGAACTCGACCGCCAAATTCTTTCTTAAATACATTTTACGCTATATTTACAATTAATGCAAACAATAGTTTTAAATTAAGTTTATTTAAATTTTCTCAGTCTCTCTATTACTTCAACATTGCCCGATAAGAAATTAAATTTATCAAATTCATCTATTCTAACCCACTTAGAATCCATGTGTTCTAATAATTTTAAATCTCCATCTATTAGCTTGGCCATATAAATATAGAGATCCACTGAAAAATCTTCATAGTCATGTGTTATATTACACAACAATTCTTCTACTTCTATTTCAGATTGAAGTTCTTCTCTGATTTCTCTTTTTAGTGCAGCTTCATCACTCTCTCCAGATTCCACTTTTCCTCCTGGAAATTCCCAAAAGCCTTTAAGCTTTCCGTAACCTCTCTGGGCTATGAAAAATCTGTTTTCTTCTTTTATAACTGCTGCAACAACTCTAATTCTATTCATATAACCTCTATATTGTTAATACAAAATTTTAACATTAAATTTCACGTTTAAAAACTCCCCAAAATTTGGGGAGCTAAAATTAATATTTAATTTTATCTAATTCCTCTTGAATAGAAGTTGCCATAAATTATTCTACCATCATAAGCAGATCTAACTTCTGAAACAGACCATTCTCCATTAGAAAGTCTTGTTCCTATTACATCTACTCTTTCACCTTCATTCATAGCTTTTCCATTGTTATAAGTTGTGCTAAGTTCAAATGTATCGCCATTTCTCATATAGTTATTATTTGAATCTTCTACACGTAAAAAGTAAGTTAATCCAGCTTGACCAAATGCTCCATCTGTTCTAACTCCATCAACTCTAGCTCTTATAGCAAAATTAGCACCTTCTCTAAGGAATTCAAGTTTTCTAACATAGCTACCATTATCTCTAACTACGCTAACTTCTCTACCTTCAAAGTCTCTTGTTGTCAATTGAGTTCTTCCAACTCCATTTTCTCTATATTCAGTATATCTATCTGTATAAACTGTTTCTATAGTTCTATTGAAAGTTCTAATATCTAATCTAAAGCCATTTCTTTCTTCATAAGCTCTTTCTATTCTACCAGTTAGATTTTGTCCATTTCTATAGTCATTTCCAACATTTGTTACAACTTTATAGTTTGTAGAAAGAGTTATTCTTTCTCCTCTTCTAAGGTTATCAAATAATCTTGAATTGTTATAGAATGGATTATTTCTGTTTAATTCAGTTCCGTAGAAAGTATAAGTTTTACCATCTTGTAATTTAAGCTTTATATATTCTCTTGAAGATGTAGAACCGTAGAAAATTTCTGTGATTTCTCCAGTTGCTCTACCATTTCTTGGATAAGCTACAACTTCTGAAACTTTTCCTGAATTATCAGTTTTAAATTCCACTAAATCATCAATTTGTAATTGATTTGCTCTTGTTTCAACTCCTAAAGAATAAACTTTTGCATTATTTGCTAAAGTGAATGTAGCTGTATCTGTTGTTGAAATTTGGCTTACTGAAGAAGTATCTACTTTACCGTCATCAGTTCTGTATTTTGCTGTGAAGCCATCTTGTGCTCTGTTTGTGATGTATCCAACTAAGTTTTTAGCTGAATTTGTAACTTCAATAGTTGTAATTACATTATTAGTTGCTTCGTTGCCAGCTTTTTGATAAGTAACTTTAACTTCTTGATCTGGTTTTAAGTCTGTAAACTTAAGTGTTGTTCCATTGCTTGTTATCTTAGTGTTTGAGTTAACTTTTAATTGAATTGTTGACTTGTTGCTTTGTTCAATTATAACTGTGTCCACATTGCTAATGTTTGTAGCTATTACGATTTTACCTGTAATATTTGCCAGCTCTGGAGTTTTATTTTTATTTAATTTTAAATAGTCATAAGAAAGTTTAGTGATTTTTGCCATTTCACTTCTTCTTATACTTCTTGTTCCTTCAAATCTTCCATCTGAACCTGTTGATGAGAATATGCCTTCTTTTACTAAGTTAGCTAAATATCCTCTTGTTGCACTTGGAATTGAACTTTTATCTTCATGTCTTAGGAAAGTTTCATCTCCTGTAGCAGATAGTTTAAGAGCTCTTGCAAAATAAACTGCAATTGTATTTCTATCTGGTACTAATTTGTTTTTTCCTTCGCCAATGAATCCTTTAGATGCTGCTTCTTTAACTGTAGCTTCTGAGAATACATTGTTTTCAATTGCAATTGCAAATGCATCTCTTGCCCATTCAGGAACTTTTGCATCTTCTAATATAGCTCTGTACTTAGCTCTTGCAGAAGCAATTTCTGAACCGCTTGGGCTTAAAAGTCCCTTTATAAGTTCAACTGTTTCTTCTAAGCTCACAGAATTATTAGGTTGGAATTCACCATTTGGGTAACCATTTATAATTCCTTTATCACTAAGTTCGTCTATATAACCGTAAGCCCAACTATGAGGACCATTTTTCGCAACGTCTTTAAATTCTTTTGCGCTAACTAAACTTGGAGCAAGTACAACTGCACATAATCCAACTGAAAGTGCCTTTGTAATTTTATTTGTTTGCATATAAAAAACCTCCCCTGTTTTTTTGTTATTATACCACATGTTAGTAGAATTAATGTTACAAGAATGTTTCAATAAATTTAAAATAGTGCTAATATAGGCTTAAGATAAATATTTTTTCATGGATTTAGGTATAAATATAAAAGAGGTGATTTTGTGAGATATTTACCAATTAGTTACGATACAAAAGATAAAAATTTACTTATTTTAGGTGGTGGGCTGTTAGCTCTTTCTAAAATAAAACAGATGCTAAACACGGAATTTAAAATTTATGTAATCGCTGAAAGCTTTGTAAATGAAATATCAAATCTTCAAGAGCAACATCCCGAACAGCTATTTTTAAAAGAAATGAAAATAGACAATAATTTTGTTTTCTTTGCCTATGATTTTCTTTTAATTGCCACTACTAATTTTGAGCTCAACAATGCAATTGAAGAACGTGCTTTAAAAACTGGCATTCTATATGAGAGATGTGATGTAATATCAAGTTCTTCCATACTATTAAATGAATTAGTTTCAAAAGAAGATATACTTATTGGAATTTCAAATGAAAAATTAAATCCTACAATTGTCGAAATTATTAAAGATGACCTAACTAAGCTATTAGATACATACAATATGGATAAAATTAAAATTTTAAACAAAATTCGTACTGAATTAGTTAGAAAAAATGCTTCCAATGTAGATGAAACTATCAAAAAACTTTTTGTTGAAGAAAAAATAAAAGCGGAAGATTATTTGAATACTCTACAAGAAGATATAGCAAAAGATGAAGTAAAAGATAACTTAGAAAAAGATACCTCATTCGAAGAATCTTATGAGTCTGTCACAGAATTTAGTGCTGAAGATGGAAAAGAAGAAATTTTAGATTTAGAAAAATCTTTTGATAAAGAAACTGTCGAAGAAACTCTTGCTGATAATGAGTTCAAACTTGATAAGGTAGAATATGGTTTCCAAAAAGTAGAAATTGGCGATGACTTAGATTTTCACTTTGAAAGAAAACATAAAGACTATGCTAATGACGAATTCCCATTTAAAAATTCTGAAGATACAGTTGAAAAAGAAAATTTTAAAAAAGAAGAAAAGTCTCAAAATAATTTTCAAAATAAATTTAAATCAAGCTGGAATAAAATTTCTAAACCCGATTTCTTTAGAAAAAAATAAGATAATTTTTAAAAAGGTGCTGTTACAGGAAGAATCTGTAACAACACCTTTGTTTTTTATTCATAGTAGTCATCTTCACTCACGTGAGTAAAATAAACTTCACATTCTAAATAGCCAAATTTTTTAACTTCTCTTTGTATTAAATCAGCCATCTTCTTTTCAAGACCAAGACCTCTGTCAAATTGAATCACTTCAATCAAAGGATACATTTCAAATTCTTTTCCATTTGAAAAATATTCTGTCATAGGTCTTTCAATTGTAAAATAGTCTATCGGTGTACCTGTAAGCTCCGACAATTGCTCCGGTAAATTTACGCTTAAGCTGATTGTATCTTCTCGCTTAACTCCTTTAAAAATCAATTGAGGCATATCTATCTCCTTAATCTTAACAAAACTCTGTTGTAATTCGATATCTAATTATAACAAATTGTAGCTCACTTGGTTATTAAAAATTCATCTTACATATCTTGAGCTGCCAATTGTATATCTTGGTAGTACCACTCATCCCCTTTTAAATCTTTAAAACTAATTTCCTTTAAATTTTCATTTGAAGTTCTGCCTTGCAATCTATTTATGATGGCCATAATTTCTGCTCTGGTTATATTATTTTCAGGCTTAAATGAACCATCTTCATATCCATTCAGTATCCCTCTTGAATATGCATTTCCGATTTCATTCTCCGCCCAATGTCCATCTATATCTGAAAACTTTTTAGTTTCACTTCCAAGGTTTTGTAATTTCCCAAGTGCATAGATGAACTCTGCCCTAGTCATATATCTATCCGGCTTGAAAGTTCCGTCCGGATATCCTCTCATATATCCATTTTCCATAGCCTTTTCTATATATTTGTCATACCACTTTGATTTTGAACCCAAGTCTTTTTCATCTACATAGTTTTTATCTTTCAGTCTAATTATAATAGCTGCAACTTCCGCTCTTGTAACAAATTCCTCTGCTCTAACAGTTCCATCTGAATAACCAAAAACATATTTCGGATAAAGTATTTTTTTCTCAGCTTCCTTTGTTTCTTTTATTTCTTCAACTTTTGAACTAGGTTTTAAATCTCTAAAATCTATGCTGGCAATGTTATCTCTAAAATTGTCCTCAATCCTTTCTGCTGGAATTAATTCAGTTGAATCTCTCACTTCTATCGATGGTTCTAACTCCGCTGAGTCTATTACTTCTATCGACGGTTCTAACTCCGCTGAATCTATTATCTCTAAGACAGAACTTTCTCCATAATTTAAAAATTCATCTGCATACTTTACTTCTATATTCATAGGCTTACTATTTGAGTTTATCGGTATAGTTAAACCTTGCAATCTGTCTTTATTTGTAATTTCAACAAACTTTTCTTCTCCATTAATTGTAATCAAAACTCCAAATACATCTTCCACTTCAATTTTAATATCACCTGTTTCATTTTCTTCTACTACAGGTTTCTTTGAAGGTGGTTCTCTATCAATTGAAATTTTCTCACTTTCTGTAGGATTTTTCCCTTTTTCTGTTATTGAAACACTAACCAATGCACCATTTTGTATATTATTAGGTAGCTCTACTACATAAGATTTAGTTTCTTCATTCCACTCTATTTTTGCTTCATTATCTATAATCTCTCCATTTAATTTAATAATCAAATCAGAGTCCTTAGGGGCATTAACTTCTAACGCAGGGTTATTGTTTATATTTCTAATTTGTCTTACAGTAGGCTTTACTGAACTTTCTCTTTCAGTTGTAATCTCTGCAATGACCCCTTCAGCAATATTATGTGCTTCATCAGTTACAAAAGCCTTTAAAATATATTTCTTTCCTCTTTCAAAATTTTCTAATTTCACTTCATTATCTTCTTCAAATATCTTAAATTCTTTTGTCAATTTATCTGTATTCGAATAATTATCTTCTGCCACTATTTTATTTGCATCTAAATTTGCTGTTAGACTATTAAACTCTTCTTGATGCAAATCTGTTAGTTTTAGATTTAATGATGTTTTTGTAGCCTCTATATCTATCTTAGGCTTAGTCACATCTACTCCTATTGCCCAAAAATATAATATCTCAGAATCCTTGTCTTGTGTTTTTCTATCTTTTAGAAATGCGTCAATTTTTCTTGGCAAGACATACAAATTAAATTCTATTGGTTCTACACTGATTAAATTGCTATATTTTTGCTTCTCATCTATTCCTGATATGAAAATATTTTTATCTAACCTCTTGTACCTTGTAGATATTTTCAAGTTTTCTAAAATAGAATTTTCATTTGTCTTACTTACGTATGTTGGAATGTTCTCTGAACTCTTTTTCTCTTTAGCCGTTACAAAATCCATCACTTCAATTGGCATATTGCGCAAATAAAATCTTCCTTCTCCATCAATATAATATCCCTCGTTTGATCTAACATTCCCACTTTTATTTATATATTCTTCAATTTCTTTTTTCTCCGAGCCTCTTATCAAAGGTCTTAGTGCCTTATCCTCGATTTTCTTAGAGCGTACTTCTAATGCATTTAAAATATCATCTGAATTTATAAATTCTTCTCCATCATTTATGGCATATCTATAAATAATTACTTCTTTGCCTGCAATATTTAATTTTTCAAATCCCGGATCAATATCTCTTACATTATTCTTATTCCATTCAACTGTATATTTATCATGTAGTTTAGGATAAATATTTTGATATCCTGGAGCATATCCGCTCTTTGAAGGATAGAAATTCTTTTCTCTATAGTTAGAACATCCATCTTTATCTAAATCATGGGGTCCCATTACAGCACCTTCTAAAGTTACATTTGGATAATTCGCACTTTTCTTTCCTCTATTTTGAGAAATTAGAATTGGTATCTCTTCATCATTCATATATATTTCATCTTTAAACTTGCCTTCTATAATCCAATTTTTATCACCTATTAATTTCTTATCCTTTTCTTGATTAGCTCTAGTAACAATAAAAATACCGTACTCAAACATTTGGTTTTGTTTCCACTTTTCTATTTCTGCTAAAAAGTCTTTTGTCTTCTCTTCGTCATTTTTAACATCTCTAAAGACCATTTCCCATGCTTTTTCAAAGTTGGAATCTCCATATTTAAAACTATAAAACTTATTCATATTATTAGAAATATTATCCCAATCTGGATTTTCATTTGTGCTCTCTAAAAATTTATCTAATGTGATTTTTTTCTGTATTTCCTTATCAGCAAGCATCGGATCATTATCTACGACCTGTATAGTAGTTTGACTTAAATCCAAATTATTTGGCAAAAATACAAACATAGCAAAATATTCTCCAATTCTTGCTGTATTTTTCATATTAAAACCCAAATCCCAAGTATATGATTGAGTTGTCACATCACTACTCACGTTAACAGATATATTCAAATTTATAGTTGAAATATCAGAAGATGTAGACTCATTAAAATATCCAACAGGATTAAACACCCATAATGTTTTACCAAAGCATTTGTTAATGTCAAAAATACATACCACCAGACATATCAAACACAATAGAAACTTCTTTCTATTTCTAAATAAATTTCCTCTTAAATTAACCACTTGATTTTTAATCTTATCCATAACTCCCTCCTATTAAAAACCAGCTTAGAAATCGTTTGCTATAAGCTTATAAATACTCTTAATCTAAATATACCATATATTATTTTTCTTTCAACTTATCCAATAAAATAGGAGCACTGTTAAATAATGCTCCTCTAATTATTTGTTTTCTTCTATAAAGTTAAATACTTCCGTCCAATATTCTTCGCCCAAAGCATATTTAGCTTCAGTATGGCCGGCATTTTCAGCAACTAACTTTTTCTTTGCTCCCTTCTTCTTTGCATTGTATAGTTCATCAAGCATTCTGAAAGGAACAAAATTGTCATCCGTTGCATGGATGAACATGACAGGCTTGGTTGACTTTTCAATTTGCTCTAAAGCTGATGCTCCATCAAATGCATACCCGGCTTTCACTTTACTTACCATGCCTCCAGCATCTAAAATAGGAAAGCTTGGTAGATGAAATCTAACTTTTAATTCAGACTCAAATATATCTCTCACAGAAGTAAATCCTGCATCTTCTATAAAAACTTTAACATTATTAGGAGTTTCTTCTCCAGCTAACATCATAGTAGTAGCTGCCCCCATGGATAGTCCATGAACTACAATTTCGGGATTAGAGTTGTTTTTTAATATCCAATCAACCCATAACTTCATATCATCTTTATCTAAACAGCCCATACCGATATACTTGCCCTCAGAATTTCCATTCCCTCTCAAATCCGGCATCAATACATTATAGCCCTTTTCAAAATATCTTTGAGCGTATGCATTCATATCTTCATGATTATCTCTATAGCCATGGATTATTAGCGCCCACTTATCAGAATTATTTATATAGTAATATCCTTTTAGATTAAGTCCATCATCACTTACTACACTGGTCTCTTTAACTTCATTGTTATTTAAAAATTCATTTGTCTTTTCTTCTTGCAACAATTTATTTTGCTTTATAATTGGATTTTCAATTTTCTTTACCGATTTTACTTTTCTATTTCCGCCATCACCTTGTCTTGCAAGTGCGTAGTCAACCAAATAATTTCCCGCTATAAAACTTCCTATTACAACTAAAAATATAGCACCTCCAATTATTCTCTTTAATACTTTCTTCAACTCTACCCCCGAAAACTAAAACAAAAAATCTATTTATTTTCAATTCACATTTTATATTTTTCTATTTAAGTTAGCAAACTTTTTTAAAAATCTTTAAGTGTTTAGAATATTGTCAATATCACATCCATATCGTTGTCTTTTAAAAAAGACTCTATAGTTTTCTTTGCCACTTCAAAAGCTTCTTGTTTTGGATAACCATACACTCCACTTGAAATTAAAGGAAAGGCTATATTCTTACATCCATTTTCTTTTGCAAGCTTGAGCGAATTTATATAACAATTTTTTAAGAGATCTTCGGCTTTTTCCTTATCTCTACTATAAATTGGCCCCGCCGTATGTATTATATATTTTGTACTTAGTGAAAACCCTGGAGTTATTACCGCCTCTCCTGTTTTTATTGGTGAAAGCTTATCACAAGCTATCTTTAAATTCTCTGATCCCGCAGCTTTAAAAATGGCACCGCAAACTCCACTACCTTGTCTCAATTCTGTGTTTGCCGCATTCACTATTACATCAACTTCAAGTTTAGTTATATCTTGCTCTTTAATTGTAAAACTCATAAGCTCCTCACTTTAATTTCTATGATAGATTGTAAAATTAAATTTCTCTATTCAAATAATTATAAAAATTATCTAACACAACTTTCATCTCATTTGGAATTCGCCTGTTACATTCATCAATCAAAATCTTTGGAATTCCAAAGAAAGCCTCAGCTATACTACAGGCTATCGCTCCAATGGTGTCCACATCTCCACCTATTGAAACTGCATTTCTTATACAATCTTCAAAATCTTCTGCCTCTAAAAAACAAGTTATTGCCTCTGGAACTGTCTTTTGACAAATTTCATACATGTAATACGTCGGTCTTATGTCTTCCAAAGTTCTGCTCAAATCATATCCAAATTCACTTTCAACATAAATTTTGATTTCAGCTTTTGTAGCTCCATTTCTCGCCAAATAAATTGCTGATGCTATTGACTCTGCGCCCTTTATTCCCTCAGGATGGTTGTGTGTTACACCTGCTGTTGCCCTTGCTACCTCTCTGGTCTTTTCAAGAGAATCATATAACCATCCTACAGAAGAAACTCTCATTGCTGAACCATTTCCAAAACTGTTATATGGCTTAGGGTCTTTCTCTCGTAGCCATTCTGCAAAAGATAAACCATAACTTTCATTTGGATACTTTCTACCCCAGTTCTGCATTGAAAATATAATTTCTTTTTCTATTTCGTGTGACTTTGCATTCTTTCCTAACTTGATTAAAGCTTCAGCCACGGCAATTGTCATTACAGTATCGTCAGTAAAGGAACTTTCGTCTATAAATAAATCAAAAACCTTTGTCTTTTCGCCTCTGTCAAACTCATAAGGACTTCCTATAATATCACCTAAAATTGCTCCGTACATAACTCCCTCCTGTTATAGAAAATTTTAATTATCCTTTATAACTTTCGTGCCCAATTCAAGCATTCTAATTGCATTTTCGTGCATTTACCTAATTAAAAAGTAAATAGAATCTTCAGTTAGGACACCACATGCAATATCTTCATACACCTTAGTTTCGTTGGAAAGATCAAAATCTTTCATATACTCTTCACTCATATAATATTCATTAAGAGCATTGTACTCATCCAAATTATTTTCAAATTTATCCAAAACTTTTTCCAACTCTTCCACAATTTCTTGCTATTCATTTAATACTCTTTCAAACCTAACCACATCATACTTCATATTAATCCCCCGATTTTACACGACTATAACTCATTTATAATTTTATAGGATTATTCTTTCTTTGTAAAGCTCACTTTTCAAATACGGTTTATATAAAAAAGAGATCAAAGATGATTTTCCTTAATCTCCCTTAATTTTATTTGGTTTTTATTTGCTTGCTTGAGAAATCATCCAAATAGATTTGCTATAGCTTGCAATGAGCTCATCCATATCTGCAGATACTAAATAATTTTCTTCACTGTCTGCATCTTTTTTAATTTCTTTAGCTAATTTTAAAAGATGTTTGTAGTCATCATTTAATACTTCAAATATCTTCTTAATGTCTTTTTCGAATTCACCTTCAACTTCTTCAATATCAGCATTTTCTAAAAAGTCTTTCATTCGTGATGCAGGCTTTCCACCTTCCATCAATATCAACTCTTCAACACTATCCACTTGAGGTAAGACACTGTTGTACATCTCTTCTAATTGACCATGAACTTGGAAGAACGCATGCCCTGAAACGTACCAGTGAAAACTTTGCAACTTGTGATAAAAAACGACTAAATCTGATAATTAACCATTTTCTTCGAAGTTTCCATCATGATCATAGGAACAAAAAAAGAAACAGTTATTTAACCTGTCTCTTCTCGTTTGATATTTCTCTTTATTCAATTCACTATGATAAGCAAGATATACTTCCTTGCTAACAACTACTTTCTTTCCTTCTACAAATAAATAATATTCTTTGTCCATTAATTTTTCCTCGGTTGGCACTAGATTTTATAACAAGCACACTAAGTGCTTTTAAAATAATAGGTCAAACTTATCATCAATTACCAATAACAAAAAGTATGATGATAAATTCCTTTATACATTATGTAATTGTATTCTTAATTAGTATTCCAGTGTTTAAAGGTAGAATGAAATTTATACTCGGAGGAAATTATGAGTAAAGAAATGGATAAAAATAAAGACCAAAATTATGATAAAAAAGAACTTCAAATCAGATCTTCCGCTGCTGAATACTTGACTTTTATCGCAGCTAATGGTGATGATAAAGAAGCTATTGAAATTAGATATAAAGATGAAAATATTTGGCTAACTCAAAAGATGATGGCAACTCTATATGATGTAAGTGTTTCTGCAATAAATCAGCATCTAAAAAAATATTTGACGATAACGAACTAGACGAAAATTCAGTTATTAAGAAATACTTAATAACTGCAAACGATGGAAAATCATATAATACAAAACACTATAACCTACAAGCAATTATTGCAGTAGGTTTTAAAGTAAATAACGAACGTGCCGTCCAATTTAGAAAGTGGGCAAACCAAATTGTAAAAGATTTTACAATTAAAGGTTGGGCAATGGATGATGAAAGATTAAAAAATTCTGGCACAAAACTTACCAAGGATTATTTTGAAAAATTACTTGTAAAAATTCGTGAAATTAGATTATCTGAGAGAAGATTCTATCAAAAAATCACAGATATATATGCCACATCTTTAGACTATGACCCATCTGCAAAATCAACAAAAAGATTTTTTGCAGCTATTCAAAATAAATTGCACTATGCCATTCATGGAAAAACTGAAGCCGAATTAATTGTAGATAGAGCCAATCACAAAACTAAAAATATGGGACTTACTACTTGGGAAGGCTCTCCAGATTCAAAAATTCATAAATATGATGTAGTCGTTGCAAAAAATTATCTAAATGAAGAAGAATTAAATCAAATGCAAAGAATTGTTTCATCGTATTTGGACATGGCAGAACTACAAGCAGAAAGACATATCCCGATGACAATGGAAGATTGGGAAAAAGATTGAATGGATTTTTACAATTATGGGATAAAGAAATTCTAAAAGATGCAGGAAAAATCTCTCAAGCTCTTGCAAAAAAGCACGCAGAGAGTGAATTTGAAAAATATAGAGTTATACAAGATAGACTCTACAAAAGTGATTTTGATAAATTCTTGGAACTAGAAGATGATACTAGAAAATTAAAATAGGAAAATATGTAGCCCCTTATTTTCGTGTCCGGATTTAAGGGGGCAGTACAAATTACCTCTCACCTTATAAAGTGAAATTTGCCCTCTTTGGTAACCAGAATTTTTATTTTTCTATAGTATTTTTGAGTTTCAATGATTAACTTGGACATAAAAAATGAAGACTTATGCTCTAAGGCATAAATCCTCTAAAATTAAAGAAACTTTTTCGATTGTTATTTGTATTTAATTTTTCAAACCAATTTTATCCATCCTATTTAGTTCCCAAAACATCATTACTACACCAACTATTATCATAATTAAATCTACAAGTGGTTCTGCAAACCATACTGCTTTAACTCCAAATATCATTGGCAAAATGATCATAGCAGGAACGAATAAAAACAGCTGCCTTAGCATGACAATTATGCCAGCTTTTTTAGCGTTTCCTATTGATTGGAAGAATGTTATAGTCATCACCATTACTCCATATAGGATAAAGATAGAATAAAATAATCTAAAGTTCCCTATTCCTTGAGTTATAATACTTTCTTCTACTCCAAATAAAGAAAGAATATTCTTTGAAAATGCTAATGCTGGTATCCAAAATATTGATGCAAGAACTAATCCTCCTATAGAAAATACTTTCATAGCTTCTTTTACTCTGTCGTATTTTTTCGCTCCAAAATTTGTACCAACTACAGGTTGTAAACCTTGACTCATTCCCCAAAGTGGAATGAATGAAAAGGCATATATTCTAAGTGTTGCCGCCATCAAGATAGCATTTGTATCTGCGCCATATTTAAATGACATTTTATATAGCATTGTTTGTTGAATCATAAATAAAATTTGCATCATCATAGCAGATGAACCTACACCAAACATTTCTTTTTTTATTTCCTGATCAGGTTTGATTTTATTTATTTTTACTGCTTTGCTTTTATATTTGAAGTAATGGAGTGTTATTATTGCTTGAACAAATTGTGCTGTAATCGTTGCAAGTGCAGCCCCCTCAATCGCATATTTTCCCATTAATTTCATTAGAATTGGATCAAGAATTATGTTTAAAAAAGCCCCTAGCCCCATAATGAGCATTGCTTTTTTCATTAATCCTTCTCCACGCATAACCATGTTTGCTGATTGAGTAAAGTTTACAAATAAAGAACCAATGAAAATTACTCGTAAATATCTTATACCATATTCTTTAATTTCTCCACTTGCTCCAACCATATCTAAAAAATGTGGTGCAAGTAAAATTCCGCCTATTGTAATAATTGATGAGAATAGAATAACCCAAAAGATTAAATTCCCCATAATTTTATCAACTGTTTTTTGGTCACCCTTTCCTATAGCTCTTGATAAAACTGATGCTGAACCTACACCTATGAGTGTAGATACTCCACTATTAAAGAAGGTAAGTGGCATAGCTACACCACAAGCTGTCATTGCGGTTTGTCCTATAATATTTCCTGCAAAAATTCCATCCATTAGTGGATAAAGACCTATTACTATCATTCCTATTACAGCAGGGACAGATAATTGAAAAAGTAAATCTATAGGTCTTTTTGTTAATAATTGTTCTTTCATATCTTGTTTCATAAAATTATCCTCTATTAAATTTTATTCGATTTTCCAACCAGTAGCTTTTTCTCTTTTCTCAATAAAGCTCTTGTATATGCGTGATTTTTCCATAAGCTCTTTATGTTTACCAATACTTTCAATATTTCCTTTATCCATAACAACAATTTGATCAGCATTTTTAATAGTTTCAAGTTTATGTGCAATCACAATTACAGTCTTATCTTTTAGTAAATTGTCTAAAGCGATTATAAGTTGTTGTTCGTTTTCTGGATCTACACTTGAAGTAGCTTCGTCAAGAATAACAATCCTGCTTGGTTTTAGCATAGCTCTTGCTATAGATATTCTCTGACGCTCTCCTCCAGATAAATTTGAACCACCCTCTTGTAAAACTGTGTCATAACCATCTGACAACTTCATAATAAATTCATGACACTGTGCTTTTTTAGCAACATTAATAACTTCCTCATCACTAGCTTCTGAATTTCCGAACTTAATGTTATTTTTTATAGTATCATCAAACAAATAGACATCTTGAAAAACAAAAGTGAAATTTGATAACAGGTTGTCATACCTAAAATCTTTTATGTTATTATCATCAATCAATATTTCTCCAGAATCTACATCCCAAAATCTAGCTATCAAATTACAAAGTGTAGTTTTTCCACTTCCAGAACCACCTACAAGTGCTGTAGTCTTACCTTTTGGAATATCTAAATTTAAACGTCTAAATAACTTCTGTTTGTCATATGAGAAGTCAACGTCCTTTAAATTTATATCTCCTTTTTCAAAGCTTGTTCTTGTACCTTCTGAAATTGTTGGTAAATTCCTAAGTTTAGCAATTGAATCCAAGTTTTGTACGGCTATTCCTCTAACGTTTTGCATACTTCCAGCCATTTCAAAACCAGAAAAAACAATAAAACTAGACACTACAAGCATTACAGATTTATAATGATCAATTTCTCCTATACAAAACCTGTAAATAGCTGAAAATATAATAAGACAAATCCCCAATTTAAATATAATTAGAAATATCAAAGCAGCAGGTGCTACAATTTTTTCAACATTTATAAAACCTCTTCTATTTTTATAAATCTCTCTGTCCAATTCTTTAGTCATTTCACCACTTTTTCCAAATGATTTAATAACACTAATACCTTTAACATACTCCAAAGTGGATGCATTTAGATTTATTTTTAAAGCTTGTAATTTTTTAGTCAACTCGTCTGATTTCTTTTGAAATATAGCATTGCATAACATTCCTAAGAATAAAGTTCCTAAAATTATAGAACCTGTAACTATATCAAATGGAATCATAAATATCGCCATTATTATAGTTTGTATTACCCCTACAAATAAAGTTTCTATTATATTAACTCCTACGGTTTCAAGTTCACCTATAACTGTGGTTAATCCGCCTGAAATATTTCCAAGGCGGTTGCTGTTAAAATAACCCATATTCACTTTTTTTAGCTGATCACCTATATATAGCCTATTTTCTGCTCCCATATTGTAAGTTGCGATGTATTTATTTCTATCCGCCATATAACTAGATAATATTTTCCCTACTACACTTAATAGAGCTATAGCAAATACGACATAGATGTCTTCTTTTGTAATGTTTCTTCCTTCATATATATTTTGAAATATTTTAAGTAGAAGTAACATTGTAGCCCCAAGGGATATTCCTTCAAATATACTTTTTAATACTTCAAAGAAAAACATCTTGCTAATTTTGGAAGATTCTTTTCCAGCAACCCAATATAATTTGTGAATTAATTCTTTCATTTACTCACCCCTATCGTTTGATAAACTTATATGTGATTTCCACATTTTTGCATATGTTTCACTTTTTTCAAGAAGTTCTTTATGAGTTCCTTCCGCTTCAATTTCCCCATTGTTTAATACTATAATCTTATCTGCCCCTATTATTGTAGAAAGTCTATGAGCAATCATGATAACAGTTTTATTTTTTACTAATGCATCTATCGATTTTTGAATTTCAGCTTCATTATCTGGATCAGAATATGCTGTTGCTTCGTCTAATAAAACTATTGGGCTGTCTTTAAGCAAAGCTCTTGCTATTGTAAGTCTTTGTCTCTCTCCTCCAGATAAATTGCTTCCAGATTCTCCTATTATGGTTTCATATCCATTAGGAAGACTCATAATAAAGTCATGACAAGAAGCTTTTTTACAAGCATCTTTTATCTCTTCAATACTAGCATTTTGATTTGCCATTCTCATATTGTCTATAATACTTTTCCTAAATAGATAGTTTTCCTGTGATACATAGGTTACAAGTTCCATATTCTTTTCAAGAGAAACATCTTTAAGATTTACATTTCCTATGGATATTTTTCCTTTATTTATGTTCCAATATCCCGCAATTAGCTTAGCAATAGTGGATTTTCCTCCGCCGGAATAACCAACAATAGCAGTAAGTTTATTTTCTTTTGCACTAAAGGATAAGTTATCAAAAACTTTTTTCTCATCATTATAGGCAAAACATACATTTTCAAAATTTATATTGTATGAACTTATTTTTTCCTCTCCTTTACCTCGCTCTAACTCTGGTAATTCCATAACATTTTTTATTTCATCAATTACAACTCTCACATTTGCCATAGTATCCATATGACTCATTGCTTTAATCAAAGGTTTGTAGCAGGCATAGGATAATAAAACACACATTATTAGATTGCCTACTTCAATACTTCCATTCTTATACAAGTATAAAGAAGTTGGTAAAACAAATAATAAAGTTGATGGTAAAACTTCCATTGCTGCTGTCATATAGAAACAAATACTTAAATACCAATTTAGCATACTGTCTCTATTACTATTTACAGCATCAACAAATTTTCCGTATGATGATGCAGACTTATTGAATGCCTTTATAACTTGAATTCCTCTAATATATTCAACAGCTGTCGTATTCATGTTTTTTGCGGCTTCTTGATAATTTCGTGATTTTTCTTCATATCCACCCATCATTAGAATTGAAAATAGCACCCCTAGTGGCAAGGTGATAAGATTTGCAATTCCAATTCTCCAATCCATAATAAAAACAATAACTACTAAAGCGATTGGAATAATCAGATTAGCTATTACTTCAGGAATAACATGAGCTATCGGTTGCTCAATTTTATTTAAAGTTTCTACCATAAACTGAGTCCATTCTCCACTAGATCGTTTTTCAATCTCTCCCATTGATAATCTATTAATTTTTCTTACAAGTTTCTTCCTCTCATCCTCTATTATGCGAAATGCTAAATTATGAGAAATTAGCGTTGAAATCTCATGAAAAATAACACTTCCTATTAATCCACCTAAAATAAGCAAAATTGGTCTTATATAGAATTCTAAATCTGTATTATTAATTGCTATATTTTGAGTAATCTTAGCTAAAGCAAAATATGGTACAACACCACAAAAAACACCAATTATTGCAATAATAACTGATGATAAAATTTGTCCTATATGCTTTTTTAAAACTTCCATTACAGCACCTCCTAAATTATTTAGCCTCCACAGCTCTTATCAGCTGTCCGATATTATCAATATAAAAATCTTCTGTTATTATCCCATTCTCTAGTTTTACAAGTCTATCACACGTCTTTGCTATAAATTCAATATCATGAGAAATTATCAAAAATTTTGTTCCTTTTTTTTGTTCCTCTTTGATTAATCTCCCCACCTTATCCATGCTCCTGAAGTCAAGCCCTGATGTCGGCTCATCCAATATAATAAAAGGAATCTCTCTTAACATAGCTACACATAGAACCAACCTCTGTTTTTGACCCCCTGATAAAGTTGCTGGATGCTTATCTCTTATATCATATAATCCAACTTTTTTTAAAAGTTCCTCTGCTTTCATAATATAATCTTCTCTATTTTTTAACCCAGTTAATAATTCATCCATCAAATCTTCCCCAAATAATTGAGAGTCTAAATCTTGAGGAATATACCATGCTTTGCTTAACCTCATCTTTTTATTAGCTTTGTGTCCATTTATATCTATTTCCCCATCAGTCTGATTTTGAATCCCAGAGCAAATTTTGCCGAGTGTACTTTTACCTGTGCCATTTATCCCCACTAAAGCAATGATTTCGTTGCTATTAAATTTAAGTGACACATCTTTTAGAACGAAATTATTTTTATATTTTTTACAAATATTTTTCAACTCAATGTCAAAACAATTGTCACTACTAATTTCTTTTTCTTTAACTTTATGGTCATCTAAAGCAATATCATTAAGATTTATTGAACGTAATCCCCATGCATTTAAGTCTTTTGAACTAATTTTTTCAAATTCTTCTGCTTTATAACTATTTATTAAAGATCCATTTTGTATTAATAAATACATATCCGCTATTCCTTTTAAATAAAATAACCTATGTTCGACAATTACTATAGTTTTCCCTTCGTTTTTTAAGTCCATTACAAGTTTTGAAAATTTATATATTGATTGTAAATCAAGATTTGCAGATGGTTCATCAAATACATAAATAGATGGTTCAATGGCTCTCGCTGAACATATTGCTACTTTTTGCCTAATTCCATAGGATAAATTGTATATCCTATTATTTAACAATTTATCAATATTCATTTTCTTACTTGATTCATTTACTCTTCTTATTATTTTATCACGCTTATATCCTAAATTTTCTGGTCCAAATGCAATTTCTCCATTAACTTCATTGGCAAAAAATTGGCTCCTAGGATCTTGAAATACATTACCAACCAGTTTTGCTATTTCCCAGGATCTTAAATTTTTGATGGATTTGCCGTCAATAAATACTTCTCCATCTAAATTTCCTTCGTAAAAATTTGGAATCAAGCCATTTATAGCTCTTGTTAAAGTAGACTTTCCACATCCAGACTCCCCTATAATTACACAACATTCACCATCTTTGATATCTAAATTTATATCTTTCAACTGTTCATCTTTATTGCTATTATACGAAAAAGATAATTTCTTAATCTCCACTTTATTATTCAATGATGCACCTCTCATATAAGACATAAAATAAATAAAATAAAGCTTGTAGTTATTATAATCATGTCGAATTTGCACAACTTGTTACTATAATATGAATCCTTTTTTATTGGGTTTTCAATTCCTCTAACAATCGCTGCTGCTGATAATTCATCCCCTACTTTTATAGAACGAAAAATTAAAGGAACTATCGCATATTCAAGAGTCCTCAAAGGATTTGATAAAATATGAAAAAAGTTGCCTGTAAATCCCCTTACTTTCATAGCTTCTTTTATTGTTCTGAATTCTCCAGCAATTGTTGGTACAAATCGGATAATTACAGTTAATATGAGTACAAAATTTTGTGGCAACAATAATTTATGGAATATTGAAATTAATTTTCCTGATGGTATCTTAAAAGTTAAAAATCCTGCCATGATTGGAACTATGAATTTATACAACATTCCCAAAAGCATTGGTGAAATTATAACTACACCTTTAGGTATCATTGTTAATAACCAAAATGTAGTAAAACTATATATCATAAAATAAATTATGCTCTGTTTGATAAAACCAAAATATGCTAAAAGCATGCAAAGCCATCCTACAAACAGAGCATGCATATAGTAACTTTTTGTAAATATTGACACCATGCAGGAAATAATAGTTAAAAAAAGACAAGTTATTCCACTTATTTTTTCTATTTTCATTTCCCATATATCTCCATTTACTCTAAAATACCCGCCTTTTTAAAATGCTTTTTAAGAATTTTTTGTGCAAACAAAACACCTAAAGCAGATAATATAACGGTTATTGTTACACCTAATAATAGTAATTTAGGTGAAGATACCAAATTATATTGCAATGTTAAGGTCTTATCTGCAAACCCACTCTCTAAAGCTTGCTTTTGATAAGATTCCCAAGCTATCCAACATGGAACTCCTATTCCCATGAACATACCAGCACCATAAACACTCCAGCCAATCATATTTCTTATTGGATTTATATAAGTGTCTTTGCCTATCATTACTATTTCACACAAAATAGCAAGTCCAATAAAATATGGAAGCATAAACACATAACCCATAGCTGCTGTGATAAGACCATAAATTAATATCCATATAAATAATAGCCCATGTTTATTAAGTCTGTTAGCTGCTACCAAGTAGAAAATAGCTCCTATAAACATTTCGATTCCAGCAGTCCCATAAATATACACAACTGGAACAGCAACCATACTCATTCCAATAACAATAGAAATTGCATAAAACAAGGCAATCATAATAGCTACTGTTACTACATCTTTTGTAGTCATTTTTTTATTGTTCATAAAACACCTCCGTTAATTAATAAAATGTATATAGAATGTGTATAGAGAATATTTAAAAAAAATATCCATCTCAACTTCATTATAAAGTAAGATGGATATTTTCTTTATAACCTGACAGCTCTTTATTTGCTCTAAAAAGGTCAGATGGATTTTTTTCTATATTCTTGAGGAGTTTGCCCAAAATGTTTTTTGAATGACTCGGAAAATTTACTAGGATTCAAATATCCTGACAAATCAGAAATCTCTCCTATTGACATTAAAGGTTTATGAATTAATAATTTAGCAGCAGCTTCTAAACAATTTTCCCTAATAAAATTACCTATTGAGCTTCCAGTTATGTATATGAAACATCTCTTCAAGCTGGATTCTGAAATAGCATATTTTTTTGATAAATCAGAAATAGAATATTTTTCAAAAGGATTATTTAGAATCGTCCTATAGGATTCTACAGTTGCTTGATATACTGGTTCTGAAAAAGAAGTTAACTTAAAAGTATCTTTACTTTCAACTAAGTTTAAAAATAATAATAACTCTATTGTTTTTATAATTGAATATGAAAGTCTTATCCTAGAATCTACTCTATAAAGTTCGCTAATAACATGGTCTATCTCATGACGTGAATGAATAATTAAAGCTGCACCATTTTTACACAAACGATCTTTTATTTCTAACAAATCAATTTTTGCATACGGAAAGTATTTATTAATAGAATTTTGTGCCTTTTCAATATCAATAAATATTGAAAGTCCCACATATTTTTTTGTTGGTATTCGTGAATCTTCAAAAGGAACTTTGCCTATTTCGATTACACTTAGATCACCTTTACCTATCAGAGCACGTTCATTATTTTCAAATTTAAACTCATAACATCCCTCTAAGCAATGATCTATTTCTAAAACCCCGCTTTTAGGATTTATTTTTTGATATGCCGTCTCCATATTTAGGTTATTATAAGATAACTGAACACCTTCAAATAAATTGTAGCAACGCATTTCGCCACAGCCAGTAGAATTTTCAATCGTATAAATTTTACATTCATCAGTAACCTTTTTTTCAGAAAATATATATCCTTCAAGGACATCTTCTATTATATCTGCCTGATTTAATTCCAAAACTCCACCTCCTAATGTATAATAATAATCAATTAATTTATACCCTAAAAATTAGTTTTTATATAAGATAGGTTGTAAAATTAAATGCGACATCTTAAATAATTAAAAACTCATACTAACTTCGTGTAAAATGTTAATAACGACAAAAACTAACACGGAGGTCAATATGAGCTATAAACATCTTACACTAAACGAAAGAAATAATATAGAGGTATTAAAACAAGAGGGCTATTCTTCTAGAAGAATAGCGAAAATTTTAGGCTGCCACCATTCAACAATATCAAGAGAACTTAAACGTTGTAACAATGAATATAAAGCACACACAGCAGAAGAAGATAAAAAGCACAAATCTTCACTTAAAGGCAGAAAAAATAAATCAACAAAGGAAATAATATGTGCCATTAAAGAAAAGTTGAACTTAAAGTGCTCACCAGAACAGATAGCAGGCACTCTATACAAGGGCAAATTGGCCTTTAAAACAATATATAATTGGATCTATTCAGGAATAATAGATTTCGATATATCAAAATTAAGAAGAAAATGTAAGTCTAGAAAAAACAAAGAAACAAGAGGAAGATTCAATATAGGTACATCTATTAGAAAAAGACCTAAAAATATAAAGTATAGAAATACATTCGGACATTGGGAATTAGAT
Source organism: Peptoniphilus asaccharolyticus DSM 20463 (assembly GCF_900176115.1). Lineage (GTDB taxonomy): Bacteria > Bacillota > Clostridia > Tissierellales > Peptoniphilaceae > Peptoniphilus > Peptoniphilus asaccharolyticus. The sequence goes on along the minus strand of NZ_FWWR01000009.1, from coordinate 68,345 downwards.
ACAGTTGTATCATCAAGAGGCAAAAGCAAAGGATGCTTAGCTACATTCGTTGAGAGAAAAACGAGATTTTATATAGCACTACCAATGAAAGACAGAAGTAAGGATTCTATGTTTAAAGCAATCAAAAAGATATGTAACTCACTTCCTAAAGAATCTTTGAAGAGTTTTACATCAGATAGAGGTAAAGAATTTGCTTGTTATGATGAAGTTGAAAAACTCGGAATAGACTTTTACTTTGCTGATCCATATTCAGCATGGCAAAGAGGAAGTAATGAAAACTCTAATGGTTTGCTAAGAGAGTATTATCCTAAAAAGACGGTTTTGGCAGAAATATCTATAGAAGAACTTATTAAAAATTTAATGGAGCTCAATAACAGACCTAGAAAGTGTCTAAATTATCGAACTCCATTTGAATTGTTTTTACATGAACTTAGTTTAATTTAGGTGTCGCAATTTTATTTGCAATTCATCATATAAAAAAAGAGATTAAAGATAATTTTCCTTAATCTCCCTTAATTTTATTTGGTTTTTATTTGCTTGCTTGAGAAATCATCCAAATAGATTTGCTATAGCTTGCAATGAGCTCATCCATATCTGCAGATACTAAATAATTTTCTTCACTATCTGCATCTTTTTTAATTTCTTTAGCTAATTTTAAAAGATGTTTATAGTCATCATTTAACACTTCAAATATCTTCTTAATATCTTTTTCGAATTCACCTTCAACTTCTTCAATATCAGCATTTTCTAAAAAGTCTTTCATTCGTGATGCAGGCTTTCCACCTTCCATCAATATCAACTCTCCAACACTATCCACTTGAGGTAAGACACTGTTGTACATTTCTTCTAATTGACCATGAACTTGGAAGAACGCATGCCCTGAAACGTACCAGTGAAAACTTTGCAACTTGTGATAAAAAACGACCAAATCCGATAATAAAACATTTAATTTCTTTTCCATAATTTTTCTCCTTCTATAATTATTTATTTTCTAATCTATTTTCTAAAGCCTTATTGCTTATTTGATATTGATAGTATATGATATCCGAAAGACATTAAATAGCATTTTATAACTAAAAAATAGTAATATATAATCATTTATAGAGGATTTATACAAAATGAAAATAACTGATATTGAAATACCATTTCTCATAGAAGAAAATATTTGTTCCAACTCAAATACAAATGAAGAGCTTGCCCACTGGCATAATTCCATAGAAATAATTAAAATTCAAGAAGGGAAATTTCTCTGCCAAGTAAACGGAAAAATCCTTACTGTTGAACAAGGAGACGTGTGCGTTATAAACCGTGGTAAAATCCACCGTGTTCTAAATTACAAAATGCCAAACCTATGTAAGAAAAAAACTTTTATATTCAATCCTGATATTCTTTTTAAAAATGAATATATTTATAAAAAATATCTTTCCTCAATGCTATCCGACGAAAGATTTTCTCACATGAGGTTTAGATATAATAGTGCCCTGTCCAAAGAGATTTTCAGATTAATTGATGAAATAGAAGAAATACACTTAACTAAACCTATGGGCTATGAAATGGAAATAACTTCACTTATGATTATGATACTGCGCCGACTTTACATTGCCTATGAAACTTCTAGCGAAAGCATAAAAGACGGCGAAGACCAAAGTGTTCAAACTCAAAGAAAAATGGCAAGGTTCATATACGAAAATTATGGCAAGAAACTATCTCTTGAAGATATTGCAAATTCGGGTTCAATCAGTAAAAGCACCTGTATGAGAATTTTTAGAGAATATACAGGCAAATCTCCAATTAATTTCTTAAACAGTTATAGATTGGAACGTAGCACACAAATGCTCGAAGATACAGCAATGCAAATAACAGAAATTGCTTTAGAATGTGGGTTTGCTCAACAAAGTTATTACAACAAACTCTTCCTAAAAGAATATGGTATAACGCCTAAACAATATAGGAAAAACTTTTTGACCATAAACTGATAAGTTATCCATTGCTATTTATTTAACTTAATCAATCCCTCTTTCAAATCAATAAAATTTAACTATAAATTAGGCTCTATAATATCCATTAAGGAGGTTACTCCCCAATGGATATTATAGAGCCGAAAAATTGACAGTTTATTAAGCCCAAGTAAAATTAAGTAAAACTCCATTCCTATAGGAATGGACAAATATTGATACATAAAAAAATGTATCAACCCTTACCCTTTTATCAGGATTAAGGTTGATACACAAAATTATTTACATACCCCACTAAACTAACTAATTAATTAAATATTGTGTCCAGTTTCAAGGGTACACATCAAAAACCCATGGCCTTTTTTATTTACATTTTTATTTTGTTATACTTACTGTTCTTGTTGCTCCGTCCCATTCTACTTTTGCGCCTAAGATTTCTGAAATTGCTCTAAGGGGTACGAAGGTTCTTGAGTTTTTTATCACTGCCGGTGAGTCGATTGTTATCTTCTTGCCTGCTGCGCTTATTTCGTTGGAGCCTATTTTAAGTGTGGCTTTATTGTCTCCTATGATTACTGTATTCGTGTCTGCCTTCCAATCTACTTTTTCGCCAAGGGCTTCAGATATAAATCTTAGAGGCACCATTGTCCTTCCATTTTCTATATATGCCAGTGTCTCAGGTTTTATTTCTTTGCCTGATACGACGATTTTTATTTCGGAGCTTGTGGCCGCTTTCTCTACTTCGGCGTCTTTGGTTTCCACTCCTTTTGCATTTGCCCAATCAAATACCAAGTATGCTTTTTGTTCTCCTGAGCCCGGGCCTCCTCCTGCTATTGCGTCCATTGCATCTACCCAAACTGCTACCAATATTTTGTCTTCTTTCGGGTTTGTTCTTTCAAATTCGTGGGTCTTGTTGTACTCACCTGTTACAGGGCTTTGTTTTGTCTCTACTCTTGAAGAGTCTTTGTCTTTGTCATAGATGAATAGTTTTATTAGCTCTCCTTCCATGTTCATAAACTCCATCTTTTTTGCGTAAAGTTTATATGAATACTTGCCGTCTTTTTCCGTTACTTCCGCTGTGGGTCTGATGGATGCATTTCCCATGGATTCTTTGCCCGGTTCCCCAAATTTTTCAAGCTTTACAGGGACTTCGTATTTTGTCGCTGCAAAAACGAATGATGGTACTAAAACTAATGCCAATACTATTGATAAAAATATTTTTTTCATATTACACCTCTTTTGGGGGACAGCCCTTAGACTGTCCCTGTTTAATAACTAATTGTGATCAATGTTAAATAACACTTGTGCTACTTGAGCTCTTGTAAATGGTTTTTTCGGTGCGAAGTTGCCGTCGCCCATTCCGCTTACAACTCCAAGTCTTGCCATTTCACTTACCGCATCTTTTGCCCAGGACTCTATACCGCTTCCGTCGTTAAAGCTTGTAACAGTTCCCTTAGCATTTAGATTCTTATTAGAAACCTTCAAGAATTTACTCATTATAACTGCCATTTCTTCTCTTGTAAGGACTTTGTCCGGTGCAAATCTTCCTTGTCCCACTCCTGAGACTATGCCCATTTTATTTGCCCAAGCAATGTATGGGCTGTAGTACATTGAGGAGTCAACGTCTGCAAAGTTTTGGATCGTGTAGTCAGATGTGTTTACATTTAACATTCTTCCAAGTACCGTTACAAATTGTCCTCTAGTTATAGATTTGTTTGGACCAAATTCAGTATTTGAAAGTCCAAAGAAGTAATTCTTACCAACTACATAGTCAATAGCTTGCTTAGCCCAGTGACCGCTGATGTCTTTAAATGAATTAGATGAGCTACTATAATTAGAGCTTTGAGTTTGATTTTGTTGATTTTGTTGATTTTGTTTATTTTGTTGGTTATTGTTTCCACCATATCTTCCAACTTCTCTTGCATCATTCCAGTTAAAGGAAAGAATTGCATTTTGCTCTCCTCCTCCTGGACCTTTACCAGCTATTTCGTCCATAGCATCTACCCAAACTGCAACACTTACTCTGTCATATTTGCCGTTCATGTTCCATGACCAAGTGTTGCCTGATTGATCCGCTCTGTACTTGCTGCCGTCAATGATAAACAGATTTGTTAAGTTGCCTGTCAAGGTCTTGCCGCCGAATTCTCTTTGGATAGTATGGAAATTAACACTGTATCTAAATTGTCCGTTTCTCTCTTCCACTCTTGCAGTGTGATTGATGGCCGCATTTGCCATTGAGTAACCACTTTGGTATCCGTGAAGAACTTCTACCGGCACTTCGTATTGAACTGTAACAGGGCCGTTGTTTTGGTTGTTTTGGTTGTTGTTACCCCAGTCTCGGTTATTACCCCAGCCTTGGTTATTACCCCAGCCTTGGTTGTTACCCCAGCCTTGGTTGTTACCCCAGCCTTGGTTGTTGCCTGAATTATTTGGCTTACTTGTATCTAATGTAAGTCCTGCCGCAGCAGCTTTTAAATTGTCAATGGCAGATTTTACTTGCATGTCCGTAACATTAGGTTTAGTCAATAGGCTCATTAAAGAATTATATGCGTTAACATACATCATGTTACTTTGATAAGTGTATTGAGGTCCGCTTAAGTTGGCATATCTTCTCAAAGCATCTACAACATCTTCCCTACTTGGCACATTAGGTGTCGGCGTAGGTGTTTCTCCGCCGGGAGTTGCTTCAGTCATCTTGTTCTTGTCAAATACAAGTCTTGCATTTTGTGCCCCTGCACCGGGTTTGCCACCGGCAATGCCGTCCATAGCATCTACCCAAACTTTTACATAAAGAGTATTATCAGTTAAATTATCAAACTCAGTTTTAGTAAGTTTAATTCTAAATACCTTAGGGAATTGTTTTTGAGATCCGTCCATGCCCTGGTCTTCCATTTGTTCTAAAACTTCAGCCTGAATTGCCTCTCCCCTTATAGTATTGTCCTTAAAACTAAATAAATTAGTCAAATGCCCGTAAAATTTAGTTGCACCCAAAGGTATTTCAATACCTTGGAAAGTTAAATCAATACTTACATCATCGCCATTTATACTTACTTTAGCAGGAGATACTAAAGCTTTATTTCCCATAGACTCCTTATCTTGAGATGAGTGCATAAGCTTAACAGGTATGTTGTAAACTTTTTCACTTGCTCCTGGTGTAACATTTACATCATCGCTTCTATTAAAAGCATCTATTGCACTATTTAAATTAGTCAAAGCTTCGTTGATTTGATCTTGAGTGTTGGCACTATTTAAAACATTTTTAGCAGCATCAATAGCAGCCTTTAAAGTTTTAAAAGCAGCTTCGCTTTTTTTACCTTGGCTTATCTTTTCGGCATCCTTTATCTTAGCATCAAGATCTGTTTTGTTTAATTGTGCCTCTTTATCTGGACTAGATTTAAAAGCTTCTATAGCACTATTTAATGTAGTTACCGCTTCATCTATTTGAGTTTGTTCTGTTGCACTATTTAATACTTTTTCTGCTGATGCTATAGCAGCCTTAAGGGCATTAAATGCTTCGTCTGTCTTCTTGCCTTGTTCAACCTTCTTAGCTGTTTCTATTTCTTTTGTTAAAGCTTCTCTTTTTAAAACAACTTTTGGGACTTCCTTTAATCCGTCAAGTCCGTCTTTTAACATTTTGTTTAAGCTTTCAATTTTTTCCTTAGGTTGCTCAAACCTCTTAAGCCAATATTTATTAGCTTCAGCAACAGCTTCTTTTAACTTGTTGAAGGAATCTTCTGTATATTTTTTATCAGAGTTGCCCTTGTTTGTTATTTCTTCAGCTTTAGCTATTAAATCTTGGAAAACGTCTAAAATCTTTAGAACTAATCTGTTTTGTCTTATTGATTTTAATGACCTTATTACATCATCAATCGCTTCTTCTTTTGCTTGTGGATCTTCTAATAGTTTAATAGCTTCCTTATATTTATCTAAATATAATTTACTTCCTTCTTCCTTATACTCACCATTTAGTACATCTTTGTATAGGGACTCTTGTTCTTTTAATAACTTTTCAAGCTCCGGCTTGTTTTTAGCTTCTGTTACTTCTGGTGGGCTAGCCTTGAATTCGTCAATTGCTTTTTGAAGTTCATTTTTTGCATTTTCTAAATCTTCTTTAGAATTAATCTTATCTATTAATTCTTGAGCCTTTTTTATTGCTTCTTGTAGTTTAGTAAAGGCTTCTTCTGTCTTATCGTCTTGTTTTATTGCCTTAGCTTCATCAATTAAATTTTTTAACTCTTCTTTATTTAAAGGTTCTTCTTTTGGCAGATTTGTTTTATCAATGACAATTCTTGCTACTTGGGCTCCTGCTCCTGGTGTGCCACCATTAAAGCCGTCCATTACATCTACCCAAACTCTGCACCATAAGAAGTCTGATATTTCAAATAGATTCCTATCAATTGTAAAGCTAAATACTTGTGGGAACTCTTCCTTTTTTCCATCCATTCCTGTGTCCATAAATTTTTTCTCAATCTTAGCGGCGATTGGATTTCCATTTTCTTTTGGAGAGATGTTGTTTTCAAAATAAAACAGGTTTGTTAAATGACCCTTACTTTTGCCTATAGTTAATCCCTTAAATGTTAATTCTACTTTTACCTTGTCTCCACTATAAATTACTTTTGCTTGGGGAACTATGGCATTATTTGCCATGGATTTTTGTGTAGGGTCTGATTCTTTCATAATTTCTACTGGCGCTGTAAATACTTTTTCTTCCGTTGAATTTTCTTCCTCTTCTTGACCCTTTTCCTTTAATTCTGCCATAGCTGTATCAAGAAGGTTAATTAATCTTGCAATTTCTTCTTTTGTTTGGTCATATCGTTTCCTCCAAACAGCGTTTCCAGCATCCACAGCTTCTTTTAATTTTGCAAGAGACGTTTCGGTGTATTTTTCTTTACTTGCCTTATCATTTGTTATTTTTTCAGCGTTTTCAAGTTTTTTAGCAAAATCATCAACAATCTTTAATTTCAATTCCTGCTTTATTATCATTAAAGATCTAATCATTCTATCAATTGCCTCATCTGTAACTTGATTAGCTTCTAATAACTTTGTAGCTTCTACATATTTTCCTGCAAATTGCGAACTTTCAGGTTCCTTATAAAGTCCAGCATTAATGTCTTTATTTAGTTCATTTATAGAGTCGAGGAATTCTTTTAATTTTTTCTTGTTTCCTTCTTCAAGTTGACTTCCTTCCGGTCTTTTTGTACTTTGATCGAGTTTCAAAATAACATCTTGTTCCGACAATTTAGGTGTCCCCATTTTAGCAAAAGTTTTAAGTTCAATTCTATCTATATCAGCCTTGTTCATCACTAATCTAAATGTTCTAATATTATTTGCATTACTTATTAAACTAGCTTCTTGCCAATTTTCTTTGTCCCTATTATATTTTAATTTTTCTACTTCACTTGATACTCCAAGATATTCTTTTTTTACAAAAGTTATTTCATAAATATTTGAATTAGATTCTTCAATTAATAAAATACTAGGATTCATAAAGTTATTTGCCATGGAGTCTTCAGATTCATTACCAAATTGAACCAATTTTCCATTTATATTAAATCTTCTCTTTGATTCTTCTTTAGTAACTAATTGGTCAAGGGCTTTTTGTAGTTTCTCTTCCGCCTTATTCATTTGAAGGAGATTTTTTATTTTACCAGCACGAAAATCATTTCTAACTTCCGCTAAGACTCTTTGTAATTCTGTAATTGTAGAAAGAGTATAGCTGTCCTTATTTTTAATTTTTTCTTCTGCTTGTCTTTCAAGTTCTTTGAATTTTTCGTTTGAAAAAGGTGCTGCCTTTATTGCCTTATATTTTGTTTCTAAGTCTTTTATTCTTTCACTTATTTCGCTATCGTTTGGATTAGATTTTTCTAAAACTGCTCTAGCCTTGTCATAAGATTCTAAAAACTGACTTAAAGTAGTTACATCCCATATTTTTGTATCTTTATAAACATATCTGTATCTGTACTTATAAAGGTTTTTTGCAAGTTCGTTTTTCTTTTCTTTTTCTGTTTTTCCTTCTTTTGTATCTTCTCTTGCAATAAATTCAAGAATTTTCTCGTGAACTTTTTTTGGAATATCATCTCTTTGTCCACCCATGACAATAATGTCCTCTGGTTTTGGCATTGCTTTTATTTCACCAAAAGTTTTGCCGCCATATTTTTTAAGGCCCTTATTCTCTCCCTTAAATTGTCCCCAAATCATGGCTACTGAACCATAAACTCCATTTTCAAGATCTGTTTCATCTACAATACCTTCAACAAAGTTTGCATGTTTATTTATAAATACTTTTAACCTATATGTGAAACTCCTATCCTTTATAATTATTGTTTTTGCATCTGCATCCTTAGTTAATTCCTTAAGTATATTGTTATCATTTTCTGTTGCTTGTGTTATTGCATCCACTGCAGTATTCATAGATGCATAAACCTGATTATTAACAGGAAATGATGACACTAAAATAAGTGATGCCATTGTCAATGATAAAAATTTATTTTTCATCTTTTTCTCCTTTATAAATTTATTTTTCATTAAACTCTCCTTTCATATTTTTGTCTTACTTTTAGCTATTAGTTTGATAAGTGTTTTATGTTTTCCGCAAAATAGTTTGCGGCTTTTAATAGTTCTTCTTCTGTTGCCTCTCTTGATTTAAGGCTTGTTGTTATCATTTTTTCTTTAATTTTCTTCGGCACTATCACTCCTTTTATTCCTTTTAATTTTTCTATCATCTTTGGGTCTACTAGCCCAGGGCATATGTATTGACCCAGCGATTCTTTTCCTATTAGCAAACCTTCCAAATTCTTAATGACTTTTCTCCCGTGTTCTGAGTCGGGCATGGCGCCTAGTGTTGCAAATAGTCCCAACTTTTTATTTTTTATATTTTCTAAGTATTTAAGAGATTTTGCCTCCAAGGTTCCTCTGTCTATCCATCCTCCCAAGAGAACGAAGTCATAGTCTTTTGCGTCGGGAGAATCTTTTATGTCTTCTATTTCCATTTGATATTTGTCTTTTAAGGCTTCATAGATTTTTTTTGCCATTCTCTTTGTGTTGTCTGTCTTTGATGAATAAATTATTATTCCTTTCATTATTCCTCCTTTATTCTTCAGCCAATACATACTTTCTATCTTCTATATCTATGATTTTTAATTTTGTATCGTAAATTTTACTTATTTTTTCTCCAGTAAGCACTTCTTTTGCTTTTCCTTGAAATTCTATTTTCCCGTTCATCATGCCCACTATTGTGTCCGAGTACTCTATGGACTGATTGATGTCGTGAAGTACCATGATGATGGTTTTGCCAAGATTTTTATTTAAATCTTTTACTAGTTTTAAAATTTCTACTTGATACTTTATGTCTAGATAGGTTGTAGGCTCGTCTAAGAGCAGTATTTCACTGTCCTGTGCTATTGCCATTGCAATCCACGCTCTTTGAACCTGGCCTCCCGACAGTGAGTTGACTCTTTCTTTTCTTATTTTTTCCAAGCCGCAGACTTCTATTGCCTGATCCACTTCTTTTTTGTCCGCCGATGTGGGCTTTTGCATAAAACCTATGTAGGGGTTTCTTCCGTAGGATATTAATTCTTCTACTCTTATGTCCCCTGCAATTTGGTTTTTCTGTCTTACTATGGCGACTTTCTTGGCAAATTCTTTTCGCTCTATGTTGTTTATGTTTTTGCCGTCCAATGTTATTAGTCCCATCTTCGGCTTTTCCACTCTTGTTATTAATTTAAATAGGGTTGATTTGCCGCAGCCGTTTGCTCCTAAGAGTGTGGTGATTTTTCCTTTTTCTATTTTTAAATTTAAATCTTTTATTACCGGTTTTTTTCCGTAGGAGAAGAATAGATGTTTAATTTCCATAGTTCTTACCTCCTATTTTTAGAAGGACTATGAAAAATATTCCTCCTACTACTGTCATGACTACTGAGGGTTTTATCTCATAGGGGTAGGCTATTACTCTTCCCAATGTGTCTGAGAGAAGCAGTGTAATGGCTCCCAATATCATGGAGTAGGGTATTAGTCTCTTGTGGTTTGAGCCTAGGATTATTCTTGCTATATGTGGTACTACCAATCCCAAGAAGCCTATTACTCCTACTATTGCAGTGGAGACCGATGCTAAAATTATTGCTATGAGTGCCAATATAAATCTGTCTCTATTTACATTGACGCCTAAGGACTTTGCAGTTTGGTCTTCTAATTGAAGGAGGTTTGCAGTTCTTATTGTGAATAGGGATATGATCAAAAATATTATTCCGTAAACTGCCATTATCCTTACATCTTCCCAAGTCTTTTGTGCAACATTGCCTTCGATTATTGACTGCACATTTGTAAGATTGCCGCCCATCATGGATTTAATCGCTTCATTTACTCCCATTAATGTCATATTAAGTGCAACACCTACCAAGATTAGCTTTATCGGGTTTGAACCGCCGTTCCACGCCAGGGAGTATATTAAAAGATATGCTAATAGTCCCCCAAGCACCGAAAATGCTGGTGTTAAATAATAAAATTTAGGGAGAAGTATCATTACAAGGCTTGCTGACAGACTTGCCGCCGATGATATGCCTATTATCCCGGGGTCAGTTAAGGGGTTTTGCATTACCGCCTGAAGGAGCACTCCCGATATGGCAAGTGCCGCCCCTGCCAATACGGCTATTATTATTCGTGGAAATCTCAAGTCGTAAATTGTCGCTACATCCGGATCATATTCGAAAAAGAGTCCCCTTATGAGTTTTTGGAAGGTCATTTCTATTGATCCTGTCTTGGCTGAGTAGAGCGTAAGTCCAAGCAATATAATTATTGATATTAAATAGATCAGTATAACTCTACTTTTTTTCATTGCTTTCTCCTGTGTTTTCACTTAATGAGCTGTTGTAAAAAAGTTCTTCCAAGTCGTTTAGTGCTTCTTTGTAATTAAACTTGGCACTCATGCCGAACTTTTTATAGTCCAGGTCATAGACTTTATTTTCTTTTACTGCTCTGAAATGTTTCCAAATGTCGTTTTCAGCAAAGTCTTTTTTAAACATTTCCATTACATCGTCGGGTAGTGCATGGGCGGTTCTAAGTATCATGTCCGGATCCTTCTTAAGCATGTCTTCTGTGTTTATAGTGATAAATTGTTGGTCCGTTCCTTCATATACATTTTCCGCTCCTGCCAATTTAATAAGGCTTCCTGCGTAGGAGTTTTCAGTTGCCACTACATAGGATCCGGGAAGTCCCATAAGCACCAAGACTTTAGGTGCTTTTTTGTCCCTGTGCTTTGCCTTGTAATCTTCTATAAATGTTTTATAGTCATCTATCAGCTCTTTGGCTTCTTTTTTTCTGTCCAAAAGATTGCCTAAGTCTTCAATTGACTTATACATTCCCTCAATGTTATTTAGATTTAAAAATCCGTAGTCCAAATTTGCCGCCTTGTATTTCGGAAGCAAGTCCGATATTAAAGATACGGGCGAGAAGACATAGTCGGGATTTAGCTGCTTTAACTTTTCTATATCAGGTGTCATTGCCATGCCTACCTTGGGTACGTCCTCATACCTTTTGGGCATCTTGTCTATATCGGAATCGGGTACGGCTACCAAGTCAATGTTAAGTTTTTCCATTATGTAAACCGTCGCCATAGATGTTGCCGCTATTCTTAACTCTCCTTCATGCTCTTTTGTGCTTTGCTTTTGATTTACGCAGGCTGTGAGAGTAAGTAATGCAAGTGCCGCCGCTATGATTTTTTTAATCTTCATAGACATCACTCCTTTTTTGATTTAATTCCTCTTCAACCTTAGCTTTGTATATAAAGGACATAGCTACTGTTATTAAAAGGGCTGAAGTTATAACTACCGCCAAAGCAATAAGGCCGTATATGCAAGCCATGGTTATCTTGCCGGGCACTGTTTTTTCTTTTGAATTTTTTTCCCCCTTACTGTCTTCCGAATAATATAATTTTTTAATTATCGGGGAGTCCTTTGTGAGAAGTCCGTGGGAGTATCCCAAGTCTCCCGCCGACATTTTGGAGTTTACAATTTTTTGCTCTATCTTTTTTCCTTCGCCTTCAGGTCCGATTATCTGTCCTACTTGTACATTGTTCTCTACAGGTGTAAGTCCTTCCATGTTGGGCATTGTACTTTGATGTGCGTTTATTTCTTGTGAACTATCACCGTTCTCTTCAACTTCATCATTTACAAGACCTTGGTTCTTATCTTTTGTTGAAGGTGTGCCGATATTTTTAAGAGTTGCAAAGTCGGTGTTTCCCTCTACAAAGTCAGATATTGTGTAATAAAAAATTACATCTCTTCCCATGGGCCCCACGAAAAACGTCGCTCTTACTACTATGTTTTTGCTCGGTATTTCAAACCTGTAGTCCCTCGTCTCTTCAGTCCGGCCTGTTATTTCCGCCGCAACTGAATAAAAGTCTTCGTCGCCATAATTTTGTACTGCAAAAGTTTCGTTCTTTATATAGTTGGCAAGGTTGTATCTCACGCTTAAAAACATTCTTCCGTCGTCCGTTGTCTCTAATAGTGCTTGAGGTGACAATACATTTTCTGTCATGCCTTGACCTATTCCGGGATTGTTACCTGGGTCTTCTATAGCTCCTGTCACCGGATGAGCGTAGTAAGGTGTTGCCTTTCCTGTTTCCTGTGTATATGCAAAGACATTACTTATCATTGAAATAACTATTAAGAGACTTAGGAGAATGGCTTTCATTTTATTTTTCATCTTTTCCAAGTCCTCCTATAAAAAGTATTTCTTCTTTCATATCTCTAATTGCTTTTAAATTTTTCTTTATGAAACATATTGAAAGTATGCTAAGGCTTATAAAAATTAACAGGGTAATAATTATTACGCCTCTGTATTCTCTCTCTACAGCTCTGTCATCAAGTTTTTCCTGTGAGTTTGACGTTTCCTTATGTTGTTTCGCAAAGTCCAATTGTTTTTGCAAAGAGTTTTGTGTCTGACTTTGTGGTGCCGATGTTTGTATATTATTTACGCCTTCACTTGTCACTTTCTTTTGAGCCGTTTTTTTCACAACAGGTTTTGGAGAAGATTTTTTAACTGTTTTTAAAAACGTCTCTGCTCTTTCTTCTTTACTTCCCTGTCCGCTATTTTGTGTATCTGCGCCTGGTCTTTGTGTCAATGTATCGCTTTTAACTAAGACATAGACACCGGGGTTTTTTACCTTCGTCTTTACATGTTCCTTGTCAAAGGTGAAGTCAATCTTCTTTCTTTCGCCCTCTGTATAGTCATAGAGAGTTAAGTTGTCTTCTTCTTCTTTGAGTTTTAAAAGGGGAAGTCTAAGCTCCATTTCCTTTTGAGGAATAATTCTCTTTCTCTTGTCCTGAATGTTTTTGTCTTCTTCAGTTATTTCATTTAAGGGTCCTAAAAATTCGATTTTAAATACATTTACTTGATCAAGTTTGTCAAAGTCTTGTGAATACTTTTCTGCATTTTTGCCTGTGAGTTTGTTGCCGTAGAAAGAAAATTCTTCTTGAAAAGTTTCCGCCTCATAATTTACGATTAAATTTTTATTCTCCGCTTCTCCGGAAACGCCCTTGTCAAATTCAGGCTTCTTAGGCCCTGTTTCAAATTTTTTAATGAGGTCCGCTTCGTCCTTGTCTATTTTTTCAATAGAGTTATAATCAAGCTTTACCCTTGCTCTTATGGGTTCATCTCCCATGGGCTCAACCTTAGGATCTACATATACATTTAACATCTCATCCATGTTAATCAGCTTCGTTTTAAATACACATGGACGTTTATCGTGTTCTTTAGGTATTTCCATTTCAAAGTCGCCTGGTTCTGCGGGATAATAATTGCCGTCTTCCTTTTGAAAGTATATGTTGATAAGAGACGCTGTGATGCCCATGTACTCCATTTTTCCTGAGCCTGTGTATAAATATCCCTCTTTGTCTTTGACTTCTAATTCAGCTACTTGAACCATGGCTTTGTTGCCCATGCTTTCCTTCTCTTCGTATGCGTGCCACAACTTGACGGGGATCTTGTAGTAGCCGTCCTCCAAGTTTATTAAGTTGTCCTTATTCGTGTTTAAATTACTTTCCGCACAGTAGTTCCTGCCGGGTATTAGAATTAACAATAAAAGTATGTATAGTAAAAGTTTCTTTTTAATTTTGGATACCTCCTCCACTTAATTGATAGCACATATCAAAATAATATAGCTTATTAGTGTTTTTTGCATTGTTTTTCACAATTAAAAAAAGTTAACTCACATTAACTTTTTTTTATTTTTTAATTTAATTTTTGACATGGTTTTTGTGCAACCTCTATTTCATCTAATTTATAACTGTTATCAATAAGTTTTTTGATTTAATTTTTAATTTTAATGTAGGTTAACGGAAAATACAAAATTTTCTCTTTCTACGTGATCATAAAAACCTATTTTAGTTTTGATACTTAAATTCGCAGAAGTTTGTAAAATTCCTTCGCCTAAATTGTTCCAAAATTTTATTATTCCCATAGGCAATTTGTACTTTCTCAATCATTTTGGTTTTGAGACAAAGATAGGCATCTTCTTTTCTTATTATTTCTACTTCTTTGTCAAAGCCCATCATGGCCATGGAGTTTTCTACAAAAGAATTTTTATTGTTTTCACTGACCTTGTATATTGTGAGATTAATCTCACTGAAGACTTTGGAGTAAACTTGCAGCAGCTCATCATTTCTTACTTTCTTTTTCAGCTTATTGATTTCGTTAATATGAGATGCATATAACTTTATTGTTTCTCTAAGGTTTTTTACGTGGATGATTTCTCTCGCTACTTTATTTAAAACTTCCTCTTCTATTCTTCTCTTAGTATTACCTTTACTCTCTTGCCGCAAGTAAAGGTAATGACTAAGTTGTTGCCAAGAGATGCCAGTGCCGATGCGGGGCCGAAGGAGGAGATAAATATTGCTATTGGAAATATTAAGTTTTAAAAGTTAACTTGGTTTTGGCTGTATAATTTGGCTCCTATTATTATAAATACTATATTTGCTATTAATATTATTGTGGATGAGGTTGCAAAGTTATTTCCCATGTTGCGAGAAAGCTTTTTGGAGGATCTGTTTAAGTCCTTGGTGAGTTTGTTTAACTCTTTCATTCTCTCCTTTTCCATGGAGAAGTTGATTACTTCTTTTATCCCTTTTAAACTTTCCAAAATCCATTACAGTTATTTCATCTTGGCTCATCAGTTCCTTACCAGTCTTTTGGTAATTTAGAGCAAAAGATTTTTGGTTTGATCTTGTTTCTGATGCGTTATATAGGTCTATGGTTTCTTTTCCTAAAGTTTCTGATAATTCTTTTACTGTTGTTTTTTCTTTTCCTCCTAGAAAGAGTGTTGAGTCACAGTTACCAACTATTGTATCTGCATTATCCTTGTAGATTGCCTTTAATTGAGATTGTGCTTGAAGTATTATATTTGCTGATATTTCTCTTGAACGAATTGTTGCTATTAATTTTTCAAATTTAGATTCTGTATACTCAATATCTGTTTCATCTTCTGTATCTTTTGCACTTATTATTTCTTCATAAGCTCTATGATATTCTTCTGTGCAAGTAGCAATCATAAGCAACTTTTCTATATCCTCATTGGTAAACATAAGAGGATTTTCAACCACTCTTTCTACTATCAATCCTCTTTGTATGAGCCTATGATTTCTTCTTTTTCGTTCTCTTTCATTTGCAAGTTTTTCTAGTTTTTTACCTTGATTTTGCAATTGCTTCAGCTTTACATCACACCTTCCCATTTCCTCTTGAAGTTCAAAAATATGTTCCTGTACTTCCTGTAATGTTTCTTCCTTTTTAATTTTTGTTCTCCTTTTTTCATTTTAGACAAATAAAAACAGTAAACCTTTTTTGATTTACTGTTCCTGTGTTAGTTTTATTAAGTTATAAGTTACACAAACAAATATTTACCTATATCTCTATAAAAGCGTCAAAATGTAGCCGTCTATTACAGCAATTAGCAAATACATTACGAAACCTCTAACAAATGCTTCTATATGTTTTTTCGGATTTTGATAAAGTTTCTTGTCTGGTATTTTACTCAAGCGGATACGCTTTGTATTTCGCCACCACAAAAGGTCTATGACTAACAAATCGAAAATATTCAACCCCTGCCCCATAATACTTAAGTACAAAAAATTATTAAAGAAGTTATCTTCTTTGATAAAGAGACCCAAGAAAAACAGAATTACTGAAAATAATAATAGGTTGAATATAAACGTAATAAATTTATTATGTTTATTGAACTTCCCTTGATACTCCGAAATATTATTTATCTGAGCCTGCACTTCATCCGGATATGAAGAATAACTTTTTAAATTCTTCTCGTCTGTACCAGTTCCGATATAGCAAAGTAAGAAAAATACAATACATAAAATTACTGTTTCAACCGCTACCACCATTTTGTTCCACCTTACCTTCAAATTTATCTTCCTAAAAAGCCAACAAACAAAGCTTGAATTGCTGATATGATTGGTATTAGCAAAAATGGTACAAGCAGGAAATGTTCCCAAATCGCCAAATGTTTCATCCAATTATTAAACTCATAATCTTTGTGTCCCTCTGTTCCCGGAATAACTATCTTTTCTTTATATTTTCCTTGAAACAAGAGACAGTCTAACAACAAAAAATCTCCTGCATTCAATATACTCCACTGAATGTATCCCATCCAAAATAAATTCCAAAAGCCAACAACTCCCGAATGTAAAAGACTTATCGCCGAATAAACAAAACAAGTCCCAACAATAATGATGGTAAGTATCGTATTTATCTTTTTTTCTCGCTTTGTCATTGGTTCAAGTGCAGCCTTCTGAATGGCTTTAGGATAAGAATCAAAAAAGAATCTTGGATTAATAAGCACAAAAGAAGCCACTGTACCATTAAAAATAGCTGCTATAGCAATTCCGTCGAGAACTGCTTGAAGTAAATCCATAAAATCAACCCCCTTCATATAACCCTAATTTTTCACATTGGGTCCTTAGCCTTATCTCCAACAATCCAGTAATCACATATTTCTCCCCCAGATGCTAATGTCTGTTTTCTATGAAGCACTGCTTTTCTCTTTTCAAATACAATGTGGTCAACATCACAGCACAAAGGTAATAAATCAAGATAATCATTTTCTCTAGCAAATTTTTCCATAGGACACCTTGTAAAATGATAATAAAAACCGTCCCTATGAAGATTTTTATCAAAATTAAAATCCCATGTATTATTCTTATATTCTGGATGTTTATCTGCCCATTCTCTCATTTTATACATTTGTCCGGTAAATTTTTCCATATCTTTAGGATTATTTAAATCAAAATTACTTATAGCTTTGTTGATTAATTTATTGTTCAAGAATTCAACAATTACTTCTTTAAAATCATCTACCTTAAAATTTCCCGCTCTACATACAGCCATAAATACATATCCTAAGTAAATATTACCTGACATAGGGTTGTTCGCACCAATATCTTCGGTCTTTTCAATCATTTGTTTATATAGACCACGCGCCCTTTTTAAACTTTTCATAGTTTTATTCTTGCCAAATTTTCTAACCATTGGTCTTTTCAAGAATAAACTCATTAAATTAAAATACATACCTTTATATCTCACTAAAATCACCCCACTAATTTTTCTACAAGTTTAGATTCATATTTTCTGAGAAATTATTACACTAACAAGAAATCTGACACGTACCCCATAGTAACAAAACCAATCCAACCATCATCACCATGGCAAGCAATAATGTTAAAATCAAAATTTTTCCTCCTTCCTCTTAAGAAAGAATCCTAAAATTAATATTATTTTTTATAGGCAATCAGCACACCAACCGGTGCAAGACCTCCATTTACCAATTTCATTTCAGCTACTGAAAATCCATATTCATGGGTAAAATCTTCAAATTGCTTTTTATCCCATTCTTTATACATCTTAAACCCTACAATATACATCAGTCGTTTTTTGAATTTACTTTGTTTTCCCTCTTTCCATAAAAAAGTGGGAGCGAACAAAATACCATTCGGTTTTAATACTCTGTATATTTCTATCATTGCCTTATCAGGATTTGGCATTATATGAAGTGCATGAGCAATGACCACACAATCAAATTCTCCATCTACAAAATTTAATGATGTAGCATCAGCTATTTCAAAGACAAGGTTCTCGTATCCTCCATGCTTTCTTGCTTCCAAAATCATTTGTTCAGAAAAATCTGTTGCAATCCAACTTTTCGTATATTTTGAAAGGTTAAAGGATAGTTGCCCTGAACCACAAGCAAGTTCAAGTACATTCATATCCTTACTCAAATAGGGGTTTATGTATCCGCAAATTTTATCATAAAAACCTTTATCCTTCTTCATAAAAAAAGCATACAGCTTGGCGAATTTATCCCAAAATTTTTTATTGGTCTTATCACTCATTTTTAACAGCTCCTTTACTATAAGTCCAATGCTTATAATTTGTCTTTGTCTCATTATTATACAAAAAAATGGACACACTTACTGCATCCATTTTCTGTAAAGTTTTAACTTTTTACTCTTTTTTCTTCTTTAAAGGGCTTTCATTTCCAGAAAATTATTTGCCGCCAATGGGCAATCATGGAGACTGGTCCAACTCTGATAATACTTCCTTCTGGGTTGGAGCCCTTGTCCCCATGTGCCTAAATATTTTTCCTGCCTTTCTTCCAGGATTATTTTAAGATATCTCTTTTAATTATTACTTCTTTTGTATCCCCATTCCAGATGATGTCCTTGCCATCTACTAGTCCTAGTGCTCTTGCAATGTTTGCAATTGGAATCATTGTCCTATCGTTTTTAAGGATTGGTTTTACATCACTTTCGAAGACTGTGCCATTTACAATTATTTTATTTGTATCCACTGGTATTTTAACTACTGTGTCTTTATCTGTTAAGATTACTGTTCTAGTTGAAACATCCCATTCCACCTTAAATCCTAATGCTTCTGCTACGAATCTAATAGGGAGCATGGTTCTATTGTTTGATATAAATGGTTCTACATCCATTACCACTTCTTTTTGAACACCATTTATTGTAACCACAAGATTTTTTGAACCGATAACTAGTTTAGAATCTATCTTTATTTCTGTAGCTGGCTTGCTTTCAGTTTTTGCTGGTGTATAAAATTGTAGTGACCAGAATGGGTTGTAATTATATGGTGATACCCATGGATATTGTTCTCTTCCAGTTTCTTCAGGAGCTTTATTGTTATTTTCTTTTTCTGCTTTTGTAATTATGTCAATTACGTTTGCCTTTGAAGTCGCATCGTCTATTTTCTTAGTGATAGCAGCTTTTTCTTCTTTGCTTAGTTTATTAAGATTATTTAGCTTATCTTTTGCTTGTGCTTTAAGTTCATCAATACTTACGTTGGAAGCTTCTGCATTTTTAATAGCTTTGTCTAAACTTTCTTCGTTTGTAGCTTCTTCTATCGCTCTTAATGCTTCTGCTTTTTCTTCTTCGTTAAGTTTTGTTAACTCTTCTACTTTCTTTTTAGCATTATCCTTTTGTGCTTCTAGAACTATTGCATCTACAGCATCTTTAGTTGTCGCTTCGTCTATCTTGGTTTTAGATTCTGTTTTTTCTTCGTCGGTTAATTTATCAAGTGCATCGACTTTAGCTTTCTCTTGATTCTTATAGTCTTCTAGTGCTTGTCTATCTTTTTGAAGTTTTTGTGCTGCATCTACTATTTCTTTTACCCTTGCTTCATCTGCTGCATTTTGAATATCTTCCTTAGCCTTAGTTACTTCATCTGGCTTTAAGAGATTCATCTTATTGATTTCTTTTTGAGCGTTGTCTTTTTGTGCATCAAGAACTACAGCATCTGCTGCTTCTTTTGTAGTTGCTTCATCTATTTTTTTGTTATAGATTCCTTTTTCTTCGGCTGTTAGATTGTTTAGATTATCTAGTTTGCCTCTTACTTGATCCTTGTGTTCATCTAAGCTTTGTCTTTCAGTTTGTGTATTTTGTGCTGTTTTAACTATTTCGTTTATTGCATTTTCATCTGCTGCGCTATCTATATCGCTATTTGCTTTTGTTACTTCATGTTCTTTAAGCTTATTTAGACTAGCAATAATTTTCTTTGCATTATCCTTTTGAGCTTTTAGAACTATTGCATCTACAGCATCTTTATTTTCAGCACCATCAATACTAGCCTTATAAGCATTTTTTTCATCTTGACTTAATTTATCAAGCCCTTTGATTTTATTTACAGCTTCTTCCTTTGCATCAGCCAAGGATTTAGCTGCTTCTTCTTTTCTTCTGTCATCTTCGGCTTTTTTGTCTTTTAATGAAGTTAGACGAACTGTTAAATCTGTTTTCCATTCATCTTTTACAGCGTTAACTAAAGCTTCAGCATTATCTAATTCAGCCTTTGTTATATCTGAAATATTTTTTCCTTCAAGTGCATCTATTGCTTTGTCAGCTTGGATATATTTGTCTATTTCTTCTAAACGTTTTTGTAAATCACTCTTTGATTCACTCTCCTTTAGCGCTTCTACTTTTTCCTTAGCTGCTGTATAAGCTTCTTCAGTTTGTAATTTTTCTGCTGTTTCTACAAGTTTTGTTGCTTCGTCAATAGCTACTTTTTGCGTATCTTCGATTTCTCTTAGTTTTGCTCCTATCATGTAGCTACCTTGTGTTTGTGGTTCAATCCAGGCATTATTAAACATCTTTACAGAATCTATATCTGATGTTTTATTGTCTATTCCGAAGGCAAGTTCTCCTGATAGTTTTGTAAATGCTATATAAAATTCTCCATCAACTTGGACGTTTGAAATTTTTAAGCTATTCCATCCTTCTTGTTCAAAGGTCAAATCTTTAGAATAAAGAATCTTTCCAGGTAGACCATCTATGTCATTTTTGTCATAGATTGAAATTCTGTAACTACTGTTTTGTAAATCTGCTTCTTTAGTCTTTGTAATATAGTAAGTTACTTCTTCAACTTGTACATCTTTGTTGTTTGATATCTTGTTTGCAAAAGTTACATTCTTTTCATCCTGTCCTGCAAGTTCTGATGCCTTTTCTTTTGTGTATCCAACATTTTTTTCCTCTTGAAAATTAATTTTTTCTAGCTTAATTTCAATTTCCTTGCTGTCTGAAATTGTAATCTCTTCTCTGTAAGTTTTATATCCATCTGCACTTACAGCGATATTATATTTACCTGGAAGAATCTTATCCAAGCTTATAGCTGACCCATTTTCTTCTTTTAATATTTCTAGGTCATCTTGTTTATAAATTTTTACATTTGCATTAACAGGATTTGATTTTTCATCTGAAACTTTCACTTTTAATGTAGTTTCTTGTGCCTTATCAAGATAAATATCTTTTAATTCAAAATTATTTGTAATAGTTACTGGTATTTCCTTACTTGCATATCCTTCTGCTTCTGCTATTGCTGTATATGAACCAACAGGATGTTTGATTGAAAATTTACCTGTTCCTGCTTCTGATGTTACTGATACACCTGTTTCTTTTATTGTTATTTTCCCAACTAATGGTAAAATTCCATCGTTGCTAGAACTATTTTCAGAAGCCCTTGTCATATTTTGAAGTTTGAAAGGACTCTTGTTTTCAAATACATTTTCTGTTTGTAGGCTATTTCCTGTGTTCTTATTAAGATTTGTATTTATACTTATATCGTCAATGTACCAGCCACCACATTGTTCAGGACTAGATCCTCCCTTATCATCACCAGTATCAAGTAAAAATTTTATTTTAATTTTATCTGTTAAATATTCATTAGGAATTTCTACACCATCAGTAAACCAAGTGTGTCTATTGCCTTTCTTATCCAACATTTTTTCATCAAGTGTGTATATCTTTTCCCATTTATTTCCATCATCTTTAGAAATATATATTTCTCCTAAATCCTGGTTATAACTATCGTAATCATCAGAGTATCTTTTACCAGAAGATCCAAACCAATTTTGGTAATAAAGTTTTGCATCACTTAGTCCGGATAAATCCATTGTAGGTGAAATCAAACTATATTTTGACTTAGGTAGCCTGTGATCATTCATATTAGTAGCCCACATATTCATACCAGGGTTTTTCCCTAAAGATTGACTTTCTGTCGGCTTCTTAAAGTTAGCATTAAATTTATCCCCATACTCTAGCTCGCCAAAATCCCAAGCTAATTCTCCTGAATCACTAACACTAGTCCATCCTTGTTTTCCGTTTTCAAAATCATAGCTTAAAATTTCTTTCCCTTCAGTAAATGTTATTGATTGAATTTCAGAAGGTTCACTTGAATTTTTTCCTATTTTTGATACTGCATAATAATAGTAGCTACCCTTTTGAGGAATTGGTATATCAGATAAGGTTATTGACCATTTCCCAAAACCTCCACTGCTATCTCCTTTTTTAACTGTCTTTACACATTCAAAAGGTCCTTCCGGCTTGTTTGACCTATATAGTTCATAAGCTGTTATTTTATCATTATCAACTGGAGAAAAACTAAAATTGTATCTACCATTTTTTTGGCTTTTTAAATTTAAATATTTATTTGGTTTTTCAGGTATTTCTTTTACTGCTTCTTTAATTTTTATATCGTCTATATACCAGCCTTGTCCTTTAGTCTTCCAATTTCCATTTGCCCTAAGTCCAAACATTAAGCAAATTTTCTTACCTTTATACTCTGAAAGATCTATAAACTCATCGACCCATTTATCCTTTGATGAATTTCTATAAGTTCTTTTTGGTTTCCAATCTAAGTTATCAGCACTACTGTTAGCATCAACTTCTGCAATCCAAACTTCAGCTTGGTCAAAGAAAGCATAGTTTGAATTTCCAAGATCGTACCAATGTCTAAAACTAAGAACTGCATCTTTATCTGTTTTGCTAAGATCAATTGGTGGCATTACTGCTATTGTATCCTTTTTCAAATTATCTGAATATGGACCAGTTCCTATAAGTTTATTGTCTGGCTCGTCTGATTTTATTTTTCCCCATTTCCAAAGACTTGATTCTCCTCCAAATTCAAATCCGGAAATATCTGTTTCAAAATCTTGAACATATCCTATGTTGACACCATCTTTTACAACGAAATTGTATTCTTTTGTTTTAGTTACTGAGCCATTTATATCTGAACATTCAATATAGTAGCTCCCTGATGAAACTCCATTAAAAGTTGAAACAGGTATATCGACATTATAGTATCCATCAAGTCTAGTTCCTCGTTTTAGTTTCATTTCATGTTCTTCAAAACCTTTTCCACAATCTAAGAATAGCTTTACAGAGTCTATCCCAGTATTATCTTTTACATTCGCATCAAAGCTAGTTTTATATATGGTATAAACTGCGCTAATAGCTTTATGGTCTAGGCTAGGTTTTTCATTGTCTTCTCCCCTTGCTAGAAGTCTTCCCGAAAAGTTTCCCATCTTATCATTATTTACTTCTTTGCCTTTAGCCTGACCCATTGAAAGTTCAACTGCATTATAGGCATCTACTTTTCCATAGCCATAGCCATGGTTTGGACTGTCAACATAGTACTCATCTTTTAAAGGACTTGCTGTTTCGTTTAAAATTTTTTCAATTTGCTCCACACTCAAATCTTTGTTAGCTTGTAGCATTAGAGCTACAACGCCTGAAACATGAGGGCTTGCCATAGATGTGCCTGTATATAATTCATACCTATTGCCTGGAACAGATGATAAGATATTTACACCAGGTGCAACAATATCAGGTTTCCACTTATCTGTATAATCAGATTTTCCTCTTAGCGAGAATTTAGCTACCTTTTCATCTTTTCTAATAGCACCAACTGCATAGGCTTCTGGATATGAACCCGGTGTTCCAATTGAATTGTCTCCACCATTATTGGATTCACTAACATTACCTGCTGAAAATATAGGAAATATCCCTGCATCTCTCCATTTTTTTACCATATCTTGATAAAAACCATCACTAGAATTGCCTCCCCAAGAGTTATTTACAATTCTTGGTGCAAGTTCAGGATGTTTTTTTCCATTTGCATCAGTAGGTGCAAGAATCCATTCACCTGCTGCAAGTAATTTTGTATTATCAGTTTCTCCATTTTCATCAAAAACTTTTACTGCTATCCATTTTGTTTTTGGAGCAACTCCCAAAAGACTTCCTTCTTTTGAACCTAAAATTGTTCCACACACGTGTGTTCCATGTCCCCTATTATCAAATGGTTTTTCTTCAGCTCCATTTTTTTTATTAATTGTGTTATACCAAGAACATGCAGAAAGATTTGAATCATTTCCCCTATAATTTTTTGAAATAGCAGGATGGGAAGAGTCTACTCCTGAATCAATTATTCCAACAACAACCTCATTGCTAGAGTCCTTTGTAAGCTCTTGAGCTTTATCTGCTCCAATTGCCTTTAAATTCCATGGCACATGCTTAGATGTGTTATCTAAGCTTGCCTCCCTTGCTTCTGGAAAATTCTTTTCAGGCCTTTCTATTTTTATTTGCTTATTCTCTATTATTTCTTCTACATCTTGCCTTTTGGCTAGTTCTATAACTATAGATTTTTTAGCAACTATGTTTACACAATTTACTATAAAAAATGATTCGTATGACTTAACTGAACCTTCTTTTTTATTTTTGTCTAAATATTTCAAAATTGACTTTTGACTATTTTCAGCTAGTGATACTGACTCATCTACAATCTCTTTTCTTATTTGTTTTTGTAATTGATCTTTATTTATATTTGGATTTGATTTTTTTACTTCTGTCTTAATCTTTTCAGAATCTATCTCCTTTTTTAGTTTGACAATTACATCAACAAATTCATCATCCTTTACACTTATTATCTCTTTACTAATTTTTTCTTCGTAAGTTTTATTGCTTGCAGCAGCATAAACCTCAATGAAATTACTAAAAATAATAGTAAATAATAAAGTAAAGACTATGCATCTTTTAAAATTTTTCATAAAATCCTCCTTATTTTTATTAATTTTTTAAATCCTATAACTATTCCACCTTGGTCTGAATAATTACAATGTCTTTAAAGTTATGTAGTATTGCTACTTTTCCCTTAAATTCATTTGCTTTTCTTCCTATCATATTCGATATCCATGTCTTCCCCATCACTTTAGCTTACTGATAAACGGCTTCTGCTTTAATGGCCAGCTTATGGTGGTCTATTGCCCGGATGCTTTCCTCATCTATGGCAGGGTCTCTGGTTTTTTTTCTTTCAATCCTCCTCCTATATATTTAAGATTACAAATGATAACAATTATTAATTTTTAATTCTAGCATATATGTCCATTTCTTTCAACATCACTTTCTCTTAATACAAAATCTTTTAAGATTTTCATAAACTCTCTCCTATATCGTAATTCATTTTTCTTGTTGATTTTTCATTAATATTTTTTGCCTGATCATTAAGATACCAATTAATTATTGTTGCCTTGTGATCTTGATAAACTCTGTTATTTGCTTTCATATAAGACGACAACCTATCAATGTATTCACTAATTCTACTTCCTAACTCATTTGTTAAGTCCTTGTATTCTTCATCAGTCAAAAATATGTTTTTATATATTCCATAAGGTTTTTGCCCTTTATTAAAATCATTATTTCTTAACTCATTATTTCTAATATTGTTATAGTTACCTTCCGATTTTCGGAAATCTTGACTTTCGATATTCGAATCTCTTGAATTTCGATTATCGAACTTCTGGAATTTTGTTTTTCGAACTTCTTGATTTTTTAATTCCATATTATTAAATATGCTCATAAAGTCTTTAACATAAATTCTATTAGGCTTTCCCAGTCCTTGTCTTGTCTTTTCTTTTCAATCAGTCCTATTCCTGATTTAATATCAAGTTCAGCTATTAATTTATTTGCTTTTTCACTCGCACAATTAAATTGATCTTTTATACTTTCAATTATGTAATAAATAAAGACTTTTCCATCATCATCTATCCAGCCATTTTTATATGACAGACCCATTCGATTAAGCATATATGAATACAAAACTTTTGCTTCAATAGAAATGCTCTCAAAAATCTCATCTTCCATTAATACCATAGGTAACCTAATGAAGTTATACATTTCAGATTGCCTATTATAAAAAAAATCAAAATTCATTCCTGCCTCCTTTCTTTGAAATAAAAAACGACAGAATTATTGCTTTCTATCGTCTGAGATTTACATATTAAATTTTCATCACAAAATAAGACTCTTTAAAGAATCCTTAGTTTTATTGGTATGCTATTTACAATATCCATTATTAAAATAGATACTCTAAGCAGCACACCAACTATTTATTTTTTGAGTTTTAAACTTTGGTAGAAGTCTTGAACTCCTTGTATTTACATAACTATTTGCCTCTATCACTATTATGACATGAAACCCATCAGCAGGATCTAGTATCTTACCGTCTTTGATACAATTAAACTTTTCCTTTGAACTCTGAAACTATCCCTATATACTCTGAAACTTTTTATATTTGGGCATAGAAAAAGACGGTATCGCTACCGCCCAAAGTGAATTTATTAAGTAAAAAAACATCAATTTTCAAGCAAATCATAAAATGTAAATTCATCAATGATTTCTATATCCTGGCCATCCAATTTTAATTTTTCAGCTTTTTTATGCTTAGATGATTTTTCTCCTTTTAGAATTGCATTATAATCATTATTCCCGAGTATTAGATAGTTGGTGGATTTTGTAACACTGTTATCTAGTATGCCTCCCAAATTAACAACAATTTGCATTGCATCCTGTCTAACCATTTTTTCTAATTTACCAGTAAATACAACATGTCGATTATAGAAAAAATTGTCCTCATCTATTTCAACCTCAGTTGGTTGAATTGATTTGATATCTATACCTTTTCCACCATGAGCAGACTTAACCCATAAGTCTTGTATTTCTACACCTCTTTTTTTCATAGTATCTTTTATTGAGTCGTATAATTCTTTTGTAGCAATACAGTCTGCTATAGAACGGTGTTCATTATTCGAAAGACCCAAATATGCTGTCAAATCTGAAAGCCTATGATGTTTTAATTCTGGGAAAAGTTTTCTTGCAAATTGCATAGTATCCATATATTGGTTACCTAACTCAATGTTAAAGCCAGCATTTAAAAACCTTATGTCAAAAGATGTATTATGGCCAATTATTACATCATCTCCAATAAAAGATATTACATCATTCATCACAAAATCTATAGATGGCATATCTTTTACCATCTCATTTGTTATACCTGTTAAATCCGTAATAAATGGATCAATCTCATACTCTGGCTTTATTAATTGAGAATATCTATCTACGATTTCATTATCTCTTATCTTTAGTATCCCAATTTCTATAACTTCATCATAGTACGAAGATAATCCTGTTGTTTCTGTATCTAAAACACAGTAGTCATTAATGATTTGCTTTGTATAGTTCTTATTTGCCAAAAATCTCACATCCTTTTTCGAATTATTCTTGTGATATATTATACCCTCAAACAGGCTACCTATAAACCAAAACAGGCACCTCACCAATTTTATTGAAGTGTCTATTTTGGTTTCTAGCTATTTAATTCTACCTGGCTGCCATCAAGGAATGTAAATTCAACTTTTCCATCATGATGAATCGTAAGGCAGTCTACCATGCTAAGCCATACATTTTTATCAAACTCTGGCATAAGTTCTTGCTTTTCAAGTTCCTGTATAAAGTCCTCTACCTCATCACGCTTAGACTGCTTTTCTATGATGGTCTGCTTGATTTCATCCAGCCTAGTCTTTGTAGTATTAAATCTATTTACTAGGCTTGTGTATCTTACTTCATACTCATCTTGGTTTTGAACTTTTCTAGCATTCTCGTTTATACAGTCATTTACCTGTTCAGCTACAATGTTAAGTTCTTCTTCAAGCTCTATCTTTTCTTTCTCAAGCACTGAAGTATCAAAGATTATCTTTGCCATTTCTTTATGGTTGCTGATAATTTCCTTCTTGTTCTTGACCAGCTTATTAACTGCCTGTAAAAATAAGTTTTGGATTTCTTCTTCAGTTAAATGTGGAGTGCTACATTTCTCTTCAAACTTATGATTACACTGCCAAATCTTCTGACGGTACTTACTGGTTGAATGCCATGTCTTTGACCCGTACCAAGACCCACAATCTCCACATTTAATCTTGCTAGAGTAAATGCTAACGCTTGAAATTCGGTTCTTACCAGCTTTTCTTCGTTCTAGTAATCTCTGCACCCTATCAAATGTACTTGTTGGAATTATTGCTTCATGATTTCCAGTTACATAGTATTGAGGAATCTCCCCTTCATTCTTTTTCTTTTCCTTAGTTAGAAAGTCCACTGTGAATGACTTTTGAAGTAGTGCATCCCCTTTGTATTTCTCATTTCTTAAAATCGCATTAACTGTCCCTGCTGACCATTTCTTTTTTCCACCGGGTGTTAATATTCCTTCTTCCGTCAGTTCTTTAGCAATTCCAAATGGTGAATATCCTTGAAGGAAAAGCCTATAAATCTTTTTTACAACTTTGGCTTGCTCTGGATTTACCACTAAGTTGCCATCTTCTCCCCTGTCATAACCTAGAAATCTTTCAAACGGTACGGTCACCTTACCATCAGCAAATCTCTTTCTTTGGCCCCATGTACAGTTTTCTGAAATAGACCTTGATTCTTCTTGAGCAAGACTGGACATAATTGTAATAAGCAGTTCTCCCTTGCTATCAAAAGTCCAGATATTTTCTTTTTCAAAGAATACCTCCGTTCCATGTTCCTTTAACTTTCTGATGGTAGATAAGCTATCTACGGTATTTCTGGCAAATCTGCTAACTGACTTAGTAACAATAAGGTCTATCTTTCCATCAAGGGCATCTTTTACCATTCGCTTAAAACCATCACGCTTTTTGGTGTTGGTAGCTGATATTCCCTCATCTGTATAAACTTGTACGAACTCCCAATCTTCTCTACTTTTAATGTAGTTTGTATAGTAATCAACCTGTGCCTCATAGGAAGTTTGCTGTTCTTCGCTATCAGTTGATACTCTGGCATATCCTGCAACTCTTCTTTTTTTCACTTCATTAATTGGAGTCAGATTAAATTTACTAATGGTTGCAGGTATTGTTGTTACTTTCTTATTGACCATTTTTTCTCACTCCTTATCTTCTTCATTCTCTCGCTTGCTTCTTTTCTGTGTTCCTCATTTTTCCAGTATTCATGCATTTGAAGAATCTGCTTTTCGTGTCTTTCCTTAGTCCAAGGAGTACCACGTTTCTTCTCAAGATACGTCCTTATTTCCTCATGGTCATCTTTGAACTTAAACCTTACTTTATTATCAGCAATGTAGATCCTTTGGATTTTTTCATCCATTACCTTCTCATCAAACTCATCAAGTTCTAACACCTCACATAATAGCTTTTTAAGCGTTCCTTCTTGAATTGAGTTATGTGGGCATTCACTTCTTTTTGTTCTGCATGAAAGGTATGTTATTTTCTCCCCTGTCTTTAGTGTTGTTTTTAGAGCATTAAATGAATTACCACATCTATCACATTCAATTAGTCCTGTGAAAGGTGTAGCTGGATTTTTTCTATGATAATTATGTTTATTTTTTCTTTGCTCCGATATTTTTGCTCTAACTTCTTCAGTAAAATATTTCTTTCTGTCTATCTTTCTATATGCTTTTTCAACTATTCTTCCATTTGTAAGGTAGAATATAAATTTTTCTTTTTTAATCACATCAATATGATCTATTTCTTTAGTAAAAATCTCAGGAGCATAATCTTCAATTTCTAAAACTTCACAGATAATTTCTTTTATTAGCCTATCGTTTATATCACCGGTATGACATGGATTACCGTGTCCTGCTTTTCTTGTGGCACAAACCCAATACTTGTTTTTTCCATTTACTAAATTCCTAACACTACTTTGAAAATTCTTACCACAATGTGGGCATCGTATCTTTCCGGTCATTTCAGTTGTCGGTATTGCAGGGTTTCCTATTGCCCCAGCAGTCCTTCTTCTTTCCATTTCAACCTGCACTTTGTCATAGGTTTCTTTTGGAATAATTGCCTCATGTGTATTTTCTACATAATATTGAGGTAGTTCACCCCTATTAAGCTTTCGCTTTTTAGTGATAGGATCAACTACATATTCTTTTTGAAATAGCAGGTTTCCTGTGTAAGTGATGTTTCTTAGGATTACTTTTATATTAGAATCTACCCATCTATAGCCTCGCCTAGTTGTTATCCCTTCTTCAGCAAACATCTTCTCAATCTTCATTCTTGATTTTCCAGAAAGATATTCTGAATATATTCTTTTTACAATCTCAGCCTCTTCCTCAACAATTACGAGTTTATCGCCTTCCCAAACATATCCGAATACATTAAATCTGCCATTTGGTATGCCTTGTTTAAATCTTTTTACTGTCCCCCATTTCACGTTTTCTGAAATGGACCTTGATTCTTCCTGTGCAAATGAAGCTAGGATGGAAAGCATCAGCTCCCCATCACCACTTAATGAATTGATGTTTTCATTTTCAAATATAACTTCAATTCCCTTTGATTTAAGGTGTCTTACTACTTCCAAAAGGTCAACTGTGTTTCTTGCAAAACGCTTGATGGATTTTGTAAGGATAATATCGATATTTCCTTTTTCACACTCTTCCATCATTTCCATAAAGCCTGGTCTTTTAGCTGTGCTTGTTCCTGATATACCATAATCAGAATAAACGCCTTTAAATTCCCATTCAGGATTATTTTGAATAAGTTTGCTGTAATAACTTATCTGTGCAGATAAGGAATGCTTAAGTCTATCAGTTTCCATAGATACTCTGGCATAGGCAGCAACCTTTTTTCTTGTTTCGATGAGTGGCTTTTTCACATCGATTTTTTGTACTTTTTTCATTGGTCTACCTCCTTTGTCAGTGTATATACATCACTCTAAACGCTTAATATATCAAGTCATTTAGTGAGAAAAGCTCCCCTATAAATGGATGATATTTTTCCAGTAAGATACAATTCATTTCTTCGAATTCTTCCTTATTTATAATGTGATTTTTGAGCATTTTTACAGCAATGGAGATAGATAATTGATACATCATTTCAGCGTGTTCCTCTTTATTCATCACCATCACCGCCTCTAAACCTATCCTCTATATAGCAGGTATGACAGCAGTATTTTCTGTTTTCATGAGGATAGGCCTTAAATGGTTTATGGCAATTAAGACAGGCATGTTCTTCAAGTTTTGTCTTATCCAGTTTTGCCCTATTTCTGTTCCACCACTTTCTTTTACACTCCTCACTGCAGAATATCTTTTTCTTGGTACGCTCTTTTTGAATGATTTCTTTTCCACACCCTTTGCAATAACATTTCTTGGGAGTAAAGGTTCCAGCTAAGTTGTTATTTCTGCAGAACGATTTAATGGTATTTACACTTATCCCAAGTTCATTTGAGATTTTCTTATATCCTAGACCTTCTTCTCTCAGTTTTTTTATCTTTTCTTTTTCTTCTAAATTCATAAAGGCTACCTCCTATTAGGTAGCCTTGGGAAAGGTCAAAATCTGACGTTTCTATTAATCTTTTTTATAAAATTCGCATTCGTAACCATCTGCACGAAGAAGTAATCCCTTCGCCCAAGGTGGTGTTCTTCCCATTTGCTCACATACTGCAGTAAGGCTCATTCTTTTATCAGCTTCTATAATTATTTCATCATGGACATGTGCTACAATCTGGCAGTTTCTTAATGTCTTCATAGCAAAAAGCAAAATATCTCTCGCAGTCCCTTGAATAATGTTTTCTACAAATTTAGGACCATAACTTTCCAGTCTTTCCCACTTTTTAGCATTACCGACACCTTCATAAGTAACTGACTCGCCACCGAATTTATTCTCGCCAATTCTAGGTTTTACATAGGCAAGTTTTCTTCCTGAAGGAAGTTCTATAAATAAAAATCCACTTTTCCATGAGAATGTAATGCCATGAGTCTTAGTATCTATTCTTTGCTTTATACAAGTTTTGACCGCTCTATCAACATCCCACCAAAGGCTAGTAATCATAGGATTTGAGTTTCTCCAAGCATCAACCAGTGGCTGAAGTTCTTCTTCAGTAAGTCCCATATCAAGTGCTCCCATAGCTTTTAAGGCACCTACCGAACCACCATAGCCAAGTGCGAGTTCTGCAATTTTACCTTTCTGCCTAAGATGACTATTTACACCATGCTTTTCAACAGGAACTCCAAACATCTGACTTGCCGATGAACAGTAGATATCTTTACCTTCTTCAAAGACTTTCATTCTCCATTTTTCCACTGCAAGCCATGCAAGGACTCTCGCTTCAATAGCTGAAAAGTCAGCTACAATAAATTTGTTATTGTTCTGTGGCACAAAGGCAGTTCTAATCAGTTGAGATAAAGTATCTGGGATATCTTCATATAGCATTTCAAGTGAATCTACATTTTTCTCTCTTACAAGTGCTCTTGCCTCAGCTAAGTCTAGTAGATGGTTTTGTGGTAGGTTTTGCAATTGAACAAGTCTTCCTGCAAATCTTCCGGTTCTATTCGCACCATAATATCGAAACATTCCTCTTTCCCTATTATCTGTACAGGCAGCATTTTTCATGGCTGTATACTTCTTAACAGAAGACTTGGATAACTGCTGTCTTAAAGTAAGAACCTCAGCAAGTTCTTTTGATGCAGTCTTTATTTCTTTTGCTACTTCCTTTTTGCCTAGAGACTCCATTTCAAGTCCATGCTCCGATAACCAGTTTCTCATCTGAAGAACTGAGTTAGGATTTTCAAGTCCAGTAATTTCTGTTAGCTTTTGCATAAGACTAGCCTTTACATCGCTATCTAATTTGATTGCTGATTCAACAAGTACAGGATCAATAGCAATGCCCCTATCATTTATTTCCTGGTCTAAATAAAACTCATCCCATATATCTTCTGAAACAGGAAACTTTGATAGTTTTGCTTGAATTCCCATTTCTACTTCCACATCACGCTTGTTATATGATTTGAATTGTTCCCACTTTTCTTCATCATGAAAGTACAGATTCCTTGTTCTTCCTCCGTTAGTTTTTGTCGGAGTGCAAGGCACACAGAAATACTTTATTAGGCTCTTACCTTCACTTAGTTTCTGCTTATCAAGTCCAAGTACAGCACCCACTCCTTCAAGAGATAGTGGAAGTCCTAGTGTTGCTGACCAAATCATGGTACATTTCCAAGAAGTCGGATTTAAAAACATAGCCTTTGATGTACTAAGTTCATGATTATCATAGAAAGGATCTAGACTGGTGCCTTTATCCATTAAATACCTTGATAAACAAACTCTCTCAAATTGTGCATTAAATGCCCATTTACTTATTTTCTCATCAGTGAGTGCGTCCAATATTTCAACAGGAATTTCCTCTCCTTTTGCTAAATCTATGACTTTAACTTCACTCCCATCAACGCTGTAAGCAAATAAGAGTATTTCAAAATCTTCTGATTCGGCATATTTATATACACCACATTTTTTAAGGTCTACACTACTATAGGTTTCGATATCTATAGAGATGTTATCCATCTTCTTCACCTCCAATAAAAATAAGGGTGGCAGATTAGTGCCACCCACCATGTTACTTTCTGTTTATCTTTTCTCTGATGTCTAGATAAAGACTTACCAGTGTTTTTGCTACAAAATCCAAAAGCCATGTGCCGATGAAAATAGCGATAAACCAATCAATTAATGTCATAATGACCTCCTATGCCAAGAAGTCATCATCTTCAAGGCTTGTAAAATCATCAGCAGCATTACTTCTTCCACCAAGTGGCTCACCATCTCTAATCTTTTGAATGTTTCCAAGACCGCAGGCGATACCTTTATTTCCATTTGAATTAAAGGCATAAAAGCTAATTGATACACGAGCATAACAGCCTGAATATACTTCGCTTCTATCAAGAATAGGTTTTACAGCTTTATCTACAATTTGAGGTGCTGTCACGCTATTTGCGTTGATGAAATAATGACCTTTATATGCCTCATCATCACGCTCAATATCTCCATCACGAAGAGGTAATTTAATAGCGGCCTTGTTTGGTTTCTTTCCACCAAACTTACCAATTCCTTCTTCGATTGCAGCATCAATCGCCTTTTCAATTGCCGTAATTGTTTCTTTATCATCCTTTGGAATAAGAAGAGATACACTATACTTCTCAGGTCCTCCATTAATTGACTTTGGCTCCCAGCCATTAAAATATGAAAGTCTTGTGTCTTTTCCTGTGATTACCTTTGTTCTACTAATATTTGCCATTTTAATTTTCCTCCGTTATTTCATTAAATTCGTTTTTAGCATTTGTTACATTTACTTTCTGACGCTTATCTGAGTTTGGTACAAGTGTCAGTTTTCCAGGTGGTTTGATAATGAGGTCACCTAGAATATCCTCAAATTTCTTCTTTCCCATTAGTTTTTGCATTTCAGTAAGTGTAATAAGACTGGTTTTAAAGATATCGGTATATCCGTTTTCTTTTGATTTTTCGATTACAGAATCCTCATCCTTATACTTTCTTACAGACCTACCCTCTACAACCTTAAAGCCTTCCCAGTCTTTACCATGATTGACCGCCATATCTGTTGCATAAGCTAAGACGCTATTTGCCCATGATGTTAAGTCGGGAATAACCACTAGGATTTCTTCAACTTCAGCATCTGTTAATAGTGGTGGTAGTTTAAACTCATCCTTTGCAAGTTTCAGCTTTTCTTCCGCTCTTGCTCTACACCTAACTGCGGCCTTACAGAATTTGCACCAATCACCGGAGCAATATTCTCCCTCACCCTTTATAGCCAAATCTGCCCTAGGTTTTAGGACTTCCTCTGCCCACTTCTTTAGTTCGCTTGCAGAAATCGTCCAAGTAGAAACATTCTCTCTTCGTGGCTGAAAGATTGACATACTGACTTCCTTTATGTCATATAGGCTCTCATAAATTGCCAGTGCTCCAAGTGCATAGCATTTCATTTGTGAATTGTCATATGCATCTACTAAAACTCCCTGTCCATACTTAAAGTCAATAATGGAAAGCGTATCATCTGAAACGATCATGCAGTCGGCAGTTCCAAATCCATCTGGAACATACTCTGAAAAATCCACTTTCTGTTCAATCAAAATAGCCGGATCCTTACATTTCTGCTTGGCTATTTCTAACTGCTCCAAAACAAAATCCACATAGGCATCAGTACATTCTTGCATTTCGTCTGAGTCATAATCGGATACAGGTCGTTTACTTCGCATCTTCAATGCCTTTTTCAGCTTATGTTCACAAAAAGCATGTGCTGCCGTTCCTTCCTCGGCTGCTGCTGAACTGGTATTTTCAAACTCCAGCTCAAGCACAGCACTTGGTGTACAGTTAAGCCATCTATGGGAACTTGATGGAGATAAAATTGCATGTTTAGTCAATTTTGATTTCCTCCGCTTCCTTTAGTAGCTGACTATAATTTTCCTTTGGTACATCAGATAACTTCGTTCCGCCAAACTTTACAATCAGTTCTTTAACCTCTACAGTTTTCCCATGTTGACTTAGTTTTGCAAGCACTGCCCTTACATCTTCAAGGTTAAGTTTTTTTGCCTCCGGCAAAGCATTTACTTGCTGTGTCTCGATTACTTTCGCATCCGCCTGAATAATAGAAGTGTCTTTATAGGTAATTGCAATTGACTCTACTACATCAGCCAATGACCTCAGTAATTTTGACGCATCCATCATTAAGTCATATTTTTGTTTCGTATTCACTATCTCTCACCTCCTTCATTTTGAATGGAAATCTCATCGATCCTATTGCTTGGAATAAAAACCATAATGTCTGATTTCTTTCCAAGAAAGAATCTGATAAATCTTTCCCTTAGCTTAATGGTCTTGCAATTTGCATATCCATCTGCTTTTGGTTCTTTTGAAACACTGATTAGAAGTTTATGTTTCATTTTTCTACCTCCGTTTCTGAAGGACTTTTCTTTTGCCCTTCTATTAGGTAGCCTTGGGAGAAGGTAAAATCTGACGGTATTTATAAAAAATTTCAAAAAAATAATGCCTACCCTAGATTTCTCTAAAGTAGGCATTGTTTGTCATTAGTTATAAGAGTTCATTTACTCGTCTTTGTACTGCGTTATAGTCATATCCAGCTCTTTCAAGTCTATTTTTTCGATCCTGTCCATTTCCCCAATTTCCTGCAATTACCTCTCTTGCTAAGGTATCAACACTCTTTGATGGAGCACTTGCTACCGGATAAAGAGATCTACCATTTGCATCATAGACAGCATATCCTGGATTTGCATTGACACACTTTTTAGCATTTTCTAAATTCTTAAATGCTCCTTTCTGGCTTTTTACATCAGACCAGGATTTTCTAACTCTATATAGTCCACCTGTTGGTTTGCTAACAGTCTTATTGCATCTTAGTCTTTTATTTACTTCATTTGCTATATATGGAAACTTGCTGCCAAGATATGGACCAGGACAGTTAGTACTTTTATACCATTCGTGTTTTTGAAGAACACCATCCTTACCTCCAGTATAGGTACAAGGATAGATTCCATTTCTTCTACAGATGTCTGTTACTAAATCAATTAGTCTATTTAAAACGTAATCAGAAACTAACCACTGAGGTCCTCTCGTAGAGTTCCCTACTTCAATTGTTACTGCTCTATTATCACACCAGGAAGATGAGGT
Organism: Peptoniphilus asaccharolyticus DSM 20463; assembly: GCF_900176115.1. Classification (GTDB taxonomy): domain Bacteria; phylum Bacillota; class Clostridia; order Tissierellales; family Peptoniphilaceae; genus Peptoniphilus; species Peptoniphilus asaccharolyticus. The sequence goes on along the minus strand of NZ_FWWR01000009.1, from coordinate 31,796 downwards.
TGTCCAGGCTCTGTTAGATTCATCAACCCCTAAAACAATTACTCCATCGGATCCTAAGTTATAGTTAGCTGATGCTCGTCTTGACCTTGGCACAAATACTCCAGCAAGATTTCTACCATTTATAACTCCAGCTGCATGGTGGATAGCTATTTTAGTAATCTTTTGATTCCTTCTTCCACTATGGTTAGGTGAGAGAATTGTTGCTTGTACTAATGGACTGTTGCTCATTTATTTTTCCTCCTTGAATTGTTTTAAAATCGCCTTTAGTTTTTCTGGTACTGGCAAGCCTAAAGCTACAGAGTTTTCTAAGATAGAAAGTCCCTCATTTGCTATATAAAAAAAGATGATGGCTGTTCTTATCATTGTTCCATCACCTTTAATTAAATTTACATCACATAGGTTTGCTATTCCTACAACTATAAAAATCATAATCTTTTTAGCTATCCCTTTAAATCCTATGGATGAGGATAGTTTTCTTTCCACTCCTGCTCTTAAAACACCTGTCAAATAGTCAGCTATTACAAAAGCAAGTAGTGTGTAGATAAAAGCATCTACACTTCCAAGATAAAATCCCAACCATCCTCCAATGGCTGTAAAGCATACTTTTAATATTTCTAAAAACTTATTCATTTTATTCCTCCTCTGTTAGTGTGTAAGTTATTTTCATTGTCTTATCTGCCGTTTTTAATATTGGGCTTGAAAGGTTATTAATTGTTCCAAGATATTGCGTTTGAAGGAATAGAAGTTTATAAAGAGTATAATTTCCATAGCCTGCATCGGTATCGTAACCAATCATAAATGGACCAATATTAATTAAAGGTGTAGTTAAAAACTTCATATCAACATTAGCTGTATAAATAACATTGTCATTTTTATCAATTAAAAACTGTCTGGTTGCTACATAATCTCCATATTTGTAAAAATACTGATTTGTATATTCTCCTCTTAGAATATCAACTTCATTTTCAAGATTAATCAATGTAATGTCCACTGGATTATTAATATTTATTTTATAAACACCATTTTTTTTGTAATTTAAACAATACAAATATTTACCTCTAACCACACTTCCTATCGTCCTGTAATGGCTTTCATTTTCAGAACTTGGATATCTACCTATACTTTGCAGTTGTACATTTTCTAACACCCACTTATCTTCTGTAAATGAAAAATCTTCCTTCTTAATCTTTATTGTATATATTTCAGCATTTCCCCTGCTGTTCGTTTCCCCTTCCGTTGAAAATCCATACCAATATCCATCTTCCCCATCATGGAAGGAACAGTTAATGCTATATCTACTTGGGAAAAATTTTTCAGGTTTAATATAATTTACTTCAACATCTTGTGTAGGCATACCTAAAATCGTATCATTAAGTCCTATATTGAAAAATGACTCTTTAATTTTAGCTATTTGAATTTGTCTATCGGGCATAGGCCAAATAGAATAAAAACTTTGGTCTTTTAAGTTTACTTCAACAAGACCTGCATAATAAGATAGAACAGCTTTGTCCGTTTTTGTACTAACCTTGTTTAACATAAGAATTCCAGATTCTCTGTCATAAGAGTTCCCATAAAAGCTTTTGCCTCCTCTATAATGAGTTAAAGCTAAGGATGAAATCCTTCCATTTCCTTGTGAAGTTGAAAAGTCCCATACAAATTTATATCCTCTATCTATTGGTTTGGATTCCGTCAAGTTCGCAGATCCTCTTTTGGAATTGTCAGTATCATTAACATCATTTGATGCATAACCAATAATTGGATTGTCTGAAGGTGCAATTATTTTATTTGGATCCTCCTCCAAGGGATTTTCAAATAATAATATTCCACCATAACATTTATTAGCTATGGGAAATATTTCATCTTTAAACTGAACTGTTCCATTATCTAATGGATACATAAGACCCGATGGATTCAGTCTTAATAAATCTGGGACTGCATTAGTTATTAAGTTTTCATCTTCATATATCTCTTTCTTATTTGTCCTCACATCAGTTAGTTCAATAACTGATTTACCTTTTAGCATTTCCTTCCTCCTTATCTTTAAATTCTGTAGTAATTTCTTCCTTATATTTTCCAAGCATTAATCCTTGATATTTGAATCTTCCTACCTTTTCATTAAATATAATCGGTGTTGGTATTTGTCTTTCTACTTTGTAGTCTGCTTTAAGTTTCCTAAGCAAGAATGAATGACTAAGTTCTATTCTCTTCCAAGACTCATCAATCTTAAGCTTTCCATCCCAAGCCTCTGTAGAACCTAGAGATTGACCAGATATAGCTGCGATAGCATTATCTTTTCCAATCATTGCTTGACCAGACTCAAGCCTAATTAATACCGAGAAGTTGTTCATCGTCTTTTCCTGAAGTTTAGTTAACGGATAAAAAAGATTTAAAATATGGTCACCACTTAAGTAGGTTTCTTTTGGAATATGATGTTCTATTTTCGTATCATTAAAAACATAAGTAACAACTAGCCTTGTTGGTATTTCTATATTTTCAATGAAATCAAGTTCTTCTACTTCTTCTTTTTCTTCAAACTTTGGAGGATCATAGGATTTTCCATCATTATTTAAAACCTCTACTTGTTTCTTAACCTTTCTTGATATCTTTCTAGTTTTTTCTTCAGTATCACAGATGATATTTAACAAGATAGATGCATTAAAAATTGCCTCCGTTTCTTTATTGGAGGCAAATTCTATACGAATTATCGGCGTGTCTGTTGTGGAAAGATTAAAAGCAGAGTAATTTGAGTAAGCATGAACTACTAACTTTTCAGATTCAATTTGATTTAACAGTCCTACTATATTCTTATCATTCTTACTCTTAGCTTTAGATAAATAGGGATTTTTTCCTACACCAAGAATTCTATGCTTGCTATTTATTTTATATTCTATGTCAGTGATAAGTCCTTCAATCTTTTCTTCTTCATAAGAAATAGCTATTCTGTCTCCTACATCAAGACTTGGGTCTCCTATTGTTACCATATCAAAAGGTGTGTGATGAATTTTGCAAATTTCAGTAAGAAGTGCCTCACACATCCTTTTTCTTTTTTCTGGAAGTCCTAACTGCATCAGTGGATTTATCCCAAGATTCATAGTTAGTCCATCATCATTTTCTAAAGAGTAATATTCAGCTATTTTAGTCTTGGCATTTGTTGAGTTGATGGCTGTATATCTTGTCTTAAAATCTGATATTGATGAAGAAAATCTTTCTCTTGTTTTAATTTCAGTTGATATGCTTTCTGCATACTTCTTTAAAACCAACTTACCATCACGAGAAACCCCAGCAAAAGCACCAAGAGTCGATGCTATATAGTGAATAAAGTCCCTGTAGGTTTCTATATCATGGTCTTGATAAATTGCTAAAACTTCCTCACCATTTACAAAAGTTCTTACCTCATCTTCTGTCATACCTAATTCTACCTTACACTTCTCACATGAAAGACTTAGTAGTTCAAAGGCTGTGCCAAAGGTATCTGTAACTGGGAAGTTCTTATCAAACCTAAGCATATAATCATAGCCTTTTAATTCTAAAATCTTCTTAGACCTATTTGCCTCAGTAACATCAAATATTCCCATTGGTATAGTTTCTATCTTTTTATTTTCTAGTTCTTGATTATAAAAAAGTTCTAGCTTTGAATCCTCTAGAGAATACCTATCTATATTTGAAAAAAGGCTAATTCCAAACTCTCCAGCATAAACTGTCCCTATTTCAAGTTCAGAAGATCCAGAGCATGAACGATGAATGTATCCAGACCCTTTAAGAATATCTTTATTGGTAAATGGAATGATTGTTTCATCTTTTAAGATGATATTTCCCGTCCAGTAAAATTTACGAGAATTCTTTTTGATTGCTTTTTTATATTCATTGCTTATTGGATACATCAATACTCCTCCAATGAAAAAGATACTTCCCACAATCCCTTATAAGAAGTATCTTTTATTAATTTGACTTGAAACTTGTCTATATACATTTGTGTCTCTTTAAGTTCCAATGTTTCTGTATCTAAGAATTTAACTTTAAGGTTAGACTTGTTAGTAAGACTACTCAATCTCTTTACAAGCTTAGGACTACAAGAAAAACTTACAGAAATACTCGCTACTTTATTTCTAACAATATCCCTCTGAATTGTACCTGCCTCTGTTTCTCCTCCAGTATCTGCCTCAATATCTCTAAACTCCAAATCATAAGAATTTGGTAGTGGTAGGTCTACTCCTTCAATAATTAAATATGATTGATATTTCATTACCTTCCTCCACTTCTTAAATTCTTACGCATAGATGCATTAACAATAACTTCATCAAGGAGTGTGCCTCCAAGATAAACTGGGATAACTATATCTCCAGTATTTTCTGATTTTAAATTAATGTTTGCAAGTGCATCGGATATTTGTCTTCCTATATCAATTCCATTTATAGCTGATTCTTTATCATGTCCACCTATGCCAACAGCTGATATATTTGGGCTTAAAACCAAATCACTTGCGACATTTTTCATTGAAGATTGTACTAATCTTCTGCTCTTTTCTATCCCCTTAGATAGACCTTCCATGAAGTCTGGCATCCAAGATTCATAGTCGGTAAGTGGGCCAACATCTGGAACAGAGAAGTGCAGGTAGGACCTAATAGTTGATGCTACATTAGAAACAGCAGATGTCACATTGCTAATTGCACTTCTAATCCCTCTAGCAATTCCGTTAATCATATCAGCTCCCCATGTATAGGCTTGTGATGCCAAATTCTTAATGTGATTAACTGCATTATTAAATCCATTTCTAATAGTGGACTGAATATTTGACATGGTCGATGAAATGCTTGATCTCATAGAATTAAAGGCAGACGATACGGCTGACTTCGCAGTATTTACTGCAGAGGAAATAGTCGACTTTATGGAGTTCCAAGCAGATGAAACTAAGGACTTAATGTTATTCATTGTTGATGAGATAAAGGTCTTTATCCCATTCCAGATTGATTCAAGGACTGTCTTAATAGAAGTCAAGATAGTCTCAATTGTTGTTTTTATGTTTGTCCAGGATGTAGAAATAAATTCTCCAATAGCAGTAATGACTGTTGTTAAAAATTCTTTTAGTCCATTCCAAATAGTCTCTACTTTTACTTTGATTGCATCAAGAACTGTTGAAATTAAAGTCTTAATACCTTCCCAAGTAGTTCTGATAAACTCACCAACTGCTGTAAATATTTCTGTAGTTGTAGTTGAAATAGCTGTCCATATATTGGTAAAAGTAGTTTGAATTCCCGTCCAGAGGCTTGTAAAGAATTCTCCTAAACTTTGCCATAAACTCTTGGCTCCCTCGATAAAGGTATTCCAAGATTCAGTTAGAAAAGTTGTTATAGATGTCCAGATAGTATTCCAGCCTTCAGAAAGTCCATTCCATAGATTGGCGAAGAAGTCCTTGATGCCGTTCCAAGTATTCTTCACTCTTTCAATAAATCCAGTCCAAAATTCTGATAGAAAACTTGTGATTTCAGTCCAGGTACTTGTCCATGAATCAGATATCCCCTGCCATAAGTTTACGAAGAATTCTTTTATTCCATTCCAAATGGCAACAGTTGATTCCTTAATAGTTTCCCATATGGAGATGACCCCTTCTCTAAACCAGTCGCACTTCTTCCATAAAAGAACAAGACCAGCTATTACTGCACCAATAGCAATAGGAACAATACCTATGGCTGATACTACTGCAGTGATTGCTGGTATAAGTGTACCTGTAAAGATTCCAACTATCTTAGTTATTCCTCCTACTATTAGAGGACCTTTAGTCATAATAGTTCCTATTGACCAGATAAGTTTTCCTACAATCATTAGTACAGGACCAAGAGCAGCTATGAAAAGACCGATACCTGCAATAATGCCTTTTACTGGACCTGGAAGTGCATTAAGTCCATTTACCAGTTTTGTTAATATATCTACTGCTTTTCTAACAGCAGGCATTAAAAGTTCTCCAAAGGATATGGCTAATTCTTCTAAGGCAGATTGTAGGATTTTTAATTGACCAGCTAGGTTATCCTGCATAGTAGCAGCCATTTTTTCTGCTGTTCCATCTGCGTTATATATGGCATCACTTAAACTGTTATAGTCTTTTTCACTGGCATTTATAATTGCCAGCATTCCAGACATGGCATTTTTACCAAATATCATGGATGCTGCTTGTGCTTTTTGAGTTCCATCTAAATTAGCAAAGGCTACCCTAAAGGTGCTTAGAGTCTCATCAAGTGAAAGTCCCTGCACATCTTCAATAGATAAGCCTAACATAGACATTCCGTTAATAACTTCTTTAGTTGGTGATGCGAGTCTTGTTAGTCCAGACCTTAAAGCTGTCCCTGCTTGTGAACCCTTTATTCCTGCGTTAGCCATTAAACCTATAGCCACTGCTGTATCTTCAACTGAATATCCAAGTGTCCCAGCAATAGGTGCAGCATATTTGAAGGTTTCACCCATTAATGAAACATTGGTATTGGCATTAGATGATGCAGCAGCAAGAACATCAGCAAAGTGAGAAGAATCTTCTGCTTTTAAACCAAAGGCTGTAAGGGCATCTGTTACGATATCTGAAGTAGTAGCTAAGTCCTCACCACTAGCTGCAGCAAGGTTCATGACTCCTTCAATACCACTAATCATATCTTTACTTTTCCAACCAGCCATAGCCATGTAGTTCATAGCCTCTGCCGCTTCAGATGCTGAGAACTTGGTCTTGGCTCCCATTTCACGGGCCTTTTCCCTTAGGGCATCAAAGTCGGACCCTGTTGCACCAGATACTGCTTTTACCTTTGACATACCAGAATCAAAATCTGATGCAGTCTTTACAGCCGCTGCCCCAAGACCTGCTACTGCAAGAGATACTGGCATCATTTTTCTTCCTACATTTTCTATATTTTGCCCTGTGTTTTGCCATTTTTCTCCAGTAATAGCTATGTTTTGCAGAGTTTGATTAGTGGTTGCCCCTTGCCTTTCTAAAGATTTAAGAGCTTGTTCTGTTTCAATAATCTCTCGTTTAAGGGCATCATATTGCTCTTGGGAAATCTTACCTTCTGCAAGAGCCTGTTCAGCTTGTTTTTGTGCCTCTTTTAATGATGTTAGCTTATTCTTTGTCTCTTCTAATGTCTGTCCTAATAGTTTATGCTTTTGTGAGATGAGTTCAGTGTTGCCAGGATCAAGTTTAAGAAGTTTGTTGACATCACGAAGTTCTGATTGGGTATGTTTTATCTCCGTATTAACTTGTTTTAGTGCGGTCTGTAATTTGGTAGTATCCCCACCAATCTCAACAGTTATCCCTTTTATTCTATTTGCCAATATCTCACCTCCTTAATTTTGAGCATCAAAAAAGCACCTACCCTTTTGATAGATGCTAAAAATTAATATTCACTGTAAATATCATCGTCAGTGTAAAACCAAAATTCTAATTCATCATTAATTGCCTTAATAATATCTGCTTGATTTATTTTGTCTTTTTTGTTTTTTCTTCCGCCAATAATAAAAAAGATATTTCCCTCATCAAAGTTTACTTCTTTTTTTTCAATTGAAGAATCTATAGCCAGTAATGTTGAATCTTTTTGATTGTAATATATTCTTACCGTGTCGGGAGACTTATTATATTTTCTAACAGCCTCTTCTCTGTCACTTTTTGGAATTTCGTTGATATTGATTTTTGGACTTCGACCTTTGTTTTTCTTTTTACCCACAGTATCACCTCTGTTACAGTAATTATACCATAAGTAGATTAAAATTTATCAAAGTCTTCTTGTGTGGCTACTTCCTTGTATTTATATTCATCGTTATTCTTTTCTGTGAACATATCATTTACAAGTCCAATTGTTAATAGGGATAAATCAGAAACAGAAAGACCAAGCTCCACTGCCCTTAATAGGAATAAGGGTGTAGTCATTGGTCTTTCTGTTGGTCTTACTTTTTTTTAGGAACTTCTTCCGATTTTATATTAAGCCCCCATAATTCAATTAGCTGTGGCAGAATTTGGTAAATTGAAAAGGTTGAGAAATTATCCAACCATTCTTCTGGACTATCTGGCACAGTTTTGTCTCCATGCTTGGCCATTACATAGGCTATATTTTCAAATAGTTCTAATGAACCTATGTCAAGATTAGATTTATCTTCATCATTTTTCTTCATGGACTTTTCTAGTTCCATTAAGTCTTTAAAGATATCCCTTCCAAATTTAAGCCTATAGATTCTTGGGATAGCTGCTGATGCACGGAAAACAACATCTTGTCCATCAATTTGAATTTTCTTTGTTAGTGCCATATTTATTTACCTCCAACACTTGCTCTTGAAGGTGTTACTGTAGTTTCTGTTGGCATATAGACTGACTTATACCAACCATCGTAAGTTTCCTTCGTAGTTTCTTCACCTGTTCTAGCCTTTACATTTCCATTTGGAAGTGGTCTTGCTTGGATAGATAAGGTTTCTGGTTGAACTTCTCTTGATTCTTCATTAGTTTCTCCTTCGAGAGTAGGTCTTGCTGCTGAACAGTTATACATGACGTGACGGATTTTCTTTTGGTCTCCATCAAACTCAAATAACAGTGCAAAGTTTGCAGTTTCAGAGTTTGAAGACTCAATTAGAACTTTATTGGAGTCTGATTTTTCCATCAAAACATCAGTCCTAAAGGATTCTGGAATAAGAGCGATTTCTAAATCTCCATCATATCCCATATTGTTTGAAATAGTGTAGTATTCAATTCCATCTGCATAAAAACTTTCAGGCTCTCCATTTGGATCTAATGAAATTGAAACAGCACCAGGCATTGGAACTGGTGTCTTATATTTAATAACGCCCTCTTCGGTTTTATCAAAAAGAGCGTAATGTACATTACAAATATTAAATTTAACTTTATTAGCCATTTTTTACCTCCATAGTAAATTCATAGAGAACCTCATAGAATCTCTCTGATTCAATCCAAACTTCAGATTTTTCATAATAGATTTTTTCCCTATCAAGTATCTCTTCTATTTTTTCTTCTAATTTTAAATCTTTCTTATCCGTGTAAAGTTCTAAGTCTATTTGGGTGTTTTTATAGAAAACTACTCCATCTGCACCAAAGTGTTTATTCTTTGGAAATAGATAAACCAAAAATGGTGGTTCTGGACTTTCTCCTTCAGCAAAGTGCGAGTATGCAAATGAAAGTCCTATATCTTCAATTATTTTTAATAGCCTATCCATCTTGTAATTTCCTCATTATATTTTCTTCCAATTCTTTGATTCCTTTCTCCTCAGCTGGTCCAATATGAGGCTTAGCAGATACTCTTCCTCCTTGTCTTAGAACATGGCCTTTCTCAAGTAGATGAGCCAGCTGGTATCTATTTCTTGAGTGAACTACAAGTTCTATTGAGTTCGAAGTTTCTTTCATAGTTTTTACAGACCAAGATTTAGAATATTTCTTTGTTTCTCCTACAGGTGCATTTTCTTGTATGTCTTTTCTAATATTGCTACCAGCTTTTTTTACTTCCTTTTTGACTTCATCCGTAGCCATATCAGAATATTCTTCTAAGCCTTTCATTATTTCACTGGCGAGGTTTTCAATTTTTACATTCATCTACTCACCTTCCTACATCTAAACTTTATAAGTCTATTTTCATAGTTCATAAAGTCAATTGAGATGATATTGTACTTTTCATCCTCAAATAAAATTCTGTACTCTGAAGTATTAATATTCTTCAGCCTATTTTGAAATCTTACAGTAAAAGAAATGTCTGACCTGTCTACTTCCATCCCAAGAAAAACTTCTTCTCCTTTACCTTGAAAAGATATATAGGCTGAAGTTTCTAGATAATCTGTCCATACTGATTTATGGTTACCTATCTCATCAACTTCCACAGCTTTATTTTGAAAGGTTATTTTTCTATTTAAATCCGATATCTTCATTAGAATTCAGCCTTTCTCATTCCAAATAATAAAGCCCTTAGAGTTAAGTTTAATTCAGCATAATCTGCCTCTTCTCTATGCTCATAAAGATAAGCGATCATATAGAGGACGGCTATCTTTCCATTTGGATTTTTAGAAAGTTCTTCTTCACTATCAACCCTGGCTACATCCATGGAGTGCTTTATTGATGATTGGATGAGAGAATTAATCATCTCATCCTCATCATCAAAATCCACCCTTAAATATGATTTTGCCTCCTCAAGAGTAATCATAATCTACTCCTTAGGCAGTAGCACCAATTTTTAAAAGTTTAACTGCTTCTCTTAAAACTAAAATTCCATCTACTCTTTCTTTACCTAAGAAACCAACCATGCCATTACCAGCAAATAGTTCCTTTAAGTCTTGGAAAGATCTATTTCCCCTATCTCCAATCTTGTAATATGAAAAATCGCCAAAGGCTACTGCAAGTTTTCCTTTATCAGCTTTTGGTGCAAAGGCAGATGTATAAGCAGGATATCCTAAAAGTCTATCTGGTTCTCCATCTTTAAGAGATGGTTGCCAAATATATGCACCATTAACATCTTTAAGCTTTCTAATCTGAGCAACTGTTGCATCATTTAAAATGAAAGCTGCTTTCTTTCTATAAGGTCTGTCTAATGAGTAAACTAAATCAATTAGTTCATCCGCATTAATTGTTTGAGCCTTTGTTGTCACACCAAGTTCTCCACCCTTTTTAGAGTCAAAAATTCCTGTAGGCTTATTTACTCCATCGCCATTTAAGAAAGCGTCCTCTTCAGCATTTGCTAGTGCTCTAGTAAATTCTTCAGTGATGTATTTTTCTAAATTAAAGGCTGCATCATAGAGAAGTTCTTCAGTTACTTTAATACCAACATGAAGTTTGTGTGCATCAAGAGATACTTGGTCGAATGTACCATCTCCAAAGGTAAGTTGACCACCTTCTTCTACCCATAGAGCAGCAGGCTTTGTAGCTGCGATATTAATTTTATGAAGTCCAGAAGTTTGAACTTTAGTAGCTAGTTTTCTTACAATATTTTCATCTTCAAGACCATTTACAATATCTACTTCCATTTCTTCTGGAACTAAATATCCACCACTTTCATCTGTACCTACTTTTAATTCATTTGAAATATCTCTAAAGTTAGTTCTTAGTGCTTTCATCATAGATTTCTTATAGACATTTCTTGCTCTCATTGGCTTTTCTTCTTCATTAAAAGTAGCAGGTTCATTTGTTAGTGCTTGAGTAGTAGGTTTTTCTAAGGATTTATCCATTTCTTCTTCCCTCTTCTTTCTTTCAATTTCACGAGTATAATTCTCGATAGTTCTCTCCATCTCTTCATATGTCTTAAAGTCTTCATCAGACATTAGACCCTTTTCATCTTTCTTAGATTCAGCAAATGCCTTTGCCTCATCCCAAGCTTTAGTTCTCTTTTCCATTAGATCTTTTAAGTTCATATCTTTACCTCCAAGTGTTTTTAATTTTGTTTAATCTTTCTTCTACTTCACTAATTGAGTGAGTCTTTACTTCTTTATTTATCTTTGTTAAGAGTGAGTTTGTAACTGCTCGCCTTGAAAAGACCATGTTCGTAACTTTTTCATCTTTTCTTTTATCAGTGAGAGTTCCGTCACAAAAGCCCATCTCAATAGCCTTGTTCTTATCAAACCAAGTCTCTCCATCCATTAGATTAGAAATCTCTTCTCTGGATAAACCTGTCTTAATCTCATAGGCATTGATGATTGATTCCTTTACTTCCTTTAACATGTCTATAGCTTTTTGCATTTCTTTTGAGTCACCAATGGCTACAGTTAAAGGATTATGAATCATCATTAATGAAGTAGGACTCATCAACACTTCAGTTCCTGCCATTGCAATAACAGACGCAGCGGATGCTACAAGCCCATCAATCTTAATGGTCACATTTCCCTTGTGCTCTAAAAGCATGGTGTAAATTCTCGATGCAGCTATACAGTCTCCACCAGGGGAGTTGATCCACACAGTTATATCTCCACTTTTGTTTTTTAATTCTTCAAAAAAGAGCCTTGGAGTGATTTCATCATCAAACCAAGACTCTTCTGCAATAACTCCATCTATATAGAGTTCATTTGAATCCTTTTTCCAATTCCAAAATATTTTATTATTCTTCATTAGGATTTATTTCTTCTCCTTTCTGCTGATAAAAACTACCTGCCTTATCAAGCGGTAGCATATTTCCATTTACAAGGTATAGGTCACCACCTTCTTCAGCCGATATCCTATCTAGGTTTTCTAATTCTCTTATGTCATTTGCACTCATCCAGCCATTTTGTCTTCCTACAGCATATCCATTCATCCTTGATTCATAGTCTCCCCTCAGAAGTCCATCAAGGTTGAATTTAATAAAGTAAGATTCCTTTTCTTTCTTTGTTAATAGTGATCTTTCTAAAGATTGCTCCCAACGAACAATCCAAGGATCGAGAGTATATTTAACAAATTCAAGTGACTGCTGTTCTATATTTGAAAATGACGACTTCTCCAAGTCTCCAATCATATGAGGTGGTATTCTAAATATCCTTGCTATCTCATTTAACTGAAACTTTCTTGTTTCCAAAAACTGGGCTTCACTTGGCGCAATAGCAATCGGTTGGTATTTCATCCCTTCTTCAAGTACAGCCACTTTGTTGGCGTTCTTAGGCCCTTGAAAGGCTGCATTCCATGACTCCCTTACTCTCTCTGGATCTTTAATTATGCCTGGATGTTCTAAAACCCCACCTGGTTGTGCTCCATTTTGAAAGAAAGATGCACCATAATCTTCACAAGCCATAGCCATACCAATTGCATTCTTGGCCATTGTAATTGGCGAGTAACCAATAAGACCATCAAAACCAAGTCCAGGTATATGAAGAACATCTTCTTTTAAAAGATAAACTTCTTCTGATTTATAATTGTATTTATAAAAGATTTCTCCATCTTCACTTCTCATAACAGTCATTTTGTTTGGCATTAATGGATAAAGTCCAATTACCTCATTTCTCCCATTACGAATTATCTGAGCATAAGCATTGCCCCAAAGTAGAAGATGTGTCATTAGTGTTTCCCTAAATACAAAGGAAGTCATTTCAGTATTTGGCTCATCGTGTAAAAGAAAATATATGGCATGGTCTTTTGCTTTTTCCTTTGAGTTTGAATCTCCTCTTTTATATAGATGAAGAGGAAGTCCTGCTAATGTTTCAGCTAAAACTCTTACACAGGAATAAACGGCTGTCATCTGCATGGCAGTAAATTCGTTAACATTCCTTCCTGCTGTTGTTCTCCCAAATAAAAAAGACGATGAAGATATCCTCTCCCCGTCTTTAGGTTTGTCTCTCGACTTGAATATTAAATTTAGTATGTTTATATTACCACCTTCTTAAAACTAATCAAAAAATTTATATGCTGGATATTATTTATACAATTATATTTCAACGGGAATAATAGCAAATCCTAAAGATTTAGCCCTTTTTAAGAATATATTTATATTGTCACGTCCCCATTGAGTACAGATTACAAATTCTTGATCATCTAAATGTAAAATATCTTCATTATTCATGAAAAATCTTTTGTCTGGATCTTTGTATCTTTCAATAACATCTTCTTTAGCCCTAATAACTCCTAAAGAACCTTGTAAACTCTTATCAAAAGCTTTTAATAGTTCTTTATATTTTAAATTAGGATTGTTTCGTACATAATCTTTTACAACTTGCAATACCAGTGCATTCTTTAGATAAATAGCTCCATTATAAAGATATCTAGTCTTATCTTTCTCACCACTCTTATCATCAGCCTTATCATCGACATTATTTTTAAGGTCTTTCAACTTTTTTACTTCTTCTTCTAAAGAACATACTCTTTCCACTAGATTTAAAAGCGTTTTTTCATAATTATTCATAATTTCATCTCCTTTATTTCATTATATCATTTTTCGCTTTGTTATCAAGTGTTATTTTGTGTTATTTTGTGTTATTTTAAAAGACAATCAATCCTCTATCATCATAAACAGATTCACTTGTATCATTGCCACATCTTATAGCTCTATCAAGGGCCATAATTGTAGCTATAACTCCATCTATCTTTTCTGTGGATTTTTCCTTATCTGCTTTGATATTTCCAGCAGGGTCTGTTCGTATGAAAATATTGTCCATCATCCACCTTAGAACTGGATGGCCTCCATGGGCTATTTTTCTTTCAAGGGTAAGTTTCATTAATTCTTTTGTTGGCGGAGACATGTCTTTAAATCCTTGACCAAAAGGAACAACTGTAAATCCCATGCCTTCTAAGTTTTGTACCATCTGGACTGCTCCCCATCTGTCAAAGGCAATTTCTCTAATGTTATATATCTCACCTAAGTTTTCTATAAATTTTTCTATAAATCCATAGTGAACTACATTTCCTTCTGTAGTTTGAATGTAGCCTTGTTTTTTCCATAGGTCATAGTTTACATGGTCTCTTTTTACTCTTAGGTCGAGGTTATCTTCTGGCAACCAAAAGTAGGGTAATATTTGATATTTATCATCTTCGTCTATTGGAGGAAATACTAAAACAAAGGCTGTAATATCCGTTGTAGATGATAGGTCAAGTCCACCATAACAAACTCTGCCTTTTAGTTCTTCTTCATTAACAGTAAAATTACATAAATCCCATTTTTCCATAGGCATCCACCTGATTGCTTGTTTGACCCACTGATTTAATCTTAGTTGCCTAAAGGCATTTTCTTCAGTTGGGTTTTGCTTAGCCGATTCACAAGCTTGTCTTACTTTTTCTATAGGAACTGTAATTCCAAGAGACGGATTTGCCTTATGCCATACTTTTTCATCTGTCCAATCATCTTCTCTGTCAGCTCCATAAATAACAGGATAAAAAGTTGGATCAGTTTTTCTTCCTTCAAGTATGTCCACTGCCTTTTGATGCGTCTCGTAGCAGATTGATTTCGTATCTGTTCCTGCAGTTGTAATAAGAAAATATAGGGGTTGCGTTCTTGCATCTCCTGAACCTTTTGTCATAACATCAAAAAGTTTTCTGTTTGGCTGAGTGTGAAGTTCGTCAAATACTACACCGTGAATATTAAATCCATGCTTAGAATAGGCCTCTGCAGATAAAACTTGATAGAAAGAATTGGTCGGCTTATATATCATCCTCTTTTGAGATGCTAAAATCTTTACTCTTTTAGATAGGGCTGGACTCATTCTTACCATATCAGCTGCAACATCAAAAACTATAGTTGCTTGTTGTCTATCAGCAGCACATCCATAAACTTCTGCTCTTTCTTCTCCATCACCACAAGTAAGGAGGAGTGCTACGGCAGCAGCAAGTTCAGATTTTCCCATCTTCTTTGGTATTTCAATATAGGCTGTATTAAATTGCCTGTATCCAGTTTCTTTTACAATGCCAAACAAATCTCTAATGATTTCTTCTTGCCAGCCAATAAGCTTGAAGTCTTTACCTGCCCATCTACCTTTTGTGTGTTTCAGACATTCTATAAAAGTGACAGCATAGTCAGCTTTGTTTTTATCATATCGTGAACTTTCAAGCATAAATTTACTTGGTTTATATTTCATTTGACCTCCTTCCTTTTAAAATAGGCATAAAAAATACTAGCTGTTAGCTAGTTCACTACGAGAAAAAGAGCCTTCGCTCAATTTCTTGATTTCTAATTATTTCGTTTTCCTAATTCATAGGCCTCTTTTAACATTTCTTTTAATGACCATACTGAAACTTCTAAAAAGTCTTCTGAATCATTGTTTCTTTTTTCTAAATCTCCTCTTTCTTCTATTGCATAGGAATGTTTCTTGGCAATTCCTAAAAGTGCTTGATCTCTTTTTTCATTAATTCTTTTGGTGGCCTCTAAAAAGCATTGCCTTTTCGATTCTTGGTTTGTCATTTATCTCACTCCTCTTTTCTTATTCTTTTGAATATTGTCTATAAAGTCATCAAACCATTTCGCTCCAATCTCAAGCCTTATAATTGGAAGTCTTCCTAACTTGTTGTACTTTAAACTTACTATCCTTAAATCTTCAGAAAGGCTAGTTCCATAAAATTCGTTAATTGTTTTTCCCATTGTGATATAGATGGTCTGCAAAGACACAAGGTACTTCTTTTATACCTTCTTCCTTCGCTGCCATAATTCTTCCATGACCTGCAATAACTCCGTAGTCTTTATCAATAATTACAGGATTTATAAAACCAAACTCTCGAATTGATGATCGTAGTTTATTAATCTGGTCTTGTGAGTGAGTTCTTGCATTATTTACATAGGGTACAAGTTTTTCAATATCAACTAATTTCATTTCTTTGGTTGTAATCATATAAGCCCCCACTTAGCAAATTCCTCAAAACCACCAATAGAGTTAATGTAGTTTCTAGCAATTTCTACAATTTCAGAATATGGTCTACCATCAACAGTTTCATCTCCGATTGCACAGGATAATTCAATCTCTCTATTTTCCTCTTGTGCCTTTAGGTGGGCATAAATATTAATCGATACATCAGCCTTGGATATATCTTTACCATGAAGACCTCCACCAGTTACTGCTCTTCCCATGTCAGAGCCGAGTTTTCTATTAGTCGCTCCAGTATCAACATTGTATCCCCCAGTCCAATCCCCCAATGGATTTACAATTGCTCTTGGATAAATTGATTTTAAGATTTCTGTAGATACATTTGACTGGCAGATGATGAGTTTATCTCCATCAAGAATGTATTTACCATCATAAGGATAATTAGAATAGATTTCACGAGCAATTAAAGATAGTTTCTTTTCTTCTTCAGATGTAGGTACTCCCTTAAAGATTCCATTGTCACCACATCTTATCTTTTCTTTTTGATTCTCAGAAAGGTGGATATCCTGTTCTACAATTTTTATATCTGATATGACATTTCCTGCTATTCTCTTAATTACTGTTTCAATTTCTTTTTTATTTAGATTACAATCCGTTTCAATAATGACATGGCAATTTCCATGCCCTAGCAATACTTCAACTGCTATTTTAGGATTGTCCTTTTCTTTATATGCTAAATCTACAATTGCACCAGCTATGCAATCTGCTATTTTATCTGGATGCTTTGGATTTACTTTTTCAAACATTTTCTTCCTCTCTTTCTTTAAATAATGAAAATGTACTCGTGCCCAACGATATAAACAAAGAAATCTCTGATTTCGTCTTGTTTCATCGGAAGGGTGCAATACAATTACCTCCTTTGTCTTAGTAATTTTTCCATCATATCTTCTCCGTAGTCTTCATAAACTTCAGTGCAGTTTTCTTTAACTATGTCGTAAATCTCGTACCATAAAAGGTTGGCTGTCTTTTGAAACTGACTAGACATCTGTACAAATGGAGATGCAATAACTCCTCCCGTAGTAGGATGCTTGCCTAATAGTCCAAATTGACTTATTGCTTCTTCACATTGAATGTATCTTGCAAAAGCCTGAGAGTATGATTCTAATAATCTTGGATTTACTAAGTTTTCACAGTTCCTCTGTTTTAACCAACTCCAAGTCTCTTTATATATTTCATCAGCACCTAGTGGTATTCCATTCTTTTGCTTTGCTGATAGATAATCACTTGGTGTTGGCATATCTGTTCCATCAAGAACTGCTCCGTCTGGTAAGTCAACTGCATCTATTTCTTCTGGGGTAAATGTTGGAATTTCATTCATTAGTATTTCTACTTTTTTACCTTTTTCTATTTTTTCAGCAGCAGGTTGTGGTTTTCCTCCTGCTTTTACTCTTCTTCCACCTCTGTATGTTCCGTCTTTAGCGATAGTATCACCTCCTAATTTATCATCTTCTTTAGTCGCTTTTTGACAAATCAAAGATTTGAAACAAAGCGACATCTGACCTACCAACAATTTGGGTTAGGTCATTAATAAGGCCTTTGAAGCCGTTTTTTTGTGCGTGAGAGGGTGGCACCGTTGGTAGGGAAATCAGTCGTAGAGATTAAGACTCCCCCTACCTCTCCTCTGAAAATTAATCACAAAAATTACTATTGACGATTTTACAAATATATCTGATGATTTACTTATCAGATACTTATTAGTTACTTGTAGGAGGTCTATATATGAATCAAACAAGAGTAGTCGTATTAAATGAAGCACAAATTGGTGAAGCCGATAATTGGAATCTTTGTTTCCAATATGTTCGATATGAGTATGGAGATGGAAACGAAGAAAACGGATACAGATTTATTTGGAAACGCCCAGATGGTACTCTTCAAGCTGCAAGAGGCCAAGCTAGAATTCCATCCATCGCTGATATTAATTTTCTTGTTGGAAAAGCTATCAAAGAAGGGTGGGGTAACCACAACTGTGGGACTCTTAGCTATTAATTTCACTAAGCGAGGGATAGAGGTTACTATCTCTCGTTTTTATTATTAAACCTATCTCCACACTCTGCATGAATCTTTGAGTGATAAGATTTACAAAGACTCATCAGATTATCTTCGTCGTTAGTTCCACCACGAGAAAGAGGAAGTATGTGATGTACTTCCTCTACCTTTGTCATTCTATTTTCTTTTAAACACATCTCACAAAGCGGATGCTCTGCTACATATCTTTTTCTTATAACTCTCCATGCTTTTCCATAACGCTTATGAGTGTTAGGATCTCGTTTATATTTTTCGTAGTTCTTATTGTATTATTTTTCATGTTTCTTACAGAATCGTTCATCAACTAATTCAGGACAACCTGGATGTGAACATGGTCTCTTAGGTTTTCTTGGCATTTAAACACCTCTAAATATTAAAAGCCTCGAAGATTAAATCTCCAAGGCTCTTTAAATTATTCTTTTGCTATTTTAATAATACTACTACTCCATAGTGACATTTCATGACATGATTTGATTAGCTTTGAAGTTTCTTTTAACCCAAGATTGTGAAGTCTATGAATATGTCTAATATCATAATTCATATCAACTGCTATCTTCTCCCAAGTCTCAAAGCAAAGATATCTTTTTTCAAGGATAACTTGAAGTTCTTTATTTTGAATTTGTTTAATTGTTCCAACCATCTCTGCTTTCAAATCTACAAGTTTATCTATATCCCTATTAATCCCTTCTTGGAGATCTACAATCTTAACAATAGTATCCTCAAGTTTAGATGTTCCTCTGTTAGGACTCTTAGGCATATCTGATAAGGTCGATGTAGCTTTTGTAGCCAGAGCATTTAAACTTTCAACTTGCTCCAGCTTACTATTAATTCTTTTGTCTAAATGTTGATTTGCAATAATTATTGCGACACTTAGCTTAATAAATTTAATTCATGTATAAAACGTTCAAATGGTGTATCAAACTCTAGGCATTTTCTCGGTCTAGAGTTTATTTTATAAATAGCATCTATTAAATCTTCCTCTTCAATTTTAGCTAAGTCAGTTTTCTTAGGAAAAAACTCTCTAAGTAAACCATTGCTATTTTCGTTAGTTTCCCTTTGCCAAGCACTATATGGATCTGCGAAATAAATGTCTATATTTAATTCACTTTCTATATCTTCATAACAAGCAAATTCTTTACCTTTATCTGAAGTAAATGTCTTGAATGCTCCTTGTGGTAATTTTTTTGTTAAAGTGTGTATAGCATCTAACATAGATTTTTTACTGCGATCAGGCATTTTTATTGCAAAATATACACGAGTCTTCATTTCTGCAAATGTCGCTAAGCATCCTTTACTTTTACCTCTAGATGATACTACTGTATCAAGCTCCCAATGACCAAATTCTACGCGTTTTTTTACAACTTTGGGTCTTTTAGAAATAGATGTTCCTATATTAAATTTACCTCTTGTTTCTCTAGAGTTTAAAGATTTTACTTTTCTTCTTAAAACTTTAACTGATATATCTAAAAGCCCTTTATATAGCCAATTATAGATTGTTTTAAAGCTTAATTCATCTTTAAAACATCTGCCTACTATTTGTTTGGGAGACCAGGTGGCTTTTAGCTTTTCTTTGATAAATTGTTTTAACTCTTCAGTAAGTTTTGACTTTCTACCTTTGTTTTTAGAATTAATAGAATAATCAAGATCAGCCTTTTTTGCATCGTATTTGTCTTTACATCTTTTTAGCTCTCTACTAATTGATGAATGATGATAACCTAATATTTTTGCTATTTTTCTTGCTGAGTAACCTTCATTATTTAAAACTTATATTTTATTTCTACAATCCATGGTAATATATTTATGACTCATAACAATCTCCTTCATGTCTATGTTTTTGTGGTAATTACATTTTACATGAATTGATTTTGTTATGGGTTTTTATTTTATACTAGTGTCGCATTTAATTTTACAGCCTATTAAATGTTCCCATTTAATCCCAGTTACAGTTTTTCATCTTCTGTAACCGTTGAATTTACAAGGCTTTTAATTTTTTTGCTACTATTCCCATTCTTCTTTTCCAAACGTACAGTATATCCCAAACCATTCAAAATACTAGATTCTATTTTTTGTAGTATCACTCAATCCATCTAATTATAGGACGTTTTCAGATTTTTAGTCCCGTCCCAGTCCCAGTACCAGATTGGATGCCTTCAGATAATAAGATATATTGCACTATGACTTAGAATTATAATTCCAATTAGTATATATTAACTTACGTTTCTCAAAAGCTTCACTTCCACCTTCCATTATATCAACAATTTTTTTATGAGTATTTTTACAATCAATATTTCCAATATCAGCAATTATTTTTTCATCATACTGGGTAGAAATCACACACTCTGCATCTCCCAAAACAGGGATGTTTGCATTATGTGTAGCAAATATAAATTGTATATCACTTTTCTTCCTCTTAATTGTGCTAATAACCTCATCATAAATAATCTGATTATCCAAATCATCTTCTGGTTGATCAATTATAATTAAATCATTATCCTCTTGTGTCAAAACAAATAAGATTAGCGCAGATGCTCTTTGTCCAATAGAATGTTGTTCTAGCAACTTATCGTGATAGTATATTTCTACTAAGTCTGCGCAAACTTCTCCTATAAGTTCAGAATAATTATCATTAATTTTATCACGTATTTTTGAAATCTCGTTATCTGTAAGTATAGAGCTTAATTTTTTTGCGTCATATATAATACAATCACTTACGATTGATACAAAATCAGAAAATTCATCAGCTATAGCTTTGGCTTTAGCTTCTGTGATACCAGTCCCACGAAACTTATCTTTAATATCATTTTTAAACTTATCTTTATTACCCTTAAATTTGATTTTAATTTTAAGTTCATTTTGGCTATCATTAATTTTTTTAATTTCTTCTTCATATTTATTAAAAATACTAAGAAGAACTTCATTTCTTTCTCTAATTGATTTCTTTATTTCCAAAATTAATGATTCTCTTGAATTATTTTTACTATTTAATTCATCTATTTCTTGTTTTAACTTATCTATTTCAGATGTATATTTAACATAACTATCTGGATCGAGAGTTTCATCTTGTATATCTCGCTTAATAGAGGCAAACTCCTCCTTTAATGACTTAATTTCTTGATCAAATTGTTCTTTATATAATTTGAGAGAGTTTTCATTTTTAGAGATAACTTCGATTTCATCCGAAATTTTATCGATTGCATCTAATATTTTTTTTAAAATATCTTTTATACTTACAAATAAATTATTATTAAATTCGCTTTTATAATCAGATAATATAAATATATTCCTATCAATCCCATAATGTACTTCTTGAATATTCAAGTATACCTCATTAACCTGTTTTACTAAATGATCAATTTTATTGTAGTCTTTATTGTAAGATGTTTGTTTCTTTAATTTTTCTGCAATACCTTTTTCTTGAAAAATTTTAAGTTTGTGTTCTAAGTCTTGCTTTGTTATATTTAGCTCCTCTATCTTTTCTGGAATTGATGACAGTTGAAGTAGTTTTCTAATTGAATCATCTAATTTAAGAACATAATTGTCTACTGAGCCCAGTTGATTCTTTATCTTTTTCCCAACTAGTTTTTGCAATAAGTCAAATGCATACCCACTTTGAGTGAAAGATAAATCTTTTTGACCAAAATATAACGGATTATTGATTACAGAATTAATGAAAATCCCAACTTCATTTCCATTATCATCTAGAATAGATGATTGCTCGTTCATTAACCTTCTTACTTCATAATGTTTTCCAAACTTATCAATAAGATCTAAAGATATTTCTCCTCCAGATCCTAAAGTATTCTTAACTAGATTCTCTTTATAATCTTTATCAATGTTAGCATCCAAATCCAGTGCATACCTTATTGATTCCAAAATAGAAGATTTCCCACTTCCTCTAATACCAATTAATGTATTCAATCCATTTGAAAAAGGAATTCTTACTGAATCTAGTTTGCCACCTTTAAATGCTATTGAATTTATATAACCGTGATTTATCTTTATTTCTTTGCTAGATATTCTATTTTTATAATCTTGAAGAGCAAATTTTAGAGAATTAAAAGAATATTCTCCAATCTTCACATAACATGATTTCCCTTTTCCAATTTCATCAATTTTTTTAGGATCCGATCCTTCTACAAATGCAATTTCATAACCGAACCAGTTTTTTATTTTTTCAACATTATCTAAAGTTCTAAGTTTTTGTAATCCAAGTACTCTTTTTTTAAATTCATAGTTTTGAGCTAAAGAAGTTAATATACCACCACCGCATTCTTCAAGAAGTCCGCTCCTTTGTTCAATGTGTGCAAATACTATAAAATAATCTTTGTTGAGCTTTTCTAGTTCAACGAGTAATGTATTTAAATCAAAATTACAACATGTATTTTCATTTTCACGATTATTAATTCCTTGAAAAGCAGAGGTCAAAAAACTTTCAATATGATTTTCTCCATTTATAATCCAGTCTTCTGGATTGAAAACTATAAGTGTGTGTACTCCATTTTTACCGTCTTTTACTGATAACTCCACTCCTGGTAATATAAAAATATCTTTTTTATTTGCAGATTTTTTTAAAGCCTTATATTCTTGTAAGTCAAATTTATTGTGATTGGTTATTACTCCAATTGATATATTCTCATTTTCAAGTTTATTTACGTATTCGTTAATAAATGAATTATCTTTGCCTGTATATTTAAACTCTTTATCTTTTCTTGTATGGAGATGGAAATCACATCTTATCCATTCACAACCATTATTAAACATAATACTATTACCTCTTTTTCAAAATAATAATTTCTAAATTTTAGGTACAATAGAATGGTTATCTATACCATTTTTAGTAATGTCCCACCTTGCAACTTTAATTTTTTTAATTCTCCTACCACTTCCATAATCAAGTAGATCTTCTCTATTTAGATTATTTAATATCTTGTTCAAGCTACCTAAACCACTAGATGATAGTAAATAAGCTTCTTCTGGATCACATAATTTACAATATACAAGTAGTTGACCTAAATCATGTAAATTTAATGCTGTTTTCTTAGCTTCGATAAAATAAATTTCTGCTTTATCATTCCATTTAACTATTCCCAAAACATCTATCTGTATATTTAACCCTACTACTTGAGGATAATATTTCAGTACATCATATTTATATAAAACAGAATCCAAGTCTACAGAATGGCTATCTTCAATAATAACAGAACATTTCTTATTCTTATATTTATCATTTAGATATATTTCTAGCCATTTACACATAGGGTTATACAACTGAATCTCAAGTTTAACATTTTTATTCAGCATACCCTAAATCCTTTGCTAAATCTGTCCAAGAATCATAATGTTTTCCACGTATTTTTAAAGGCAGACTAGCATCATTTTCCATAGGATGTTTTTCTTTTTTTCTTATTCTTACTGGTTTTTCCCAATAAAATTTATGTGTTTTATTTTCATCCATATATTCTAACAATTCTTCCGCATATTTTTCTAAGGCTCTTTGCTTATGAACAATGTTAAATCCGATTGGTAGAAATTCATTTGCCCATATTTTTACTTGATGTTCTTTTTTCCAATAATTTGGTTTTCCTTCATTATATTTTTTTAAGTGTGAATCTCTAAAATTCGGATGACCAAAATCTATTGTTTGTATTGGTATATCTAATGTTTTCAGCATATTTGCAATATCAATGACAAATTGCCAATTCCCAGGTATTTCAATATAAACTCTATGCTGTCCCTCTTTACCGTAAGCCATATTACTTCTTCTTATATAACCAGTAACATCAGCTACTCCTCGTAATAATTCTTTTTTCTCATCAGTAGTTATATTAAACAAATCATCATTCATTGTCATAGTAGAATGATGGACACCATTTCCTATAAACCTTAAAATTTCTCTCATTGTATAATCTTCATTTGATTTTGTAAAAGAAATTTTTGTAGCTCTTTTTGTTTGTGTTATAGGAATTGAGTGACCTATCAAAGGCTCTATAACATTCCTAATATCAGCCAAGCTACTTTTAACATAGACCGATACCTCTAATCCATCGTCATCTTTTAAATTTTTATGAGGAATTTCTATAGTTATTGTTGTATCTCTTTTATTTCTCTGTATTTCTCCATTGCCTAATATCATTCCTATTAAATAAGCCATTTGATTATTCATTTAAATTTCCTCACTTTCTTTATTCGTAAATGCATTATATATTTGATCAGCTATAGCTTTTGCTAATAATGGTGGAACTGCATTACCTATCTGAGTTCTTATGTCAACCTTATTACCATAAAAAATAAAATTATCATCAAACGATTGTATCCTAGCAGCTTCTCTTGGAGTTATTGACCTATTGAGGTAAGGATGATTATTAGTTCCATTTGATGCTGCATCGAACCTTGTATCAATTGTTGGAGATGGTTCATCCCATTTTAAACGTCCCCATGTAGAATTAAATTTTTGATTCCCTAATAAGTGATCAGGCAAATACTCTTTACCTTTTTCAGGTGGAATCATACTTAACTTTTTAATAGCTACATCAGAATGATTTGACGCTTTATGATTATATAATTTTTTAGATCCATGTCTCATATTCTGTTGATACTCTGAATTCGGATTGATTTTATAATCTTGTTCAAAATCTCCCTCATTAGAGTTTAAAAAAGATAAGTCACCAATAGCTTCCCTAACAGTAACAGGTTTAATTACCGAAGGTTCTGGCAACTCAATTTTACTACTCTTACTGCATATAAAGATGGCTCTTTCTCTATTTTGAGGAACCCCATAATCACTTGCCTTTACGATTCCATAACTAACTTTATATCCTAAATTTTTAATTTCTTTTATAATTTGCTCTTTAAACCATCCATTGGAAGTAGCTAATAAATTTTTGACATTTTCAATGACAAATACTTCAGGATTTATTCTTTCTACTATGTGAAGGTATTCTATAAACAGAAAATTTCTAGGATCCTTTAAGCCAAGTTTCTTGCCTTTTAAAGAAAATCCTTGACAAGGAGGTCCGCCTATAATCATATTAACTTTATTTTTTATAGATAAATCAACTATATTATCTTGAATTTTTTTGTCTCTAATATCACCTATTATCACTTTAGCTTCAGGCATATTTTTAATAAAAGTTTGTGCTAATTTGTCATTTACATCTAATGCTATTTTCGTGGTAAAGTTACTATTTTTATGCATTCCATAAGACATGCCCCCAGCACCACAGAATAAATCTAATATTCTAAATTTCATAAGATTCTCTCTTTCGTTTTCTAATCAGTATTCTCTTAAAAGTTTCTTTGCCATTAATAATTGGTTTAAATAAATCAAACTCATTATCTGATCCATGATTGGCTTCTCCTATTATCTCATAAGATTTTTCATCATAATATTTTAAAAAAGTAATAGGCACACCCATTATTCCATCATAATCATATGGAATTTCTGAAACTTTTGAAATGTGAATTGCATCAAAGTTATCATACTTAGGATACTTACCCTCAACATATTTATGTTTTAAAATTAGTTGGTTAATATTTTTATTTATATCTAAATTGGTTAACCACATAGCATTTCCTATACTTCTCCATTTTTGACCTGATTCATCAATCCAAAATCTTGTTTTTCTAGGCTCGGTATCAGCAGGAACTTTAAACTGTATATCTCCAAAATGATACCCAATTTTAGCTTGATTCATTTTTATATAGGGGAATATCTCTTTATATGTGATAGCGTTTTGATTGCTTATTAACAAATATTTTTTATTATATTGAGATATTAAAGAAAATAACTCAATAAATTTAGAAAAAGGTGGATTTGTAACCACAATATCGGATTCAATTAGGTATTTAATAGATTCCTCACTTCTAAAATCACCATCTCCAAGTAATTTTTTTACAAAATTGTTCTCTTTTATATATGGCTCTATTTCTTCACCATATAATGAATCTGGTAAATGGTCTATTTCTAACACCAAGCCTCTATCACAATCCGACGAATGCATTTTTGATTTTCCATAAGATATGCAAATAAGTTTTTTAAGCTCTAGCTTATTAAAATTATTCAAAAAATATTTTGAGAATGAAGATTCATAAGGATCATCACAATTGCATAATACAATTTTATTTTTAAATTGAGGCATATAATTAGACAATTCTTTTTCTACAGTTTCATAAGTTGTATACCATTCATCGGTATTGCTTTTACTGTATTTTGCTTTATTTAAAATTGAATTTCCCAAATTATTCTCCTTACATTTTAACTAATGATTTTCTGTGCTAGTTTTTTCACATTCAACAATATCTGATATATCACAATTCAATGTATTACAAATTCTTAAGAGCACATCTGTAGTAACATTTTGTCCATTTTTTATTTTATAAAATGTACTTTTACTTATTTGTGCTTTGTCCATAAGTTCAGTACTTTTCATTTCTAAGTCTATAAGTTTTTTAAACAATTTTTTATAACTAAATTTCAACATGAGATATTCGAAACAACTCCCTATATTTATCTATATTGTCTTAATTATACCATTAAAACCATTCTTTTAACAGGCTTTTATTCTCTTATCTCGAACTAATTAAATAATTATTTTCTTAATAACAGGGAATGTATATCCCATATTTTTTTTGACAATTTCTCTATTTTTTCTCTCATATAGTCAATATCTTTCTTATAAATTACTCCCGTTGTATTAGTAGCTTTTGCAATCTGGTTTATATTATTTGTTACATTTGAAAGTGACCATTGGAGATCTCTAAATGGTTCTAGGTCTACAATATAAATTTCTTTTTCTAATACACATTTTCTTAAAAAATGGGACATGGTTTTGCAATTTGCAAGTTTCATTTTCTTTTCAAAAATTTCTTTTTCTTCATCTGTTAAATATATTTTAAGTTGATTATTTCTTTTTCTATTATCCATACTTTTCTCCTTAGCACTTATCTTTTGGGGTCTTAGGGTTCTCCCTAACAAGGTAAAAATAATAAAATTATATAGCCTTAAAAGCTATTGATTTTTTGATTTTTTCGTAAGTGGGTACTCACTTACTGTGCTTGCTATTAATAACAAGTCATTAATTTGATTTTCCATAATTTTTCAAATAGGAACTAATAAGTGTAACTGTAACTTACAAAATAAAAACTTCCAAAATTAGGCGAGCTTGTTTTAAGAGTCTGTGTCAACCCCATATTATCAAGCCATTAATTTATGTAATCCTAATTTAAGAAGATTTATAACGATTGGTTACAGGTTACAAAGTTACATTTGTATCTTTACTTGATTTGCTGTATCTATTTCTAATTGTTTTTCTTTTTGCCATTCTTCTGGCAAAAACTTCTTATCAACTTCTATAAAGTCAGTTTCATTTTCTTTTTTCTTTTCATAGTATAGTTTTACTGGAATTGAGACTCCACTTGGTGATATTCTCTTGGTCTTTGATGACCTAACTGGAATCCATTCTTGAAAATAATTATCCATAATCTCTGAAAAAGATTTTGATTTTATTTGGTAGCCTTGCATGGTTAGTTCTTTGAAACAAGTTATATTTGGATCTGCACTTTTTGGCTTATATTCTTCTAAGAAATATCTAATGTCTTCCACATCTGGGTTTAGATATTTGAATTTTTCTTGTTCCTTATACAAGTCTTTTAAAAGATTTTTTGGTATAGTCCATGCGTGAGTCTTGTTTTTAAAGATTTCATACCCTAAGGCTAGAGCCTGATTAAAATCTTCTCTTATACGAGCTATATATTCTTTATCTGAAATTTTTTCTTTATTATTTTTATCTGGATATATAGTCCTTACTCTTTTATTTGGGTTGCATTCCACAGGCAAATATCTTCTTTCTCCAGTATGATCATTAAGAAAAGTTCTTTCGTTTAATGTCCCTATAAAGATGCAAGTTCTTGGCACGTCTGTTGCATATTTTTCGTAGGGTATCCTTATCCTATCGCTTAATTTTGATGATAATTTATCATAACAAGTGCAACATAAATAAACTCATAGCTAATCAGCTGTGTTAATATGTAAGTGACCAAACAAAACATATTAAAAGGAGTGATTAACTATGAGCTATAACCATCTTACCATAGAAGAAAGATCTTGTATTTACCAATTTTTAAATTTAGGAATGAGTATAAGGAAAATTGCACAAGCACTTAAAAGGTCACCTAGTACAATATCTAGAGAAATTAAAAGAAATTCATCTAAGATAAAAGTTAGTAGGGGAAGTTACACTAAGTACTTTCCGATAAAGGCAAATGATAAATATATTGATAGAAGAAAAGACTGCCATAGAAAAAGTAAATTTTCTAAAGATGTTATTGATTATTTAACTGTAAAGATTAACGAACATTGGTCCCCTGAACAAATATCAAATAGAAACACAAATGAGATTCATGAATTACCATCTACATCAACGATATATAGAATGATACACGCCAAAAAGCTGCCAAAAACTAGTATGAAAAATTTGAGAAGAAAAGCTAAATTTAAAAGGCCAGCAGAAAAAAGAGGAAAATTCAATGATAAAGGTAGAACAATTAAGAAAAGACCTAAAGAGATATACAGAAGGCAAGAATTAGGCCACTGGGAAGCAGATACAGTGGAATCAGGCAGATTAGATCATAAAAGGAAAAGTAGATGTTGTTTCGTAACTTTAGCAGAAAGAAAATCTAGATATTATATAGCAATCCTAGTTGAAAATAGAAAGTCGGAAAGCGTAACACCAGCAATAATAAATGCATTAAAAGATTATCCAAAAGAATTAGTAAAAACAATAACCTTTGATAGAGGTAAAGAATTTTCAGAATTTGAGAAAATAGAAAAAGAATTAGGATGCAAAACTTATTTTTGTGATCCCTATTGTGCATGGCAAAAAGGTACAAATGAAAATAGTAACGGACTTTTGAGGGAGTTTTATCCTAAGGGTATGGATTTATCAGAAGTGAATATTGATGAATTAAATTATAACTTAAGTTTAATGAATAATAGACCTAGAAAATGTATAAAATATAAAACACCTAAAGAAGAACTTTTTGGTCTCTTACCATAGGTGTTGCATTTGATTTGACAATTCGTCTGATAAAAAAGATTTAGCTTCATTAGCCGATTTTGCATTTCTTAAAGCAACAAATTCTTCGATTTCAACAACAGTTTTACCCATAAGGTTCATTACAGCATCCTTGCCTTGAATGTTTTCTATTGTGCAAAACCAATCATCTGTTATGGACAAGTATCTTGCAAAAGTCGATTTGCCTATACCTTGCCCACCAACTAAAACAATCATCTCATCAAACTTAGCTCCTGGATTAAAAATTCTTTTTATCATGCCCAATATCATATGTTCCATTATCCAATTGTTAAGCTCTGTATCATCCGCTCCCAAATACTTTGGTAAAAGTTTTCTAATGGCATTTTTATCTCCATTCCATTTTAAATTTTGAAGATATTGCTTTGGCGGACTCACTTCATATTGATGAGCTACAAAACGAATAGCTTCCCACATTTTGTTTGCGTTATAATTAATTCCAAAATGTTTTTCTATCTCTAAGCCTAATCTATTGTTCAAAGAATCATCCCAAAGTCTTATTTGATTTTCCTTTATATTTCTTTCTCCGATAATTTTCCCCTGGAATTTTATTTCATTGGTAAATTTATCAAAGAATATTTGTCCATCAATGATTTTTTGATTTTGACAATATTTGGGATTTAAAATAGCTGTTACAATATTCCCAGTAATTTGTCTAACCGTCCCCTTATCTGTAGTTTGTAAGTCTAAAAAGGCGTAAGTCTGATCTATTTCTGGGAATTTTAATTTAATATCTGTCATAAGCCTTACTCCTCTTCTTTTTACAACCATCTAATCTCTTTATTGTTTTATATTTATTCTCCATTTTATCCTCCTGTCTGGTATAAATAAGACTCCTGTGGTAAAATGAACTTGTCTAGAGAACACTTCTCACAGGAGTGCATGCCTTTACTCTTTGTAGTAGGGGCTTTTTTCTTTTTTGATTTCTTCATATATTTCTAAAATATAGATTAAAATATCAGTTTCATCGTCATTGAGTTTGCCAAACTTTTTAATAACTTTTGCTAGTTGAAATATTTCCTTGGCTATATTATCAGAAAGTCTATAATCACTTACTAACTTAACTTCGTGATTTAATAGCATTTGTAGAAAATAATCTTGTTTTTTAAGTCCACTGATTTCAATCTTTTTGTTTATTAGATCATATTCTTCTTCAGATACTCTAAAGTTTAAAATTCGATTTCTTTTTCTATTTTTGTCTTTATTTCTCGTTTTTTTAGAAATTTCATCTAATGAATGTCTTCTAAACATCTTTATCATCCTCTTCTAATAAATCTTTCCAGTCATTTGCCTTATTATTTCTTACTTGTGTTAAAGACAGAGCCATTTCTTTTTGCTTACTAGGGAAGAGATGAGCGTATCTATAGGTTATATCAATCGATTCGTGTCCAATCCTATCAGCTATTGCAGTTGCAGAAAATCCTAGTTCAATTAAGAGTGAAACATGAGAATGCCTTAAATCATGTATTCTAATTCTTTTTACTTGAGATTTCTTAGATCCCCTATCCATTTCATGGTGTAGGTAACTCTTGGAGAAATTAAATATTAAGTCTTTTGGTTTTAACTTATAAAAACTGTCTATATACTCTTTAATCTCTTCAGTTAGAAATTCAGGCATAACTATTGTCCTTATACTTTTTTTAGTCTTAGGAGCAGTTATTACATTTTTCCCATCAATCCTTTGTAAAGATTCATCAATTTTTAATGTATGCCTTTCAAAATCAAATTTCTCTTTTGTTAAGGCTAATAATTCTCCCATTCTAAGACCACACCAATATAAAAGTTCAAAAGCATAGAATGATTCAGGTTTATCTTTAATAGCTTCTATAAATTTTTCATATTCATCTTGAGTCCAAAATAGCATTTCATCAGCTTCTTTTTCTCCCATAGATCCAACATCACGAGCAACATTAGTTTTTAAATTGTAGTACCTACAAGCATGATTTAAGATACTAGATAACTGGGCATGAATAGTTCTCAAATAAGTAGGAGAGTAGTTTTTCCCATTCTTATCCTTAATCTTCATAAGCTCATTTTGCCATTGAATGATAGTTACATTACTTATCTCATTAAGCATTAAATCACCAATATAGGGAAGTATTTTTTGATTTACAATTGCTTCTTTTGTCCTCCAAGTATTTTCTCTTATTCTTGGTTTTCTATCTCTCTTATAAAGTTCAAAAAACTCCCTAAAGCTCATTTCAATTGATTCAGAATGTTGATTTAAGAATTCTTGTTCCCATTTTAATGCTTCTTTTTTTGTTGAAAATCCACGTTTTTTCTTAGTTAATTTTTCTCCTTATATAATGTATTTAGGTTGTTAAAGGTAACCTATAATCCTTTATCGACTAAATATTATTCAGGTTTGCTGTATAATATTGTTATTAGATAGAGTGTACTCGTTTTCTCCTTGAGATT